>NZ_JBIBKX010000002.1:592351-602152 GCF_042959425.1 Streptomyces sp. NPDC007896 | reverse complement strand
TTATATTAGGGCCCACCCCGCCCGGGGGGGGCGACCGGTTAACCCCCCCCCCCCCCCCCCGCGCCCCCCCCCCCCCCCCCCCCCCCGGCGGCCCCCCCCCCCCCCCGGGGGGGGGGTGGGCCGCGGCCGACGGCTTTCGGTGGGCGGGCTGGTACGGGTACGCGTACGGGTGCGGGTGCAGGTACTCGTACTGGTCCGGGTTCTGCGTCTGCTACTGGTTCTGGTCGCCTACTGCTGCTACGGATTCCGGTCGTCTACTACTGCTACTGGTTCCGGTCGTCTACTACTGCTACTGGTTCCGGTCCCTCTTGGGCTCAGCCCGCGAGCAGCTTCTTGACCACGGCGGCCACACGGCCGCCCTCGGCCTGCCCCGCGACCTTCGGGTTCACGATCTTCATGACCTGACCCATGGCACGCGGCCCCTCGGCACCCGCCGCCCTGGCCTCCTCGACGGCCTGCCCGACGATCTGCTGGAGCTCCTCGTCGGACAGCTGCTTGGGCAGGTACGCGGCGAGGACCTCCCCCTCCGCCTTCTCCCGCTCGGCCGACTCAGGGCGCCCGCCCTGCGCGAAGGCGTCTGCGGCCTCGCGGCGCTTCTTCGCCTCGCGGGTGATCACCTTCTGTACTTCGTCGTCGGAGAGCTCGCGCTTCGTCTTGCCCGCGACCTCCTCCTTGGTGATCGCGGCGAGGGTCAGCCGGAGCGTCGCGGAGCGGAGCTCGTCGCGCTCCTTGATGGCGGCGTTGAGGTCTTCCTGCAGCTTCGACTTGAGCGTGGTCATGCCGTCGATTGTCGCAGGTGTGGTGCGGCGGTCGCCTGCTGATTTCAGCACCGTGCCCGGGACGCGCCGTCGATGGGCGCGAGGCTGTCCACAGGTTCGAGGTTGTCCACAGGGCGGCACGCGGGGGTGTCGGGGTCTGACACGATGGACGTATGCGCGCGCGATACGGAGTACCCCTGGGAATCACGGCGGTGGGCGCCGCCGGACTGTTGTACGCGGCGGGCTTCGAGGCCCGCTCGTTCCGCCTCCGACGGGTGACGGTCCCGGTCCTGCCACCGGGCATGCGGCCGCTCCGCGTCCTCCAGGTCTCCGACATCCACATGGTGAGCGGTCAGCGCAAGAAGCAGCGCTGGCTCCGCTCCCTGGCCGGGCTGCGCCCCGACTTCGTCATCAACACCGGGGACAACCTCTCCGACCCTGAGGGCGTCCCCGAAGTCCTGGACGCCCTCGGCCCGTTGATGGAGTTCCCCGGTGCGTACGTCTTCGGTTCGAACGACTACTACGGCCCCAGACTCCGCAACCCCGCCCTGTACTTGCTGGAGAAGTCCCATGGCCGTCACGGTCTGAACGGCAACAAGCCGGTCGTGGGCGCCATCCACAACCCGTGGGAGGACCTGCGCGACGGCTTCGACACGGCGGGCTGGCTGAACCTGACGAACACCCGGGGGACGCTCAAGATAGAAGGCGCCGAGATCGAGCTGACCGGCCTCGACGACCCGCACATCAAGCGGGACCGGTACGCACGCGTGGCCGGCGGCCCGTCGGAGTCGGCCGACTTCTCGATGGGCGTGGTTCACGCCCCGTACCTGCGTGCGCTCGACGCGTTCACGGCGGACGGCTACCCCCTGATCCTGGCCGGTCACACTCACGGTGGCCAGCTGTGCCTCCCCTTCTACGGCGCCTTCGTCACCAACTGCGACCTGGACACGGACCGTGTGAAGGGCCTGTCCACGCACTCGACGGAGGGGCAGACGTCGTACATGCACGTCTCGGCGGGCTGCGGTACGAGCCGCTACACGCCGGTACGGTTCGCATGCCCCCCGGAGGCGTCACTGCTGACGCTGGTCGCTCGGCAGTAGGTCGGCCGGCGGCAGGTCGGCCGGAGTGTGCGGCGGTCGAGCGTGGGGGCGATCGAAAGCGGCGTCCAGTGCGGAGGCGACGGGCAGGTCGATCGGGTCGTTCGGGTCAGTCACGTCGTTCGGGTCGACAGCGTCGTGCGGAGCGTTGATATTGCTGCTGCTGTTGCTGTTGCTGTTGCTGTTGCTGTTGCTGTTGATGGGGTGCGAGTCCACGCCCGGCCGTCACCCACCCGGGTGACCCATATCGCCCGATTCGCCCCCCGCGCTTAGCGTGGGGACATGATCGCCCCGATCCCCAGGGACATACCCGACCTGCCCGCGATACCGGGCATCCCCTCGCCGGCCCCCTTCATCGTCCCGGCGACGGCAGTGGTGGCCCCCGTGCGTCGCCCGCTGGTGGCCACCTTCCGCCTCCTGGTCGCCCTCGTCGCGGCCGCGGGCGTGGCCATCGAGATGCGCCTGGGCAGTCCGCTCCACGTGCTCAGCTACTTCACCATCCAGGCCAACCTGCTGGTGGCGGTGGTCTTCGCCGCCTCGGCCCGGCGGGCATGGACAGCGCGTCGCCCGCTGCCCGCGGTCCTCACCGGCGGCACGCTGCTCTACATCTCGATCACGGGCCTGGTCTACCACCTGGTCCTGGCGGACCCGTCCAGCGGCTTCTCCATGACCGGGGGTATCGCCCCACCCACCGGCTGGCAGGCGGTGGCGAACCAGATCCTGCACACGGCGACCCCCATCGCCGCGGTCATCGACTGGCTCCTACTGACCCGCCCGGCGCCGTTCGCCATCCGGCATGCGACGACGTGGCTTGTCTACCCCCTCGCCTACCTGGGCTTTTCCCTCGTCCGCGGAGCGATGCTGCCGCCGGGCACCCTGGCGCGCTACCTCTACCCCTTCGTGGACGTCGACCGGCACGGCTACGTGGGCATCCTCGGCAACACCGCGATCCTCGGCGTCGCCTTCTACGCCCTCGCCCTCCTCGTCATCGCCCTGGACCACGTCCGCCCCGACCCGTACCGCTACCGCGGCCGACGCCCCGAAAACCGGATTTCGTCTCCGGCCACCAGTGGGCTAAAGTAAACGACGTCGCCGCGAGAGCAGTGACAATCGGGGTGTAGCGCAGCTTGGCAGCGCGCTTCGTTCGGGACGAAGAGGTCGTGGGTTCAAATCCCGCCACCCCGACAGCTGAAACACCAGGTCAGGCCCGGTTTCCGGAAACGGAAACCGGGCCTGATGCGTTCCCTGGACCGTCTCGGGAGTGAGCGGGGAGTGGATCATGGAAATCTCGCTCCCCAGGAGTAGGAGAAAGTGGAGTAGCACCGGAGTACAGCAGGGCCAGCAGCGGGGTTCGTAGGCAACCCTCGCGGAGCACAGACAGGCTTCGTCAGCGCCCGACCAGCCGCCTTCCGCAAGACCACGCATCAGTACTTCTCGGAACGGCCCCCGTCCCAGTGATCGTGCCCCGCAACAGCCAACCCGGGCCGTCCAGACCAACGAACCGCACGTCCTGCACCTTGTTCGCGCCCTCAGAGGTGACAACAGGGACGCGTGCTTGGACCCCAGGTCCTGACCGACCGATGAACTCCTCTGCCGTACCACCGTTCCGCCGGACGCGGGCCAGCAGCTCAAGCCATGCCGAGCGTCAGGGCTGTCCGGCCGACGGCCGGACGCGCTGGGCCGCACGTGTGGTTCTCGCTCCGCCACGCCTTGTAGCCGCTCGCGCCGGGTAGCTCGCCTGCTGCGCCGGCACGCGCGTCAGCTCCCAGCGTGAAGAACGTCAGATTCAGCAGGAAGAAGCAGTCGTCGGGCCCGACGTCGGTCGGCCGGGTCACCGGCAGCGGCACCGGCCTCAATGGCAAGCCCATGACGGTCGATGTGCCGTGGAGCTCTTACAAGGGCATCGTTGAACGGCCGTTCGGTGACTTGTGGCTACGAGCCGATGTGCAACGGAGGCCTGGAGATGAACTGCGCCACCGGAGGCATCGTGCGGCGGGAGCCGGTCCGGATGAACGAGCCAGCGCAAGGGACGGTCACGCTGACCAGCGGCAGAAGCTGAGAGCGCGGAGTGCACGCAGCACGCAGGGTCCGGTGAGTGATCACCAGTCCCTGCGTGGTGCAGGTCAACTAGCCGTACCAGTCAGGGTGTTGAGGACGTCCTGCCATGACAGCCGGCCCGCGAGAGCTCCTTCGGCGGTCAGGACGGGCAGGCCGTGGGTGCCGGCCGAGCTGAATTGCGTCAGCGCGTCGGTGGTGACGGAGCGGCCGCGGGCGGGGTCGGCGATCTGTGAGACGGGAGTGCGGGCCGTCGCGCAGGGCGGTCAGGATCCGGGCCGGGCTTGTAGCCTTGTTGGGTGAATCCAGCAGAACTCGCCGACATAATCTTAGAATGCGTCCACGAAGCAATTCATTCGGGGGTAATTTCCGCAGATCCGCCCGAATTGGCCCAACTGGAAAGACCCCGTCAGCGAAGTCACGGTGACTACTCGAGTAACGTAGCTCTGCAGCTCGCCAAGTCAGCAGGCCTCCCTGCTCGTACCGTCGCAGAGTTGCTGGCGCCGGCAGTGAGCGCTGCCACCGGTATCAGCAAAGTGGACGTGGCCGGCCCCGGCTTCCTGAACGTCACGCTCGAAAGTGCCGCCAAGGGGGCCATCGTCCGTGACATCGTCGCGGCCGACACGAACTATGGTCGCACGAACCTGATGGCGGGTCTGCGGCTCAATCTGGAGTTCGTCTCAGCCAATCCGACTGGCCCCGTGCACATCGGCGGTGCGCGATGGGCGGCCGTAGGAGACGTGCTGGCCCGACTCCTAGAAGCCGTCGGCGCGGACGTCACCCGAGAGTACTACTTCAATGACGCAGGCATGCAGATCGACCGTTTCGCCCGGTCGCTGCTCGCTTCGTCCAAGGGTGTTCCGGTTCCCGAGGACGGTTACGCCGGCGCCTACATCGAGGAAATAGCCCGCACCATTCTGATGCGGTGTCCCGAAACTTCGGACCTGGATGCCCCCGAAACACTCGGCGTCTTTCGGTCTGAGGGAACGTCCCTCATGTTCGACGAAATCAAGAGATCGCTCGCTGGGTTCGATACCCGCTTCGATGTCTATTTCAACGAGAAGGACCTCCATGACCGGGGGGATCTGAACGCGGCTGTCTCCCGCTTGCGCGCAGCTGGGCACGTCTTCGAGGCCGACGGCGCGGTCTGGCTGCGCACTACAGACTTCGGTGACGACAAAGACCGCGTCCTGGCGAAGAGCGACGGAACCTGGACATATTTCACCGCAGATTGCGCCTACTACCTCAACAAGAGGTCTCGGGGGTTCCAGAAGGTCGTCATCATGCTGGGCGCCGACCACGTGGGCTACATCGGCCGCATGAAGGCCATGGCGGCCTGTTTCGGTGACGATCCAGACAGCACCCTGGAAATCCTGATCGGCCAGTTGGTCAATCTGGTCAAGGATGGCCGACCCGTGCGTATGAGCAAGCGCGCGGGCACGGTGGTGACGCTGGATGACCTCGTCGAGGCGGTCGGGGTCGACGCGGCGCGGTATGCGCTGACGCGCGCAAGCATCGACGCGACAATCGACCTCGACATCGACCTGCTCACTCGGCAGTCGAACGACAACCCGGTATTTTACGTGCAGTACGCCCATGCACGGCTGTGCGCCGTCCGGCGCAGGGCCGCGGAGAGCGGGGTGGACCAGGGTGACCCCGAGGACTTCGAGCCGTCCCTTCTCGTACAGGAGCGTGAGGCCGACCTGCTTGGCGTATTGGTCGAGTTCCCGCAGGTCATCGCCACCGCCGCCAGCCTGCGCGAGCCTCACCGGCTGTCCCACTATCTGGAGCAGCTGGCGGGGACCTATCACCGGTTCTACGACAGCTGCCGGATCCTTCCCCGGGACGGCGAGGAGCCAGGGGAGCTAACCCGGGCCCGGTTGTGGCTGACGGACGCCACCCGGGTGGTGTTGCGCAACGGCCTGGACCTGCTCGGTGTCTCCGCGCCCGAGCGGATGTGACCGGGCGCGGCTCTGCGCGGGAATGACCCGACGGGGGCCTTGAAGCATCCCCGCAGGGCGCACAGCACATCGCGCGCCCTGCGAGGTCGTTTGCTCCGCAAGTCCGGCGGGGCACTCACTCGAGACGGGTACGACAAGGCGTCAGGCAGTCGGCTGTATGCACGCCTCGCAGTGGGTGGCGATGTGCATCCGCATCTCGGTCAGGCCCGGGTAGTAGACATGCAGGCTCACCGCCGGCTCCAGTGCGTCGTTGATGACCTGGTGCACGTACCCTGGCGCGAACACCCGCTGCACGCCCGGCCGCAGTACACGCCTCCCTCTCTCCGTCCGCTCCGTCAACGTGCCCTCCAGCATGGTCAGCACCCCAGAGGAGCGGCCGTGGTCGTGCAGCCCGCTGCCCTGCCCGGGCACCCAGGACAGTAGCCACACCTCATGGCCGGGGTCGGCGCTCAGCCGGTGATACCAACGACTGGTGGCGTCGTAGCGAACGAGGTGCGCCCACTGGTCGCGATCCGCGGCGATCGAGCAGGCCAGCCCTACGAACTCGGCAACGGTGGCCGGCTGCTCCCGCGGAGGCTGCAGGAGATGCGGGACCTCAAGGATGTCGCCGGCGATCTGGAGGTCGCTGTCGGTCACGCACCGACCGCCTGGCTCGCGGACAGCAGGAATGCGGTGGGCTCGGAAGCCGGCTCGGGCTTCGGGGCCCGGGTCCTGGCCGGGAGGCCCGTGGGAGCTGCCACATGGGCGACGGCCGTGAACGGACCGTCGCCCCAGGAGGACGTGAGGTGGGCGCAGCACTGGGGAAGCGTCAGGCCGGAAGCACCTGTCGTGTTCATCGCTGTTCCTTTCGTTCAGGTCGGTCCATCGGATCGGTCGGGCGTCCCGTGTGCTCAGGGTTGTCCCGTAAATGATCTTCGAGTCGCATCGGGCATCGCTGGCCGCTGTGCGGCCCGCTGGCCTATCCGGCGCGTGCGAGGTTGTGCATCCGGGCGATGCCGTGCATGGCGTGGTGGACGCCGTCGTCTTTGAGACGGCAGTCGCGGACTTGCCGTCCACGATGAGCACGGTGCCCTTGGTGAACCGCTTGCGGGGCTGGAGCGCGAGCATCGGCCCGAGGTGGCCGATGATCCGGTACGCCGCCGACTTGGACACCCCGAACAGCGGAGCGAGCCGGCGCATCGTCAGGTTCGTGCGCCAGTACGCCGCGATCAGCAAGGTCCGGTCCTCCGATCCTACGAACGACCAGAGCAGACCCACGTCGAGAAGGTAGAACAACCCTTAGGAGTATTCGACTCGTGACAGAACCTCAGGAAGGCCCTGGATGAGCCGAGGCTTACGCGGGGATCCCGTGTGTCCAGACAGCTCCTCGCAGCTTTCGCCCTCCGGCGCTTGCGGAGGCCCACTGGTTGGTCGTGGCCCCGGGAACCAGGACACGTACGGCCGTCCAGCCGCGGACGGGGTTGGGCAGTTCGGCCACCAGGACATCCTGGCCGGCCGCGCCCAGCGTCTCCACGAGCGATGCCAACTGCTCGGAGGCGCTGCCGGATTCCGGTCCCGTGGGATCGCCCTCCGGGAGGTGTTCGAGGTAGTCCAGCAGCTGGGAGGTCACATCGGGACGGCACCATGCGTCGAACGCGTCCGCGAGGGCTAGCTCACGGCCTCGGTGGGACTGCGCCAGCAACTGGCGAGCCTCCTCCAGTGCCCGCTCGCGCGCCTCCTGCCAGGTGAGGCCGCTTCCCGTGCCCCGAGCCGCTATCGGCGTGTCCGTCTTACTGCTGTCCACAACAAAGGCATGCACCAGGGGGACTGGCGCATCCGGATACACCACGCAGAACGTCTGCTTGTCATCGAAGACACCGCCTGGCTCGGTCCGCAGCAACGTTCCCGGGCGCTGGTGCATGAAGTTCGGGTAGAGAGAATCCCTTTCCAGCACTTCGCGCAGGCCTCGCAATACCGCTTGGTCGCGTCCGGGGTAGGAAGCAAGTCCTGAAGTGTCGCCCTTGCTTGGCCGGGTATGGCCGGCGCTGGGCAAGTAAGGGAACGCGACCAGACAAGCCGGGACGTCGTAGGGGTCTCCAGATACCAGTGACACGGCCGTGGTCCACTCGATGTCGGGCGAGCCTTCGCACCGGTGAGCCTCATACAACTCGCCGAAAGCGTGAAAATCCTCAAGTCCGTATCGGCGCGGGTGGCATCGCGGTCCGTGGGCAGCGTTCGCCTGCCACGCCGCGAACCGTTCTGCGGTCTCGCCGAGGGCTCGCTCGGTGGCCTTGCGTACGGTGGCACCCTTTCCGCTGTTCGACTCGAACTCGGCAGTGCCCACCCCGCACGGGGTCCGGCAGGTCACCACCTGAATCCCCACATCGCCGCTCATCGGCTCGGTCACGAGATCTTTGACGAGGCCCTTCGCCCAGTTCAGCTCACCCAGCAGGTCCTCGGGCGGCCGGGGCTGCGTCCGGAGGCCGGTCCACAAGGCCACCTCTCTCATTCCGTCAACGAGCACCGCCCCGTCAGAACGGCCGCCGCCCAGGACAGCGGCAACGGTCCGCGCCAGGTCTCGGGGCCTTTCGGGCACCCCGGAGAGCAGCGGGAGCGGACGCTCGCGCATGCCCATGTCGCCCAGGAGTCGGTCGGAAGCCCAGACGCTGGTCGCCTCAAGGTAGTCGTCGAGTTGCGCCTCCTCCGTGAACAGCGGACCGACGTGTGTGCCGTCGGAGCACTCTCCGGCCCACAGCACCGGCCGTGAGCGCAGCAGTTCCCGTATCCATGCCGAAGGGGTCACGGGCTCACGATCAGCGAGAACAAGCACCGGTGTCCTGTCGGACGCACCGAGCTCCTGCGCGTCAGGGAGGACTGAAGTCGTCACGATGCCCTGTTGAGCGAGTTCGTCGCGCAACAGCCACACGTCCGGTCGCCCGACGAGGTCGAGTAGAATCAGGTCAGGAGTGCCATTTCCCCGCGCCGAGCCGAGATTGAGGTCGAGAAGCGGTTCGGGGGCTGCCAGGGTGAAGTCCTGGTGGCCGGCGGCCACCAGCGCAGCGCCGGTGACGCCCTCGCGGGTCCCCAGCAATGCCATGCGCGGGCCCACTAGATATAGCTTCCCGGATTTCTGCGGCATCGGTACGACCCAAGGTGCGACTGTGGAATGGCCACTGCGCGCTATGGTCGGCCCAAGGCCGGGATCTTTAGTGTCGGTCATGTTCCCCCCCTTGGGATCGCCAGGATATGAGGCCAGGTAGGCGGCGGCACGTGGCGCCGCCGCCTACCTTGAATTCAGCAGGCTTTTGCCGGTTCTACCAGGACTTCGACTGGACGACGACCGCGGCGCCCTCGGTGTCGAGAGTCTCGATCTCAAACTCATTGCTGTCCTGCATGCTGTTACCTCCGGTTCAGAATTCCGCGAGAGTATTCGCTCAACTTCAGCGGCACAGGGTGCCGCCGCCTAATTCGAGTCCAGCCGGTCCGAGCCGGCCCTACCAGGACTTCGACTGGACGACGACCGCAGCGCCCTCGGTGTCGAGAGTCTCGATCTCAAACTCATTGCTGTCCTGCATGCTGTTACCTCCGGTTCAGAATTCCGCGAGAGTATTCGCTCAACTTCGACGGCACAGGGTGCCGCCGCCTAATTCGAGTCCGGCCGGTCCGAGCCGGCCCTACCAGGACTTCGACTGGACGACGACCGCAGCGCCCTCGGTGTCGAGAGTCTCGATCTCAAACTCATTGCTGTCCTGCATGCTGTTACCTCCGGTTCAGGATTCCGCGAGAGTATTCGCTCAACTTCAACGGCACAGGGTGCCGCCGCCTAATTCGAGTCCGGCCGGTCCGAGCCGGCCCTACCAGGACTTCGACTGGACGACGACCGCGGCGCCCTCGGTGTCGAGAGTCTCGATCTCAAACTCATTGCTGTCCTGCATGCTGTTACCTCCGGTT
>NZ_JBIBKX010000002.1:592082-592256 GCF_042959425.1 Streptomyces sp. NPDC007896 | reverse complement strand
TCGACTGGACGACGACCGCGGCGCCCTCGGTGTCGAGAGTCTCGATCTCAAACTCATTGCTGTCCTGCATGCTGTTACCTCCGGTTCAGGATTCCGCGAGAGTGTTCGCTCGACTTCAACGGCGCAGGGTGCCGCCGCCTAATTCGAGTCCGGCCGGTCCGAGCCGGCTCTACC
>NZ_JBIBKX010000002.1:112012-591984 GCF_042959425.1 Streptomyces sp. NPDC007896 | reverse complement strand
CCAGGACTTCGACTGGACGACGACCGCGGCGCCCTCGGTGTCGAGAGCCTCGATCTCAAACTCATTGCTGTCCTGCATGCTGTTACCTCCGGTTCAGGATTCCGCGAGAGTGTTCGCTCAACTTCAACGGCGCAGGGTGCCGCCGCCTAATTCGAGTCCGGCCGGTCCGAGCCGGCTCTACCAGGACTTCGACTGGACGACGACCGCGGCGCCCTCGGTGTCGAGAGCCTCGATCTCAAACTCATTGCTGTCCTGCATGCTGTTACCTCCGGTTCAGAATTCCGCGAGAGTGTTCACTCGACTTCAGCGGCACAGGGTGCCGCCGCCTAATTCGAGTCCGGCCGGTCCGAGCCGGTTCTACCAGGACTTCGACTGGACGACGACCGCGGCGCCCTCGGTGTCGAGAGTCTCGATCTCAAACTCATTGCTGTCCTGCATGCTGTTACCTCCGGTTCAGGATTCCGCGGGAATGTTCGCTCGACTTCAGCGGCGCAGGGTGCCGCCGCCTAATTCGAGTCCGGCCGGTGCGAGCCGGCTCTACCAGGACTTCGACTGGACGACGACTGCGGCGCCCTCGGTGTCGAGGGTCTCGATCCTGCACTCCTCGTCGACCCGCATGACGTCATTTGCGCAGAAAAACGCTTCGATCTGGTTATTCGGCACGGAAATACATCCGATTGAATTTCTCCGGAAATGCTTTCCTTTTCCGGCCGAACGAGAACTACATTATCAGCTAATTCTCGCCACGCAACCCTCCTTTGAGGGCGATCGAGAAATTCTCCAGAAATCCGCGGCGTTGTGGCCTATTCAAATTCACGAATGCGCCACAGTCTGGTGGTTGCCAGCACGCAGGGGATAAGGACGAAGCCGAAGGCGATCAGAACCAACGTGGTGCGTACGCCGACCGCGTCACCCAGCGATCCACCCACCAGGGCGCCGACCGGTAGGGCGCCCCAGGTGACCGTTCTCGTGGAGGCAACCATGCGGCCGAGCAGCTCGGGCGGACAAGAGGCCTGCCGCCAGGCACCCGTGATCACATTGAAGATCGCGATTCCTCCTGCGAGGAAGGCCGTACCGATCGCGAACAGCGAGGCCCACCAGCCCGGTTCAGCCAACGGGACGCACAGGCCTCCCACCGGTCCTAAGACCAAGCCAATCCGCACGGCTGTTCCGCTGGACAGACGCCTGGCGAGACGGCTCGCCAGCAGCCCGCCGGCTACGCCCCCGACCCCAGTGAAGGCGAGGAGCAGTCCGAGGACCCCGGTCGAAACATTCAGGACCCGCAAGAGGAAGACGGTCACCAAGGTGTGCTGTGCGGCCACGCAGAAGTTGAGTGCCGCTCCCGTGCCTGTCAGCGCACGCAGCACCGGATCCGCGAAGACGTACCGGAGCCCCTCCCCGATCTGCTCGCGCAGCGGCTGCCGGACTTCTGGTTTCGGTCTTCGCTCCTCTACCGGCAGAGAACCGAGAAGGAGCGCCGAAGCCATGAAGGACACCGCGTCGAAAAGGATCGCCACCGGCGCGGTCAGAGCTTGGACCAACACCCCCCCAAGCCCCGGACCAGCGACGGACGTGGTGGCCTGACTGGTCGCCAGTCGTGCGTTTGCGTCGACAAGGTCCTCGTGGGGGACCAGGCTCGGCAGGTACGCCTGGTAGGCGATGGTGAAAAACACGGTGAGGGCCCCGACGAGCAGTCCCACGACCCACAGTTGGCTCATCGTGAGAATGCCGAGCCACCAAGCCAGAGGAATGCTCGCCAACAGCAGCCCCCGCCCGGCGTCGGTCCACGCCACTACCCGCCGCTTGCTCCATTGGTCTACCCACGCCCCGGCCAGCAGGCCGATCAGCAGCCACGCACCCTCCTCCGCGGCAACCAGAACGCCTACCTCGGAAGCCGACGCGTTCAGCTGGGTGACGGCGATCACAGGAAGGGCCACCGCAGAAATCTGCGTGCCTGCCATGCTGACGGTGTCGCTCAGCCAGAAACGGTGGAACGCCGGCCCAAGCCGGACGACATGACGCTTCTCGGCGAGAGTCGCCATGTCACACCCCAGCCGGAACTTCGGCCCGTTTGGGCGAAGGACGAACGGGGATCAATGTCCTCTCCTTAATGGCACCAAATCCTGCGATGTCGAATGAACCGAATTCCTTTGACACAGCCGGAGCGCAGCCGGTGGTACCAGCGCGTCGCGGCGTCGTACCGGACGAGGTGCTCCCACTGGGAACGGTCGGCGGCGCCGGAGCGGGCCAGGCCGGCGAAATCGGCGACGGTAGCGGGTACTCGCGCGGGGGCTGCAGGATGTGCGGGACTTCGAGGATGTCGCCGGCGATCTGGGATTCGCTGTCGCTCACGTACGGACCACCCGGCTTTCGGAGAGCCGGGGTGCGTTGGGTTCGACAGCTGTCTCGGACTCCGAAGCCGGGGCTTCGGCCGGAAGGCCCGCGCGGGTGGCGAAGGCGGAAGTCCGTGCTGTGTGCGGACCGTCGTGCCAGGAAATGAGGTGGGCGCAGCACTGGGGATGCGTCGGGCTGGGGACCTCTGTCGTGTTCATCTCTGTCCCTTTCGTTTGGGTCGGTTCACCAGGTCGGTCGGGCGCCCCGCGGCCCCTGGCGGTCGCCCGGCAGTGGCCGTCAGCGCGGCGCGGACCGTGTCCAGGAGTTCGGGCCGCGCGCTGTGCAGGAAGAAGTGGTCGCCGGGCAGAACATGGCGGGTGAAGCCGCCCGTCGTCTGTTCGTGCCAGGAGGCCACCTGGTCGGGCGGCACTTCCCGGTCCTCCGTTCCGGCGAAGGCCACGACGGGGCACCCGAGCGGTGGCTCGGGCCTGTGAACGTACGTCTCGACGACCGAGAAGTCCGCGCGGATCGTCGGCATGAGTAGTTCGAGCAGTTCCGGTTCGGCGTACACGTCCTCCGGGACGGCGCCCAGTTCGCGCAGCCTGGCCCTCACGACGTCGTCCGGCTGGTCGTGGATCTGCTGGAGCCGGCGCCGGAGCTGGGGTGCCGGGCCGCCAGAGACGAAGAGGACGCGCGGCTCGTCAGCGCCGCGCCTGCGCAGCGCCCGGGCCAGTTCGAACGCCAGCAGGGCGCCCATGCTGTGCCCGAAGAGTGCGTAGGGGACGTCGAGTTCGCCGGCCAGCGCGGTGGCGAGCGCCTCGACGAGCGGCTCAGCCTGTTCGAAGGCGTTCTCGCTCCAGCGCGTCAGCCGGCCGGGCAGTTCGACCGGGCAAACTTCGACGTCGTCCGGGAAAAGGGAGGGCCACGCGGCGTAGGTCGAGGCTCCGCCTCCGGCGTACGGGAGGCAGAAGAGACGGACGGACGGTGCGGCCGGGCGCCGCGTGCCCACGATCCAGCTGTGGGCACGCCTCGCGCGGAGTGGTGCGGTTCGGTTCACGTTGAGGTCTCCGTGACTCATCGGCTCAGTCTGTGAGTAGGGCCTGAGCTTCTTCCTCGGACAGTCCCTCGATTTCGGCGAGGAGGTGGTCCTCGACGACGAGCGCGGTGTCCTCCAGCGTCTGACTGTCGAACAGGACGCGGATCGGCAGTTCGGTGCCGAGTGCCTTGCGCAGGTGGACCACCGTGCGCATGGCCATGAGCGAATCCCCGCCGAGGGCGAAGAAGTTGTCGTGGATGCCGACGCGCTCGATCTCGAGCATGCTCGCCCAGACCTCGGCGACGACCTCCTCGACCGGTGTGCGCGGGGCCTCGTAGCGCGGCGCTGCCTCCTCGGCCACGTGCTCGGGGACCACCAGCGCTCGCCGGTCGACCTTTCCGTTCGCGGTGAGCGGCAGTGCGTCGATCTCCACGTACACGTCCGGCACCATGTAGCGGGGCAGCTTCGTACCGAGGAAGTCGCGGAGGTCCTGCGGAACATCGTGCGCGGTCTGCGGGACGACGAAGGCGACCAGCCGCTTCGCACCGCGCGGCTCCCCCTGAACCACGGTCACCGCTGCCCGGATGTCCGGATGCTGCATGATCGCGGCCTCGATCTCACCGAGTTCGATGCGGTAGCCCTGCACCTTGACCTGGAAGTCCTCGCGGCCGAGGAACTCGATGTCACCGCTCGGCAGGAAGCGTCCGAGGTCTCCAGTGCGATAGAGGCGTTGGCCGGTCTCCGGGTGGAGGATGAAGCCGGCCTTCGTCTTGGCCTCGTCGCGCAGATAGCCCTGGGCAAGACCCACACCGCCGATGTAGAGCTGGCCTGGCACCCCTGTCGGCCGGGGCCGGAGCGCGTCGTCAAGGACATGGAACGTCTGGTTCCGCATCGGCCTGCCGTACGGGATGCTCGGCCAGTCGGCGGCCACCTGGCCGATCGGGTAGAGGATGGACCAGATCGACGCCTCCGTCGCTCCGCCGAGGCTGACGACCTCGGGGGCGCCGAGCACCCGCCGGATGCGGTCCGGCAGCGCGACCGGCAGCCAGTCGCCGCTGAGCAGCACCAACCGCAGCGCCGTCCCGGTCGCCTCCTTCACACTCATGTGCTCGACGAGCAGCTCCATCAGCGCCGGCACGGAGTTCCAGAGGGTGACCCGAGCCGTTTCCATCAGGTCGAGCCAGGCCGCAGGGTCGCGGTGCGCGCCGGCGTCCGGCATGACGACAGCACCGCCGACTGCCAGCGGGCCGAAGATGTCGTACACCGACAGGTCGAAGCTGAGCGAGGACAGGGCCAAGATCCGGTCGTCAGCCCCCACGCCGAAGCGTTCGTTGACGTCCACGACCGTGTTCAGGGCGCCGCGGTGGTCGATCATCACCCCCTTGGGGAGGCCGGTGGAACCCGAGGTGAAGATGACGTACGCGAGATCGTCCGGCGTGGCGGGAGCGTCCAGTCGCAGACCGTCGGCCGCGTGCTCCTCCAGGGGGAGTTCGTCGACCCGAAAGACGGCGGGCACATCGGCGAAGCGGTCCTCGCCACCCTGTGCGACCCGGCCCTGGGTGAGGACCGCGCGGGCCTGACCGTGCTCAAGCAAGAGCCGGACGCGCTCATCGGGTAGTTCGGGGTCGATGGGCAGGTAGGCGGCGCCGGCGGCGAGGATACCGAGGACGGCGGCGCACTGCTCCCAGCCCTTCTCCATTACCACGGCGACCAGGTCGTTGGGGCGGATGTCGAGGCCGGTCAGACGCCGAGCGATGCCGCCGGCCCGCGCCGCCAGTTCCCCGTAGCTGAGCGTGCGGCCCGGGGTGACGACGGCGGTGCGCTCGGGCGTGCAGGCCGCCGTGGCGAAGAACGGCGCATGCAGCAGCCCCGACGGCAGCGGGCCCTCGGTCCGGTTGTAGGCCTCCAGCTCGGCCAGTTCGGCGCGCGGCACGAGCAGGGGCGCGGGCCGGCTCCAGTTCCCCTCGTCCCGGGCGAGCCACTGCAGCAGCTCCAGGGTGGCCGAGTGGATCGCGGCGACCAGGCCCTCGGGGAAGAGCTGTTCGACCGCGTCGATGTCGAACGCGAGGGCGCCGTCCACCTCGTAGACCTGTGCGTCGATCCAGACTTGCGGCGTCTGCGAGATGCTGTAGGCCACCTCGCCGATCGGGGTGTCCTGACCGTGGTCGAGGAAGAGGCTGGTGAACACGACCGGCATGGCCGCCGCCGCGTCGCCGCGTGCCTTCTTCATCTCCCGTATCACGCGGACACCGCTGAACACGCGGTGGTCGATGTCGGTGATGAGCCGGTCCCGCACGGCGCAGGCACGCGCCTCGAAGGTGTCCTCGCTCGCCGCGTCGACCTCGAGCAACGTCACCGAGGTGAAGTCACCGACGATGGCGTCCACTTCCGGGTGGAGCGGGAGCCGGTTCGCCATGGGGAGGTTGAGCGTGAAGCTGCGGTTCTTGGACCAGGTGGCCAGCGCCTCGCTGTAGGCCGCCAGGAGCAGCGCCGTGGGCGTGATGCCGCGCCGCGCCGCGTGTCCCTTGACCCGGTCCCAGGTCTCCCGGGGGAGCAGGCCCTCCACACGCTTGAAGCGCGGGAAGTCGATGGTACGCGGGTCGCAGGCCAGCGGCAGCTCCGGGGCGAGCGCCAGGCCGGGAATCCGCTCGCGCCAGTAGGTCTCCGCACGGCGGTACAGATCGGAGGACTCCAGGCTCTTCTCCGCCAGCACGTAGTCGCGGAAGGACAGTTCCAGCGGGGGCAGCTCGACGTCCGGCTGCTCGTAGAGATGGGCGAGTTCGCGCAGCAGCACGTTGGAGGCCCGGGCATCGGTGACGAGACCGTCGATGCTGTAGTGCAGCCGGGTGCGGCCGCCGTCCAGGACCGAGGCGCGCAGTTCGAACAGCGGCCAGCGGTCGGCCTCGAAGTTCTGGTGGGACATGGCCGCGCGGGTGCTCTCAAGCGCCGCGTGCACCTCGTTTCCGGGCAGCCGGCGTAGGTCCTCCGTCTCGATGACGTAGTCGGGGACGTCCGTCAGGATCTGCTGCTCGCCGTGCGGGAGCACGATGGCGCGGAGCATGCCGTGCCGCCGGATGAGCCGGCGGAAGGCACGTTCCATGCGGGGCAGGTCCAGGTCCTGGACGTCGAACTCCTCGTACCCGTGCATGCCGACGTTGCCGATCTCGAAGACGCCGGTGCGGCCGATCCAGTACGCCTGCTGGACGTCCGTCAGCGGGAAGGGCACGCCCTCGTTCGCGGGGTCCGGGTCGACGGCCGGCAGCGCCTCCAGCAGGGTGTCTCCGGCCTCGGCAAGGGCGGTGCGTACGGCGGCGGCCAGCCCGCGGATGGTCGGCTCGGCGACGAAGGCGCGCAGCGGGACCTCGGCGCCGCAGACCGTGCGGACCTGCGCGACGAACTGCGCCGCGAGAAGGGAGTGTCCGCCGAGTTCGAAGAAGTTGCTGTCCGGTGCGATGTCCGCCACGCCGAGGAGGTCCGTGAAGATCGCGGCGATCTGACGCTCGACGTCGTCGGCGTACTCCGGGCGGGTCTCGGGGGTCGCGTCCGGCGCGGCGGGCGCGGAGTCCTGCACGAGCTCGGCCGTCGGTTCCACGACCGCCTGGCAGCTGCCGGGAGCGGCGCCCACCACGCGGGCAGCCCACCGCTCGGCAGTGGCGGGATCCGCGTGCGACCACACGAAGCCGCTCCACGGGATCTCGGACTCGCGGCGCGCAAGCGCGACCTGTGTCTCGACCCGGGCGGCGATGAGCGAGACGGACGGATCCAGTGCGGCGTCGCCCACGAGATGGACCTCGCAGGCGCGCACGGCGCCCTCGGGGATCCGGGCGATGGCCGCCGTGGCGCGCTCCAGTGTCTCCACCACCTGGTGCCGCGGCGCGCACGCGTCAAGCAGTACGAGGACGGTGGCCGGTGCTGCGGGGTCCTGGGCGGCGGACAACGGGGTCACCGTGGCGCCCGCGTACGACAGGGCCCGGGCGAAGGCGGCCGCGATCCGCTCGTCGCCCACCGACGCGTAGGACGCACCGGTGTGCCTGGCGGTAGTGGTGCCCGGTGCTGAGCTCAGGGGCTCCAGCTCGGGCACGAAGCGGTGCACGCCGCGGAGCGCGACGATGGGCTCCTCGGCCGTGCCGCTGAGTTCCGCGAGCAGCGTGTCGATCAGCCGGCGGATGGCCGCGGCGGTCCCGGGTGCGGGCACGTCGAGGAGTGTCCGGGGTCCCGGCCGGCCCGTACGGGCCCACGCGGTCAGCTCGCCTTTCTCGGGTACGAGCGATTCCTCACCAGTGACGTCGAGAGCGCCGGACACCACGGTGACGAGCCGTGCGCCGTCGTCGCCCCGTGCCGCGAGGGCCCGCTCCAGTGCCTCCAGCTCCTCCGGCACGCGGCAGGCATAGGCCTCGTCACCGGTGCCGAGCAGTGCCGCGTGGATCACGCCCGCGATCCGCTCGTCCTCGGGGAACGAGGATGCGAGGAGCCGGGCGCAGTCGTCCTCGGTGCCGACTGCACCGGCCGGGACCTCGACCACCCGGCGGTGCGTGCCGTGCAGGCGCTCGGCGAGGCCGTGGAGGGCGCCCTCCTCGTCCGAGACGACCAGCCACGCGGTCGGTGACGTGCCGTTGCGCGCGGCCGCGGGGGTCGCCGGGCCCACCCGGCGGAAGCCGCGCACCGCCAGCCCGTCCGGGTTCGCGCGCGCCGTGCGGGTACCGCGCGGCGGGTCGACCCAGCACCGCTCGCGTTCGAAGGGATACGTCGGGAGGACGGTGCGACGCGGTGTCTCCTCGCCGTGCAGTGCCTCCCAAACGAGCGGCGCTCCCAGACGCCACAGCTCGCCGGCGGCGGTCAGCACCTCCTGCTCGGCGTCGGCGTCCGGGGTGGCCGACGGGAGCGAGGCGACCGCCCCATGCAGGTCGTTCCCCCCGCGCGCGAGGCTCGTCAGGACGCGTCCCGGGCCGACCTCGAGCAGCGTCGCGTCCAGGCGGCACACCGTGCGCAGGCCGTCACCGAACCGCACCGTGGAGCGCAATTGGCGTGCCCAGTACGCCGGACTGGTGGCCTCCTCGTCGGTGATCCACGTGCCTGTCACATTGGACACGAACGGGATCTGCGGCGCCGTCAGCCCAACGCGTGCGACCTCCGCCTCGAACGCGTCGGCGGCACCGTCCATCATCCGGGAGTGGAAAGCGTGCGAGGTGCGCAGCCGCTTGGTGGTGACCCCGCGCTCGGCCAGGCGGGCCTCGACGGCCTCGACGGCCTCGAAGGGGCCGGACACGACACACTCGCGCGGTCCGTTCACCGCGGCCAGGACCACCTCGGTGCCCAGGACCGGCGTGACCTCGTCCTCCGGCAGTGGCACCGCCGACATCGCGCCGACGGGCGCGTCCTGCATCAGCCGCCCGCGTACGGCGACCAGGCGCAGCGCGTCCTCGTACGACATGACGCCCGCCAGGCACGCGGCGACGAACTCGCCGAGGCTGTGGCCGAGCATGGCCGCCGGGCGGACGCCCCAGGAATCCCACAGCGTAGCGAGGGCGTACTCCACGACGAGAAGGGCGGGCTGCGCGTACTCGGTCCGCCGGATCTTCTCCCGGGCGGTCTCCCGGTCCGCCTCGCCGGGGTACAGCAGGCCGCGGAGGTCCTCGCCGAGGACCGGCAGGAGGATCTCGGCGGCGCGGTCGACCTCCGCACGGAAGACCGGCTCGCGCTCGTACAGGGCGCGGCCCATGTTGATGCGCTGTGCGCCTTGCCCGGGGAAGGTGAGGACGACCTCGCGGTCCCGTTCCGTCTCGGGCTCGGCGGGGTGCGCCGGGACGGGCCCGGTCAGCGCCTCGGCCGCCTCCCGGGTGCTGTTGGCCACGACGAAGCGTCGGTACGGCAGGGTCCGGCGGCCGCGCTGCAAGGTGTACGCCACGTCGTCGAGGCGCTCCTCATGGCGCGCGCGCAAATGGGCAGCGAGTTCCGCGGCCGCGGTGCCGAGCGCGGTGGGCGTGGCGGCCGAGAGGGGCAGCACGTGCCGGCCGCGCCCCGACCCGGCGGGAGAAGGCTGCGGCGCCTCCTCCAGGACCACGTGGGCGTTGGTGCCGCCGATCCCGAAGGAGCTGACCCCGGCGCGCAGCACATCGCCTGACCACGGGGCGAGTTCGGTGTTGACGTAGAAGGGCCCTTCGGTGAGGGCGAGGCCGGGGTTGGGGGTGGCACAGTGCAGCGACGGCGGCAGTTCGCGGGCTCGCATCGCCAGCGTGGCTTTGATCAGGCCGACGACGCCGGCGGCGGTGTCCAGATGGCCGATGTTGGTCTTCACCGAGCCGAGGGCGCAGCGGTGGTCCGCGCCGGTGTTCCCGAAGGCCTGGTGCAGAGCCGCCACTTCGATCGGGTCGCCGATCCGGGTACCGGTGCCGTGGGCTTCGACGTAGGTGACAGTGACCGGGTCGACCTCGGCGACGGAGAGGGCTTCGGCGACCGCGTCGGCCTGTCCCTCGATGCTGGGGGCGGTGAAGCCGACCTTGCGCGAGCCGTCGTTGTTGATGGCGGTGCCGCGGATGACGGCGTGGATCACGTCTCCGTCGGCGAGGGCGTTGTCGAGACGCTTGAGGACGACGACGCCGGCGCCGCTGGCGGGCACGGCGCCGCCGGCGTCGTCGGCGAAGGCCCGGCAGTGTCCGTCGGGCGACAGGACTCCCCCTTCCTCGTACCGGTAGCCCTGCTGCTGCAGGGCGTTGACGGTCGCACCGCCGGCGAGTGCGACGTCGCACTCGCCGTTGATCAGCGCCTGAGAGGCCAGGTGGACGGCGACCAGCGAGGTGGAGCAGCCGGTCTGGACGCTGACGCTGGGGCCGCGGAGGTCGAGCTTGTACGACACCCGGGTCGGCATGAAGTCCTTGTCGTTGCCGAGGGCGCTCTGGAAGGCGCCGATGCGCTCGACCAGGCCTTCGTTGGCAAGGAGGTTGTGGTGAAGGTAGGAGCTCTCGCCCACGCCGGCGTACACGCCGGTGACCGTGGTTTCGGGGTCGGCGGGACAGCCCGCATGTTCCAGAGCCTGCCAGGCGCATTCGAGGAAGAGGCGGTGCTGCGGGTCGAGCATCTGCGCCTCGCGCGGGGAGAACCCGAAGAAGCGCGGGTCGAAGTCGCCGACACCTTCCAGGGCACCGAACGCCTTCACATAGGCGGGATCGGCGAGGTCCTGGGCGGCCACGCCGGCGGCGAGCAGCTCCTCGTCGGTGAAGAACTTGATGGATTCCACGCCGTTGCGCACGTTCTCCCAGAACTGCTCCGGGGTGCTGGCGCCCGGGACGCGCAGTGCCATCCCGACGACCGCGATGGCGTCGGCCGGCATCGAGTTGCCGTCAATCATCACTTGTCTCCAGTGTTTTGGGGCGCGACCGACCGCCTGCGCGGCGTGCGCGTGCCTTGTTGCAGCTTTCGTTCCGCGGCGCGGCGGCGCCCTGCGGCACCTCCGGCTGGCCGGGGTCCGTCACCGTCGGCGAGGTGCCTCGCGAGTGTGCGCACCGTCGCGTACCGGAACAGGTCCACCACAGGAATGTCCCGGCCCAGTGCCTCGGCCAGCTGGGCCTGCACCCGCAGGATGAGCAGGGAGTGGCCGCCGAGATCGAAGAAGTTGTCGTCGGCGCCGATGTGTTCGGAGCCGAGCACACCGCGCCAGACGGCGGCGACGGTCCGCCCGAGTTCGGTCTCAGGCCGGTCGCCGGGCCGCCGGGCGCCGGGGACTACAGAGGCCGGAGCGGGCACGGGGAGGGCACGGCGGTCGGTCTTGCCGCGCTCGCCGCGCGGCAGCCGGCCGAGGGGCACGACGGCGCTCGGCACCATGTAGCCGGGCAGCCGTTGCGCGAGGTGGGCCCGGAGGTCCGGTGGCGCGGTGCCGCTGTCGACGGCTATGTAGCCGACCAGTTGGGGCCGACCGGGGGTGTCCTCGCGCAGGAGTGCGGCGGAGTCGCGGACGTCCGGGTGGGCGGCGAGGGCCGCTTCGATCTCTCCGAGGTCGATCCGGAAGCCGCGCAGTTTGATCTGGTCGTCGCTGCGGCCGAGGAACTCCAGCTCTCCGTCGGTGGCGCGCCGGGCGCGGTCGCCAGTGGCGTACATGCGCGTGCCGGGGCGGCCCCACGGGTCGGGCAGGAAGACCGCGGCGGTACGGGCCGGGTCATCAAGGTAGCCCTGGGCGACACCTTCGCCGGCCAGATAGAGGTCGCCGGGGACGCCGATCGGCACGGGCCGCAGCTCGGCGTCGAGCACGTAGGCGCGCACGCCGGGCAGAGGACGGCCGATGGGGACAGTCGCGTCGGCCGGCCGGTCGGACCAGGGCCGCGGGGCGGCGCGGTCCGGCTCGTACAGGGTGGCGGTGATGGTGGCCTCTGTGGGGCCGTAAGCATTCAGCCAGCGGACATGGCCGGGCGCGGCTGCCTGCCAGAGGGCGAGCCTGCCGCCGTCGACGCGTTCGCTGCCGGTGACGACCAGCCGCAGGGCCGGGCAGGAGGATGGCGGGAACCGGTCGATCACGGCCACCCACTCGTGCCAGTACGAGGCGGGCAGGTTGAGCACCGTAAGCCGTTCGCTCCGTACGAGCGAGGTCAGTTCGTCGATGCCGGGCACCGGCCCGGCGGGCGGCAGGACGACTGTGGCGCCCCGCACGAGCGCGGAGAACAGCTCCTCGGCGGCTACGTCGAAGGTGAGCGCCGCGAACTGGAGCACGCGGTCCCGCGGTCCGAGGCCGTAGCGGTCGGCGACCGCCTGGATCGTGTGCGCGAGGTTCGCGTGGCTGACGACGACTCCCTTGGGCCGTCCGGTGGTACCGGAGGTGTAGAGCACGTACGCGGGGGTCTGCGGGTGGACGGTCGCGGCGGGCTCCGGTGCCTGCGCGGCGGTCTCCCGCAGTGCGTCCTCCATGGCGGCGAAGGGCACCGTCGTACCGGTCGGCGGGGTGTCGGCGTGCGAGCCGAGGACGAGGGCGGCACGGGCGTCGTCGAGCATGGCCGCGAAGCGCCGCTGTGGCGCGTGCGGGTCGGTCGGCACGTACGTCGCGCCGGCCTTGAGGATGCCGAGCAGGGCGACAGGCCAGAGCGGGGTGCGCTCGAGCCGGACGACGACGGTGGCGCCGTGACCGATGCCCCGGGCGCGCAGGAACGCGCAGATCCGGTCGGACTGCTCATCGAGTTCGGCATAGCTGAGGGTCCGGCCGGCCTGGCTGATCGCGGGCTGGTCGGGCCGGGCGGAGGCGACCGCGTGGATCAGCTCGTGCATCGGCCGGGCCGCTTCATCGGCTGGCTGTGGATCGCGGTCGGCCGCTCCGACCAGATCCGTGGTCTCCTGCTCGCTCATGGTGGGCAGCCCGCGCAGCTGGGTCTGTGGTGCGCCGAGCGCTGCCTCCAGCAAACGGAGATAGTGCTCGGCGAGCCGCTCGGCGGTCGCCCGGTCGAACAGGTCGACGTCGTACTCGATGTAGCCGCCGAGGGCGCCGGAGGGCAGCGTGCCTTCGTCCCAGACCACGGTGAGGTCGAACTTGGCGACGCGGACGGCCGACTCGTGCACGGTCACATCGAGCCCGGCCAGGGCGGTGGTGGTCTGCGGTACGTTCTGCATCGCCAGCATCACCTGGAACAACGGTGCCCGGCCGGCCAGGCGCGGCGGCCGGACCGCCTCGACGACCTGCTCGAACGGCACGTCCTGGTGGGCGTATGCGCCGAGCGTGACCTCCCTGACCCTGCCGAGCAGGGCGGCGAAGGTCAGCTCCTCTTCCCAGCGGGTGCGGATCACCAGCGTGTTGACGAAGAACCCGACGAGTTCCTCGAACTCGGGACGCACCCGGCCGGAGACTGGCGTCCCGACGCTGACATCGCGCGTGTCCGAGTAGCGGCCCAACAGCAGCTGGAACACCGCCATCAGGGCCATGAACCTGGTCACCCCGTAGGTACGGCACACCTCGTCCAGGCGGCGGGTGAGCTCCGGTCCGAGCCGCACCGGGAAGGTGTCACCCCGGTACCGGGGCACGGCCGGGCGGGCGCGGTCGACGGGCAGGTCCAGCGCGGGCGGCGCGTCGCGCAGATGCTCGCGCCAGTAGCCGAGCTGCCGCTCACCAACCCCGCAAGCCAGGTGTTTGCGCTGCCATGCGACGTAGTCCACGTACCGGACGGGCGGCGGGGCCAGGGTGGACCGGCCGCCCTCGACGGCGGCCGCGTAGAGCGCGCCGAGATCGCGAACCAGTACGTTCACGGACCAGCCGTCGAAGACCGCGTGATGCATCGTCAGCAGCAGATGGGCACGGTCCTCGGCCAGGCGCAGCAGGCGGGCCCGGAAGAGGGGCCCGGTTGCGAGATCGAAGGGGCGCTGTGCCTCCTCGCGGGCGAGCCGGTCCGCTTCGCGTGCGCGGACGTCTTCGGGAAGGTGCGCGAGTTCGGTGACGCCGAGGCGGTCGGCGGCCTCGCCGACGACCTGGTGGGGATCGGTGTCCCCACCGGCGAAGCGAGTGCGCAGCGCCTCGTGACGGTCGAGCAGCCGCCGAAGGGCGGCGCGCAGCGCCGGCAGTTCGAGCAGGCCGGTGACCTCGAGGACGAGGGGCACGTTGTAGAGCGCGCTCCCTGGGGTGAGACGGTCGAGGAACCAGAGCCGCTGCTGCGCGAAGGAGAGCCGGTGCGGCCCGGATCCGAGGCGCGGGACGGGGGTGTGCGCGGCGGCCCGGGGGACATCGGCGGCACGGGCGGCGAACCGCGCCACGGTGGGGGCCTCGAACAGGTCGCGGACGCCGAGTTCCACGCCGAGCCGTTCCGCGACCCGGGCGACGGCCTGGGTGGCGAGGAGCGAGTGACCGCCGAGAGCGAGGAAGTCGTCGTGGACGGAGATCTCGGGCAAGCCGAGTAGTTCGGCCCAGACCAGCGCGACAGTTTCCTCGGCGGCGTTGCGCGGGGCGACGTGCTCGGCGGCCTGGACACGGTCGCCGGCCGTCGGCTCCGGGAGGGCTCGGCGGTCGACCTTGCCGTTCGGGGTGACCGGCAGTTCGGGGAGGGTCACGTACCAGGACGGGACCATGGCGGCGGGCAGCCGGGCGGCGAGGCCGGCACGCAACGCACCTGGGTCGGCGGGGAGACCGTCGTGCGTGGTGACGTAGCCGACGAGGCGGCGGTCGTCGCCCTCGCCACGCACGTCGATGACGGCGGCCCGTACGGCCGGGAGGTCAATCAGGGCCCCGGCGATCTCCTCGGGTTCTATCCGCACCCCGCGTATCTTGATCTGGGAGTCGGCGCGGCCGAGGTACTCCAGTTCCCCGTCCTCGCGCCACCGCACGATGTCACCGGTGCGGTAGAGCCGCACGCCGTGGCCGAAGGGGCTGGGCACGAAGCGCTCGGCGGTGAGGTCCGGCCGTCCGACGTAGCCGCGGGCGAGGCCTGCGCCGCCGAGGTGGAGTTCGCCGGGCACACCGATACCGACTTCGCGGCCCCACGGGTCGAGCACATGGAGCCGGGTGTCGGCGATCGGCTGGCCGATCGGCAGACGGGAGCCATCGGGCGGGATGGCGGACACGGGGTGGACGGCGGCGATGGTGGTGCCCTCGGTGGGGCCGTACGCGTTGACCAGGCGCAGCCCGGGATTAGCGTGCCGCAGGGCGGTCACCCGGCGGGTGTCGGCGGCCTCGCCGCCGAAGAACAGGGTACGCAGCGGGGCGAACATGGCCGGGTCGCGCTCTGCGCAGCGGTTGGCGAGGACCGTGGTGAGCAGCATGGCGGTGACACCGTGCTCGGCGATCCGCTTGCGCAGACGCTCGGGTGCGAGGACATCGTCCTTGGCGACGCCGACGAGCCGGGCGCCGTTCAGCAGAGCGCCCCAGATCTCGAAAGTGGCCGCGTCGAAGGAGGTGTTGGCGACCTGGGCGACGACGTCGGACGGGCCGAGCCCGAGGTACTCGGCGTCGTGGACCAGGCGCACGATGCCGCGGTGGGTGATGACCACGCCCTTGGGACGACCGGTGGAACCGGACGTGTAGAGCACGCAGGCGCGCTGGTCCGGGTGCGGGGCCGGGAGCGGGCCCGCGAAGGGGCGCGCCTCGCCAGCCGCGGGGGTCGTGTCCGGCCCATTCGGTGTGTCGTGTGCCGGACGGTCGGTGCGCAGGACCGGGACGTCGCCGGTGAAGGTGAGGTCCCGATCGGCCAGGACCAGACAGGCGCCGCTGTCCGCCAGCATGTGGGCGAGGCGGGCGTCGGGATGGCCCGGGTCCAGCGGAAGATAGGCGGCACCGGTGGCCAAGACGGCGATCATGGTGGTGACCAGCGCGGCGGAGGACTCCATGGCCAGTCCGACCACGCTCTCGGGGGTGACGCCGTGTCCGGCGAGCCGCTCGGCGAGCAGGGTGGCGCGCTCCTGGAGCGCGCCGTAGTCGAGCGTCCCGTCGGCGAAGTGGAGCGCCACGGCGTCGGGAGTCTTCTCGGCCTGGGCGCGGAAGGTCTCCACGACGGTACGCGCGCTGGTCTCGGCGGGCCGCCGGCCCCATGCGGTGAGGAGTTCGCGCTCCTCGGGGGTGGTGTGGGTGAGGTCGCGGACCGGCACGCCGGGTGTGGTGAGGGCGGAGTCGAGCAGGGCCAGGTAGTGCCCGCGGAACCGCTCGGCGGTCGCCCGGTCGAACAGGTCGGTGTCGTAGGCGAGCAGACCGTGTGGCTCGGCCGAGTCGAGCGCCGGCCCGTCCCACAGGCATGCCAGGTCGAACCGGCCACCCAGCGGCAGGTCGGGGCCGCCGCCGGCCACGAAGAGAACCGCCCCCGGCGCGGCGGTGTCAGCGGCGTCGTCCCGCTCGTTGCGGGCACCGTCGAGCAGGGCGGCGAACGTCGTACCGTCGTCCCAAGCCGCGCGGGCCGGATACAGACCGCCTCCGGGGGGCCCGACGACGATGGTGACGTCGCGGGTGCCCGTGGAGCGGCCGATCAACAGCCGATAGGCCGTGAGCAGGATGGCGAACCGTGTCGTGCCATGAGCACGGGCCAGCTCGTCGAGCCTGCGGGCCCGTTCCTCGCCCAGAGTGAGGGCGAGTCGGCCGTCGGCCGGCCGGCCCACGGGGGGCCGGGCTCGGTCGGCGGTCAGCTCCGGAAAGTCGCTCATGCCGAGACTCCTGTCATGGAGGGCACGTCATCGCTTTCGGTGATCCGCGCGACGCGGCCGCCGTCCAGGCGCACGACGCGGTCGGCGTCGAGCAGGACATCGCGCCGGTGCGCGATGACGAGGACGGTGCATCCCTTGAGTTCTGTCTCGAAGGTGCGCCGGATGCGCGCGTCGGTCTCCGCGTCGAGGCTGGCGGTCGCCTCATCGACGAGGACGATCCGTGCCCGGCGGAGCAGGGCGCGGGCCAGGCAGAGCAGCTGGCGTTCGCCGGTGCTCAGCTGGGCGCCGCCCGAAGTGACGCTGTGGGCGAGACCGTCGGGCAGGGCGAGCAGCTTCTCGGCGAGGCCGACCTTGTCCAGTGCGGCTTCCAGCTCCGCGTCGGAGAAGGCGCCGTAGGGGTCGAGGTTGTCCCGCAGCGTGCCGGGCAGCAGCACCGGGTCCTGGGGGATGGTCTCGATGCGGGAGCGCAGGTCGCGCAGTCGCAGGGTGGAGACGTCGACGCCGTCGATCAGGATCCTGCCGCGCTCGCACTCGGTGAACCGCAGCAGCGCGGTGAACAGGCTCGACTTGCCGCTGCCGGTCCGTCCCTCGATGCCGGTCTTGCGTCCGGCGGGAGCGTGGAATGTGATGCCGTCCAGCGCGGCCGGGGCGCCCGGCGCGTACCGCAGGGTGACGTCCTCGAAGCGGATGTCACCGGCGGACGGCCAGCCCTCGGGCGCGGCCACTCCCGCCTCGGACTCGACCGCGAGCTGTGTGTAGTCGTGGACCCGTTCGTAGCTGGCGAGGGCGAGGTCCATCATCTGGACGGTCATCAGGCTCATGGCCAGCGTTTCGATCAGCATGTAGACGAAGCTGACCCCGACTCCGGCGTAGCCGGCTCCGATGCCGCCCTGGACGACGAGCAGCGCGGCATAGCCGAACAGCACGAGGGCGCCCACGAGGTCGAGCCGCAGGTTGAAGTGGCGGGAGAGCGAGTTGACGGTGTAGTCGGCGTAGTGTGCGGCCTGCGCGCGGCCACGGAAGGTGGCCTCGTAGCCCTTGACGCGCGCTTCGCGGCCCTCGATGGACGCGACGCCCTCGATCGCCTCGGTGAGCAGCGCGATCACCGGCTCCTTCGCCTGCTTGGCCAGGCGGGAGGCCTCGACCGTGCTGGAGCGGGTGCGCCGCTGCCACCGGAGGTAGACCAGCAGCACGACCGGGGTGAAGACCGCGGTGAGCGGGCTGGTGAAGGCGAGCGACAGCAGCGGGATGACCATGCCGACGGCGATCTTGAGGGTGTCCATCGTGTACTCGGGCAGTTCGAGGTCGATGGTCTCGGTGTCGGCCGAGAAACGGGTCAGGACGCCGCCGGAAGAGTTCTTCTCGAAGAAAGAGAGCGGTGCGCGCAGCACCCGCGTCAGCATCGAGTCATGCAGGGTCTTACCGGCCTTGACGCCGCGCGAGAAGCCGAAGGTGAACAGGGTGCGGTCAAGTACGAGGGTGAGCAGGCCGATGCCCGCGAAGACGCCGGCGTACAACGCGGTGTCCGCGTCCGTGTGCTCAGTCCAGCGGCCCAGCCAGAAGGAGGAGGCGCCGAGCATGCTCTGTCCCGCCACGGCCAGGCCGACCAGGGCGAAGAGCAGTATGCCGGGGGTCAGTACCCGCAGGTAGCCGCGGTAGGTGTCGCGGAGCACGTTGCCGCTTCGCACCGGCTCCGCGGTCTCGTCCGCCGTGTCCGCCTCGGTTTGCGTGGCTTCCTCGGCCGCGTCGGCGCCCTCTGTCGCGGCGCGTTCGGCCGCGTCGCCGTGGGCCTCCGGCAGCAGCTCGGGCATCCGGGCCTGGACGTCGTCGAAGGCGCCGACGGCAACCACCCGGCCGCCGTCGAGGACGACGACGCGGTCGGCGCGCCGGGCGAGGTCGAGCCGGTGGGTGGCGACGATCCTGGTCCGGCCGCCGAGCACCTCCGAGAAGAGCGCGTTCATGATCCGGGTGGCGACGGCGTCGTCGACGGCGCTGGTCGGGTCGTCGACGAGGTAGACGTCGGCGTCCTCGTAGGCGGCGCGGGCGAGCGCGACGCGCTGGCGCTGGCCGCCGGAGAGGGTGGTACCGCGTTCGCCGAGGACGGTCGCGTCCCCGGCCGGCAGGGCGGCGAGATCGGCGTCGAGGGCGGTGGCGCGCAGGACGGCGGCGTACCGCTCGGGGTCGTGCGGGGCGAAGCAGCGGATGTTGTCCGCGACGCTGGCCTGCATGACCCAGGGCCGCTGCGGCAGGTAGACGGCGCTGCCGTGGGTGTGAGCCGTTCCGGAGAGAGTACGCATGGTGCCGGCGAGCGCGCCCAGCAGCGCGGTCTTGCCGCTGCCGACCTTGCCGAGGACGCAGACGAGTTCGCCGGGCGAGATCCGCAGGTCGACGTCTTCCAGGCAGGGAGTGGCCTGCTCGTCCTTTCCGGGCCAGGCGAAGGAGGCCCCCGTCAGCTGGACGGTGCCCGCGGGTGCCTGGGCGGTTCCGGCCTCGCTGACGGCGGCCGGCGCGTCGGCGTCGGGGGTGTCGAGGAAGGCGGAGATCTTGCCGAGCGCGACCCGCCATCCGTTGCGCAGGTCGAAGTAGCGGACCAGCTCGGGCAGCTGGGAGCGGAGCACCGTGAGCACCGCGATGGCGGCGAAGACGTCGGCGGGGCGCAGTCGGTGGCCGAGGGCGACGTAGGTGACCAGCGTCGCGGTGACCATCAGGACCGGTGTGGCGGCGTTGACCAAGTAGAGCGTGGCCAGCCGCTTCTGCCGGCCGACGAGCAGGCCGTTCAGCTTGGCGCGCTCGCGGGTGACGGCCCGTTCCGCGACGTCCTCCCAGCTGTGCGAGCGCAGGGTGCGCATGGCGCCGAGGTACTCGCCGACGAGACCGATGCGTACGCCGTTGGCGTCGCGGACGTCCGGTTCGACGGCGTACAGGCGCTCGTTGGCCATGTTCGACAGCTGGAGTCCGCAGATGAGCACGGCGATGCCGACGAGGCCCGCCCAGCCGAGCAGCACGCACAGGATCACGCAGGAGCCTGCGATGCCGAGCGGCACCGCCCACGCCATGTGGAAGAACGCGAGCTGCCCGGCCTTCAGTGAGTCCCTGGACGCGAGGGTGACGACATCGCCGGCGGGGTGCGCCAGCCGTGCGCCGCGGTCCATGCGCAGGTATTTCCGCAGGATCTGGGTGCGCAGCAGAGCGTTGATCGAGTGGGTGGTCTTCCACGCCTCCGACCACTGGTGTTTGTGCGCCAGCGAGTCGGCCATGTGGAAGAGGCCGAGGGCGGCGGCGATGAGCAGGCCCTGGCTCATCACCCCGCGACCGCTGCCGTCGAACCACTGGATGAGCTCGCGCACGAACAGTGGTCCGAGGGTGGCGCAGACCTGGTAGGCGCAGAAGACGAACGCGGCAAGCCAGAAACGCCGCCGATAGGTGTCGTACAGGGCCCGGCGCAGTCCGTCCTTCTGGTGGCGCCGCTGTGCCCAGGCACGCTCGAAGGTGGGGGTAACGCGTTCCAGGTGATCGTACGTCGGGGGGACCAAACTGTCCGACGGTTCAAGTGAACGCTGGGATCCGGTGGCCACAAGGGCGGCGGGCCAATGGATGAAGATGCGGGAGAACAGTCCCGCCCTTCCTTCAGCACTCGGACGGCTCGGCAGCGTGTCCGTGTTCGCCACGTCGTCTCGATTCAGGTCGTCGGCTGGGTCAGCGGGTGGAAGCGGTAGGCCTCTTCCAGCGCTTGCCGGGGGATGGTGGGCAGGAATTGACACATGGTGCGGAACTCACGCGCCCGGCTGTTCCGGCTGGATTCCGGGAAACGGGGCCGCTGTTCGAGCCAGTTGGCCACGGTGAGCACCGCGAGGTCGGTGTACTGCTGGTCGGTGATGCCGACCTGCCCACCTGTACGGGTCTCCAGGAGAAAGGGGGCACCGTCGAACGCGGCGTCGAAGATGGCGGCCCGGGCGACAGTGCCGAAGAGGTGGACGAGGGTCTCGGCCTCCTCTCCGATCAGACCGCGCACGACCGGGCGCAGTTCGATCGGGACGGCTCCGGTGGGGAAGATCTCGGTGCCGTACACCGAGTGGAAGAGCCCGGCATCGCACAGCTGCGGGCGGCAGCCCCATCCACGCAGCAGATCGTGGACGCCCTGCAGGTGTGCGAGGAGGTCGGCGCTGGAGTGAGCGAGATCGTCAGCGCCGTGCTGCTGGAGGAAGGCGACCTTCTCCTCGAGGGGTTCGGTGATGGTCATGGCCGGCCGTCACGCTTCCGAGCGGCTGGACAGCGAGCCGGTCATGGCGACGAGCACCTTGCGGGGGCCCTCGAAGCGATTGCGTCCGTGGGAGAGCGTCAGGTTGTCGATGACCAGGAGGTCTCCGGCCTGCCAGGGGAAAGCGAGGGTCTCCGCCTCGTAGGCCTTGCGGACGGCGGCCAGGTCGGCGTCGGAGATCGGGCTGCCGTCGCCGTAGTAGGCGTTGCGCGGGAGGTCCTCCTCCTTCATCAGCTCCATCAGCGCGAGCCGGGTCGCCTCGTTGAGGTTGGACACGTGGAAGAGGTGGGCCTGGTTCATCCACAGCGTTCTGCCGGTCACCGGATGGACGGTGACGGCCTGACAGGTCTCGGTGGTGCGCAGCGAGTCGCCGCCGTCCAGCCATTCGACGGCGATGTCACGTTCGGCGCAGAAGCGCTCCACCGCCGCGCGGTCCATGCCGGGGAAGGTCTCCTGCCAGGAGATGCCGAGGCCTGCACGGTAGTTGCGGACGTAGCGCACTCCGTGCAGTTCGAAGCGTTCGCGGACATCGGCGGGGATGCTCTCGTAGACCGCGTGGCTGTCGGCGAGAGGGGTCTCGCCGCCGGAGACGGCCGCGACGGCGGAGTAGAACCAGAGGCGCTCGGGCCAGGTGCTGGTGTAGGCCATCTCGTTGTGCTGCGGGATGATCTCGCTGGCCGGGTACTCCGTCGAGGTGTAGACGTCGCCGACCTTGGTACGCGGGGTCGATCGGTAGGTGTACTCGTTGAGCTCCTCGCCGAAGACGCGCACGAACCGGGAGAAGACGGTCTCGTCCGGGACGTCGAAGCCGCGCAGCAGGCAGGCGCCGGCCGTGGCGAGCCGCTCGGCGACCAGGCCGGAGTGCTGTTCGGCCCATGTCACTGGGGAGAGGCCCGGCTCCGTGGCCTCGAAGAGTGCCACGCACTCTTGTTCGGGGAAGAGCAGGGATTCCTTCACGTTGTTGGTCATGTCTTGTGATCCGTTCTCTGGGTTCGTGGGGGTTCAGGACTCGGCGTCGTCCGCCATCTCGCGGAGCACGTCCTCGACGAGGGCTGCGAGCTTGGCGATGTTGTCGCGGTCGTTGAGATTGCGGCTAAAGCGGAATCCGAGGCGCAGCGCGCCGTCGTACACGCGGCCGTCGACGATAAGCCGGTGCATCCGCTGGAGTTCGGGCGCGGGCCAGGCGTCCTCGATGGGGGCGCCGAGCAGCGGCGAGTCGTCAGTGAACTTCCCGACCTCACCCCAGTTGTTGACGAGGATGTCCGGCTTGCCGAGCGGGGCGAGGGCCTGGGCGACGTCCGGCCGGGCGCCGCTGTACCGGAGCAGGCCGAAACCGAGGCCGCTGCGCGGCACGGCCCTGAGCTGTTCGGCGACCGAGTCGAGCAGGGCGCGTGCGCCGGGGGCGGACGGCAGGTCGAGCAGTCGCGGCGAGGTCATCGAGAACCGGCCGATGGCGCGTGAGAGGTCGAGATCCTCGCCACCGAGTTCACGGCCGCGGGAGACGAGGTCGACAAGGACCGAGTTCTGGCCGGTCCACTCGGTGAAGCCCTTCAGGACGGCGGCGAGCAGCAGGTCGTTGAGGGTCAGCCCGTAGTCGCGCCTGATCAGCCGACGCAGCGCGGCGGTGTCCGCGCCGCTCAGTTCGACGAGCACCGAGTCCTCGGACGCCATGCTGTCCGCGCCGTTCTGGTGGTCCAGCGGCCAGTGCGAGACGGCCCGTCCGGCGAGGGCACTCCAGTAGGCGGAGTCCTCGTCCAGTTCGGCGGAGCGCGCGAGTGCGTCGAGGTTGCGTGCCCACTGGGCGAAGGACGCGGTCAGCGGGGCGAGTTGCGGCTCCTTGCCGTCGGCGACGGCAAGGTAGGCGGCTTGGAGGTCCTCGGTCAGAACGCCCCAGGAGCTGTTGTCCATCAGCTGGTGGTGGACGATGGCCACGAGCCGGTCGGGCCGGTCGGCGCCGAAGCGCACCAGAGCGAAGTGCAGGAGCGGCCCGTGTTCGAAGTCGACCTTGCGGTGCAGAGTCGTGTCCAGCCGCCGGAAGGCGACGTCCTGGGCTGCCGGGTCGAGGGCGGAGAGGTCGACGAAGGTGAACAGCGGCTGTTCGAAGCGGTCGTGGATCTTCACCCGGTAGGCGCCGCCCTCCTTGGGGAAGGAGATGCGCAGCGAGTCGTGGTGGGAGACCAGCGCGGCTACCGCTCGCTCCATGAGCCGCGCGTCCAGTCGCTCGAGGGTCTCGAACATGAAGATGTGCGTGTAGAGGTGCTTGTCGGCGAAGTCCCGCTCCTGGAAGGCGAGGTTCGAGGGCACCAGGGGGACGGCGCCGGTCTCGGCGGGCCCCTCACCCGGCTTGGTGCGGTCGGTGGCGACGGCGGCGAGGCCGGCGATGGTGGGGTTCGCTATGAACTGCGCGGGCGTGATCCCGATGCCCGCCCTGCGCGCCCGGTCGACCACCCGGATCGCATGCAGCGAGTCACCGCCGAGCTCGAAGAAGTCGTCGTCGTGGCCGACCTCCGACAGCCGCAGGACCTCCCTCCAGATCCCCGCCAGGGTCTGCCGGTGGCGGTCGCCGGGCGCCTCCGGATCGGTGGCGACGGCGGCGAGGCCGGCGATGGTGGGGTTCGCTATGAACTGCGCGGGCGTGACCCCGATGCCCGCCCTGCGCGCCCGGTCGACCACCCGGATCGCATGCAGCGAGTCACCGCCGAGCTCGAAGAAGTCGTCGTGCGTACCGACCTTCGGCAGCCGCAGCACCTCCTTCCAGATGGAGACCAGCTCGACGACCCGGTCGAGGTAGCCGGTGTCGTCGGCGGCGAGGCGGGGAGCCCCGGCCGCGGGGGTGGTGCGGGTCTGCACTGGTGTCGCCTCCGTCGCGAGGAGCGCCACACGGTCGACCTTGCCGTTGGAAAGACGCGGCAGGGAGCCGACCGTGACGATCGTGGGAATCATGTAGTCGGGCAGTTTCTCCCCGAGGCCGGCGCGCAGGCCCGCGGCCGTGACGCCGGTGCCCGGCCGGAGCGTGACGTAGCCGACCAGACGCCGCTCGTCCGCTCCGTCCTCGACGCAGAACACGGCGCACTCGCGCACGCCGTCGAGCGCGGCGAGCTCCGAGGCGACCTCGCCGGGCTCGACCCGGTGACCGCGGATCTTGGCCTGGTCGCCGATCCGGCCGAGGAACTCGAGCGCGCCGCCGGGCAGGAACCGCCCGCGGTCGCCGGTGCGGTAGAGGCGTCCGCCTGCCGGGCCGTACGGGTCCGGGACGAACCGCGCTGCGGTCAGTTCCGGGTCGCCGAGGTAGCCGCGGGCGAGGCTTGGGCCGCCGACGACGATCTCCCCGGGGTGACCGGGCGGGACACGGCGCAGTTCGTCGTCGACGATGTGGATGCGCGTGCCGTCGAGCGGGCGGCCGAGCGGCACCACCACACCGCGGCCGGCGCGTTCGGGGGTGACCGGCGCGGTGGCGACGATGCCGGTGGTCTCGGTCTGGCCGTACATGTTGGCCAGGCGTGGCGCGCCGGGCCGGCTGCGGATCGTCTCCGGCAGGTCTTGGAGCAGTGGCTCGCTGGCGGTCAGGACGCACTCCGGCCGCCAGGCCTGGCGGCCGAGTGCCGGTGCGACGACCCGCAGGTAGGAGGGCACGAGGTCCAGTACCTGCACACCGTTGCGGGCCGCGTAGGCCAGGAGTTCATCAGGGGAGGCGAGCTGCTCCCGGGTGGCGACGACGACCCGGCCGCCGTGGGCGAGCGGCACCATGAGCTGGCGAACGGAGGAGGAGAAGGCGAAGGAGGCGGTGTGAAGGACCACCGGGCGCTCGGGCAGCTCCAGGGCCTGGGGCAGTGAGCGCACGTATGCGTCCAGCCCGGTGTGGGTGAGCACCACGCCCTTGGGCTTCCCCTTGGTGCCCGAGGTGTAGACCACGTACGCGGGGCGGTCCGGTGACAGGCACTGCGCCGGCGGCAGCTCGCCGACGGCCGCGCCGGCGGTGTCCTCCAGGACGAGCAGCCCGCCCGGTACGACCGGGGCCTCGGCTTCCAAGGCGCGCGAGGTCAGGACCAGCGCGGGCCGCGCGTCGGCGACGATCTCGGCTAGGCGTTCACGTGGGTAGGCCGTGTCCAGCGGCAGGTACGCGCCGCCGGCCTGCAGCACCGCCAGCACCGCGACGACGAGGTCCGTCCCGCGTTCCAGGTACACCGCGACCCCCGTCTCGGGGCCGACGCCGTTGCCGCGGAGCATCCGGGCGAGCTGCTCGCTGCGGCGGCCCAGCTCTCCGTACGAGAGGGTGGTCGCGCCGCAGGTGACGGCGGGCTCTGCGGGCATGCGCGCCACCTGCTCCCAGAATCGCTCTAGGAAGGTGCAGCCGTCCGCGTCGGCGCCGGCAGCGGTGCCGGACAGTGTGTCCAGCTCGGCGTGCTCGCCGGACAGCAGGAGGTCCGTGTCGAAGACCCGCTGTGCCGGGTCGGCGACGAGGCGTCCCAGCAGCGCCTCGAAGCGCTGCATCAGACGGGCGATCGTCTCCGCGTCGAAGAGGTCGGTGCTGTACTCGGCGTGCCCCTGGAGACCGTCCTCGGTCTCCCACAGGTCGACGACAAGGTCGAAACGGGCCGTGACCTGCTTGCTCTCGATCTCGCTGAGAGTGAGCCCCTTCCCCGCGTCGGGCAGGCCGCCCGACATGTTCTGGAGCGCGAACCGCACCTGGAACAGCGGCGAATGGCTGAGGCTGCGCTGTGGGGCGACGGCGTCGACGACCATTTCGAAGGGGACGTCCTGGTGCGCGTAGGCACCGTTGGCGGTCTTCTTGACGCGTGCGAGCACCTCGGCGAAGGTCGGGTTGCCGGCGAGGTCGACGCGCAGCGCCAGGGTGTTGGCGAAGAAGCCGACGATGCTCTCCAGCTCGGTCATCGTCCGGTTGGCGATGGGCGTGCCGACGGTGACGTCGTGCCGGCCGCTCATACGTGCCATGAGGACGTCGAATCCGGCGAGCAGCGCCATGAACAGCGAGACACCCTCGCGGCGGGCCAGCTCCGCGACCGCGTCGGACAGCTCACGCGACCACGCCACCTCGTGCCGGGCACCCCGGTAGCTCTGCACCGCCGGCCGCGGCCGGTCGGTGGGCAGGTCGAGCATCGGCGCCCCGCCGAGCTGCTGCTTCCAGTAGCCGAGCTGTGCGTCGAGGGTCTCCTCGTCCAGCCAGGAGCGCTGCCAGAACGTGTAATCCACGTAGGTGTGGGGCAGCGGGGCGAGCGGCGAGGGCTGGGCGGCGGCGAACGCCCGGTAGAGGGCCATGAGTTCGTCCAGCACGATGGAGACGGACCAGCCGTCGGACACCGAGTGGTGCAGGGTGAGGAGGGCCAGGTGGGCATCGGGGGCCAGCCGGAGGAGCCGTCCGCGCAGCAACGGCCCGCGCGCCAGGTCGAACGGCCGGCCGGCCTCCTCCTGGACGAGCGCGTCGAGCCGGGCCTCGGTGTCGGCCGCGCCGGTCAGGTCGCTCTCCTCGAAGGGAACTTCCTCGGCCGGCAGGAACTCCTGGACCGGGTCGCCGTCAGGCGACGGGAAGCGGACGCGCAGCCCCTCGTGCCGGTCCCAGAGCGCGGCGAACGCGGCCCGGAACGCGTCCGGTCGGAAGGTGCCGTCGAAGCGCAGGGCGATCGGAACGTTGTAGAAGGAACTGCCTTCGGCGAGACGGCTCATGAAATAGAGGCGTCCCTGTGCGTACGACAGCGGGACCGGGCCGGTGCGGGGGGCGGTCACCAAGCCGGGGCGCGGCGCGCGGCCGCCGAGGGCCTCGATGCGCTGAGCGAGGTCGGCGAGGGTCTGCGCCTCCAGGAACACCGAGAGCGGCAGGTCGATGTCGAGAGCCTTGCGCAGGCGGGCGGCGGCCTGCACGGTGAGCAGCGAATGCCCGCCCAGGGCATTGAAGTTGGCGTCGCGGCCGACCGAGGACAGACCCAGGACGTCGGCCCAGATCTCGGCGATGACCCGCTCCAACGGCGTGGCCGGGAGGTCGGTGGCCACATCGGGGGCGTCCGTGCCGGGCTGGGGCAGCGCGCGACGGTCCACCTTGCCGCTCTGGGCGAGCGGCAGTTCGTCCAGCACCACGAAGTGGTCCGGGATCATGTACTCGGGCAGGCCGGCGCGGAGCTCGGCGCGCAGGTCCTCCTCGGCGCATCGGGAGGCCCCGTCGTTCGCCGGGGTGACGTATGCGGCGAGCCTGCGCTCACCGGGCCGGTCCTCACGGAGCAGCACCACGGCCTCGCGGACGGCGGCCAGGCGGGTCAGGGCGGCCTCGATCTCCTCCAGCTCGACGCGGTAGCCGCGCACCTTCACCTGGGTGTCGACCCGGCCGAGGCACTCCAGCTCGCCGTCGGGGCGTATCCGGACGAGGTCGCCGGTGCGGTAGAGGCGCTCTCCGGGCTCGGCCGCGAACGGGTCGGGAACGAAGCGCTCCGCGGTGAGGTCGGGGCGGTTCCAGTAGCCGCGGGCCACTCCGGCACCGCCGATGAACAGCTCACCGACCGCGCCGCGGGCGACGGGCTTCAGGTTGGTGTCGAGCACGTAGAGCCGGGTGTTGGCGATGGGCCGGCCGATCGGAACGGTGCCGGACAGGTCAGTGTGCTCGTCCACCTCGTACACGCAGCAGCCGACAACGGTCTCGGTGGGTCCGTACTCGTTGACCACGCGCAGGCCGGGGGCGCGCTTGCGCCAGGCCGCGACGGTGCCACCGTGCAGGGACTCCCCGCCGACGATCAGGTAGCCGTCCGCCTCGATCTCGACGGGCGGCACCGACTTGTCGAGTGCGTCCAGGTGGGCGGGCGTCAGCTTGACCAGCCCGTAGTCGAGGTCTCGTCCGAGCATGCCGGAGAGCCGGTCCAGCTCCTGGCCCTCCGCCACCAGGACCAGCGGCCGGCCCGCGAGCAGCGGGCAGAAGAGAGTCGTGACGGACAGGTCGAAGCGCAACGGCGAGACGAGGGGGGCGCCGCCACCGTCGGCCACCCGGTAAGCGCGGACGCTCCACTCCAGGTAGTTGCCGAGCCCTCGGTGGGTGACGACGACGCCCTTGGGGCGTCCGGTCGAGCCCGAGGTGTAGATGACGTAGGCGGCGTTGTCGGGGTGCGGGCAGGGGTGGGCCGGGGCGTCGGCGGGCACCGGGGTTCCGAGTGCCTCTTGCGCGACCAGCACGTGTGCCCCGGTCTGCGGAAGCGCGGCCGCTCGGCGGGTGTCGGTGACGACCACCCGGGCGTCCGCGTCGGCGAGCATGTAGGCGATGCGCTCGGCCGGGTCGGCGGTGTCCAGCGGCACGTAGGCGCCACCGGTCTTCAGCGTCGCCAGTACCGCGACCACCAGGTCGACGCCACGCTGGAGGAAGAGCGCGACGCGCTCCTCCGGGCCGACGCCCTCACACCGCAGGCGGTGGGCGAGCCGGTCGGCGAGCGTGTTCAGCTCCGCGAAGGTCAGGCGCTGCTCGTCGGTGACGAGGGCGATCGCGTCCGGTGTACGGCCTGCCTGGTCCTCGAAGAGCTCGTGGACGGGCCGGTCGCCGAGGGCCGGGTCCTTGGTGCGGTTCCAGCCGACGACCAGCTCCCGCAGCTCCTCTTCGGCGAGGAGGGGGGCATCGCCGATCCGGGTCCCGGGGTCCTCGGTGAGCGCACCGAGGAGGATGCCGAGGTGGGTACTGATCCGGGCCACGGTCGCTTCGTCGAACAGGTCGGTCGCGTATTCGAAGACACCGTGCAGGACGTCGTCGGCGCCGGGCCAGACCTCCAGGCTCAGGTCGTACTTGGCGGTCGCGGTGTGATGCTCGACCACGCTGACCTTCATCGCGTCCAGGGCGACGTCCAGCGCGGGATCCTGGACGAGCGCGAACAGCACCTGGGCGATCGGCGTGTGGCTGAGGTCGCGGGCCGGGTCGACCGCCTCGACGACACGGTCGAAGGGCACCTCGCCGTTTGCCAGAGCCTCCTGGGTGAGGTCGCGGACCCGGCCGACCAGCTCGCGGAAGTCCGGTTCGCCCGAGGTGTCCACCCGCAGCGCCAGGGAGTTCGCGAAGAAGCCCACCAGGGACTCCAGTTCGGCGCGCGGCCGGTTGGCCACGGGAGTCACCGCCGTCACCTCGTCGTGCGAGGTGTAGCGCGACAGCAGCGCGGCGAAGCCGGCAAGCAGCACCATGAAAGGGGTCGCGTGCTCGTCGGCCGCGATCTCCTTGACCCGCGGCCAGACACTGGCAGGCAGCGAGAAGCGGCGGCGAGCGCCGCGGAAGCTCTGTACCGGCGGGCGGGGCCGGTCGAAGGGCAGCTCGATGACCGGCACGGCGCCGTCCAAGGACCGGCGCCAGAAGGCCAGCCCCTCGTCCAGCTGTGCGGTGCGCTCGGGCCCGGCTTCCCAGGCGGCGTAGTCCGCATACTGGACCGGAAGCGGCTTCAGACAGACTTCGACGCCCTTCGCCCAGCCCTCGTAGAGCGCGAGCAGTTCGTCGACGACAATGGTCATCGACCAGCCGTCACAAACACTGTGGTGGACAACCAGCAGCAGGACGTGGTCCTCGGTTCCGGTTCGGAAGAGGGTGACACGGGCGAGAGGCCCGTGTTCCAGGGAGAAGGGCTGCGACGCTTCTGCGACCAGCGCCTCCCGCAGAGCGTCCTCGCGGCTCCCGGCGGTGGGGGCTGGCAGGGTGACGGGCGTGAGGTCCACGTCGAGATTCGGGAGGATCCGCTGCACCGGGTCGTCGCCGACGGACGGGAACACGGTGCGCAGTGATTCGTGCCGGCGCAGCACCTCGCGGATTGCCCGCTCCAGCACGTCCGGCCGCAGCGTCCCTTCGAAGCGCAGGGCCACCGAGACGTTGAACATCATCCCGCCGGGGTTCAGCTGTTCCATGAACCACAGGCGACGCTGGGCGTTCGACAGCGGTAGCCGCCCCTCGCGCGACACTGGCTGGACGGTGTCCTCGTCCGCCCGGCGTCGCCCGGCGATCCGCTTGGCGAGAAGGGCGCGCTTCGCCGCGGACATCGTGTCCAGGCGGGATCGTGTGCTTCCCGGCTCGCCCGGCACACAGGCCGCCTGTTGCCCGTCGTCCGCCGTCCGCCGGATGGCATCGGTGCTGTCGGAGGTCATCGCTGCTCCCCCGGACAGTCGGCGGAGGTCTGCGCCATGTGAGCCACCAGGCTCAGCGGACGCATGTCGGTCCAGTGCATGTTGATGTACTCGAGACACGCGGACCGGTCGGTCGCGCCGTGGCACACCGTCCATCCGGCCGGGACATCCACGGCCTCGGGCCAGATCGAATACTGGCCTTCATCGTTGACGACGACGTAGAAACTGCCGTTGGGGTTGTCGAGCTGGTTCGACATCACACCTCGCTTCGCCTGATGTTCAATGGGATTGCGCCGACCGCCGGGCCGGTCGTGGGCAGGCCGCCCGCACGCTGCGCTGCGACCGGCCGGGGTTCGACGAGGCAAGCCGGCCGGCTCGGTCCCAGACCCCAGTTCTCCGTGTCCGTCGGCACCGTCTCAGTGCCGATGTGGTCTGTCGCCGACGCACACGGGCCGACCGCTGCCCTGGCGGAAACAGCGGAACCGGCGAAGATGCGGCGGCGGATGGCAGGCATGGCTGATCGCCCCTTTCCAAGGGGAGGGATATGGGAAGGCATGGCTTACGCGTCATTGCGGCTGTCGTGTGGGAACAGCCATCGCGAGGACCTGGCGAAGGGAAATGCCTTCAGGCACGAAGCGCTCTGAGGCTTGGTGCGGACTGCTGTCCTGCAGGAACAGCGGTCGAAAGGCAAAAACCGGCCGCGGCGGCGTTCGGAAAGCGGTTGGTGACGCGACTACACCAGCACGTTGGGTGGCAGATAGCGGCGCTGCATCAGCGGTGAAGCCGCATGACAGCGGTGAAGCAGGGAGGCAGTGCGGTATGTCGCGCTGCGGAAGCCGGGCGCGGTGGGATCGCGAGTGAGCAGGTACACCAGCAGGTCGACACGGTCTCTCTGAGCATGGCCGGAAGCGTGCTGCAGACCGTCCTCGAGTGTCGTGTGGGCCCAAAGGGCGCCCAGCACCTCGGACACCTCGCTCGTCGGATCGGCAAGGACCCTGCTACGACGGTTCAGGCTGGTGTAAACGATGTCCATGTGGCGGTCAGCCGCCCCAGGTACCGGTGTCGGGGAGCGCCATCTGGGTGGCAGGGGCCGAGGCGGCTATGGCCGTGGTGGAAGGTGCGGACGCGACCGTGGCGGGGGTAAGGAGCACTGTGATGCCGAGCACGAGGGCGGCGACCGCGGTGGCCTTGGCGATACAGGTGCGGATCATGGTGACCATTCCTTCCGAATTACATGGCGAGGTGTCCTGTTCCGGTCTCGCGTCCCGCGGTTGACGCTTCGCCGGCTGCCGTACGGGCTGTCCCGTGTCGGCGATGAGTAGCTTCGCCGCTGACCCAGACCGTTGGAAAGCTTTCCGGGAGTCCTGAACAGGGCCTATCCGGATCAGGACACGCAGCCACGCCCATTTTGGGTAGATGCCAGTTTCGTCCGGTTATCGCGCCTAGGGCCTGTCCGGCAGATCAGGTCGCACTTGAAGTGGCGGCCCCCTCTTTGCGTTGGCGAGAGGGGTCATGGGGTCCCCCTGCTCGAGCGGATTCGAGAGATTGGGGGAGCGTCGAGATGCAAGGCGGAGGAGGGCGGCGACGCGATAGGGGTCCGCCCTGCTCCTGAAGAGCTTGGGGGAGTCGGCAACCGACGACAACGCCGCAGGTCGGCGTGCCAGACCCCGCGCCCGCGACAAGATCCGCCGGACAGGCCCCAGACCAGGCGCCAATATGCCATCGGTGGAATTTCCGTCGGCTGACTCCGAGACCTGTGATCCAAATGACCTTGAATGGTGGCGCTCAAGATTGAGAGTATGAGGCTCGACGCGCGGCCGGGGGGCGGCGTTCAGGGGGGAACCAGCGGATGCTGCAAGCACTCGGAGTGAGCAAGGACGCCGCAGACGTCTACCAGGCGATGCTCGACCACCCTGACCACGGTGTCGACCAAATCGCTGACGTATGCGGCCTGACTCCCACACAGGTCCACGATTGTTTCGACGAACTCGGCCAGCTAATGCTGGTCCGCGCGTCCAGCGAGCACCCCGGACAGATGCGGGCCGTCGACCCCGACATCGGCTTGGCCGACATCGTTGCCCGCCAGGAGGCCGAACTCGCAGCCCGGCAGGCCCAACTGGCCGCATCCCGCGCGGCGGTCACCCGCATGGTCGCCGATCGCGCCCAACAACGCTCCGCCCACGGCGAACGCCTACTCGGCATGGACGCCATCCACAACCGGCTCGAACGCCTGTGCCGCACCGCCCAGACCGAGATCATCGGCGCTCAACCCGGCGTCCAGCGCCCCGACGACCTCAGCGCTGGACGCGACCACGACCTCGCAGCCCTTGGCCGTGGCGTCACCTTGCGCGCCCTGTATCAGGAACACGCCCGCCACCGCACCCACATCGCCGCCTACGCTCACGAGCTGCTCAGCCACGGCGGAGAAGTCCGCACAGCCCCCACCATCCCCCAGCGCGTGGTCATCGTCGACCGAACCCACGCCTTGGTGCCGACCGACCCCGCCGACAACCGCAAAGGTGCACTGCACGTCACCGAACCCGGCATCGTCACCGCCCTGCTCGAACTCTTCGAGCAGGCTTGGAACACTGCTGTACCCCTCGGAACCACCCGCCCCGACGACCCTCGAGCCGGCCTCACCGACCACGAACGCGAACTCCTGCGCCTGCTCGGCACCGGCCTCACAGACGAGGCGGCCGGACAGCGCCTCGGCCTCACCGATCGCACCATCCGGCGACAAGTCGCCTCAATCATGGAACGCCTCAGCGCCTCCAGCCGGTTCGAAGCAGGTATCAAAGCCGCACAACGTGGGTGGCTCTGAAGAAACCGATTTGTCACTCCCCTGGTTGCTGAGTGCTGGGCAGCCACCGCACCGACGCTTACTGCCGAGCGACGGACTGGCTCCACAGGGCGGTCGATGACCTGGAGAATCGGGCCAGGCCACTCCAGTTGAAAAGATCCGGGAACCGCGACTAAATACCTTGAGTTATGGACAATGTGAGGGAACTGGCATCCACAGCGTTGCGTAACTATGGCTGATACGCACGGATGTCGGGCACATAGGCGCGTTCGATCTACTTGACGAGAGCGAACGGCAGCGCGCAGCGGCCTTCCGTTTCGAGGAGCATCGCCGCCGCTATGTCACTGCTCATCTGGCGCTGCGCAGAATCCTGGCCGAGGCGGTCGGGAGCAGACCGGGCGACCTCCGCTTCACGCCGTTGCCGTGCCCGGGATGCGGCGCGCAGCACGGGCGCCCTGCCCTCGCAGACTTTCCTGATAATGCGGAGCCCTGACCTCATGTCGATGATGCATCTGTGACGGTGCCCCTCCCCAGACGGACAACTCGGCCCCCCATGCGGGGAGTTCCGGGGAGTGAGGCGGGAGTAGATCTTGAAAGGCGGACTCTTCGACGCCACTCAAGACCAAGGCACACCAACGCTCTGACGGGACGAAGAGGTCGTGGGTTCAAATCCCGCCACCCCGACAGCTGAATAGCAGTTCAGAGGGCCCTTTGGCGTGGCCGCGTGTCTGTCTGTGTACCCCCCGATCACGTCACAGCCGGGCCGCGTACGCGGGCGTCATTGCAGACGGTGCCCCTTGCGTGCCCGGCCCGCGGTGTCCCACCCCCGGCAGGGGGCTCTGGGCTCTGGGCTCTGGGCTCTGGGCTCTGGGCTCTGGGCTCTGGGCTCTGGGCTCTGGGCTCTGGGCTCTGGGCTCTGGGCTCTGGGCACGAGCATCGCCGTGTCAGGTCGAATTGCTCTCCGCCAGGAGCTGTCTCGGACGTGGTCACAGCTCGGCGTGCCAGTCCCGCTTCGGATCGCCCGTGTCGAATACGCTGCGAAGACGTCGAACCTGGCGTCCTCGACAACGCGTACGCACAAGGGAATGCCGCCCGGTGGCGGCTCTTCACGTCGGTCCGGATGGCGCGGCTGCCGGATGCGGAAGGGGTGTGGCATGAGGTCCCCAGGTGTGCACCTACGGGAGATCACCGACGCAAACCGGGATGCCGTTCGTGCCCTCCGGGTCCGACGGGACCAGAAGCAGTTCGTCGCTTCCGTGTCCAGGTCGCTCAAGGAGGCGGCAAAGAAACCGGAGGCCAATCCCTGGTACCGCGCCGTATACCGGGGCGACGAGCCAGTCGGTTTCGTGATGCTGTCGTGGAAGCCGCCGGCCGGTCCTTTCAAAGGGCGGCACTTCCTCTGGCGCCTCCTCGTCGACAAGCGGTACCAGCGGCGAGGGGTCGGCCGAGAGGCGCTCACGCAGGTCGCCGCCCTGGTTCGCGCGGACGGCGCCACCGAGCTGCTGACCAGCTACGAGCCCGGTGACGGCGAACCGTGGCCCTTCTACCAGAGGTTCGGGTTCGAGCCCACCGGGGAGATGGACGACGGTGAGATCGTTCTGCGGCTGGCCTTCCCCGCCGAGTGAGCTCATAGCCGGGTGAGCTCATATGGGAAACCGCGGACGGTTTTCACCGCTGGTGGTCACATGACGGAGAAGCTGGTGCGCAGGCGCCTGGAAGTCGATGCCCCGTGCGCGCAGGTTTGATCGTTCCCTGCCCGAGTCTGGAAAAGCGCCCTGCCTCCAAGAGCCGGCCCTGGTCCCGTCGGGTCCGGCTCTTTGCCGTGCTCCCGCAGCGCTGCGGGATCCCGGTCCTTGACCTCGATCCGGGCGGCGAAGACATGGGACCCCGCGGCCCTCTGCTCGGTTGGCTCAGGCGTTGGGACGCTTGCCGTGATTGGCCTTCTTCTTCTTACGGGCGCGTCGCTTGTTCCCTCGCTTGGCCATGGTGCATATCTCCCTAATCCAGTACTTTCTACGCCTTCGCCAGTCTAGATTTGGACCGGCTTGTCCGCATCAGCGGCCGCGGGCACAGCGCCCACATACCGGCGCTCCGCCACCCCGGAGCAATCACTGGCTTCTGTACTGGCTTCTGTACTGGCTTCTGTCCAATGCGCGTCGAAGCCGCCCGGCCTTGCCAGGCCGCCCGAGGGCCCTCAACGGCGACCGACAGTGACCGACGAGCCACAGCCGCCGGCAGCGAACCCCCAGGTCGCCCCCCCGCCCCCGGATCAAGCGGGTTTCCGTCCGGGTACGTCGGACATGCAGAGGCACAGAGCGGAGCAGTGCGGGCGGCTCGCCGCTGTGCTGGAGAAGGGGCCACGAGGTGCACGGCGCAGCCGCGATCCTCGTCGACGTCGACGACTCTCCACGATCGACCTGATCAGGGCGAGGAGACTCGACCGCTCTCAGTACGTGGCTATCGGACGTCCACGAAGTCGCCGGCCGCGTTGGCCGCCGGGGTCGTCGTCGTGCCCGCGAAGCTGTAGCGGAAGTAGCCGTCGGTGGAGGCGGTGACGGTCGTCTTGAGGTTGCCCGTCGAGTTGGACTTGATCGTCTTCACGGTGGTGTAGGTGGTGCTGCCCTTCTTGCGGAACTGCAGCTTCACCGACTGGTTCGTGTAGCCGTGGTACTTGTTGTCCTCCCAGTTGGCCCGGGAGAGCTTGCCGGTGACCGTGATGGTCTTGCCCTTCTTCACCGGCTCCGGCGAGGCGTTGACCGTCAGCGTCGAGTAGCGCTGCACCTTGAACGTGGTGGCCGCGTCCCGGTGGATGTAGTCGTCGTCATGGGCGGAGACCAGCGTGGCGAGGTCCCAGGTGGCCGCCGCGCTGTTGTTGACGAAGCCGGTCGCCGCCTGAGGGTCGAAGGTCAGCGTGCCCGTGCAGGTCGACGTGGTGGCGCTCGCCTTGACGCACGTGATCTCGCCGTCGTCGTACCAGATCTGCGCGAAGTTCGGCTTCGGACCGAAGGCGCTGATGTACGTGGTCTCGGCGATGCCCGAATCGTCCGACGCGGTCACGGAGACCTTGGCGGTCACCACCTTGGTGGTACCGACCACGACCGGCTTGCCGCCGTTGACGACGACCTTGTCGATCGTGATGTTGCCTGAGCCGCCGTCCTCCGCCTGGGCGGCGGTGGCGCCGAATGCGGGGGCGACCAGCGCGATGCTGGTGCCGAACAGGGCAAGGCGCGTGGTTGCGTGCATGGATGTCCCCCCATGGAGTCCTGGTTGATCACAGGGAGCGTACGGCGTTGGCCAACGGTTCACCACGGTGTTGTTTCGACGCAGGAGGGGCCTGTGAGGGTGACGCATCCCCTGTGCGCTACGGTGACTCGCTTTTGTCGCGCACCTATGGGGGGTTTGATGCGACGAACCACAGCAGCCGCGAGTGTCGTCACCGTACTCGTGCCGCTTCTCCTGGCCGGCGCTTCCACGGTGTCGGCCGCAGCCAAAGGGTCAATCACCGTGAGGACGTTGGACCGGAGCGGCAAGCCGGTTCACGCCCAAGTGGCGGTCTACAACACGAAAACGAACGACTTCCGCTACATCGACAGCAACAAGGCGACGTCGCTGCCCAACGGCAGCTACGAACTCGTCACATCCTTCACCGACGCCGGGGATGACGGCGCCACCGTCGGCGGCCACAGTGTGACGGTCTCCGGGGCCACGAAGACCACGTTCGACGCCCGGAAGGGCCGCCCGGTCAACGTCTCGCTCAGCCCGAAACCGGGCAGCGGATACGACCACACGGTCAGCGCGTACGTCTGCGCCTCCGACAACAGCCCCGCCACCATGGGCATTTCGGCGCAGGCGGGTGACCTGTACGTCATCCCGACGAGCAGCAAGGCGTACGAGGTGTCCTACGGCACCGCGTACCAGCCGCAGTCGGCGACCGGCGGGGACTTCTGGCTGGCCTCCGCCACGCACAGGGGCGGCGTGCCGTCCGGGGTGTCCGCGACACTCAAGAAGTCCGGGCTGACCACCCTCAAGGTGTCTGCCCGTTCCGGCCCCGACAGCGGACAGGCGCAGTTCTCGTTCAGCTACCAGTCGACGGGCGGCGGCGGTTGCTCGATGTCCACGAACTCGCTCTGGTTCCAACGTGACCTGCCCAACTCCTTCAGCGTCCACCTCCCGCCGGGCGAGTGGAACGTGGGCCAGCAGAGCCGTGACTTCATCTACGACGGGTTCCACGAGTACGCCGCCGGCAAGACGACCTCGCTGGCCCTCGGCCACGCGGTCTGGGGGCCTGGCGGGCGACTGCCCAACACCTGGTACCACCAGCTGTACGTCGGGTCCATCAACATGTTCGCCGACCCCACCCTTCCTGCCGGCGGGACGCTGGCAGGCGGCACCGTGAAGCTGACCCACGCGGGCAAGACGCTCTACTCGCACAACTACGCGCCAGGGGAGGACGTCGACGGGCACCCCCGGATCCCCGGTGCGGGCTGGTACACGCTCAATGAAACCGGTCATCGCAGCCTGCCGTCCGGTTCGCTGTCGACCAGCTCCAGCCTCAGCCTGCACTTCTACGCCGATCCCAGCAAGAACCAGCAGATCCGGGACTACATCACCCGGTTCTGGCCCGAAGCGCTCAACAGCAGGAACCAGGCGGCTCCTGGGTCGACCACGACCATCGCCCTGGGTATGCAGCGCAACGGCTCGGACGACAGCACGGTGCGTCAGTTGTCGGACAGCGTGAAGTCCGTGCATGCCTGGTACACCACCGACAACGGCACCCACTGGCACGCCGCCACCGCGAAGCTGTCCGGCGGCAAGTGGTCCATCGCCGTCCACAACCCGGCCTCCGGCCACGTCGGCCTGCGTTCGACGGTCACCGACACCCACGGCGACAGCTCGACGACCACGGTGTACAACGCGTACGCCGTCAGCTGAAGCCCGCCGGACCTGCCCCTGTAGCACAGGGGCAGGTCCGGACTCCACAGACCCGGCTCCCGAGTTCGGTACACGATGAACTAAATATATGACGCATTCAATACACAGCGCATTCAATACACTGTGTATCGTGAATCCGTGAGTACACCAGACGCCCTGCCCGGACGAGAGACCCGCCCGCCCCGCCGCCGCGTGCACACCCGTGCGCGGCTGCTGGAGTCGGCTGAACGCGTCATCGTGGAGCACGGCTACGCCCAGACGACGATCGAGGACCTCTGTGCCGCCGCGGGATACACGCGAGGCGCGTTCTACTCCAACTTCCGCGGCAAGGACGACCTGGTCCTCGCGCTCTTCGATCGCCACTCGGCGGACCGTCTCGACCAGTTGGAACGGCTGCTCGACGGGCCCGGTGCCGTCTCGGCCGAGGGCGTGGCCCGGGCGTTGCTGGAGGTCGACGCGCTGGAGCGGAACTGGATCCTGCTGTTCCTGGAGTTCCGCATCCACGCCGCCAGGGATCCGCGGCTCGGCGCCAAGCTGGACGAACACGACCGAACCGTCCGGGACGCCCTGGCAGAGCTGCTCCAGCGGTGCTGTCCCGGGGTGGCCCGCGGGGTCGCGCCGGTCGGCGGGGTCGCGGCCACCCTGCTCGCCATCCGTGAGGGCATCCTCGCGCGGACGGCGGGCGAGGGACCGGGTGCGCGGGAAGCGCTGGAGGCCGCGGTCGCGACGCTCTCGGCGATCCTGCCCGAACTCGGCATCGCGCCGACCCCCGCGGCCCCGGAGCCGGAGTCAGCGGCCCCGGAGCCGGAGTCATAGGGCGCGCGGGCATCACCCCGCACATGGCTTGACGTCAGGGGCACCGGTCACGGGCCGGCGCCCGGTTCCCCCTACTTCCGCGAGGGATCACACGATGCAAGGGACGCCGCCCCGTCCGGACGCCCGACGGGCAGACTCCCGGCGCTGGAAAGCGCTGATATTCATCGCACTTGCCCAGCTGATGGTCGTTCTCGACACCACGGTCGTCAACATCTCCCTGCCGTCGGCGCAGCACGACCTCGGCATCTCCGACGGCAACCGCCAGTGGGTCATCACCGCCTACTCGCTGGCCTTCGGCGGGCTGCTGCTCTTCGGCGGCCGCATCGCCGACCTGGCCGGGCGCCGCCGTATGTTCATCGTCGGCCTCGTCGGCTTCGCGGGAGCCTCCGCGCTGGGCGGTGCGGCGGTCGGCACGGCGACCCTGCTGGCCGCCCGCGCGCTGCAGGGAGTGTTCGGGGCTCTGCTGGCGCCGGCCGCCCTGTCCCTGCTGGCCGTGACGTTCAGTGAACCGAAAGAGCGTGCCAAGGCGTTCGGCATCTACGGTGCCGTCTCCGGTGGCGGCGGCGCGCTCGGACTGATCCTCGGCGGTGTGCTCACGCAGTATCTGAGCTGGCGCTGGGCGCTGTACGTCAACATCCCCTTCGCGGTCGCCGGGATCGTCGGCGCCGTGACCGTGATCCGCGAACCCGCTGATCGGCCCCCGAGGTCCCGGCTGGACATTCCCGGAGTCCTGCTGGCGACCGCTGGTCTGGTCTCGCTCGTCCTCGGCTTCTCACAGGCCGAGACGCACGGGTGGCACGCGCACGTCACCGTGACCCTGCTGGTCGCCGCGGTGCTCCTGCTCGCCGTGTTCGTCGTGGTCGAAAGTAGGGTCGCGACGCCGTTGCTTCCCCTGCGGGTCGTCACCGACCGCAACCGCGGCGGGGTGTACCTCTCCCTCGGGCTGTCCGTCATCGGGATGTTCGGCCTCTTCCTCTTCCTCACCTACTACCTGCAGGTCGTGAAGGGCTACACCCCCTTCGCCACCGGACTCGCCTTCCTCCCGATGATCGTCGGCATGGTGACCGGGTCCACCCAGATCGGCTCCCGGCTGATGAACGTGCTGCCGCCCCGGCTGCTGATGGGCACGGGCTTCCTGGTCTCCGCCCTCGGCATCCTGATGCTGACCCAGCTCCGGGTCGAGAGCTCGTACGTCTCTGTGGTGCTGCCCGCCCAGGTGCTGCTCGGGCTCGGCATGGGGACGGCCTTCATGCCCGCGACGAGTCTGGCCACACACCACGTGCAGCCGCAGGACGCCGGCGTGGCCTCCGCCATGGTCTCCACCTCGCAGCAGGTCGGCGGTTCGATCGGGACCGCGCTGCTGAACACCGTCGCGAGCAGTTCGGGCCACCGCTGGGCCGCCCGGCACCTTCGGCAGGCCCGGTCCCTCGGCAGGACCGGCTACGCCAATCACGCCGCCGTCCACGGGTACACGGTCGCGACCTGGTGGGCCGTGTCGATCCTCGGCATCGCCGCGCTGGCCGCCTTCACCCTCATCGACGCTCCCCGCCAGGACACCGGCCCGTCCGCCGCGACCGACGCGGAGAAGACGGCAGCGCCCGTCCTGCACGGCTGAGGCAGGACGAAGGGGTTCCTCCCGGTGGCCCGGGTGGAACCCCTTCAGCGCGACACCTGCACCGCTCAGCCGGTGAAGACCGCCTTCATCACCGATCCGTCGGACACCCGTGCCAGCGCCTCGGCATGGTCGCTCAGCGGGAACACCGTCACCAGCCGGGCGAGATCGAAGCGCGCCGTCAGTGCCGGGAGAAGCTTCACGTACTCGACCAGGTGCGCTCCGGAGAACGCCCAGGAACCGATCACGTCCAGCTGCCGGAAGACGATCTGGTGCGGGTTGAGCACCGTGTCACCGGCGTCCGTGTACTGGCCGATCACCAGGTAGGAGCCCCCGCGCCGGGCCAGGGAGAGACCCTGGGCCACCGCTGCGGGCACTCCCGCACACTCGATCACCAGATCGGCGCCGAGCCCCCCGGTCGCCTCCAGCACCTCGGCCGGCACCTCCTGGGGTGTTGCCGCGCCGGCGATGTCGATGTGCACATCGCCGATGCCGGCCTCGGCCGCCAGTCGCAGCCGCTCGGCGGGGCCGCCCACGATGATCACCTTGCCCGCGCCGGAGAGCTGGGCCAGTGCCGCGGCCGCGAGGCCCACCGGCCCGCTGCCCTGGACCAGGACCGTCTCGCCCAGCCGGACCGGCCGACGCTCGTGGAGGGCGTGCACCACCGTCGGACCGGCACAGGCCAAAGACATCGCGGCCACCTGATCGACCCCCGGGTCGAGCCTGACGACCGTGGTCCCCGGACGCAGCACGATGTGCTCGGCCCAGGCCCCCGAAAGAGCCGGTTCCTCCGCCGTGGAGCGGTTCACGCCGTAGGTGCGGCGCTGCTCGCACAGCGTCGGCTCCCGGTACTGGCGGCAGGGCACGCAGACGCCGCAGGCGATGGAGGAGGCCCACATCACCGCATCCCCCACCCGCAGCGGCCGGCCGGCCGCGTCCACGCCGGTGCCGGGGCCCAGCTCCTGCACCACGCCGAGACCTTCGTGGCCGAGCACCAGCGGGGTGGGCACCGCGAGGTGGCCCTTCTGAAGGTGCAGATCGGTTCCGCACACCCCGCCGTAACCGCAGGCCACCACCAGCCCGCCCGCAGGGGCCGGCGGCAGGTCGAACTCCCGCAGCCTCAGGGGCTGGTCGAACTCCTCCAGGACCAGGGCACGCGACCGCGGTACGGGTCGTGCGGTCATCGTGCGGCTCCGTCGAGGGATGCGAGGAACGTCTCCTCGAGGGGCACCAGCGGCCGGGTGTCGCGCAGGACCACGTGGTCCGGGCGTGGTTCACCGGGCCAGCTCGGCAGGTTCGTGGTGTCGTTGTAGGTCGCGATGAGAAGCCGACGGGGGAACGGGGACATGTTCGGAGCCGAACCGTGCACGATCTCGGGGGAGAAGAAGACCAGCGAGCCGGCCGGTCCCTTGGGGCTGGTCATGCCGTGCGTGGCCACCAGGTCGGCGAGCTGCTCGGCGGTGAGCGCGATGTCGTCCGGGTCGAGGTGCAGCTCGGACTTGGCCCCCTGGCGGCGGTCGTCGCGCACCAGGCCGGCGTGGTGGGAGCCGGGGACGAAGATGACCGGGCCGTTGAACTCGTCCACGTCGTCGAGGAAGACACCGACGTTGATCTGGCGGGGGGCGGGCAGGTTGTCGGCAATCCGCCAGGCGACGTAGTCCTGGTGCCACGACCAGCGTTCGCCTCCGAAGGCCGGCTTGGCGTTGATCTTGAACTGGTAGGGGTAGACGTCCTCGGTCAGCAACTGCCGGACCGGTCCCAGGACCCGGGGGTCACGCAGCAGTGCGGCGTACTCCGGTTGGCGCTGGTGGGAGGCGTAGACGGCCCGCACCGCGGCACCGTCGTCCTCGACGATCCGCTGGGGTCCGGGGACCTCGCAGTCGCGCTCGAACGCCGTACGCAGGGACGCCACTTCGGCGGCGGTGAGTGCGGACTCCACCAGGAGGAAACCGTCCTCGTGGTAGCGGTCGATCTGTTCCTCGCTCATCAATTCTTCGCTTCTCTCGCTGTGTTGAGGACGGGCCCGGCGCGGTGGCGCTCAGCCCATGAAGTGGCCGCCGTCGACGACCAGTTGCTGGCCGGTGAGATAGCGGCTCCGATCGGTCACCAGGAATTCGAGGGCGTCGGCGACGTCCGTCACCGTGCCGATCCGCCCGAGCGGGATCTGGCCGAGAACGCGCCGGCGTGGCTCCGCCTCGTCCAGCCGGTACCGCTCGACGACCTCGGGTGTGTCGGTGAAACCGGGGATCAGCGCGTTGACCCGGACCGCCGGCGCGAGTTCCAGCGCCAGACACCGGGTGAGCTGGAGCAGCCCGGCCTTGCTGGCGCAGTAGTTGGCCCCGTTCGGCCGCGGCCGGATGGCGGTGGTCGCGCCGATGTTCACGATCGATCCGCGGCCCGCCGCCACCATCGCCGGGGCCAGCGCCCTGGTGAGGTGGAACGGCCCGGACAGGTTGGTGGCGATCACCTGGTCCCAGTCCTCGTCGGTCAGTTCCAGGAAGGGCCGGTCCCGGTTGACACCGGCGTTGTTCACCAGGACGTGCGGTGCGCCGTGGGCGGCGAGGATGCGCTCGCAGCCCGCCCGGACCTCGGCCGGGCGGGTCAGGTCGATCCGCACGGCTTCGATGCCGTCTCCGCGCTGCCCGGCGGCCGCACGGGCCGCCCGCTCGTCTCCCCGGTAAAGGGCGAGGACGTGGTAACCCAGGGCGCTGAGCCGCCTGGACAGCTCCAGTCCGATGCCGCGGGTGCCGCCGCTCACGACGGCCGTGCGGGCGGCCACCTCAGAACGGCCGGTCACCGGCGATGGCCGCACGGTCCACGACACGACGGTGGGGGTAGTAGTCGGACGTGGCGTAGTGCTGCACCGCGCGGTTGTCCCAGAACACCACGTCTCCCGGCTGCCAGCGGAAACGCACCTGGTACTCGGGGTACTGGACCTGCCGGAACAGGTACCGCAGCAGTTCCTCGCTCTCCGCGGGCTCCAGCCCTTCGATGTGGGTGGTGAAGATGGAGGTGACGAAGAGGCTCTTGCGTCCTGTCCTCGGGTGGGTCCGCACCACCGGATGGGCGACGGGCGGGAACAACTCCTGGAAGTGCCGGCGCTGCTCGTCCGTCAGCAGGTCGCGGTAGTTCGCCGACGGTGTGAAGTCGTGCACCGCCCGCAGGCCCTCCAGGCGCCTCTTCACCTCGTCGGGCAGGTTGTCGTAGGCCGCCCCGGTGTCGGCGAAGAGCGTGTCGCCCCCGGCCTCGGGCATCTCCACCATCCGCAGGACCGCGCCGAGCGGCGGGTTGGGGATCCAGGGGAAGTCGTGGTGCCAGACGTTCTCGAAGCCGGGGTTGGCAGCGCCCTTCTCCAGGCGGACGACGTCCTGGGAGGCGCCCTTGGGCAGGAACGGGTGCTGGTCGATCTCGCCCCAGTTGGCGGCGAAGGCCCGCTGCTGCTCGTGGGTGAGTTCCTGCCCGCGGAAAAAGAGGACCTTCCACTCCAGCAGGGCACGGTCCAGTTCCTCGAAGACCTCCGGGGCCAGCGGTTCGGACAGGTTCAGGCCCTCGATCTGCGCACCCAGCAGTGGGCCGTAGGGGCGCACCGAGAAGTGCCCGTACGGTCCGCCCTGCCGGTCCTCGGCGAGGCGCCGGAGCAGCCTCGGCCCGTGGTGGTCCTCGCGGCCGTCGATGCCGTGCCGCACCAGCGCACGGATGCGTGCCAGTTCCTCGATGTCGTTCGCTGCTTCGTCACTCAGTGTCGTGGTCATGTGGTTTCGTGCTCCTGTCGGTCGGCCGGGTGATGGTCGATGTGGTCCAGGCACTCCTGGCGGGTGCCGGCGGGACGGGCGACGGCCCAGCCGGCGGGGATGTCGACGAAGGACGGCCACAACGAGTGGTGGCCTTTCCCGTCGGCCAGGACCAGATAGGTCCCGTTCGGGTCGTCGAAGGGGTTCGGCACGGGTTCAGCTCCCCACGGAGTCGCGGCCGAGGGCCGCTCTGTGCAGGTGATCGGCGAGTACGGGCCCCAGTTGCGCGAGGGCTTCGGGCGTGGTCATGCGGTGATGGGTCACCGTCACGTCATGCGTGCGGATCTCGCCGTCCACGTACGCCCGCCAGGCCTGCGGGGAGGTGCGGCCGGCCTCATAGGGGTCGGCCGGGTCGGACAGCGCGGCGGCGAAGAAGAGCAGATCACCCCGGAAGCGGCCGGGTGTGAACGAGGTCATCAGACGCAGGTCGTGCAGGAAGACCTCGTGCAGACACCTGGCCGGCACCTCGTCCGGCAGCTGCTCGGTGCCGCCGAACACAAGCCTGACGAAGGCGCGTTCATCGATCTCGGGCACCGGTCCCACGGTGCTCGGGCAGGGGTAGGAGTCCAGCACGGCCAGCAGCTCCACCCGTTCGCCCGCCATCTCCAGGGCGGTCGCCGCGGCATGCGCCACCAGCCCGCCGAAGGACCAGCCGAGCAGGTGGTAGGGCCCGTTGGGCTGCACGGCCCGGATCTGCTCCAGGTAGTCGGAGGCCATCTCCTGGACGCTGCCGGGCATCCGGCCGGAGTCCGTGAGCCCGCGCGCCTGCAGGCCGTACACCGGCTGGTCGGGCCCTAGATGGCGGAGCAGGCCCTGGTAGGACCAGCTGATGCCGGCAGCGGGAGGGAAGCAGAACAGCGGCGGACGGCCGCCCCGACGGCGCAGCGGCAGCAGCGGTGCCAGGGGCCCCTCGTCGGCAGCCGCGGCGGTCATCCGGCGGTCCAGTGCCGCCACCGTCGGGGCCTCGAACAGGTCCCGGACGCTCAGATCCACCCGGAAGTCGGCCCGGATCCGGGCGAGCAGCCGGGCCGCCAGCATCGAGTGGCCGCCGAGCTGGAAGAAGTCGTCCTCCACGCCGACCCGGGCCACTCCCAGCACCTCGGCGAAGTGCCCCGCCAGGGCCTTCTCCCGCGTGGTGCGCGGGGCACGGGTGGGGGTGGCCGCGGTGAAGTCGGGTCGGGGCAGGGCCCGGCGGTCGAGCTTGCCGTTGGGGGTCAGCGGGAACGCGTCGAGCACGACCACGGCGGCCGGCACCATGTGCCTGGGCAGCCGCTCCGCCACATGCTCGCGGACGGCCGCCGGAGCCGGTGCTCCCCCGCCCTGCGTCACCACATAGGCGATCAGACAAGCGGCTCCCGAGGGGTCGTCACGGACGACGACCTCGGCCTGGGTGACGCCCGGACAGCCGGCGACGGCGTCCCTGACCTCCGCCGGTTCGATCCGGACACCCCTGATCTTGACCTGGTGGTCGGTACGGCCCAGGTACTCCAGATCGCCGTCGGGCAGGCGGCGGACCAGGTCGCCCGTGCGGTACATCCGGCTCCCGGGCTCGCCGAAGGGGTCGGCCACGAAGCGTTCGGCCGTCAGGGCCGGACGATTGAGGTAGCCGTGGGCGAGTGCCTCACCGGCCAGGTAGAGCTCGCCCGGAACACCCGGCGGCGCCAGACGCAGTCCACCGTCCAGGACGTGCCCCGACACGTTGGGGATCGGCCGGCCGATCGGCACGGGGGAGGGCCAGTCGGCGGTGTCGGCCGGCAGGGTGTAGGCGGTGACCAGATGGGTCTCGGAAGGACCGTAGTGGTTGTGCAGTCGCCGGTTCGGCACCCGGCGGCAGAACTCCCGGACGGCGCGGCTGGGTACGAGGGCCTCGCCGCCCTGGGCGAGCACCCGCAGCGCGGGAAGGTCCCGGTCCTGTGCGACCGCGGCCTCGCAGACCGCCTCGATCACCAGGTGGGGTGCGAAGAGTTCGTTGATCCGCTGCTCGTCCAGCCACGTGGCCAGGCGGTCCGGGTCGCGTCGGACGTCGTCGTCCGGAATGACCAGGGTCTTGCCGAAGAGCAGCGCCGAGGTGATCTCCTGCACCGACACGTCGAAGCTGAGTGCGGTGAACTGGGCCGTCCTGGAGTCGGGAACCCGCGGAAGGTCGTCGTTGTGCCACCTGAGCAGGTTGACCAGGGAGCCGGTGGGCATCACCACGCCCTTGGGAGTCCCGGTGGTGCCCGAGGTGTAGATGACGTACGCGGTGTGCCACGGCTCCAGCCGGCCGAGCCGGTCCCGGTCGTCCACCGCGGCACCGGACCGGTGTCGTAGTGCCTCGGCGGTCTCGGACCCGTCGACCACGAGGGTACGGACGCCGGTCTCGGGCAGGCCGGCGAGAACCCGTGTGGTGGTGAGCAGCAGCGCGGGCGCGGAGTCCCGCAGCATGAAGGCGATCCGCTCCACCGGGTACTCCGGGTCGACGGGGAGGTACCCGGCTCCGGCCTTCAGGATGGCCAGCAGGGCGACGACCATGTCGGCCGACCGGGACGCCGCCAGGGCCACGATCCGGTCCGGGCCGGCGCCTTCGGCGATCAGCAGCCGGGCGAGGCGGTTCGACGCGAGGTCGAGGTCGCGGTAGGTCACGGCCCGTCCGTCGCAGTCCAGCACGGCTGTCGCCGTGGGGGTGCGTGCCGTCTGGGCGGCGAACAGTTCGGGCAGCGTGGTCTCGTGGTGCTTGAGGCGGTTGGCGCGGGACTCGGCGAGCAGTTCGGCGCGCTCCTCCTCGGTGGCCAGGTCGATCAGACCGACCGCTCGCTCCTGGGCCTTTGGCGCGGTGAACGCCCTGAGCAGTGCCAGGAAACGGCGGTGGTGGGCGGCCAGTCCCTCGGGCCGGTACAACTCGGGATTGCCGACCAGGTCGATCCGCAGTCCGGAGCCGTCGGAGCGGTCGTAGGCCGTGACGGAGAGGTCGTCGACCGGTCCCTGGGTGAGGTTGTGCGCCTCGGCCCGGTGCCCGGCGAATTCCAGGTCGTAGTCGAAGGACATGATGTTGACCTGAGGACCCGTCAGGAAGCTCTCCTGCGGGCGCAGTCCGAATGACCGGGAGAGCGACTCCCCCCGGTGGCGCTGGTGCCGGAGCAGTCGGCGGAACTCCCCGGAGACCTTGCGTATCAGGTCGAGCACGGACTCTTCGGGGCGCACCTCCACATGCAGCGGAAGGGTGTTGGAGAGCATGACCGGCACCGTGCGGAGTTCGGCGTCCGGCCGGGCCGCCACCGGCAGGGTGAGGACCACGTGCCGCTCCCCTGTCGTCTTGTGCAGGTAGGCGACGGTGGCGGCGATCAGCAGCACCGACCAGTGCGTGCGCGCCTGCCGCGCCGCGGTACGGAGCCGGGTGGTCTCGGCGGCGGAGAGCCGGCCCGTCTCGGTCAGGTTGTGGTCCGGGGTGCCGGACGGGGTGCCGGCCAGCCGGGTCGGCCTCAGCGCCTCGGCGAACCGGTCGCCCCAGTGGGCCTGGTCGGCCGCGCACGCGTCCGATTCCCGGTACCGGCGCTCGTTCTCCAGAAGCGTGCGCAGGCTGCCGTACGGTGCCGGCGCCGGGTCGCGGCCTGCGACGGCGGCACTGTAGAGCTCGGCGACCCTGAGGGAGACCAGTGCGCCGCTGTGCCCGTCGGCCAGGATGTGATGAGCACTCAGGTACCAGACGAAGTGTTCGGGTCCGAGTCGGAACAGGGCGTACGAGAAGAGGGGACCGGTCGACAGCGGCAGCCGACGGGCCAGGTCGGCGCGCATCCAGGCCTCGGCCGCCGCCATGGGATCGTCCTCGGTGCTGACGTCGAGAACGGGGAAGACCCAGTCATCGGCCAGGTCGGCGATCTGCCAGGGCACGCCTTCGCATTCGCCGAAACGTGTCTGAAAGGGTTCGGCCTCGGCGATGGTCCGCCGGAGTGCGGCTTCGAACTTCTCCGCGTCGATCGGTCCGCGGATCTCCAGGTATTCACCGATGCGAGACTGCTGCCCTCTCGGGTTCAACTGCTCGGCCAACCAGATCTCATGCTGGGCAGCCGAAATTGGCAGACGTGTGCCGTCCAACTCTTTCCCCCGTAAATCACGTTGTGCAGACATTTCAGAGACTAGACCGCACCGCTAAACTCCCCCATACGCCGGACCAGCCGCATTTCATGCGTCCCGCAGTACATATTCCACAACGATGGCGTACGTCACATCCGATCGGCCCGGTCGCCCCGGGGCTCAAGTCGCGGTGAGAGTCCAGCCAATTCTCGGTAAAAGGGAGACCTCGAACTTGCCTGGCGTCCGGCGCGCCACCGAAGATCATCCTTCGGCGGGATTGACCAACCTGCCGTCATGGAAAACACGCCCACGGGGGATAGAAATGGACTTCCACATACTCGGGCCGCTGGAGATCACGGCGGCCGACGGCTCCGTCACACAGGGTCCCGGCGCCCTCAAACAGCGGGCGCTGCTGGCGCTGCTGTGCCTGAACGCCGAGCGAGTCGTCTCCACCCGGCAATTGACCGACCTCCTCTGGGCGGACAACCCGCCACGCACCGCGGCCACCGCTCTGCAGGTCTACGTATCCCGGCTGCGCAAGCACCTGTTGGCACTGGGCGCGGACCCGGCCGTCCTTGCCACGCGGGCTCCCGGTTACGTCCTCGACCTGGGCCGGCGGCACGAACTGGACCTGCGCCGTTTCGAGTCCGATGTGACAAGGGCCCACCAGCTGAACGCCATCGGCCGGACGGCGGAGGCCTCGGAGCTGCTGGCCTCCGCCATCGCGCTGTGGCGCGGGCCTGCCCTCGCCGACGTCCGCGGCCTGCCCATGCTGGACGATCTGGGCCACCAGCTGGACGAGAAGCGGAATTCCGCGCACGAGCTGTGGGTGGAAACCGAACTGCGGCTCGGCCGGAACGCCTGGGTGATCAGTGAGGCCTACGGTCTGGTCGCGGACCAGCCGTTGTGGGAGAACCTCTATCTCTATCTGATGGTGGCTCTCTACCGCAGTGGCCGCACCGCCGATGCACTCGGCGTCTACAACACCCTCCGGAACAAGCTCGTCGAAGGGCTCGGCATGGAACCGAGCCTGCGGCTCCGGCAGGTGCAGCGGGCCGTTCTCTCCCGGGCCTCCTGGCTCGAGGACAAGGCAGCCCTTCCGCTGGTCTCGTAGAGGTTCACACGCCCGACCCGGGGACGTCCGTTCCGCCGCCTCAGACCGCGGGCCGGACGTCCTCGGCGGGCGTGAGGGTGGTGGTTCGCCTGGCGCGTGCGGCCCGGGGCAGTTCGAGGGTGATGAACGCCTCCGCCCGCATGACGGCGAGCCCGATCCTGGGCAGATCGCGTGCCCGCGGATACACCAGGAACCGCGGCTCCCAGCGCGGCTGGAATTTGGCGTTGAACTTGTAGAGCGACTCGATCTGGAACCAGCGCGAGGAGAAGACCAGCAGTCCGCGCCACACGCGCAGCACCGGTCCTGCGCCGAGTCGCTCGCCCCTGGCCAGGGCCGAGCGGAACATCGCGAAGTTCAGTGACACGCGACGCACGCCCATCTGCTGCGCCGCCTGCAAGGCCGCGACGATCAGCAGCTCGTTGAGGCCGGGGTCGGCGGAGCGGTCGCGTCTCATCAGGTCCAGGGAGATGTCCTCAGGCCCCCAGGGCACGAAGTGCAGTATCGCCTTCAGGTCGTCGCCGGCCGGGTCCTCCTCCGCCGCCTCATCGGGGGCCTTGTGGGCGGTGACGACGACGCACTCCTCGTCCGCGGGATCGCCGAACCGGCCCAGCGCGGTGGAGAATCCGCGCTCCACGGTGGTTCCCCGCCAGCGTGCGGCGGCGTCACCGATCCGTTGCCGCTCCGTCTCGTTCAGTTCGGCGACCCGGCGGACCCGGCAGACGTAGCCGCCCCGCTCGATCCGCTTCACCATCTGCCGGACGTTGCGCATGGCCCGTCCGGACAGCGAGAAGTCGGCCGTGTCGACCACCGCCTCGTCGCCCAGCTCCAGCGCGTCCAGCCCGGTCTCCCGGGCCCAGATCTCCCCGCCGGTCTCACTGCAGCCCACCACGGCGGGCACCCACGCGTGCTCGCGGGCCTCGGTCATGAAGGCGTTGATCGCACCGGGCCAGGCCTCGACGTCTCCGAGCGGGTCGCCCGAGGCCAGCATGACGCCCGAGACCACCCGGTAGGCGATCGCCGCCTTGCCCGAGGGGGAGAACACCACGCTCTTGTCGCGCCGCAATGCGAAATAGCCCAGGGAGTCGCGGGCGCCGTAGCGGTCGAGCAGCGCCCGCACACGCGACTCGTCCTCGGCGGTCAGTTCCGGTTCCGGCGTCTCCGGGCGCAGTGCCAGCCAAGCGCTGGTCAGCGCGGTCAACAGGCCCAGTGCGCCCAGCGAGTAGCCCACCAGATCGGCGACCCGGACGGAGGTGTACCTGACCGGCCCCTCGACGCCGAACAGCCCGTACAGCACGTGCTCCAGCCGTTGCGGGAAGGTGTACGACCGGTGCTCGCTCGACGGGTGGACGCTGACGACGAGCAGGCCGAGCAGGACGCTGAGCCCGCCCAGGCCGAGGAAGCTGGCAAGTGCTCTCAGGCGGGTGCGCGGGTCGGCCTTGGCGTAGAACTCGCGCCGGTGGACCAGGATCAGCCCCAGCAGGACCAGCGCGATGAGCGCCTGGGGCAGCTCATGGCGGTGCAGCAGATGGAGTGCCGCGCTCGTCGGAAGCAGCACCACCACCGCGCGCCAGGCGCGACGCTTGCGGCGGCGCAGCGCGTGGGCCAGCAGGACCAGCAGCAGTCCGCTCGTCAGTTGGCCCACCGCCGCCAGCGTGCTCACCCCGCCGGGAAGGTCACCGAGCCAGCTGTGCACCCGGGAGTGCCGGAAGCCCGGGAAGAGGGCACTCACCAGGTCCAGGACACCGATCAGCCGGCAGATGTGCCCCGCCGCTGTCGGAACCCATGGCCGTCCGTTCCTATAACGCTCTTTCACGCTCCAAACCATAGAGGCCGAGCAGGCCTTATTTCCTTGTCCTGCCAGTCCATTGAGGGCTGCGTTAGCGCGGGTTTAGTTTCCTCCCGAAGAACCCATCACAGAGTAAAGATTCCGCAGCACGGCCATTACCTTGAAGCCTCGCGGAGAGTACGGGTGGCAATAAACCCTCTCGATTTGAGCTTCACCTGAGGCCAATTGAGCTTTATCTGAGGTTGGAGGACTTAACTCCGCTTCACGGTCATATATTTCGTTGAGTGTCGCGCCGAGTCGTGGCTAGCATGAACTCACTCCCCGGTTACTCAAGGCCTTTGCATGCCGCGATGAGCCATGGAGAAAAGTGCGCACTTGTCTGCGAATCGATTCGCGCACCCAGCTGAAATTTCCACCACTCGAAGGGAATCACCATGAACGGCAAGCGTGCCGTCGCCGGTGCGGTGATCGCGGCTCTCGCCGCGGTCGGCACCGCGGGTCTCACCACTTCCAGCGCGTCGGCTGCCTCCCTGCCGCAGCACAAGGCCGCCGCCCAGCACTCGGTCACCACCGCCCAGGTCCTCAGCAAGGGTGCGCAGCCGCAGTTCTGGCACGCGATCGCCCAGAGCGTCGCCGCGGCGACGGTCGTCAAGGCGACGGAGCAGGTCGCGAAGTTCACGACCAAGCTCCCGAAGTCCAGCGACTCCTCGTCGTCCAGCGAGTCCTCGTCGTCCTCCAGCGGCGGTCCCGCTCTCAGCGGCAAGTCGCTGCACGGAGTGATACCGGGCGACACCGCCTACGACGCCAACTGACCTGGTTGCGTCAGGTGTTACACACCGCCGCACGACGTGCGGCAGCTAAGGACCCACTGGCGTCGGCCGACCACCGGCGCCGCGTGACCTGTGGCGCCGACTGACCCTCGGCGCAGGGGGAAGCCACGGCACCGCCCGGCCGGCGGAGCCGCGTGGCATGCGGCATCGACCGACGATCGGTGCCGGATGACGTGAGCCACCGCATGACCAGCGGTGCGAAGTGACATGCGGTGTCGGGTGTCCACCGACACCGCATCGCCCCCCGGTGCCGGGGCGGGGCGCCCCGCCCCGGCACACAGCGTCGCGTGAATCCATCCCTTTTTTCCGACATGACCGACCTGGACGTCGGCCCCACCTGGATGTGGACAGCGATGAGAGTTCTCGCGCGCTCGCGCGCATCGGAGGGCGCACCCCGGACAGCGGGCGGGGCGCTCCCGGCGAAGGTACGGGTCAGCGCGCTGGCCGCCCTCGTGGCCGTGGCGGTGTACTGCTTGTGCTGCCTGGTGTACAACGCCCCCGACTCCCCGGCGAAGGACCGTGTCAAGGGCCCCGTCATGGCCTTCATGGAGCCGTACTTCTGGCAGGACTGGCAGCTCTTCGGACCCACCCCCGGCAGCAACAACGACTTCGTGTACCTGCGCGCCCGGATGACGCTCCCCGGCTCGGGCAAGACCGTGGAGTCGAGCCCCGTCGAGATCGAGCAGGCCATCGACCGATCTCCGCGCGAATTCCGGGTGAACCCGACGAAACTCCCCGGCGTGCTTCTCGCGTTCGACGCCGTGGCCAACCGGTACGCGGGTATCGCGAACAAGATCCAGAAACTTCCGGCAACGGAACGGGAGGACGCCCGCAAGCGTCTCGACGACCAGTTCAAGCCGGACTTCGAGGAGATGCAGCGGTTCTTCTCCGTACAGGCGAAGGCGCTCTACCCGGACGCGGAGATCATCTCCGTACAGGCGATCTTCAAGAACCGTCCCATCGTGCCGTTCTCGGCGCGGTACGCGGAACCCAAGCCGAAGGAGCACGAGAAGGGACTGCTGGCGACGTCATGGATGGGCTACGTAACGGGGGTGGAGCAGTGACCGGCGTGTTCGCCCTGATGGGCAGGGGATGGCAGGCCGGCACGGCGCGGCTGGACGCCGCGCTGCTGCGCCTCGCGAGCAGGAAGCACCGGCTCATCGGAGTCGCGGCGCTCCGCGTCGTCATCGGCTTCGCCACCCTGCTGTACTGCCTGTCCGACTACTCACGGCGGCGCTTCCTGTGGGGGCCGGACTCCTACAACTCGATCTCCACGGCGAAGGCCGAGCTGCCGCGCTGGGGCTTCTCGATCTTCCTGTGGAGCCATTCCACGCTCTGGTTCGAGATCGCCTATCACGCGGTGATCGTGGTCGCCCTGGCGTTCATGATCTTCGGCGGGCGGGCACTCACCCTCGCGCAGGCCCTGATGATGTGGTCGCTGCACAACCGGAACCAGGATGTGCTCGAAGGCGGCGACAACCTCGCCCAGATCCTCATCCTGTTCATGGTCTTCACCGTCTCCAACGCCTACTTCGCGCCCGGCGCCAAGCGGCGGCGCGCGCGGATGCGCGCGGACGAACGGCCGACGACCTCCACCGTGCTGCACAACCTCGCCGCCTTTCTCATCGTCTTCCAGACCGCGGTGCTGTACTTCACCGCCGGCTACTGGAAGATCACCGGGAAGGTGTGGCAGGACGGCGTGGCGATGTACTACATCAGCCGGATCACCGGCTTCGAGATGTCGGCCACGTACGCGCACCTGATGAACAACGCCTTCGTGGGTACCGCCCTCTGCTACTTCACGATCTTCATCGAGCTGGCGCTGCCCTTCGCGATCCTGTCCGCTCGCCCGTGGATCCGGAAGGCCAACACGGTGGCCCTGGAGGGCATGCACCTGGGCATCATCGCCTGCATGGGCCTGGTGTGCTTCGGGCTACTGATGATCGGCGCGGACTGCACCTGCCTGCGCGACGAGGACTACCGGTCACTCGCGCGGCGCTTCCGGTCCGTCAAGGAACGTGTACTGGGCGGGAGTTGGTCACCGCTGCCCGCGCGCGGCATGACCCCGGTGGCCATGACGGCGGGACAGGACGGTGCGGCCGATGCGTGACACGACCGACGAAGCGGCGAACGCCGCGCCGGACGCCCTGTACCGGTTCCTCACCGCCGGGCCCGCCGACCGGGAACGCCTGGCACCGCGCGTGGTCGCCGCCGTGGGACGGGAGCGGCTCGACGAGATCGTGGACACCACGCTCGGACGGGTCGGCGAGGTCACCGGCGTACGCGACAGCCGCGACGGACTGGTGATCGAAGGCACCCGGGGGCGGGCCCTCGCCTACGCCGCCACCAGGGACGGCCATGAGCTGGACGGGCTCCTGATCGCCCCCGGCGCACACCGCCCGGCACGCCTGCGCACCGACTGGGTGCGCCCGGCTCTGGCCTGGACCGTGCTGGTGCTGCTGTTCGTCGTGCGCATCGACGCCTGCTGGGAGGCCCCCTCCCGGATCGCCTGGTGCGGTCGCCTGCTGATCGTCGCGGCCGGATACCTGGTCGTGGAGGGCTGGCGTGCCCCCGCCCTGTTTCCGTGGTGGATACGCCGACCGCTGGAGGCCGGGGCGCTCGTCGCCCTCGCCTCCGCCTGGCGACTGCCCGGGCTGCCCACGTCGGGCGGTGCCCCCGAACTGGTCGTGGGGGCCGCACTGGTCGCCGTCCTCGGCGTACTCCTGATGCGGGCACGGCGTCACCGCTGGGGGACGGCCGTCTCCCAGCCCCTCGTCTTCCCCTTGCAGGGCGGCAGTTGGTACGTGGGGCAAGGAGGCGGACGCAGCCTCAACCATCACTTCGTCGTCCCCGAGCAACGCGGCGCCCTGGACGTGGTCCAGGCCGGCCCGGGCGGGACGCGCGGGCGTCGCCGCGCCCGCACCCAGGGCACGCACGGCAAGAACGAGCGCTACCTCATCTACGGGCAGCCCGTGCACGCGCCCTGCGACGGTACGGTCGTCTCCGCCGCCGATCACATCGACGACCAAGAACCCGGCGCCGTCCGCTACCAACCCCTGTACGGCAACCACGTGTGGATCGACACGGGCGCCGAGATCGTCAAGCTCGCCCATCTGCGCCCCGGCACCGTGACCGTGAGCACCGGCGACCCCGTGCGCGTCGGGCAGGTGCTCGGCGAGGTCGGGAACTCCGGCAACAGCAGCGAGCCGCACCTGCACCTCCACGCCGAGCGCGACGGCCTCGGCCTCGACCTGGAGTTCCAGGGAGTCTCGGGCCCGCTGTACCGGGGCCGGACGGTCCGCACCTAGGCCCTGTCGGCATCCCGTTCAGTTCAGCAGCCACCGGGCCGGTACGGCCAGACGTCCGTGCCGCGCCCCCTCGTTCTGCTCTGCGCGCCGTCCGGCGCCCCCACACCAAAAGGTCTGCATCCCGTGCCTCTCCATGCCCCCATACGCCCGCTGCGTCGCCTGCGCGGCTCCGTCGTCGCGGCTGCCTGCGCCGCGCTGCTCGGCACCGCCGGCTCCCTTCCCGCCGCCCACGCGGCCGACCGGCACCCTCTCGTGGGATCCCGGCCCGCATACGCGACGCGGACCGCCGACACCGGCCCCGTCCCCGCCGGTCGTCACGTCAGCGCGCGTCTCTACCTCAACTCCCGTGACCCGCAAGGGCTCGCGGCGTTCCTGCGCGACATCAGCGACCCCCGCAGCCCGCACTACCGGCACTACCTCACCCCGGCGGAATACCAACGGCACTTCGGCCCGACGGACCGTCAGATCCGGACCCTCACGGCATGGCTGGGCGGGTCCGGATTCACCGTCACCGGCCGAACCTCCCACTACCTGGGGATCGAAGGGCCCGCCCGCGCCGTCCGGCAGGCCTTCGGCACGAGCCTGCACGGCTATCGCACCGGCCGCGGCACGAGCGACGCCCCCGCCGGCGACCTGAGTGTGCCCGCCTCCCTCGGCGCCACCGTGCTCGGCGTGTCCGGCCTGTCCACCCCCGCAGCGGCCCACCCCCTGTCGACCCCCGCGCCGGCTCTCGACGTACCCGCCGACGACGCGGTCTGCTCCGGTCACTTCGGGGAGAAGCCCGCCACAGGTCTGCCCAAGGCGTACGGCAGGACCGCCACGTACGCGCCGTGCCCCTACACCCCCGCCCAGCTCCGCCACGCCTACGGCGCGGGCGCCAAGGGTGCCACCGGGCGCGGCTCCACCATCGCCGTCGTGGACGCCTACGGATCACCCGACATGCTCACCGACGCCGACCGCTACGCCCGGGCCACCGGCGATCACGCCTTCCGGCCGGGCCAGTACCGCCGGCACGTCACTCCCGGCGACTGGCACATCGACGACGCGTGCGCGTCCCCGCGTACCTGGGCCGGCGAACAGGCTCTCGACATCGACCTCGCCCACGGCCTCGCCCCGGACGCGAACGTCCTCTACGTCGGTGCGAACTCCTGCCTCGACAACGACCTGATGGACGCCGAGTCGTACATCATCGACGGCCGCCGGGCGGACGTCATCTCCAACTCCTGGGCCGAGATCATCCACTCCAGTCCCGGGCACCTCACCCCCACCCTCATAGCCGCCTGGAACCTGCTGTTCGAGCAGGCCGCCGCCGAGGGCATCGGCGTCTACTTCGCCGCGGGGGACTGCGGCGACTCCTCGCCCGAGGCCGCCCAGACCGGCGTCAACTGCGATCCGAAGACCACCCGGGCCCAGGCCGACTTCCCCAGCGGCTCCCCGTGGGTCACCTCGGTCGGCGGCACCACCCTCGCCCTCGACCCGCACGGCGACTACGCCTGGGAGACCAGCATGGGTGACGGGCTGTCCGTTCTCACCGACAAGGGCAAGGCATGGGGGCCCGTCCCCGGCGTCTTCGCCTTCGGCGGCGGAGGGGGTGCGAGCGACTTCCCGCAGCCCTGGTACCAGCGCGGCAGCGTCCCCGGCGGCACCGCACACCGCACGACGCCCGACGTGGCGCTCGAAGGCGACGGGGCACTGCCCGTCCTCGTCGGACTCACGGACGCCGGGGCCTACCACCTCGTCGGATTCGGCGGCACGTCCGCGGCCGCGCCCGCCTTCGCCGCCGTGCAGGCCGACGCGCAACAGGCCTCCGGACACCGGCTCGGCTTCGCCAACCCGCTCCTGTACGCCCTTGCCCGGTCCCGCGCCCACGTCTTCCACGACGTCACCGACCGGCCCGCGAACGCCGGCGCGCAACCTCTCACCGTGGTACGCGACGAGGGCCCCGCCGTCGACACCTCCACGGGCGCACAGCGCTATCTCCTCTACACCCTCGGCCACGACTTCGGACTCCAGGCCCGCCGCGGCTACGACGACGCCACCGGTCTCGGCTCCCCCGACACCGGCTACCTGCGCTGGTTCCAGCACACCAAGGGCACGCTGAAGTGACCGTCGACGCCTTCGTCGTGGGAGCGGGGCCCAACGGCCTCGCCGGTGCCGTCACGCTCGCCCAGGCGGGCCTCTCCGTGACCGTCCTGGAGGCCGCGGCCACCATCGGCGGCGGCACCCGCAGCGGCGAGGTCACCGTGCCCGGCCTGCTCCACGACCACTGCGCCGCGGTGCATCCCATGGCCGTCGCATCGCCTTACCTGCGCACCCTCGGCCTGGACCGCCACGGACTGCGCTGGGAGTACGCCGAGACCGACCTCGCCCACCCCCTCGACGGCGGTCGGGCCGCCGTACTCCAGCGCGACCTGGACGCGACCGCACGCGGCCTCGGCGCCGACGGCCCGGCTTGGCGTCGGCTGTTCGCGCCCCTGACCGCGCACTACGACGCCCTGAGCGAAGACCTCATGCGCCCCTTGGCGGCGCTGCCCCGCCACCCCGTCCGCACGGGCGCGTTCGGGCTGCTGGCGGCCCAACCGGCGCAGTGGACCCTGCGCCGATGGCACGGGCAAGCGGCCCGGGCCCTGTTCGCGGGGGTCGCCGCCCATGCGCTGAGCCCGCTCACCGGCCCGGGCAGCTCCGCCATCGGACTCATGCTCACCGCCGCCGCGCACCGTCATGGCTGGCCCGTCGCCCGCGGGGGTTCGGGGGCCATCGCCCATGCGCTCGCCGCCCGTCTCCTCGAACTCGGCGGCACCATCGAAACGGGCACCCCCGTGCGTTCCCTGCGGGACCTTCCCCCCGCCCGCACGGTCCTGCTCGACCTGGCTCCCCGCGAGGCGGCGAGGGTGTGCGGTCCGCGTCTTCCCGCCCGCGTCCGGCGCGCGTACACCCGCTACCGGCACGGGCCCGCCGCGTACAAGGTCGACCTGGCAGTGGAGGGAGGCGTTCCCTGGCGTGCCGAGGTGTGCCGCACGGCGGGCACCGTTCACCTCGGCGGAACCGCGGAGGAGATCGCGGAGGCCGAACAGGCGGTCTCCCGCGGGCGGATGCCCCGGCGTCCCTTCGTACTGGTCGCCCAGCAGTACCTCGCCGACCCCGGGCGCTCGGCCGGCGACGTCCACCCCGTCTGGGCGTACGCACACGTCCCGCACGGCTACGACGGGGACGCGACGGCCACCGTCCTGGAGCGCATCGAGCAGTACGCCCCCGGACTGCGCGACCGCGTCATCGGCCTGACCGCCCGCTCCCCGGCCGCGCTCGAGGCGTACAACCCCAACTACGTCGGCGGGGACATCCTCAACGGCGCCAACTCCCCCGCCTCTCTCGCGTTTCGCCCGCGCCTGACCCCCGATCCGTACGCCACGGGAATCCCCGGCGTCTATCTCTGCTCGGCGGCGACGCCGCCGGGGGCGGGCGTGCACGGCATGTGCGGGCACAACGCCGCGAGATCGGCGCTACGGAAACTCGGACTGACCATGGCCCTCTGAGCTGCCTGGCGGCGGACCGATCCGTGTGGACGAAGAGGTCGTGGCGTTATGGCCTGCGGGTTCGTCAACTATCGTCTGCGGCAGTAGACGTACGTTCGACAAGGAGAGCCGATCCGTTGAACCGAGCCTCGGCCGACAGGTCTCGTACGGTGGCGATCGGTGCCGCCGGGTCGCGGCCCTGCACGCTGGTCGTCTGCCGTGGGTGTTGTTGTGGCAATCCGCGGAAGTATCCCGAAGACGATCACGCCTGGCAGCTGGAGCGGTTGCGGACCGGGGCCGAGGCGTCCGGGGGCCGGTTCGTGGTGCGGACCGTGGACTGTCTCGGGCCCTGCGACCAGGCCAATGTCGTGGTCGTACAGCCTTCGGGGGACGCCCGGCGCCGGGGTGCGCGGGCGACCTGGATCGGGTTCGCGATGGGGGACGACTGCACCGAGGAGCTGGTGAGTTGGGCGTCCGCCGGAGGGCCGGGGGTCGCCGAACCTCCGGTCGCGCTGGAGTTGCAGTTCGTCCGGCCGCCGCGCGAGGCACGGGCCCGTACGCGCCGCTGAGGCGGTGCCGGCCCGTCGGCCCCCTCTGGAACCACACCTCCCAGTGCGGCACTCTTCTTCCTCGTGGGGACCCTTCCGTATCAAAGCCCGTCGACCGACACGACCGCGCACATGGTGGTGGCCGGGGACGACGCCCTGGCGCACCGGCTGGCCGCCGAACTGCGGGGTGTGTACGGCGAACGGGTGACCCTCGTCGTGCCGCCCACCCAGCGCAGTGTGCGGCCTCCTGTGGTCGGGCGGGCTCGGGGCTCGACGCTGTTCGACCGGATGTCCGCGGCGGTGAACCGGGCCGCGGGCAACGGGGAGGGGCCGCAGGGACCGCCCAACCGGACGGCCGAACCCGCCGGTTCCGAGCGGGTGTTGGAGGCCACCGAACTCACCGAGGCCGTACTCGCCGAGGCGGGCGTGGAACGGGCCGCCGCCCTCGCACTCGTCCATGACGACGACGAGACCAACATCCGGGCCGCGCTCACCGCGCGCCGCCTCAATCCGCGGCTGCGGCTCGTCATACGGCTCTACAACCGGCGCCTCGGGCAGCACATCGAGGAACTCCTCGATCAGGCCTCGGCGTTGGCCATGGCCGTGACCGATGGTGAGGGGGACGGTGGCGGGGGGAGCGGGGGGCTCGGGTTCGACGCGTCCACCACCGTGTTGTCCGATGCCGACACCGCCGCGCCGGCGCTCGCCGCGACCGCCGTCGCCGGGACCAGCAAGGTCGTCCAGACCGATGGGTTGATGCTGCGGGCGGTGGAGCGGCCGCCGCCGGGGCCCGGCGAGGTCGCCGATCCCGGGCTGTGCACGCTCGCGCTGCTGTCCGCCACCACCCACGACCCCGCCGGGGCCGACGGTTCGGAAGGCAGCGGGTCGCACGGCCCTCGGCTGCTGCCCGACGAGCGGGCCGTGGCGGCGGCCACCGGCCGCGGGACCGTCGTCCTGGAGACGGTGTCGTACGCCGCGTCCGCGCCGTCCGCGGGGCGGCGCAGTGTCGTGCCCTTCGGCTCGCTGCTGTCGCGGCGGCTGCGCTGGTCGTTCGCCGGGCTGGTGGGGTGTGTGGTCGGGCTGGCGGTCGCGTCGATGCTCGTCACCGGGGAGCCCCCGCTGCAGGCGACCTATCTCACGCTGCTCGATCTCTTCGCCATCAACAACCCCGCCATCGGGGAACCCATCGGGCGGCAGATTCTTCAGCTCTTCTCCGGGCTCGTCGGGTTGTTGCTGCTGCCTGTGCTGCTCGCCGCCGTGCTGGAGGCGCTCGGTACGTTCCGCAGCGGGTCCGCGTTGCGCAAGCCGCCGCGGGGGCTGTCCGGGCATGTGGTGCTGCTCGGGGTCGGGAAGATCGGGACGCGGGTGTTGACGCGCCTGCGTGAGCTGCACATTCCGGTGGTGTGTGTCGAGGCCGATCCGGAGGCGCGGGGGCTGGCGCTGGCGCGGCGGTTGCGGGTGCCGGTGGTGTTGGGTGACGTCACGCAGGAAGGTGTGCTGGAGGCCGCGAAGATTCATCGGGCGCATGCGCTGCTCGCGCTGACCAGCGCGGACACGACGAACCTGGAAGCCGCGTTGTACGCCCGTACCGTGCGGCCCGATCTGCGGGTCGTGCTGCGGTTGTACGACGACGACTTCGCCACCGCCGTGTACCGGACCCTGCGGGCCGCGCATCCGCAGGCGCTGACCCGCAGTCGTAGCGTGTCGCATCTGGCCGCGCCCGCGTTTGCCGGGGCCATGATGGGGCGGCAGATCCTCGGGGCGATTCCGGTGGAGCGGCGGGTGTTGCTGTTCGCGGCCATCGTGGTGGGTGGACATCCGCAGTTGGAGGGGCGGACTGTGGGGGAGGCGTTTCGGGCGGGGTCGTGGCGGGTGCTTGCGTTGGATACGGCTGCGTCGGGGGGACGGCGGGGTGGTGAACCCGTGTCCGCCGTGGGGGGCGGTGGGGGCAGTGGGGGCGGGCGGGGTGGTTCCGGGCTGGTCTGGGATCTTCCCGCCACGTATGTGCTTCGGGCGGAGGATCGGGTGGTGTTGGCTGCGACTCGGAGGGGGCTGGCGGAGTTGTTGGGTCGGCGGCGGCGGGAATCGGCGGGTACGTAGGTTTTTGGTCTCCGGGGGCGGGGGGTGTCTGGCTCTGGCGCGGGGAGCGGGGTGGGGGGGGATTTTCTTCGCCCCCGCCGCCCCTACCCGTCCCATCCCTCCGGGGCTCCGCCCCAGACCCCACCAGGGGGCTCCGCCCCCTGACCCCTGCGGGGCTCCGCCCCTGCACCCCGCCAAAGGACGGCCGCCCCCGGACTCCTCGGGGCTCCGCCCCTGCGCCCCGCCAAAGGACGCCGCCCCCAGACCCCTGCGGGACTCCGCCCCCTGCGCCCTGCCAAAGGACGCCGCCCCCGGACCCCTCGGGGCTCCGCCCCTGCACCCCGCCCCCGGACCCCTCGGGGCTCCGCCCCTGTGTCTCTGGGGCTTCGTTCCTGTTGTTGGCCGGGGCCTTTTGGCTGCGGGCCCTTGGGGGCTGGGCGCGCAGTTCCCCGCGCCTCTGGCGGGGGCGGGCCTACTGGGGCAGGTGTCTGTTTGCGAAGTCGAGTTCGAGTTTCACCTGTTTGATGCGTTCGTCGACGACCAGGGAGCCGTGGCCCGCGTCGTAGCGGTAGACCTCGTGGATGGCGCTGCGGGCGGTGAGGCGGGCTACGTAGTTGTCGATCTGGCGGATGGGGCAGCGGGGGTCGTTGACGCCGGCCGAGATGTAGACGGGGGCCTTGACCGCGTCGACGTAGGTGAGGGGGGAGGAGGCCTCGAAGCGTTCGGGGACCTCCTCGGGGGTGCCGCCGAGGAGGGTGCGGTCCATCGCCTTCAGGGCTTCCATCTCGTCGTGGTACGCCGTCACATAGTCGGCGACCGGGACGGCGGCGATGCCGAGGGTCCACGCGTCCGGCTGCGTGCCGAGGCCCAGGAGGGTGAGGTAGCCGCCCCAGGAGCCGCCGGTGAGGATCAGGCGGGCGGGGTCGGCGAGGCCCGACGTCACCGCCCATTCCCGGACCGCCTCGATGTCTTCGAGTTCGATCAGGCCGACTCGGTGCTTGAGGGCGTCCGTCCACTCGCGGCCGTAGCCCGTGGAGCCTCGGTAGTTGATCCGGACCACCGCGTACCCGTGGTCCACCCAGGCTGCCGGGCCCGCCGCGAAGGAGTCGCTGTCGTGCCAGGTCGGGCCACCGTGGATGTCGAAGACCGTGGGCAGGGGGCCCGTCGTGCCCGCCGGCTTCTGGATGAGCGCGTGGACGCGGCCGCCGGGACCCTCCACCCACACGTCCTCCACGGGGACCGAGCCCGGGGACTTCAGGCCGGGGGGATCGAGGACGATCTCGCCCGTCGTCGAGCGGACCACGGACGGCTCGGCCGCCGAGGACCACAGATACTCCACGGTTCCGTCGGGGCGGGCCGTCGCCCCGGAGACCGTGCCCTGCGGGGTGGGCACCTGGACCAGCTCGCGGGACGCCAGGTCGTAGCGCCACAGGTCGCTGCGGGCCTCGAAGCTGTGGGCGATGAGAAGGGCCGAACCGTCGGGGTACCACTCGGCCGCCACGTCGCCCGGGAGGTCCAGGGCCAGGTCCGTCTCCTCCCCCGTCGCCACGTCCCACACCAGCGGCTCCCAACGGCCGCGCCGCTGATGGCCGATGAGGAGGCGGGTGTCCCCGTCCACCGGAGCGAAGCCGAGCACTTCCAGACCCAGCTCGACCGTGCCGCCCTTGGTGTCGTCGAGCTCGGCGACCGTCGAGCCGTCCGGGCGCAGCACCCGCAGCGCCGAGTGCATCGCGTCGCCGTGCTCGGTGTGCTCGACGGCGATCAGGGAGCCGTCGTGCGAGAGGTCGCCGACGCCCGCCGACTCCCGGTGACGGTAGATCTCCACCGGCTCCTCGCCGAAGCGGACCACGTGGATCGTCGAGCCGTCCTCGTCCGTCGAGCGGCCCACGACCGCGGTGCGGCCGTCCCTGCCGATGGCCAGGCCCCCGGGGTAGGAAGGCTCCAGGCCCGGAGCAGCGGGGGCGTCGACACTTCCGGCACCATCGACGGCATCGACCGTGTCCGTGCTCTTGGGAGCGACGAAGCGCTGGCGGCGCCAGATGCCGAACTCGTCGCCGTCCTTGTCGTCGAACCACCAGATCCACTCGCCGTCCGGGGAGAGCACCCCGTCCGTCGTACCGTTCGCCCGGTTCGTGACCTGGCGCTGCTCCCCCGTCCCGCGGTCCCACGCGTACAGCTCGTACGTCCCCGTCGCGTTGGAGACGAACAGCGCGCGGTGCGGCGCGTCCTCCGCCCAGTCGGGCAGCGACACTCGCGGCGCCCGGAAGCGCTTCTCCCAGTCGGGCATGGCTGCCTGGCGCTGCTCGATGGACCCGTTGCTCTCAGTCATGGCCCCATAGTGCCTGGCCCGACCGACCCCGCGCTGGCGAGGTCCCCAGCCTGTGGATAACTTCGCCGATCGCGCCGGGTGAACTCCGGGAAACCACCGGCACGAGGGGCCCCGAAGCCCCGGCGTCGAGCGCGGCACCGTACCTTTGAACTCGTGTACCGGTTCCTGCTGACGCCCCGCTGGTGGGGGATCAACGTCTTCGTGCTGTTGGCCATCCCCTTCTGCATCTTCATGGGGTCCTGGCAGTTGAGCCGGTTCGAGGCGCGGGTGCAGGACCACCGCGCGGCCGGTGAGCAGGCCACCGCGGCCAAGACGGAGGCCGCCCGTCCGCTCGCCCGGCTGCTGCCCGTGAGCACGGAGACCTCCGGAAAGCAGGCCACCGCGACCGGCCGGTACGGCAAGCAGCTCCTCGTGCCGGGCCGCGAGCTCGACGGTGAGCCCGGGTTCTACGTGCTGACGCTGCTGCGCGTCGACGGCGGCAAGGCGCTGCCCGTCGTACGGGGCTGGCTGCCCGGAAGCGCCGACCCGGCGAAGGCGCCCGCCGCCCCGACCGGTGAGGTCACCGTCACGGGTGCGCTCCAGGCGTCCGAGAGCCCGGGGGCGAACGGCGTCACCGCCGCCGGGGGCCTGCCCGCAGGACAGACCGGCGCGATCAGCTCGGCGTCACTGGTGAACCTGGTGCCGTACGAGGTGTACGACGCCTGGATCACCCTCGCGAAGGCCGACAGCGGGATGCGTGCGGTGCCCGCGACCGCGCCTCAGGGCACCGGCCTGGACCTGAAGGCGTTCCAGAACCTCGGTTACACCGGTGAGTGGTTCGTGTTCGCGGGCTTCGTGGTCTTCATGTGGTTCCGGCTGCTGCGCCGCGAGGCGGAGTTCGCGCGGGACGCGGAGCTGGGAATCGTCCCGGACCACGACGAAGAAGAAGCCACGGTCGCCGAACCTGCCGCCGAACCCGCCGCCGACGCCCCTCAGGACGCCGGAAACATCCCCGTCCGGTAGATCGTCCCGGCGCACGCGTTGGACACGGTCGTCGTGGCCGTCGCCGCGCCCGTCGCCGCCGTGTACGACACGGTGACGCTGCCGTCGGCCAGGCCGCCGTCCTCCGTCACCATCTGGGTCGAGGTGCCGGTGCCACCGGTGTCCGTGGCGGTGCCGCCCGTGCCGGTGGCGCCGTCCGTGGTGGTGGTCGGGGTCGGCGAGGGCTGTCCGCCGCCGGTGGTCGGACAGGTCTCCGAGGGCACCCAGGCGAACTTCACGACGTACGAGGCGCTCGGCTTCAGCACCACCGAGGCGACCTCCGTGGAGGGGTCGGGCAGCCCGGTGGCCGCGTCGCCCGCCACATGCGTCACCACGCTGATCTTGGCCGAGTCCGCGGCGCCCTGTGCGAGGGTGCCGACCACGCCCGCGCCGCTGACGGTGCAGCTGGTGGCGGAGACGTTCGAGAGGGTGAAGGAGCCGTAGACCGCGCCGGTGGCGTCCGGGGTGCCGACGGCACTGGTGGCCCCGCCGAGCTGCGCCGGTGTGCACGCGGGAGAGATCGCGGCCGAGGCCGAGGGATCGGGGCCGCCCGTGGCCGACCCGGTGTTCGCCCCCTTGCCCTTGTCGGGCGTGCCGGTCTGGCTGCCCTTGCCCTTGTCCTTGGTGGTACCGGAGCTGCCACCCGCGGAGCTCTCGCCGCCGTCGGGGCCCTTGCCCTGGCTGGTGCCGCCCTGCGCCTGTGAGCTGTTGCCCGCTATGGACGGGTCGGCGTTCGACCCGGAGGCGTTCGAGACATGCACGAGGGCGGGGACGGCGGTGCCGATGAAGAGCGCGGCGGCGGCCACGCCGACGATGGCCTGACGCTTGCGGGCCCGTCGTGCGGGGACCGCACGGCGCAGGTGCTCCAGCGTGCCGTCGGTGGGTTCGATCTCCTGGACGGCCTGGTGCAGCAGCCGGCGCAGCGCCAGCTCGTCCGCACCGAACCCGTCGGAGCCCAGTGCGTCCGGGCCCAGTGCGTGCGGGCCCTGTGCGTCCGGGCCCAGTGCGTCCGGGCCCAGTGCGTCCGGGCCCAGTGCGTCCGGGCCCTGTGCGTCCGGGCCCTGCGGGTGGGGGCCGTTTGCGTCGGGGCCGTGGTTCACAGTTCCGTTCCCAGCTTGCTGCTCGTGCTCTTGCTCTTGCTCTTGCTCGTCTTCGGCGGGCGTGGACCGGTCTGTCGGCTCATGCCACTCATAGGGCTCGTGTCGGTCGTGGTTGTCGCGTCGCTGGCTCATGCCGGGGCCTCCATGGCGACACGGAGCGCGGCGATGCCGCGCGAACCGTACGCCTTGACCGACCCGAGCGATATGCCGAGGGTCTCGGCGACCTGGGCCTCGGTCATGTCCGCGAAGTAGCGCAGGACGAGGACCTCGCGCTGACGGCGCTGGAGGCCCTTCATCGCCTTGATCAGGGCGTCGCGCTCCAGCTGGTCGTACGCGCCCTCCTCCGCGCTCGCCATGTCGGGCATCGGCTTCGAGAGGAGCTTGAGGCCGAGGATGCGCCGGCGCAGCGCGGAGCGCGAGAGGTTGACGACGGTCTGCCGCAGATACGCGAGCGTCTTCTCGGGGTCCCGGACGCGTTTGCGCGCCGAGTGCACCCGGATGAAGGCCTCCTGGACGACGTCCTCGCAGGAGGCGGTGTCGTCGAGCAGGAGTGCCGCGAGGCCCAGCAGCGACCGGTAGTGGGCGCGGTAGGTCTCGGTGAGATGGTCGACCGTGGTGCCGGCGGCCATGCTGTCTTCAGCGCCGTCGCGCTGACTCGGTATGCGGGCGGGCCGCGCTGCAGGCATGGGCGCGATCACCGGCATGCCGCCGGGCACGCCGGGGCTGCGGAGTCGGCGGGGTGGACGCAGGGACGTGCCCCTGGTCTGTACCGCGGTGAATTCGAGAACCTCTGCCACGCCAGTTGGACACGCTTCCCCCCGTCAGGGTTGTACGCGACAGGCATCACATTCGCTCCAGGGTTCACACCGGCCGAAGCACCCGCTCCCACGCACCCCACGACGTCCGTCCCCACGCACCGCACAACGCCTGTCCCCACGCGCCCCACAAGACCCGCCCCCACGCACCTCGCAACGCCCGCCGGACCATGTGCCGGAACGCCTGCCGACGCGACCGGTAGCGCGCCTGGCAGTGCATTGAATGCCCTCATGCGTACTAGCTCATCCCCTATGCCCCGTTATGTCGTGCCGCCCCCGGGCACCCGTTTAGGGCGACCGCAAAGACGCTCCCCGCCCTCCGCGCGGTTGCGGAGAACGGGGAGGGAAATCTTCGAACGCCAAGCGGGTCCTGTACAAGTGGTCCGGACCATTATTCCGGCCACACAACTGACACAGATCCTACAAACGAATCCGGTGATGGCCAGGGAGATTTTGGCCCTCGGACACGCTGAGCAGCGAAACTTACCGGCCATGCAAGACGAGTCTCAGACACACGCCGCCGAAATCGGTTCGCGACGACGGCGGTTGCCTCCGTAGCCTTCGACCATGGACATCCGCCGTACGCCACCGCGTGGAGCCCCCGTGCCGGGGCGGCGGCGTGCCCGAGTGATTCCGTTGAATCCGCGCGCACGCCGCTCCCCTGACGCGGCTGTCTAGAACAGCTCCGCCGCCACCAGTTCCGCGATCTGGGCCGTGTTGAGGGCGGCGCCCTTGCGGAGGTTGTCGCCGCAGACGAAGAGTTCGAGGGCGGTCGGGTCGTCGAGGGCCCGGCGGACGCGGCCCACCCAGGTCGGGTCGGTGCCGACGACGTCCGCGGGAGTGGGGAACTCGCCGGCGGCCGGGTTGTCGAACAGGACGACTCCGGGCGCGGTGGCCAGGATCTCGCGGGCCTTGGTCACGGTGACCTTGCCCTCGAAGCGGGCGTGCACGGTGAGGGAGTGCGTGGTCACGACCGGGACGCGGACGCAGGTCACGGCCACGGGCAGGTCCGGCAGCCCGAGGATCTTGCGGGACTCGTCCCGCACCTTCATCTCCTCCGAGGACCAGCCGTCCTCGCGCAGCGACCCGGCCCACGGGACGACGTTCAGCGCCACCGGCTCCGGGAAGGGGCCCGTGTTGTCGCCCACGACCCGGCGTACGTCACCGGGGGTGGTCCCCAGTTCCGTACCGGCGACGAGGGACAGCTGCTGGCGCAGGGTGTCGACGCCCGCGCGCCCCGCACCGCTCACCGCCTGGTACGAGGAGACCACCAGCTCGCGCAGGCCGAACTCGGCGTGCAGCGCGCCGAGCGCCACGATCATGGAGAGGGTGGTGCAGTTCGGGTTGGAGATGATCCCGCGCGGGCGCACACGCGCGGCGTGCGGATTCACCTCGGGGACGACCAGCGGCACGTCCGGGTCCATCCGGAACGCGCCCGAGTTGTCGACCACGATCACGCCCTTGGCCGCGGCGATCGGCGCCCACTGCGCGGCCACCTCGTCGGGGACGTCGAACATCGCGACGTCGACACCGTCGAAGGCGGCCTCACTGAGCGCCACCACCTCGACCTCCTCGCCGCGCACGGACAGCTTGCGGCCGGCCGAGCGCGGGGAGGCGAGCAGACGGATCTCGCCCCAGATGTCCGCGTGCTGGGACAGGATCTGGAGCATGACCGTGCCGACGGCCCCGGTCGCACCCACGACCGCCAGCGTCGGTCCTGCGGGCCTGCTCATCAGCGGCGGCCAGCGCCGCCGTACGAAAGGACGGTCATCGTCCGGTGCCTCCGTAGACGACGGCCTCGTCGCTGTCGGAGTCGAGTCCGAAGGCGGTGTGCACCGCGCGGACGGCCTCGGGGACGTCGTCGGCACGCGTGACCACCGAGATGCGGATCTCGGAGGTGGAGATCAGCTCGATGTTCACCCCCGCGTCGGACAGCGCCTCGAAGAAGCCGGCCGTGACACCCGGGTTCGTCTTCATGCCCGCGCCGACGAGCGAGATCTTGCCGATCTGGTCGTCGTAGCGCAGCGAGTCGAAGCCGATCACGTTCTTCGCCTTCTCCAGGGCGTCGATGGCCTTGCGGCCCTCAGTCTTGGGGAGGGTGAAGGAGATGTCCGTCAGACCGGTGGAGGCGGCGGACACGTTCTGCACGACCATGTCGATGTTGATCTCGGCATCGGCGATGGCGCGGAAGATCGAGGCGGCCTCGCCCGGCTTGTCCGGGACACCGACGACCGTGACCTTGGCCTCGGAGGTGTCGTGAGCGACACCGGAAATGATGGCCTGCTCCACCTTCTGGTCCCCTTGCTTGATCGGTGCGCTGCTGACCCAGGTGCCCTGAAGCCCGCTGAAGGACGAGCGCACGTGGATCGGGATGTTGTAGCGGCGGGCGTACTCCACACAGCGGTGGAGCAGCACCTTGGAGCCGGAGGCGGCGAGCTCCAGCATGTCCTCGAAGGCGATCCAGTCGATCTTCTTCGCCTTCTTCACCACCCGCGGGTCGGCGGTGAACACGCCGTCCACGTCGGTGTAGATCTCGCAGACCTCGGCGTCCAGCGCCGCGGCGAGCGCGACGGCCGTGGTGTCGGACCCGCCTCGTCCGAGCGTGGTGATGTCCTTCTTGTCCTGCGAGACGCCCTGGAAGCCGGCGACGATGGCGATGTTGCCCTCGTCGAGCGCCGTCCGGATACGGCCCGGCGTGACGTCGATGATCCGCGCTTTGTTGTGGACCGAGTCGGTGATGACGCCTGCCTGGCTGCCGGTGAAGCTCTGGGCGCTGTGGCCCAGGTTTTTGATCGCCATCGCCAGCAGGGCCATGGAGATCCGCTCTCCGGCGGTCAGCAGCATGTCGAACTCTCGTCCGCTTGGCATCGGAGATACCTGCTCGGCGAGATCGATCAGCTCGTCCGTCGTGTCGCCCATCGCGGAAACGACCACGACCACCTGGTGGCCGTTCTTCTTCGCTTCCACGATTCGCTTGGCGACGCGCTTGATGCCCTCGGCATCGGCTACGGAGGAGCCTCCGTACTTCTGCACGACAAGGCCCACGTGCGCTCCTCGCTCAATCCGTCTCTGCACCGCACAACTGCGGTCGGCTCAGTCTAACGAGCGGCCGGATTTCCCTTCCGGAGTATCGAATCGTGAGATGTCCCGCTCACGACGTGATCACTCCGGACCGTCAAGGTCCACCGGGAGTCCACCGGAGTCGTCAGATCCACCGGTTTCGGCAGGGTTGCTCCGGCCGCTCCGAGCGGCACCTGCCCGCCCACACGCCCCGCCACTCCGGAAAGTGCCCCGTGTCACACGACACCGCCGTGTCTTAACTCTCAAGCACTAAGGTTCGGCTGTGCGCGTACTCCTGGTGGAAGACGATCAGCCGGTCGCCGAGTCACTGCGGCGCGGGCTGCTGCGCTACGGCTTCCAGGTCGAGTGGGTCACGACCGGCCACGCGGCACTGGCCCACCAGGGCCCGTACGACGTCGTCCTCCTCGACCTCGGCCTGCCCGACACCGACGGCCTCGACGTCTGCAAGGCGCTGCGGACCCGCGGTGACGTGCCGATCATCGTGATCAGCGCGCGCAGCGACGAGACCGACCGGGTGGTGGGTCTGGAGATAGGCGCCGACGACTACGTCTCCAAGCCCTTCGGCGTACGGGAGGTCATCGCGCGGATAAGGGCGGTGATGCGGCGCGTCCGGCCCCGTACGGAGACGTCGGCGGGCCCCGACCGGTACGGGCCCCGGCTCACCGTCGACCGCAAGGCCGCCCGGGTCCGCCTCGACGGCGTCGAGGTGGCGCTCGCGCCCAAGGAGTACGACCTGCTCGCCTTCCTCACCGAGGAGCCCGGCGCGCTGATGTCACGCGAACAGATCATGGAAGCGGTCTGGGACGCGAACTGGTTCGGCCCGACGAAGACGCTCGACGTCCATGTCGCCGCACTGCGGCGCAAGCTCGCGGGGGCGATCACCATCGAGGCGGTACGGGGGGTCGGGTTCCGTCTGGAGGTCGTACGGGATCCGGTGCCGGACTCGAAGACGACCCCGGACCCGGACCCGGTCTCGGCTCCGGCCTCGATCCCGGGCCCGCAGTCGGCCCACGCCCCGGATCAGGGCGCGCCCGGCTCATGATCCGGCAGCTCATCGTCAGTTACGTCCTGCTGGTGGCCGTCGCGCTGACCGCGTTCACGGTGCCGGTGGCCTTCACGCTGACCTCGCAGCTGCGCGGCGACACCGAGGCCTCGGTGCGCCGGGAAGCGACCACGATGGCACTCGTGCTGGCGCAGGGCGATCCCGCCTCACGGGCCGCGCTGAACCGGCTGGCGACCGCGTACGCCGACCAGACGCCCGGCCATGTGGAGGTGCTCCCGGCCTCCGGCACGGACGGGACGGACACGGCGCGCTGGGGCGACGGCGCGCTGCGGGTGACGGTTCCGGCGATCAGGGACAACCACATCGTGGGCGCGGTGCGCGTCACGTACCCGACCTCCGATCTGACCGCCCGGCTGTGGCGGATCTGGGGCTTCCGGGCGATCCTCGCCGTCGGTGTGCTGGCGGTGGCCGCCGGGCTCGGCGCGCTGGTGGCACGCCGGCTGACCCGGCCGCTGCGCCAGCTCAACGAGATGGCGAGCAAGTTCGGCGACGGGGATCTGACCGCGCGCTCACCGGTGACCGGACCGCCGGAGACCCAGCGCCTGGCCCGCACCCTCAACTCGGGCGCGGAACGCCTGGACACCCTCATCGACTCCCAGCGGATCTTCGTCGCCGACGCCTCCCACCAGCTCCGTACCCCGCTCACGGCGTTGCGCCTGTCCCTCGACAACATCGCGGACGGGGTCGAGGACGAGTTCGTGCGCGAGGACGTGGACCAGGCCACCGCCGAGGTCGTCCGGATGAGCCGGCTGGTGAACGGGCTGCTCGTGCTCGCCCGTGCCGAGGCGAAGGTCTCGGCGGCGGAGGCGCTGCCGCTGCGGGAGCTGGTGGAGAACCGGCTCACGGTGTGGCGGCCGGCCGCCGAGGAGCGCGGGGTCACCATCGCGCAGGAGGGGGATCTCGGCGGCCGGTCGCTCGTGCTGGCCAGTCCCGGCCACCTCGACCAGGTGCTGGACAACATCCTGTCGAACGCCCTGGAGGTTTCCCCGGACGGTTCGGTGATCACCGTGAAGGTGGCGGGCCGCCCCGACGAGGTGGTGCTCTCGGTGCTCGACCAGGGCCCCGGCATGTCCGACGCGGAGAAGGCCCGCGCCTTCGACCGCTTCTGGCGCGGTCAGGGCCTGACCGGGCGCTCCGGCTCCGGGCTCGGCCTCTCCATCGTCAAACAGCTGGTGACGGACGACGGCGGGACCGTGGCCCTGCGCGACGCGCCCGGCGGCGGGCTGTGGGTGGCCGTCAGCCTTCGGGCATCACCGAGGAGTGGTGGTTGACGATCAGCCACTTGCCGCCGCGCTTCTCGTACTCGTACGTGTAGCGGGCCTCGACGGTGCGCTTGGCCCCGGTACCCGGGTCGGTGAGCGTGAACGCGTACAGGCCGGTGTCGATGGCGGAGTTCTCGTCGAGGACGTTGACGATCGTCTCGATCTTCTTGCCGACCGGCTTGTTCTCGAGGAAGTGCTCGAAGTAGTCGACGATCTCGGCATGCGTGTCGCGGATCTTGTGGGAGACGGTGGGCAGCAGGACGGCGTCGGAGGCGTAGCGGTCGGCCACCTTGTCCGGGTCGCCGGTCTTCAGCGCGGCGTTCCAGCCGTCGAAGAGCGCGGCGATCCGCGCCTTGGTGGGCGGCTTCTGCGGGGCCGCGCCGGCCGACGTGCCGATCCCGACGCCCACGGCGCCCGCCGCGACGAGGGTGGAGACGGTGATGACGGCGGCGCGCTTGCGTATCTGGCGCTTCATGAAAACTCCAGTGCGGTGGGGGTACTTGCGGGTGCTCCGCTTGCTGTGGAAGCGACTCCAGCCTCTCTTCGCGCCGGTTAGGGGCCGTCCAGCGGACGTGCAGGGCTGATCCAACTCACGGCCAACTCACGCTGCGCGAGGGGGTGGTGACGGGCGTGTGGGGGTGCCGGGTGGGGTAAGGGGCGTGGATGACGGGCGAGTTGATGCTGGGCGAGATCGTGCTGTTGGGGTCCTGTGTGCAATGGCTGACCGGGATGGGCTTCGCGCTCGTCGCCGTGCCGGCGCTGGTGCTGCTGCTCGGGCCGGCCGAGGGTGTCGTCCTCGCGAACTGCGTCGCCGGGGCGATCTGTGTCGTGGGGCTGGCCGGTGGGTGGCGGCGGGTGCGGCCGCGCGCCATGGTGCCGTTGTGCCTGGCGGCGGCGCTCACCGTGCCGGTGGGCAGCTGGGTCGCGCGACGGCTGCCGCCGGCCGCGCTGTTGGTTTTCATGGGCGCGCTGGTGACGGTCGCCGTGGTCGTGGTCATGCGGGGCGTCCGGCTGCCCGCGCTGCGTGGCACGCGGGGTGCGGTGGCCGCGGGGGCGGCGGGCGGGTTCATGAACTCGGCGGCGGGGGTGGGGGGTCCGCCGGTCTCCCTGTACGCCCTCAACGCGGGGTGGACGGTGCGGGAGTTCGTGCCGAACGCGCTGTTCTACGGGGTGGTGGTGAACGCCTTCTCGGTGGCCTCGAACGGCGTTCCGCACCTGGGGCCGGTGCGGTGGGGGGTCGTGGGGACGGGGATGGTGGTGGGGGCGTCGATCGGGAGGGTGCTTGCCGATCGGGTGCCGGAGCAGCGGGCGCGGGTGCTGGTTCTGTTGCTGGCGTTGGCCGGCGGGCTCACCACGTTGGGGAAGGGGTTGTGGGGGTTGGGGTGAGCTGTGGTGGGGCGCCAATGTCGGTGGTGGGGGCCAATGTCGGTGGTGGGGGCCAATGTCGGTGGTGGGGCGGGGCCGTGCCGGTACGTCGAGCCCGTCGCCGCTGGATCAGACGTGGGCCGGGCATGCGAGCCGCTGCTCGATCCGAACGTAAGCGACGGGCTTGCGACGTACCGGCACGGCCCCTCGCGTCGTATGGCGGCCGCGCGTCGCATGGCGGCCTCGGGTGGTCGGCGGCCGCGGGTAGGCAGTCGTTGCGGAGTGTCGTCGGCTTGCGGCCGGGGGTCGCCGAGCGGGGTGGGGTCGTGCGCCCTCGGCTCGGCCGCCGACTCCGTGGGACTGGCCGCCGACGTGGCCCGGCGTGTCGGGGTCCGTGCCGTCTCGGTGGACTACCGGCTGGCCCCGGAGCATCCGTTCCCCGCGGCCGTCGACGACGCCGTGGCCGCCTATCGCGCCCTGCTCGCGGACGGGACACCCAGCTCCGAGGTCGCGTTCGTCGGCGAGTCCGCGGGCGGCGGGCTGGTGGTGGCCACGCTCGTCGCGCTCAAGGAGGCGGGGCTGCCGCAGCCGTCGTCGGCCGTGGTCTTCTCCCCATGGGCCGATCTGACCCTGTCCGGGGACAGTCTGACCGGCAAGGCCGACGTCGATCCCGCGCTGACCGCCGCCATTGGCCAGCCCGGTCCACGCCGACCTGACGGGGCTCGCGCCCCTGCTCATCCAGGTCGGTTCGCACGAGATCCTGCGGGACGACGCCGACGCCGCGCTGACCTCCGCCGCCGCCTTCACCCGGGCGCACTGGCCCGCCGACTGACCCCGGACCGGGGCTACTTGGACGACCTGATGCCGAGCGGCCCGCCGATCTCCTCGGCCATGACCCGGCCCGCCTCCTCCGCGAGGACCTCCTCGCCGAGGTCCTGGTCGGTGTCGAGGCCGTTGAGGTCGTCCAGGGGCTGGTTCAGACGGACGTGGGCCACCAGGGACTGGAGGGCGCGCAGGGCCGCCGAGGTGGTAGACCCCCAGTTGGAGAAGTAGGAGAACTGCCACCACCACAGGGCTTCGGTGGTGCGGCCCGCGCGGTAGTGGGCCATGCCGTGGCGCAGATCGGTGATGACGTCCGCGAGGTCGTCCGAGATGCGGCAGGCCACCGGGGCCTTGCGCGGTTCGTACGGGTCGAACACCTCGGAGTAGACGTCGATCGGTTCCAGCATGACCGCGAGACGCTCGCGCAGGTCGTCGACGTCCGGCTCCGGACCGAGGTCCGGCTCGTAGCGCTCGTCGGGGACGATGTCCTCGTGCGCGCCGAGACGGCCGCCCGCCAGCAGCAGCTGGGACACCTCCAGGAGGAGGAAGGGCACGGCGGAGTCGGGCTCGTCGCCCTTCGCCACTTCGGTGACGGCGACGATGAAGCTCTCGACCTGGTCCGCGATCTGGACCACGAAGTCGTCGGGATCCTGACTGGTCGCGTGCAGCGTGGCGTCAGACATCTAGGAGTCGTCTCCCCTCGAAGGCGCGACCGAGTGTGACCTCGTCCGCGTATTCCAGGTCGCCACCCACCGGGAGGCCGCTGGCCAGGCGGGTGACCCTGAGGCCCATGGGCTTGATCATGCGGGCGAGGTACGTGGCCGTCGCCTCGCCCTCCAGGTTCGGGTCCGTGGCGAGGATGAGCTCCGTGACCGTACCGTCGGCGAGACGGGCGAGGAGTTCCCTTATCCGGAGGTCGTCCGGGCCGACGCCTTCGATCGGGCTGATCGCGCCGCCCAGCACGTGGTACTTGCCCCGGAACTCGCGCGTCCGCTCGACCGCGACGACGTCCTTGGGCTCCTCGACCACACAGATGACGGTCAGATCCCGACGCGGGTCGCGGCAGATGTTGCACAGTTCCTCCTGCGCCACATTGCCGCAGGTCGCGCAGAAGCGGACCTTCGCCTTGACCTCCATGAGGCACTGCGCGAGCCGGCGGACGTCCGTCGGCTCCGCCTGCAGGATGTGGAAGGCGATCCGCTGCGCGCTCTTGGGACCGACGCCGGGCAGCCGCCCCAACTCGTCGATGAGGTCCTGGACCACGCCTTCGTACACGGACTGCCGCCCTTCCTGGAATCTTTCAGTACGTACGGTAGTTGGCCGCCGCCGGTCTTAGAAAGGCAGGCCGGGGATGCCACTGCCGCCGAGGCCCTGGGCGAGCGGGCCGAGCTTCTGCTGCTGGAGCGCCTGGGCGTTCTCGTTGGCCGCCTGGACCGCCGCGACGACCAGGTCGGCGAGGGTCTCGGTGTCCTCGGGGTCCACGGCCTTCGGGTCGATGACCAGGGCGCGCAACTCACCCGAGCCCGTCACCGTCGCCGTCACCAGACCGCCACCCGCCTGGCCTTCGACTTCGGTGCGCGCGAGTTCCTCCTGCGCGTTGGCGAGGTCCTGTTGCATCTTCTGGGCCTGCTGGAGCAGCTGCTGCATATTGGGCTGGCCACCACCGGGAATCACGATCAGCTCCTGGTCCGTACGGCTGTCTGGACGGGGTTTTCCCGTTCAGCACGAGCCTACGTGGTTGGCGGGGCCGTCGCCCAAGCACTCTTTCGAGTGAGACGATCTCGAAGCCTATACCTGACCAAGACCCTCTTTCAGGCGGAAAAGCTGCGAAACCCGGGCCATCGCCACCCATTGGGCGGTAGGAAGGGGGCGGCGCTTCGGCACCACGCGTCACTTGACATCACACACCGTCACCAGACACAACGTCACCAGCAACATCACCAGCTTCGTCGTCCTTCGCCAGTAGGGAGTGCCGGGTGAGCCAGCCGGAGATGCAGCCCGAGGGGCCGCCCCAGGACGGGCGGGACGACGGGGCCGCGGGGACCCGGCCGGGTGATCTGACCGGCCGGGCGTTTCCGCTCGGGGACTGGGGGGAGCCGGCCGAGCGGCTCCATGAGCTGTACCGGTGGGTGGAGCGGGGGGCGCTCGACACGGCGTCCTGGTATCTCGCGGACCGGGTGTGGAAGCGGCGGGGGGCGCGGGTGCTGCGGGGCGGGGCGGCGGCGGGGGCGGTGGCCGGGGCCGCGCTTCCCCTGCTGGACCTCACGGGAGTGGTCGGCGGGGTCGCCCCCTGGGGGTATCTCGCGCTGTTGCTCGGGGTCGCGTGCGTGGCTGGGGACCGGTTCTTCGGGGTGACCTCCGGGTGGATAAGGGACGTGGCGACCGCGCAGGCCGTGCAGCGGCGGTTGCAGGTGCTGCAGTTCGACTGGGCGTCGGAGAGTGTGCGGGAGGTTCTGGGGCCGACGGAGGGGACCGCCAGCGAGGCGGCGGATCGGTGTCTGGGGGTGCTGCGGAGGTTTTCGGAGGATGTGACGGAGTTGGTGCGGGTGGAGACGGCGGACTGGATGGTGGAGTTCCGGACCGGGCCCGCGCCGCTGGGCATCCAGTCGTCCCTGGCCGGGGTTCCTCGGGGGGAGGGTGCGTCGCCCGGGCGGCTGCCGTTGCCGCCGGGCACCCGCCCGAACATGCCCCGCCAGCGCCCCCCGGAGCCGCGCTAGCGTTCCCTCGCCCCCGCCGCCCCTACCCGTCCCATCCCCAGGGGCTCCGCCCCTTCGACCCCACCGGGGGCTACGCCCCCTGGACCCCCACATCGCCCAAAGGGCTCGTCCTCAAACGCCGGACGGGCTGAAGATGCGCGCAGCGCCCCTCAGGGGCGCGGGGAACTGCGCGCCCAGCCCCCACCGGACCCGCAGCCAAACGAACCCGGGCGGGCGGGGGATGCGGGGCGAAGCCCCCTCCTGCCCGCAGTCAAGCAACGCACCCGGCGTCGAAAGATCAGTTGGTGCCGCAGATTTTCAGGCCCACCGGGGTGCCGCACGGCAGGTGGCCGTGGGTGCGGATGACGTCCTGGCCGTTGCCGCGGCTGATGTAGGTGAGGAAGCTGGAGGCGAGGGAGTCGGCGGGCGGCTGGCCGTAGGTGTAGGCGTACTCGATCTCCCGGTACGGGTAGGAGGACGTGCCGTGTTCCAGGTCTTCCACGGACGCGGTGTGCCCGTCGAGGGTGAGCTGGTGCAGGCCCTTGTAACCGGTGGCGAGGTTCAGTTCGCTGTAGCCGATCGCCCCGGGCAACCCGGCCACGGTGCTCAGCACCTGCTCGGTGGAGTCGAGTTCGCACCGCACCACGGGCGCCGTCGCGTCGTCCTTGTGGACGCAGTCCAGTGAGGAGTTGGCGATTTCGCCCCGCCCCAGGACCCGGCGCTGAAAGACCTGGCGGGTACCGGAGTTGGCGTCCCGGCTGACGAGGAGCACGGGGCGGTCGGGACCCCCGAGCTGCTTCCAGTTCTTGATCTCGCCGCGGTAGAGACGGCGTACGTCGGCCACGGACAGGTTCCGGACGGGCAGGTCGTCGTGCACGACCAGGACGAAGACCGAGACCGCGACCCGGTTCTCGCGCAGCTGCGGGAACCCGCTCGGCTTCGGCCCGTCGGAGAGGGCGATGACGGGCGGCGCGCCCTTCGTGGACTTGGCGCCGGCTTCGCCGAGTTCACGCACCCCCGCCGTGCTCCCGTGCGCGTCGACCACGATGTCGGCGCCCTCGCAGTCCTGCTCGTACTTCTTCGCCAGCTCGCTCATCACGGGCGCGAAGGCGGTCGAGCCGGTGACGGTGAGCGTGCCCTTCTCGCAGCCGATCGGCGGCGGGGAGTCGTCCCGCAGCACGACGATCAGCGCGAGCGTGACGACACACACGGTCAGCAGCACGGTGATCAGCCGGGCCGCCCGGCTGAAGAGGGGCGGCTGGTCGTCCGGTGTCGTACTGCGGTTGGGGCTGACCTCGCCGTCCCGCAACCCGCCGATCAGCCGTATCTCGCGCCCCACGTCCCCGCCCGACAGCAGCACGAGGAGCTTGAAGTGCTCGCCCCGGTTGAGCGGGACGCGCGGGATGCGCAGGACGCCGTCCTCGTAACTGAGCCCCGCGGCGGGCGTGAAGTGGTCCATGAGGTGGTCGGTGCCGGGCGGCTGGGTGACCGACACACCGCGGATCGTGCGGTCGGTGAACACCGCCGTCAGACCGTGGCGTTCACGGCTCGTGTAGTCGTCACCGGCGATGCTCTGCGAACCGTCGTTCTCGATCCGCAGCAGCACGAGGGTCGCGTCCATCATGCCCGGCGTCTCGTCGAACAGCCCGAGCCGTACGTTGGCGCGCCCCGAACGCACGTCGTCGCCTATCGGGTTGTCCATCTGCACCCGGTAACCGATCCTCCCCCACTGCCTTAAGGGCGTGGGCGGTGCCCCCAGCGCCGCGGCACCCGGCGTTCGTACCAGACCATCACCGCGGAGGCGACGACACCGATCACGGCGGTCCCCACGGCCACAATGTTCTCCGCGCTCAGCCACTCCATCGCGAGCCACTCCCCCGAGCCCAAGGTGCGGTCACCGTACGGCTCGAGGCGGGAACATCCGGCGTACGCCGGGTGAAGTTCAGCGACCGTTCAACCGAACTGACGGCTCGTCAGCCGCTCTTCGTGTACGTCAACGACTCGCCCGAGCCCGTGTTCACCCGGCGTAGTCGGCCATCGGACAGAAGGGTGATCTCGGAGGCGGCGCCCGGGGAGCAGGAGGAGATCGGTGCGCCGCCGGTGACTTCGGAGGGCCCGATCACCAGGGGGCCGCCGGCGCCGGGGGCGGCGGTCAGTTCGGCCCGGAAGACGCAGTGGTAGGTGCTGCTGCCGGACGGACCGTCCGCGACGAGCGAGAGGACCGTGTCACCCACCGCACCCTGCTGGATGGTGAGTCGGCGGGTGTTGTGGCCCGTCGCGTTGTCGATGGAGGCGTCCCAGGTGCCGAGGAACCCCTCCGGGATCGTGCCGCCCTGGGAGGCCTGGGAAGAGGGCGAATCGGAAGGGGAGGAGGAGGGATCAGAGGGGGAGGGCGGGGGCGAGTCGGGGGAGGTCGGGCTCGTGGACGCGGCCGAGGACGCCTTCGCGTCGTCGCCGCCCTTGGCCGGGCCGCCCTGCATCAGCGCGTAGACGGAACCGCCCGCGCCGAGCGCGACGACCAGCGCCACGACGATCAGGGCGGCGGTGGAGCGGCCGCTTCTGCGCGGCGGCTCGGGCTCGGGGACGCCCGCGGGGCCGTACGGCGTGGTGGGCATGCCCGGGCCGTACGGCGGCGTCGGGCCGTACGAGCCGGGAGCGCCCCAGCCGCTCTGCGGATAGCCGTACGCGGGCGGGCCGGTGGGGCTGGGGTGTTGCTGGGGATGGCCGTACCCGGGGTGCGCGGCGGGCGGCGCGGCCGGTGGGGGCGTCTGGCCGGCGCCCGCGACCAGCGTCGGGAGGTGGTCCGGCGAGGCCGGTCCGCCCGGCGGGGGCGGGGTGGCGGCGTGCTCCGGGGCGACCTCAGGAGCGGGAGCGGGGGTGGGTGCGGCAGAAGGCTTGGACAGGTCCAGGGCCGCCGGGGCGGATCCCGGGGCCGGTTCCGGAGCGGGGACGGTGGCCTGGTGCGCGGGCGGCGCCGGAGCCGGTGCGGGGCGCTCGTCCGGGTTCTCCGTGTCCAGCAACCGCACGGCGTGCCGTCCGAGTTGGGCCACCAGCGCGCTGGGCAGCCACGGGTCGCGGGACCGTCCGTCCACGACGGTGTCCTGCGCGCCGATGCGCTCCAGGATCTCGTCGAGGTCGGGGCGGGCGGCGGGGTCCTTGCGCAGACAGTGCCGTACGAGGTCGGCGAGGCCCTCCGGTACGCCGTCCAGGTCGGGATCCTCCTGCGCGATGCGGAACATCATCGCGTGCACCCCGCTGTTCGCCACCCCGAAGGGCAGGGCACCGGTGGCGGCGTACGCGAGGACCGAACCCAGGCAGAAGACGTCGCACGCGGGCGTGACGCGGTCGCCGCGGACCTGCTCGGGCGCCATGAATCCGGGCGAGCCGACGAGGGCGCCGGTGCGGGTGAGGCCGCCGTCGGTGACGGTCTCCAGGGCGCGCGCGATCCCGAAGTCGATGACGCGTGGGCCGTCGATGGTCACGAGAACGTTGGAGGGCTTGAGGTCGCGGTGGATGAGTCCGGCCGCGTGGATGTCCTTGAGGGCATGGGCGAGTCCGGCCGCGAGGATGCGGACGGAACGTTCCGGTAGCGCTCCGTGGTCGTGGCCGACGACCGTCTGGAGGGAGGGTCCGGCGACGTATCCGGTCGCGACCCACGGGACGGCGGCCTCGGTGTCCGCGTCGAGGACGGGGGCGGTCCACAGGCCGCCGACCCGGCGCGCGGCCTGCACCTCCTGGCGGAAGCGGGCCCGGAACTCCTCCTGCGCCGCGAGTTCCTCGCGCACCAGCTTCACGGCGACGGTACGGCCCCGGTCGGAGCGGGCCAGATAGACGCGCCCCATGCCACCGGCACCGAGCCGCGCGAGCAGTCGGTACGCCCCGATCTGCTGCGGTTCCCCCGCCCCCAGCTTCTCCATCGTCGTGCCGCCCTCCCCCGTGCCTGCGCAAACCGCCCGAGGCCGAGGATAGTGCGGCCCCACCGGGAGGTGGGTGGGGCGGTGTCTACGGTTCAGTAACAGCACCTGGCGTTTTCGTGACGTCCGTCGCGGCCCCGTCGATCTCGTCGAGAACCGCCGACAGTCGCTCCAGGATCCGTACGGTCTCGGCGAAGCCGTCCTCCCCGAGCGCCCGCGCCAGCCGGTCGGCGAGGGCCGCGTGGCCGGGGCCGATCGCGGCGACGGCGCTGCGGCCGGCGGCCGTCGGGGAGAGCAGTTTGGCGCGGCGGTGGGCCGGGTTGGGCAGGTACTCGGCGAGGCCCTTGCCGACGAGCAGATCGGCGACGCGCTGCACGCTCTGCCGGGTGATGCCCATGACGCGGGCGATCCCGGCGACGGGGAGCGGCTCGGGGAGCACCGCGCCCAGCACCTGCCACCAGGCGGCGGTCAGCCCCGCGGGGCCGGCCAGCTCGTCCGCCACGGAGAGGAACTGGCCGTTGAGCCGGAAGACACCGAGGGCGGCGCGGCTGAGGAGGTTCTGTCGTTCCCGGCTCATCGGGCGGCCTCCTCGGCGGGCCTTGAGGCCTTCTCCAGTACGGCGTACGCGGACGCGTCGGAGTCGTGGAACAGGCGGTACCAGGCGTCAAGCACCTCCCCCTCGTACACCCCGAGGAGCCGCAGGACCTCCCGGGCGAAGGCGACGGGCTCGGTCGGTCCGGCGGTGACGAGGTCGCCGTCGGTGACGGCGTCGGTGTCCACGTACCGCCCGGCGCCCCGGTAGCCGGTGGCGGCGAGGTAGAAGGACACGGCGCTGGTGTGGTCCCGGTCGTCGAGGAGCCCCTCGCGGGCGAGCCCGGCCGTCGCCCCGCAGATCGCGGCGACCGGCACGCCCGCGTCGAGGAAGGCGCGGGCCTTGCGGGCGAAGGGGGCGAGGTCGTCGGAGGTGTCCCAGAGGTCGGCGCCGGTGAGGATCAGCAGGGAACTGTCCTCGGGGCGGAGTTCGTCGAGCGCGAGGTCGGGCTGGATCCGGAGACCGCCGATCGTCGTCACCGGCTCCCGGGTGGGGCCGACGGTCCGGATCTCGTGGCCGGCGCGGGCGAGATACGCGGTGGCGTGACCGGTCTCCCAGTCGGCGTAGGTGTCGTAGACGGCGAGGTGGACGGGACTGCCGTGGTCGCTCGTCGCGCTCATTGCGTTCATCACTCTCTCCTCGCGTGGACCAGGGCTGTGCGATATGTCAGCATGCTGTCATGTCGACAGCGTGCTGTCAATGTACGGTTGCCGGCGGCCAAGCCCGACAGACTGTCGTGGAAAGCCCCCGGTCACAGACAGGACGCCGATGTCGCGCCCCCTCCGGGGACATTTACGCTTCGGCGCATGACCCCTCAGCCCAACCCCCAGGTCGGCGCCGCTGTGAAGGCCGCGGACCGCGCGCACGTGTTCCACTCCTGGTCCGCGCAGGAGCTCATCGACCCGCTCGCCGTCGCCGGCGCGGAGGGGTCGTACTTCTGGGACTACGACGGCAAGCGGTATCTGGACTTCACCAGCGGGCTCGTCTTCACCAACATCGGCTATCAGCACCCGAAGGTCGTCGCCGCGATCCAGGAACAGGCCGCAACCCTGTCCACGTTCGCGCCCGCCTTCGCCGTGGAGGCCCGTTCGGAGGCGGCCCGGCTGATCGCCGAACGGACCCCGGGCGACCTGGACAAGATCTTCTTCACCAACGGTGGCGCGGAGGCCGTCGAGAACGCCACGCGCATGGCCCGGCTGCACACCGGCCGTCCGAAGGTCCTCTCCGCGTACCGCTCGTACCACGGAGCCACCTCCACCGCGATCAACCTCACCGGTGACCCGCGGCGCTGGCCCAACGACAGCGGCGCGGCGGGCGTCGTCCACTTCTGGGCGCCGTTCCTCTACCGCTCCCCCTTCCACTCCGACAGTGAGCAGCAGGAGTGCGAGCGGGCGCTTCAGCACCTGGAGGACACGATCGCCTTCGAGGGGCCGGGGACCGTCGCGGCCATCATCCTCGAGACGATTCCGGGGACCGCGGGCATCATGACGCCGCCGCCGGGCTATCTCGCGGGGGTGCGCGCGCTCTGCGACCAGTACGGGATCGTCTTCATCCTGGACGAGGTCATGGCGGGCTTCGGGCGTACGGGGAAGTGGTTCGCGGCGGACCACTACGACGTGACGCCGGACCTCATGACCTTCGCGAAGGGCGTGAACTCGGGCTACGTTCCGCTCGGCGGTGTCGCGATCTCCTCGGCGATCGCGGAGACCTTCGCCCGGCGGCCCTACCCCGGGGGACTCACGTACTCCGGGCATCCGCTGGCCTGTGCCGCCGCCGTCGCCACCCTCAACGTGATGGAGGAGGAGGGCATCGTCGAGCAGGCCGCGCGGATCGGGGAGACGGTGCTCGGGCCCGGGCTGCGGGAGCTCGCCGCGCGGCATCCCAGTGTGGGTGAGGTGCGCGGTACGGGGGTGTTCTGGGCGCTGGAGCTGGTCAAGGACCGGGAGACCCGGGAGCCGCTGGTGCCGTACAACGCCGCCGGTGAGGCCAATGGGCCGATGGTCGCGTTCGGAGCCGCGGCGAAGGCGCGGGGGCTGTGGCCGTTCATCAACATGAACCGGACGCATGTGGTGCCGCCGTGCAATGTCTCCGAGGGGGAGGCGAAGGAGGGGCTCGCGGCGCTGGACGAGGCGTTGTCGGTGGCGGACGAACACACCGTGTGACGCGCGGGGGGGGTTTCTCGCCCCCGCCGCCCCTACCCGTCCCATCCCCCAGGGGCTCCGCCCCTTCGACCCCGGGGCATGCGGGTCGGCTGCGGGTGGGTGGGGGCTGAGCGCGCAGTTCCCCGCGCCCCTGGGGGCGGGGCTGCGCCCCGTATCCCGGGCCCCTGAAAGGCTCGGGTCCGCGTAAGGTGACGTGCTCATAGTGGAAGCACACGCACGTGCACCCGTACGCGATGAGGGAGCGAGAGACCATGCCCGGCACCGGCGGCAACGGCGCCGTAACCCGTAGCACCCTGCGGCAGCAGATCGCGGACGCGCTCCGCGACGAGGTGCTGGCAGGCCGGCTCCGGCCCGGGCAGGCGTTCACGGTGAAGGAGATCGCCGAGCAGTACGGCGTCTCCGCGACCCCCGTCCGCGAGGCCCTCGTCGATCTGTCGGCCCAGGGCCTCCTGGAGGCGGACCAGCACCGCGGCTTCCGCGTGCACGAGTACTCGCCGGCCGACTACCGCGGCATGATCGAGGCCCGGAGCCTCGTCACCGACGGGATGTTCCAGAGTCTCCTCGCCTCAGGCATGGCGCAGGCCGACGATCCGCGCACCCTCGCCGCCCTCGCCGGGGTCCGACGCCGCGGCGAGGAGGCCCAGCGTGCCGCGACGGCCGGCGACCTGAACATCCTCATCGGCTACGACCTGCGCTTCTGGCGCGAACTGAGCGCCCTCTTCGGCAACGCCTACCTCGCCGACTTCCTGCACCGCCTGCGCGTCCAGTCCTGGGTGTGCACGGTGCAGCACCTGCGTCGGGTGGAGGATCTGAAGGGCCACCTGTGGGCGGGCCACACGGAGCTCGTGGACGCGCTGGCCCGCCGCGACCCGGGCGCGGCGCACGCGATCGTCACCGCGTACAACAAGCACTCCCTCGCCCTCCTCGAGCGCCTGACCGCCGGATGAGCGCGACGTAAGGTCGTGCCGGGAGGCGCGCGCGCCGGTGCGACGGATGGGCGCACGGGATGCGGGCACGGGGTGTGGGTATGGGATCCGCACGAGGGGGACTGAGGACGGGTCCCACCCATTACGCTTCCCTGACCACCGTGCTTCCCAAGGAGCTAGAGGAGCCGTCTGTTGGCCTGTGACCTGTGGCTGGTCCCGCTCGTCGACGTGTTGTGCCACACCCCCGACAATCCCTTCGCCGAGGAGCTGGCGCTCTACGACAAAGCGCTGGGCGAGGCCGGACTTCCGCCGGTCCCGGTGTACGCGTACATGCCGGGGCTGTCCGGCGACGTGGCCCCCGTCGCCGGTTTCGACTACGACGCGCTGCACTTCCTGCGCCGGGCGTATCTGCTCCAGATGTGCGGCCTCGCGGTGACCCCGGTGGACGAACTGGGTGGCGACTACGAGCAGTTGCTGGAGATGTTCGAGACGAACGCCCAGCAGTCGCACCTCGTGTGGCACTACGACCACGCGGGCGCGTACGTCCCGGTCGACTTCCCGCACCCGCTCGCCAATGATGAACTCCTCGCCGGGGGCGGCCCTCTGGGCTCCTCCCAGACGCTGCTGCGCGAGCTGGAGTTCGTGGCCCCGTCGATCGGTATCGACCCGGCGAACCCGCCGGCCGCCCCGCAGCCGCCCATGGCTCCCACGGAGCTGGAGGAGCCGGCCGCGCCCGCCCCGTACGACGCGAGTCCGTTCGCGCGCGAGCGGCATGTGTGGCTCGGCCTGCACGCGGCGGCGACGCGCAGCCTCGCCCAGGGATCGATGATCATCTTCAGCTGAGGCGCACCCCGGCCGGACAGGGCCTGGGGGTGGGAGTGGGGGCCGTCGGCCGGGTGATCCGGTCGGCGGCCCCGCCTCGGAAGAAGAGGGCGCTACGGCTCAGAACACCGGCGTCCCGTCCTGTGTCAGCTTCCAGTTGGTGACCGCGAAGTCGGCCGGGTCGAGGGTGCCCTTGGCCGTGACGTAGTCGATCATCAGCTGGCGGATCTCGTTGGTGGAGCTGTACGCGATGTCGGCGGCCGCGATGTGCGGGTAGCCGCTGCCCCCGTTGGCGCGGTAGTTGTTGACGGCGACGACGAAGACCTGGTCGTCGGCGACCGCCGCGCCCTTGTAGGTGAGGTTCTTGATGCGGGAGCCCTCGGCCTGCGCGATGTCGATGTCGTACTCGACCCCGGCGGCGGTGTCGTACATGTAGTCCCAGAAGCTGTTGGCGTTGGTGAGGGTGGCCGTGTCCACCTTCGTGCCGGACGGGACCTTGTAGTAGTACTTCGCCGCGTACTCCAGGTAGTCCTTGAGCTGGGCGCCCGTGAGCTTCTTGCCGTACAGGGTGTTGTCGTAGATGTAGAGCCCGGCCACGTCGCGGATGGTGACGTGGCCCGCCGGGATGTCGGCGGTGCGGCTGAAGGGCGCGGCGACGGAGATCAGAGGGAGGGCGGCGTCGGCGGTGGACAGGCCGGAGGCCACCGTCGCCATCTGGACCTGGTGGATGAAGTCCATCACCGGGACGTCCTTCCAGCAGGCCTCGGCCGCGGAGAGGTCCGCGGTGCAGGTGCCGACCGGGGTGTTGACGTACTTCACGACCAGGTCGTGGTCGGCCTTGAGGAGCCTGGTGATCTCCGGGTCCTCCTCGACCGTGTTGCTGTTGAGGGTCTGCGCCTTGGTGCTCGTCACCTTCCACTGGCCGTGGTGGAGTTCGAGCTCGAAGTCGAAGACGGTCAGGCGCATGCCCCAGCAGTACGGCTCGGAGAGGACGACGTCCTTGCCGGTCTCCTCGTTCTTCACCGTGTACGACGAGACCTCGACGTGCGTGTGACCGACGAGGATCGCGTCGATGCCGGGGACCTGCTGGGCGACGAGGTTCGAGGCGTTCTCGACGTACGGCAGCTCACTGCCGTACGACGAACTGCCGTCCAGGCCCGAGTGGTCGGTGAGGAACACGACGTCGCACCCGAGGGCACGCATCCGCGGGACGTACTTCTTCGCCTGCTCGACGAGCCCGGTGAACGCCATCTTCCCGGAGACGTTGTCCTTGTCCCACAGGGCGATGCCCGGGTTGGTGAGGCCGAGGATGCCGACCTTGATGTCCGGGGCGCCGGGGACACAGATGCGCTTCACGGTGTACGGCTGGAAGGCCGGACGCAGCGTCTTGGCGTCCAGCGCGTTGGCGCCGAGCAGCGGGAAGTGACACTGCTGCTCGAACTTGCGCAGGGTCTCGATGCCGTAGTTGAACTCGTGGTTGCCGAGCGCGGCGGCGTCGTAGCGCATGGCGTTCATGGCGACGGCCATCGGGTGCTTGGGCCCGTGCTTGCCGGTGGCGGGGACGATCGGGTCCACGCGCGCGTAGTAGTACGCCAGCGAGGTGCCCTGGATGATGTCGCCGGCGTCGACGAGCAGGACGTGGTTCTCGCCCTTGGCGGCGCGCTGCTGCTTGATGAGGGTGGCGACGCGGGCGACGCCGACCGAGTTACCCGCCTTGTCCTTGTACGTGGCGTTCGTGTAGTAGTCCCAGTCGAAGACGTGACTGTGCAGGTCGGTGGTGCCCAGGATGGAGAAGGACCAGGTACGGGGCGCCTTCTCGGGCTTGTGGTCCGCGGCCTGGGCCGGGGTCGCGGCGACGGCCCCCGCGACCGTGACGGCCGCCCCGGTGACGGCCGACTTCTTCACGAACTCCCGGCGGTTCATGGGATTGACGGGCATACATGTCTCCTGGGACTGGCTGGGACTTGGCTGACGGGAGCAACTGCGCGAGTCGTGCGGGGACTTCGGGCACTACACGCGTAGATGGTTGTCGGGTCCCAGCCGGTCGGGAACCAGGAACAGGCCATGTCCAGGTCAAGGATGGGCATGGTGTAGCAGCAAATGGTGCCGGTGTACCCCGCGAACAAGTGCGGGGCACACCGGCGGCGGACCGGGCTCACCCGGTCATGGGTCACCGCTGCCGCGGCAGCCTGATGGTGCGCACGAGGGGCATGTCCGCGTACAGATCGGGGTCGGTGGTCACGACGTGGCGTCCGTTCGGCCAGTCCGCCGTCGGGCGGGACAGGTGGACCGCGTGACCGAGCCGCCACTCAACTCCGTCGCGCAGCAGCGCGCCAACGGTGGACGCGCCCGCGAAGTCGAGCTCGACGATCTCGGCCGCGGGCAGGGCGCCCACGTGCTCGGCCAGCCCCTTGCGCCGGCCGTCGGCGGCGGCCAGACAGAGCGCGGGCACGTACACGTGGCGGGTGGGCCCGTGCTCGGTGTTGGAGATGAACTGCGAGGCCAGCGAATTCCCCGACCCCAGCGCCAGCAGAGCCGACTCGTCGAAGACGACGGCCGTCGATCCCACCCTCATCCCGCTCACAGGCTGTCCACGGGCCGACCGGCCTCCAGGTCCTGCCAGACCTTCTCGGCCCTGTCGTGGTCCTCGTCCGTGAGCGTCACGCCGAAGTGCGTCTCGCAGTACGCCTTCGTCTCCTCGTACCGCTTCCGCAGCTCCTCCCGCGTGGGCGTCGCCCCGGCCAGCTCGGCGATCAGGTCGCGCATGGTCATCCCGCGCTCGCGGGCGAGCACCATGAGGCGGTCACGGACAGCGGGGTCGACCTTGACGGTGGTGTCAGCCATGACGAAAGTATACCGGTGGTATACCATCTCGGACCGCTCAAGCAATGTGGTCATAGCACCTTTCTCGGTTGGGGTGGCCCGGCTTCACAGGCATGCGGCCGGGAGTCTGCTCGGGCCCTACGCGGGCTCCGGGTGCCCGCTGAGCAGCGCGCGGACCAGTGCGCCGCCGCGCCGGGCGGCCTCCCGGTAGGCGGTTGCGCCGGGCCTGCGGAAATCGACGGTGCGGATCTCGACGGTTGTGGCCGGAGCGGCTGCCGGCCCGGCTGGCTCAGCGGGCCCCGCTGGCCCTGCCAGCCATGCTGACCCTGCCGGCCCAGTCGGCTCTGGGGCCGCTGGGCGCTTGCGGCGCAGGCGGTCCTCGATGAGGGCGCGGGACGAGTACACCGGGGAGGGCAGCCCCTGTGTCAGCGCAGACCGCACCTGTGCGCTCGTCGCACCCCGCTCCCACCACTCCTCCACCAGCGGCGCGAGCCGCAGCGCCTCGGCGCCGCCGAGGGCGAGCCGGGGTTCTGCGCGGCCTAGCGAGCCGAGCAGCTTCGCGGCGAGCGCCGTGCGCGCGGTCGGCGCGACCTCGCGCTCGCCCTTGCCCTTGCCCTCGGGCTCGGGCTCGGGCTCGGGTGGCGGGGAGGGAGGTTCTTGTTCCCGGGTCTTTTCTCCCGAAGGGAGAGCGCCCGCCCCGGCGACGTCCGACTCACCGGAGGCCAGGTTCTGGATTTTTTCGGGTTCACCCGCAGGGGGCTCGTTGTCGTACGGGGTATCGAACACCTCGTACACCGTGAAGAGTTGACCCGACTCCCCGTCCTTGCGGACCACCCGCCGCAGATACCGGGATTCCTCCAGCTCCCGCAAGGCGGCCGCGATCCGCGCCCGCCCCTCCTTGCGCTGCTCGGCGAGCGTGCGGATGGTGGCACGGGCGCCGTTCGGGAGGCTCAGGAGGTACGTCAGTACGCCAACCGCGCACCAGGAGAGGCTCCGGTCGCGGAGGAGGGCGTTGCTGAAGACTGAAAAGGCGCGCGTGGGCGTCGTACGATGAATACGCATCCGGAGGGTTTGCTCCTGGTGTCGAGCCCCCGGGTGTTGGCGCACCGCGGGGGCGTTTCGTTGGCGTGACTCTATGGGCACTCAGAGCGACCAACGCAAGCCGAACTCCCTTTTCCCCGGCAGACCTTCGCGTTCTTCACCCCTGGGAGTGAAGCGCCGAGCGCAGGAGCAGGGCGTGGACCAGGCCGCCGTCGGCGCGGGGGCGGTAGCGCCAGCTCAGGGGCCATGTCTGGCCGCCCAGGGCCGGTACGGGGACGTACGAGATGCGCTGTGGGCCCGCGGTGAGCCTGGTGACTCCGTCGGGCCAGGTGCGGTGCGAGGTGCTGCCGGCCGGGACCAGGAAGTACACCGCGCGGCACCCGTTCGCCTCCTCGACGACCGGGCCGGGATCACCTCCCGTCATCTTCGCGAGGGCGTCGGCGACTTGGCGACCGGTGTCGCCGTCCACGCGTACGGCGTCGAACTGGACGCCTGCCTTGCGGAGTTGGATGCCGGTGACGGGGATCCAGTCAGGGATGAATGGGGGTTCGGCGAGGTTTGTTTCGTGACTTTGTGTATCCATGGGGACAGTTTCGGCAGGCGGGGCTAGCGTTTCCATGACTCTGCGTTATCCCTCGATCACAGTCGGGTGCGGGTGGCGTCGGGTTGAGACCGGTTGGGATCAGTTGAGTTCGGGGGTGACCGCAATGGCGCGGGCGGAGAACAAGACGGAGGCGGGCGGGACGGCGCAGCTCGTAGCCGCCCTGGCGAGAGCCCTGCGGGAGCAACAGCAGCTGTCTCAGGAGCAGTTGGGCAAGAAGATCGGTTACACCGGCTCGGCGATCAGTGCCATGGAGACGTGCTCCCAGCCCGCGAGCGACCAGATGCTGGTCAAGCTGGAGGAGACGATCGGCGGCGGGCTCGGCGTCTTCGAGAAGGCCCGCACGTTCGTCCTGCTGGACAAGTACCCGCCACAGTTCAAGGACTTTTCCCTGATGGAGGCGGCGGCGGTGACGTTGTCCTCGTACGAGACCTTCGTGGTCGACGGGCTCTTCCAAACGCCCGAGTACGCGCGCGACTTGATCAGCGGCAGCTTTCCGAAGCCGTCCGAGGAGAAGGCGGAGGAACTGGTCGAGGCCCGTATGGCGCGCAAGGCGCTCTTCGACCGCGACCCGACCGCGATGATCGAGCTGATCCTCGACGAGTCCGTACTGCGGCGGCCGTTCGGGACATGGGGCGTGCATCGCGGGCAGCTGCGCTCGCTCGCCGAGGACGCCCGGCGGGACAATGTCAGTGTCCAAGTGGTGCCGCTGGAACGCGGGCTGCGTGGCGGCCACGCGGGCGATCGCGGCAGCATGAAACTGGTGGAGACCGAGGAACACCACCACGTGGCGTACCTGGAGATCGAGGACGAGAGCGTTCTCGTCAGCAATCCCGCCAAGGTGGCGCGGCTCTCCCACCGCTATGCGAAGATCCGGACACAGGCCCTGAGCCCGGACGACTCACTGAGCCTCATCGAGCGGCTGGCAGGAGAAGAGGGGAAATGAGCAGCGCACTGCGGTGGTTCAAGTCGAGCTACAGCGACGGCGGCGGCGGCAACTGCGTCGAAGTCGCCTACGCCTGGCGCAAGTCGTCGTACAGCAACGACAGCGGCGGCAACTGCGTCGAAGTCGCCGTCTGCCCCCACACCATCCACATCCGCGACTCCAAGACCCCCGGCGGCCCCTCCCTCACCGTCTCCGGCGAAGCCTGGGCCGCGTTCCTCTCAACTGCCTCCTGAGCGACGTGGCGGCGGCCCTGAGGGCCGCGGGGCGGAGCGGTCAGCCCTTGACGATCACGCTCTCGGCACCGGGAAACCCCTTGTCCCACCAGTGTCCGTAGCGCCGGTAGACGGCTGGATCGCGGTCGGCGAGCAGCGCGGACAGCTTCTCCGCCTCCTCGGTCAGACCTTGCCACGCAGCCTTGTCGAGTTTGCGGAAGGCGGTCAGTTCCAGCCCGCCGTCGGCTGCGCGCCACACGCCTGCGACCTGCCCGTCGACGAGCAGGCAGGGCAGCATGTCGCCGTTGCGCCGGACCACCAGCGGCCGGTACTCCTGGGGCACGACCCGGCCGGGGACGGCGTGGGCCAGCAGCGTGCTGTCCCACATCGGCAGCAGCCTCGGCGGCGCCGGGGTGTCCTCGGCAGGCACGGTTGCCCCTGCCAGGTCGAACAGGGCGGCGCGGCCCGGACCTGTCACCCGCACCACCTGGTCTCCGAGCTCGTGCAGCGCCTGGGTGATCACTGGGCGCCCCAGCAAGGTGAACCGGGCGAAGTCCTGGGCCGACGCGGGCCCGAACGCCCGCAGATAGGCGAGCAACAGCCGCTGCGCCCCGGCTGCCGCGTCCTGTGGCGCGGACCCGGGGGCCATGGGGGAGGCGAGGTAGGCGTTCGGCTGTGTGAACGACCACGGGCCGCCGGTCGGCACATGATGTATCGGCGCGTACGTCCGCAGCGCCCACCACACGCGGTGCGCGTGCCCGCCGAACCGCCTCGTGACCTCCTCCTCCACCTCGGCGCCGGTGCGGGGTCGCACCAAGAACCCAACAAGCTTTGGGAGCAGCGCGTCGGCGTCGGTGTGGGTCAGCTCTGTCGAGGTGAAGCGGCGGTCATAGAGCCGCGACGCCCGCAGAGTGCTCAGCATGGCGGCGTGGTAGGGCGCGTAGTCCTCGGCGTGGACGGCGTGCAGCGTGATCCGCATGAGGGTCGCCTTCACGATCCGGCGGTCCGCGAACGCCGCATCGAGATCCTCGGGCGCGAAATCCCGCAAGCGGTTCCACAGCGCCAGGTACGGCGACGCCGGTGTCTGTGCCTGCACAGCGCAGACCCGGCGAACCGCCTCTGCCACATCAAGGCACCGGCGTTCGAGCAGGAGCTGACGGTCCAAGGTGGAGAGCGCGAGCTGTCGCACAGTGAGGCTCATGGCCGGATTATGCCGCCCCCCGCAGTCGCGGGCGTCGGCCGCCGAAGCGAGCGATACCTGGTCGTACAGGGGGTCTCCGGCGAGGGCGCCGGCCGCATCGGCGCCCCGTCCCGCACGGGTTCCTGCCGCCTGATGGAAAACGGGGAGGGGCGCCCGGCCGGACGCCCCTCCCCGCACTGAACACGTGCGCCGCACGCGCACCACACCCGTACTAGATGAACGAGTTGATCTCGATCGTCTCGTCGCGGCCCGGGCCGACTCCGATCGCGGAGATCTGGGCGCCGGACATGTCCTCCAGCGCCTTGACGTACGCCTGGGCGTTCTTCGGCAGGTCGGAGAAGGACTTCGCCTTGGTGATGTCCTCGGACCAGCCCGGGAGGTTCTCGTAGATCGGCTTCGCGTGGTGGAAGTCGGTCTGGGAGTACGGGAGTTCCTCGACGCGCTTGCCGTCGATCTCGTACGCCACGCAGACCGGGATCTCCTCCCAGCCGGTCAGGACGTCCAGCTTGGTGAGGAAGAAGTCGGTCAGGCCGTTCACACGGGTCGCGTAGCGGGCGATGACCGCGTCGAACCAGCCGCAGCGGCGGTCACGGCCGGTGGTGACACCGCGCTCGCCACCGATGCGGCGCAGCGCTTCGCCGTCCTCATCCAGGAGCTCGGTCGGGAACGGGCCCGAGCCGACACGGGTCGTGTACGCCTTGAGGATGCCGATGACCCGGCTGATCTTCGTCGGGCCGACGCCCGAACCGGTGCAGGCACCGCCGGCCGTCGGGTTCGAGGACGTCACGAAGGGGTACGTGCCGTGGTCGATGTCGAGGAGCGTGCCCTGGCCGCCCTCGAAGAGCACGACCTTGTCCTGCTCCAGCGCCTGGTTCAGGATCAGGACCGTGTCCGCGACGTACGGCTTGAGCCGGTCCGCGTAGCCCAGCAGCTCCTCGACGACCTGCCCGGCCTCGATGGCGCGGCGGTTGTAGAGCTTGGTCAGCAGCTGGTTCTTGACCTCGAGGGCCGCCTCGACCTTCTGGGTCAGGATCGACTCGTCGTAGAGGTCCTGGATACGGATGCCGACGCGGTTGATCTTGTCCGCGTAGGTGGGCCCGATGCCACGCCCGGTCGTGCCGATCTTCCGCTTCCCGAGGAAGCGCTCCGTCACCTTGTCGACAGTGACGTTGTACGGCGTGATGATGTGAGCGTTTCCACTGATCAGAAGCTTGGAGGTGTCGACACCGCGCTCGTTCAGTCCGTTCAGCTCGGAGAACAGGACCGACGGGTCGACGACGACTCCGTTTCCGATCACCGGAGTGCACTCCGGCGTGAGGATTCCGGAAGGGAGGAGGTGGAGGGCGTACTTCTGATCACCCACGACTACCGTATGGCCGGCGTTGTTGCCGCCCTGGTAGCGCACCACATAGTCCACGGATCCACCGAGCAGGTCGGTGGCCTTTCCCTTGCCTTCGTCACCCCACTGAGCACCGAGCAGCACAAGTGCGGGCACAGGCGTACACCCCTTCCGGGCGGGGCATGTCCAAGGTCGGGGACGTACGCGGCTGGTTTTCGATACGGCTGCGTACGCCGGCGACCTCCTTTGGCCGCGACCGTCGGACCGGATGCCCCGGAATAGACGAAGCCCCTGGCGCAATAGCGCAAGGGGCTCTTGCACAAAGATGCTACCCGAGGAAGCGAGGCATGACCGAGGTGGCGGCTTCCGACCAGCTCCTTGTGGTCATCGACCCGGTCGCCCGCTGGACGGACGGCGAGTCTGTACGGATCGCAAAAGACGTGCTCAGCGCGGGTGCGGCGACGAAAGTATGCCTGCCGGAAGGGCCCGAGGAATTTGCCCGGGCGCTGGCCCGGAGAGGTTCCCGGCGACCGGTCGTGGTGGGCGACGATCGTGCCCTCTTGCGTGCTGTGTCCCTTTTGCACCGACAGCGGGAGCTGGCCGGATGTGGGGTGTCGTTGGTGCCGGTGGGGGGTGTGCTGTCGCTGGCGCGGGCGCTTGGGGTGCCCGTCGGGGCCGTCGCGGCGGCCCGGGCCGTGCTCGACGGGGTCGAGCGGCGGCTCGATCTGCTGGTCGACGAGAGTGACGGGGTGGTGTTGGGGGCGTTGCGGATTCCGCCGGTGGGGGCGGGTGGAGGGATGCGGGGAGCGGAGGAGGTCGACGGGGCCGACGTGGGTGGAGTCGGTGGAGTCGGCGGTTTCGGTGGGTCTGGGGGCTCTGGGAGTTCTGGTGGTTTCGGGGGTTCCGGGGGTTTCGGCGGTGGGGCTTCCGGGCTTGGGGGGCATGCCTGGCTGCGGACCTGTCAGTCGCTGGTCCGTACGCTCGCGGCGCGGCCCGCGCGTGTGGCGTCCGTGCCGGGGCCCGGGCCTTCGCGGCTGCGGGTCGAGGTCGACGGGGTCACCTTGGTCGATCTGGACCAGCCGGTGGAGGCGGTGTCCGTGACGCCCGGCGTTGCCGGGGGTGCGGAGGTGGAGGTTCGGCCGGTGTCCGTGGGGGCGGAGGCGTCGCCGTTGCGGGTGGTGGGGCGGCGGGTGACTGTGTCCGGGGCGGACTTTCGGTATCGGGCGGATTCTGTGGTGTCCGGGCCTGTGCGGACGAGGACGTGGACGGTTCGGGAGGGCGGGTGGGGGCTTACGCTGCCGGGCTGAGCCCCCGGGGAGTTTCTCGCCCCCGCCGCCCCTACCCGTCCCATCCTCAACCTGAGGGCTCCGCCCCCAGACCCCCGATCGGCCTGAACGGCCTCGTCCTCAAACGCCGGACGGGCTGAAGGACGCGGGCCGGGGTGGGTGGGGCATCGGCCTGCGCCCTCGCCCACAAACGCCGGACAAGCCGCGGATTTTTTGGGGGCGCGGGGAACTGCGCGACCAGCCCCTACCGGCCCGCAGTCGAACGAGTCCGGGCGGGTGGGGGATGCGGGGCGAAGCCCCGCCTCAGGGGCGCGGGGAACGGCGCGACCAGCCCCTTCGACCCCGCAGCCGACAAAACACGCCCCGGGGTCGAAGGGGCGGAGCCCCTGGGGGATGGGACGGGTAGGGGCGGCGGGGGCGAGGACTCCCGGGGCGGCCCGCGCGTTGCCGCTACGGCTGGGGCAGGGTCGGCGTGGGCTCGTCCTTCAGGGATACGCCGGTGCGGCCGAGGTCGCGTGCTCTGCGCATCAGTGTCGCCAGCTTCATCGCCGCCGCGGTGTGGGACAGGCCGAGGGGTGGGCGGATGTTGGAGAGGCAGTTGCGGTCGGCGTCGGTGGTGCGTCCCGGGCGCGGGCCGTACGTGAGGTACGCGCCGAGCGAGTCCGCGGCGGACATCCCGGGCCGCTCCCCGATGAGGACGACGGCCATCCCGGCCCCCAGCGCGTGCGCGATGTCGTCACCGAGAGCCACCCGCGCCTGCTCGGCGAGCACGACGGGAGCGACGCGCCAGTCGGAGGGCAGCCGCTGTGTCGTCGCGCGTACGACGGCCGCGGCATGCTCGTGCACCGCCCGGCTGGACAGCCCGTCGGCGACGACGAACACCACGTCCCAGCCGTCGCGGGGCAGGTGCGCCCGGTCCACGTCGTGGAGCCTGCGTCCGAGGTCGGGGCGCTGGAGATAGGTGAGCCGGTCGGGGGCGGCGCTGCGCACCCGTATCGTCGGCACACCCGTCAGCGCGGACGCCACCACGTCCGGGTCGAACGGCGAGTGCACCGCGTCCCGCGCGGCGGCGTGCGCGGCCTGCAGTTCGAGCCGGTGCCGCGTGGGCAACGCCGATCCGGCCCGCCCGAGCCCGATCCGGGCCTGGGTGTGCCGACGCAGGGAGTTCCAGAGGGCGGTGTCCGACTCCCGGTCCGCGACCGGAGCGACCGGAGCGGCCGAAGCGATCGCTGCGGTCGAAGCAGTCACTGCGGTCGAAGCAGTCGCTGAGGTCGAAGCAGTCGGGACGGTCACCGTGTCGCCCAAGTCGGCGTCCACAGAGCTCAGTCGACGTTCCGTCATGCCGCCAGCCCCCGCCCGATCGCCGTCAGCGGATGGCCCGTACCCGCCACGTCCCGTATCCCGCCGCCGTCGTCCAGCAGACCGATCCGCTCCAGCCACGTCTCGAACTCCGGTGCCGGGCGCAGCCCGAGCACCTCGCGCAGGTACAACGCGTCGTGGTACGAGGCCGACTGGTAGTTGAGCATGATGTCGTCGCCTCCGGGGGTGCAGATCACGAAGGAGGCGCCGGCGACACCGAGCATGGTGAGCATCGTGGCGATGTCGTCGTCATCGGCGTCGGCGTGGTTGGTGTAACAGATGTCGAGACCCATGGGCAGGCCGAGCAGTTTGCCGCAGAAGTGGTCCTCCAGGGCCGCGCGGAGGATCTGGCGGCCGTCGTAGAGGTACTCCGGGCCGATGAAGCCGACCACCGTGTTCACGAGCAGCGGGTCGTAGCGGCGGGCGACCGCGTACGCCCGCGCCTCCACCGTCTGCTGGTCCACCCCGTGGTGCGCGTCGGCGGAGAGCGCGCTGCCCTGCCCCGTCTCGAAGTACAGGGCGTTGGAGCCGACCGTGCCCCTGTCCAGTGAGCGCGCCGCCTCGTACGCCTCGTCCAGGAGCCCCAGCGTGACCCCGAACGAGGCGTTCGCGGCCTGCGTACCGGCGATGGACTGGAAGACGAGGTCCACCGGGGCGCCGCGTTCCATCAGGTCGATGCTGGTGGTCACGTGGCACAGGACGCAGGACTGGGTGGGGATGGAGTAGCGGTCGATCACTCCGTCCAGGAGGTCCAGCAGGTCCCGTACCGCCTTGGGGCTGTCCGTGGCCGGGTTGATGCCGATCACCGCGTCGCCGGAGCCGAGGAGCAGGCCGTCCAGCAGGGCCGCCGCCACGCCCGCGGGGTCGTCGGTGGGGTGGTTGGGCTGGAGGCGGGTGGCCAGGCGGCCCGGGAGGCCGATCGTGGAGCGGAAGGCGGTGACCACCCGGACCTTGCGGGCGACCGCCACCAGATCCGCGTTGCCCATCAGTTTCGACACCGCGGCGACCATCTCCGGGGTCAGGCCGGGGGCGAGTGCGGCGAGTGTCGGCGCGTCCGCCGCCTCCGACAGCAGCCATTCGCGCAGCTCCCCCACTGTGAGGCCACAGACGGGGGCGAAGGCCGCCGCGTCGTGGCTGTCCATGATGAGGCGGGTCACGTCGTCGGTCTCGTACGGGATCACCGGCTCGGCGAGGAACCGTGCGAGCGGGACCTCGGCCAGCGCCCACCGCGCGGCGACGCGCGCCTGCGCGGAGTCGGCGGCGAGCCCGGCGAGGCGGTCGCCTGACCGTTCGGGGCTCGCGGCGGCGAGCAGCCGCGCGAGGCCGGCGAAGGAGTGCGTCCGGCCGCCGAGGGTGGCGGAGTAGGTGCTCATGCCAGGGACCGTACGGAGGGGCGTCGGGCGCGGTCCACGGTCCGGCGGAGAGTTAACAAGGACGTTCGCTCCACCCGGACTTCTAAAGGTCTGGTTGACATATATTTAACGCCCCGACCCGTGACAGGACTCATTTCTCGTGCAGCATTCCGGTTCGTAATCCACTCCGCCGCACCGAGGGTGCGGACGGCGAGCGACACGGGAAGGGGCCACTCGATGGCAGTGCAAGAGGGCGTGGTCCCTGAGGCGGCGGGCACAGCGGAGGCCCCCGGAGGCACAGTTCACCGGCTCAAGCCGAACGCGATCGGGCTGCTGGGCGTGGTCTTCATGGCCGTCGCCACCGCCGCCCCGATCACCGCCATGACGGGCAACGTGCCCTTCATGGTCTCCGCCGGCAACGGCATCGGCGCCCCGGCGAGCTATCTCGTCGCAATGGTCGTCCTGGCGATCTTTGCGGTCGGCTTCACCTCGATGGCGAAGCACATCACCTCCACCGGTGCCTTCTACGGCTTCATCTCCTACGGTCTCGGCCGCACCGCGGGACTCGCCTCGGGACTTCTTGCGACCTTCGCGTACGTCGTCTTCGAGCCGGCCCTGATCGGTATCTTCTCGACCTTCGCCACCGGAACCCTCAAGGACCAGACGGGACTTGACGTGCCCTGGTGGGCGTTCGCGATCCTGATGCTCGCCGTCAACGCGACGGGCACGTGGTTCGGGGTGTCCGTCGCCGAGAAGCTGCTCGTCGTACTCCTGGCCACCGAGGTGACGGTCCTGGCGGCCATGGCCGTCTCCGTCGCCCTGCACGGCGGCGGCCCGCACGGCTTCACCTTCGGCCCGGTCAACCCGGTCAACGCCTTCAAGGGGACCTCGGCGGGCCTCGGCCTCTTCTTCGCCTTCTGGTCGTGGGTCGGCTTCGAGTCCACGGCGATGTACGGCGAGGAGTCCCGCGACCCGAAGAAGATCATCCCCAAGGCGACGATGATCTCCGTACTGGGCGTCGGCGTCTTCTACGTCTTCGTCTCCTGGATGGCCATCATCGGCAACGGCGAGAGCGAGGCCGTCACGGCCGCCTCCTCCTCGAACCCGCTCGCCCTGTTCTTCAACCCCACCGAGCACTACGTCGGTCACTGGGCCGTCGACGTCATGCAGTGGCTGATGATCACCGGCTCGCTGGCCTGCGGCATGGCCTTCCACAACTGCGCCGCCCGTTACATGTACGCGCTGGGCCGCGAGGGCGTCCTCCCCTCGCTCCAGCGCACGATCGGCCGCACCCATCCCCAGCACGGCTCCCCGCACATCGCGGGCCTCGTCCAGACGGTCGTCAGCGCCGTCCTCATCGCCGCGTTCTGGCTCGCCGGCAAGGACCCTTACACCGGTACGTACGTCCTGCTCGCCATCCTCGGCACGATGGCCATCCTGGTGGTGCAGGCGGTCTGCTCCTTCGCGGTGCTGGCGTACTTCCGCAAGAACCACCCCGAGAGCAGGCACTGGTTCAGGACCTTCACCGCCCCGCTCGTCGGCGGCCTCGCGATGCTCGGCGTGGTCGTCCTGCTGGTGTCCAACATGGGCGCCGCGGCCGGCACCGAGTCCGGCTCCCTCGTTCTGAAGGCGACCCCCTGGATCGTCGCCCTGATCGCGGCGGGCGGCGTGGCGTACGCGACGTACCTCAAGCGCCGCGCACCGCAGCGGTACGCCCTGCTCGGGCGGACGGTCCTGGAGGAGACCAAGGAGCGGTAGAGACCACCCGCGCGGCGGGAACGCCGCTTCACCCGTCTCTTCTCTCGGCGAGGGCTCTCAGCCCTCGCCGAAGTGCTGCTCCCGGTGGACCCGCCAGCGGTCCATCATCGACTCCAGCTCGCCCTCCATGAACTCGAAGAAGGCAAGGGTCTCCGCGAGCCGGCCGCCCGCCGGGGTGTCCGCGCCCAGGCTGGCGACGCCCTCGCGCAGCGCGTCCTCCCAGCGCTTGATGATCGCCTCACGATTGGTGAGCGCCTCGTACCACTGGTCGCTGTGCACGCGGTACCGCTCCCGGCGCGAACCGGGTTCCCGCTCGCGCGACACCATGTGCACCTGCGCCAGATAGCGCACCGCACCGGAGACCGCCGCGGGGCTGATCTGCAGTTGCTCGCCCAGTTCGACCGAGGTCAGAGCGCCGGTGTCCGAGGCGAGCAGCGCGCCGAAGACCCGGGACGGCATCCGGGGCATCCCGGCCTCCACGAGTTGCGCCGCGAAGTGCTCGACGAACCGCGAGACCGCCTCCGCGTCCCGACCCACCGCTCCCACCGCCTCCGGTCCCACCGTCTCCGGCTCTGCCATCCTTCGATTGTATCTGAGAGTTTATACAATTCGTTAACTTCACAAATTTCTGAAAGAAGCGTACGTTCTGGAGCATGACGAAGGGCACGGCCAAGGGCCTGGCGAAAGGCACGACGAAGGCGATCACCGTCTCCGGGCTGCACAAGTCGTTCGGCGCGACACACGCGCTGGACGGTCTCGACCTGGACGTGGAAGCCGGCGAGGTGCACGGCTTCCTCGGTCCGAACGGCTCCGGGAAGTCCACCACCATCCGGGTCCTGCTGGGCCTGCTGCGCGGCGACGCGGGCGCGGCGCGGGTGCTGGGCCAAGACCCCTGGGCGGACGCGGTGGAACTGCACCGCCGGGTCGCCTACGTACCCGGTGACGTCACCCTGTGGCGCAACCTCTCCGGCGGCGAGGTCATCGACCTGTACGGGCGGCTGCGCGGGGGGCTCGACCGGGCGCGGCGGGCGGAACTGATCGAACGCTTCGAACTCGACCCCACCAAGAAGGGACGCACCTACTCCAAGGGCAACCGGCAGAAGGTCGCCCTCGTCGCCGCCTTCGCCTCGGACGTCGACCTGCTGATCCTCGACGAGCCCACGTCGGGTCTCGACCCGCTGATGGAGGAGGTCTTCCAGCGGTGCGTCGAGGAGGAACGCGACCGCGGCCGGACCGTCCTGCTCTCCTCGCACATCCTCAGCGAGGTGGAGGAGCTGTGCGACCGCGTCAGCATCATCCGCAAGGGCCGCACCGTCGAGAGCGGCACCCTCGCCGACCTGCGCCATCTGACCCGTACCAGCGTCACCGCCGAACTCGCGGGACCGCCCAACGGGCTGGCACACCTGCCCGGTGTGCACGACCTGGACATCCAGGGCCACCGGGTCAGGCTCCAGGTCGAGACCGACAAGATCGACGCCGTACTGCGCTCGCTCACCGCCTCGGGCGTACGGTCGCTGACCTCGACGCCGCCGACCCTGGAGGAACTGTTCCTGCGGCACTACCAGGACGACGTCCGGGTGAACGGTGAAGGGGCGATGGCGCGATGACCGCCGCGACCACTGCCGTACGCGGCGGCACACGGGCCCGGGGTGCCCGCCACCTCGCCGGTACCGGCGCGCTGTTGAGGTTCTCCCTGCGCCGCGACCGGCTGATGATGCCGCTGTGGGTCGGCGTGATCGGCCTGCTGGTGCTGTCCATGCCGAACTCGCTGAAGTCCGTCTACGCCACCGCCGCCGAACGCGCCGACCTCGCCCGCCAGATGCTCACCAACACCTCCCTGCGCGCCACCTACGGGCCGGTGTTCGACGACTCGCTCGGCGGACTCACCGCCTGGCGCATCGGCGGCTACGCCGGTCTGTTCGCCGGGATCATGAGCCTGCTCGTCGTCGTACGGCACACCCGCGAGGAGGAGGAGAGCGGGCGCCAGGAACTCCTCTCGTCGGCGATGGTGGGGCGCCGGGCCCCGCTGACGGCGGCGCTGCTGGCCGCCCTCGTCGCCAACGGCGTACTCGCGCTGCTCATCGCGGGCGGGCTGGCAGGCCAGGGCGGTGCCGGGGCGCTGGCTCTCGGGCTCGGCGTCGGGGGCGTCGGCATGGTCTTCGCCACCATGGCGGCGATCGTCGCCCAGCTCACCGAGAGCGCGCGGCTCGCCAAGGGGCTGACGGGCGGGCTGCTCGGCGCGGCGTTCGTGCTGCGGGCGGCGGGCGACTCGTCGACGAACGACGGTTCGTCCGTGCTGACCTGGGTGTCGCCGCTGGGGTGGCTGGAGAACGAACGCCCCTTCGCGCAGGAACGGTGGTGGGTGCTGCCGCTGTTCGTCGCGGCCGTGGCGATCCAGGGCGCGGTCGCCTACGAACTCGCCGGGCGGCGCGATGTCGGGATGAGCTTCCTGCCGACCCGGCCGGGGCCCGCGCAGGGGCGGCTCGGATCGGCCGGGGCGCTGGCCTGGCGGCTGCAGCGGGGGGCCGTGCTGGGGTGGAGCCTCGGGTTCCTCGCCGCGGGGGCCGCGTTCGGCGCCATCACGAAGGGGGCCGCCGATCTGGTCGGGAGCAACGACAGGACCCGGCAGATCATCGAGCGGATGGGCGGGCAGTCCGGGATCACGGACGCGTTCCTCGCGGCCATGGTCGGCATGCTCGGGATGGTGGCCGCGCTCTACGTCGTCTCTTCGGTGCTGCGCCTGCACGGTGAGGAGACCTCGCAGCGGGCGGAACCGGTGCTGGCGAACGCCGTGGGGCGGCTGCGGTGGGCCGGCGGACACCTGGTCGTCGCCTTCGGTGGCGCGGCGCTCATCATGGCGCTGGGCGGGCTCGGCCTCGGACTCGGGTACGGCCATGAGCTCGGGCCGGTGCTCGGCGCCTGCCTCGTCCAGGTCGCGGCGGTCTGGACGCTGGGCGGGCTGGCGGTCCTTCTCTACGGGATCTCGCCCCAACTGGCCCCCGGCGCCTGGGGCGCGGCCGGGGTCGCCCTCCTGCTGGGCTGGATCGGCCCCGCCCTGAACGTCCCCCAGGCCGCCATGGACCTCTCCCCCTTCGGCCACCTCCCCAAGCTGCCGGGCGGGGAGATGGCATGGACGCCGGTACTGATCCTGACGGCGATCGCGGTGGCCCTGACCGCCGCGGGGCTGACCGCGTTGCGGCGGCGGGACATGAGCACCTGAGGGCGGGCGCACGCGGGCTCGGTGCGGTTGCGGGGCCGGGGCCGGAGGTCCGGGCGGGTCAGAGCACGACGCTGAGCCCCTCCAGCCCGCGGATCACGAAGTTGGGCTTGCGCTCCGGCTCCGCGGCGAGGGCGAGCGTCGGCGCCTTCTCCAGCAGAGCGCCCAAGGACGCCGCCAGTTCGAGACGGGCCAGCGGGGCGCCGATGCAGTAGTGGATGCCGGCGCTGAAGGAGATGTGGGGGTTGTCGGTGCGGGAGAGGTCCAGACTCTCCGGGGACGCGAACACCTTCGGGTCGTGGTTGGCGGAGCCGAAGAGCAGGGCGATCTCCGCACCCCGGGGAACGGTCGTGCCGTCGATCTCGATGTCGTCCAGAACCCACCGTTCGAAGAGCTGGAGCGGGGTGTCGTAGCGCATCAGCTCCTCCACCGCCGTGGGGATCAGCGAACGGTCGCCGCGCAGGGCCGCCAACTGGCCGGGGTTGCGGAACAGCGCCCACCACCCGTTCACCGTGGCGTTCACCGTCGCCTCGTGCCCCGCGTTCAGCAGCAGGACGCAGGTGGAGATCATCTCCTGCTCGGTCAGACGGTCGCCCTCGTCGTGCGCGGCGATGAGCCCCGAGATCAGGTCGTCGCCCGGCTCCTTGCGGCGCGCCGCGATCAGCTCCCGGAGGTACTCCGTGAACTCCACCGACGCCCGGACCGCCTTCGCCGCCGTCTCCTCGGAAGGGTTCAGCTCGTACATCCCGCAGATGTCCGCCGACCACGGCCTGAGCGGCGCCCGGTCCGACTCCGGGATGCCCAGCATCTCGGCGATCACGGCCACCGGGAGCGGCTCGGCGACATCGGTGAGCAGATCACCGCCGCCGGCCGCCACCAGACCGGCGACCAGCTCGTTCGCCAGCCGGTCCACATACGGCCTGAGCTGCTCGACCGTGCGTGGTGTGAACGCCTTGGAGACCAGCCGTCGGATCCGCGTGTGGTCCGGCGGCTCCAGGTCCAGCATTCCGTGGTCATTGAGGACGTGGAACGGCTCGTGCTCGGGCGGAGGTGCCGTCCGCCCGAAGTCCTCGTGCGTGTAACGGTGCTGGTAGGTCCGGCCCAGGCGCCGCTCCCGCAGCAGCGCCGACACGTCCGCGTGGTGCGGGACCAGCCACTGGTCGGTGGGCTCGTAGTAGTGCACCCGGCCGCGCTCGCGCAGCTCCGCGTACGCGGGGTACGGGTTCGCCACGAACTCCGGGTTCCAGGGATCGAAGGCCGACGGTGTCCGCGGAGACTGCGAGGGCTGCGGGGACTGCGGGGTGTGCGAGGCTGCCATGGGCGGACGCTAGCCCGACTCGGCCCCGCTGAACAGGGGTGTCTCGGCGGGGGGGGGGGGGGGGGGGGGGGGGGGGGGGGGGGGGGGGGGGGGGCCGCGCCCCCCCCCCCCCCCCCCCCCCCCCCGCCGCGCTCCCCCGGTCAGCAGGCACCCGGGTCGCCGGTCACCTCGGTCACCTCGGTGGCCTCGGTGGCCTCGGTGGCCTCGGTGGCCTCGGTCATGTGAGTCACCCGGTCACCTGGGTGTGATCAGCCGCGCCTCGTACGCGAACACCGCCGCCTGCGTGCGGTCCCGCAGGCCCAGCTTCACCAGGATCCGGCTCACATGGGTCTTGATCGTGGACTCGGCGACGAACAGCCGCGAGGCGATCTCCGCGTTCGACAGGCCCTGGGCGATCAGGACCAGCACCTCCGTCTCCCGCTCGGTCAGCTCGCCGTAGGCCGCCTGCGCCGTGGCCGAGAGCCGCGGGGCGTCCGAGAGCCTGGAGAACTCGGTGATCAGCCGCTTGGTCACGGACGGAGCGAGCAACGCCTCCCCGGCCGCCACCACCCGCACCCCGTCGGCGAGTTGACGCGCCGAGGCGTCCTTGAGCAGAAAGCCCGAGGCTCCCGCGCGCAGCGCCTGGTACACGTACTCGTCGAGGTCGAAGGTGGTCAGCACCAGCACCTTCGCGGCGCTGTCCGCGGCGACGATCTCCCGGGTCGCCTCGATGCCGTTCATCTCCGGCATGCGGATGTCCATCAGCACGACGTCCGGCCCGAGCTCACGGACCCGCTCGACCGCGTCCCGGCCGTTGACCGCCTCGCCGACCACCTCGATGTCCGGCATCGCGCCGAGCAGCACCGAGAAGCCCTCTCGGACCATCACCTGGTCGTCGGCTATCAGGACGCGGATGGTGCCGTTCGTCATCCGGATTCCTCCGCCGCCCGCTGCGGCACCGGCAGGAAGACCGTCACCTCGTATCCCCCGTCGTCCGTCTCGGCCGTCGTCATCTCGCCGTCCAGCATCGTGACCCGCTCGCGCATCCCGGTGATGCCGTGCCCCGCGCCGTGGGTGGACTTCACCAGGGTCGTCGTCCGCGCGGGGCCGTTGACTATGCGCAGGCCGAGCCCGCCGAGAACGTAGCCGATCTCGACGCGGGCCGTCGCGCCCGGCGCGTGCCGCAGGGTGTTGCTCAGCGCCTCCTGGACGATGCGGTACGCCGACAGCTCCACGCCCTGCGGGAGTTCGCGCACCGCGCCCGTGACCGTCTTCTCCACGCTCAGGCCCGCCTCCCGCACATTGGCGAGGAGCGCGCCGAGGTCGGCGAGGGTGGGCTGCGGGGCGTCCGGAGCCTCGTAGTCCGCGGCCCGTACGACACCGAGGACACGGCGCAGCTCGGTGAGCGCCGCCACCGCGTTCTCCCGGATCGTGACGAAGGCCTGCTCCAGCTCAGGCGGTGGATTCTCCACCCGGTAGGGCGCGGCCTCCGCCTGGATGGCGACCACCGACATGTGGTGGGCGACCACGTCGTGCAGCTCGCGGGCGATCGTGGTGCGCTCCTCCAGGAGGGTGCGCCTGGAGCGCTCCTGCGCCGTCTCCGACTGGTGGGCCGTCACCTCCTGCTCGGCCGTGCGGCGTACGTGCAGGACCGTGACGACCAGGAGGGCCAGGGCGGAGAGGAACAGCAGCGGCGCCGTGTTGGTCCCGATGTGCCCGGCGACGAGGGACTCGGACATGAATCCGTACCACGCGGTCAGCACCCACATCCAGGCGGCGGTGCGCGGCCGCGTCCGCAGCGCCACGACCGTCAGCACCACCAGGTGGGTGATGAAGGCGCCCTCCGGCCAGGGCCATTCGCCCCAGCTGCCGCTGAACACGGCCACGAACGGTGTCGCCGCCATGGAGAACCAGAAGGCTCCGACCGGCCGGACGAGCGTCAGCAGTACCGGGAGCAGCGCGAGGAGGCTGGGCACCAGACTCGCGATGCCGGGGCCGCCTTGGTTCGCGGTGCTCGCGACGGCCATCGCGAGCAGTCCGCACGCCGTGATCACGGCGTGCGGAGTCCAGGCCGCGTACTCCCTGACACGCTCGGGGAGGCGTCGGGTGAGCGGACCGTCCACCCGCATCCGCGGCAGCGGGCGGTAGGCGAAGGCGTCGTGGAACAGGTCCTGCCGCAGCCCGCGCAGGGCGTCCGCGGCCAGCCGGAACTCCGGGCTGCGGGGCTTGGCCCCGCCCGGCGGCTTCATCTGCGTCTGGGTCGTCTCGGTCACGTTCAAAACGGTAGGCCGCCTGCCGGGTCGCGGTCGTCACCAGTGAGAAGGGTCCTGCGGGGTCCGTCTCAGGTACTACGGGTATCCCCCGGGTGTCCCCCTGGAGGGATCCGGGGGGACACCCGGGGGATGGGGTGGGCGCGGAAGTCCGCGGGCTCAGTAGCCGGACGGGCGTACCAGGCCCGACTCGTAGGCGAAGACCGCGGCCTGGGTGCGGTCGCGCAGGCCCAGTTTCACCAGGATGCGGCCCACATGGGTCTTCACGGTCTGCTCGGCGACGACCAGGCGCTCGGCGATCTCCGCGTTCGACAGGCCCTGCGCGATGAGGGCCAGCACCTCCGTCTCCCGCTCGGTCAGCTCGCCCACGCGCTGCTTGAGCGGGGCGCGCGGTGTGGAGTCCAGGCGGGAGAACTCGGCGATGAGACGGCGGGTGATCCCGGGGGCGAGCAGCGCGTCGCCCGCCGCCACCACCCGTACCGCCTCGGCCAGTTGGTCGGCGGACGCGTCCTTGAGCAGGAACCCGGAGGCGCCGGCACGCAGCGCCTCGTACACGTACTCGTCGAGGTCGAAGGTGGTGAGCACCAGCACCTTGATGTGCGGGGTCTCGCCGGTGATGCGTCTGGTCGCGTCGATGCCGCCGAGTTCGGGCATACGGATGTCCATCAGCACGACGTCCGGGGCGAGTTCGGCGACCTTGGCGATCGCGTCCAGGCCGTCGACCGCCTGGCCGACCACCTCGATGTCGGGCTGGGTGTTGAGCAGCACGGTGAAACCCTGGCGGACCATCTGCTGGTCGTCGGCGATCAGTACGCGGATGGTGCTGCTCGTCATCGGCTCTTGTCTCCTGTGCGGCCTGGGCGATCGACGTCGGTGGATGGGGAGGTGGCGGGGGAAGGGGCAGGGGCAGGGGCGGACGAAGGGTCGGTGGAAGGGGGAGGGGAAGGGTCGGTGGAGGGGGCGTCGCCCGTGACCGCGCCGTCGCGGGGCAGGAAGGCCGCCACCACGAAACCGCCGTGCGCGGTCTCGGAGGTCACAAGGGTGCCGCCCAGCATCGCGGCGCGCTCCCGCATGCCGAGCAGCCCGTGCCCCGCGCCCGGGGACGGCGGGGCGGGACGCTCGGGTCTGGAGTTGATCACCCGCACCTGTAGCCCGCGCGGGAAGTGCCACAGCTCGACGCGGACCACCGAACCGGGCGCGTGCCGCAGCGCGTTGCTCAGTGCCTCCTGGATGATCCGGTACGCCGACAGCTCCACGCCGGGCGGCAGCGGGAGCTGCTCGCCGGTGATCTCCGTGGTGACCTGGAGACCGGCGGCGCGGGTGTTCTCGACGAGGGCGTCGAGGCGGTCGAGCGTGGGCTGCGGGGAGTTGGGGGCGGCACCGGTGCCGGCACCGAGGCCGTACGGGTCTTCGGGGTTCTCGGAGCGCAGCACACCGAGGACGCGGCGCAGCTCGGTGAGCGCCTCCAGGGCGTTCTGCCGGATGCCCTCGAGGTTCTCCCTCAGTTCCTCGGAGGGGTTCTCGACCAGGTGCGGGGCGACCTGGGCCTGGATGGAGATCACCGACATGTGGTGGGCGACCACGTCGTGCAGCTCGCGCGCGATCCGGCTGCGCTCCTCCAGGAGGGTGCGGCGAGCACGCTCCTCCTCGGTCTGCGAGGCCTGTTCGACGAGCTGGGTGCGGGCCTCGCGGCGGCCGCGCAGGGCGATGCCGAGGAGGACCACCGCGGCGAAGACGACGACCGCCAGGAACCCCGTCGAGTGGTACAGCTGTCCGCCGACCATGCCCTGCATGACGTACGTCAGCAGGGCGGTCACGGACAGCGCGCCGATGGCGACCCGTGTGGGCAGCCGCAGCGCCAGCAGGAAGAGCACGAAGGCCTGCGCGACCAGCGCGGGCGAACTCCACGGCCAGTCGGGGCGCGGCGCACGGATGTCCGCCATCATGTGCGACCTGGCCCCGGCGGCGGCCAGGAGCGTGGCGCCCAGCGACAGCCACCAGGCCGGCACGGGCCGCCGCAGGGCGAGGGCGATCGCGACGCCCTGCGCGGCCCCGGTCACCTCACCCAGCGGGACGCCGAGTCGGTAGGTGTCGTTCAGCTCGGCCACGCCCGCGAGTGCGAGCCCGAGCCCGATCAGGCACAGCACCACGTGCGGCAGCCAGCGCAGCCAACGGGGCCGGGACAGCGGGGGCAGCGGGGCCGCCGACGGTGAGGTGAGGTCGGTGAGGACTTCTCGCAGGAGCGCTCGGGTCGGCTCGCTTCTCGGCTCGCTTCTCGGCTCGCTTCTCGACTCGCTTCTCGACTCGCCGCTCGGGGGCCTCGGTTCGGCGCTGGTCACGTGATCAACCCTAGGCACGGCGGGCCGTTCGTGACCCCGCCGGGCCGCCACGACGGTGGACGCGGACGACCCTGGAGGGGCGGCCGGAACGGCGGCGCGGACCCTGTTCGTAGGAGCGAAAGGCGACCCAGCAGACGCCGAGCGCGAAGGCGAAGACCGGAAGCCAGGCGAGGCGGGCAGCCACCCAGCCCAAACCGTCGGGAACCATGTGCAGACCGGGCAGCCTTCCCGCCGACAGGCCCACGGCGGTGACCGCCATCATGGACGTCTGGTGCCAGAGGAATATCGTCATCGCCGACAGATTGACCAGGGCCACCGCAGCCCACGCCAGGGGTCGCCGCATCCACCGGCGCAACGACTCGCGCAGCAGAAGAGCGAGGCCGCACTGAGCCATGCCGAAGGTGACCGCGGCCAGCGTCGGCGGGTTCAGGTTCGAGACCGCCGCGCCCGGGACGCCGACCATCGACGCCGGGTAGCCGGCCCACATCACCAGCGCCGCGGTCGCCGCCGCGCCGCACAGGAGCAGCACCCAGCCCGCACGCCGCCGGTCCAACTCGCCGCGCGTCCAGGCCGCGCCCAGCGTGTACGGGACAATCCAGCCCGCCGCCACGTTCACCCAGCCGAGCCAGGACGGGCCGCCGAGTCCGAAACGCATCAGGTCCACGTGGAGAACGACGGCCAGCGGCCACAGCGGGTTGAGCCGGGTGAGCAGGGGCGTCGCGGCCGTCAGTCCCGCGAAGACCAGGAGGAACCACAGCGGGGACAGGGCGAGTTTGACGAGCGTGTGGACCGTGCCGACTCCGGTGCCCGACGCGAGCAGGCAGACGGTGGCCACCGTCCAGAGCGTCAGTACCGCCGCCACGGGTTTGAAGAGGCGCGTGAGGCGGGCGCGCAGCCACTGTCCGTACGTCGTGCCACGCGCCCGCGCCGACGCGTGGCTCTTCGTCGCCACATGGCCGCCCACCAGGAAGAACACCGCGAGTGTCTGGAAGACCCAGGAGATGGGGGCCAGCCACGGCATGTGCTGCAACGGGCTCGCCGTGTGCAGCGCGCCGCCGTCCGCGACCAGGGCCGTCACCAGCCAGTGGCCCAGGACCACACCGAGGATCGCGAAGGCGCGCAGGGCGTCGACCGCGCGGTCCCGCTCCGCGGGGGTGGCGGCGTCGATACGGCGGGCGCCGTCTCCTATCGCGTGGGTGGCGGTGCGCAGGGCGACCGTGCGCGTGGGAGCGGAGGGGCGTGTGCGGCGCTTCGGTGCGGTCGGTGCGTTCTGTGCGTTCTGTGCGTTCTGTGCGGTCGTTCGGCGGGCGGCTGCCTGTTCATGAACCATCGGCTTACGAACCATCGACTCACGCACGGGTTACCTCCGAGGTGTCTCCGAGGACGATCCGGGCGAGGTTGTCCAAGGACACGGAGCCCGGTTTGAAGTAGTCGCTGTGGCCGCCGGTGCCCGCCGCGAAGACGTGGGCGCCGAAGGCCGGGGACACCGGGTCGGCGCCGAAGCCGACGGTGGTGCCGAAGAGGTCTGCGTGGACGTGCGGCACGTTCACGATCCAGTCGTCGGCGCCTCGGGCCGCCCAGATCCGAGCGGAGGTACTCAGTGCCGCCACGGAGTCCGCGCCGGTGCCCGGGCTGCCGATGAGGGCGATGTCGCCCGCGTCCAGCCCGTGCGCCGCGCGGCCGCAGACGACCGTGCCGTACGAGTGGCACAGCAGGGAGACGTGCGCCTTCTCGCCGACGACGCCCCGCAGTTCGCGTATGAACCGCTTCAGCTGCGGGGCCGCGTCCTCGGCACGGCCGGTCGTCAGGACCGTGGTGCTGACCGTGCCCGGTGTCTCGTAGCCGAGCCAGGCGATGACCGCCGTATGCGGACGTGCGGTGGATACGTGGAATCCGTGGAATCCGTGGCGACGGTCGAGGCTGTCGAGGCTGCTGAGGCGGTCTTGGAGGGTTGCCGCTCCTGCTCGGAAGCGTCCGTAGGTCTCCAAGGTCGTGTCGGAACCCGGGACCAGGACCGCGACGCGGTCCGCGTGGGCGAGGTCGCCGAGGACCTCGACGGCCAGGCCCTGGCCGCGGCCGTCGAAGGAGAGGAAGTGGCGGGAGGGGGCTGCCATGGCGCGGTCCGCGGCTGCGCGGGTGCGGTCGCCGTGGGCGGCGGCCATGCGGGACGCCTCCGCGGCGTTCGCCCGGTTCGCCGTGTACGCCTCGTCCAGCGTCGCTGTCGTCGGCGGGGCGAGGGCGGCGGGGGCCGGGGCGGGGATCCGGGGGCGCGCCGCGGCGGAGACGGGGACGACCACGGCGGCCGTGACCAGGGCGGCGAGCAGGGTGCGGCTCAGGCGCCGGAGGAACCGGATACGGGGGGTGGAGGGCGGGGGCTCCGCCGGAGGGGCCGGTTGAGCCGACGAGGCCGGCCGTACCGGCCGTACCGGCTCGGATGACTCCGTCGGCTCGGGTGGTGGACTGGACGATTCAAGAGGAGGTGCCGTCTGGGTGGCTTGTGTCGCCCTTCCCGACGCGGTCGGCTTCCCCCGGAGCTCCATGGCGTCCTTCCCGTCCGGTCCGCCCGCTCATCGGGCGCCTCTGGATGGGAAGTTACGGATCGTGAAGTGTCGTTCGCGTCCCGCCAGGGAGCTCATCTTGGAGGTAGCTCTCAGGTACTACGGGTATGACCGGGGGACGCTACCAAGCCAGTTGGGCGATCTCCTCGGCCACCACCGCGCACGCGTCCGCCGCCGGGTCGATCAGCGGGAAGTGGCCCACGTCCTCCAGGAGCGTCAGACCCACCACCTCGCCCGCCCTCGCCGCCGCCTCCGCGTACGACTCGGCGACCGCTTCCGGGACGACGACGTCGGTGCGGCCCTGCACGAGGGTCGTGGCGATGCCGGTGGGGAGCAGGAACGCCGGGTCGGCGTACGGCTGCCGCTCCGCGAACCTGGCCTCGCCGCCGAGGAGTTGGCGGGAGGCTCCGGAGCAGACGTTCAGTTTCTCGGCGACCGCGAAGTCCGCGATCGGGGCGAGGGCCACGACACCGCGCAGCGGGGCGGGGCGGTCGGTGCGCCAAGGAGCGTCGGCGGGCAGGACGTGGCGGGCGGCGGCCCACAGGGCGAGGTGACCGCCGGCCGAGTGGCCGGTGATCACCGTGCGGCGGAGGTCCGCCCGCGGCAGGTGCTCGCGGGCGAGCGCCGGCAGCGCGTCGAGTGCGGCCGCGATGTCGTCGAAGGTGTCCGGCCAGCGGCCCGCGACCGGGCCCTCGCCGCCCTGCGCGGGGATCGCGGCGCCCCGGCGGTACTCCACGTTGGCCACGGCGAAGCCCCGGCGGGCCAGGTAGTCCGCGAACGGGGTGATGTGGCGACGGTCGTACGGGGCGCGCCAGGCGCCACCGTGCAGGACGATCACCAGCGGGGCGGGAACCTCGGGGTCGGGTTCGCGCGGGGTGTAGAAGTCGATCACCTGGTCGGGATGGTCGCCGTACGTGGCGGTGACGTCGGGGTCGACCGGCGGGTGGGAGAAGGCCGAGGCCTCCTCGGCGGCGTCCCGTGCTGCGGCGTCGTCCGGCATGCTCCAACCTCTCAGCGGTGAAACGGATTTGGCGGACCAGGAGTGAATTCGGCCGTTGGCGGGGACGGTATCAGGCCCGTGACGTGCGTCTACACCCGGATGTCACGCTCGGTGAGGGGTAAACGGATCTGGTGTTTCGTTACGCTGGGTGGGTCACGCGAATGGCATTGCTAAGGAGTCCGTCATGTCCGCCGAGTCCGGCACCGTAGGTCCGGGCGAGCCCGGCCTCGTAGGTCGTGGCGAGCCCGGCCTCGTAGGTCCTGGTGTACCCGGCGCCGTACATCCTGGTGTACCCGGCACCGTACGTCCTGGTGGGCGTACCGCCCGGGTTCGTGCGGCCGTGTTGCGTGCCGCGGGGGATGTACTCGCCGAGGAGGGGTTCGCGCATCTCGATCTCGCCGATGTGGCACGGCGGGCGGAGGTCGGGAAGACGACGGTGTACCGGCGGTGGGGGTCGGTGACGGGGCTCGTCGCCGATCTGCTGAGTGACATGGCGGAGCAGTCGTCGCCGCGTACGGAGACCGGGTCCGTACGTGGTGATCTGCGGGCCAACGCCGTTTTGGTGCGGCGGACGTTGGCCGATCCTCGGCAGGGGGCGTTGTTTCGGGCCGTGATCGCCGCGGCGACGTGCGATGTGCGTACGGCGGAGGCGTTGCGGCGGTTCTATGACGTGCGGGTGAGTGAGTGGGTGCCGTGTGTCGAGGAGGGGGTGGCTCGGGGGGAGCTGCCGGTGGGGACCGATGCGGCGATGGTCGTACGGGCGGTGTCCGCGCCGCTCTATTACTCGTTGCTGACTGTTGGGGTGGTGCCGGACGAGGGGGCTGCCGTGCGGGCGGCGGAGGGGGCGTTTGCTGCGGCGGTGGCGGGGGTGTACGTCGTCGGGAAGTGAACCGGCGTGGGGGCCGGCCGGGGGTTGATCGCCCCCGCCGCCCCTACCCGACCCACCCCCAGGGGCTCCGCCCCTTCAACCCCACCAGGGGCTACGCCCCCGGACCCTCGCGGGGCTCCGCCCCCGGACCCCTCGCGGGGCTCCGCCCCCGGACCCCTCGCGGGGCTCCGCCCCCGCACCCCGCCGGGGGCTCCGCCCCCAGGACCCCACCAGGGGCTCCGCCCCCGCACCCCATCGGGGGCTGCGCCCCAGAACCCAGCAGGGTTTCGCCCCAGCCCCCCGAGGCTGCGGCCCAGCCCCCGCAGAACTCCGCCCCCAAACCCCCACAGGGCTGCGGCCCAAACCCTCGCAGAACCCCGCCCCAAACCCCACAGGGCTGCGGCCCAAACCCTCGCAGGACTCCGGCCCGAACCCCCCGCGGGGCTGCGGCCCGGACCCCGCAGGGCTGCGCCCCAGAACCCCGTCAGGGGCCACGCCCCCGCACCCCCGTATCGGGCTGAACGGCCTCGGCCTCAAACGCCGGACCGGCTGACGATGAGGGCTGGCCGGGATGGGTGGCGTGCGGGCTCGCCCCTCGGGCACCGGGGGGCCCGAGGGTTTCAGGGGCGCGGGGAACTGCGCGACCGGCCCCCACCGGCCCGCACCCGAACGACTGCGGCCGGGCGGGGATCCGGGGCGCAGCCCCGGTCCCAGGGGCACGGGGGCGCAGGGGCGCGGGGGCGCAGGGGCGCAGCGGCGCAGGGGCGCGGGGAACTGCGTGATCAGCCCCCCAACCCATCCGCAGCCGAACAAGACACCGAGCTACATCCCCTGGCTCACCGTCTCCCCTAGTACCCGCGCCGCCCGTTCCACGTCTCCGAAGCCCACGTACAGGGGGGTGAAGCCGAAGCGGAGGACGTCGGGGTGGCGGAAGTCGCCTACGACGCCCTGTTCGATCAAGCGCTTCATCACCTCGCCCGCGTCCGCGCAGCGCAGGGCGACCTGGCTGCCGCGTTCGGCGTGGGTGGAGGGGGTCAGGGACTCGACGCGGCCCCCGGGGACGTACGCCTCGACGCATTCCAGGAAGAAGTCGGTCAGGGCGAGGGACTTGGTGCGGACGGAGTCGATCGAGACGCCCTCCCACACCTCCAGCGCGGCCTCCAGGGCCAGCATGGAGAGGATGTCCGGGGTGCCGACGCGGCCCCGCAGTGCGCCCGGGGCCGGTTCGTAGGCGGGGCTCATGCCGAAGGGGTCCGCGTGGGAGTTCCAGCCGGGGAGCGGGGAGTCGAAGCGGGGCTGGAGGTCGGCACGGACGTAGAGGTACGCCGGGGAGCCCGGGCCTCCGTTCAGGTACTTGTACGTGCAGCCGACCGCGAGGTCGACCCCGTGGCGGTCGAGGTCCACCGGCAGGGCCCCGGCGCTGTGGCACAGGTCCCAGACCGCCAGGGCACCCGCGTCGTGGATCGCGGACGTGAGGGCCGGGAGGTCGTGCAGGCGGCCGGTGCGGTAGTCGACGTGGTTCAGGAGGACCGCCGCTGTGCGGGGGCCCAGTGCGGAGGGGACTTCCGCCGGTTCCAGGGGGCGCAGTTCGCAGCCTGTCAGGCGGGCCGCGGACGCCGCGATGTAGCCGTCCGTCGGGAACGTCGTCGCGTCGACGATGATCTCGTCACGCCCGGCGGAGGACAGGGCGGCCAGACGGACCGCTCCCACCAGGGCCTTGAAGACGTTCACGCTCGTGGAGTCGCCCACCACGATCTGGCCGGGGGCCGCCCCGACCAGCGGCGCGATCCGGTCGCCGATCCGTTCCGGCGCCGTCCACCAGCCGCTCTCCTCCCAGGAGCGGATGCGCAGTTCACCCCACTGGCGACGTACGACGTCGTCGATCCGGCCGGGGACCGACGCCGGGAGCGCGCCGAGTGAGTTCCCGTCGAGGTACACCACCTCGTCCAGGACGAACTGCGCACGCAGTTTGGCGAGTTCGTCGGAGGCGTCCAGTTCAACGGCCCTGGCATACAGGTCGGACCGCTCGGAGACACGCAGTTCAGACCGCTCGGAGACACGCAGTTCAGACCGCTCGGAGACACCCAGTTCAGACTGCTCAGACCACTCAGACCGTTCAGACATGAGACCTCGCCGTCCACAGCTCGGGGAACACGTTCTTCTGCGCCCGCTTCTCCAGCCAGGCCACCCCGGCGGAGCCGCCCGTGCCCGTCTTCGCGCCCATCGCGCGGCGCGTCGCGACGAGATGGTCGTTGCGCCATCGCCACACCAGTTCGGCGACGTCCGTCAACGCCTCACCGAGGCGGGCGAGTTCGTCGTGCTCGTCGCCCGCGTACAGGGCCGTCCACACCGCTTCCACCTCCGGCGAGGACTCGTAGCGCTGGGACACGTCCCGGTCCAGCACGGACTTCGGGACCGCGTGGCCGCTTCGCGCGAGCAGCCTCAGGACCTCGTCGTAGAGGCTCGGTTCGTGCAGTGCCTTCTCCAGCTCGGCGTGCACGCGCGGCGCGCCCCGGTGCGGGACCAGCATGGACGCGGACTTCTCGCCGAGCAGGAACTCCATCCGGCGGTACATCGCGGACTGGAAGCCGGAGCCCTCGCCGAGGGCCGAGCGGTACGAGTTGAACTGGGCGGGGGTGAGCTGGGCGAGGGGCCGCCAGGAGGCGTTCAGCGCCTCCAGCTCCCGTACGGACCGCTTCAGCGCGGCCACCGCGACCGGCACCCGGTCCTCGCGGAGCGCGTTCGCCGCGGTCTCCCACTCGTGGACGATGACCGTGAACCACAGCTCCATGACCTGGGTGGTGACCAGGAAGACCATCTCTCCGGGGTCGTCGGAGAGGGTGTGCTGGAGGTGGGTCAGAACGTCCGCCTGGACATAGTCCTCGTACGGGGTCGTTCCTTGGAAGTCGAGATGCGGGGTCTCGGGCTCCTGAGCCTCGACGGGCTGAGCCTGCTGGGACGACATCGCTGTCTCCTGATGCGTACTCCGGGTAGCGGTCCGCCCCTGCCGTTTTCGACACGGGGGCCCCGGTCCCCACCGGGCATCCTCCACAATCGTCACCCGAAACCGCAAGGTCCGCCCGGTCACATCGACCAGGCGGACCCGTACGACCTGCGAGTACACCCGGACGGCTACACGACGGGTACACCCTGGGAGGACTCAGCCCAGCGTCTGCGCCGCCGTCGGCGAGGAGTCCTTCAGGAACTGGCTGCAGCGCTCGTACTCCTCCTGCTCGCCGATCGCCTGCGCGGCGCGGGCGAGGGCGTGCAGGGCGCGCAGGAAGCCGCGGTTCGGCTCGTGCTCCCAGGGCACCGGGCCGTGGCCCTTCCAGCCGCCCCGGCGCAGGGAGTCCAGGCCGCGGTGGTAGCCCGTACGGGCATAGGCGTACGACTCGACGACACTGCCTCGCTCGAACGCGTCGTCGGCCAGCTGGGCCCAGGCGAGCGAGGAGGTGGGGTACTTGGCGGCGACATCCGCGGGCGCCGTGCCGTTCGCGAGGAGCTCGCGCGGCTCCGGGTCGTCGGGGAGGTGAGTCGGGGGCGGGCCCCCGAGGAGGTTCTCGTGAATCGTCATACGTTCCAGTCTGCGGCACCCTCCGGGGGTTGTGCCGAACGGGGTACCCGGCGCCCGAGCAGCCGCCCCGGAGCCACGACAGACGGCCTCCGCCCCCCGGTCCTACTCGGGCTTGGGCGGTCGCGGGCGCGAAGGCTCCAGTGGTGGGGCCGTCACACAGCCGTGCGTGCGGCACTGGGGGCGTCGGCAGTCGGGGGCCGGGCGGCGTACGGTCGTGAAGGCCAGCACCGCCCCGACGACCAGCACCCCGGCGCACAGTGGCATCGCACGCCGGAAGGCGGCGTTGAAGGCGTCCGCCGAGCGGTACGCCTCCGGGCCCATCCCGGCCAGCAGCGGCAGCGCGGCCACCGCGATCAGTCCGGCCGCCCGGGCCGCCGCGTTGTTGATCCCGCTGGCCAGGCCCGCCCGCCCGGCGTCCACGGAGGCGAGGACGGTCGCGGTCAGGGGCGCTACCAGGGTCACCATGCCCGCGCCCATCACCACCAGCGCGGGAAGCACATCGCCGAGGTACGAGGCGTGCGGGCCCACCCGCAGCATGAGCAGCATGCCCGTCGCGCACAGCAGCGGGCCGACGGTGAGCGGGATGCGCGGGCCGATGCGCTGGGCGAGCTCGCCGGAGCGGGCGGAGAAGAGCAGCATCAGGACGGTCGTGGGCAGCAGTGCCGTACCGGCGCCCAGGGCCGAGTAGCCCGCCACGACCTGGAGCTGGAGCGCGGTCAGGAAGAAGAAGCCGCCGAAGGCCGCGTACACGCACAGCGTGACGAGGTTGACGGCCGTGAACTGCCGCGACGAGAAGATGTCCGGCGGCATCATCGGGTCGGGTCGGCGCCGCTCGACGTACACGAAGGCCACGCCGGCCGCCACGCCCCCGACCGCCGACACCCAGACCAGTACGGAACCGCTCGTGGCCTCGATCAGGGCGTACGTCACCAGGGCGAGCGCCAGGGCACCCAGGACGGCGCCCAGGACGTCGAAGCCCCGGCCGTGCGCACGGCCGTCGGACGACTCCGGGACGTGGCGCACGGCGATGGGGGCGCAGACCAGCGCCACCGGAACGTTGATCAGGAAGACCCAGCGCCAGCCGGGACCGTCCACCAGCCAGCCGCCCAGGAACGGGCCGACCGCCGCGCCGACGCCGCCGAAGCCCGACCACAGGCCGACGGCCCTGGCCCGGTCGTCCGGGTGGAAGGACGCCTGGATGATCGCGAGCGAACCGGGGGTGAGCAGGGCGCCGCCGATTCCCTGCAGGGCGCGGGCCGCGATCAGTACGCCCCCGGTCGGCGCGAGGCCGCACAGCAGCGAGGCGGAGGCGAACCACACCACGCCGAGGACGAAGATCTTGCGCCGTCCGAAGCGGTCGCCGAGTGACCCGCCGAGCAGGATCAGGCCCGCGAGGGTCAGCATGTACGCGTTCACGGTCCACTGGAGTGCCGCGAGGCCCGTGCCCAGGTCACGGCCGATCGTGGGCAGCGCGACGTTGACGACCGTCGAGTCCAGCATGGCCATGCTGGAGCCGAGGACGGTGGTCAGCAGGATCCACTTGCCGGTGGGGCTGGAGATCCGCACATGGGGACCCCGTCCCGCTCCCTCGCCCGATGTCTTCTGCAGAGGCGCAGCCATACTTCGGAGCATACGGAAGGGCCCGGCACCGTGGGGTGCCGAGCCCTTTCTCGTATGGTCCGAACCGGGGGAACCCGGGTGACCGACCGGGGAGAGAACCCGGGTGACTACTTGAGCTTGTTGCCCGCGGAGCGCAGCATCTCGCACGCCTCGGTGACGCGCCCCGCCATGCCCGCCTCGGCGAGCTTGCCCCAGGTGCGCGGGTCGTAGGTCTTCTTGGAGCCGACCTCGCCGTCGACCTTCAGGACACCGTCGTAGTTCTTGAACATGTGGTCCGCGACGGGGCGCGTGAAGGCGTACTGGGTGTCGGTGTCGAGGTTCATCTTCACGACGCCGTTCTCCAGCGCGGTGGCGATCTCCTCGGCCGTGGAGCCGGAGCCGCCGTGGAAGACGAAGTCGAACGGGGACGGCTTGCCGTACTTGGCGGCGACGCCGTCGTTCAGCTCCTTCAGGAGGTCGGGGCGCAGGACGACGTTGCCCGGCTTGTAGACGCCGTGCACGTTGCCGAAGGACGCGGCCAGCAGGTAGCGGCCCTTCTCGCCCAGGCCGAGGGCCTCGGCGGTGCGCAGCGCGTCGTCGACGGTGGTGTAGAGGGAGTCGTTGATCTCGTGGCTGACGCCGTCCTCCTCACCGCCGGTCGGGGTGATCTCGACCTCGAGGATGATCTTCGCGGCGGCGGCCTTGGCGAGCAGCTCCTGGGCGATGGCCAGGTTGTCGGCGAGGGTCTCGGCGGAGCCGTCCCACATGTGCGACTGGAACAGCGGGTTCTCGCCCTTGGCGACGCGCTCGGCGGAGATGTCGAGGAGCGGACGGACGTACGTGTCCAGCTTGTCCTTGGGACAGTGGTCCGTGTGCAGCGCGACGGTGATGTCGTACTTGGCGGCGACGATGTGCGCGAACTCGGCGAGCGCGACGGCGCCGGTCACCATGTCCTTCTTGTGCTGGCCGCCGAGGAACTCCGCACCACCGGTGGACATCTGGATGATGCCGTCGCTCTCCGCCTCCGCGAAGCCGCGCAGTGCAGCGTGCAGCGTCTGGGAGGAGGTCACGTTGATGGCCGGGTAGGCGAACTTGCCTGCCTTCGCCCGGTCGAGCATCTCGTTGTAGACCTCGGGGGTTGCGATGGGCATCTGTCCGCTCCTTGTATGTGCGGGTCTGCGTACCGCTGCTGCGGCACGACGGGACTGGTGCTTACGGCCCTGACCTAGGGGGGCGACGTCATCGTCGGCCCCATCTTTCCAGACTTGGCCGGATGCTCCAGACACCCTGTCCGGGATACGGGACCCCGAGTTCTGCGGGGTCCCGTGCCGGGCTCCTAGTCCAGGCCGAGATCCGTCTTGGAGTAGGCGAAGAGGTACGGCACTCCGGCCTGCTCGGCGACGGCCTCGGCGGCACCGGTGTCCCGGTCCACGATCGTGGCCACGGCGACGACCTCGGCACCGGCTTCGCGTAGCGCCTCCACCGCGGTCAGCACCGAGCCACCGGTGGTGGAGGTGTCCTCGACCGCCAGGACACGGCGCCCCTTGACCTCGGCACCCTCGATGCGACGCTGGAGGCCGTGGGCCTTGCCGGCCTTGCGCACGACAAAGGCGTCCAGCGTCTTCCCGCGCGCGGCGGAGGCGTGCAGCATCGAGGTCGCGACCGGGTCCGCTCCGAGGGTCAGACCGCCGACGGCCTCGTAGTCGAGTTCGTCGGTCAGGTCGAGCATGACCTGACCGACGAGCGGCGCGGCCACACCGTCGAGCGTGATCCGGCGAAGGTCGATGTAGTAGTCGGCTTCCTTGCCCGACGAGAGGGTCACCTTGCCGTGCACCACGGCCTTGTCCTTGATCTGCTGCAGCAGCGCGCCGCGTACGTCACTCATGTCCGCCAGCTTAGAGGCGCCGCCAGCTCCAGGTCATGGTCGCCTCCAGGGGGTCGATGGGGGTGACCAGGCGCGGGTGGGTGTTCAGCCCGTTGGGCGGGCCGGTCTGCGGTTCGACGCAGACGGCGGCCTCCTGCTCGTCGTACACCACCACCCACTCCTCCCGGCCGGCCACCTTCAGCTCCAGCTGCCCCGGCCAGGTGAGCGTGACGTCGACGCCGTCGGGCATGCCGAAGCAGTCGTCCCAGGGGCTGGGCTTCGGCTCGATGCGGTGGCCGGTGGGCAGGTGGTCCTCGCCGCGTTCCTCCTGCCAGGCCGGGGTGAAGTCGACCTGGACGTCTTCCTGGCCCAGGTTCCTGTTGAACCACGGGTGCCAGCCGACCTGGGCGGGGAACGAGTCCTCGTACGTCTCCACGGACATCGTGACCGTGAAGGCGTCCTCGGTCAGGGTGAAGAGCTGGGTGACGCGGCCGGGGTGGGGCCAGGGGGCCACGAGGTCGTACGTGATCACGGCCTCGGACTTGCTGGTGCGGGCGGTGCGCCAGGCGCCGTCCCGGGCAGTGCCGTGGATGGCGTGCGGCGGGGCGTTGAGCGGCATCTGCTGGACCGTGGCGCCGTCCAGGAAGCGGCCGTCGCGGATTCTCCCGCACCACGGGACCATCGGGAAGCAGCCGAACTTCTGTCCCTGCCGCAGTAGTTCGGCGTCGCCGATTCGTAGACTGCCGATCCGTCCGCCGTTGCCGGGTGTGACGGTCACTTCCGCGTCGCCCGCGGTCAGCGTGATGTCTTCGTTACTCACGGAGTTGACCCTACTGGGCCGGATTCCCCACTCGGTCCCCACGGCCACTACCCGCCCCATGCGGCTGCGGGTGGGCGGGGGCTGGTGCTGTGGTCAGCGGCGTTTGCGCAGGGCTCGGGTGACGGCGATGGCCGAGGCCAGGGCGACGGCCGCGGCGGGGGCCGCCCAGCGGAGCGTGGCGCGGCCGACGGCGGTCTCCGGCGCCGGGACGGGGGCGTAGCGGCCACGCGGCGGGGCGTGGTCCACCTCCTCCGCGCTGCGGCCGATCATCGTCCGTCGCGCATGCGCCGCCTCTGCCACGGCATCCTCCCTGTTCACACGGCTCGGGGTGGGCGGGGCCGGTTCCTCCTCCTCGAAGAGGGCGGAGGGCTCGGCCTCCGGGGCGGGCTCGGCCTCCGGGGCGGGCTCGATCTCCGCTTCCGGCTCGACCTCCGGCTCCGGCTTCTCCGGCTCAGTCTCCCCTTCCGGCTCCCGTTCGGAGGTGCCCGGTGGCGTCTGCGTCACCTCCGCCAAGTTCTCGACGAACCGGTTCAGCAGGCGGCCCGTGGTCGCGGACACCGCGTCCGGGGGGAGATCCGCCACGCGGCCGTCCGCTGTGGTGGTTCCGGTGATGGTGACGGTCGTGCCGCCGTCGGAGGGGGAGAGGGTGAGCACGAGGGCGAGTTTCACGGTGCCGGGGCCGCGCGCCTCGGTGGCGTCGCCCTCGACGGCGTACGAACCGTCTTCCCGGGCGGTGACCCGGGCCGTCCCCCGGTAGGTGATGGTGTGGCCGCCGACGCGGACTTTCAGGCGCCCGGAGACGGGCGGCGTCCCGGCGTCCTGCTGGAGTCCGGGGACCGCCCGGGCCACCCGTACGGGATCGGCCAGCGCCTCCCTCAGCCGCTCGGCCTGAACCGGAACGAACACCTCATGCTCCATGTCGGCCGAGCCTACCCAGGACGGCCCGCACCGCACCCTCGTATCCGGGGATTCGTCCGTCCGCCGTTTCAGTCGGCGTAGCGCGGATGGACCAGTGTGGAGGGCGCCAGGCCGGGTACGCGGGTACGCCACGCGGCGTAGGCGTCGGCGGTGAGGGACGGCTGTGTGAGCGTACGCGGGCGTGGGCCGTGCGGGTCGAGGCGCAGGGGCGTGCCCGTGACGGAGGCCAGGATGAAGCCCCAGTCGCGAGGGGCGCTCGACGCGCCCGCCGTGCGGTCGGGACCGGCCGCGAAACCGGAGTCCCGGCCGCCGACGCAGTAGGGGGTGGTGCGCAGGCCGGCCGCCCGAAGTGTGGACTCGACCGTCCAGAAGACGCGGGGGCGGGAGGAGACGGGGCCGGCGTGGACGGCCAGGCGGCCGCCGGGGGCGAGGACGCGGCGCGCCAAGCCGTAGAACTCCTGCGAGTACAGCTTGGTGCTCGCCGTGATCCCGGGGTCGGGCAGGTCCGAGATGACCACGTCGTACGTCGACTCGGCCCCGCGCAGCCAACCGAAGGCGTCGGCGGTGAACACGTGCACGCGCCGGTCGCCGAACGCGTGAGCGTTGAGCGCCGACAGGGCCGGGTCGGTACGCGCCAACCGCACCACCCCCGGGTCGAGTTCGACCACGTCGACGCGGCGCACGCCCGGGTAGCGCAGCACCTCGCGGGTGGCGAGTCCGTCGCCGCCGCCGAGGACGAGCACACGCGCGCGGGGACCGTTCATCGCGGGGTGGACCAGCGCCTCGTGGTAGCGGTGCTCGTCGCGGCCGCTGACCCGCAGGCGTCCGTCGAGGAAGAGGTCGAGCGGGCGGCCGTGCGTGCCACCGGTGAGCACGACCTCCTGCACGCCGGTCTGCAGGGCGACCCGTACGTCCTTGCCGTACACGGCGCGCCGGGCCGCGCGTTCGAAGTCGTCGACGTGGGCGGCGGCCGCGGCGAGCAGAGCGAGGACCAGGACGTTGGCGATGAGCAGGAACCAGCGTCCGCGTCGGCTCAGGTCCCCGCGGAACAGGCCCAGCACGAGGGCTCCGCCGGCCAGCGCGTTCACGGTTCCGGTGAGCAGCGCGCCCTCCAGTTGCCCGAGGAGGGGGAGCAGGAGGAAGGGAAAGGCGAGGCCGCCGACGAGGGCGCCGACGTAGTCCGCCGCGAAGAGGTCCGCCACCGCACCGCCCGGGTCCTGGCGGCGGATGCGCTGTATCAGCTCCATGAGGAGGGGGACTTCGGCGCCGATGAGGAGGCCGATGGCGAGGGAGAAGGCCGCCAGGAGACAGCGCGAGCCGCTCGTCCAGATCCCGCCCCAGTCGCCGGTCCACGCGAACATCGCGTACAGGGCCATCGCACTGCAGCCGCCGACCAGGGCGAGCGCCGCCTCGACCGCGCCGAAGCCGGCCGCGGCGCGGGGGCGCAGGCGTTTCGCGGCGAGGGAGCCGATGCCCATGGCGAAGACCATCACGGAGAGGACCACGGAGGCCTGGGTGACCGAGTCGCCGATCAGGTACGAGGCGAGGGCGACGAGTTCGAGTTCGTACACGAGTCCACAGGCCGCGCAGACGAACACGCCCGCGAGGACCAGGAACCGCCCGATGCCCGGGCGGACGGGCAGCCGCGCCTGGCCCTGGACGCCCCAGGGCGGCGGCGCGCCGGGGGGAGCAGGCGCGTGCGGTTCGATCACGCGTGGAACGCTACGTCACGCCACCACGACGCTTCGTCACCCACACGTGTGGAAGTGCCGTCCCGATGTGTGGCGTCCGGCGCTGATGACGAGTTCGTCGGCAGCCGAAGGGGCAGCCAAAACGGCAGCCGAAACACCACCCCTCACACCACCCCCGCCGTCACCCGTACCCCCACCCTCGTGCGCGTCGCCACCAGCTGGCCGTCCTGCGGGTAGGCGTGCCACGTACGCCAGTGGACCTGCCCCTCGTGGCGCTGGGCGAGCAGCGCGGTGAAGGCGTGCGGGCTGCCGGGGAAGACGCCGGCGAGTCCGTTGGGGTGGTCGGAGACCAGGGCCAGTAACTCCTGCGCCCGCCCCGCGAAGGACCCGCAGGAGAGCGTCTCGACGCGCGCCGCGAACTCGTACTCCCAGTCGCCGACCCGCTTGGCCACCCCGAGCGGAAGCGGCGTGCTGCTGCCGGCGATGCACGCGACGGTTTCCGAACAGCTGCCGCGCTCCTCCTCCAGGAGGACCTGGTGGGACGCGCCGAGGAGCCGCAACTGCAGTCTCGCCCCGTCGAGTTCGAGGTCGAGAGTGGCGAGCGCGGGGAGCGGTTCGCGCCCCAGGGCCCAAGCCAGGTCGGCCGCGCGCGTGTCGGTGTACGAGGTGTTCAGGGTCGTGAGCATGGGTCGGCTCCGCTAGCACGCAAAAAGGGAGGTGGGGATCCGGCGCACCCGGTCGGTACCTCGGTACCGGGGGATCGGCCCGGTCAGCCCGGTCTGCCCTGTGGGGAAGGGACGATCCGAGGGCTGCTTTGGTGGTTTAGAGGGAATCATGAACTGTGGCGCCGTCACAGCGTTTTTACCCAACTTCGTAGGGTTTCCATCCCCCCGAGGGCTCCACAGTTCAACTGTTCAACCACGGCGTGCGCCGGGGCGCGCGGAACGAAGCGCCCCGGCGCACCGTAAAGGGCGCGGGGCGGTGACATCTGCGGCCCCGCCGCGCGGGCGCGACCAGCCCCACCGGCCCGCAGCAGAAGCCCCTCCCCCGACCCCGCGCCCCACACCCCCGGCGAAGCTCAGCTGCCTCCGCCGCACCCCCCGCCACCCCCGCACGACGACCCGCCTCCGCAGGACGAGCCGCCCCCGCACGACGAGTGCCCGCCGCACGAGTGACCCCCGTGGTGCCCGCCGGACGAACCGCTGCCGCAGGACGACACGGCTCCCCCGGCCCCGCCGGCCCACCAGCTGCCGGAGCTGTCCGAGGACCGGCCCCGGGAGCGGCGGCCCCGCGCCGAACCCGACGAGCTCTTCGAGAGCCCGACCTTCTTCCGGCCGCGGGCGGCGGCACGCAACGACACGACGAACAGGATGAAGACGACCGCCAGGATGAAGCCGATGAACATGGCGTCACCCTCCTTTCGTTCCCCCGAAGCGACCCCCCGTGGGCGCCTCGCTTCTTGCGTGCCAGGGGGATGCCCTCGCGCCTCACCAGCCAAAGCAGAGTTGAGGAAGTTCAGAGCTTCGGCGCAGGATGACCGGCATGACCTCCAACGGCCGACGCCCCCTCCTCAACCGCCGACTCGCCGAGTTCGGCACGACGATCTTCGCCGAGATGTCGGCCCTGGCCCTGAGTACCGGGTCGATCAATCTGGGCCAGGGCTTCCCCGACACGGACGGGCCCGAGGAGATCAGGGAGGCGGCCGTGCGGGCGCTGCGCGACGGGCGCGGCAACCAGTACCCGCCGGGCCCCGGCGTGCCCGAGCTGCGTACGGCGATCGCCGAACACCAGAAGCACCGGTACGGACTGGCGTACGACCCGGACCGCGAGGTGCTCGTCACGGCCGGTGCCACGGAGGCCATCGCGGCGTCGCTGCTCGCGCTGGTCGAGCCCGGTGACGAGGTCATCGCCCTGGAGCCGTACTACGACTCGTACGCGGCCAGCATCGCGATGGCGGGCGGGACCAGGATCCCGGTCACCCTGCGCCCGCACGAGGAGACCCGCGACTCAGTCACCCACCGGCGCTTCAGGCTCGACCTCGACGAGCTGCGCGACGCGGTCACCGACAACACCCGGCTGCTGCTCGTCAACACCCCGCACAACCCGACCGGTACCGTCCTGACCCGCGAGGAGCTCGGGGAGATCGCGAAGCTCGCCGTCGAGCGGGATCTCCTCGTCATCACGGACGAGGTGTACGAGCACCTGGTGTTCGACGAGGCCGAGCACCTGCCGCTGGCCTCCTTCCCGGGGATGCGGGAGCGGACGGTCACCATCGGCAGCGCGGGGAAGACCTTCTCCTTCACGGGGTGGAAGGTGGGCTGGGTCAAGGATTTTTCACCTACCTATTTGCTGGCGAGCTGAGGGTGAACGGGCTGATGCCCGCGAGGGTCGCCGTCTTCATCGGCTGAGAATCGCCCCAGCTCCGAACTTCCAGGCAAGATCGTTCCTTCCTAGATCGCCCGCTAGCCGGACAGGAGGCCTTTTTCGGGCGTACGGTTTCCGTCAACCGTGGAGGGAGGCCAGCCATCTCCGAGTTCGAAGAGCTTCATGACCTGGGCTACCTGGGGCGTGAAGGACTGAGCTTGGTCTACAAGCTTCTGAAAGAGGAGGCGCGACGGTTCCCCGTGCTCGCCCCTGTAGCGGGGTGGCAGCCGGCAGACTGGGAGGATCTGCTCGGCGACTTCCTCGAAGAACGGGCCGAGGCTGTCACTTCCAACCTGCAGAGCCTTGCGACCGACGATGCGTCCATGGGTCGGCTCCTGCGCAGGTCGATTCGGAACTGGTTGATCGACAGAGCACGTCAAACAGGCCCGGGCGCGTTGCGGCGGCGCCTGGAGGAGGTGCTCTCCGCCGAGCCAGAGTTCGAGCAGGTCCCCGAAGGGCAGCCCGGAGCCAATCGATGGAGGCTGCCGGGCAGCGGCTGGGCTCCATGGTCCGGCGACAGTGGCAAGCTGGTGGAGGCCGCTCAGGCCGTCTCGGCTGTGCGGATCCCGAAGTGGTCCAGCACCACGCGTCGGGCGCCGATTGCGGACCGGGCGTCGATCGTGGCTGTGGCCAGCGCAGTCCTGAGCGTAGCGGGTGGCTCCCTGGAGATCGCGCAGTTAGTCGAGGTCTTCGTTGCGCGGTTCCCGATCGTGCTGGACCCGGTGATCGTGAGCACGGACGAGGGTTCCGACGGTACCTACCGAGACACGGCGTTGACACCCGAGGAGGCCGTAGTGGCCGCCGAGGAGGAGCTCGATGCAGCAGTGACCGCCGCGGAGATCGTGGGCATGCTCTCCCCGGAAGAGCGCCGCATCGTGCCTATCGCGGACCAGCAGGTTAAGGTCCGGGAGCTGTTGGGATGCGGCCGGAGCCAAGCGTCCTTGAAGGTGAAGCGCCTCCGAGAGCGGCTGAGGCAGCTGGTCGGAGATCACGACGTTCACGGTGTAGGGCTGGAGGTGATCAGGCTGTGCAGCGAAACTCAGCAGAAGGAGTGACGCGCGGGCGGTCGGACGCCACGGCGGTTGTGACGTCAGACATGGATGGACCCGTTCAGCCATGTCACCCGGGAGGACTCCATGAGTGAACCAGTGGTGCCCCAGCGTTTCCTTGATCTGGCCGCTGCGGTCCGGGCTCCGAAGGAGCTGTCGGCTGAAGGCTTGCGAGCAAGGTTCGGCGACCCGGCAGAGGTACATCTCGCGGTTGGCCAGGTGTGGCGTGCACGATGGGAGGAGACCAGTCTCCTCGTACTGGTCCTGGCCATTGCTGACCGCGAAGTGAACGCCGTCCCCGTGACGATCGATCCTCCAGGGGAAGACGCAGCCAGCCTGGTGGTAGACGGCACCCGGACCGCCTTCGGCGTGGAGTCGACCGTGTGGGCAGGACTGGCTGGCCCGGTCCCTCAGCGTGTCCTCGACCGCATGGTGGACCTTTGGGGGCCTGACCTCGTCGCTTGGGCTGCCGAGATGGCGGACGGGGGGGCGCCGTCCGTACCAGCAGGAGCTCGACAGGGCACCGTGCCCGCGTCGGTTTTCGACGCTTCCGAAGAGGTGCGAGCCGAGCTCGAAGACGACCTCGACGCCCTGCGGGCAGCGCCTGGCCTGCCTGAAGCGAAAGGAACGGAAAAGGTCGTCTCGCTGGGAGCACTGTTGAAGGGTCTCCCCGATCTGCCGATGTTGGGCACAGCACTGGGGGTCCCCCAACCGGAGGTGATGAGGATCTTGCGGGGCTCAGTTCCTCTGAAGCCGGGACAGGTGGAAGCGGTCGCGAGTGCGACGGGACTTTCTGTTGATGCCGTTGCCAAGACCGTGCGCCCCCTTCCCGCAGCTCTGGTGGCAGCGGCAGAGCATCCCCGTTGGCGAGAGACGTGGATTCGTAGGGCGAAGCGGTTGGGAGTTAGCGAAGGGGAAGCTCGCCTTTCAGGCGGTTATGGGACGCTCGCCCTTGCTGCACGCGAAACCGGCGGTGCGGAACCGGACTGGGAAGGGCGACTCCGGCAGTTTCTGCGTGGTGAGGACCTCGCCGGATCGGATGCGTGATGCGGCGGCGTTTCGTGGAGGAAGCGCCTCGGCAGGCGCAGGCCATGCTCGGCGTCATCGAACGGATTCACCCAGGTTGTCTCGCAGCGCTGCGCGATGACCCCCTGGGTGAGCTGGGCCGCTGGCCGGATGTTCAGGTGGTGATGGAACCCGAGGTCGGCGAAGGACGGTGCTCTGTCGCCGGAAGTTACAGGGACAGGACCGATCCGCCAACGCTTGTGGTTGGCGCTTCCCGGTCGTACCGTCGCCGCGGGTTCACTGGCCTGCACGAGCTGGGGCATCACCTGCAGCAGACGGACCCTGGCCTGGGTCAGGCACTTTTTGCTACGCAGGACTCGGAAGCCTTCGAGGACGCGGCATGCGACGCTTTCGCCGCCCGGGTGCTGCTTCCGGATGGGGAGATTCCCGAGAACGCGCGCCTGCGGGGACCATCCGCTACGGACGTGGTCGAGCTGTTCCAGCGCTCCCAGGCGTCGCGCGAAGCCTGCTGCGTCCGGGCAGCGGAATACCTTGCAGGCGGCGCGGTCGTCCTACTCGACCGTGCTGGTACCGCGATCTTCAGTTCCTCCCGAAGCCTGATCCCGCCGGCGCGTGGTTCCGACCAGTCCAGAACCCCCTTGATCGAGAGGGCACTGCGAACCGGAGCCATGGCACAGCACGACAAGACATACGTCGAGTACCGCTCCGGCAAGGCGGGGGATGTCCTGTACGGGCAGGCCGCATGGTGCGACGAGCAGTACCTGGTCGCGGTCCTCGTCCCGGACAATGCCCCCTGGCTCAGGTACTCGGTACCACGGCCGGGGACCGGTGGTACCTGGTACGGCAGCCAGTCAGTCTGCGAGACATGCGGCGAGGCGTTCGAGGTCAGTTCCCCACCATGTGAGCAGTGCGGCGACGCTACCTGCCCCGAAGGGCATTGTGCCTGCACAAGCGCCCGCATGAGCAGGGATCGAGCCTGCGACCGGTGCTTCCTAGTACTGGCACCTAGCCGGTTCGACGGCACCAGTCGCATCTGCCGCGACTGCGCTTGAGCACTCTCTCGGGATGCCGGTGCCCCCTCGGCCCGGACGATTCCCGCGGTGTGACGTCAGGTACTGGTGAGCAGCTACAGGGCTGCTCGGCCCGCTGTGGCGGGCCTGACAGCCGGGCTCTGACGCCCCACAAGAGGAATCGAGAAACAGATGGGATACACCCACGACGTCTTGGACGACATCCGCTCCCAGATCGACGCCCACGCCGAGCCGTTGGCAGAAGCCCGCAACCGGTTGACCTTGGTCCGCTCCGCAGCCAAGGCATTCCCCGGATCCCTGCGAACCTACGCGAGTGGATCACTGGCCCAGCACACCTTCATTCACCCGGTCGGCGACGGAGACGGCGGCCTGGTCCTCGACCGCCGCGTCTACCCTCGGCTCGGACCCGACGGTGGCGGTGAGACTCCTGCCGACATCGCGGCAGAACTCTGCGGGTTGTTGGGGCCCGCGGTTCGCGAGGTGTACCCGAACGCCCGTTGCGGGACCTCCAAGCGCGGACCAAAGCTGACGTTTGGCCAGCCGACGGACGGTCAGGACCCCACCGTGGACCTGGTCGTCGCGTTGACCCGTAAGGACGCACCGGGCCTGTGGATTCCCAACCTCAAGAACGACACATGGGAGGCTTCCGACCCCGAGCGCCACGTCGAGTTGTTCACCTCCGGGAGTCTTTCCTTGCAGCGCACCCGGCGTCGGGTCGTACGCCTGCTAAAGGCGTGGAACAAGCAGTACAGCGTCCCAGGCTTCTCCTCCCACAACCTGACCGTCTGGGCTTGGGAGTTCATCGAGCCCGGCATGGGAATGGCGACCGCGCTGAGCACAGTACTGACGAAGGCGGCCGGACGGGTCGACTCCGGGAACGCCGCAGTTGACCCCGCCGGAGTATCGCCGAACGTGCGGCTGCTCGCCCCGCGCGACACCGCGTCCCGCAGGCTGCATACGGCGGCTGCCGGGCTGGATGAAGCACTCGCCCACGATGACGATCGTGACGCCGTTCTCGCTGCACTGTCGCGGGTCTTCTACAAGTACATCGACGACCCGTCTTCTCGCAGCCTCGCGCAGAAGATCGGGGCGCTGCGGCAACCGGGCCCAGTCTCAAGCGCCCTCCTGGGGCTGAGCGGCCCACCCGTAGCGATCCCCGCAGTCCGCTCGTACGGCACCCCGGCCGACAGCCGGTGAGTCGGCCCGTGGCGTGGCGAGAGCCGGCCTGGTTCACCAGGCCGGCTCTCCGCTTCGCCTTCCAGCGCGGCATCGAAGCCTGCGGCCCGACGGCAAGGATCGTAAGACCTCCCCGCCGGTACCCGGGCGGCTTCGCGCTGGCCGTGCACCTTGACCTGCCCGACATCCCCGAGCAGACCGTCACTATCGTCTTCGGCCAATACTCCCCCCATACACCACACATCTACAGTGACCGCCCAAGCGAATCACCGCACCGCTACGCCGAGGGCGCCCTGTGCATCTGGTACCCGTACGACCCGGCCGAGCAGCAGTGGACACGCCGTAAGGAAGAGTGGTGGCGCCTCACCGGCGAGTGGCCCGGGCAAGAGGCTCCGCACCACACACCCGAGCCCCAGAGCTAGCCGAATCAGGGAGGGCAGCATGACTACGCCACCGCCAGCCCTTCCCTCGCCCAGCATGATCACGGCGACGACACCGTCCACCCCGACTCCAGCTTCCACATCCCCGACCACCGGACCCGAGGCACTGACGTCGGCGCTAGTCTCCGGGGCCGTCCTCGCAGCCGCCATCGCCGCAACCATCAACCTCTGGCTGGCCCGGAGTAGGTCCCGTGAAGAAGAGCGCGGACGCCTCCGCGCAGCCTTCGCGGAAGCCTTCGTTGCCTACACCAACTACAAGGAGATGCCGTACGCCATCCGTCGCCGCCACGCTGATCAAGCCGCAGAAGAACGCGTCCGTCTCTCGGAGATCCTCCGCGAGACCCAAGCCCAACTCGCTTACCATCTCGCCTGGACCGCCCTGGAGTCACCCGCCGTCGGCGATGCCTACAAGAACCTCGTTCAACACCTCCGCCGGACGGCTGGCGCTGGAATGCACGAGGCATGGGAAGCTCCCGCCATCACCAGCGACACTCAGATGAACATCCCACCGGCCGTCATCGACCTCAGCGAACTCGTCCAATACGAGACCGCATACCTCGATGCCGTCCGCGCCCACCTTCACGAACTCCTACCGTGGTGGAAACGCCTGCGCTCCTGACCCTCATGAGGCTTCCACGCGTGGTGAGATCCGGTGGATCATCGTCTCGAATCCCAAACGACGTGCACTCGCCGACAGTGCCTGAACTCCGGGCGCGCGCCTAGAGAAATCCCAAACGGCGTGCACCCAGCAGCGTGCGGCCTACGTCTTCTACTGTCCTTCCTGAAGCCAGGGATCACTGGCTCACTCGTCCGCTGGGAGATCCCCCGACCTCAGGAAGGAACCACGTCGTGCAGCTGAGGCTGATGTACGTGATCATCGCGGTCCTCGCGGCGCTTGTCGCCGCTCTGGCAGGCAGCGTCTTGACCGTCGTCGAGGGAGGGCGTCCCACTGCGGCCTTCAAGACTGGAGCATTGACCTTCGCCGGCTCCCTGACGCTCCTCATCGTGGTCATGGGCGCCCTGGGTGTGGTGGGCTCGTGAGCGACATGAGTGTCCTTGGAGGACACGTGCAGGCCGAGAGTGCCTCCTCGCTCGACGAGGTGCTCGCGAAGGTCCGCCGACACCGCGTGCATCTCTCGCGGCTGATGAACGCTCACGACGCGACCCGCCTCGTCCTCGGGCTGCTTTACCTGAGCCGGAAGGCGCATGCCACTCCCGGCACCGGCGTACCGACATGGTCGTGGTTGCTGGGCCAGCCAGCAGGGCGCGATTCGAGAATCCGCGCTGCCGTGAGCGAGTGTCTGAGCCACTGGCTTCCCGTAGCCGACGAGCAGGACGCAGACGTGGGCACGGGGAGCCTGATGCCCGTTCCGCCCTCCGGTTCCGAAGGATCACTGCACGCTCTCATCCAGGCCATCGGCTCCACCCAGCGGGTCGGGCCCCTGCTCGACCAGTGCCTCCGTGACCTCTCGGCGGACCAGGCCCAAGCTGACGGCAGCCACTACTTCACGCCGGGAGACACGGCGCGTCTCATGGTCGGTGCGGCCGTCCCCCGCGACAGGCACAGAGTGCTGGACCCGGTCTGCGGTTCAGGGGGACTACTCGTCGAGAGTCACCGCTACGTGCGCGAACGCGTCGAGCTGGACCCGACCATGTCCTTGCAGGGGAAGGAACAACACGCCCACACCTCACAGGTGGCCCGGATGAACTTCGCAGTGCGGGGGATGACGGCCCACGTCTTCCCACCCGCAGACAGCCTTGCCGAGCCCGAACCCGAGCCGTACGACATCATCCTGGCCAACCTTCCCTTCAACCAGCGTGACTGGGCACCGGAGGACAAAGCGGAGCAGGGCGCCCGCCGGGCGGGTCCCCCGGTGCCTGTCGATCCCCGGTGGCCGGAGGAACCACCGTCCCGTGGGTCCGCCAACTCCGCGTGGATTCAGCACATCGCGCACGCGCTGGCTCCGGCCGGACGCGCCGTCTTCCTGATGGCCGACAGCGTGGCCAACGGCAGACAGCCCGTCATCCGAAGGCTCCGCGAACGCCTCCTGCGTGACGACCTTGTCGAGTGCGTGATCGCTCTGCCGCCTCGCGTATTTGGTCACTCCAAAGCCCCCGCCTGTCTGTGGGTGCTCAACAGGGACAAGAGCGCGCGCCCCGGCTGGGGTGTCCGGGACCGTCGCCAGCAGGTGCTGTTCGTCAACGCGCGGCGAGCCTTCGAACCGGTCCCGGATTCGAGAGCACGGAGGCTGGGCGACAAGAACACGGCATTGATCCTGGCCACCCTGGCGGCCTGGCGTGGCCTCTCCGAGAACGGTGCCACGGCAACGCCGTACAACGACGCAGCTGGCTGGTCCCGAAGCTGCTCCACCAAGGAGATCGCCGACCGCGAGTCCAGCCTGATGCCGACTTCGTACGCCATGGAGCCTCCCAGCCCCGAACGGGACACGCGAAGCCGGGTTGAGCAGCTCAAGCTCGAACTGGCCGATCAGTTCGACCAGATGCGCGACTTGGAACTCCGACTGCTGGACGTCTTGGAGGAGATCTGATGGAAGCCAATACCGACCAGGTCGCCTCGGGTAGAGCGGCTTGGCAGACGACCTCCATCAAAATCGAGCGGATCCGCAGGCGCATCTACACCACTTCCGGTTTCCTCGACGACGCGGCTGCCGATCAGGCTGCAGGAGTCGTCAGCTCGACGTTCGTCCAGGACGGCAGGATCCTCTCGCGCAGAGCCAACGAGTGTCGGCCGGGCGAATCACCGCCCAACCGGGCAACCCTCAGGGAGGGCGACCTGGCCGTCGTACTCGTCCGACGGGTGGGCGATTCCGCACTGGTCACCGCCGAGCACGCGGGATGTACAGCGACCAGGTCGATCGGCATCATCCGCGCTGAGCCGCACATAGTGCGGTGGCTGCGTATCTGGCTACAGACACCCACGGCGAAGGCCCGCATCGACGAGGACGTGACGGCGCATGTCGAGCCCACCATCAGCCTCGACACCCTCCACCGCATGCTGTTTCCGCTGCCTCCGCCAGACGTCATCAACGCATACCACCTGGCCTTCGGCCTCATCGAGGAGATGACCGCCCTCTACCAGGAGACCGCCCGCAAGGCGGTGGAACTGACCGACGCCCTCCATGACGACTGGGCGTCGACGATGCCGCCCTGGGAGACACGACCGCTTGCGAAGGTCGCCAAACCGAAGACGGGCAAAGGTTCCGAACGCTCGCTTCCCCCGTTGCCCACAGAACCCACCACCGATGTAACCGATGTAGTCGCCCCTAAAGATCTCTACGACCTCCCCGTGCCCCACGTCCAGAGGTTCCGTCTGAGCAGTACAGCGAACGACGGCGAGGCGCATCCGCCCGGCACCTTGATGCTGAGCACCCGTTCCGACGGCGCACACATCGCTGTGCCGAGCCGACGAGCAACCCCTCTCAGAGGCGTCGTGGCTGTACGACCTAATGAGGACGAAGACGGTTGGTGGCTGCTCCACGAACTCAGGAGTAGGAGCAGCGACATCACGCGACTGGCGCAAGGCCAGAACGGCCGGGAAATCTCCGCCGGCGCCCTCAAGCGCCTGGAGGTCACCTGGCCGGACCGGTTCACGCGCACCGACTTCCACGCGATGGCCGAGCCCCTGCACGCCGTAGCGCGACTCCTGCTCGCCAAGATCACGACGCTGCACACCCTGCGGGACGCACTCCTGCGAGACATCTCAGCGAAGGCTGGCGTCCTCCGAGAACCGACACCCGAGCCGGAAGAGCAGGGCGCTCCTGCTCCTCACCCCACCGCGGCCCCCTCACCACGGGGGTATGACCGGCAATGAGTCAGGATGGTCCCCGGAGAACCGACAAGCACCCGCGTGAGAACGGTGGAGACATGAACGCCAGGCCGCTGCTGAACCGAAGGCTAGACGGACTCGGGACGACGATCTTCGCGGAGATGTCGGCACTGGCGACCGCGACGGGCTCGATCAACCTGGGCCAGGGCTTCCCGGACACCGACGGGCCCGAGGAGATCCGGGAGGCCGCCGTCCGCGCCCTGCGGGAAGGGAAGGGCAACCAGTACCCGCCCGGCCCGGGCATTCCTGAACTGCGCGCCGCGATCTCCGCACACCAACAGCGCTTCTACAACGTCTCCTTCGACCCCGACACCGAGGTCCTGGTCACCGCCGGCGCGACCGAGGCCATCGCCGCCACCATGCTGGCGCTGCTGGAGCCGGACGACGAGGTCATCGCCTTCGAGCCCTTCTACGACTCCTACGCGGCCTGCATCGCGATGGCCGGCGCAAAGCGCGTACCTCTCACCCTGCGAGCTCCGTCCTTCCGCCCGGACCTCGACGAGTTGCGCGCCAAGGTCACCCCGCGGACCCGTCTGCTGCTCCTCAACACCCCGCACAACCCGACCGGGATGGTTCTCACCGCCGACGAACAGAGCGCCATCGCCGCACTCGCCATCGAGCACGACCTGCTGGTCGTCACCGACGAGGTGTACGAGCACCTGGTCTTTGAGGGCACCCACCGCCCCATCACGGCCCTGCCCGGCATGCGCGAGCGCACGGTCACCATCGGCTCGGCAGGCAAGACCTTCTCCTTCACCGGATGGAAGGTTGGCTGGGTCACGGCGAACGGCCCGCTCGTCTCCGCCGTCCGGACGGCAAAGCAGTACCTGACGTACGTCAGCGCGGGCCCGTTCCAGTACGCGATCGCCGAGGCGCTGCGCCTGCCGGAGTCGTACTTCGAGAGCTTCCGTGCCGACCTCCGCCGCAAGCGCGACCTGCTCGGCAACGGCCTGCGCGCGGCCGGGTTCGAGGTCTACCAGCCCCAGGGCACGTACTTCATCACCACCGACATCACTCCGTTCGGCGAGAAGGACGCCTATGCCTTCTGCCGCGCTCTCCCCGAACGCTGCGGCGTCGTCGCCATCCCCAATTCTGTCTTCTACGACGACCCCGACGCTGGCCGCAGCCAGGTGCGCTTCACGTTCTGCAAGAGGGACGACGTTCTCGACGAGGCTGCCAGTCGACTGCATCACTTGGCGTCCTGAACACGCCCCCTTTAGGCCGCGCCGCGCAGGGCGTGTTCTCCGGCCTGGGCGAGCCATCGGGGGCGGCACCGTCCGCTGCACGTCAGGGAGAGGCTGGATCTCGCCAACGGTGAGGACAGCCGCGATCAGCGGCACTACTCTCCGTGTGGTGACAGGTGCGCAGGGGATGACAGAAGACGAGACGTGCCGGGCATTGGTAATACCTGCCCTCGCGGATTCCGGGTGGACCAGTGATCAGATTCGCCCGCAGTTCCGCATTAACGACGGGCGGCTCACACCGACGCCGAAGCGGCACGTCTACGGCGACCCTCTGGTTGCCGACTATGTGCTGGAGTACGCGCCGGACGTCCCCATCGGGGTTGTCGAGGCCAAGCGCTACCGCGTCGATGCCAACGACGGTGTGGAGCAGGCTCGTCGGTACGCCGCGAAGCTCGGGCTGTCCTTCGCCTACGCCACCAACGGCAGGCAGATCGTGGAGATCGACTACAGCGGTGCTGCTCCCACAATCCGGGAGATTGACCATTTCCCCACGCCCGAGGAGCTGTGGAGCCGCTATCTGGCCGATCAGCAGGCGGACTCTAGCGTCGGGCGCGAACTCCTGGCCGCCCCCTACGATCACACGCTGCGAAATTCGGACAACACCGCCAAGCGGCCCCGCTACTACCAGCGCGTCGCGGTGGCCCGCACCCTCGCGGCCATCGCCGCAGGGCAGAAGCGGATCCTCCTCGTGCTGGCCACCGGTACGGGGAAGACCATGGTGGCCCTTCAGACGGTCGCCAAGCTCTACAGGTCCCAGTGGATCTCGGGCCGCAAGCCCAGGGTTCTGTACCTGTCGGACCGCTCGATGCTTGTCGACGACCCCAAGGACAAGTACTTCCTCCCCGTCTTCGGCCAGGACGACGTCCACAAGATCAGCGGCGAGCCCGTCCGGGGTCGGAAGATCTACTTCGCCCTCTACCAGGCGCTGGAGAAGGGCGATGAGGAAGAACTTTTCCGTCGCTACGAACCCGACTACTTCGACCTGATCATCGTGGACGAGTGCCATCGGGGCAGCGCCCGGGATAATTCGCAGTGGCGCCGTGTGCTGGAGCACTTCTCTCCTGCGACCCAGCTCGGGCTGACCGCCACCCCGATCAGCAAGAAGGAGGCCGACACCTTCGACTACTTCGGCGAGCCCGTCTACACCTACTCGCTGGCCGACGGCATCGAGGACGGCTTTCTGGCCCCGTACCGGGTGCGCCGGGTCCGACTCAACGTGGACATGGAGGGTTACCAGACGGAACCCGGGCAACGAGACAAGTACGGCAACGAGATCCCGGAGGGCGTCTACGGCCCGAAGGACTTCGAGCGGGTCATGGTGATCCTGGAGCGCACGGAGGCGGCGGCGCAGTACGTCATCGACTACCTGCGCTCCACCGCGGAGGACGGCAAGCACGGCAAGACCATCGTGTTCTGCGAGGACAATAACCACGCCGCACGCATGCGCACGGCCCTCTTCAACGCGGCCTCGGCGGAGGTGCAGGCGCACCACGACTATGTCGTGCGGATCACCGACGCCGACGGCCCCCATGGCCGGGCTCTACTGGATGACTTCCGCAAGGACGACTCCGACGAACCAGTGATCGCCGTGACGTCGAAGCTGCTCAACACCGGTATCGACCTGCCAGCCGTACGCAACATCGTCCTGTTTCGGCGCATCGGCTCCATGCCTGAGTTCAAGCAGACCATCGGTCGGGGCACCCGTCTGTGCCCGGAGATCGGCAAGGGGTCCTTCGACATCATCGACTTCGTCGAGGCCACCCGGCTCTTCAACGACCCTGGGTTCGACGGTCCTCCGCTCCGCGTCGTGCGCGATACGGCCGACGAGCAAGGGCATGTGGTCGGGAGCGCGCCGGAGACCCCCGAGGGCGATGAGATCGACCCGGAGAGCGTGGCCGAGCCCGAGGCCGCGTACGACCAGACGGACGGCGGCAGTTTCGACGAGCCCCGTGCCGTTGACAGGGTGGACGACCCCGAAGAGGTGGATCGCATCCGGTCCCGCGGCAGGCGTTACGTGGTCAACGGAGTACACGTCTACAAGTGGGGCGAGCGGCGGTACCAGCTCGACACGGACGGCCGGACGATGAGGCTGGTGACCATCCAGCAGTGGGTACACGACCGCGTACTCGAACTCGACCTCGCACCGGACAAGCTGCGCTCCCAGTGGGCCGTCGCCAAGAGCCGGCGCGAGCTCATGACCATTCTGCACACCGCCGACGTCGAGGCAGAGGAACTGCCTGCGGAGTTCGGCAGCCCGGATGTCGATCCGGTCGACCTGCTCCTCAACGTCGCCTGGGGGCTGCCGCTGGTCAGCCGGGAGGAACGGCTGTACCGGTTCCTGCACGAGCACCGGGACTTCCTGGAGTCCTTCCAGCCCCAAGCCCGACAGGTTCTGGAGGAGATGTTGCTGAAGTTCGCCGAGCACGGCTCGCCCCAGCTCAAGCCGGAAACCCTCGGGGTGCGCCCCTTCACGGAGATGGGTTCGGTGGTCGAGCTGACGAACCGCTTCGGCGGCGCTAAGCCTCTGCACGAGGCTATTGACGAGCTGAGCAAGCGACTACTGGAAGCTTCGTAAGTAAAATAAAACTTTAGTTTGATGTTGATGACACTCGCTAAACTAAAGGTGACTGTTAGGTATTTGCGACTGGTAGGCTGGAAAGGTGCTTAGGGACCGTACGGACACCAGGGCTGCCCTCTGGCGCATCGCCGGCGGGCAGCGCGGTTACTTCACAGCAGCTCAGGCACTGGAGGCTGGGTACACGTATCAAGCCCAGCGATATCACGCCCAGCGTGGCAACTGGACGGCCGTCGACCGTGGTATCTACCGCTTCCGCGAGTTCGACGTCCTGCCCGGCGGTGAGGACGACCATCTGGTCCGCTGGTCCTTGTGGAGCAAGGGGCGCGCGATCGTTTCCCACACCACCGCCCTGTCTGTCCACGACCTGGGGACCGCCAACCCCTCACAGATCCATCTCACAGTCCCTCCCGGCTTTCGGCAGAAAGACGATGCCGTGATCCTTCACCGGGCCGAACTCGCCCAGGACGAGATCGAGGAGCGTGACGGCTACCGCGTGACGACACCGGTACGGGCGATTATCGAGTGCGCGGCCGCGCAGGTGGACCAGGACGTAGTGGACTCTGCCGTCGCCGAGGCCCTGGAACGGGGGCTGACCGCCCGGCGACGCCTCCTGCACACGGCCCAGCGGCTGGGCGCGCGAGCGGAGCTCGGTATCGAGCGGGCGCTTCAGGAGACGCAGTGACCGATCGCTATCGTGACGCCACCGCGCTCCGGCGGGCCCTTGAGGTCCGACTCAAGCAACAGGCAGCCGATACGGGTACAGACATAGCTAGGCGGCGCCGTCTCGTCGTCTTCGACCGAGTCGCAGCCCGTCTCTCCGCTGATCCGGCAGTGGGCTGGGTCCTCAAGGGCGGGGCAGTGATGGAGTTCCGTCTGCGTGGCAGAGCGCGCACAACCAAGGACATGGACCTCGCTGCCCGCCCGGACAGCGAACCAGGACTTGACGGCCCAGCAGTGCGTGAACTCCTCATCGACGTACTCGCCGTGGACGAGGACAAGGATGGTTTCCTGTTCCAGGTGTCCCCTCCCATCGAGCTCAAGGCGGACACAGCAGGGCGGGGCGGCTGGCGTTTCTCCGTCGAGTCCCGACTAGCGGGCAGGACCTTCGCGACCGTACTCATCGATGTCGTCGCACGGGGAGAGGAGATCGCCCTGACCGAGAGGCTTCCGCTCCCCAACACCCTGGGCTTCGCCGGAACTCCGCCCCGGGACATCGAGGCTGTGGATCGCCGCCAGCACTTTGCCGAGAAGCTACACGCCTTCACCCGCGACTACGGCGACCGACCCAACACCAGAGTCAAGGACCTGGTGGACCTGGTACTACTCATCGAGAGCGGCGTGGTCCCGGACACATCCGTAGTCGATGCCGTACGGCATGTATTCGCCGTACGGGCGACACATGAGGTGCCGGCGGTGCTCCCGGAACCACCGCCGAGCTGGGCCCAGATCTACCCCGAACTGGCCGAGGGCCTCACCGATACTCCCCCTCGACTCGACGCCGCGCTCGACCTGGTGCGCGGATTCTGGTGCGAGGCATCTGACAACGGCGAAGCCGAACCGAAGCAGAAAGACTGAGATGGCGTCCACCAAGAAGAAGGCGGCTGCGGCCACCACGTCAAGGGCGCGACTCGCGTCCGTCATCAAGTCGGCACGCGACACCATGCGCAAGGACGCCGGTCTTAATGGTGACCTCGACCGCCTCCCCCAGCTCTCCTGGCTGCTGTTCCTCAAGGCGTTCGACCAGCGTGTCGAGCAGGTAGGGCCGCTGCTTGACCCCGACTACCGTCCGGCGATTGAGAAGCCGTACCGATGGGAGGACTGGGCGACGAAGCCGGACTTCAGTGGCAACGAACTGAAGACCTTCGTCAACGACGAACTCATCCCGCATCTTGCCGGACTGAAGGGCGCCGACGGCGACGCCGAGGACCCGCGGAACGTTCTGTCGACCATCTTCAAGGACGTCAACAACCGCATGCAGTCCGGGACCCTTCTACGGGACCTGGTGAATCTGGTGGACGAGATCCACTTCGACTCATCGGACGACATCCACACGATGGCGTTCCTATACGAGTCGATCCTCAAGGAGATGCGAGACGCAGCTGGCGACTCCGGCGAGTTCTACACCCCTCGCCCCGTCAACCGCTTCATGGTGCAGCAGTCCTTCCTCGAACTCGGGGAGTCGATCCTCGACCCTGCCTGCGGTACCGGTGGCTTCCTTGTCCAGGCATACGAGGACCTGGTGCAGCGGGTGGAGACCGACACCCAGCGCAGGCAGTTGCACGACGACATCCGCGGCATCGAGAAGAAGTCTCTCCCGTACCTCCTGGCCAGCATGAACCTGCTGCTGCACGGTATCGGCGCGCCGCGGTTGGTCCGGGAGAACGCCTTGCTGCAGATGCGGGACGCTACAGCCGCGGACCGGGTGGACGTGGTGTTGACGAATCCGCCGTTCGGCGCTGAGGAAGAGCGGTCGGTGGTCGAGAAGTTCCCGAAGGGCTACCAGACCCAGGAGACGTCCTGGCTCTTCCTGCACGCCATTCTTGACCAGCTGAAGAAGGGTGGGCGCTGCGCGATCGTCCTGCCAAACCCAAGCCTCTCCGATGGTGGTGTCGGTGCACGTATCAAGCAGAAGCTGATGAAGGAGTGCGACCTGCACACCATCGTCCGCCTGCCTCAGGGGGTCTTCGCGCCGTACACCCTGATCCCGTCAAACCTGCTGTTCTTTGAGAAGGGCAAGCCGACTGAGGAAGTCTGGTTCTACGAGGTCTCGCTGCCGGAAGGACGCCGCGGCTATACCAAGACGAAGCCGATGCGGGTCGAGGAATTCGAGCCGTGCGTGGAGTGGTGGGGCGGCGAGAAACGGGTGGGCCGCGAAGAGGGCAGTAATGCGTGGAAGGTTTCGGCTACCGCAATCGAGGACGCGGGATTCGACCTGGACATCCCGAACCCCCATGTTAGCGAGGACTTGGCGCACCGCTCGCCGGAGGAACTTGTAGACGAACTCCTCAAGGCGGAGCGCGAGGTTCTGGGGCTACTGGAGGAGCTTTGCCAAGAGCTTAGGGGGCAGGCGTGACTAATTACCCTGAACGCCCTCTGTCCTATGTCCTGATCCCGACCAGTAATACCGTGAAGGTTTTTGAGGGCGAGCAGTACGATACCGCAGGTATCTACAGCTATGCTCGGGGTCTTTTCCGTAAGCCCGCGATCGACGGAACCGAAACGAAGTACAGGCAGTTCAACACGCTTCGGCAAGGTCAGATCGTTTACAGTAAACTCTTCGGATGGGAGGGGGCAATCGCCTATGTCACGTCCGAGTTCGATGGGCTTCATGTCTCTCACGAATTCCCAACCTATGAAATTGACGAAGATCGCGCTGACCCTCGCTACATGAGGCATGTCATTGCTTGGCCAACCTTCCATGCATCGCTGAACAAAGAGGCTTCAGGGATGGGGTCGCGGCGACAACGAGTGAACCCCGAAAGGTTCCTCGGCTCTAAAATTCCACTGCCCAGCTTGGGGGAGCAGCGCCGCGTCGCCAAAAAACTCGACGCCATCATGTCTCTAATCACGCAGGTCGCTACCTTGCGAGATAATTCTAGTCGGCTCGCCCATCAGTACATGAATTCGCTGCTTCGGCCCATCGAAGACCAGGAGCCGCTTTCCGTAGCACTGCACCCAAGTAGTGACTTCGTGGACGTAGAACCCGACGAAAATTATCGGACTGCGGGTATTCTCAACCGTGGACGCGGCCTCTTCCATCGTCCAGTAATCTCAGGAAGCGACACCAAGTACGCTCGGTACAACAGGCTACGCACCGGTCAGTTCGTTTACAGCAAACTCTTTGGCTGGGAGGGCTCGCTTGCCGTCGTTCCGACGGAGTTCGAAGGTGTCCACGTCTCGCACGAGTTCCCTACGTTCGACATCGACACGTCCGTCGCCGACATCGAGTACATGACTCACCTTGCTCGGTGGTCTGGGCTGCATGACGCCCTCAAGGGCAAGGGAACAGGTATGGGGTCCAGGCGGCAACGTGTGAATGTCGACCGACTTCTTGCTACCACGGTCCCGCTTCCCGGCCTCCCCGAGCAACGGCGTATCGCACGGCAGCTAACCGTGGTTCGGCGGACAACTGAAGCCGGAGCAGAACAGACTGCACAAGTGGCTGCTCTCCGCCCCGCCCTCCTCAATGCTGCGTTCTCCGGTCAGCTGTAGCCGGCCTCGGAGACTCTCAGCCGGAGGTCGTCTCCACCCGCCGCCACTCCTGGTCCGTGACAACCACATGGTCCAGGAACCGGAGCCCGACCGCTTCCGCTCCCGCCACCAGGCGGGCTGTGGCGCGGCGGTCGGGCTCGCTGGGCTCCACGCGGCCGGTCGGGTGGTTGTGGGCCACGCCGAAGGCCGTGCCGCCCGTGGCCAGGACTAGGGCCAGCACATCGCGGACAGGAAGAATAGAGCGGTCAACCGCGCCCTCGGTCAGCGTTGCCTTCCGCAGTACAGCGCCAGCCGCATCGCACACAACGACCACGACCCGCTCATGCCTCAGGCCCGTCAGTAGCGGTGCCGCGGTCCTGGCCAGGTCGACGGATCCGCGGACGTATTGTCGACTCTCGATCTCGGCCGGTGCTGCCCGGCGCCCCAGCTGAAACGCGGCCGCGATGCGCGCCGCCTTTGCTGGCCCCATCCCCCGTAGCCCCGCCATCAGCTCATGTGCCGGTGTCCGGGAGAGTTCGTAGAGCCCGCCGTGCCGGGCGATGAGCTGCCCCGCCAGCTCCACCGCATCGCAACCGCCCGTGCCCGAGCTGATCAGCAGGGCGAGGAGTTCGCGGTCGGAGAGCGCTTCCGCTCCTCGGTCCAGCAGCCGCTCCCGGGGCCGATCAGTAACCGGTACATCCGCCATCCGCATTCCGGCCCCACCTCACCCATCAGTCCGCAGAATCGCGGTCGATCGGTTCGTCCAGGAGGGAGTCGGAGTCCGCTTCCTCCTCCAGCCCCTCGTCATCGGGCAACGACTGCGCCTCACCCCTCGCGGCAGGACTCACCGGTCCCGCCGCTCCACCGATCAACTGCATCAACCGCCGGTGCAACGTCTCCGACCTAACACGCAGAAATGTGTCGTAGTCGTCCCGCAGCGCCGCCTGGTAGGCGTCTTCCTCTACCAGGCAGGTGCTCAACCGCTCACGTAGCGGTCCCTCGCCCTCGATATCGGCCAGGTCCCGCAGATACTGCGAGGGGGGCCGGTCGGTCACCCAGATGTTGCTGTGGGAGGTCAGCATGACCAGATTGCCGCAGACATTCGCCCCGGCGCTGCTCACCCCGCGCGATCGCAGAAACGCCTTGGGAAAGAAGTGATGGAACTCCTTGTCGTTCTGCCACGACAAGGCCCTGCCAACATCGATCCGTTGCCCGGTGAGCAGGTCCAGCGGGTCCTCGTACGCAAGGAGGAGAGCGAGGAGCTTGCTCGGTGCGTTCCGTTTGGAGAAAGCACTCCGCCGCCACAAGGCGCTCCGCGGGAGTGCCGCTCCCGTCTCGACCTCTTGGGCCTCACCCTTGGCGAAGGCAGTGATCGCCTGCAGGTCGGGACCCATCTGGGCCTCGCTCCAGCCCTTGAAGTACTCACCGCTCGCGGTCAGCCAGAACCAGCGGCGCAACACGTCGTACTGCACGGACGAAGGCTTCGGCAGCTGCCGGAACACTTCGACGAGCACCGCGAACTGGTTGTAATAGGGAAGAGCGTCGGCCTTCGGCGTGCGAATCTGGGTGCTGAGGAAGTCCACTGCCCGCTCGGCCGCCTTCGCCGCCTCGACGACGGCCTCGCGCAACCGCTCCTTGTCGAGTTCTCTCAGACGGTTGATGTCCTTGGTGGAGAACCCGAATCCGGCGGCGACCGCGATCGTGCGGAGCATGGTCTTGGTGTCGACCCGGCCGTAGCGCTTTGCGTCGAGGACCTGGAGCAGAGATTCGATCTCCTCCTTGAGGTCGAAGTCGGGACTCCAGGTGCCGGCCCGCGCTACGTCGACGATGTTCATCGTCGTGCCCGTGCTGTTGATCCGTACGAAGACCTCCGCCGACTCCTCCGCCGACATGTGGTCCAAGGTCACCACTGGCACCAGGTAATTGGCGAACTGCTCGTACAACTCGGTCGCGCGCTCGCGCAACTCGGGGGACAACTCGGCTACCTGCCCGAAGAGGGATCCTGCCGAGCTCACCTTCCTCATGGGGATGATGTGCGGTCCGGTCGCGCTCTCCGGGGTGCGCTGGAAGAAGCGCTCCTCTTCCAGGTCGTAGGCGATGTCCCAGGAGCCGGTGCCGCCGTGCAGTGCGCCGATGATACTGGCGAGCCTCTGCTGGCCGTCGAGGATGTACTTGACCGGGCGGCCGGGACGCGGCGGATCCACCTCCAAGCCAGCGACGGTCTCCTCGCTGGCGAGTTGCTCCGTGGTGTCCCACAGCAGCAGGCTGCCGATGGGGTAGTTGCGCAGCACCGAATCCAGGAGGTGGAGGATCTGGTGGGGCCCCCACACGAACGCCCGCTGGTACTTCGGCAGCACGATCTCACCGGTCAGCACACGGTCGGCGAGCCGGGAGACCGGCACGATCGTCGGTTCCGGGCTAGCGGACTGGCGCCTGCGGCCTGTTGCGCTCACTGAGCATGCCCCCAATAGGCCGTGATCTTTGGAAGATTGTTCGCTGGGGATTCTACGGAGCAGCACTGACAGACAGACGTGCTCGAGACCGGATCGACACGGATGCTTCGGCACTGTCGTGCCCAGCCAGAGCTCACTCTCGCGGCGGCCGGACGCTGGCGGCCTTCAGGAGGGCGGGAGACCGTTACGCACGGTGTTGCGGGGGTGAGATCCCCCGAGCCACCCGACAGGGGCTGCCCCCAACACGCTTTCCAAATGTTCGTCTGGGGGTTCGGGGCGGGACGGGGGCGTCCTGACCTGCGGTGGAGCAGGTGATTGTAGGAGGTTCGGACGGCTCCGGACGGGAGTGAATGAGACCGACAACCAAAACTGAGGCCAGAGACAGCCTGGTTGATCCTGTTCTCAACGCCCCCGGGCTTAGCCCTGAGCCGTGTGGCTGGCTCAGCGACGCCGCCTCCGGACCGGCAACACCCCTGCTGAGATTTACAGCGATGCTTCCTGGTCAGTTGGTTCGGCGTTCTCGGGTCGGTCCCATTTCTCCCATGCAGCCAGCGCCCGTTCCCCTTGAGGTCCGCGCCACCTCATCTGTTCGATCTGCTTGTGTCCCAGGAACGATCCGGAGATCTGATTGTTGCCCGTGCACGCATCGAGGAGGTGTTCCAGCTGCTCGTCGGTGATCGAGTGGGCAAGGCCGTTGAGGACGTTGAGTACCGCTGCCCCACTTTCGTAGGAGCCAGCCTTCGAAGCTAGCTTGATCAACGCGGGAACCAGTCGTGGATCAGGGTGTTCTCCGAAGTAGCGGGGCAACGCCCCCGTCATGCCGGCCAGCGCGCCGGGTGTGGTGATGTCCGGAAGCCTATTGAGTAGCATGTCATCGATGGGGGCAGGAGGGAGCGGACCGAGGAAGAGCAGGTGAGTCTGCACCAGATCCAAGGGCTTGGCCACGTGCAGCAGTTCCTCCACTCGACCCCTTGTCCCGGAATGCAACGCGTCCCACGTGCCCGGTACGGAGCACAGGCCAGCGACCAGGGCCATGAGTCCGTCATCGTCGAGAAGGTTCTGAGCAGGGTCCAGTACGACGCGGAGCTGTTCTTCGAACAGGGCTGGGGTGATCTTCTGCAGTTCCCGCGCTGCGCGGGTGCTGCGTCGGCGCTTCTCCAGCGGATTTTCCGGCTTGAGGGTGTTCTTGCAGACGACTTTGATCAGATTCTCCTTCAACGCCTTCGTCCCGTGGTCCATGTAGCTGTGGCGGAGGTGGGCATTGAGACGCTGGTCGTCATTGGGAAACGAATCCGAGTTGATTTCCCTGCCGAACCGCTCGATCGCCTTGCGACCTGTTACCGCCGGATGTGACAGCAGTGCGTCTACCGCTGACGTCAGGTGTGCACGCACGAGTTCGGGTGATGGAGAGAACAGTTCCTCGTTGTCCGAGACGTAAGCCGGGTGGGCGCACAGGTGCCGGTCGTTGTAGAGGCGCGTCAGCTCCTCTGCCTCCCTGGCCCCGATCAGCTCCAGATCCTGGTGAGCCCGGGTAACGAGGTTGCGTTCGAACGTCTGGAGCGCGCCGACGTTGTTCCCCTTGATGGCGCGGTCCAGTTCATCCCGGAGCTGAGCTGCCCTACCGTCTTCGTCGGCGAGGAGCCGGATTTTGTCGATAACGTCCGCCGCTACAGCGATCCAGATTGAGATCAGCGCGGCACGGTAAGCACTGGCGCCGTATGCGGCCACCGCCTCCTCTACGTAGCGACGCGAGGTCAGTGACCTTACCTGGTTCTTGATGTCCTCCAACGCGCGCATGCCCACCCCTTCGTGAAGACCAACAGCCAAGCAGGGTAGACAAATGTCTCGGGGAGCGTGCGGCCAATGCCCGAGGATCGGCACCCGTGCCGTGCGAGCCCAGATGGCCTGCTGGCGGGTAGTGAACCCCTTGCGGTACCAGTGGAAGAGGATGTGCCGGGCACGATGCTGCGTGTTCCGAGGCCGGCGGAAGAAGCCCCATGGCCGCCCCGCAGCGGTATCAATAGACGGGCAAACGATCGCTGACCACGGTCTCAGGATCACAGGGGTGGGGTAGCAAGTGACTGATCAGTCGGTATTCGTCCTCGGTAGCGCTCTGCAGACGCTGGAGCCAGCCGCATTCGCGACCGAGGCGGAGTTCCAGGAGCTCCTCGCGCGCCACCCGCGGGTGCTGGATTTCGGCTCGCTGGCCGATGGCCAACCGTTGCGGCTGGTGCTGGTGGCGCGGGAGATGCGTGTTCCGACAAGTGCGGAGAGCGCGTCGGCGTACTGGCTGGACCACCTCTTCGTCGACGCAGACGGGGTGCCGACTCTGGTGGAGGTCAAGCGGGCGAGCGACACCCGGATCCGGCGCGAGGTCGTGGGTCAGATGCTGGACTACGCGGCGAACGGGGCACGTTACTGGCCCGGAGCGCTGCTTCAGCGCTCCTTCGAGGAGACCTGCGTCGCGGACGGCCGACCGCTGGAAGAGGCGTACGGCGAACTGCTCGGCGACCGCTCTCCGGAAGAGTTCTGGGCAACGGTCGAGGAACGGCTGGCCGCCGGGCAGATGCGGCTGCTGTTCGTCGCGGACCGGATCCCACTGGAGCTGAGGGCGATCGTGGAGTTCCTGAACCGGCAGATGCGGCAGACCGACGTGTACGCGGTCGAGCTGACCCAGTACCGAGGCGACGGAGACCTCCGCGTCCTGGTCCCACGCATCCACGGGGAGGTCGCCACGGCAGCGAAGTCCCCGTCCGGCCGCCGCACCACACAGCGAACCACACGGGACGACATGGACTCGGAGATCCGGGCTCGGCTCGCCCCGGAGCCGAGGCGGATCGCGACCGCTCTACTCGATCACGCGGCAGCCAGGGGACGGTTGGAGGGCGGTACGGCCACCTACCCGAGCATGTCCGTCCACTATCCCGTCGCCGGCCGCCACGTGCCGCTGTGGACGCTGTCCCTGTACGACCACCCCTCCAAGGAAGAACTCGCCTTCAGCTTCGGATCGATCACTCACCACCTCGGCCGCGACCGCGCGGCGGCGTTCGCGGAGTCCCTGCCGTCCGTTCCGGAACTGCAGAAGAAGCTGGAGGTGCAGCGGGAAAAGGGATACAAGGGCTGGCCGTCGGTCCGTCTCACCGCGCTGGCAGCCGAACCCGGTGCTGTGGAAGCGATCCTCGCTGCGATCCAGGAGCTCATGGACGGCCGGGAATCGTCCGACAACGTCGGTTGAGCGGGGAGTCGGCGGCAGGCGAGGTCCACGCTGATGACGGGGGCCGTACGCGAGCACCGTGCCGACCGAAGGGGTCTCGCCCGGCTATTCGTCCGTCCGCGCGGTCGACCTCCACGGTGCCGGAACCCGGGTGCCACACCGGTGCCGGCGCGGTGGACCAGTCCGGCGCCTCAGGCCGTAGGGCCTGGATGGCCTCCATCCCCATCCCGTGGTTCATCCCGCCGCATATGCAGTCGCATGCCGTATCCGGTGAGGCGAGGGCGCAGCTCGGCGAGCCGCAAGCGGATGTCTCACCGTCGCCTGGGTGCTGCTGGCACAGGGCGGACCAGCACGGGGTCCGCAGGTACCAGTCGAGGCATCCGACCGCGCCGGTCAGCTCGCGGTCGAGGACTGCCAGCATGACCGGAACGACGTCTTCCAGCATGGTGACGGTGCTCCAGTAGGACACGGGCGGTGCGCTACCGATGATTGTGTCTCGGTAGCCCGAGGCAAAAGTACGGGTCATGGCGTGGTCGCTGACGGCGCAGAGATCGGTACTCAGACCGAGGGGACGGAAGTCACCAATCGCCCATGAGTCGTCGGAGAGGTGAGCCCACCGACTGCCGGTGGGGTAGCACTCGAAACTGCCGCCGCGGATCTCCTCCCACTCGCGGATCATGCCAATCAGGACGGTCCCAGTCTCACGGCCGTCCGCGAGTCGTCTCTGCTCAGGGGGCGTCTTGGCCAGAGTGCGGCTGATCGCGTCTTCGGCTTGCCGGGTGTTCTGCGAGCTGGAGACTGCCTTTCGGCGCGACGAAACCAAACAGCACCTCTCACGACGGGTACACGATGGGGGCGATAGAGGCCATCGTTTCCCGGCCTGCTGTTGGGAAACCAGGAGCCGGTCAGAAGACTCGGACGGTACCCAGCAGTGTCTCGGAGAGGTACGGGCAATTAGGGTGCGGGTGTGCAGCGCCTCCTGGTTCTCTTCGATCTCGACAACACACTTGTGGACCGACGGGGCACGCTGGCCGACTGGGCCGCTGAGTTCGCCGCCCAGCATCACCTGGAGGACGAGGATCAGGCGGATGTCCTAAACATGGTGGCCGAGCGAGCCTATCCGTCCACCTTTGAGACGATTCGCACTCGATACCGGCTGCCTGCGTCGGCCGACGAGATGTGGCGCGCGTACTGCGCCGACATGGCGGCCTTGGTGTCGTGCCCGGCTGAGACCCTCGACGGTCTGGATGAACTACGTTCGGCCGGCTGGCGGGTCGGGGTGGCGACCAACGGCGCGTCGGACATCCAGCGTGCCAAGCTGCGTGCAACCGGTATCTCGGAGCGCGTGGACGGTGTCTTCGTCTCCGAGGACGCCGACGCACGCAAACCGCAAGTCCGACACTTTGCTCTAGCCGCGGCCCGCTGCGGTGGTGTGCTGCACGACGGCGGTTGGATGGTCGGAGACAACCCGGTCAACGACATCGCTGGCGGGCACTCCGCGGGTCTGCGCACCATCTGGATCGGCCATGGTCGATCCTGGCCGGCGGGCGCCTCTGGGCCCGACCACACGGTGCCGCATGTACGCGCAGCCATCGATCTGCTGCTTCTGCACACCGCCGATCCTGCGAGGACCGCGGCATGACGTACACAGTCGGGCTGCTGCACCCCGGCAGCATGGGCTCCGCCTTCGGCGCCCAGCTGCGCGGTCGTGGTCACACCGTGCTGTGGTGCCCCGACGGACGCAGCGACGCTACCCGCCGCCGGGCCAAGCAGGCGGGTCTCGAAGCCGAGGCGCTGACTGGGCTCGTCTGCCGCTCCGACCTGCTGCTCTCCCTGTGCCCGCCAGCTGCTGCGGAGGAGGTCGCTGCCCAGGTGGCAGAACTCAGCACGGTCGGCGCGGGCACGATCTATGTCGAAGCGAACGCCGTCGCGCCGCTGCGCGTGCAGCGGATCGCCGATTGTCTGGCCCCGATGCCGGTCGTCGACGCCTCGGTCGTTGGATCGCCTCCGGTGGGCGGCAAGACACCGACACTTTATCTGTCTGGCGTGGGTAAGCAGGCCGACAGGATCGCCGAGCTGTTCGCGGGAACCGATGTGCGGACCCACTTCCTGGGCGGCAGCATCGGCCAAGCCTCCGCCCTTAAGCTCGCGTACTCCAGCTACCAGAAGGTCTCCCGCGTCCTCGCCGCTGTGGCGTACGGAGCGGCCGAATCGTACGGAGTCGCGGATGAGCTGCTGGAGATCGCGGCTAATCGTGCTCGCAGCTATCTCGTGGAGACCGATTACATCCCCAAAACGGCTGCTCGCGCTTGGCGTTGGGGCCCGGAGCTTGAGGACGCGGCGGCTCTACTGGCCGATGTCGGACTGCCTGACTCCCTGATGCGCGCAGCCGCCGCGACACTCGCACGATGGGACGCCAACAGAGACGAGCGGCTGGATATCGCCGAGGCATTGGAAGCCCTGCGCGGTGAGCGAGACCAGGATGATCCGCGTTGAGCAGATCGCATGTGCCTGGTCATCGGCGCCCTGGCTGTCAGGCGTGAGGTGACGTTGCGCGGACGGTAGCATCGATCCGCTTCGCCGCTTCAGCAGCCGTCGCCGTATCCGTGTCCACGCTCAGTTCCCACTGAGCGTACGGATGATCCGCGAGATCGGCCTGGGTGGCGTCCCACGCGGTCAGCCGAGCCGCCGTGTCCGTGTCGCCCCGCTGCGGCGAGCGTAGTGCGACGGTCTCCTTGGAGCACCAGAGCAGGACGCGCACCCAGTGCGCCGGGAAGAGGGCGGTTACCTGGGCCATCCCGATCATCTGACCGAGGTGGACCACGGGGATCCGTCCGCCCTCCATAGCTTGTTCGAGGCCAGGCCGGTCGATGACGTAGATGTTGCCGTATCGCTCGTTGCGATAGATGACGTCGCCATGGGCGTCCAACTCGGCCAGTTGCTCCGGTGTGCCCATCCGGTAGCCCTGGGTCTTCCCTGCCCCGACCTTCAAGCGGGTGAACGCCACGTACTGCGGACTAAGTTCGGCGAGTGCCGCCGTGACCGTGTCCTTGCCGACCGCCGGCGGCCCGTACAGCAGGATGCCCTGCCTCACTGGAACACCGTCCCGAAGACCTGGCGCACCTGATCCGTCAGCGAGATCGCGGCGCCGAGTCGGTTGTCGACAACCAAGTGCGGAACAACGGGACGTAGTTCGAGGTCGAGGCCGGCGGCGTACGCGTCCCAGTTCTGGAGTTTCCAGCTGTCCCGGGCTGCAGACCGGAAGCTGATGTACTCGTGCATCGTGTCGAGGTCGCACTTGATCCAGACGACCGCCACGGTGACGCCGCGCGCTTCGCAGCGGTTGATCAGCCGCCGCATCCAACGAGGATCGGTGGCCTCGCTGATGAAGGGCGCGCTGAGAACGGTGCTGATCGCGCAGTCGATGTTCGCGTACGCGGTTTCCAGGAGGCACTGGTACTCCAGCGGGCGGACCTTCTCCCGGTAGAGATCGGTGTGCCGGTCGTTGGGCTCGCTGCCTATCTCTACGAGGAGGCGCTCGACGAGGGGGCGTGTGATCGGGTCCTTGTCGAGGACAGGCCATCCGGTGAGCTGGGATATGAAGCGGGCGAACTCCGATTTCCCGCTGCCCGCGTAGCCACCGACCATCAGCAGGGTCGGTTTGTTCGGGTCACCGCCTGTGTGACGGCGCTTCCAGGCGTCGAGGATGCGCTGCTGCATGCCCTGCCCATCAGAGTCCTCCGTGCCGGGCGCGAGTTGGAGCAACGCGCGCTCCACGGCGAGGATATGGGCTCCGTTGTGGGGTTCGCTCGACGCGGTGAACTTGAGCTTCCTGGCTTCGTCGGGCAGAGCGTTGCGGAAGCCGAGCTCGGGCTCGGTCGCGCGGTACAGCAGGCAGTACGCGCGGCGGTAATGCGGCCCGGGATAGATCTCGCCCTGCTCGTGTTGCCACAGCGTCTGGAAGTTGGCGGCCGGCACCGCGAGCCCCGCAGCCCCGGCGACTTCCCGCAGTTGCTCGCCCGCGCCTTCGAGGGTCAGGCCGTGGGCTTCGCGTTGCTGCCTCAGTTTTTCCGGGCGCCAACCCGGGCGACTCTTCCCCACTGCGCCTACCGCCTGCCCATTCCTGGTCATGATCCGGAGCCTAGGTCAGCCTCTCATGAGCGCGTGTGTAAGCGGATGTTGAAAAGTCAGACCTACCCGCCATGAACCGCTGATGAGCAGGTCCGGCAGCAGCTCGTGATACTCCGAGCGCCTCCAGGCCGCTGTCATGGTCACACCGACGCGGTCGTCCCAGTACCCGCCTCGGTCTCCAGTAATCGTCCGAGATCGGAGGGGGTTCTGCGGTGGCCGTCGACGTTGCTGTTCTGCTGATCCTCGGCATCGTGATCGCCTTCTTATGCCGCGGAGGTGGGCTCAAAGCGGGTCACGCCGTGGTGTGCATGGTTTTCGGTCTGTACCTCGCCGGGACCCACAACGTCGGCCCGTTCGTGAAGGACGTGACGGCGTCGGTCGCCGGCCTGCTGTCGGGGCTGAGGTTGTGAGCGCGCCAGCGGCGTCGCAGGGACTTGGCGGCCCAGCACGGCCCCCCTGGACCTGGTGGCCGTCCAGCCCTTCTTCGCCTCCTGCGGGACGCCGAAGAAGGCGTCCTCGGATCGTAAATCCAGCCGACCTGAGAGTCCGGTTCTACACGAGATCACCGATCTGCTGATGGAGCCCCACTATGCGCTATCCGCCGACGTCCACCCCGTTGTCGACGACGCTGCCCGCGGTCCCCACGCACCCAGTGGGCGACGTGCTGCTTGGCCCTTCACTCCAGCGGAACTCCGCTGATCCGGCTCCGCGCCCGATCGCGGTGATACTCGATCTCTTCGGCACGCTCGTAGCAGCCCCGAGTACGGTCGAACGGAAAACTGCCGCCGCCCAGTTCGCCGTGATCCTGGGCGTATCCCCGTCGGCCGCAGAGTCGGTGCTGTCCGACACCTGGCGGGTGAGGCACGACGGGCAGCTGCCGTCCACTACCGAGGTCGCTGCCCACCTCGCCACCCGCTGCAACGCCACTGCGGCCCGCGTGGGTGAGCTGGAGATGCTCCTGGTCCGGCTCGCCCACGTCCGGCTCCAGGCCGATGCAACTCTCCTGCGGGCCCTGGAGCAGCTTCAGCGTGGTGGCGTAAGGCTGGCCGTCCTCAGCGACGCCTCCCCGGACGTCGCTGAGTCATGGAACCGCAGCGATCTCGCGTCGCACTTCGACGCCGCCGTGTTCAGCTGCCGAGCGGGTGCGGTGAAGCCTGACCAGTTGCTCTACCGCGCCGTCCTCCGAGAACTCGGTGTCGCCCCGCATCAGGCCCTCTACTGCGGCGACGGCGGCGGTGACGAGCTGGCCGGCGCGGAGCGGGCCGGGATGCACGCGGTGCGCGTGGAGCGTCGCGGCGGGCCGAGCAGCCTCGTGTTCGGCGAGACCGCCTGGTCCGGCAGATCGATACCCAGTGTCGAAGCCCTGCCCTCCCTGCTGGACAGCTGGGGAAAGCGATGAACAGCCCTCGCGCGTGGGCGGTTGAGAACGGCGTCCTCCGCCAGCTCTCCGCTCCAGTCGGCACGCCTGCGGAGGTGTCCCCCGCACGCGACACGACGATCATCAAGACGCGCTACACGGGATTATGCGGAAGCGATGTCGCGAAGCTCAGTCACCCATGGCAGGGGCGTTTGCCCGCACCGTGGTACCCGGGGCACGAGATCGTCGGCGTCGACACGGAGACGGATGGCTGGGTCGCGATCGACCCGCTGGTCTCCTGCCGCTCGTGCCACTACTGCGACCGCGGCCATGTCCACCTCTGCCCACGACTCCGGCGCATCGGTTGGGATCTCCCCGGAGGTCTCGCCGACTGCGTGAGAGTGCCCCGCGAGAGCGTGATCCCGCTTCTCCAGATGCACGATCCCGCGCACGGAGTCCTCGCCGATCCGATGGCGGTGGCCCTGCACGGAGTCCGCTGCGGGCTTCGGCTGCCTCTGGGCCGGCTCGGCATCATCGGGGGCGGCGTCCTTGCGGTGTGCACGGCCATCTGCGCGGCAGGGGCGGGGTGGGACGTGTACATGCTGGTCAGGGAGCCCTCGCGGTTGCATCAACTGCGCTACGTTCTCGACCGGCAGATCACTCTCCACTCTGTCGAGCTGCCGGAATGCGATGCCGTCGTGGACGCCGCGTCTGGTCACAGCGACGGCCCCATACGCCAGGCGCTGAAGGCTGTTCGTGACGGAGGAACGGTTCTCGTCCAGAACGCCTACGCGCCCCGCGTCGTTCTCTCGGTTCCCCTGCGGGACGTCTTCCGTCGCTCGATCACCCTGCGTGGCTCCTTCTCCTATTGCCGCGCGGATGGCTACGACGACTTCAGGGACGCCATCGACGTCATCGCCAAGGGCGGCGACTGGGCCGCTCTGATGACCCGAGATCGCTTCCCCCTCAGCGAACTGCCACAGGGACTGGCGGCCCTGAGCAACGAAGCACGCCACCGTCCCTTCAAGGTCCTGCTCACATCCGACACGTGATGGAAGGAGCCCAAGCCGTGGTGGTCACAACGCCATTGCTGGCCCAAAAGATCAACTCGCCGGCCGACATCTCACCTCTAGACGTGCAGGAAGGAATCGCGCGCATCCTCGCCTTACCGGAAGGCGGCACTCGCGACGTAATGCTGGGGAGCGTCTTGACGGGACTGCTCCTGCGAGGACCAAGACTGGAGGAGGTCGAGGCGGCGGTCCGAGCCGCGTCAGCCCTGGACCGTGACAGCTGGGACTTCCACCAGCCGCCCGACGGCATGCGGTTCGTCGGCTATACGGGCAGCGGGAAGAAGACCTTCAAGACGATCAACCTCAGTACCGCCGCCGCGCTGGTGGCGGCAACCGGGGGAGCGCACGTCGCGAAGCTCGGATCGCGCAGTGCGTCATCAAAGACCGGATCGCGTGACTTCATCGACCTCGTGGGTGCGACGAGCGACACCGTGCCGTACCAGGAGATGGTGGACATCACGGCGGAGGCCGGCTTCGGGTTCTTCTCCATCGAGAACCGCGTGCCCGAGTTCGACCGCCGCTATGGAGGCAGGTTCCAGGCCGTACACGCCCTCAGCCTGGCGTTCCCTGCCCTCCTCAGTCCGGTCACCTGCCCCGCCTACGTCTACGGTCTCTCGCACCCCGCGGTCAGTGCTTCCGCCCGGCTGCTGTCCCGGCTCGGTCTGCCGGACGTGGCGGTGATCAACTCCAGCGTCGGCCAGACGGTCCAGGTCGACGAGCTGCTCCCCGGAAGCACGGTGCGGGCCTGTCGCATCAACGCCGGCGACGAGGACCTGGCGTTCAACGATGCGGTGCGCAAGGGCGCGGCCTCGATGCCGCGAGACCTGAAGTCCGTCACCCAGCACGAGGACCCCCAGGAGAACGTCGCCGCGGCGATCCGCGTGCTGGCCGGCCGCGACACCAGTCAGGCTCGGAACGCGGTCGCCCTCAACGCGGCCCTCCTCATGGTGATGTCCGAGGCGACCCCCACCATCCAGTCCGGCATCGACAACGCTCTCGCGATCATCGACGCGGGCGCGGGCCTGGACACCCTGCAGCTGTTCGTTCGGCTCACGGGTGGCGCCCCGCACCAGCTCAACTCGCTCCTGCGGCCCGTCTCCGCGCCAGCACCACTGGTCAGCCCCGGCATCAAGGAGATAGCAGCGTGCTGACGCACGACGAACTCGCGATCGTCCACCTGGTCCTCAACACCGACTGCAACGCCTGGGACCTGAAGCCCACCAGCACCTCACCGGGCGTGTGCCGCTTCTGCTACCGCGAACGCAACCGGGTCAACACCGACCCGGACACCGTCCGCCGCGTCATCGACCGCGTCCGGTCGGAGTCCGAGGCCCACCGGTGCGTCTTCACCGGCGGCGACCCCGTCATGCCGTACGACAACCACCTGGAGGTGGCCCTCCGGCACGCCACCGAAGTCGGCTTTGAGACGAACCTCCACACCAACGGGCTGCTCCTAGGTGACCGTTACGCCGGCCTCCGGGACCACGTGACCATCTACTCCCTGGCAGTCGACGGCCCGAGCGCCGAGACGGCCAACTGGTTCCGCGGGCAGGGGTACTTCGAACGGTTCCTTTCCAACGTCGAACTCCTCACCGCCGACCAGCGACGGCTCGCGTTCAACACGTTCACCTCAGCCGGCTCTGTGAAGGAACTGCCTCGCCTCGCCCAGTTCATCGCAGGCGTGACCCAGCAGACTGACGTCGAATACTGGCTGATCTCCCAGTACCGGCCCATCGGTCGCGCGAACACCCGCAAGGCGGAGATCTACGCCTTCGAGCGGAACGACTTCGTACGGGCCGTGGACGAGGTGCGCCACCTGGTCGACGGCGTGGAGATCTTCGCCCAACCCACGCGCGCCCCGGAGGACCAGTACCCCTTCCGGGTTTGGGTCCTCGCCGACGGAACGGTCACCGCAGATCTCGGCAGCGTCGCGGCGCCCCGCAACGAGGTGCTCGGCGACCTCCTGGCCGACGGCTTCGAACCGCTGGTCCGTCGGGCCTTCGCCCTCCGCGAGCAGACAAAGTTGGAAGGACTCGCATGAAGTTCGACACCGCGTACTACCAGAACGTCATCGACCAGCACCGCTACGAACGCCTGGGGCTCGGCGCCATCGACTTCACTCTCTCCGGGATGAGCCCCGACGACCTGCGGACGAAGTGGGTGTGCCACACAGGCGCGCGCGGGTTCGCGGAGGCCGTCGCGGACGGGCAGCCCGCGATCGTCACCACCGGCGTCGGGCTCGGCGGGCCGCCTCACGCCGGCACCCTCTTCCAGCTGCTGCGGGCGATCAAACTGCAGCAGTGCGGCCTCGACGTCCAGATCGTGCTGGGCGACCTCGACTCCTACAACGCCCGCCGCACGCCCCTGGACTCGGTCCGGAAGCTCGCCGACCAGTACGAGGAGTTCGTCCTGGGCCTCGGGTTCGACGCCAAGCGAGGCGTGCTGCGCCGACAGGAGCGCGAGACCGACGTCATGGCCACCGCGTTCCTATTGTCGCGCCACCTGGACGACGACGACTTCCACTGGGCGGAGGAGGACCTCGCCGGCCTCTACCGCAACCACGGCGTCTTCGACCACCTCAACTACGGCATGAAGCAGGCCACCCTGCTCATGGCCGCGGACTTCGTCCACCTCCTCCGCGAAGGACGTCACGTCCTGGTCTCCCTCGGGGTCGACGAGCACAAGTACGTCGCCCTCGCCCGGCGCGGAGCCGAACGCTGGGGCCTGCCCGCCGAACGGCTGTCCGGCATCTACACCAAGATGATCCCCGGCCTCGGCGGCCTCCCGAAGATGAGCAAGAGCATTCCCGGCTCCGGGATCGACGCCTCCATGCGCGCCGAGGACATCCGTGCCCTGCTCCAGGCGGACACCGACACCGCGCCCACCGACGACGGCTCGGCGCTGCTCCAGATGTACGCGTGCCTGCCCGAGGTCGACGGCCGGGAGTACGACCGGATCTCGGCCGCGCGCCGCGCCGGAGGCCCCGAGTGGCACACCGTACGCGAGCAGCTGGTCGAACGGATGCTCTCGCTGTTCTCCCACTGGCCCAAGTAAGCAAGGAGTCTCTCGTGCACACGAACACCGCGACCTCCCGCCAGCCCCTCGGCGGCAGCGAGACCTACTTCATCAGGAGCGGTTACCGCAGCCGGGACCAGGTGGAGTATTTCCTCGACGAGACGAACGACACTGTTACGTGGCAGCCCGACGTCTACCCCTACGCCGCCGCCCGGGCCGAAGAACTCGGCCGTGACGTCGTGATCGACATCGGCTGCGGACGGGCGGGCAAACTGGCCTCGCTGGCCGGTGAGTACCCGGCCTGGTCCTACATCGGCGTGGACTTCGGGGACAACCTGGTGTGGTGCCGGGACAACCACCCCTTCGGGGAGTGGATCGAGGTCGACCTCGAATCGACCGAGCGGCTGCCCATCGACCCCGCCCTCGTGCGCCGGTCTATCGTCGTCTGCTCCGACGTGATCGAGCATCTGGTGGATCCGATGCCGGCCCTGCGCCTGATCCGTGGACTCCTCCTGGAGGGAAGCGCAGCCGCCATACTGTCAACCCCGGCGCGCGAATGTCGCAGCGGTTACGACACTCCCGGTCCGCCCCGCAACCCCAGCCACGTCCGGGAATGGGCGAGCGACGAGTTCCAGGCACTGCTGAAGGCGTCGGGGTTCGAGATCCACTACGCAGGGCTCACCCGAAGTGACGACGCCTCTAACGGCCTCTCCACCCAGCTGCTTCTCGTCGGTGCGGGAACGGCGGAAGGGGAGCATCGGTGACAGCGGTTGCCAGGACCGAGGGGCTACGCGTCGTCCACCTGCCGGCGCGCACCCCGTACGCGTGGAAGCTGCAGAGCCGCGATTTCCGCATCCTGAACGGGACCGAGATCCCCAACGGCGACACGGTGCCGGCGGCGGTCGACGCCACCTGGCTCCTCGAACACGGCCCTCTCACCTGGCTCGACGTCCTCCACCTGCACCACATCGACTTCGAGGACACCGCCACCCTGGAACGTCTGCTCGACGAGTGCCTGAACCACGGAGTCACCGTGGTCTTCACGGCCCACGACACGCGTCCCATGGTGGGCGCCGCTGAGGACTTCACCGCGCGGCTCCGCATGCTCCAAGCCGCCGAGGTCAGCTGGGTCTGCTTGACCGAGGGCTCCGTCGCGACGCTGGCCGAGGTTCTCGGCCAGCGTCCGCGGGCAGCGATCATTCCCCACGGCTACGTCGCGGCCCCGGAGCCCCTGGCCGACCTGGAGCGCGAGTCGAGCAACTCGACCGGCAGGTACCTGATGTTCGGCGCGTCACGGGCCAGCCGAGACCAACTGTCCACCCTGACCAACTGGAGCCTGGGGCTCATGGACCCCCACAGCACTCTCCATCTCCTTCTGCGCGCGTTCAGCCCCGCCGACTTCGCCGGCGGGGGCCGCGCTCCGCTGCTCTTGGAGACGGCCCGCCGCGACCCCCGTATCCGCCTGACCATGCGCCCGTACCCCACAGACGAGGAAGTGGTCCGCGCCGGCCTGGCCTCGGACGCCCTGCTGCTCCCCTACCTCTGGGGAAGCCACTCCGGGCAGCTGGAGCTGGCCTTCGACCTGAACCTGCTTCCCGTCTGCTCCCGCACGGGGCACCTGCCCGAGCAGTACGAACGGCACAAGGGGCTCGTCGAAGAACCCGAATGGTTCGACTGGTCGCAGGGGCACCCGAACCTCTTCGGGGAGAAGTTCCTGTCCGCGCTGGAGAAGGCGGCAGTGCGGCTCGGCTCCAGGACCCGTCGGTTGAACCGTGAGTTCCTCGACTACAGGGCTCAGGAACACCGGACGATCCTGCACCGATACGCCCGCGTGTACGGAGGTGACCGGTGAGCGTTCGACCGCGTATTTCGTGCGTGATCCTGTGCCACAACTACGGCCGGTATCTCGACCGTGCCATTAAGAGCTGTCTGGAACAGGAGCCCGGAAACTTCGTCCTTCACGAGGTCATCGTCATCGATGACGGATCTAGCGACGAAACCGAAGAAGTCTGTCTGCGATACAAAGGCGACGTCAAGATCATTCGGAGAAACCAGCAGGGTTTCGGCCAAACCCTGACCGACGCCTTTCTCCTCAGCACCGGCGACTGGGTGGCTCCGCTCGACGCTGACGACTGGTTCCACCCGTCGAAGCTGCGCACGTGCGCCGAGGCGATGGCGGGTGAAACGCTGTTCATCGAGCACTGGGAAAACGTGGTCGACTCCGACGGGAAGCGCATGCTGGAGGAACCGCATCCTGGCGGAAACACGAGCACTCTGCTGGTTCACCGAGATGCCGCTCTCACCCTCCTGCCGGCGAGCAACGAAATCTTCTTCCACGCCTTGCGACAAGCGGGCCGGGGCGTTGTCCTCCAGGAGCCGTTGACCTTCTACCGGGTCCACCCCCGCAGCATGACCGACCGCAGTACTCCCGGCGTGTCCCAGGACTACCGGGCTGACGTGTGCCTCGCACTCTCTGACCGCCTCCGCGCCCTCTATGCCAGTCCTCCCGGATGGGCGACCACCCGCCAGCTCAGAAGAACCTCCTGGCATTTCCGGACACTCGCTTTTGGTCACAGGGTGGAATCCGCCATGCAGCGAAAGGAGCGTTTGTCGGCGATCCTGCTGATTCCGGGGATGCTCATCGGCACGCTTCGTGCACGTGCCTCCATAACGCCGTGGCTCCGCTCCCTCTCCAGCACGATCACGGGAAGGCCCCTGGTGCGGCTGACGACGGCTCCGGAAGAGCAGACTCATTCATGATCATTCCGGTGATGCGTGGAGGGTGGCGATGATAAAATCGCCGCTTCCAATCCCATACTGGTCAGGCCAGTTGTCCGACCCAGGAGCGTATAGGCGCCATGAGCCGTTTGAGTGAGTCCGTCACCCGTGTCATGCACATCCTCGATGGAGCGGACCTGGGCGCGGACTATACGGTCGCGCAGCTGCTCGGCGAGACAACAGCAAGGCGCTCCCTCGACCTCTCCGACCTCTCCCCCCAGGAGCAGGCCGCCCTGGTCGAGGGGCGCGCAAATCACCTGATCCCCTCGGCCGCGGTGCTCGCCGAGAAGATCGAGGCCGCGCAGGCGGCGGGACGGTCGTTCGTTGTGAAGTACGGCATCGACCCGACCTCGCCCGATGTTCATCTCGGACACGCGGTGCCGATCATCATCGCCAGCCGGTTCCAGCGGATGGGCCACCACGTCGTCTTCATCATCGGCGACGTCACAGCCAAGATCGGCGACCCGTCGGGACGGTCCTCGGACCGACCGCCCCTCACCGACGAGGACATCGCCCGCAACCTGAGCGGCTACCAGCAGCAGGTCACGCCGTTCATCGACTTCGAGCGTGCCGATCTGCGCTTCAACGGCGAGTGGCTGAACAAGGTCACCCTGCCGGAGCTCGTCGGGGTCCTCGCCCGGGTGCCGGTCTCCATGTCGCTCCAGCGCGAGGACTTCCGCACCCGGCTAGCCGATGGCCATGGACTGTCTGTCGCCGAGTTCGTCTACTCCGTCGTCATGGCATGGGACTCCGTGGCCATCGATGCCGATGTCGAACTCGGCGGTGTGGACCAGCTGTTGAACCTCCAGATGTGCCGCAAGGTCATGGAGATCTCGGAGCAGGACCCCGAGGTTGTCATCACCACCCCGCTCATCGAGGGCACCGACGGCACGGGCACCAAGATGAGCAAGAGCAAGGGCAACTACGTGGGCCTGACGGCGTCGGCCGATGACGTCTACGGCCGGCTGATGTCCATCCCCGACCACCTCACCGAGCCGTACCTCCAGCTGCTCACCGAGTGGACGGACGACGAGATCCGCGTGATCACCAAGCGCCTGGAGGAGGGGACCGCGCACCCGATGGCGGTCAAGCGCATCCTCGCCGGCGAGGTGGTGGCTGCCCTTCACGGCCTGGACGCGGCTGCCGCGGCCCGCGCAGAGTTCACGGCGCGCTTCTCCAAGCGGTCCTTCGGGGACACCCAGAACCTCCCGGTCGTCTCCCTGAAGGACCACGCCGACGACACGATCGGAGCCCTGGTCAGCCGCACGCTGGACTTCGCTCCCAGCATCTCCGCTGTGCGCCGCGTGGCTCAGCAGAAGGGCCTCCGCCTGATCCGCGAGTCAGACGGAGACCAGCAGGCCACGTCGCTCACGGAGGCTTCCGTCCAGCAGACGCTCGGCGAAGTTGTGAGCGAGGCAGGGGCACTTGAAGGTGCCGAGCTTTACCTCAAGGTGGGCCGCAAGGTCGCCCGTATCGACGTCTGAGATCACGTGCGGCGCCGACTCACCTGCGTGAGTCGGCGCCGTTCTGTTTGCTCTCGGTGCGACCTGCAGGCGCGTAGATCGATGGTCATGAGAAGGGACGGACGGGCATCCCCGATCGGCGTCGGCCCGAGCGGGATTGCCGGTGATACGGCGGGCGGCTCGAACGGATCATGAAGCCCAGCCGTGGGTTATAGCGAGTCGGCCGGCCTGATACACGTTGCGCTGCTCGGTGATCCACCGCTCGACCTGTTCTACGGATTTCGCGACTGGCTGGTCCGTGGTGTCGAGCCGTTGAGTGCGCCATCTGGGATCACCGGTGTGCCAACCGGTCCAGCGGTGCCAGGCCATCTCGGGTGAGCCGTTGTTGATGATGACGTCGGGGCGGTGACGGGGGTCGAGAGCGTGCTTCCGGTGCCATGCGGCCCAACCGAGGAAGGCATCGACCGCCGGAGCGTCCCACCGACCCGGGTCGCGCTCGGCGAGGCGAGCACGCCGGACCTCGTCGGCGACATCGACGAGGCACACGGCGATGCCGTCCAGTAGTGGCGCGGACGGTACGGCGCGGACTTCGCCCAGGGGAGACTGTCCGGTGAGCAGAGGGTCAATGCCGCGATCCTGGTACTCCAGCGCGCGTCGCACCCACATCTCGGTCATGCGATGGCGCCAGCGCAGGTCGGCGCTCTCCGGCACACCGAGTTCATCGAAGTCGTGCACGACGATCTGCCGGAGCCTGCCGACCGCGGCGTAAGCGAGCGTCGTCTTGCCCGAGCAGCTGGACCCGGTGAGCTTGAACAACATCGCCCCAGAGTGCCAGCGCCGCGGCATCTCTCTCGACCCGATTCTTCGCGCTACCCGCCTCCACCGGGTGCCAAGTGAGGGCAGCGAATGCTCGGCCAGATTCCAGCCCGCTCGCGGTCACGAATACCAGCATCTTTAGGCAGTTCGCCGGGGGCAGACAGGAAAGATCCCGGAACGACTGGTGCGCTGGGTGCAAGGCATGTCAACGTACAACACCCTGCTGGTCAACCCATCCCCGAGCCTACGGAGGCGCCCCTGCACCCGCACCACCCCAATCCCTCCCGTCCCGACTCACCGGACCCGGTCTACTGGGTCACTCCCCGCCACCTGGCCGGTGACGACAGCGCTCTCGCCGAGCGGATCGGTGACACCCTGGCCGGCCTCGGCTGGCGCATGTGGCCCACTGCCCGCCATACCCTGCTGTACGTCAGCCCAGACGGGGTGCGTGGCGCCGAGTGGATCCTCGCGGCCCACCCGTTCGAGCTCGGCGGACTGCCTGTTGCCTGGCAGCTGAGCGCCCGCCCGCATGCCACCTCCGTGATGACGGGGTGGAACGCGTACTTCACCACCGGCGTCCCGTGCGAGGCACTCGCCGAACTTCTCCTGGCGATCGACTCCCATGCAACGCCGGACAACGGCTTCGCGGAGCCTGAGACGGTCCTCAACGCGCTCAGTGCCCGGGGCTGGCTCCGCGACGTGGATCGTCCCCGCACCACCGCCACGGACCCAGGGTTCTCCTGCAACGTCTCCTTGGAGATGATGCCACCGCTCGTCCAGGACGCCGACCCGAGTCCTGACCTGATGGGGTGGCAGGCGTGGGCGGAACCCGTTCTCGGCGCCCCGTACCTGTGGTGTGCCAGTTTCAGCGCCAGCGTCCCCCACGACCTGGTCGCCGCGTTCGCCGCGTCGCTCGCCTCAACGGCTCCGGTGCCGCGCCGCACGCTGCCCAAGAGCGCCGAGGGTCGGCTCAGCGTCGTCCGTCGCAGCTGACGATCCGCTCCCGGAGGCAGCAGTTGTGCTGCTCGTCGCGGATCCCCCTGAGTCGCACGTTTCCCCTGTGCCCGTCAGATGACAGAGATGGAGGCTTCGTGTTCCGACGACGTGCTCGCGCCGACCGTGAGTTCCGTGAGGCCCAGCGTGAGTCTCTCGCGCTACTGCAGATGCATGCGCAGGAGCCGTGGCCGTTCGACATCACCCAGACCGAGGCGCCGGCCGGGGTGGGCGCGGAAGCGGTCGTGCCGGATTTCCCGCCAGCAGAGGTGCGGGCGCCGTCCCGGCACGATGTCGAGGGCGTGATGATGCGCTGGATGCAGCCGCTCGTCATCGACGGCGAGGTCCACGCGTGCCCGACGTGTGGCACGTACCGGGACTGGATCGTCTTCTGCATGCGCGACGATTCGGTGTGGCTGCGCTGCCGGGCCGGCCACCAGGTGCAGGAGCCCTGTCTGGACGCCGCCTGGTTCAACCGCAACTCCGGTCCGGTCGACCGCTGGCATCCCACCCTTGAGGACGGGCTGCGCCACCTCGGCCACTGAGCCCCGAAACCCCAAACCACTCCCACGTATCGCTGGCGCTCGGAGAGCCAGCCTGGTCAGACCACCCGTTGCGTCAATTTTGGGGTTCGTATGCGCCTTCACAGCACGATCGTCCTTAGTTTGAGCGCTCTCACCGTCGTGGACTTGGCGGGCTGCTCCACCTCCGGCACGCCTACCGACGCCCGGGCCTTTTCCGCCTCCGCGCCCGCGCGCCAGGAGGGCGAGAACGCCCTGGCGCCCGCGCTGCTGTCCTCGTCCGCTCTGAGTAAGCGCCTCCTGGACGAGAGCGACCTCGGTGAGGGCTACGCCCGCAAGCCGCAGCAGCCCGAGCGGCACGATGACGTCACGGTGTCCGGCTGCCCGGCCCTGGACAAGCTTGGCGGAGCCGCTGCGGTCGGCGGCAGTCTGGACTTCCCCCGCAAGGCGAAGGCGTCCTTCACCTACTTGGACGGCAGCGACTCCGAGGTGGCCGAGGAGCTGTACAGCGGTACCGAAGACAACCTCTCGAAGGGCATGAGCCGGATCTTCGAGGCGATGACCTCCTGCCCCACGTACCAGGTTCTCGTCGGCGCTACCCCCGTCACGGTCAGAACGCAGAAGCTGCCCGCTCCGAAGCTGGGCGAGGAGAGGTGGAGCGAGCTACTCACCTTCATCGCCGGCGGACACATCAGCGTGGTCAAGCAGACGGCCGTCCGTACCGGCACGGTGGTCGTCGTGGTCTCTGGCAGCGCAGCCCTGGTCGATGCCCACCTGGCGAAGGCCGTCGACAAGGCCGATAGCGCTTTTTGAGCGCGGGTGGGGGGCTTGACGCCATGGTGGAGCGTTCAGGTCCCGGGGTCAGAAAACTTGATCGTCCGTGGCCCCTGCAGACCGAAGGCGTCGGTTCTCCTCTTCCAAGGCGGCTACGCGTCGTTCGAGTTGAGCGCGGGTGGGCCTCTTCGGCGACGGGGGTGGAGGAGCTGCCTCGGGAGGAGGTGGGGGTGGCTTCGCAGCAAGGCCGATTGGCTCGTAGGCCACGATCACCGAGGGGTCCTTCCCGCATTCGAGGCACTGCATCGAGTACGGACCGTGTGTCGTGGGTGTGGCGACCTCCCGGTGCCGGCGGGTTTCAGCGATGTGCCCGCAGTAGAGCCGCACCCGCCACCGCATGATCTCGTGCTCCGGTGTCTTGAACTTCTGCATCAACTCCCATGCCCGTCTGAAAGCCTCGTGCTTGCGCTTGGTGATCTCGGGGTCGGCTTGCTCCCTTGCCTGTGCCTCTTTGGCCCGCTCCTCGCTCCGCTTGCTGGAGGCTTCGCTTTGCTTCTGGTTTCGGTGGTCCCGTCGGGTGAGCTGGTAGTCCTCCAGGGGAACGCCGCTGCTTTCGTACTCGACCTCCGCCATGGGGTGCACCGTAAGTCCGGCAGCGTTCATCCCCGGTCCGGGTGGGCGGAGTTGATCGTTGAGTGCGTACGACTGAACGAGGCCGAGCACCTCTGAACGGGGTCTGTTTCTGGCTGTTGGCACAAATGCGTGACGGGCCCGACCGGGAGAACCGGTCGGGCCCGTCGTCATCGCGCAGCCGGTGGCATCAGCGGCGCGGTCGGCTACGGACCTTCGCCAGGATCATCGGCGCGGTGCGCGTGATGCCGGAGGCGTTGCGAGGTGCCGTGCCATGGCCTGGCGGCCAGTGAGGCGGCTGGCTCGGGTGGGTTCCGGAGCCGGGGCGTAGGCGGGAAGGCCGGCCATGCGGCGCAGGCGCCAGACCAGGACGTCGCTGATGGAGTCGGCGGTGCCCAGTTCCCTGCGAGCGGCAGCCTCAGCGAGGAGAAGCTGAGGGTTGTGGCCTGCTTGCGCGGCGTCGGCGAGGGTGGCGGCCAAGGCGTCCCAGCCGGGTTCGGCCAGGACAGTATCGGCGAGGTCGAGTAGCGCGGTGCGCACGGTGGTGGCGTGGTGGTGGCGCAGGGACGGGGCGATATGGCGGCCACGCTCGCGCAGCACCATGAGGGGTTCGGCGGCTGCCTGCTGGTAGGCGGCCCGGAGGTGTGCTGCGGCTCGGCGGGCGGCCTCGGCCTGCTGGGCGTGCTCTCGCTGAGCGTGCCAGTGGGCGGCAGCGACGGCGAGGAAGATCAGCGTGTCCAGGACCAGCGCGGTGCCGGCCCCGTCCTCGCCCCGGCCGAACGCGGGCCCGCTGTTGACCAGGTCGCGGGCTGCCCGGCGCAGGTCCTGCGCGTGGCGGAACTCGGCGCGGGTATGGGAGCGGGAGGCCCGCTCGAACTCCCAGGCCGCCTTCCGCAGTTCGTTGCGGGTGTGGAGAGCCGAAGTCTTGGCGAGGGCATCAAGGACCTCGCCGACGGCGGCGATCTGGGCGGCAGCTGCGCCGTCGTCGCTGCTGTGGTCGAGGACGAGCACTGCCGCCCAGGCAGCGTGGGCGGTCGTGCGCCGTGCTGTCGCGGGTGCCGAGGACGCGGTAGAGCGTTCCTGCTGCTTGCTATCGGCGGTCCCCGGTGGGGCGGAGTCGCTGGTGAAGCGTTCCTCGATGCGGGGCAGGGACAGGTCGGGCGCGAGGGTGGAGCCGGCGTAGTAGATCGGCTCCTTGTCCCCGTTGCGATCACCCGGCAAGGCGACCTTGTAGCCCTTCACGTCCCCGGAGGGCAGGACCCTGGTACGCACGAGAAGCCCGGCGTCCTTGAGTCGTCCGAGGAACTCGTCCGTGGAGGCGGCGCCGGCCACCGCACTACGCACGGTCTCGCGCAGTTCCTCGCGCGCGGCGCGGTCCCAGCCCAGGCGATCGGCCTTGTGCCGCTCGGCGCTGGTGGTGCGCTTCGCCGCAGTGCCGTCGCCGGGGGCAACGCGGTGGAGATCGTAGTCGGCTTCGATGAGGCGGGCTTCGGCCTGGGCGCGTTTACCGGAGCGGTGGTGGTCGGGACGGCGGCCGTCTTCGCGGACGAGGGTGGCGATGATGTGGATGTGGTCGTCGGCGTGGCGGACGGCGGCCCAGCGGCAGCCGGCGCCGTCGCCGGGGTCGATGCCGGTGGCCGCGACGATGCGGCGGGCGATGTCGGCCCACTGTTCGTCGGTCAGGACCGGGTCGTCGGGGGCGGCGCGCACCGAGCAGTGCCACACGTGCTTATCGGGTCGCTGGTCTGCGTCGAGCAGATGGAGGGGCTGGTCGAGGAGGCGAGCGAGGTCCTTCTTCGTCGCCGAGGGGTCGCGGCCCGGGTCGGGGGCCATGTGGTCGAAGGAGGCGACCAGGTGAGGGTCGACGTGCTCCTCGTGCGTGCCCTTGCCGTAGAGGTAGTGGAGCAGGCCGAGGGTGCTGCTGCCCTGCCGGTGGATGCTGGGGATCAAGCCGCCTCACCCTCCTCGCGGTTGGCCGTACGGTCGACGGCCTTCCTCGTGGCGTTGGCCGCGCGGTGGATGTCGGCGAGCACTTCCTTGAGGTAGGGCACATCGCCACCGGAGTTGAGCGCCTTGGCCACCTGGTTGAGGTTGCTGCCGGCCCAGCCGAGCTGACGGCGCATGGCAAACAGCTCGGTGAGCACATCGCGTTCGGTGGCGATGGTGGCGGCGGTGCGGGACTGGTCGCGGGCGGCGGCAAGAGCGGAGTGGGCGAGGAAGCCGGCCACGCTCATGCCGACGGTATCGGCGCCGGCCTGGATGATGGCGTGCTCGTGATCGCTGAGGCGGACGCTCTGGGCAGGACGCTGCTTCTTCGCGCGCGGACGCGCCTTCCCCTTGATCGTGGTCCGGCGTGCACGGCCGGCCTTTCCCGGCTGCGATCCGCCCTCGGTCGCAGCCTCCCCGTCCGGCGCCCCCTGGCGCCGGACGGGCCCCGCCACCCCCGGGGCGGGTTCGGGTTCGGGCGCTCCCCCTACGGGGGAGTGTCCGAACCTCCAACTTGCTGCGCTGTTGACGCCGGTGATCATCTCCTGCTGAGGGGTGGAGAGTTCGTGGTGCGAGTCGTGCATGGGGCGGTCTCCGTGGGGTGTTGGTGCCAGGTGCTCAGCCGTGCGCGGCCCCGGGCCCGTGCACTTGTCGGCGCAGGGCACGGGGCGAGCCGAAGGGGGAAGAGTCGGTGCGCTGCGGGGGTCAGCCGGTGCCGACAGGGCGTGCGTCGAGTTCCCTCAGCGGCTGGGAGGCGGCTTCGCCTAGCACGTCGAGAGGCTCGTCCTCGAAGCCTTCGTACGCGTCGGGCTCGGCCTGACCCGTGCGCTCGGCCTGCAGCTGGTCGCGCAGGGCGCGGGCACGTTTCTGGCCGATCCGCAGTGCGCTGCGCAGACGCTCGGCGGTCAGCCAGTCGTCGCTCCAGCCGGCGGTCAGGTGCCGGGCTTCGGCGAGGATTTCGGCGTCGGTGCGGGTGCGGTCGGCGGTCGACTTGGCCGCGGCGGGGACCCGACCGGTCGCCCGGCGTCGGGTGGCTCCGGTCGAGTGCACCGCGGCGGCCGACCGGGGCGGTCGGAGAGCGGAAGCCGACTCCTCGACCTCGATCGGCCTCGCCGCAGGCATCTCGGCGACCTTCACTGGGGCCGACTCGGTCGACGACCCGGGGGCCGTGTCGGCCCGGTCAGACCTCGACCGTGCGTCCTGCCTGTCGGCTTGCTCACTAACCGACTGGCAAGAGTGAGCCGACTCGGGGTTGTGGTGCAGCACCTTCGCCACGAGGTCCGACCCGAAGTAGATCGACCCGACCGGGAGCGAAGTCGCCAGCAGCACGAGGACCCAGTTCGCGGGGTCCCAGTCGGTCAATCGGCCCCACCGTGTCGGCATGGTGTGTAGGGCCGGGGTGAGGCCGTGCACGTAGTTCAGCAGGAGGCTGGCGATCGTGTAGGTCGCCAGGACCCGCAGCGCGAACTTCCGGTCGGCATCGGGCAGCACGAGTGTGGCAATCAGCGCGAGGGCCATCAGCCCGTCGACCACGATCGGGTAGAAGAAGGCGGCGGTGGGGTCGGCGCCGATGGCTCGGGCAACGTCGGACAGGGCATTCCACGAGACCCGGAAGGCCATGAGGACGACGGCCATCAGGCCGACGACGAGAGTGAAGCGTGCACCGCCGTTCGCGCGGTGGCCGCCGGCGCGTACGACTGCGTGGCGGCCGAAGCGAGCCCGGAGCCGGGCGAGGCGGGAGCGGTGGCTGTCGGCGCTGGGGATGGCGACCGGAGGTATCGGGGTCGGGGAGGGCAAGTCAGATATCTCCAGGGTGGGGAGTACGAAGTGAGAGCAGCGAGCTTGGGCTGGTCGCGACGGCGGGCTCGGCAGTCAGTTCCCAACCCAGTGAGGGGCTGCGCGTGTGCTCGTCACCTCGCATGCACGGTCTGGGCTCTCGCGTGGGTGGCTCACGCAGACGGATGGGCGCCAGTCTGTGGGTCTGCGGTGGTGGGCTCCTGGCTCGCCGTCGGGCTGTGCTCGACGATGCCGAGGCGAGCCAGCAGCAGTGCGCGCATGCCGCGTCCAGCGGAGTCAGGGCCGCGGCGAGGCTGGTCGAGTCCCAGGGCTTGGCGCCACAAGGCCGCTGCCATCACCGGGCCGTAGCAGGCGCCCACGGTGCCGCCGACGGGACCGTATTCGGCGTAGGCAGGAATGCTCAGCACGGCCGCGAGCATCCAGACCAGGACGCCGGCCACGCCGGCCTCCCGTCGTGGTCCGTGCAGGTTCTGGCGGGCGACCAGTGCGGAGGCGACCATTGCGAGCTCGCCGGTGGCGAAGAATGCGGTGCGCTCGATCGTGTTGTGCATCCCGAGGTGGTGGTCGGCGAACCGCCAGCTGGTGACCGCGCTGAACACGGTGCACGCCACGGCCGCGACATACGACACGGCCACCGGCATTGAGCTGCGTCGGCGTCGCTCGGACGACTGGCGTGGGCTGTACCAGCACAGCATCACCACCATCCCGACCTCGAAAGTCGTCAACGCGGTGACCAACATGAGGTCGGCATCTGCATGAGGGAACGTGGGCATCAGCGGGCGCCTCCGAGTAGCAGGACAGGGGATATCAGGGCAGTAGGCGGGCATGAGAGAGGTCTCCAAGGAAGCCGTCTGGGCATGGCGGTGGCGCTGCCGACGGGCAGTGAAGGTGGGATTGGGGTACGGCGAAGGAGCCGCTGGTCAGGTGCCGGCGCCGACACGAGGGCCACGGTTCACGCGGCTCCCTGCTGGCCTAGCTCCGCAGCAAGGTCCACGCGAGTGGGGTGCGGGGTAGCGCGGGGTGCGTTGCCGCGGGCATGGCCGTCGAGCCCCAGGCGCCGGCTGCGGCAAGGCTCACCCTCGTCGGCATGGCACCACCGGCACGGGACGCTTAGGGCGTCGGGCTGTCCGGCGGCGACGGCGGCCTCGCGGGCGGCGCGAGCCGGCCGGTAACGGGCGAGTTCGGTGCGGACGGTCGGCGGGATGCACGACCCGATGGCGGCGAGGCGGGCTTCGACGTCGGGGTGCGGGCTGCCGCTGGTGATCTGCCGGTGCGTCGATGGCTCAGCGGTGCCGGTGGCGACCGCTTGTCGGTTGGCGACCAGTTCGGTCCGCCAGGCTGACCAGTCGTCCGGGTCGGCGACCGGTGTGGGGTCGGTGTGGCGGCTGAGCCGGTCGCGTCGGTAGGCGTGCCACTTGCGGGCAATGTCCACGGGCAGGATCGCGTACGGGGACGCGAGGACGTGGCCCCGTATCGCCTCGCGGACGTCCCAGCCGTGAGCGGTGGCGAAGGGCACGTCGTGGAGCAGCTCGTGCCACTGGGCGATCTGGTCACGGGCCTCGCCCGTGCCGGGGCGGATGGTACGGGGGTCGAGACGGCCGATGCATGCCAGGACGGCGGCGACTTCGTTTCGTTCCAAGGTGGTCACTCCGTTCCGGTCGGTTCGTCGAGGGCGGCGAGCAGGGCGGCCATGTGCGCCTCGGCACGGGTCATGCCGACCTGCGGTGCGGAGGTGCCGCCGGGCAGGGCGTAAAGATTCGGGCGGCCAGGGGCGGGGGTGTGCTCCCGGGCGATCCACGCTCGCCAGTCGGCAGCCCACGCGGTGGCGGGACGCGGCGGCGACATCGCCCGGTACGAGCGCCATTTCTCGTCGGCGGCGTGCAGCGCGTGCTCGCCGAGCCGGTCGAGGTGGCCGTGGTGCCGCAGCCAGGCCCGGGCACCGTCGTCGATCCTCCACTCGGCGGCGGGGATGAGCGGGACAGAGCTGCTGCTCTTACCGTTCACCTTCGGTTCACTACCGTTCTGGGGGTCGGAATCCACACCCCCTCCGGGCCGGAATCCGCACCCCGCGGGGGCCGGATTCCGTTCCCCAGGATCGGATTCCGGTCCCCCCTCCGAGGAGTCGGCAGGGTCGGATTCCGGCACCCCGAGGGTCGGATTCCGGTCCCCCTGGAAGGCCGGATCCTGGTCCCTCTCGGGGGCCTGTTCGGCCAAGAACCGGGCCGCGGACGGGAGGTGGTAGTACGTCTCTCCGCGTGGTCCCTTGCGGTCGGCGAGTTGCTCCAGCTCCCCGTCCTTGATCAGCTTGGCGAGGGCGTCACGCACGGCGGTACGGGAGGCGTTGGCGCGTTTCATGAGAGTGGGCACGGACGCGTACGCGTTGCAGCGCCGGTCGGGGCACCGGTCGGCGATCAGGGCGAGGACCATGCGGGCGGTGCCCTTGCTGCGGCTGTGGTCCCACACCCATTCGCGGGCGTCAAGGCTCATCTGGAGGCGGCTCCTATGTCGAGGCTGAGGGGTGCGCGCGGGCTCTCTGCGGGCAGTTCTCAGGAGGGGGCGCGGTGTGGGGTTCCCGGCGCATTTGTGTCGGCCAGGGCGGTTGCGCGCAGGCGTATGCGGGGGGCGCCTTGGCCCCTGCTATGGCGTGTCGGGTATTCGTGGCTCCGAGGTCAGCGTCCGGGCGCACGACCAAGACAGCCACACCCGTCCGGCACAAGTCCAGCATTACGCCGAGAAATCAAACAGCTAACGGCGAACGCGTCCTGCGCCGCTTTTCCCGGAACGGTAGATACGAATCTCCGGTTGACGAGACCGCGACATAAACCGGGTAACTCGCAGTCCATCGCCAGGGGGCAGTACTGGCTCGACGGCGAGCCGAACTAGATTGCATGCCAGGCCGGAGCGAGCACGGTCAGAATATGGCGATGCGATGAGCCCTCCCCCGCCGTGAATTCGAAAGTCGAAAACGCCACGCCACATTTCGCCGCTCTTCGTCCGTAGGGCAGGGAAAGCGACACGAAGGAAGCGGAAATTGGCGGCGAATCCCCGGTTGCCGAAGCCAGCATGGTCATGCCGCTTGGACATAACTCGCGGTAGAGAGCAGGTCCGCGAGCCGGGCGGCACTCCGCGGGCTGATCGTCGCGGTGAACCCGTCGCACACTCGTCGGAGAGCGGCCTCCCTGGCCTCATCCGGCTTCTGACGGTGGTCACAGTCGCGCTCGGATGCGATATCGAGGTCAGGCTGGATCGCGGTGAGCTCTGGCTGTCGTTGGGGCATGGACGTCCTCAGGGCATATCGGTCGGCAGGCCACCTGCCGCGACGCAGAGCGAGCGGACGGGTGGCGGGTGACGTCAATAGTCCGGAGGATCGCCGGTTTCCCTAACCGGCGATCGTCGGTTACGATCTCTCGCCGCGCGCAAGACTGGCACTCTGAGCCAATCGCGGTCCCGGGCGCCAACTGCGGTTCCCTCGCTCGTATTTGGACAGAACCGCGAAGCGGGCGGACCTGGCGCCGAGGCGGCCCCATCGGGCCTGAGGACGACGTACAACCCACACACCTGCCCCACACGAGCGGGCCGCCGGCCTTGCTACAGCGGGTTCTGCTCGATGCCGATCCGGTCCCAGTCCATGTACCGGCCGAACTTCTTCGGCTCGTCTATGACCACCCCGGAGAAGAGAAACCGCAGCACGGCATTGCGTCGCTCGTCCGTCATGTCCTCGGCGTCCCACGCCGCCCGCGCGCCCGCGCCCGTAAGACCGTCAAGGAGCACCATCGGCCTGACAACGACCTTGCGCTGCGCCTTGGCGATGCGGTCGGTGATCTCCTTGCGCATCTTGCGGTACTCCGCCGTGGAGATCTCCTTCGCGGTCCACATCTGGTTCAGCTCGCCGAGCTGCCGCTGGTCGTCCTCCAGCTCCTCGGTCACGCTCTCGGAGAGGTTGCTGCTGGCGAGTCGGCCGTCGACACGCAGCTTGCCGAGTAGCTCGATCGCGGCGTCGACGACGAAGTCCTCCAGCGTCAGGGCCATGATCGACCGGGTGCACTTCTTCTCGTCGTTCCTGCCCCGGCGGTTGCACTGGTAGACCGGTCCGTTGCCCTTGGCGGTTCCGGACATCAACGTCCCGCACCGCCCGCACATGACCAGGCCGCGCAGCAGGTAGTAGCGCTGCGGCGGCTGGCTGAGCGCCTCCCGATGCACCGCCGACCGGTACTCGCGCCGCGTCCGCACTTCCGCCCACACGCCTGCGTCTATGATCGCGGGCCAGGTTCCGGGGCCGGCTTCCACACCCTGATGCATGCGGATTCCCGCGACGTGCCGGGAGTCGAGCAGCGCACGGACAGTGCCACTGGTCCACGCCTTGCCACCAGCTGTGCGGATGCCCCGGCTATGCAGGTTCTTCGCGATGGGCGCCGCACCCTCGCCCTTGAGATAGCGGTCGAAGACCTCCCGGACGATCTCGGCCTCCTCCTCGACGATCGTCATCCCGTCCTTGGTGTAGCCGAACCGCCTGACACCTCCCTGCGGCTTGCCCTCCCGTGCCCGGTCCTGCATGGCGGACTTCAACCGCCGCGAGGTGTCGTCCGAGGAGCGGCAGGCGTGCGCGACCTCGATGCGGAGGATGAAGCGGTCGTCGGGGTCGGAGAGGTCCCGCCGGTTCGCCTCGCCGTGGAGCGTGATGGCGTGGTCGTCAGAGACCTGGAGCAGTTCCTCCAGGTCCCGGGGCTGCCTCATGAGCCGGTCGGGGTGGTAGGCGATGATGTGGCGGAAGCCGCGATTCCGGGCGTTTTCCAGCAGGCGGTCCCAGCCGGGTCGCTTCCGCTTGCGGCTCCAGGCCGAGCGGCTGTTGTCCACGAAGACGTGGGCGGGGTCGATGACGAAGCCGCGCCGGTCGGCGATCTCGCGGCAGATGCGCTCCTGGCGGTCGACGCCGGTCTGGTCGTCATCGTCCGCCTGGGAAATGCGGCAGTAGATCGCCGCCGGCTCACCGGGGATGGCGGTGCTGGTGTTGCCCCTGGTGGGCTTGTTGCGCAACATGTGAATGAGTGTACGAACGAGGAGTCGGCTGGGTGACGGGCACGCCGGGCCTCGTCACCGCCGTACGGTCGGCCAAGCAGTTCCTGACGTACGTGGCGTCGGGGCCGTTCCAGTACGCCGTGGCCGAGGCGCTGGCGCTGCCGGACACGTACTTCGAGGCGTTCCGCGCGGACATGCTGGCCAAGCGGGACGTGCTGGCGGCCGGGCTCACGGAGGCGGGGTTCAAGGTCTTCCAGCCGGCCGGCACTTACTTCATCACCACCGACATCCGCCCCCTTGGCGAGAGCGACGGCTTCGCCTTCTGCCGCGCCCTCCCGGAGCGCGCGGGCGTGGTGGCCATTCCCAACGCGGTCTTCTACGACGACCGTGAGGCCGGGGCACCGTTCGTGCGGTTCGCGTTCTGCAAGAGGGACGACGTTCTCCACGAGGCCACCAGCCGCCTGCGGCGCCTCGCGTCGTTGGGCTCCAAAAAAACAATCCAGTCTTCGCCGTACTGCGCGGGCCGCCCAACCCACCGTCCCTGACAACTGGGCCCGGCCACGGCTCGGTGATCAAGCTTTCAGAGCCCGCATGTTCACCGAGTCGATCGCGCAGCGGGGCCAGTCCAACTCGCCGCGGGCGCCGAGTGAGACGACGTCTGGGGGAGCCGTCCGGCCCACAGCCGGGCAGCCCCCTCAGCAAGATCTTCGTGAGCCTTCTAGGCCAGGTGCACCTCCAGTGCCGCCCGTACGCCGGACTCGACGGCACCCTCGATCCACGACGGCTTGACCGAGGTGTGGTCCCCGGCGAAGCGCAGCGGCCCCTCGGGGGCGCGGATGTGCCCGAGGAGTTCGGTGTGCTGGCCGGGGAGCAGAACGGACGCCTCACCGTACGCGTACGGATCGCGCAGCCAGCTCTGGGTGCGGCCTGCACCGGTGTAGAAAACCTCCACCCGCTGTCCGTAGACCTGTTGCAGGCCGCGCAGGGCGTACGGGTAACGGGCCTCGTCGTCGAAGGAGTCCCAGCGGGAGGCGTCGTCAGCCCAGCAGTAGGAGGCCAGGACGACGCCTCCCTTGCTGCCAGGGACGGGGTGCGACGGGTTGATCATGAAGCGGTTGGAGTTGTCGGAGACCGACCCGCCGCCGATGATGTGAGCAGCCTCGGGCTGGTCGCGGCCGACCCAGCGGTTGGCGGCGTAGTGCGCGCGTTGTGCCGGGCTGATGTGGCCGCGCGGCACCGAGGGGTGCGCCCCGAGCAGGCTGCCGTCGGCGGGCGCCTTGCCACGCAGGTAGTCGTCGTACAACCCAGTCCGTACGGCGTCGAGTTCGCGTTTCCAGTCGGTCTCGGTGAACTCCCACCAGCGGCGGCTGAACTCCAGCAGCACCTTGGTCGCGCTGTCGTAGTGCAGCTCGGCGACGGCACGGCGCTTGCCGTATGCCATCAGCGGGCTGATCTGCACCTGTCGTAGCCCGGAGAAGGGCACGGTGACGATCGCCAGGTCACCGGTGAACTGCTCGCGCACCACCTTGCCGTCGCGGCCCTCCGACACGGTGTCGATCCACACGTGCGTGCCATCCCGGCGCACGTGCGAGGTGTCGTCGGCACCGGGCTCGTGCTGTCGGTCGGCGTCCCAGTACTCGATGTGCGTGGCGCGCCGGTCGCGGCGCAGCACGTCGGACACCTGCCGCAGCAGCGCGTCCGGGAGTGTCGCCGTGCCGCCGACCAGCTCCCAGAAGGCGGTGTCCGGGCTGATCAGGGACTGGCTGATGAAGCTGTGGATGAAGGACAGCGGCAGCCGCGAGGTCAGGTTCTCCAGGGTGCCGACCAGGTCGATGGTGCGCTTGTCGAAGCCGGCCTGTTCGGTCAGGAACCGGTACATGGACCAGTCGCCGTAGCGTTGGACGACCCGTGCCCAGCCCTGTACCCGCTCCGGCATGGGTTTGTCGACGCGCTTGCCGTCCGGCCCGACCGTGCTGAACTCGTCGCGTGCGGGGTCGAGGGCATCGCCGAGGATCTTGGAGGAGGGCGTGTCCCAGTACTTGCGGGGTACTCCGAAGGACTGGTTGACGCGGCGGGGGGATCTGGAGTAGTCGGAGCGGCGTACGCGGATGCCGTTGACGTGCAGCCATGCGTGGTTGACGGGTTTGCCGGATCCGTCGACGTCGACGAGGTGGAACGGGCGCTTCTTGACACCGAGTTGCTCGATCAGGTGCATTACCAGCGGGTGGCTGCCGGGGATACGCATGGCGCCGGCCTCCGCGTACTGCCGCGGATCCGCGAACGGCTGCACGGCGTGCTCGTGGCCACCGGTGCGGAAGGTCTTGATACGTCCGCCGACCCGGTTGCCGTTGGCCTCCAGCAGCGTCACGTGGTGTCCGGCGCGCTTGAGCAGCCAGGCGGCGACGAGGCCGGCCGGACCAGCGCCCACGACCAGGACCTTCTTGGCGGCCTTGGTCCGGGCGCGGGGCAGCCCGGAACCGAGGATCTTCTCGTACGTCGGTACGAGGGGCCTGTCGTGGGCGTCGACGACCAGCAGCGCGCGGGCGACGGCAAGACAGGTGTCCCAGTCGGCGGTGGAGCGGGACGGGCAGGGGGCCTGCCCCGGGACGGCGGGAGCGGCAGGGGCGGCCGGTGCCGCGGTCGCCGGGTCGGCGGTGCCCAGTCCGAGGACGGTGACGCCGGCGGCCGTGCCGGCGGCGGTCGTGAAACGCCGCCGGGACAACGGCGGTTGGCTGGCTGTGGTGCGGAGTTCATGCATACGTCCTGGATAGGGCCCGCCAGAGTGCCGTGAACAAGAGATGATCAATGGTCACCCGAACGTGCGAGCGCGGGGGCTCGACTCCCCCGCCCGTAGCGCACGCGCGCGGAACAGATGCTTCCGCGCGCCCGCACGCCTCCGGCGGCCGAAGGCCCGCGGTTCGCGGTTCGCGCCCCGCGCTGTCCCTGCTGCCTGCTGCCTGCTGCCTGCTGCCTGCTGCCTGCTGCCTGCTGCCTGCTGCCTGCTGCCTGCTGCCTGCTGCCGAACGAGTCCGGGCCGTCCGTCGGTCAAGCGCGTCTACGTGCTGTCGGCCGCCGCAGTGGTCCGGGCCGAACTGCCGAACGGTGCGACGGCCTCGCCCCCTGTCTCGCCCCCTCGTCCCATCCCTCGGCCACGACCCCGACGGTAGCGTGCGGCCGAGGACGTACGACGCCGGGAGTCCTTCGTCAGCGGGCGTCCGCCTCGTGCTCCGGACGCGGGAGTTCGTCGAGGTCGAGGGTGAAGGTGCGGCCGTCAGCCAGGGGGATGGGGAGCTTGCCCGTGCCGTACTTGTGGGTGTGTGCCGCGATGTAACCGGTGGCGTTCGGCTGGGTGTGGAGGACGACTTCCTGGGCGTAGGGGTCTACGACCAGGTAGATGGGGATGCCGTAGCGGCCGTACTTCGCGGTGCAGTCGTCGTAGTCCTTGCGGGCGGAGGAGGTCGAGACGACCTCGGAGATCAGCAGGACGTCCTCGAAGCTGTAGCGCTTGCCCTCCCGGCGGGCATCCTCGCGAAGGATCGCCAGATCGGGGGCGGAGTTCTCGTCGGCGGGGAAGTCGATGTAGACGTCGGAGGTGGTCTTCGCGTGGCGTCCGAGGGACACGATCGTGTCGTACTGCATCGACTTGATCGTGCTGGAGTGCTCGAAGCTCTGCGGAGTCATGATCACCTTTCCGTCAGCTCCGAACAGGACCGTGTATCCCTTGGGGAACTCGGTGTGCACGATCCCATCGACGCTCATGGACGGCTCCTTCCCGTGTGTGGTCAGGATACGACGGACAGTGCCGCGTCACCGAGCCCGGCGGTACGGCTGTGAGATCGGTCCGGACAGGTTCTGCGGCCGGCTCGACGGCGGTGCTGGAGATCCCCTCGGTGGGGCTTGTCGCGCGACATACAAATGAGTGCACGAACAAGGCGTCGCCTGGGTGACGGGCACGCCGGGCCTCGTCACCGCCGTACGGTCGGCCAAGCAGTTCCTGACGTACGTGGCGTCGGGGCCGTTCCAGTACGCCGTGGCCGAGGCGCTGGCGCTGCCGGACACGTACTTCGAGGCGTTCCGCGCGGACATGCTGGCCAAGCGGGACGTGCTGGTAGCACGGGGGCCCAGGACGGTGGGGAGGGCGCGCCGAAGTGGGGGAAACCGTACCCGCCCAGGCGTGTAAAGCTCGCAAATACCCCGTCAGGGACGCACAGTTCGGGTGTGACCCACGCCAGTACCCTTCCGGCCCCCGCCGCCCCGAAGCCCGGTGACGAAGGGCACGGCCGCCCGGCGCGCCTCGCGCACGGCCTGCCCCCTGTCGCGCACGCGCTGGCGCTGTTCGCGACGGCGCGACTCGTCGGCGTTCTCGTGCTCGCCGGAACCGCCTGGGCGGGCGGCAAGCGCCCCCTCGCCCTGCTCGGGCGGTCCTGGGACTCGCTCTGGTACCTGGGGATCGCGGCGCACGGCTACGAACGCACCCGGTACTTCAGGCCCACCGTCGTCCACAGCGACCTGGCCTTCTTCCCGCTGTATCCGGGGCTGATCCGCGCCGTCACCACGCTGACCGCGCTGAGCGGCGGCGCGGCGGGACTGCTGGTCGCCTGGACCGCCGCCGCGGTCGCCGCCTGCGGGATCTACGCGATCGGGGCCCGGCTGCACGGACGCGCCGTCGCCACCATGCTGGTCCTGCTGTGGGGCCTGCTCCCGCACTCGATCGTGCTCTGCCTGGCGTACACCGAGCCCGTCCTCACCGCCTTCGCCGCCTGGTCGCTGTACGCGGTGCTCACCGGGCGCTGGCTGTGGGCGGGCACGCTGGCCGCGCTCGCGGGCATGTCGCGGCCGAACGGGATCGCGGTGGCCGCGGCGGTGCTGGCCGCTGCGGCGTGCGAGGTCTGGCGGCGGCGCGGACGGGTTTCCCACAGGCTGTGGACGGGCGTCGCGCTCGCGCCGGTCGGCTGGGGCGGCTATGTGCTGTGGGTGGGCCGGCGCAAGGGCGATCCGTTCGGCGGCTATTTCCAGGTGCAGCGGCTGTGGGGCTCGCGCTTCGACTTCGGCGCCGGTTCGCTGCGCTTCGTCCAGCATCTGCTGACGCACGGGGACCGTTTCGTGTTCCCGATGACGATGGTGGTCGTGGCGGCGGCCGTGCTGCTGTACGGGCTGCTGATCGCGGACCGTGCCCCGCTGCCACTGCTCGTGCACAGCGGGGTACTGCTGCTGATCGCGCTCGGCGGCTCCGGGTTCTTCGAGTGCAAGCCGCGCTTCCTGCTGCCCGCGTTCCCGCTGCTGCTGCCGCTCGCCAGGGCGCTGGTCCGCACGGCAAGAGCCCGGCCCTGGCACGCCGTCCTGGTGGTCGGCGCCCTGGCCGGGCTCTCGTTCGCCTACGGCGCGTATCTGGTCGTCATCGCGCACACGCCGCTGTAAGAGCTCCGAACAAAAATGAGCGCCCGGCTCGCGACGACCGGCACGCACCGGACGCCGCGAGCTGATCGGACTCTCATTTTGTTCGGAGCTCTAAAACCTGGTGGGAGGACTACTCCTCGTCGTCGTCCTCGGGCTTCTCCTCCGCCTCGTTGACTTCCTGCTCAAGGCCGAGCTGCTCGACGAGCCACTTGTCGAACTCGATGGCGGCCCGCACCCAGCTGACCGTCGACGAAACGAAGTGCTCGAGGGCGACGCCGGTGCCGATCAGCATCTGTGCCTCGCCGATCAGGCGGACAGTGCCGTCGTCGTGCGTGTGGCTGTAGACCTTCGGCCACAGCGTGCGGCGGTTCCAGTCGTCGATGGACTCCAGCAGAGTCGGCTTCTCGTCGATCTGGTGCGGCCGGTCGTAGAACGTCCGCACCGAGAAGACCTGCTGGTCCCCCTCGCCGCGGAACATGAAGTACGTACGGAACTCCTCCCACGGCGCCGCGAGGTCACCCTCGTCGTCAACGACGTACTTCAGCTCCATCTGGTCCAGGAGCTGCTTCACGAGGTCCTGATCCGGGACGACGGGGCCCGCCGGTCCGCCGGGCTGCGGCTCGGGCTGGCCCCCGAAATTCGGAATCGAGGACGGGTCGATGCTCACCGTGTATTTCCCTTCGTACGGATGCTGCCATCCTCCCCCATCACGGGCGGTCAGTGGCAACCCCCACAGGCAAAGGCACGGACACCACCACCGGGAGTGTGTATCCGATGCGGCCAGTGACGACGGCGCCGCCGGGACCGGCGCCGTCGACCGCTGAGAATCAGCCCGTCCGGGCTACTGCGCGACCCCCACGATCAGGCCGTCCCCGAATGCGTCCACCCGGACCGTGTCGCCGTCCTTGACCTCGCCCGCCAGGATCTCCTTGGCGAGCCGGTCGCCGATCGCGGTCTGGACGAGGCGGCGCAGCGGCCGGGCCCCGTACGCCGGATCGTTGCCCTCGTCCGCGAGCCAGGCCAGGGCCGCGTCGCTGACCTCCAGGGTGAGCCGGCGCTCGGCCAGCCGCTTGGCGAGGCGGCCGATCTGGAGCCCGGCGATGCGCTCCAGCTCCTCCTTGTTCAGCGCCGAGAAGACCACGAGGTCGTCGAGGCGGTTGAGGAATTCTGGCTTGAAGGAGGCCCGTACGACCTCCAGGACCTGCTGCTTCTTCTCCTCCTCGGAGGTCAGCGGCTCGACCAGGAACTGACTTCCCAGGTTCGAGGTCAGGATGAGGATGGTGTTGCGGAAATCGACCGTACGGCCCTGTCCGTCGGTGAGCCGTCCGTCGTCCAGCACCTGGAGCAGGATGTCGAAGACCTCCGGGTGCGCCTTCTCGACCTCGTCGAGCAGGACGACGCTGTACGGGCGCCGGCGCACGGCCTCCGTGAGCTGGCCGCCCTCCTCGTAGCCGATGTACCCGGGCGGGGCGCCGACCAGCCGGGCGACGCTGTGCTTCTCGCCGTACTCGCTCATGTCGATGCGGATCATGGCCCGCTCGTCGTCGAAGAGGAAGTCCGCGAGAGCCTTGGCGAGTTCGGTCTTGCCGACGCCGGTCGGGCCGAGGAAGAGGAACGATCCGGTGGGCCGGTCCGGGTCGGCGATTCCGGCGCGGGTGCGGCGTACGGCGTCGGACACGGCCTGGACGGCCTCGCTCTGGCCGATGAGACGGCGGCCCAGCTCCTCCTCCATGCGCAGAAGCTTTTGGGTCTCGCCCTCCAGGAGGCGCCCGGCCGGGATGCCCGTCCAGGAGCCGACCACGTCCGCGATGTCGTCGGGGCCGACCTCCTCCTTGACCATGGTGTCCCTGGCGGCCTCCTCCTCCGCCTCGGAGGCCTCCTCCAGGTCCCGCTCCAGGGTGGGGATCTCGCCGTAGAGCAGCTTGGAGGCGGTGTCGAAGTCGCCGTCGCGCTGGGCGCGTTCGGCCTGGCCGCGCAGCTCGTCGAGCTTCTCCTTCAGCTCGCCGACGCGGTTGAGGGACTGCTTCTCCTTCTCCCAGCGGGCGGTCAGGCCCCGCAGCTCCTCCTCCTTGTCGGCGAGGTCGCGGCGCAGCTTCTCCAGACGCTGCCGGGAGGCGGGATCGGTCTCCTTGTCGAGGGCCAGCTCCTCCATGCGCAGCCGGTCCACCGCGCGCTGGAGTTCGTCGATCTCCACGGGGGACGAGTCGATCTCCATGCGCAGCCGGGAGGCGGCCTCGTCTACGAGGTCGATGGCCTTGTCGGGCAGGAAGCGGGAGGTGATGTACCGGTCGGAGAGGGTGGCCGCGGCGACCAGCGCGCTGTCCGCGATCACCACCTTGTGGTGGGCCTCGTAGCGCCCCTTGAGTCCGCGCAGGATCGCGATGGTGTCCTCGACGGACGGCTCGGCCACCAGGACCTGCTGGAAGCGCCGCTCCAGGGCGGGGTCCTTCTCGATCCGCTCGCGGTACTCGTCGAGGGTGGTGGCGCCGACCATCCGCAGCTCACCGCGGGCGAGCATCGGCTTGAGCATGTTGCCGGCGTCCATGGCGGAGTCGCCGCCCGCGCCCGCGCCGACGACCGTGTGCAGCTCGTCGATGAAGGTGATGATCTGCCCGTCGGAGTCCTTGATCTCGGCGAGGACGGTCTTCAGCCGCTCCTCGAACTCACCCCGGTACTTCGCCCCGGCCACCATGGCGCCGAGGTCGAGCGCGACCAGCCGCTTGTTCTTGAGCGACTCGGGCACGTCGCCCTTCACGATCCGCTGGGCGAGCCCCTCCACGACGGCGGTCTTGCCGACGCCGGGCTCACCGATGAGGACGGGGTTGTTCTTGGTGCGCCGGGACAGCACCTGCACGACCCGGCGGATCTCCTGGTCCCGGCCGATGACCGGGTCGAGCTTCCCGTCGCGCGCGGCGGCGGTGAAGTCCGTACCGAACTTTTCGAGCGCCTTGTACTGGCCCTCGGGATCCGGGGTCGTCACCCGGCGTCCTCCCCTGCTCTTCTGGAACGCCTCAAGCAGCTTCTTCGCACTGGCGCCCTGCTGGGAGAGTACGTCGCCGCTCGGGCCGCCCTTCGCGGCGATCCCGATGAGGAGGTGCTCGGTGGAGAGGTACTCGTCCCCGAGCTCCTTGGCCTTGTCGGCCGCCTCGGCGATGACGGCGAGCAGTTCGCGGTTGGGCTGCGGGGGCGCGACCGTGGACCCGGTCACGCTGGGCAGGCCGGCGAGGACGCGCTCGGCCGCGGCCCGTACGGCGGCCTGGTCGGCGTCGACCGCGGCCAGCAGGTCGGTGATGTTCTCGTTCTCCTGACCACCGAGCAGCGCGAGCAGCAGGTGGGCAGGGGTGAGGTCGGGGTGCCCCTCGGACACCGCCCGGCTGGTGGCCGCGTTGATCGCGTCCCGGCTCCTGTTGGTCAGCTCGGCGTCCACGTTCGCGTTCTCCTCCTCAATACGACCCTGATGTACGACTCTGATGTACGGACTGACTCACCCAACGTACACAAAGTTGAGTCTATTCCACTCAAGTAAGGTCGGGAAGCCATGGCACTCACGGGTGGGGATACATTTCCGACCATGAGCGCATACCCGGTGGACCCGCACGATCCCGACCCCGCGTACCTCGTCTTCTGGCGGGAACGCCATCTGTGCACCCTCACCACCCTCCGGGCGGACGGCAGCCCGCACGTCGTGCCTGTCGGGGTTACATACGACCCCGAGGCGGGCCTGGCTCGGGTGATCACCAACAAGTCCAGCGCGAAGGTGGGGCACGTGCTGGCCGCGGGGGCGCAGGGGGCGCGCGTCTCGGTCTGCCAGGTGGACGGGCGCCGGTGGGCGACGCTGGAGGGGCGCGCGAGGATCGCCGCGGACTCCGCGCGTGTCGCGGAGGCGGAGCGGCGGTACGCGGAGCGGTACGGGAGGACGCCCTCCCCGAACCCCGACCGGGTGGCGATCGAGATCACGCTGACCTCGGCGATGGGGCACGGCTGACCGGTCCCGGGCGGCGGGGCCCGGCCGACCCGTCCCGAGCGGCGGGGTCCGGCTGACCGGTCCCGGGCGCGGGGTCCGACCGGCCGCGGGAGCGGGACCCGGTCGACCGGCCCCGGGCACGGAATCCGACCGACCGGCCCCGGGCACGCAATCCGACCGACCCGTCCCGGACGGCGAGGTCCGGCCGACCCGTCCCGGGCGCGGAACCGGCCGACCGGCCTCGGGCGGGAGGCCCGGCTGGTTTCAGCCGTTGCGGAGATGGCATGGAGAGGGGCGGATACCTGGATCTTTCGCCCAAAACTGCAGCGGCGTCACCGTGTTCAGGTCACGGTGACGCCGCTGCGGGGGGAAGTACCTGCGCGATCTACTACGACGGGGGAATCGCGTCAGGCACTGCGGGGGGTGGCTGAGATGGTCCTTACGTCCGGGACTTCCGGCTCGGCCAGCTGGTGGTCACGCTGGTCGAGGTTCACAAAGATCATTCCGTACCGAATGGCACATCGCACGGGCTGCGGCGCGCCGCGCGGGCGCCGCAGACACCGGTACGCCCGGACGTCCTCGTCGTCGTCCCGGGTGACGACGACCGGCTCTCCGAACACCGTCACCATCAGCGAGTCGCCACTGTGGGGAATGGCGGTCGCCAGGTCGATGAAGTGCCAGCCGGAGCGGTACGCGGTGGCCATTTCTCGGCGGAAGGATCGGTCGTCCGGGGGTGTCGTCACGTCAGCCCCCGGCGCCGTCATCCGTACTGACCGACGACGCGCTCCCACCGGCAGGCGTGGTGGACACGGCTACCGCCGGCCAGGCACTGTCCGCCCGAGCGTCACCCTTCCCATCGGAGAGGCCACTCAGCGCACCGAAGGCCACAACGGCGGAGAAGGCGGCGACAAGCACCGAGCGAAGCATTTTGTTACTCATATTCGGCTTCGTCCTCACTTGAAGGTCCCCTCTTCCCCCGTCGGATACGACGATGGCTCATTCGGGCACGTCATGGCCACATAATCGATGCATCATGTTCCTGCACGTTCAGGACCCTGGGGGGTGGAGATTTGGCAACGAATCAGACTAAAGCGACACATCCCCATGCGGTGACCGAGTTGTGTGAGGAGGGAAGCCGCCTTTACGCGAATGCCCTCCGCACGGGACGTATCGCCCGCGCGGAAGTGGAGACGGCTCCCTGCCTGATGGAGTTCGCCCTACTCCATCCCGATCCTGATGACGCCAACTGGCTGCGTCCCGTACCCGCGTCGATCGCCCTGTCCCAGCGACTGAACCCCCTGGAACACGAGATCACCGAGCGCAGGCGGCTGTCGATCGAACTGGCCGACGCTTTCGAGCCGTTCATGGCCCTCAGCGCGCAGACCACGGTGAGCACGCACTCCATCACCGTGCTGGAGGGCGGCGACCGCATCAACGCGGCTCTCAACCTCGCCACGGCCCAGTGCCAGACCGAGATGCTCACGGTCCAGCCCAGCGGCAACCGCGGCGAGCGCTCCCTCATCCAGGGCCTGGAGCGGGACAGGGTGCTGATCGAACGTGGTGTGAGGATCCGGACGCTCTATCAACACACGGCCCGCTACAGCCCGGAAAAGCTGGCCTACGTGGACAAGCTCTCCAACGGCAAGGTGGAATACCGCACCATCGACGAGCTGGTGGAGCGCCTGATCATCTGTGACGAGACCGTCGCCGTCATCCCCGCGCGCGACGATCAGCAAGTGGCGCTGGAACTCCGCCATCCGGGCCTCGTCCGCTACCTGATCAAGGTCTTCGAGTTCATGTGGGCCCGCTCGGTCCCACTGAGCACCGGCGCTCCCTACGAAACCGACCCCGACGGCATCACGGACATCCAGCACTCCATCGCCAAACTCCTGGTGGAGGGCCACGTCGACGAGGCCATCGCCCGCCGCCTCGGCATGAACGTCCGCACCTGTCGCTCCCACATAGCCAAGCTGGCCACCGCTCTCGGCAGCGGCAGCCGCGCCCAACTCGGCTATCTCATCGCGGAATCGGGAATCCTCAAGCAGGAGGGAGCGGCGGGGTGACCGAAGCGCCGCACCCGGCCCACGGCGTGGAAGAACTGTGCCCGGCCGGATCGGAGCTGTACGAACGGGCCCTGCGCGAAGGGCGCGTACGCAGCGCGGACGCCGCAGAAGCACCCTGCCTCGTCGACTTCGGACTGATGCACCCGGCCATCGAGGATCTGAACTGGCTGGAGCCCGTCGCCCCGGCTGTCGCCCTCCACCGGTTGTTACGGACCTCCGAGGAACGCGTCGCGGAAGAACGGCGGCGCGAGGCCAGACTGGCCGCGGTGTTCGAGCCGCTGATGCGGATCGACGGCCGGCGCACGGCAGCCACGGACACCCCGACGATCCGGGTCCTCAGCGGTACGGAGCGGATCAACGGGGCCATCACCGAGGCCATGGCCGACGCATCCCGGGAACTCCTCACCATCCAGCCCCACGCCGGCCACATCGGCCGGCGCTATGAGGCGGCCGAGGCCACCGCCCTGGGTCGCGACCAGGCCCTGCTCGACCGCGGCGCCCGCATCCGCACCCTCTACCAGCACACGCTCCGCCACTCACCCATGACTCTCGCCCGCTACGAACAGCTGAACGGCGACGTCGAGGCTCGGAGCCTGGACGAGATCACCGACCGGCTCATCGCCGTCGACCGCGCCGTCGCCTTCATCCCCGCCGACAAAGACGGCTTCCTCGCCCTGGAGGTCCGCCATCCGGCCCTGGTCTCCTACCTCGTGACCACCTTCGACCGGCTCTGGCGCCTGGCCACCCCCATGTACCCGGAAGCCGTCCAGCGCCCGTCCCACAACGGCATCACCCCCCGACAACGGGCCATAGCCGCCCTGCTCGTCGAAGGGCACACGGACACCGTGATCGCCGACCGCCTCGGCATGAACGTCCGCACCGCCCGCGTCCACATCGCCAAACTCGCCGTCACCCTCGGCAGCGAGAGCCGGGCCCAGCTCGGCTACCTCATCGGGCGGTCGGGGATTCTCGAGCGGGATCACTGACCGGCAGCAGTTCCGCGGCGCGCTGCGGTCCGTCCAGGCCCGCCTGCGCGATCCGCACCCCCAACTGGGTGCGGCTCGCGGCGCCCAGGGTCTCCGAGAGGCGTGCGATGTGGGCCCGGCAGGTGCGGACGCTGATACCCAGCCGCTCCGCGACCACCGCGTCCTGGTGTCCCTCGGCGAGCAGTGCCGCGATGGACCGCTCGCGGTGGGTGATGCCGTCGATGCCGGTGTCCGGGAGCGGCGCGGCGAGCGGGATCGCCAGGCGCCACAGCCGTTCGAAGACCGTGACCAGGTAGTCGACGAGGGCGGGGTGGCGCAGTTCCAGGGCGATGGTGCGGTCGGAGTTGGCCGGGATGAACGCCACCTTGCGGTCGAACAGGATGAGCCGCTCCACGACCTCGTCGAGGGTACGGGCCTCCGCGACTTCCCCCATCAGCTCCATGTAGTTGTGCAGGCCCTGGCCGTGCCGGGCCACGTGTGTGTACAGGTCGCGCATCCGCACGCCCCGCCGGCGCATCTCCAGCGCCCGGTGCAGTCCCTCGGAGAGTTCGTCCTCGCGACGGATGCCGCCGGGCTGCACGGTGAGCACCTCGGTCGCGCACGCCTCGGTCGCCTCGTCCATCGCGGCCCGGATCCGCGGCAGTCCGTCGAGCACGCGGATCGCCACGCCCTCCGTGGGCGCCTGGACGCGCCCGCCGAGACCGGCGTACCACTCGAACGCGGCCACCGCGTCGCCCACCCGCGTCTGGCTGGCGCTGACCTCCTCGTACACCCCGCGCAGCAGCCGTGTCATGACCTCCTGCGGCGAGGTCGGCACCAGCCACCCCATGTCGTCGGGGTCCGGATGCAGCAGCGCCAACTCGACAAGACAGGGCACCGTCTCGGCGTCCTCGCGCGGCACGCGTCCGCGCCGCACGGCCCGGGAGTACACCCGGTCCCCGGCCTCGCACAGTCGGTCAGCGCCGTGCGGATGCCTGTCCCTCCTGTGCCCGGCCATCTTCCACCCCTGGCTCCAGCATCCTCGCGATGCGACGCCTCCGCGCCGTCCGCAGCGCAACTATGCGCGGCCCCGACCGCCATCGCAACACGGCTGCACCCTTCGCACGCCCCCTCTCGCCCGCATACGTCCTGAAATATCCCCACCTCCGCACGGCGCTCTGCAACAACATGACGGTGGTGGCGGTGCGCCGCCCGGTGCATCGTGGACCCGCTCACCCAGGGCGACACGGCGTCCTGGCCCGCCCTGGCCGGACACTCCTCGTCCGGCCAGGGCTCCTCCGACCCTTGTCCGGATCGCGTGAGCTGCCGGAAATCGTCGAGTGATCGGTACGTTACGTACCGCACCTACCGTCAGGCCATGGCGGACATATTTGACGCGTACGCGTTGGCCGATGCGTGGGACGAGATGTTTGAGCGGCCGGGTGAAGTCAGGACCGCCTATGAGCCGGTACTGGCCGCCCTGCAGCCGATCGAACCGGGTGAACTGCGCTTCCGGGCCGACCAGATGGCCCGCGCGTTCACCGACCGGGGCGTGACCTACGCCTTCGCGGGCGAGGAGCGCCCCTGGCCGCTGGACCTGGTCCCCAGGATCCTCGACGCCCTCGAATGGGACCTCATCCAACGGGGGGTCTCCCAACGGGTGAGAGCCCTGGAGGCCTACCTCTCCGACGCCTACGGGCCCTGCCGCGCCTTCGAGGACGGGGTCGTGCCCTGGCGTCTCCTGCTCAACTCGCCCCATTTCCATCGGGCGGCGCACGGGATCGAGCCACCCGGCGGCGTACGCATCCACGTCGCCGGCATCGATCTCGTACGGGACGAGGCCGGGGACTTCCGGGTCCTGGAGGACAACGTCCGCGTGCCGTCCGGAGTCTCGTACGTCATCGAGAACCGGCGCGCGATGACCAGGATCTTCCCGTCCCTCTTCGCCGAACAGCACGTCGTCCCCGTGGACGGCTACGCGCAGAGACTTCTGGCGGCCCTGCGCGCCGCCGCGCCCGACGGGGTCGGCGACCCGAGGGTCGTCGTGCTCACCCCCGGCCCCAGCAACGCCGCCTACTTCGAACACGCCCTGCTGGCCCGGCTGATGGGGGTGCAGCTGGTCGAGGGGCACGATCTCGTCTGCCGGAACAACCGTGTCTGGATGCGGACCACGCGGGGCGAGATGCCGGTGCATGTCGTATACCGACGGCTCGACGACGACTTCCTCGATCCGCTGCACTTCCGGCCCGATTCGGTGATCGGCTGCCCGGGCATCCTCAGCGCCGCCCAGGCGGGCACCGTCACGCTCGCCAACGCGGTGGGCAACGGCATCGCCGACGACAAACTCCTCTACACGTACGTACCCGATCTGATCCGGTACTACCTCGGCGAGGAGCCCGTTCTCCCGAACGTCGAGTCCTACCGTCCGGACGAACCGGGCCAGTTGGACGCCGTCCTCGACCAGATCGACCAGCTGGTGATCAAGCCGGTGGACGGGGCGGGCGGCCAGGGCATCGTCATCGGCCCCAAGGCCGACCGGGACACCCTGGAGCGCACCCGGGAGGCCGTCGCCGCCGATCCGCGTGGCTGGATCGCGCAGCGGCCCGTGGCGCTCTCCACCTCGCCCACCCTCGCGGGCGACCGGATGGCGCCCCGCCACATCGACCTGCGCCCGTTCGCCGTCAACGACGGCACGGACGTCTGGGTGCTGCCCGGCGGCCTCACCCGGGTCGCCCTCCAGGAGGGCAACCTCATCGTCAACTCCAGTCAGGGCGGCGGCTCCAAGGACACCTGGGTGCTGGCGGAGGGCCCTGCCGAGCTCCCCCAAGTTCTCGACTTCGCCGACGACGGCACGGCGTTGGACGTGGTCCCGCGCCAGCTCGGACCCGACGGCGACCGTGGCGTCGTACAGGAAGGGGCACAGCAGCAGTGAACGACGTGATCCTCTCCCGCATAGCCGAGGCCCTGACCTGGACGGGCCGTTACGTCGAGCGGGCGGACGCCACCGGCCGCATCCTCGACGCCTACCTCCACCGCCTCCTGGAGGACCCCTGGCGCGACGAGGACGTGGCCTGCCGCTCCCTGTACGCCATCCTCGGCGTCGACGCGGGCGCCGAACGCGTCGACATGCAGCAGGTCCTGGACCAGCTCGCCTTCGACGCCCGCTCCACCTGCTCCATCGAGGGCGCGCTCGGGGCCGCCCGCCTCAACGCCCGCAGCGCCCGCGAGGCCGTCTCCTCCGAGATGTGGGAGTGCCTCAACTCCACCTGGCACGCGCTGGCCGACCAGCGCCTCGCGGCCCGCCGTACGGGCCCGTACGCGTACCTGGAGCTGGTACGCCGCCGGGCCGCCCTCTTCTTCGGCCTCGCCGACTCCACGATGAGCCGCGACGACAGCTGGCGTTTCGTGGTGCTGGGCCGGAGCCTGGAGCGGGTGGACATGACCGTACGGCTCCTGTCCGTCCGCGTGCTGGACGCCGTCCACGCGCCCGACTGGCCGACGCTGCTGAGCGCGAGCGGCGCGGACGAGGCGTATGCCCGGGTGTACGGAGGTTTCGGCGACACCCCGAGAGTGGCCGAATTCCTCCTCCTCGACCGGGACTTCCCCCGGTCCGCCCTGCACGCGCTCACCACCGCCGAGGAGTGCCTCGCCGCCCTCGGCCGCCCCCGTCAGGACCCGGCCCGCCGCCCGATAGGCCGGATGAGAACCCGCCTGGAATACCTGGACCTGACGGCCCTGGAGGAACAGCTCCCCCTGCTCCTCCGTGACCTGCAACAAGCGTGCATGGCCTCGGCGGAGGCGGTGGCGGAGAGGTTCTTCCCGTACCAGGGGCCCGTCGAGTGGGCCCAGGAAGGAGCGTGAGCGCGATGAGCACTCCCGTGACACGCCGGCTGCGGATCCGGCACACCACCCGCGTCTCGTACGCACAGGCCGCGGTCTCCTCCCACAACGAGGTCCGCATGACCCCCCTGACGCTCCCCGGCCAGACGACCCTGGACGCCAGGGTCACGGTCAACCCGACCACGCCCACCTGGTCGTACTGGGACTACTGGGGCACCCAGGTGACGGGCTTCGACCTGATGGAACCGCACGAGGACCTGACCATCACGGCGTCGAGCCTGGTGGAAACGGCCCCACCGGGCCCGTCGGCCCCCGCGCCGACCTGGGCGGAGGTCGCGAGAACGACGGCGAACTCCCGCCTCCTGGAGTACGCGTCCCCCACCACCCGTACGACGGTGACACAGGAGCTGGTGGAGCGGGCGAGGTCGGCGTCGACGGGCCTGGACCCCCACGAGACGGCGGTCGCGGTCTCGTCCATGGTCACCGACCAGGTCTCGTACATCCCCGGCGCCACCGGCGTGAACACCGGCGCGATGGAGGCCTGGGAACAGGGTGCGGGCGTCTGCCAGGACATCGCCCACCTGACGGCGGCCCTCCTGCGCGGCCTGGGCCTGCCCACCCGCTATGTCTCCGGCTACCTCCACCCCGAACGCGAGGCCGAACTCCACCGCCCGGTCGCCGGCCAGAGCCACGCCTGGATCGAGTACTGGGCCGGCGACTGGACCGGCTACGACCCCACCAACAGCACCCGGGCCGACGAGTCCCACGTCGTGGTCGGCCGCGGCCGCGACTACGACGACGTCACCCCGCACAAGGGGATCTACCGGGGCGTGGCCGGGGGACCGCCGGAGGTGACGGTGGAGTTCACGCGGGTGGCGTGAGGGGGAGGTATCCCCCATGGGCCGGGCGCGGGCTCAGCTCCGCTTGGGCCCGGTGATCGCCTCGCCGATCACGAAACCCTTCGCGGGGCCTTCGGGGATGGTGACGTCGGTGCCGTAGGGGACCCGGTGGACTCCGACCCAGTCGGCCTTCTCCGGCTGGGGCTCGGTGAGGACGGTGACGGTGCCCTGGTTGTCGTGGTCGTCGATGATCACGTAGACGGGGATGCCGGCGCGGGCGTATTCGCGTCGCTTGCGGACCCGGTCCCGTTCCTGGTGGCGCTCCCCCTGGGAGACCACTTCGGCAACGAGGTACACGGCTGAGGCGACGACACCGATGCCGTCTTCGTCGGCGCTCGCTCCCGGTCCTCGTGCGGCCACTACGACATCCGGGATCCACACACGGCGACGGCCCAGCGTGACGGCCATGCCGTGATACGCCTCGTACTCGCCCTCGCACCCATACCTGGACATGGCCTCCCCAAGCCGGTTCGCGATCGAGCCATGCCGCACGCGACCGATGCGCTGGACTTCGAGAACCCCCTCGACGATCTCGGCGCGGTAGCCCTCGGGGAGTTCCATGGCCTTCCACGCCTCCCACAGGACTTGGTCCAGTTCGGCGGCGTCCGGGTCGACCTCACGCTCGGGCATGACGCACCTCGAAGAGTCCGCCGGGCTCCCCCTCCCCTCGCAACTCGAACCACACCCCCTTCGCGAACCGTCCCGCCCGGTCGGCGGCCACGCCCCACAGGTCCGCGACCTCGGCGACCAGCGCGAGGCCGCGGCCCCGGCAGGCGGTGGGAGTCGCCTCCGGCGTACGCGGGGGGTCGTGGCTCTCGTCGTACACGCTGACCCGTACGCGGGCCGGGCTGAGCTGGACGCGGAGCATGGTCGTGCCCTTGGTGTGCAGGTGGACGTTGGTGACGAGTTCCGAGGTGCACAGGATCGCGGGCAGCACGAGGGGTGCGCGGTCGAGGGTGAGGAGCACGGCGCGTACGAAGTCCCGGCAGACCTTGGGAGCGGTGGCGTCGGCGGGAGCGAAGAGGCTGTATTCGTAAGCGAGTTGGGCAGGCCGGTGGGGCGCCCTGCGGGCAGCTTCCATGGGGGGTTCGGCTCCTGTCGTACGCCCGCGATGGCATGGCCCGGATCCGGCTGGCCGACGGTCCGGGTGCGCTTTCGTTTGTGGGCAGGGGAGTTGGACGACTCCGGTACGGTTCCGGAGCGTTAGCAGTAACACACTCAAGGTAACCAGATAGGGCTCTAATTCTCAACCTACTTGTCGCAATTGGCAGACCAACCCATTCCCGCACGGCAGACTTTGACGGAGTAGGCGAGGAGACACCGTGGGACTACGCACCACCATCAGCGAACGCCAGCGACGACTTGGCAGCGAGCTCAAACAGTTGCGCGAAAAGGCCGGACTGAACGCAGGGGAAGCCGCCGGGCGGATCGGCATGAGCCGCGGACAGCTCAGCCACATCGAACTCGGACGCACGTCCGTTCTCACGGAACGCCTACTGGACCTGTGCAGCACTTACGGGTGCACAGACGAGCCCTACGTCGAGGCCCTGGTCGCCATGTCGGAGACAACCGGCAGGGGTTGGTGGAGCACCTACAAGAAGCACCTGGGTCCGAGCGCACTCAACCTCGCCGAACTGGAGGCCGGCTCCGTCGCGCTACGGATGCACGAGCCCATGTTCATCCCGGGCCTCTTCCAGACCGCCGACTACGCCCAGGCCATCTTCAACAGTCCCAAGCTGGGCTTCGAGAACATCGAGGAGGCCCTGAAGTTCCGCATGGAGAGGCAGCGGATCCTCACACGGGAGAACCCACCCACCGTGCACGCCGTGATCCACGAATGCGCCCTGCACATGAGGTTCGGCAGCCCGAAGGTCGTCCGCGAGCAACTGTTCCGGCTGATCGAACTCGCCCGCCTGCCCCACGTGACCATCCAGATCTACCCGTTCAGCGCCCAGGCCTACGCGGCCCTCATCGGGAACTTCACGCACATCATTCCCGACAACCCGAATCTGAGCACCGTCATCCTCGAACAGCCTCTGGGATTCCACTACTTGACCGAAGAGGACCAGCTACGGCAATACACCTCGCTCTTCGGTCACCTCGCCGAGAACGCCCTCAACCCTGTCGACGTATCGTTGGCCCCCGAAGCACACTCAGTGAAGGACTCGCTGGCCCTGATCCAGCATCTTCTCTACACGCTTTAGGGGGAGCCAAGGTGTCCGAACTCGAATGGCAGAAGTCGTCCTTCAGTGGTGGTCCCGAAGGGAACTGCGTAAACGTCGCCACCACCCCCGACGGAACGATCCGCCTACGCGAGAGCGACGAACCCCGCACCGTACTCGCCACCACCCCAAAGGGGCTCGCCGCCCTCCTCCAACACCTCAGGCCGCGGCCCAGCTCGTGAGCAGGGCCTCGCGCGCGGCCCGCCAGGGCGTCACACCGTCGCCCTCGACGCTCCCCCACTCCAGCAGCCGCGCCACGTCCGCCGTACCGTCCACGAACCGGTTCAGCAGTGCCACCGACAGCTCGTACTCGGACTGGACGTAGCCCCCGACGGCCGCGGTGTACACCGTCAGCTCGGCCTTCTCCTCATCCGTCCGTACGTGGAGTTCGAACGCGGGCGGTGCCTCACCGCCGCCCGTCGCCATGTCGAGGACGGTGTCCATCACGTTGTTCACCAACCACCGCGTACTGGAGCGCACCTGCACGTCGTGGACGGTGACCTCACGGACGTCCGCCCAGGACCAGAACCCCTCCTGGCCCGTACCCACGGCCTCAAGCCCCTCGGGGGTCAGCCGCACCCCGCGCCCGTACCCCTCGGGTTCGGCGCCCACGTACACGCTTTCCTTGGTGATCCAGAACAGGCCAATCATGGCCACGGACGCCTCCAGCGCAACTAGCGCATCAAACACAACAAGCACGGTCCCCCTCTGAGACACGCGCAGCCCCGAAACGGTTCACCCGGCGATCACGCTGTCGCCGACCCGGTTCAGTCCGATTCGCGCGGAGCACCGGGTGATACAGCCGATGAAGAGGGCGCTCCAACGACGGACCAGCTTCTCCAGTTCTTCCTCTGACCGAGGTCAGTAGCTCAGACAGAGCAGGAATCCCGCACCGGCTCAACGTCCTCATAGGCGGCAAGGGCTTCGCCTGCACCGGCAGCGGCCCGACCACCAGCACAGCGATCCTGGACGCCGTACGGGCCGAACGGGCCCGCACTGCCCGCCCCCGGACCGTACGTACCTGAGAAGCACTGGAGCACCGATCCGACGAACGCGCGGGAGCCCCTCGCCCAGGGCTCCCGCGCGTTCGTCAGGGAAATTTGTCAGTGCAGGTGTCGGTGCAGGTCGTCAGTGCGGGAGCACGGCTACTTGAGGCCGATCGCCGTGCAGTCCGCCTTGGTCGAGGCCGCGCAGATCTGCTTGACGGTGTAGATGCCGTCCTGGATCACCGTCTCCTTGATGTTCGCCTTGGTCAGGGCGACCACGGGCATCAGCTGGGAGGGGATCTTCTTGTTCGTGGGGCTGTCGACCTTGTCGCGGGTGAGCGCGTCGAACTCGATGCCACGCCCCTGGACCTTCGCCACGGCCATCTCGGCGGCCGCGGAGGCCTCGTCGGGGTAGGACTTGTAGACGCTCATGTACTGCTCGCCCCGGACGATCCGCTGCACCGCGTCCAGCTCGGCGTCCTGGCCGGTGACCGGCGGCACCTTGCTGACGCCCATGGTCTTGAGGGCGTCGATGACGGCGCCCGCGAGGCCGTCGTTGGCGGAGTAGACACCGGCGATGTTGTTGAGGCCGATGGCCGTGATGGCCTTCTCCATGTTGGCCTTGCCGACGACCGGGTCCCAGTCCTTGGTGTCGTACGACTTGGAGATGTCGACCTTGCCGTTGAGCTCACCCAGGGCGCCGGCCTTGAACTGCGCCGCGTTCGGGTCGGTGGGCGAGCCGTTCATCATGACGATCTTCTTCGAGGCGGAGTCGGTGCCGAGCGCCTCCAGGAGGGCCTTGCCCTGGACCTGGCCGACGAGCTCGTTGTCGAAGGAGATGTAGGCGTCGATCGGGCCCTGCGCCAGACGGTCGTAGGCGATGACGGGGATGCCCGCGTCCTTGGCCTTCTGCACATCGCTCGCGATGGCCTTGGAGTCCACCGCGTCGACGAGGATCACGTCGACCTTGTCGGCCACCATCTGCTGGAACTGCTGGCTCTGCTTGGTGGCGTCCTGAGCCGCGTTGGCGTAATCGACCTTGCCCTTGTTGTTCGTGAGCTTGGCGACCTGCTGCTCGATGATCGGGTAGTCGAACTTCTCGTAACGGGTGTTGGCCTTCTCCGGGAGGAGCAGACCAACCGTGATGTCGTCACCCTTGGTCGGGCTCGCCTTGGTGCTGCTGCCGCCGATCCCGTCCACGACACCGCACGCGGCGAGGGAGACGGTCATCGCGGAGCAGGCCAGGGCTATGGCGGTACGACGAAGCCGGGTGTTACGAGTGTTCACATCAGGTGCCTTCCGGGCGAGGTAGCTGCTTTGCGACCCAGGTGGCTGAAAGCCAACGCGGCGATCACCTCAGCGTCAAGGAGTAACCACTTAACGAGATGGCAACAGCATTCTGTGTTCCCCAAGTGAACACGATGGGAAGGGGGTGCGCCGCCACTTCCACAGAACCCCTCTGATTGACTTGCGTCACTCGCTCCCCGGCGGCATACAACCCACCCCAGCGCCCGGGAGTCTCCAAGGTGGCCGCGCACACCGCAGCACGGATCAGGGGAAGCATGAGACCAGTTGGACGGGGTGGACCGGCGCTCGCCGCGACACTGACGATCGCCACCACGGGGGGCCTGCTCGCCATATCGGGGGCACCCGCCTCCGCCGCGAGCAGCTGCGCATCACCGGCGTACAAGCGGCAGTTCTACGCGAACACCACTTTCTCCGGCACACCGAAGAAAACGGACTGCGACGCCGCGGTCGGCGAGAACTGGGGCACGAACGCCCCCGCCTCCGGCCTGCCCAAGGACAACTTCGGCGTCCGCTGGACCGTGACGAGGGACTTCGGCTCCGGCGGGCCCTTCGCCCTTCCCGTCGCCGCCCAGGACGGCATCCGCGTCTACCTCGACAACACCCGCAAGGTCGACCTCTGGAAGAACGTCTCCTCGACGGTGAAAAAGACCGTCAACGTCACGATTCCCTCCGGCAAGCACACCCTGCGCGTCGACTACGCCAACTGGACCGGCGCCGCCAACGTCTCCTTCGCCTACAATCCGCGCACCGCGGCCTCCGTCGACAAGGTCAAGCCCCTCACCCCGACGGGCACCTCCGTGGCGTACGACAAAGCCACCGGCAAGGCCAAGCTGACCTGGGCGAAGAACCAGGAACTGGACCTCGCCGGCTACCGCGTCTACCGCCGTCTCAAAGGCAGCACCACCTGGTCGAAACCGGCCACGACGACCACCACCTCGTACACCGACACGACCGTGCCCGCGACCGGCGACACCTACTACTACGAGGTCCGCGCCCACGACAAGGCCGGCAACGAGTCGACGGGCACCGCCGACCAGGCCGTGACCACCGTCGACCGGACCCCGACCGCAGCGCCCGGCGGCCTCGGCGCCAAGGTGCGCACCGGCTCCGTGGCCCTCGGCTGGAACAAGGTCTCCGGTGCCGCCGCCTACCGCGTCTACCGGGCGAACGCCCCGCAGGGCCCCTTCCAACAGCTCGCGTCCTCCGTGTCGGACATCTCCTACCGGGACATCTCGGCCGACATCCACCAGCGCCTGTACTACCGGGTCACGGCCCTGGACCCGGCCGGCAACGAGTCCGTCCCGTCCGCGACCGCCGACACCGGCGCCCCGGACACCCTCGCGCCCGGCCAGATCACCGGTCTGACGGCGGAGGGCACCACGGCGGGCAACGCGCTGCGCTGGAACGCCCCTTCGGACGACGTCGAGCACTACGAGCTGTGGGCCGCGCCCGTGGGGCAGTCGGACCCGGACGGGCCGGACCTGGTCCTCGGCACCTCGTTCAACGACCTCCGTGCCCCGGCCGGCACCGCCGTCACGTACACGGTGCAGGCGGTCGACGCGTACGGGAACATCTCCCCGGTGTCCGAGGCGGTCGCCGCGACCCGGCCCGCCCCCGGCGACTCGGCGGCGCCCACCGGCGTGACGGTCACCCCGCACGACAGCGGCACCGAACTCACCTGGGCCTACTCGACGGACGGGGCGGTGTACGGCACCCGCGTCTACCGCCGCACCGACGCCTCCGCCGCCTGGGACCGGATCGGCTCGACCACCACGAACCGCCTCTCGGACGCCGAAGCCCCGCCAGGCCGCGCGTCCTACTACGTGGTGGTGCTCGACGCGCAGGGCCGGGAGTCGGCGCCCTCCGACGTCGTCTCCTTGGACCGGGTCACCCCGGCGACGCCCACAGCGCCGCTGCCTCCGCTGCTCGCGCTCTCGGCGCCGTACACCGAGTGCACGGCCAACGACTGTGCGGGGCACGGCGGATCCGGCCAGACGGCCACCGTGACGATGACCCGCCCCGCGGGCGACGACCGCGTCATCGGCGGGTACCAGTGGCGCGTCACCGGCGGCACGTACGCGCAGACCACGAACGGCAGCCTCACCTGGACACCGCCCACGAGCGGGACCTACGTCGTCGAGGTGGCCACCGTGGACGTGTACGGGCGCGTCGGCCCGTCCACCCACCTGACGTTCAAGGTCGCCTGACCTTCAAGGGTCGCCTGACCTTCAAAGGGCGGCAAAGATCCGTACAACCAATCCCCTTCCTTGTCGGTCCTGATCGTCAACGGCTTTGCCCGCCGTTGACGATCAGGACCGAAGGAACGCATGAACCCAGCCAGACGCACGACGGTCGCGACCGCCACCGTCCTCGTGCTCACCACCGCAGGCAGCCTCCTCACCGCCACCTCCGCCGCCGCGGCCACCACCTGCACCTCGCCGGTCTACAAGCGGCAGTTCTTCGCGAACACCGCCTTCTCGGGGACGCCGAAGAAGACCGACTGCGACACCGCGGTCAACGAGAACTGGGGCACGAACGCCCCCGCCTCCGGCCTGCCCAAGGACAACTTCGGCGTCCGCTGGACCGTGACGAGGGACTTCGGCTCCGGCGGGCCCTTCGCCCTTCCCGTCGCCGCCCAGGACGGCATCCGCGTCTACCTCGACAACACCCGCAAGGTCGACCTCTGGAAGAACGTCTCCTCGACGGTGAAAAAGACCGTCAGCCTCACGATCCCCTCCGGCAAGCACACCCTGCGCGTCGACTACGCCAACTGGACCGGCGCCGCCAACGTCTCCTTCGCCTACACCCCCCGCACCACCGCCACCGTCGACAAGGTCAAGCCCCTCACCCCGAGCGGGACCTCCGTCTCGTACGACACGGCGGGCGGCAACGCCAAGCTGGGCTGGGTGAAGAACAAGGAGATGGACCTCGCGGGGTATCGCGTGTACCGCCGTCTCAAGGGCAGCGCCACCTGGTCGAGACTGGGTGCGACGACCACCACCTCGTACACCGACACGACCGTGCCCGCGACCGGCGACACCTACTACTACGAGGTCCGCGCCCACGACAAGGCCGGCAACGAATCGACGGGCACCGCCGACCAGGCCGTGACCACCGTCGACCGGACGGCGCTCGCCGCGCCCGCCGGGCTGATCGCCACCTCCCTGTCCAGCGGGCTGCAGCTCGACTGGAACGGGGTCACGGGAGCGGTGTCCTACCGCGTCTACCGGGCGACGAGCGAGAACGGCGTGTACACCCGGGTGGGCAGTACGGACAAGCTCTCGTACCTGGACACCTCGGCCGTCGAGAGCGTCACCTACTACTACCGGGTGACCGTTCTCGACGCGGCGGGCAACGAGTCCGCGCGTTCCGTGGCCGCCGCCGGGGAGCGCGAGGACCTCACCCCGCCGCCCGCCGTCACCGGGCTGACGGTCACCCCGACCGAGTACGGCTTCGAGCTGGAGTGGGACAAGAACCCGGCCGCCGACCTCGGGAGGTACACCGTCTACCGGGGTGAACTCTGGGGCGACGAGGGCGACGAGCAGGTGTGCGCCGGAACGCTGACGGAGTACCTGTCGGCCGACACCACCTCGTACTCGTACACCACCCGACCGGACGGCGACCGCGTCTGCTTCTTCGTCGACGCCATCGACACGTCCTGGAACTCCTCCTTCAAGTGGACCCGGACGGCCGAGGCCGTGGTCGCGACCGAACTCGACACGACGCCGAGCGTGGCGACGCCCGAGGGCTCGCCGCTCCGTCTGGAGGCGTCCGCGGCGGAGGGCGACGAGGGCAACCAGCTGATCTGGTCCGGGCTCGGAGCGGGCGAAGAGGAGTCCCCCGAGCCCGCGCAGGGCTTTCGCATCTACCGGTGGAACCCCGCCACCGCCACGTACGAGAAGATCCACGAGGCCTCGGCCGGAGCGTTCGTGTACTTCGACACCGGCGCGAAGCGCGGCACCACGTCCTACTACTGGGTGACCGGTGTGAAGGCCGACGGCACCGAGACCCTGCCCGCCGGCGACTGGACGGTCACCGCGCCCGCCAAGTGACGCGCGGGGGCCCGGAGGCTCAGCCTCCGGGCCCCTGCGACAGATGGGCGTCGGACGTCAGTCCGAGGACTGCTGCCGCTTCGGACGCCAGACCACCAGCGCGCTCGTCTGCTGGACCTCCTGGTACGGGACCAGGTCACGGCGGTACGAGGCGTGCACCGCGGCCTCGCGCTGCTGCATCGCGGCAGCGGCGCCGTCCAGGGCCGATTCCAGTTCCGCGACTCGGGACTGGAGGGCGGCGACCTGGTTCTCCAGCTCGATGATGCGCTTGATGCCGGCCAGGTTGATGCCCTCGTCCTGGGACAGCGCCTGCACCGTGCGGAGCAGTTCGATGTCGCGGGCCGAGTAGCGCCGGCCGCGCCCGGCGGTGCGGTCCGGGGAGACCAGGCCGAGGCGGTCGTACTGGCGCAGAGTCTGCGGGTGCAGGCCGGAGAGCTGGGCCGCCACCGAGATGACGTAGACCGGGGTCTCCTCGGTCAGTTCATAGGGGTTCCGACGACGGCCGTCCATCTGCTCATGCTCCCTTCGCGGCCTGGAACAGCTCCGCCCGTGGGTCCTCGCCCGCGGTTGCCTCGCGATACGCCTCCAGGGCGTCGCGAGCCTTGCCCGACACGTCTGTGGGAACCGCGACCTCGACGGTGACGAGGAGGTCGCCGCGCGTACCGTCCTTGCGGACGGCACCCTTGCCGCGGGCCCGCATCGTACGGCCGTTGGGCGTGCCCGGGGGCAGTTTCAGGGTGACCGGAGGGCCGCCCAGCGTCGGTACACGCACCTCGCCGCCGAGCGCCGCCTCCGCGAAGGTGACGGGCACGGTGACCGTGAGGTTGTCGCCCTTGCGGCCGAAGACCGGGTGGGCGTCCACGTGGACCGTGACGTACAGATCGCCCGCCGGGCCGCCCCGTTCGCCGGGTGCGCCCTTGCCGCGCAGGCGGATGCGCTGGCTGTCGCTCACTCCCGCCGGGATGCGGACCTGCATCGTGCGCGAGGACTTGGCGCGGCCGCTGCCGTGGCAGATCTCGCAGGGGTTCTCCGCGATCAGACCGCGGCCCTTGCAGTCCGGGCAGGGGTCCGTGAGCGAGAAGCCGCCGCCGGAGCCGCGCGCGACCTGGCCGGTGCCCACGCACGTCGGGCACACGCGCGGTGTGCCGTTCGCGTCGCCGGTGCCCGAACAGGCCTTGCAGGGCGCCTGGGACGTCATCCGCAGCGGGACCGTCGCGCCGTCCACCGCCTCGGTGAAGCTGAGCGTCACCTCGGTGTCGATGTCCTGGCCGCGCCGGGGCTGGGTCCGCGTACCGGTTCCCGCGCCGCCTCGGTTGAACAGGCCCCCGAAGACGTCTCCGATGCCGCCGCCGAAGCCGCCGGCACCGCCCGCTCCGCCCTGGGCGCCGCCTCCGAAGAGGTCGCCCAGGTCGAAGTTGAAGTTGCCGCCGCCCGCGCCGGGACCCGGACGGAAGCCACCGTTGCCGAAGAGGGCGCGTGCCTCGTCGTACTCCTTGCGCTTCTTGGGGTCTCCGAGCACGTCGTTCGCCTCGGAGATCTCCTTGAAGCGCTCCTCGGCCTTGGCGTTGCCCTTGTTGGCGTCCGGGTGGAACTCGCGGGCGAGCTTCCGGTACGCCTTCTTGATCTCTGCCTCGGTGGCGTCCTTGGGGACGCCGAGGACCTTGTAGAAGTCCTTCTCGATGAAGTCCTTGGTGCTCATCCTCGACGCCCCTCCTCTCTCATGCGTTCAACGTCAGCCCTCGTCCGGGCCACCGCTCTCCTTGTCGTCGGCCGCCTCGGCGGAATCCTGGGAGTCCGCCTTGCCGGTCTGCGCCCCCGGCTGGGGTTCGGCGACCGCCACCCGCGCGGGGCGGATGGTGCGCTCGCCGATGCGATACCCCGGCTGCAGAATCGCCACGCACGTCGTCTCCGTGACGTCCGGCGCGTACGAGTGCATCAGGGCCTCGTGGATCATCGGGTCGAAGGGCTCGCCCTCCTTGCCGAACTGCTGGAGGCCCATCTTCGCCGCGACGGTCTCCAGCGACTCGGCCACCGACTTGAAGCCGCCGACCAGTTCGCCGTGGTCCCGCGCGCGGGCGATGTTGTCGAGCACGGGCAGGAGTTCGGTCAGGAGGTTCGCGATGGCGATCTCCTTGACCGCGATCCGGTCGCGCTCGACCCGGCGGCGGTAGTTCTGGTACTCGGCCTGGAGCCGCTGGAGGTCCATCGTGCGCTCGCCGAGCGCCGTACGGACCTGGTCCAGCTGTGCCGTCAGACCGGCCGTCTGTGCTGCTGATGCGTCCCCGGCCGGGGCCGCCGCCTCCTCGGTGGAGGGGGTGGCGGCCTTCGGCTCGGCGTCGTCAGGGGTGGCGCCGGAGGGGACGTCAGGCTTCTCTTCGAAGCCCGGGGTCTCCTCCGTCACGCGGCACCGTCCTTACGGTCCTCGTCGACGATCTCGGCGTCGACGACGTCGTCATCGGCCTTGGCCTGCTCGGCGCCGGGGGCACCCTCGGCGCCACCGGCGGCCTGCGCGGCCTGCGCGTCGGCGTACATGGCCTGGCCGAGCTTCTGCGAGACCGCGGCGACCTTCTCCGTGGCGGTGCGGATCTCGGCGGTGTCCTCGCCCTTGAGCTTCTCCTTCAGCTCGGCGATGGAGACCTCGACCTCGGTCTTGACGTCAGCCGGGACCTTGTCCTCGTTGTCCTTGAGGAACTTCTCGGTCTGGTAGACGAGCTGCTCGCCCTGGTTGCGGGTCTCGGCGGCCTCGCGGCGCTTGTGGTCCTCGTCCGCGTACTGCTCGGCCTCCTGGCGCATCCGGTCGACCTCGTCCTTCGGCAGCGAGGAGCCGCCGGTGACGGTCATCTTCTGCTCCTTGCCCGTGCCCAGGTCCTTCGCGGTCACGTGCATGATGCCGTTGGCGTCGATGTCGAAGGCGACCTCGATCTGCGGGACACCGCGCGGGGCCGGCGGCAGACCGGTCAGCTCGAACATCCCGAGCTTCTTGTTGTACGCCGCGATCTCGCGCTCGCCCTGGTAGACCTGGATCTGGACGGACGGCTGGTTGTCCTCGGCGGTGGTGAAGATCTCGGACCGCTTGGTCGGGATCGTCGTGTTCCGCTCGATGAGCTTCGTCATGATGCCGCCCTTGGTCTCGATGCCGAGGGACAGCGGGGTGACGTCGAGGAGCAGGACGTCCTTGACCTCACCCTTGAGGACACCGGCCTGCAGGGCGGCGCCGATGGCGACGACCTCGTCCGGGTTGACGCCCTTGTTGGCGTCCTGGCCGCCGGTCAGCTCCTTGACGAGCTCGGCGACGGCGGGCATGCGGGTGGAGCCACCGACGAGAACGACGTGGTCGATCTCGGAGAGGTTGATGCCCGCGTCCTTGATGACGTTGTGGAACGGCGTCTTGCAGCGCTCCAGAAGGTCGGCGGTGAGCTGCTGGAACTGGGCGCGCGTGAGCTTCTCGTCCAGGTGCAGCGGGCCCTCGGCGGAGGCCGTGATGTAGGGCAGGTTGATCGAGGTCTCGGTGGACGAGGACAGCTCGATCTTCGCCTTCTCGGCGGCTTCGCGCAGACGCTGGAGCGCCATCTTGTCCTTGGCGAGGTCCACACCGTGGCCGGAGCGGAACTGCTGCACCAGGTAGTCGACGACACGCTGGTCCCAGTCGTCACCACCGAGGTGGTTGTCGCCGTTGGTGGCCTTCACCTCGACGACGCCGTCACCGATCTCCAGGAGGGACACGTCGAAGGTGCCGCCACCGAGGTCGAAGACGAGGATCGTCTGGTCGTCCTTGTCCAGGCCGTACGCGAGGGCGGCGGCCGTGGGCTCGTTCACGATGCGCAGGACGTTCAGGCCCGCGATCTCGCCGGCCTCCTTCGTCGCCTGGCGCTCGGAGTCGTTGAAGTACGCCGGGACGGTGATGACCGCGTCCGTGACCTTCTCGCCCAGGTAGGCCTCGGCGTCGCGCTTCAGCTTCTGCAGGATGAAGGCGCTCATCTGCTGCGGGTTGAAGTTCTTCCCGTCGAGCTCGATCTTCCAGTCCGTGCCCATGTGACGCTTCACGGAGCGGATGGTCCGGTCCACGTTCGTGACCGCCTGGCGCTTGGCGACCTCGCCGACGAGCACCTCACCGTTCTTGGCGAAGGCGACGACGGACGGCGTGGTCCTGGCGCCCTCGGCGTTGGTGATGACGGTGGGCTCGCCGCCCTCCAGAACGCTGACGACGGAGTTAGTCGTGCCCAGGTCGATGCCGACCGCACGTGCCATTTCAATTCCTCCAGCAATGACTTGAGTGGAACGGACTCAAGTGTGCACGACACTCACTGCTGGGTCAACAGACATGAGTCGCGGGGGCTCAAGTCTTATCTCTTGCTTACACGCAGGTGTGCTTGCAGACGTGGTCCGACCTGCGGCTTCTCGGCCAACTGACTTCCGGACGCGGGGACATGCCGTCCCCCGTAGGTGGGGATCCGAAGCAGCGCGAGTACGCCGACACAGGCGCCGCCCGCCACCCACAACGCCGCCGTCGCGCTCACCCATCCCATGTCGATCAGCATCCCGACGAGTGCACCCGCGAAGCCGGTGACCCCCACGACGATCGCGGCACCCCGAGGCGTGACACCGAGGCGCCGCAGCCGGTGGACCAGATGATCGGGGGCGCCGCGCAGCAGCGGACGCCCGGCCCGCCGCCGCGACACCAGCACCAGTACGGCGTCGGCGGTCGCCACGGCCGTCAGCGCGAACGCGGCGCCCACGCTCGACCCGGCCGCCCGCCCGGCGTGGACCAGTACCGCCGCCGAGGTCAGCACGAACCCGACGAACAGCGCGCCGCAGCGCCCCGGCACGATCCGGGCGGGGGGCCAGTTGTGCATCAGGAACCCGGTCAGCGCGGCGGACAGCACGCTCAGCAGCGCCGCGAGCCCGTCCATGACCTCGGCGGCCGCGCAGCCGCTCAGCGCGAAGGCGGTCACCACCGCGACCGTCCCCATCACTCCGTCGGCGTGATCGAGCGAGGTGAAGGCATGGGTGGCGAGGGCGATCCAGCCGACGGCCACCGCCCCGGCCACCGGGCCGAGCTCGTCGTAGGGCACGGTCAGCGCGGCGGCGCCGGTCACGACGGCCGCCTGGAGCGGAACCCGCAGAAGAGCCGGCGGGGGCCACAGGTCGGCGACGAGCCCGAGGGCACCGACCCCGATCCCGGCGGCCAGCAGCCTCGCGGCCGTCGGCCCCAGCGGGGCCACGTCCGTCCAGTCCCCGACCCCGGCGACGAACGCCGTGACCGCCACCACCGCCACCCCGCCGAGCAGCGGCACCGCGCGCGCCCGCCGCCGTTCGACCACGCCGAGGCGCAGAGCGAGGAGCCGCAGCAGGGCGGCGAGCACGGCGGCGAGGAGCAGGGCGGAGGTGGCGGCGACGATTCCGTACAGCACGCCGCCAATTTAGTGTTAAATGTCGGAAATACACCGCAGATAACACGATCGGGTTTACGTGTCGGCCGGTGACCCCGCGACTGCGGGTCGGTGACTTCCGCGACTGCCGGTCGGTGACTTCGGCGACTCAGGTGGACCTCAGCGACGCAGATCACCGCACCGCTGGCTACAGTGCGGCGGAAGATATGGGTAGTCTCAGACGGACTGCATAAGTTACCGCTTAGTAATCAGCTGAAGGTCGGCCTTCAGCTCCCCCCTCGCAGGCCCGAGGAGCCCCCAATGCAACTCGCCGCGATCATTGTGTCGCTGACGCTGACCGTGGTCGGCGTTGCGCTCATCGCACGAGCCGTCGCACAGATCTACCGGTTCATCAAGCTGGGCCAGCCGGTCCCGGCCGGTTCCCGAACCGACGACTGGAAGGCCCGCAGTATCACGCTGGCCAAGGAGTTCGTCGGCCACACCCGGATGAACCGGTGGGGGATCATCGGCGTCGCGCACTGGTTCGTCGCCGTCGGCTTCCTGACTCTCGGCCTGACGATCGTCACGGCGTACGGTCAGCTGTTCAAGGCCGACTGGACGCTGCCGATCCTGGGCGGCTGGCTGCCCTACGAGCTGTACACCGAGTTCATCGCGCTGTTCACGACGCTCGGCATCCTCGTACTGATCGCGATCCGGCAGCTGAACCGGCCTTCGAAGCCGGGCCGCAAGTCGCGCTTCGCGGGCTCCAAGACGGGCCAGGCGTACTTCGTCGAGGCCGTGATCCTCGTCATCGGCCTCGCGATCATGACCCTGCGCGGCCTTGAGGGCGCGATCCACGGCGTGCACCACTACGAGGCCGCGTACTGGGCCTCGTACCCCCTGGTCGCCGCCTTCAAGGGCCTGAGCCTCGGCACACTGCAGAACCTGGTCTACCTGACCGCCATGATCAAGCTCGGCGTCACCATGGGCTGGGCGATCACGGTCGGTCTCAACACCAACATGGGTGTCGCCTGGCACCGCTTCCTCGCCTTCCCGAACATCTGGTTCAAGCGGAACGCGAAGGGTGAGACCGCTCTCGGCGGGCTGCTCCCGATGACCAGCGGCGGCAAGGCCATCGACTTCACCGACCCCGGCGAGGACGACGTCTTCGGTGTCTCCCAGGTCGAGCAGTTCTCCTGGAAGGGCCTGCTGGACTTCTCCACGTGCACCGAGTGCGGCCGCTGCCAGTCGCAGTGCCCCGCCTGGAACACGGGCAAGCCGCTCTCCCCCAAGCTCCTCATCATGTCGCTGCGCGACCACGCGCACGCCAAGGCGCCCTACCTGCTCGCGGGCGGCGGCAAGAACATGGAGGGCGAGGAGAAGGCGTCGGCGGAGCAGCTGGCCGACGTGCCCGCCGCCGCGCTCGCCGAGGCCGAGCGCCCCCTCATCGGCACGTTCGAGGAGAACGGCGTCATCGACCCCGACGTGCTGTGGTCCTGCACCACGTGCGGCGCGTGCGTCGAGCAGTGCCCGGTCGACATCGAGCACATCGACCACATCGTCGACATGCGCCGCTACCAGGTGATGATCGAGAGCGCGTTCCCGTCCGAGGCGGGCACGATGCTCAAGAACCTGGAGAAGAAGGGCAACCCCTGGGGTCTGGCCAAGAAGCAGCGCCTCGAGTGGACGAAGGAAGTCGACTTCGAGATCCCGGTCGTCGGACGCGACATCGAGGACCTGTCCGAGGTCGAGTACCTGTACTGGGTCGGCTGCGCAGGCGCCCTGGAGGACCGCGCCAAGAAGACCACGAAGGCCTTCGCGGAGCTCCTGCACATGGCGGGCGTCAAGTTCGCCATCATGGGCGGCGACGAGAAGTGCACCGGTGACTCCGCGCGCCGTCTCGGCAACGAGCCCCTGTTCCAGGAGCTCGGCATGGAGAACGTCGCGGCGCTGAACATGGCATTCGGTGAGGATGACGAGGACGAGTCGACGAAGAAGCCGAAGTCGGCGAAGAAGATCGTCGCGACCTGCCCGCACTGCCTCAACACGATCGGCAACGAGTACCCGCAGCTCGGCGGCGACTACGAGGTCATCCACCACACCCAGCTGCTCCAGCACCTCATCGACGAGGGCAAGCTGCTGCCGGTCACCCCGGTGGACGGCCTCATCACCTACCACGACCCTTGCTACCTGGGCCGCCACAACAAGATCTACACGCCGCCGCGCGAGATCATGTCGGCCGTCCCGGGCCTGCGTCAGCAGGAGATGCACCGTCACAAGGAGCGTGGCTTCTGCTGCGGTGCCGGTGGTGCGCGGATGTGGATGGAGGAGCGGATCGGCAAGCGCATCAACAACGAGCGCGTCGACGAGGCTCTTTCTCTGAACCCGGACATCGTGTCCACGGCCTGCCCGTTCTGCCTCGTGATGCTGACCGACTCGGTCAACGGCAAGAAGAACGACGGCCAGGCCAAGGAGTCCGTCCAGGTCGTGGACGTGGCCCAGCTCCTCCTCGACTCCGTCAGGACGCCGGTCGATCCGGCGGGGGCGGCGGAGGCGGAGAGCGAGCCGGAGCCTGAGCCGGTGAAGTAACCAGCGTGATCGTCCGGACGCCGGTGGGCCGAGATTCTCGCCCACCGGCGTCCGCGTTTCCTCGCCCCCGCCGCCCCTACCCGACCCATCCCCGGGGCTACGCCCCGGACCCCGCGTGGGCCCCACGCCTGCGGGCGGATGCCCCGCGCCCCTGGGTCCGCTTCGCGGGGACACCCCGCCGGCCCGGAGTGTCTCGCCTGCGGGACGGTGGGGGTTGATCGCGCAGTTCCCCGCGCCCCCAAAGCCTCCGGGCGTCCGACGTTCGGAGGCGCGGCCCACGTCCCGGCCGCCCCCATACAGCCCGTCCGCCGTATGAAGACGAGGCCGAAGGCCGTTGCCCCGCCCGTACCCCTCAGTCCCTCCACAGCCCGTTCAGACCGTCCACCGTTTGAGGACAAGGCCGGGGGCGGATTCCCGCCCACCCCGGCCCGCACCACCCACCCCACCCGGCGATGGAGGACAAGCCCGAAGGCCGATCCCCGCCCACCCCATCAACCCACCCACCCCGACCCGCATCCCCCAGCCAGCCCGGCGATTGAGGACGAGGCCGTTCAGGCCGGGGGGTCCGGGGGCGCAGCCCCTGGTGGGGGTCCGGGGGCGCAGCCTCGTCGGGGGCCGGGGTTGAAGGGGCGGAGCCCCTGGGGATGGGTCGGGTAGGGGCGGCGGGGGCGAGGAACGCTTCGGACAGCGCGACGCCGAGCCCGATGACGTACGGGCTCGGCGTCGCGGTGGGACGGCGCTACTTCGCGGAGCGGCGCCGCTTCGAGTCGCCCGTCACCTTCGCGATCCACGTGAGGAAGTCGCCGGGGTCGACGTTCGAACCGTGGCCCTCGTCCCAGTAGTAGAGGTGATTGACGTCGTCGCCCAGGTTGTCCAGCGCCGCGGCGAGGTTGGCGGAGACCGTCAGCGAGGTGTCGGAGTCCTTGGTACCGAGACGGATCCACCAGTGCCTCGACCGGCCGGGGTTCTCCTCCCCGATGTGGTGCATCGGGTTCATCAGGTCGAGCTTCTCGGGGATGTCGCTCGCGACCCGCTTGGTGCTGAGCCCGGCGGTGTCGTTCTTCGCGCCGTACGCCGTGAAGTGCCGCGCCTCGGTGGTGCCGACGCCGAACTCGTTGTTCTCGCCCGCGGACAGGTCGAACGCGTCGAAGGCCGGCGTCGTCTTCTTCCGCGCGCCGACGTGGGTCAGGAAGTCGGCCCAGGTGAAGGTCGCCCTGCCGCCGGACCACGTGATGAACGTGTTCGCGGCCAGGTACGTCGCACGGTCGGCCTCCGACAGCGCCGCCAGGTACTTCGTGGCGGACGGCTGGAGGTAGGTCTCCACCAGGTAGTCGTCGTAGTTGCGGGCCGTGAGCGGGCCGAAGCCGTTCAGGCCCCGAAGCCTGAGGGAGGCCTGGTACTCCGCGAACTGGGCCCGTAGCGCCTTCGACACCGTCTGGTCGACGACCTTGCCGGTGCTCGCCGTGACGTTGGTGCCCCAGTTGAACTCGTACGCGCCGTCGGCGTGTTCGAGGTCGGTGATGGGGCACCAGGCGCCGGTGGCGAAGATCGCGTCGGACGCGTCGGCGGCGCCGAGCTCCTTGAGGTACTTGTCGTAGATCGGGCTGTCGCCGGACGCGCCGAGCAGGGAGGACAGGGCGCCACCCGCACTCGTACCGGTGGAGACGATCCGGTCGGTGTCGCCCGGGATGACGCCCTTGTTGGCGCGTACGTAGCGGACCGCGGCCTTCAGGTCGACGATGGCGGCCGGGGCGGTGCCGTAGTACGTGCCGGCGGAGTCGGTGAGGGTCCGGCCGCGCGCGCCCGGCTCCACGACGACGTAACCCGCCGCGAGGCCCAGCTTCCCGAGGTTGACCATCGCGCCCTGGGCGTTCACCATCGCGTTGCCGCCGGACCGCACCTCGCCCGTGCCGCCGCTGCTGGAGGCCGAGGGGCTGGGGGACGCGCTGCCACCGGCGCCGCCCGTGGGCATGCCGCCGGTCATCTCGGCGCCGCCCACGCCGGTGGCGTCCGCCACGGACGACGGCATGTACCCGCCCACCGAGTTGGCGAAGACGATCGGAGCGTTCGTCGCGTCCGCGGCCTTGCCGTCGATCTTGACGGGGACACTGACGTTCAGGCTTTGGTACTTCGCGTCCACCGGACTGGCGACATAGGTGATGGCCTTCCAGAAGTGGTACACCACCGTGTGGTCGGTGCCGTCGGCGTCCGTGATGGTCGTCGTCAGCTCGGTGTAGGCGTCCTTGTCGAAGACCAGGGAATCCGACGCACCCGAGGACTTCGAGCCCGTGCCCGAGGCGTTCGCGCTCAAGGCGAAGCCACCGGCTACGGCGACTCCGGCGGTCGCGCCGATACCCATGACGACGGTCCTGCGCTTCACTGCCCTGTGCTTCACGGAAAGCCTTCTCCCTGTTCACGGCGGCCATACGGCGGCCGAAACGGCTGGTCAGGGGCGTTCGGACCATTCTTCGCGCCGGGCGCCGCCCCCGTTTGTCCGGTCCTTGCGAACGTAAATTGAGCCGCTCAATATTGTCAACAATTCTGTAAAACTCATCGCTGACACACAGCCCTTTCCGAGGTGGCGATACCGCTCCCACCGAAACCGGAGCATCATGGCGAGGTTGTTGTCAGTGGGGCGGATGAGGTGAACGGTGGGCGGGCGAAAAGCCGGTATACGGGCCGGAGCGATCAGCTGCGTACTGCTGCTCGGGGGATGCGCCGGCACCGGGAACACCGGTTCCGCGCGACACGAACCCGTGACCGTCGCCAAGGCCCCCGCCCAACTCCCCGTCCCCCGCGGCAAGGGCGGCAAGGCCGCCGACGACTTCAACGGCGACGGCCATCGCGACCTGGTCCTCAATGACCTCGTCAAGGGCCCCGACGACGCCCACGGCGACGACGCGGGCATCGGGATCGTCTACGGGACCGGAACCGCACATGGACTCGCGCCCGGCGCACGGCAGTTGCTGAACCCCGCGCGCCAGGCGGCCCGTACGAAGGGCCGGTCGCCCGCCGTCTTCGACGCGGAGGCGAGCTGCGACCTGGACAGGGACGGCTTCACCGATCTCGTGGTGTCGACGGACCCGCCGTACGACGGCCAGGGCCGGCCCCCCGTCCCCCTCCAGATCCTCTTCGGCTCCCCGGCCGGCCTCACCGGCAGGGCGGTCGAGCTGGTCATCCCGGAGGGGGCCCGCGCCGGCAACGACTGGCCCGACCAGCCCGTGTGCGGCGACTTCGACGGCGACGGCGCCGAGGACCTGGTCGTGCACGCCTCGGACGGCCGACTCAGCTATCTGCGCGGCCCGTTCACCAGGAAGGGCGCCCCGCGCGCGGCGGGCAAGCCCCTCCCCTCACCCGGCACCGTGCCCACCGGCCCCGCCCTCGACGTGAACCGCGACGGCTACGACGACCTCCTCGTCCGTACGGCGGAAGGCCCCGGCACGTCCGCGCTCGTCCTCGGGAGCCCGGCCGGCCCCACCCGTACCGGCACCGCCCTGCCGAGCGGCATCGACGTCGCCCTCGGCCGCTTCGGCAGGGGCCGCGCCCTCGACGCGGCGGTCGGCTCGATGGACGGAACGTATCTGCGCTACGACCTCCCCACCGCCGTACGTGACAGCATCAGCACCCCCGGTTCGGTGCTGGACGCCGGCGACTTCGACGGGGACGGCGTGAGCGAACTCGTCTCCAGCGGAGCGGAGTTGCGGATCCTGCGGGGCCGTACGACCGGACTGTCCGCGACGGGGATGGTGACCGTGCCGCCACCGGCCCGGGGCACCACCCGGGTCCTGACCGTCGCCGACTTCACGGGGGACGGGCGGGCTGACCTGGTCGTACGGACGTACGACGGGGAGACGAAGGACACGGTCGCGGTGTACGCGGGCAGCAAGGAGGCGCTGGTGACGGCGAAGCCGACGGTCACGTTCTCCACGTCCGAGTTCCTGGGAATGGGCTCGTCAACTACCCGTCGCTAAAGCGACAGGCTTGCACAACGGGCATCACTGGGTGTGATGCTGCGTTTGCGTCCAGCCCCATCCGGGTGCTTCCGGGGTGGGGCAGGGGCCGTTGACTGGGCCCCGCGTCGCCACAACTCCCATGCTCTGGCACGGATGTTGCGGGAGCCGTTCCGGTCCGCGTGATCAACGAATCCGCAGTTCCGGCACGCGAACCGGGCCTGGGAGACCCGGTTCGCCCTGTCGATGTGCCCGCACTCGGCGCAGGTGCGTGAGGTGTACGCCGGATCGACGTACACCACCGCCACCGCCGCCCGGCGGGCCTTGTATCCGATGAACACTCCCAGCTGGGAGAAGGCCCAGGAGGAGTGGGTGGCCCGTTGGGGCTTGCGAAGCCGTACCCGTTCGCGGATGCCCGTCAGGTCTTCCAGGGCGATTCCGCGACCGGTGCTCCCCCACTGCCTAAAGGGCGTGGGAGGTACCCCCAGCCTCGGCCACCACATGCTTCGCGATCTTGTGGTTGATGTCCCGTGCCCGCCTCGCCTCCTTGCGCCGCCGTTTCTTCAGGCGCCGTTTGGCGGACGGGGTGTTCTTCCTCTGCAGCTTGGCCCGCAGGCCGCGCTCGCGCAGGCGGATGCGGTTCAGCTCGCGTCCGGCCATGATCTCGCCGTCACTGGTGGTGGCGATGTTCACGATCCCCAGGTCGATCCCGAGGAAGTCCACCGGATCGGTGTTGAGCGGCGCTTCGGGGACCTCACAGGTGGCGTTCAAAAACCACATGCCGTCCCGCTCCAGCAGGTCCGACTCGCCCCTGCGGTACAGGGCCAGCGTGGCCAGCTGCTCCGGTGAGGCGGTGAACGTCACGTTCTTGACCCGGCCGCTGGTGGTCCAGATGGACACCGTGCGCTCGACGATCTGCCAGGACAGCATGCGGTCGTCGTAGGGCTGCGCGCCCTGCGGGCGGAAGGCGATCGGCTTCTCGGTGGCCCGGCGGTAGCGGCGTGAGCCGGGCCTGCCGAGGTTCCCGGCCTTCAGGTGCGCCTTCAGCGTGGCGTACGCGTCACACGTCTTCTTGATGACGTGCTGGGCGGCCTGCGCGCCCAGGCTCCAGCGGGACTTGACCTCGCCGTAGACCTGCTTGCGCAGGGCGAAGTTCTTGAACTCCCCGCGCTCGAAGGCGGTCTCGCTCACCCAGGTCGCGGCCTCGTTACAGGCACGCAGGGTCACCTCAAGCGCCGCCGCCTGCCGCGGTGTCGGCTCCAGCTTGACCTGCACGACCAGCTTCACGATCACCGATCGTAGGCACCCGTGCGAGACGCCACTACACGTGCGAGTCCGTTCATCACATTGAGCGAACCGACCGGCCATGCGCTCGCACCACCCGGCTCCGCCGGAGAAGGCATCCGGGCGTAAACGCCCGGGGTTCCTCGCAAGAATTCGCTGAACCACGAGTCACCTCACCAACAGCTGCACTCGCCACCGGCGTTACGGGAATTGATCAAACTCACGTACAACCCTTGCCCCCCTTTCAAGGTCTTCTGTTCGCCGACCAGCCTCCGAACCCCGGGACAACTTCCGGTGAACGCGGGCGGTCCGCACCCCATTGACTGGGAATGCCCGCCAGGCGTCCCCGCATGCCGCAGGAGACCCCCGCATGCACAAGCAGTACCCGCAGCACCGCACGCACGCCTTCAGACTCGCCCTCGCGACGGCCACCGCGGCCGCGCTGACGGGCGGTCTCCTCACCTTCTCGGCCGTGACGGCGACGGCCGCGGACTCCACGAAGGTCCCGCAGGCCGACTTCAACGGCGACGGAATCGGCGATGTCGCCTTCTCCGCCTCCGACGCCTACGTGAGCGGCCACAAGGCCGCCGGCCAGCTCGTCGTCCTCTACGGCACCCACAGCGGCGTGTCCGGCGCCAAGCGCTCCACGCTCAGCCAGAACACCGCCGGTGTCCCCGGCACCGCCGAGGCCGGGGACATCTTCGGCTCCGACACGGCGTACGCGGACTTCAACGGCGACGGTTACGACGACCTCGCCGTGTCCTCTGCGCACGAGAAGTTCGGCAACGACACCGACGCCGGTGCCCTCGCGGTCCTGTGGGGCTCCCCGAGCGGCCTCACCGGCAAGGGTGTGGCCATCGCCGACCCGGCCGGCTCCTCGCACGACTACTGGGGCAAGACCATCGCCGCGGGCGACTTCGACGGCGACGGCAAGGCCGACCTGGCCGTCGGCAACTCCTCCAGCACGATCTACGTCTATCGCGGCGGTATCACCTCCACCGGCGCGGCCGGCCTCGCCCGTACCACGATCAAGCCCCCGATCCAGTCCGGCGGCAACGCCCTCGGCCCACGGAACCTCACCGCCGGTGACATCAACGGAGACGGCCGCACCGACCTGGTGGTCGACGGCTTCGAGACCAGGACCGACTACGGCTGGAACACAAACTACTACGTGCCCGGCACCGCGAACGGCCTGAACGTCTCCGCCGCCAAGGCCCTCAAGCCCGGCATCATCACCGCCATCGGCGACATCAACAACGACGGCTTCGGCGACATCGTCAGCGGCGCGTACTGGGACAACAAGACCGATGACGGCACGACCATCCCGGACTCCGCGCTCGGCGGGAAGGTGAACATCACCTACGGCTCCGCGTCCGGCCCCGCCGGTACCACCGGAATCACCCAGAACTCCGGCAGCGTGCCCGGCAGCTCGGAGAAGGCCGACAGCTTCGGCTACGAGCTCGACCTCGGCGACATCAACGGCGACGGCTACCAGGACCTGGTCGTCAGCGCCGCGTACGAGGACCTGAACGGCGTCGCGGACACCGGCATGGTCACCGTCCTGTACGGCTCCGCACACGGCGTCAACACCTCCTCTGGCGCCCAGGCCTTCGCCCAGAGCACACCGGGCGTCCCCGGCAACGACGAGAAGTCCGACCTCTTCGGCCTGGACACGAAGCTCGACGACGTCAACGGCGACGGCAAGGCCGACCTCCTCGTGGGCTCCTACGAGAACGGTGGCGACGGCAGCGTCACCTACCTGCCCTCCAACGGGTCCAAGATCACCACGACCGGCTCCCGCGCCATCTGGCCGGCCGACGCGGGCGTCTCGACGACGGGCACTCCGGCGTTCGGCGCCAACTTCGCGGACTGAGTCCAGCTGTCCTTCAGCCGGGCCCGCACCCACGGGCCCGGCTTCCGCCCTCTTACGGAGCCTGGGAGCCCGTAAGGGACACCCGCGCTCCTCCCCTTAGGGGATGTCACAGCTCGGACCCAAACCCCCCTCCAATGGCCCGCTCCCGGCACGCCACTGTGCGGGACCAGGTACGTTCGATTACGTGGCTGGATTCAGGATCGGACGCGGCCGGGACGACCGGGCCCCGCAAGCGCGACCGCAACAACACCGACCGTCGTACGGACAGCAGGCTCCGCAGGGAGGCCGGCAGCCGTACGGCTACCCGCCCGCGCCCTCGCAGCAGCAGCCGTACGGGGGTCAGCAGTACGGCGGCGGACAGCAGGGCGGGCAGCCGGGCTGGCCCCAGGCGAACGGCGGCGGCGCCGGCGGTCACGGCGAGCCGGAGTACTTCGGCGACGGTCACCCGCAGCAGGGTGCCGACCCGTACGCGGCGAACAGCCCCGGTCACACCCAGGCCTTCTCGGTCGGCGAGGACCCCTACACCCAGGGCGGGACCTACCGTGCCGGCCAGGCGGCGGCCCCGCCGATCGGCCCCCGTCTGCACTGGAAGGACCTGCTGAGGGGCATCGTCACGGCCCCCAACCAGACCTTCCTGCAGATGCGCGACTACACGATGTGGGCCCCGGCCCTGATCGTGACGTTCCTCTACGGCCTGCTGGCCGTCTTCGGCTTCGACGGCGCCCGCAAGGACGCCATAAACGCCACCCTCTCCAACGCCGTCCCGATCGTCCTGACGACGGCCGTGGCCATCGTCATCAGCACGTTCATCCTGGGCGTGGTCACCCACACCCTGGCCCGCCAGCTCGGCGGCGACGGCGCCTGGCAGCCCACGGTCGGGCTCTCCATGCTGATCATGTCCATCACGGACACCCCCCGCCTGATCGTCGCCATGTTCTTCGGCGGCAACGCGTCCTTCGTACAGCTCCTCGGCTGGGCGACCTGGGTCGCTGCGGGCGCCCTGCTGACCCTCATGGTCGGCAAGTCCCACGACCTCCCGTGGCCGAAGGCACTGGCAGCGTCGGCGATCCAACTGATCGCGATCCTGTCGATCATCAAGCTGGGCACGTTCTAGCAAGGACGCGCGGTACGCCGCGTAACGTCGAGTACGTACGAGAGGGCCCCCGGCACTGAACCACTGCCGGGGGCCTTCTCCATCCCTTGCCCGGGCCAGGTCAGAGCGCTTCCTTCGACGGGGTGACCGGCTCTCCGGACTTACGCACCGGAGGCAACACACTCCAGGGGAAGTTGATCCAGTCGTCGGTCCGCTTCCATACGTACTCGCACTTCACCAGCGAGTGGGGCTTCTCATAGATCACGGCGCTGCGGACCTCGGCGACGGTGTCGACGCAGAAGTCGTGCACGAGCTTGAGCGTCTTGCCGGTGTCGGCGACGTCGTCGGTGATCAGGATCTTCTTGTCGGAGAAGTCGATGGCGTTCGGAACGGGAGCGAGCATGACGGGCATGTCGAGCGTCGTACCGACGCCGGTGTAGAACTCGACGTTGACCAGGTGGATGTTCTTGCAGTCGAGGGCGTACGCCAGTCCACCCGCGACGAAGACACCCCCGCGGGCGATGCTGAGCACTATGTCGGGCTGGTAGCCGTCGTCGGCGATGGTCTGGGCGAGCTCACGGACCGCGGTCCCGAACCGCTCGTAGGTGAGGTTCTCCCGCGCGTCGGACAAGCTCATGTCCTCGCTCTCCCCGCTCCCGCTCACACCTGGGTCCGATGGAAGTTGAGGAAGGACCGGGAGGCGGTCGGCCCGCGCTGGCCCTGGTAGCGGGAGCCGTACCGGTCGCTGCCGTACGGGAACTCGGCCGGCGAGCTCAGCCGGAACATGCACAGCTGCCCGATCTTCATGCCCGGCCAGAGCTTGATCGGAAGCGTCGCGAGATTGGACAGCTCCAGGGTCACGTGCCCGGAGAAGCCGGGGTCGATGAACCCGGCGGTGGAGTGCGTCACGAGCCCCAGCCGTCCGAGCGAACTCTTGCCCTCCAACCGCGAGGCAAGATCCACGGGAAGCGAGATCACCTCGTACGTGCTCGCGAGCACGAACTCCCCGGGGTGCAGGATGAACGGCTCGTCCCCCTCGGGCTCGACGAGCCGAGTCAGATCGGCCTGCTCGACGGAGGGGTCGATGTGTGGATAACGGTGATTCTCGAACACCCGGAAGTAGCGGTCGAGCCGCACGTCGATGCTCGAGGGCTGCACCATGAATTCGTCGTACGGGTCGATACGGACCCGGCCGGCGTCGATCTCGGCCCGGATGTCCTTGTCTGAGAGAAGCACGCCCCGAGGATACGCGGGGACTGTCAGCATTTCGCACAGTCCCCGCGCCCCAGGTCCTACCGCTGAGTCCTACCGCTTCTCGAGCGTGACCGGAACGACGCTCCGGAGCCGCGCACACCGCGGACACCGGACCAATCGACCGGGGCCGAGTCGCTCGGCCTGCTGCATCGGGAACGAAGCGGTGCTGAACACGTGCCCCTCGGCACAACGGACGACGGTGCGCTCCATCAAGTCCTCAGAGTCCCTTCCCCAAGAGCCGCGTCTGACTGACGACGTAAGCCACATTACGGGACGAAAGGAACGGCCCTCCAGGCGGCACTCCGGTCCCGCCCAGACCCTCTTCCACCCCTCCACCGTACGCCCCAACTCCGGTCCCCCGCACCCGTGTCCACCCCCCGAAACGCGCACCGGCCCCACGGCGTCAGCGCCAGGGACCGGGCATGAGGTAGAGTGAGCGAGCATTCGACACCGGGTGACCGGCGTCTTACGCGGGTGTAGTTTAGTGGTAGAACATCAGCTTCCCAAGCTGAGAGTGCGAGTTCGATTCTCGTCACCCGCTCCATGTGAAACCCCCAGGTCGATGACCCGGGGGTTCTTTGTTGTCCAGACCGGTGGGCGGGGCGCGCGTGCCGTTCCTCGTCGGAGTGCTGATAGATCAGCGCGGCCTTCTCGGAGGACTGACCGGCCCGGACCATCGTGTCCTTGAGCGTGGCGCCCGAACGAGTCGAGAGCGTGTGTCCGGTGTGACGAAGGTCGTGGAAACGGAAGCCGTCCGGGAGGCCCACGGCTGCACGGGCCCGGCGCCACTTCGGCGCCCGTTCCTGACGTTTCCTCATCTCATTTGACCCGCTATTGCACAGCTGTGACAGCGAGCGCACAGCCCTGTCACCCCCTGTCGGAAGACTTCTCTCATCGCGAAGGGCAGCAGGCCGACGGACCGGTTCAGGTCCCGGGGACGGCAGGCGGTTCCCGCGAAACTCTCATCGCAGCGTCATTCACATCCCTGGGGGAACCTCGATGTCCGCTCGTAGCCGTCGGAACACCGCAGCCGTCACCACCGCAGGTGCCGCCGCACTGCTCACCCTGTGCGGCACGGCCGCAACCGCGATGGCCGCTTCCTCCGGCGGCGACGCCAAGGGCAGCGCCGCGATGGTCGCCGCAGCCGCGTCCGCCCACACGGTCACCGTGCCCAGGGGACTCACCATCAGCGACGGCACCCGCCACGTCGTGGTCAACGGTAAGTCGATCGACTTCGGCACGACGGTCCGTGACCTGGCCTGGAACCCCAGCGGCAGCAAGGCCGCCTTCATCGACGGGCACGGCGACCTCGTCGTCTCCAACCCCGACGGCAGCCACCGCGTCACCGTCGCCGCCAACCCGGGCGGGCAGACCTGGTCCCACCCCACCTGGCAGGTGACCGCCGCCGACCGGACGAACCAGATCCCCGCGAAGAACAACCTCATCTTCTCGGCCAAGATCCACGGCAGCACCGTCCTGGAGGGCGTCAAGGCCACCAGCAACCACGGCAAGCCGGCCAAGATCAGCCTGAACGGCGACCCGGGAGACGGCAACGTCCCCCAGACCAACAACACCTGGCCGAATGTCGGCGGCAGCTACGGCTCGGCCGTCTACGAGAACACCCACACCGGCGAGGTCTACATCCGCGACGACTACCTGCGGCAGCAGGGCGGCGCGCTGACCAAGGGTTCCGAGCCCGCTCTCTCCCCCGACAACGAGGAGGTCGTCTTCGTCCGCTCCGTCCACGGGCACGACCACCTCTTCGTCGAGGACTTCGGCTCCACCAATGTCGTCAAGGACGTCACCCCCAACGCCACCGCCGACTACACCGAGCCCACCTGGTCGCCCAACGGCAAGACCCTTGCCTTCCGCGCCCCGACCGGTACGTACACCATCACGAAGACCGCCCACGGCTTCGGCAAGCCCGTCAAGGTCTCCAAGCACACCGGCCTGCCCGCCTACCGCGGCTGACCGCCACCCAACCGGCCGCCGGAGCGGGCGAGTTCAGCCTGGAGTTCGGGCAGGTGCTGGTCGGCCGTGTCATGCGGCAGGTACTCGACCACATCGAGAAAACGGAACAGAACCTGGGTCTTGGTGACGGCGAACTCGTAGTCGCCGTACCCCACCACGGCACCCATATCGCCACGAACAGCGCCCCGGACGACATGCGCGGTCATGTCGTCCGGGCTTTGTGCCGTCAGCCCCCGCCGCGCGTTGGGGCGCGCCAGATACGGGCAGACCATCGAGGCGTAGAGCATGCACGCGCGGTGCCCCGGCGCCTCCAGGGTCGCCGCCATGTTGCGGTACGGCCGCCCGGCAGCAAGCGCCTCGCGGATCGCGGAACCCTCCGCGGCGCCGACCACCCGCCACACCGGACCCTTGGGTATCAGGGTGTTGCAGACGGAACACAGACGCTGTCGTGCGCACTCGGCGCTGCGCCCGTAGTCGGTGAGCGCGAACTGGGGCTCGTCGCCCTCCCACGGGGTGATGGCGGGTACGGGATAGCCGCGGCTGTCACGAGGTCTGGCCTCGACGGTCGCCGGCATGGGAACGGAATCGAATCGCACACCCCATGGTGAACCAGATGGCCTCGCCACCGCGACGGTTGTCAGGCATGTACGAGCTCCGTGTCCACCTCGCACCAGATGAAGGACCCGTCCGTACCGGTGCTGTCGGCGACCTACGACGACCTCTGCTTCGCCAACCACCACTGCCGCCTGCCCGCGCCGGGTCGCGACACCGGAGTGGAGTGATGGCGCACGGCCACGCCGGACGACCTGGGAAACCCGGCGGGGGAGACCAGTCCAGCCTGCGTTCGCGGGCCCGCCGCATGGGCATGCGCCGGACTCAGGTCCCGGGCGTGCGCGGCTGATGCCCGCAGGCGAAGATCACGACCTGCGCACGGTCCCGTAGCGTGCGTCTTCGCGGTGGCCTCGGTGAGGAACAGGCGGATCCCTGGTGCGGCCCGGCCGGTACGACGTCCTTGATCCGGCGCCGCGATCCGGGTCCCGTCATGGGCGGAATCGGCGAAGACGAACAGCCGCAGCACCAGGAAACGTCCGGTTCCGGCAAGCCCGGCGGCGCTGAGGTAGACGGCCTGCTCGGAAAAGATCCCCGGCGACGGCCGCACCGTGTGCAGAACGGCCATCGCGGCGCAGGTCACCGCGTAGGCGGCAGCGGCCGACCCCGCGGACTGCCAGTGCCGGCGCCATCCGGCGCGCTGCCCGGCCCCGAAGGTGAAGCGTGCGTGGAGCTCCGTACAGAGGACGGTGGAGGTGGCGGTCATCAGCGCGTTCGCCACCATCCACGGCATCAGAGCGGCGCACAGTGATACAGCGGCACTGGAGGCGACCCCGACACCGCCGCCACACAGGACGAAACGGGCGAAGGCAGTGGTGGGACCGGGAACGACCGGGATCCACCGTGCGTCGTTCCGGTCGGTCGCCATCCGCACCGTACGTGGCGTGACCCGTGTGCCACACCGTGTTTCGCGCGCCGTCTCCGGCTTCGACGCGAGCGGCGACTTCATGGGTTTCCTTCCGGACGAGGTAGCTGTGAACCTCTGGGGCGGGCTGGGTCGGACCATGCCGCTGCCCGCTCACGGCGCCGAGGCGGTGCACCCCCGAGCCGAGGGTGAGCCGCGCCGCACCCTCGGCTCGGGGGCTGGGCCGTCAGTTCGTCGTGTCCGAGGTGGCCGGCGCGACGGTGTTGCCGGTCACGGTGCCAGCGGCACCGTCGATGGTGACCAGGTGCCGGACGCCGTCGGTGCCCAGCACCTCGACCTCCCACGCGCTTCCGCCACCCTGCTCGGCGACCACGCGCAGCGCCTCCGTCTTGCCCTCGGGAACCGCCTTGCCGGCCGCCTCGATCGCCGCCGCGGCCGAAACCGCCGGAAGCGGCGCGGGCGCGAGGGTCCCTGCAGCGCTCTGACCGTCCTGACCGCTCTGACCGCTCTGGCTGTTCTGGGTGCCCTGGCTGTTGCCGCCGAGCCTGGATTCGTCGTTCTGGCCGCCGCGACCGCCTCGTGCCTGCCCGTATGCGCCCTGCCGGTCGTCGCGGCCGTCCGCCCGCCTGTGCTCTGCCGCGAACCGGCCGTGGTCGCCCTTTCCATCGTGGTCGTGGTGGACGACCGCAACGGCGCCGGCCGCGGCCGCCAGGAGAACCGCGGCGCCGAGGACGGTCCCACGGCGACGGCTCACCCGGGGGAGGCGCGCCCGGAAGGTCTTGGCCGACTTGGTTGGCTTCGGCAGCGCAACCGGTGAGTCCGGCGTCGACTCGGGCTGCTGCGGCGGTTCGGGTTGGGACATGCTCGGGCTCCTGATCGCCTCGACCGGCCCGGTGCCGGCGGCTGCGATCAGCTTGGAATGCCGTTGCTGAAGCCAGGCTGAAGGTGGCTGAAGGCGTCTTCAGCCACCGTCGCTCCGGCGTGCGAGGCTGTATGCCGTGCGCGTACTGGTGGTCGAGGACGAGAAGCGGCTGGCCGCCGCTCTGCAGCGAGGGCTCAGGGCCGAGGGGTTCACCGTCGATGTCGCCCACGACGGGAACCAGGGACTGTGGCTCGCCCTGGAGCACAGCTACGACGTGGTCGTGCTCGACATCATGCTGCCCGGCCTCAACGGCTACCGGGTCTGCGCCAGGCTGCGCTCGGCCGGGAGCGTCACACCGATCCTGATGCTCACTGCCAAGGACGGGGAGTACGACGAGGCCGAGGCGCTGGACACCGGTGCCGACGACTTCCTGTCCAAGCCGTTCTCCTACGTCGTCCTGGTCGCCCGGCTCCGCGCGCTCCACCGTCGTACGGGCCACCGGCTCCCTCCGGCATTCCGGCTCGGTGACCTGGTGATCGATCCGGCCGGCCACACATGTGTCCGTGGCGGCACCGAAGTCCGGCTCACCGCACGGGAGTTCGCCATTCTGGAGTACCTGGCCCGCCGGGCCGGCGAGGTGGTGTCCAAGCGCGAGATCCTCGAACACGTCTGGGACTCGGCCTTCGAGGCGGACCCCAATCTCGTCGAGGTCCACGTCAGCGCCGTACGCCGCAAGATCGACACCGCCTTCGGGCGCTGCGCCCTGGAGACCATCCGCGGCGCCGGCTACCGGCTGGCGGCCGACGGTGGCTAGACGAGTCGCCCCCCGCGCCGGCGAGATACCGGCAGCGATCCGGCGCCTGCGCTTCGCCGCCGTGAGGCTCGTACGACATCCGTGGCCGGGATCGGTGCGGGCCCGGGCGACGCTCGGGGCGACCGCGGTCGTCGCCCTCGCACTGACCGCGGCCTCCTTCGCGCTGTTCGCCATGCTGCACGCCGACCTCCAGCGCAATGCCAACGACGCGGCCACCGCGCAGGCGGACACCGTCGGTCAGCTGGCCGCCGAGGGCAAACTGCCCGACCTGCTGCCTCTCACCCACGGCGCCGACTTCATCCAGGTCGTCGACAGCGGTGGGCGCGTGGTGGCCGCCAGCCAGAACCTCGTCGGCCGTCCGGCCGTCGCCGACCTGCGCCCCCATGAGGGCAGGCTGCGCGCCACCTGGTCCGGCGAACCATTCGGCGAAGGGCACCGCCAGCGGATCGTCGCCGTCACCGCCCAGACCCCCGGCGGCGCTGTCACCGTGTACGCGGGCACGTCGCTGCGGGACGCGGACGCGGCCGACGAGATCACCAAGGTCGCGCTGGGCATCGGCACACCGCTGCTGCTGGCCACGGTCGCCCTGGTCACCTGGTGGGTGACCGGCCGGGCCCTGCGTCCGGTGGAAGCCATCCGCTCCGAGGTCGCCGAGATCACCGGACGCGCTCTGCACCGCCGCGTCCCGGTACCGGCCGCCCAGGACGAAGTCGCCCGCCTCGCCCGCACCATGAACGCCACCCTCGACCGCCTGGAGGACGCCGTCGTCCGCCAGCGCCGATTCATCGCCGACGCCTCGCACGAACTGCGCAGCCCCATCACCGTCCTGCGCACCCAGTTGGAGGTCGCTCTCGCCCATCCGGACCCGGCCCTGTGGCCCGACCTGGTCAGTGACGCCCTGGAGGACACCGTCCGGCTCCAGGACCTCGCCTCCGACCTGCTGCTCCTCGCGCGCCTGGATGCGGCCGAGCCGGTCAGCCGCATCCCTCTGGACATGGCCGAACTCTGCCGTACGACCGTTGCCGCGCGTCACGGCGACCGGCTCCCCATCGACACAAGGCTGCAACCCGGCCTCACCGTGGAGGGCAACCGCGGCTGGCTGGTCAGACTCCTCACCAACCTCCTCGACAACGCCCAACGGCATGCCGATCACCGCATCGAACTGACGCTGCACACCGACCAGGACGCCCGCCTGGCCGTACTGGAGGTGACCGACGACGGACCCGGCATTCCCGATGCCGACCGTGAGCGGATCTTCGAGCGCTTCACCCGCCTGGACGACGCCCGCAGCCGGGACCTGGGCGGAGCCGGCCTCGGGCTGGCCATCGCCCGCGACATCGCCCATCAGCACCAGGGCACTCTCCGCGTCGAACCCCGCCCGTACGGTGCCGGCATCGTCGCCCGCCTCCCGCTGTCGCCATCCGGGCCCTGAAGCGGACGCTCGGGTCCGACGGCGATCGCCGCGTCCGCCCCGCGACTTCGAGCGCATCGCCGCCGTGACCGGACAGGCGCTCCAGTGGTCTTCGCTCCTCGTGCCCAGAGCGTGCCCTCAGGCCCGGTCGACCACGGTCAAGAGCAGCACGTTCCTGCACCTACGGACGCCGCGCCAGTGCACACAGTCCCAGGTCAGGAGCTATTCAACTGACCAAGCGCCGTCGCTTCCCGAGCCGAGAGCGCGAGTTCGATTCTCGTCAGGCGCAGAACGAGAACCTGGACCTGACCAAGGCGAGCCAGGTACCGCGCTGGCGGATGTCGGAGGTGTTCTCGCCGCTTGAGCGGGATGTGATGGAGTACGCCGAGGCCATGACGAACACGCCGCCCACTGTCACCGACGAGCTCTACGCGAGCCTGCTCGACCGGCTCGGCTCCACGGCGATGATCGAGCTCACCGCGTACATCGCCTACGTCAACCTGGCGACCAGGGCCAACGTGGCGAACGGCGTCACATCACAAGGCTTCTCCGACGCCTGCGCGATCCCGCTGGCCACGCGCCCTGAGACGTCCGATGCGGCCTCGACAGCATGACCGAGGCGCCCAGTCACCTATTCGGTTCAGGGCGGCCGTTGACAACCGCCTCGGCAAGCTGAACGCGCCCTAGCGGCGTAAGTCTGTTCACCGAGTGAACGGCCAGGATGTTCACTCGGTGAATGCTCCTCTCGCGATACGGCGCCGGCCCTCGGCTTGGGTGCCTTTTCGGTGGTCGCCGCCCGAGCCTTCCGGACGGTGGCGTCGAGGCCCGCGGCGACCTCTTCTTGAAGGCGGTACGCCTTGGCAGTGATCGTCTTGGCTCCGGTCACTCGCAGCCGTTCGGCCCGCCACTCACACACACGGGGTGCGGTGATCTCGTCCAAGTCCGAGTCCGCGAACGCAGTCAGGTGCGGCCTCGACGCCCTGAGCCTGTACCCCGGACCGTGAAATGTCCTCGGAGCGGGTCACAGCCAGGTCAGGAGGGCGTAGCCGGCGGCTGCGGCGGCGAGGCCGAGCAGGAGGCTGCCCAGGGCGTTGAGTCCGGCTTCGGCGAGGGAACCGTCCTCAAGGAGACGGACGGTCTCGAAGGAGAAAGTGCTGAAGGTGGTCAGTCCGCCGCACAGGCCGGTGCCGAGCAGCAGCATCACGGACGATGGCAGACCGTGGGCTGCCGCAGCTCCGGCCAGTGCGCCGAGGATGAACGAGCCGACCACGTTGACGGTAAGCGTGCCGAGGGGGAAGACGCTGTCGTGGCGAGCCTGGACGGCCTTGTCGGTGAGATACCGCAGAGGGGCGCCGATCATGCCGCCCAGGAAGACCATGAGGACAGGCATCAGCTCATCTCCCCCTCGGCGAGCGGACGAGGCACGCCGGTGAGGTGGGCGACCACCTGCACCGGGTCCAGGGTCACCAGCGCATGGGGGACGACGTCGCGGACTTCCGAGAGGAAGGCACGCACACGGTCCTCCTCGTCGATGATCACGACGGTCAGGGGGAGGTCTTCGGCGAGGTCGAGCAGGCGGGTGGTGTGCACGAGCGAGGAGATGCCAAAGCCCTCGAAGCCACGGAAGACGCTGGCGCCGGCGAGCCCGGCGCGGTGCGCGCGGTGGACTATCTCGGTGTAGGCCGGCTTGTGGTGGTACTGGTCCCACTCACCGAGGTAGACGGTCATGCGCAGGCCCGGGCCTTTGAGGGGCGCGCGTGGCGCGCGAGAGGGAAGGCCGTCATCCACCTGGTGGCGCCGAGGAAAGTGCGGGTTCATCGCGAACTTCCTTTACGGGGCGGATCGCCGGGTGAGGCGGGTAGCCGTGCCGGCGGGGGCGCGGAGGGTGTCTGGTCGCGGCGGCTGGGTCCGCGTCGCACTGGTAGCCCGGCGGCCCGGCGGGCCACCGCGATGCCTGTCCAGACCGCTACGAGTCCAACGACAAGGCTGGTCAGGGCGTAGGCGTCGGCCATCGACCAGTGGGTGGTGGCGAGCAGGTGGCGCATCTCCACGGTGAAGGTGGAGAAGGTCGTGTAGCCGCCGAGGACGCCGACACCCAGGAACGGGCGCACGTAGCGGGAGGGCGGCCACACCTCCAGGACGTAGACCATGAGGAGTCCCAGCGCGAGACTTCCGGAGATGTTGGTGACGAACGTCGCCCAGGGAAATCCCCGGTTCGGGGTCGGCCAGGCGTGGGCGATGCCGTAGCGTGCGACGCTGCCCAGTCCGCCGCCCAGCGCGATGACTGCCAGGACGTCCGCCTGCCGTGGCCGCCGGGTCCCGGGGGAAGGCTCCTGGGGTGGCGCCTGCGGTTCGGCGCTCACGGCGATGTCGGGGTCGACCGGCAGTGTCTCAGCTGGGGGCAGGTCGTCGCGGGGCTGGGCCTCGGGGCCCTCTCCGCCGGACATGCGGCACTTCCTTGTGCGGGCTGGGCTAGGGGTCCCACGGTGGCCCGCGCGACGCAGCGGGCCGCCCTCGTGGGTTGCACCGGCCGCAGGGGTGGCCGCAGCTCCGTGCGGGCTCCCGGTATTACGTCCCTGTTGCGGCGGGGGGCTGAATGGCCGGGGCATGATCTTCTCCTACCTGTGGAGATGCCTGCGTGGCAGGTATCAGGTAGGGACTGTTGTCGACCCAGTCGTAGCGGTCGCGGTTTCGGCGAGCCCCACCGCCCTCTTGTTGCACTTCCCAGCGTACGACGCACATCAGCCGATATACGGCATGGAACCCTTGGATCCCCACCAGCCACGTCCGCGCGCGGCGCCTGTGGCGGCGCACTTCCCGGATCGGAGCTGTGCGCGGCGCCGACAGCCGAGGACCGCCGGATGCCCCGGGCACGCGGGAGCGCAAACACGGGCCGACGAACCGCGCCCGCCGGCCGCCCGCCGGATCAGGGACTGGACAGGCGGCTGTTCACCACGCCTGGCTACCGCGGCCGGCCCCGGCGGGGCTATCGACGACCTCGACGGGCTGGAGAGTCGCCAGAAATACCCCCTGCATACGGTCGAGCCGGGTCACGAACGCCTGCGGGACGACCAGGTCGTCGACGAGGACGATCTCGGCCGGAAGATGCTGAACGTCCTTCCCTTCGGCAGGGCGGGAACCCCTGTGGCTCGCGGCGCGGTAAATGCCCCACTCCCAGGGTGCACCGGGTACGTCCACGTCCAGCGTCCCTCGGGTCGCGAAGAACCCAGCGCGTCCCTCGGGCCGCGAAGAACCACCAGGCCAGCCACACCGTCGGGCTTCTGTTTGTGGTGCGCGGGGTCGTCGTCGTGGTGCTTCGCCCGCTCGGCACGAACCATGTCATCGATCCCGATCACTCGCCCCATGGCAGCTCCAGCCCAAGGTCTCGGAGCCGGCCTCTCGCCGTCGTCGCCCTCGGATCGCGGATGTCGACTGCAGAGACGGAACTCGATTGCGGTTCCTCCCATGCCTCCGGTGATACTCGGCCATGAGCAGATTCGCCGAGGTCATCGTGCTGGCCAGCAGCGCAGAAGAGATCATGGAACCGCTGACACAGCCGGACCCCAACCGAAAGTGGCGTGGCCAATTCGCGGATATCGGGCATGGCATGTTCGGCGGCTGGGCCATTGAGTTCATACGACGGAGCAGCTGGGTCGGACTCCTGGAGCACCTGGAGTCTCAGCCCTGGCCATCCCCGCACTCCGTACAGGTGCTGATCCACGACGAGGAAGATGACTGCTTCGGCTTGTGGATGATGCACGACGGCCGGCTTGTGGAAGTGCCGCTGCCGCGCACCAGTCGCTACTTCTGGCGAAACCACTACACGGGCGAAGTCGATCCGGACTGCCCCGGAATTCTGATGCGCACGGACAAGTCCGGTGGCTCGCCCGAAGGGGACTGAGTGCCGCTTTCGCATTCACAAGGCCCCGATGCCACAGGGTGGCGACATGCCGAGCGCTCATGATCGCGCAAGTGCCGGTCTATGGAACCGGCATGTACCGCGTCGCCTCCATCCTGATGTTGATCACCGGCGGGGTGACGCTTGTCGGCACGGCCCTCGATCGCATCCGTCCCCGGCCGAAACGTCGCGGAGCGCGCGAGCGATGCCGGGCACTTGCGTGCCGACGGGCATCAGGTCTGAGGACCCACAGTTCACCGGCCTCACATGACGGCGGGGAACGATGCCAGAGCGTGTTCGACGGGGCCGTCCCTGGGCCTTCAAGGCCGCTCGGCAGTGGCCAAGGGCGACCGATGACGACCACTCATGTATGTAGAGGCAGCCTCTGACGATCAAGCCCCCTGCCGGCGAAGAACCGCGGGCAGGGGGCTTGTCGCTGTGGACGCCGATCGGGGGTCAGACTGCCGGCATCGGCGATCCCGCGATCAGGAAGTCCCCGATCTGACGATCAGAAGGAGACAGTGGCGCCGACCTGGTGGTACTGGCCGACGGTGTCCAGGACCTCGTCCTTGACCGCGCCGAACTGGCCCGCGAGGTCCGAGCTGGTGATCGCCGTGGGGCCGGCGGCGATGCCGGCCTGCGGGCTCAGGCCGCCGGAGACGGTGTCGAGCTCGGCGTCAGAGATTTCAAGGGTCTGAACCTGGGGAGCGGAGTTCATGATGAAACTGCCCTTCGTATGGATGTTCCACAAGGGGGAGCGGCCAAGCTGGGGATGGGCCGCGACCGCAGGCGCGTGCCATCCGTTTCCGGACGTCTTGGCGCGATCCCGTCGGCGCGAAGGATCAAATCACGGAGCGTGCCCGGCATCCAGTCGGTCGCTGCTCCCGGCAGGGCAGTTGAAACAGTCGGCTTCTCATCCATGCGCGCATGCACACGAATTGAGGGCAGCTTCTCTACACGTAGCCCCGCACAGGAAAGCGACAGCTATTGCCACGGCGGCTCGGAGCAGGACAACTCTCCACCAACAGACCCAACAGGACGCTCCCGTGACGCAGTTGCGCATTCGCTGTGCAGATTCAGTCACATCTGTATCCGCGCGTCCTTCGGCACCTCGTCCACCGCGTTCCACCACAGGGTTTCCGGGTCCGCGCGTAGTTCGGACCCCAGCACGAAATCGGCCTTCACGACCGCGTACACCGGATCGTGAAGGCCGTTTTCGTGCTGGGGGACCGCATGCGCCGGTCGGCGTGGCGCGCCCCGTCTTCGCTGGGCTTGGGCTACTTGATGTAGACGAGGCTGTCGGTGGTGACGGTGGGACGGCCGCTGGTGCCGACCACGACGATCTTGATGGTGTGCTTGGCGCTGCTGGACCAGGTCTTGGTCCAGATCGCCTGCCGGTACAGGGTGGTGGAAGACTTCAGGTCGACGGTGGAGACCTTGGTGCCGTCTACGTAGATGTACGCCTGGCCGGAGCTGGCTGCGCGGGAGACGACCCAGGCGGCGGAGCGGCCGGTGAAGGTCCAGGTGAGGCTGGCGCCCTTGGAACCGCTGGAGTAGGACTGCCCGCCGAGGTAGCTGGTGGAGGAGCGGGTGGTCCAGCTGCCGGACTTCGTGGCGGCGGTCTCCTGCAGGATCACCGGGGTGTACGAGGGCGAGGACGTGCGGTAGTTACCGGCGTAGTCGTAGGCCCGCATCGACCAGATGGTGGCGGCACCGGACTTGGCGGTGCGGTTGGAGGTGGTGGTGGTGGTCGGGCCGAAGGTGGCGGTGGTGGGGGACAGCAGCTTCACCTCGCGCAGGGCCTTGTCGTCGGTGGCCTTCCAGCCGAGAGTGACCGGGACGGCGCTGGTGCTGACGGTGCCGGAGCGCAGGGAGAGCTTCGGGTTGGTGCTGAAGGTCGGTGCGGTCGTCTCCGCGACGACGCTCAGCGCGGCACTGGTCGCGGTCTTGCCGGACTGGTGCACGGCCCGCACGGCGACGGTGTGGCTGCCCAGCGGCAGGGTGGCGCCGACGGAGGTGGCGGTGCCGGAGGTGGTGGCGACGCTCTTGCCGTCGACCAGCAGCTCGAACTTGGAGATCAACGACGCCGGTGTGGTGGCCGTCCAGCGGACGGTGATGCCGCCCTTGGTGTAGTACGTCGAGCCCGAAAGGGCCGCGCCGTCGACCGAGCTGACCTTCAGGCCCTGCACCGGGCCGGATGCCCAGGTGCGGATGGTCGGCAGTTGGTCGTAGAGCAGGCCGCCGGGGCACTGTGTGTTGTAGCCGTCCCGGTGGCCGGAGATCCGCTGGAAGGTGTATTTGCTGCCCGCGGTGAAGTCGGTGCTGAAGTAGTTGTGCTGGCTCGCGCCCGCGGTCAGCTGGGTGGTTCCGGCGGGATCGGCGCCGTACTGGCCGAGCTTCCAGGCCGCCAGGCGGGCGACTGATGCCAGCGTGGCGTTGGTGGCGCTGGTGGTGGTGTAGTCACCGAGCACCGCGACGCCTGCGGCCTCCCGGTTCCAGCCGTAGGTGTGTGCGCCGAACACCGGGAGGTCGACGCCGCCCTTGCGGCCCTCGAAGATGGTGCCGCATTTGTCGACGAGGAAGTTGTAGCCGATGTCCTTCCAGCCGCTGACCTGGACGTGGTACGCGTAGATGCTCCGGATGATCGACGGCGAGTCGGCGCAGGAGTAGTCGTTGGCCCCGTCGGTGTGGTGGACGAAGATCGCCTTCACGTCCGCGGTGTACTCCGGCGCCTCGGGGCTGATCGACTCGTCGGCACCCCAGTCGGCGCGCGAGACGATCGGCGGTTCGGGCACGGTGGACGGCGGCGCCGAGGGCGGCGCGCTGGAGGACGTGCTCGGCGACGGCGACACGGAGTCCGTGGGGGACGCCGAGTCGGAGGGCGACACGGAGTCCGTGGGGGACGCCGACGCGGAGGGCGGGACGGAGTCCGTGGCCGCCGGCGTGGTGTCCGTCGCAGCCGGGGATGTGGTGGTCTGGCCGTCCGTCGGCGCGACGGTGGTGCCGTCGCTGGGCGCGGCGGAGTCGGTGGGCGCGGATGCCGTGGCGCCGGGACTCTCATCGGCGACGAACGCGGCAGGCTCGGCCGCGGTGCCGCCGGCCTTGGTCTCGGCGTCGGTCACCACCCCCGGGTCGACCAGGTTGACCTCAAGGCCCTTGGGCAGAGCGGAGCTGCTGGTGCCGTTCTTGCGGATGACCTGCACCTGCATGCCGTCGGAGGGGCCGACCCACAACGGCTCGGACGCTCCGCGCACTCCGACGCCGGGGTTCTCGAGCGGGTCGACGTTCAGTTCGAGGTCCCGCCAGGCGCTCCACTGGCCGGTGTCGAGGCTGCGGGTGCGTACCTGCGCCGTGCCGTCGAGCCGCTTGGCCGCCCCCGTCCAGGAGACGCCGAGCATCGAGAACTGCTCGGTGTCCGTGCGCGGCAGCTCCCGCTTGTCGCCTGTGCCGCCCTTCAGTGCGAGGTCGTACACCTTCGCCGGCCGCTTGGCCCGGCCGGCCGCGCCGGGATCGGAGGACGGACTGGCGACGGCGTAGGTCACCACGCCCCCGCCTCCGAGGACCACCGCACCGAGCGTCAGCCACGCCCGTCGTTTCATGTTCAGCGGTCTGTACACATGCGACGTACGACGACCCACCACGTACTCCACCCCTAGAAGGCCCGAAAAGGCCACAGAAAAAAGTCACATGAGGCACACCTGTCACACAGGTGGCCGCCCTCTACAGCGCGCCGCGTCCGCCGAACATCACGGGGCGACAGACCTCGGTGATGTAGATCACTGCGAACGGCACTTGTGGCGGTGGCACTTGGAACCGGTTGCTGGGGCGCCCGGTGTGGGGGCGGCAGTGGTGGTCGTCCTCTTGCCGCTCTTGCCGCCCCGCTTGGCGGGGGCCGCGGACGGGGAGGGCGTGGGAGCGCCGGGCTCGTCGGTGCCGCGGCCGAGGGGGGCGGGCGCGGGGAAGGGGGCGTCGGGCAGGCCGGCGAGGGCGTCGCGCATGTACTGGGTCCAGATCTCGGTGGGGATGTCGCCGCCGAACACCTTCTGGAGGCCACCGACGCCTGCCAGGGACTGCAACTGTGGGTGGTTCGAGTCCTCTCGGAAGAGGACGACAGAGGTGGCGAGTTGCGGGGTGTAGCCGATGAACCAGGCGGAACGGTAGTCGTCGGTGGTTCCGGTCTTGCCCGCCGCGGTCCTGCCGAGAGCCTGGGCCTTGGTGCCGGTGCCCCGGGCGATGACGCCCCGGAGCACGTCGGTCACGTTGCCGGCGACCGCCGCCGGCAGGGCTCGCACGGGGGCGGGGGCGGAGAAGCCGGCCAGTGCCGCGCCGTTGTGGGTGACCTTCGTCACCGAGTACGGGGTGGCCTGCATCCCGTCGGCAGCAAACGTCGCGTACACGCCTGCCATGCGAATGGCGCTCGGTGTGGAGGTGCCGATGTAGAAGCCGGCGCTGGGAGCGGCGAGGCTGCCCGGGCGCAGGCCGAGGGATTCGGCCGTCCTCGCCACGTTTCCGTAGCCGACGTCCTCTCCCAGTTGCACGTACGGCGTGTTGACCGACTGCTCCATGGCCTTGCGCAGCGGGATGTAGCCCCAGCGCTGGGGGGTGTCGTTGTGCTGGTGGAGGAGCCCGGTGGGGTCCTTGGGGTCGGCGACGTAGTTGCCCTGCTGGTCCTTGATCTTGATGCCGTCGTCACCGTTGAACTTGCCGGCCGGGGTGATCGGCTCCGGTGACTTGCCGGGCTGCAGTACCGCTCCGTGCTGGAGTGCGGCGGCGAGGACGATGGGCTTGAAGGTCGATCCCACCGGGACGCCGGAGGTGTCGGCGTTGTCCGAGTAGTGGGCGTGGTCGAAGCCGGGACCGCCGTAGACGGCGAGGATCCTGCCGGTCGTGGGTTCCACCGAGGCGGCTCCGACCTGGACGTCCCGGTCGACGGGCCGGTGGGCGGGGTCGAGGCGTTGCCCCCGCACCGTGGCGACAGCCCTCGTCAGTTCCGCCGTCTTCTTCCTGTCGAAGGTGGTGTGGATCTGGTAGCCGCCCCTGCTCAGGCCGCTGTCGGTGATGGTCGGGTCGTGTGTCTCGGCATACGACCTGGCGAGTTGGACCAGGTAGCCGGTCTCGCCCGTGAGCCCTGAACCGCGGGTCCACTTCCTGGGCGTGGGGAAACCGGCGGCCGCGTACCGTGCCCGCTGCCCGGGTGTCAGCTTGCCGGTCTTCACCATCCGGTCGAGCACCCAGGACCAGCGTGCTTGCGCCTTTGCCCTGGCCGCGGGATCGGAGTCCGCGTACTGGAAGAGACTCGGCTCGTTGACCGCCGCGGCGAGGAAGGCTCCCTGGCTCGCGTCGAGCCTCTCCACCGGGAGGCCGTAGTACATACGCGCCGCGGCCTGGATGCCGTTGGCCTGACGACCGAAGAAGCAGGTGTTCAGATACCCCTGGAGGATCTGCTCCTTGGTCATCCCGGCGCCGATCTTGGTGGAGATCAGCAGTTCCTTGAACTTGCGTGAGACCGTCTGCGACTGGTCCAGGTAGGTGTTCTTGACGAACTGCTGGGTGATCGTCGAGCCGGACTGGACGGAGCCGCCCGCGGCCATGTGAACGACGGCGCGGAGGATTCCCTGCGGGTCGATGCCCGGGTCGGTGTAGAAGGAGGCGTTCTCCGCGGCGATGAAGTCCCACCGCACGTCGGCGGGTACCTGTGAGAGCGACACGTTCTGCCGGTTGACGCTGCCGTCGGTCGCCAGGACCGTGCCGTCCGACCAGTAGTAGATGTTGTTCTGCAGCAGTGTCGTGGGATTGGGGTCGGGGATGGTGACCGTGGCGTAGGCATAGCCGACGACCGCTGCCGTGCCGCCGAAGAAGAGCAGGAAGAGCGCCAGCAGTTGGCGCACCGACGGCAGCCAGCGGCGCGGGCCCGTCCTGCCTCGGCGCGGGTAGTCGATCCGGCGTTTCTTCTGCGGCGTCCTTCTTCGGGCACGGCGTGGCATGTCCTGTCGGGGGGCCTGGTCACGATGTGCGGCCCGGTGGCCCGTGGCGCGGTCTCCTTCGGCACGCGTGCCGCCGACGGAGCGCTGCGGCGGTCGGCGCCGGTGTCCGCTCATGGGCTCTGATCACTGTCCTCTCAGTACAACTGCGGTGTCTTGGACGGTCCGGGCTGCCGGAAACCGGGGTAGGGGGAGGGCTGTGGGAGGCCGTCGTACAGTGCCGACCGCCGGAGGGGGGTCGTACGGCGCCGACTGCGGGCAGGAGCGTTGCGGCGTCGGCGATCGGTCACATCAGGGCCTTGGATCACTTCACGGGATGGTGGGACGAGCCGTTGGCACGCCGGCGTCGCCCCGAGGAGTCGACGAAGACGGGCCGCACCGACTCGTTCGCCGGAGTCTGCGGTTCCGGTACGGGGGCGCCGGCGTCGAACTCCGGGGGCGGCACGGTGAGGACGTCACCGTGGGGAGAGTCCCATGCCGTCGTGGCCAGGTCCGGTCCGGCCACGTAGGGATGCGTTCCGGTGGCGTGGGGGTCCGTCCCCGTCGCATGGGTGCTGTACTCCGAGTGCGTCCACTGCGCGAGTTCCACCGAGTCCCAGGACATCGTGCCCGTGTCCGTGCCGACGCCGGCGCCGTACTCGTAGCCGTAGGCATACGCGTGCCCGGCATGGCCGTACGGATCCTCGCCGCAGGCCCCGCCGCTTTCGTCCATCCGCCGCACGAGTCGTGCCCCTCTGTCCTGGCCGACCGCCGCGGTCGTCCGCATGGAAAGAGCGCACTCGGCCGGAAGTGTTACACCTCGGCCTCGCCGTACGTACCTGCTCGACCGGGGGAACGAGCCGGACGAAAGGTGAGCGATCATGACGATGGCTCGCCCGGGGCCCGCGTGCGGGAGAATGGCCGGCGGGGAGCAAGCGTGCCGTTCGCCCTCGGCGAGGCGGACACGCGGCGCCTCTGTCGACCGAGGATTCCTGACCCGCGCCCTACGCGCGCCTCAGGTCGGCAGCCACTTCACCACCGCGTCCCCGCACTCGGCCGTCTGTGCGTAGAACGCCCTCAACTCCTGGTGCGCCACCGCGAACGCACGCCACGTCTCGGGCTCCGCGGTCACGCCGCCGTAGCGCGGCAGCAGTTCGGCGCGGGCGAAATCCCACAGCGCGTCGAAGTCGGCCATCGCCAGGAACCTGGCCACCCGGCGGGCCTGGGCCGCCGTCAGCACCAGGAACGGCGACTTGTGCCGGTCGGCGCGGAACACCGGCCGACCACCGAGCACCACCTGGGTCTGGGGCCGGTCTTCGGCACGGTGCGGGGGAGCGCCGGCGTAGATGCGTTCCTGGTCCAGATAGCGCTTGTCCAGCTCCTCTTCACGGTGCCGGCCGACCCGGCGCCGGACGGTCTCCGAGTCGTCCTCGAAGAGCCGTTCGAGCCAGGTCGTGCTGTTGCGCAGTGCGGGGGGCGGCACCGCTCGCAGACGGAGGTACGTACTCATGCCAGAGGGAGCGCACAAGGACCCCGAAGCATTACGCGGCCCGCCGGAACCGCGTAACGGATCGACCGCCGACCTCGCTCTCTTCGTATGTGACGACAGATCAGGAGACGAGACCCCATGCGGCGGCCAGGCCCGTGCGGTGGGCGGCGGACACGGTGGCGACGATGCGGGAGGGGGCACGGCTGCGCCTCGACTACTCGGCATCCAGCCTGTGGCGCGTCGACCGGATGATCGACGACCTGCGGCGGGAGGACACACCCTTCGCCGCCGTGGAGAGCGTGCTGCGCGGCTTCGGGGCGTATGCGGGTGAGGTGATCGTCCGCCAAACGGGCGCCGAGTGGTGGGAGGCGGACGGCCACCACAGGATCCGCACGGCCGAGGGACGGCCGTGGGATCCCATCGACGAGGCCCGCCGCTGCTTCGCCGGACACGGCTCACTGCGGCTGCTGTGCCGCGACGCGACGGCGGGCGAACCCGAACCCCGGGACCGGCGGCCGCGGTGAGGTCCGTGATCCGCGCCGGACCGCCCGCCACCGGTCCGATACGTGCGTGGGGCGGCCGGAACCCCGTGCAGTGGGCGGGGTCCCGGCGCGGCGCGGCTCTCGGGAGCTCCCCGCGCCCGCCCTCGCGTCCTCGGCGGCTGGGTGGCGGGCACCGGCGACGACGTGAAGGGGCGCCCATGCGTTGTGACACTTCTGTGAGGACCGACGCTGATCACCATGGGGCCGTCGATGCGACCGGAGCACGGCGGACGGCACGCACTCGCCATGAACCCGGTACGAACGAGGACAGTCTTGGGCCAGGTACGGCAACCCCGGCGTGTACAGGCGTACGACGGGGAATTGGGCGCGGCGGTCGCGCGGGCCCAGGACGGCGACGAGGCGGCTTTCGCGTTCGCGTACCGGATCGTGCAGCCGGGCCTGCTCGGCTATCTGCGCGGCCTGGTCGGCGACGACGCGGAGGACGTGGCCTCCGACGCCTGGCTGGAGATCGCCCGTGACCTCGGTCGTTTCAAGGGGGACGGGGCCGGGTTCCGCGGCTGGACCTCGACCATCGCCCGGCACCGGGCGCTGGACCATCTGCGCCGCCAGCGCGTACGGCCCCGGGCAGGAGGGACCGAACAGGACGTACTGGACCTGCCCAGCCGGCACAGCACCCATGAAGAGGCCCTGGAGTCCCTGTCCACCGAGCGGGCGCTCGAACTGGTCCGCGGGCTGCCGCGGGACCAGGCCGAGGCCGTGCTTCTGCGGGTCGTCGTCGGCCTGGACGGTCCCGCCGCCGCGCGCGTCCTCGGCAAGCGCCCGGGAGCGGTGCGCACTGCCGCCCACCGGGGCCTGAAACGCCTCGCCCGCCAGCTGGGCGTCGCCGGTGAATCGGACAAGGGTGTGACGAATGAGGCTTCCCCAACGCTGGGGGAGTCGAAATGAACGACGCCGGCAACAGTGACCGACTGACAGGCATCAGACTCGGAACACCGAACGAATCGAACCGGTCGAACAGGAACGGAAGCGGACATGGGTGAACGGCTGGGCGGCGACCGAGTTCCGGGCCGTCGACGTGTGCACCCTGGCGGCGCCGCGTCCGACCCGTGGGAGGTGCGTGACGCCGCCACGCTGGAAACGGAGCTGGGCGCCGTCCTACGCCGAGGCCACCTCGACCCCGAGGCCGAGCAGCGGGCCCTGACCGCCTTCCGGGCCGCCCGTGACGCGGGCACGCACCGGGCGCGTACCCGGCGCCGGGACGACTGGCGGCTGCCCGCGGAGCGGCGTGCCGGGCGTCCTGTGAAGATGACGCTCGGCGTGGTGTTCGCCAGCCTCACGCTGGGTGGAGTCGCGGTCGCGGCCATCGGTTCCGTCGGCTCGTCCACGGACGGGGACGGTGCCGGGCAGGGTACCGCGCACCCGTCGGCGGTCGCCCCGGACCAGCCGGGCGGTGAGGCCTCGTCGGCGCCCTCCCGCGTCCCCGGACCGACGGACCGCCCGGCCACCGCCCAGGACACCGAAGCCCACTGCCACGCCTACGAGCAGGTCAAGGATCGCGGCAAAGCGCTCGACGCGCGGGCCTGGCAGCGGCTCGTCACGGCCGCCGGCGGGAAGGACAAGGTCGCCGCGTACTGCTCCGAGCAGCTGGCGCGGGCGACAGCCGCGCCGAGCAGGACCGCCGGCAACGGCAAGGCGGGGAGCGCCGGCGCCTCCGGCAACAACTCCGGCGGCACGGGCAACGCGGCCGGAAACGGCCAGGGAAGCGGCGCGAAGGGCAACGGGAAGCACAAGTAGCCCCCCTGTCCAGTCCGCCTCGGCCCAGAACATGTCCTCGGTGTCGGGACCCCGGAGATCAGTTCTCCGCCACGCTGTACCACTCGGTGCCGCCGAGCAGGTACTCGTAGACGGGACGACCCCGACTGCCGCTGGTGCGGAACGGTATTCCGTGGTCGTCGATCCGTGTGGTTCCCTGACGGCCGCCGCTGGACCACTGCAGCTCCACGTACCAGTTCACATCGTGGGCACTGGCGTGGGCGGTGATGTACAGCACCTCGGGATCGGACTGGCTGACCTTGTAGGGGAGACCGCGCTGGCCGGCCTTCGGCACGATGGTGGGGTGACCGGCGTCGAGGTCCGTGTCGAACGACCTCGTCTCCACGCCTCCGCCGCAGCCCGACGACCCCAGGTATGCGTTCCAGGCCGGGGGCGTGCTCGAGTTGACCACGCGGACGTGCATGGACTCGATGACGACGGTTTCGTCCCCGGTGCCCTGGACGGTCAGCGCCACCCGTTGCCCGTCGGCGGCGATGGCGCCGTGCGCCTTCACCCAGCCCGGCACGTCCTGCCCCATCACCGGTGGCGAGACTTCGCCGGGCGGCCGGTTGATCAGGTACTTCCCCTCGCACTGCGGGTCGTCCCAGGCATAGGTGCGGGTGCTCACCGTGAGCGGGACCTCATCACTGTCCTGGGCGCGGCCCGTGTCGGTGCTGTGCCCCGACGGCTTGGCGTCGGGCGTTGCGGGGGTTGGGGCCGTGGAGCGGCCCGGACGCGCGGAGGGGGACATGGACGCCGATGGGTGCAGCGTGGAGGCGGCGGAGGCCGACTGTCCGAAGGAGGTCACGGTGCCGGCCGGCCGGCCGTTCTCCGCCAGGTCCGTCCCCCCGCCCTTCAGGTCGACCGTGAGCGCGGTGGACACGGCGACAACGACGGCGGTGCTCGCCGCGATCAGGGCCCACCGCCTGCGGGCGGTGCGGATGAGCGTCGGCGTGCGGCGAGCGAGGACAGCCGCCTGCGGCGACGGTTCGTCGACGGACCCGGGAGGGTCCCCCGGCTCGCTCATGGATGTGGACGCAGTTGCGGACGCGGTCGGCTGCGGGGGCGGGTGCGGGGGCGGAACGTCTGACACGGCCTCCGGCTGGGGCTGGTCCGTGCGTTCCCGCGCGGAGCATGGCTCCTGGCCCGAGCCGGACGTGGACGCTCCGGCCCGGTCCGCGGACTCCGGTTCCGATTCCGCTGCGGCCCGCCGGGCGCGTTCGCGCGCCGCGTCCGCCAGGACCCAGCGCCGGTGCAACTCGACCAGTTCCTCGGGAGTCGCCTTGCACACCCGGGCGAAGCGGGCGACGGCCGCGTTGTCGGCCGGCACTCCTTCCCCCTTGCAGTACCGGTGCAGCGTCGTGGTGCTCATGTGCGCCCGCTTCGCCAGAGCCTCGTAACTCAGCCCGGATCGCTGCTTCAACTCGCGCAGCAGCGCCGCGAAATCAGCAATCTCCTCAGCCGCCCCCACCAGTCCCCCATTCCGTTCGGCTTCCCAGGAAGGTCACTTTTCCCCAGTTCAGAGCCGGTTCGCGCATCCCAGCGTCCCGAAATTCCCGAGGGAATGGCGGAGGGGACGCCGCATGGCACAGGCTTGGGCCATCCAAGCACGACGCCTCGCCGGACACGGTGATCGGCCCCGCTCAACTCCGCTTCCATGACCCGCACTTCCGGCGCGCCCACCCGCACCCCACGCAGCACGACCAGGACAAGACCGACCGACACAGTTCACAACTGGAAGATCATCTTCCTGATGTTCAGAGAAAGCAGCCCCTTCATGCGTAGCACTACTCGTTCCGTCTCCCGCACGGCCGCCTCCTCCATGGTCGTCGCCGCCGCCCTCGCGCTCGTCGGATTCCAGGCCGCCGGGCAGACCGCCTCCGCCGCCACCACGAAGGCGTCCTCGGTCGTCACCTGCACGACGGCGAACACCAAGCTGACCGTCAGCGAGGTTTCCCGCCCGATCAACCACCTGCTGCTCAAGGCCACCAACACCGGCACCAAGCCCTGCTATGCCTACAGCGCCCCCTTCCTGAGGGCCGGCGCCGACGCCCAGGCCCCGCTGCCGTGGGCTGACGAGACCACTCCGCAGGCCGTGCTGGTGCTCAAGCCCGGCCAGTCCGCGTACGCGGGCATCACGACGTACTCCCCCGACGGCGAAGGGGGCAGCAAGGAGAAGACCCTGGGCGTGATCTTCACCAACAGGCAGGGCAATGCGACCAACACGGAGAAGACCCTGAAGCTGCCGCACGGCGGTGTCTTCTTCAACAGCGCTGCCACCGTCACCTACTGGCAGGACAACGCGGCGGACGCCCTCTCCTGGTAGCCGCCCCGGCGTCCCACGACACAGCAGCCGTCCGGCCACACCGTCGACCTGTCCGGCGGACTGTCCGTCACCATCCAGGAGTACGGCGAGAACACCGAGGGCACCGGCGTGCTGATGCTGCACGGCGGTGCCGGCCCGCGCACGGTGGCCGGGATCTCCTCCGCACTGTCCGAGCACGTGTACGTCGTCACGCCGACCCACCCCGGCTTCGACGGCACCCCCCGCCCGGAGCGGTTCGACACCGTCGCCGACCTGGCCGTCGCGTACCTGGATCTGCTCGACACCCTGGACCTGAAGGGCGTCATGGTGGTCGGCAACTCCATCGGCGGCTGGATCGCCGCCGAGATGGCCCTGCGCGACAACCACGGCCGGATCGGCGCGCTGACCCTGCTGAACGCGGTGGGCATCCACGCCCACATGAAGGAGAACCGGGTCGTCGACCCGCGCACCCTGGCCCCGGCCGACGTGAGCCAACTGTCCTTCGCCAACGCGCGGTTCCGCCCCGACTTCGCCTCGTTCAGCGATGCGCAGCGGGCCGCGGCCGCCGCCAACCAGAAGACCCTCGCCGTCTACGGGGGCGAGGGGTTCACGTACGACCCGAAGCTGCGCGGCCGACTGCACCGGGTGACCGTGCCGGTGCTGGTCGTCTGGGGCGAGGAGGACGGCATAGCGCCCCTGAAGTACGGGCGCGGCTACGCCGACTCGTTCCCGGGCGGCCACTTCGCCCCGATCCCCGACGCCGGGCACTTCCCGCAGATCGAGCAGATGGGACGCACCCTCGAAGCCATCGGGGACTTCGTCAGCACGATCGTCAAGCCCGACGCGTCGGCCTGACCGCGTCGTACGGAGGGTCAACCGGCTCGCGTCCGAGGGGTGCGCGTGGTGCTGGTTCCCGTTTGCCGGGGGAGGAACGCCGCCGCGGCCAGGCCGCCGAGGCCGAAGACCGCCAGGGTGATCATCGCGGCGGCGTAGGCGCCCTTGGTGAGGCCGGCGACGAGGATGGTGCCGGCGATGGCCGTGCCGAAGGACGAGCCGAGATTCGACACGCTTCGGGACAGGCCCGAGATCTCTCCCTGCTGTTCTTCGGGGAAGCTCGACTGTACGACGTTGACGGACGGGGTCAGCATGACGCCCAGTCCGAGTCCGATGAGGAGGAGACCGGGGACGAAGGCCCAGGCGGTGGAGAAACTCCCGGCCAGGGCGACGAGCGCGACCACGCCGACGACGGACACGGCGAAACCGTTCATGACGAGGGTGCGTTGAGAGTGCCGGCCGGCCAGGCGCTCGGCAGACAGGGACGTGACCAGCAGGCCCAGTGTGGCCGCCGTGAAGATGACTCCGGTCTGGATGGCGTCGTAGCCGCGTACCACTTGCAGATAGGCCGCCACCGTGAACGACGTCCCCATGAGCAGCAGCCACTGGATGTTCTGGGTGATGAGTCCGAGGTTGGAGGTGTGGTTGTGGAAGAGGCGGAGGGACAGCAGCGGTTCCCGGCCGGATGCTTCCCTGGCGCGCACCGAGTGGAAGAACCACCAGAGCACGAGTGCGCCCAGGACCAGCAGGGCGACCATGAGCCAGATGTTGTTGTCCGCGGCCAGGATGCCCATGACGACGAGGACGAGGCCGACGGCTGAGAGCACCGCCCCGGCGACGTCGAAGGAACGGGTGGGATCCGGGGGCAGCGGGTCCTCGATGCGACGGCTGAGCACGACGATCACCGCGATCACCAGGGCCTGGAACACGAAGGCCGCGCGCCAGCTGATCGCGGTGGTGATGAGTCCGCCGATCAGTGGCCCCGCGGCGGCCCCGACCCCGCCCAGCGCCATGACGACGCCGAACGCGCGGGCGCGCGAGGTGACGTCCGGGTAGAGGAGGGTCGTGAGGATGTAGACGGGTGGGATGAGCAGTGCGGTGCCGATGCCTTCGAGGATCGAGTTGCCGAGAATCAGAACGCCGAGTCCCGGGGCGGCCGCGCTCAGCAGGGCACCGATCGCGTAGACGACGAGGCCGGTCAGGAAACAGCGCTTGCGGCCGTAGCGGTCGGTCAGCTTGCCGCCGGGGATCATCAGCGCCGCCATCACCAGCAGGAAGATCGTGATCGCCACCTGGACGCCTTGGACGGTGGTGTCCAGGTCCTCGCTGATGTCGTTGATCATCACGTTCATGTTGGAGCCGGCGAAGCTGCAGATGAACTGGGCGAGGGCGAGGGCGGCAAGCACACGTCTGTGTCCTGTCGGCTGTGCGGACCCGGCCGTCTCAACCACCTGTATCGCCCCCGCCCCTGTCCTCGTCGGGCGCCGTGAGGCCATGGGTCGCCGGATGCCCGTGGTCGCCGTATCGCGGTCCGGTCCGCGCCTTCTGCAGCTCTTCGTCGAGCGCCATGGCCGCGGTGACCAGGGCGAGGTGGGTGAATGCCTGGGGGAAGTTGCCGAGTTGCTCGCCCGAGGGGCCGATCTCCTCGGCGAAGAGGCCGACGTGGTTGGCGTAGGTGAGCATCTTGTCGAAGGCGTGGCGGGCCTGGTTGAGCCTGCCGCTGCGGGCGAGCGCCTCGACGTAGAAGAAGCTGCACAGGTTGAAGGTGCCCTCCGAGCCGCGCAGGCCGTCGGGGGATGCCTTCGGGTCGTACCGGTAGACGAGGCTGTCACTGACCAGTTCCTCGTCCATGGCGTCCAGGGTGCTGATCCAGTCCGGATCGTGGGGCGAGACGAAGCCGACCCTCGGCATGAGCAGGAGTGAGGCGTCCAGGACATCGGTGTCGTAGTGCTGCACGAATGCCCCCCGCTTGTCGTGCCAGCCGCGTTCGACGATCTGGCGGAAGACCGCGTCCCGCGCGCCTGTCCAGCGAGCGATGTCGGCGGGGCGGGAGAAGTCGGTCGCCGCGCGGACACCGCGGTCGAACGCCACCCACGTCATCAGCCGGCTGTAGGTGAAGTTCTGACGGCCGCCACGGGTCTCCCAGATGCCTTCGTCCGGCTGGTCCCAGTTGTCGGAGAGCCAGTCCAGGACGTCACTCAGCGCCTTCCATCCGCGGATCGCACCGATGTCACCGCCCACGATCAGCGCGTCCAACGCCTCGCCGTAGATGTCGAGTTGCAGCTGGTCGGCCGCCGCGTTGCCCGCCCGCACCGGACGGGAGCCGAGGTAGCCCTCCAGGTGGTCGAGGGTCTCTTCGGTCAGGTGGGGATCGCCGTCGACGCGGTACATGATCTGCAGGGGGTCCGCCGAGGCGTCGCCTCCGCCCTCGATGCGCTCGCGCAGCCAGCGGCGGAAGGCGTGCGCCTCCTCCTGGAAGCCCAGATCGATCAACGCCCTGACGGACAGCGCCGCGTCACGGATCCACGTGTAGCGGTAGTCCCAGTTGCGCTCACCTCCGACCTGCTCGAGCAGTCCCATGGTGGCAGCGGCGATGGGTGCCCCGGTGGGAGCGTACGTGAGCAGCTTGAGCGTGATCGCCGAGCGGTTCACGATGTCCTGCCAGCGGCCTCGGTAGGCGCAGGAACGCAGCCACGACAGCCAGAAGGCGCGGCACGTCTCGAATGCGTCGGCGACCCCTTCCAGGGAAGGGCGCTGCGGGGCGGGATCGCCGCTTGCCGTGCTGGTCAGCACCACCGCGGCCGTCTGGCCTGCGGACAGGGTGAAGCGGGCGGTGATGTCGTCGCCGTCCGCGCGGAGCGCGACGCCGGTGGTGGACTGCAGATGCAGGTCCCTCCCCGGGCCGTGGAACAGCGCAGAGTGATCGTCGTTCTGCGAGAGCGTGTGCGAGGCACGGCCGTAGTCGAAACGCGGGCGACAGGTGAGGGCGAAGGGCAGGCTCCCCCGGACGACCCGTGCGACCCTCACCAGACGGTGCACGTCCGTCGGCGCCGAGGAGTCGACGGGCACCATGAAGTCGGCCACTTCACCGACTCCGCCGGGTGCCATGAACCGGGTGACCAGGATCGCGGTGTCGGACAGGTACAGCTGTCGGACCGTCATGCCGTCGCCGTCGCCGTCCGGGTCCGGGGACTGCGCGGCGAGACGGCAATGCCCTCCGCGTTCGCTGTCCAGGAGTGAGGCGAAGAGGCTGGGCGAGTCGAAGCGGGGCGTGCACCACCAGTCGATGGTTCCGCCGGACGACACCAGGGCGGCGGTCTGGAGATCGCCGACCATGCCGTGTTCCGCGATGGGCGGGTACCGGTTCACAAGACCTCCCTGCTCGGTCCGACGCACTCCCGCAGCTCGGGCAGGCACACGTCAGCGACCCGTCCACGCCAAGCGTTCGGCAGTGCTGTGGCCTTCGCCTCACCCGCGGCGGGTGAACCCGGCACCGGGCGCACGAGGTGTACTCGGCCTCAGGGGGCGATCTTGTCCGGGCGCACAGACAATGAGCGCGAGGGAATCCGGACTTTGTGCCCGCGAGGGAGTCCGGAACATGGTGGCGCGGCCGAGGGCCGCCCGCCCCTCGGTCGAACGCCGGTCCCGGAAAAGGACTGATAGGTGATGTCGGACGAGAGAGCCGAACGCATCGCGGATTTCATCGGGCCACTGATCGGGTCACTACGGGTGGAACCGGGGTCGAAGGTGCGCCTGGACCGGGACTTCGATCCTCGCTACCAGGCCGGTCTGAAGAAGCGGGACGGGGCCGAGCTGCTGCGGACCGGGGTGTCGTTGCTCGCCGAGTACCAGGAGCGGCTGGCCGCCCAGGACACGTACGGCGTACTGCTCTGTCTCCAGGCACTCGACGCCGGAGGCAAGGACGGGACGATCCGCCACGTGATGAGCGGAGTCAATCCCCAGGGCGTACGGGTCAGCAGCTTCAAGGTGCCCTCCACCGAGGAACTCGACCACGACTACCTGTGGCGTTACGCCCGGCGGCTGCCCGAACGCGGCGAGATCGCCATCTTCAATCGCTCGCACTACGAGGAGGTTCTCGTCGTACGAGTCCACCCCGAGAACCTTCTCCGGCAGAAGCTGCCGGAGGACGCACGTGGGCCGGGCCTGTGGGACCGGCGCTACCGGGAGATCAACCACTGGGAGCGCTATCTCACGGACAACGGGTTCAAAGTGGTGAAGATCTTCTTGAACCTGTCCAAGGAGGAGCAGCGCACCCGCTTCCTGAAGCGGATCGACCTGCCGGAGAAGAACTGGAAGTTCTCCGCGGCCGACGTCCGGGAGCGGCGCCGGTGGGACGACTACCAGGACGCGTTCTCCGAGATGCTCTCGGCCACGAGTACGAAGTGGGCGCCGTGGTACGTAGTGCCGGCGGACCGGAAGTGGTTCGCGCGGATCTGCGCGGCGGCGGTCCTCGCGCACGCCCTGATGGACATCGATCCTCAGTACCCCGACGTGGGGGAAGAGGCGCGGAAGGATCTGCTCGCCACCAAACGGGAGCTGGAGCAGGAAGCCCCCGCCGGAGCCCCGGCCGATCCGTACGCCTCCCGTCATCCGTCGGCCGCTCGAACCTCTGGCCCAAGAGACAGGCCGACGAAGAAGAAGCGCGGCTAGGGCCTGTCCACAGCGGCGGGTGACCGGCCCGGACGCATCCGGGGCCACGGATCGGAGGCAGAACGATGACGGTGCGGTCGGATTCCGTGGGAGAACAGCCTCGGGCTTCGAAGGACGGCTGGTGCACGCGCGCTCCCGAGGAGGTCGTAGCCGCGTTCGGCGTCGATCCGGCGGTCGGCCTCTCCGCGGCACGGGCCGCGCAGCTCCTGACCGCGCACGGCCCGAACTCGCTGCCCGAGGAGAAGCGAACTCCGGCCTGGCGCCGGTTCCTCGAGCAGTACCGCAGTTACATGCAGATCGTCCTCGTGGCCGCGGCGATCGTCTCGCTGCTCATCAAGCAGTGGACCACCGGGGTCCTGCTGATCGTCCTGACCCTGCTGAACGCGGTCGTGGGCCTGCGTCAGGAGGGCAAGGCCGAGAGCGCGATGAACGCGCTGCAGTCGATGATGAAGGCGACGGCGCGGGTGCGCAGGGACGGGACGGAGGCCGAGATCCCCGCCGAACAGCTCGTCGTCGGCGACATCGTGCTCATCGCCGCGGGGGACCAGGTGGCGGCGGACGGACGCATCATCGAGGCCAGTGCCCTGCAGATCGACGAGTCGGCGCTCACCGGCGAGAGCGTTCCCGCCTCGAAGGACGCCCGCGCGCTGCCTGGCGCCCGGCCGGCACCCGGCGACCAGACGAACATGGCGTTCATGAACACCCCGGTGACTCACGGCAGCGGCGTACTCGTCGTCACCGCGACCGGCGTCGGAACCGAAGTCGGCAAGATCTCCGGGATGCTGTCGGCCACCGAGAAGGAGGTACCGCCGCTCACCAAGGAACTCGACACCCTGACGCTGTGGATCACGGGGGCGGCGGGCCTGACCATGGTCGTGATGTTCGCCCTCGGGCGGCAACGCGACCAGGCCTGGGACGTCCTGTTCGTCAGCGCGGTCTCGCTGGCCATCGCCGCCATCCCCGAGGCCCTGCCGACCGTGACCCAGGCGATCCTGTCCGTCGGCAGCCTCAACCTGGCGAAGTGGAACGCGATCGTCAAGGAGCTGCCGTCGGTCGAGACCCTGGCGTTCACGTCGGCGATCAACTCGGACAAGACCGGCACCCTGACGATGAACCAGATGACCGCCGTCGAGGTCGTGAGTCCCACCGACCGGTACACCGTCTCGGGCACGGGCTACGGGCTCGACGGGAAGATCCACCATGCGGCAGGCTCCTCCACGGGCATCGAGGACGCGATCCTGCCGTACGTGGTGGCCGGCGACGCGAAGCTGGTGGACGGCAAGGTGGTGGGCGATCCCACCGAGGGCGCGCTGCTGGTGCTCGCGCACAAGGCCGGGCTGGACATCGACGCCACCAGGGAGAGTCTTCCCCGGCTCGCCACACTGCCGTTCGACCCGGGCTACAAGCTGATGGCCACTTTCAACTCAGCGGTCGACACCGCCGGGCGGCAGGTCGTCCGATGCTTCGTCAAAGGCGCGGTCCCGGCGGTGGTGGCGCGGGCCGCCACCGCGCTCGCGGCGGGCGAGACCATCCCGTGGGACGCCGAACTGGCCGCGCGTGCCGAGGCACAGACCGAGCGGATGGGCGGCGAGGGGCGCAGGGTGATGGCCGCGGCCACCCGAGACCTGGACCCGGCCGGCTTCGATCCGGACGCAGACCTGCTCGCGTACGTCACCGAGCTGCGGATGACCAGTCTCGTCGGCATGGTCGATCCGCCCCGCGAGGACGCCAAGACCGCCGTGGCCGGCGCCCAGGCCGGGCACATCCGGGTCCGCATGGTGACCGGTGACGACGTCACCACCGGTGCGGCGATCGCCCGGCAGCTCGGCATCCCCGGCGAGGCGGTCCTCGGCGCCGATTTCGCCGCCATGAGCGAGGACGAGCAACTCGCCCGTATCGACGGCATCGGTGTGGTGGGGCGCGTCGCGCCGGAGCACAAGGTGCTGCTCGCCGAGACGCTCAAGAAGAAGGGCGAGGTCGTGGCGATGACCGGGGACGGCGTGAACGACGCACCCGCCATCAAGGCCGCCGACATCGGTATCGCCATGGGCAGCGGCACGGATGTGGCGAAGAACGCCGGACGCATGATCCTCTCCGACGACAAGTTCGCCACCATCGTCTACGCCGTGGAGCAGGGCCGGAGAATCTACGACAACCTCACCAAGTACATCCGGTTCGTTCTTCTCCTGCTGGTCACCTTCGTGCTGACCTTTCTCGGGGCCACCGTCTTCAACATCGCCGCCGGTGAGCCCTTCACCCCGCCGCAGGTGCTGTGGATCCACTTCGTGGTCAACGCCTCCTTCGGCTTCGCGCTGGGCTTCGACCGGGAGAGCCCCGGGCTCATGCGACGCAGGCCGCGTCCGCGAGGGGAGTCGGTGCTCACCCGGCCCGTACTGGTCACGGTCGGAATCGGCGGGCTGGCGATCACCGTCGTCCTGCTCGGACTGATCAAGCTCGGTCAGGCCCACTTCGACAGCGTCGAGACCGGTCGGTCGATCGCGTTCACCGCCTTCGCCCTCTGTCTGATCGTGGCCGCGTTCGAGTGCCGCAGCGAGACGGATTCGGTGCTGACGACGTCCACCTTCGACAGCAAGCAGATGAACTGGGTGGCACTGGCCCAGTTCGTGCTCGCGGTGCTGGTGACCCAGATGGACGGCCTCCGCCGCATCCTCGGGACGACCCAGATCGACGCGCGGCAGTTCGGCTGGGCGCTGCTGGCCGCTCTCGCGCTCCTGCTCCTGTGGGAACTGGGCAAGCTCCTGGCCCGCCGGTCGAGAGGCACCTGATGCGTCGACACGGAGTTCGACACGGAGTTGGGGTCCTCCGAGTCGGATGGAGCCGCGTGGCCGCAGCACAGGTGTGCAAACTGCCTGCTCGGGGGCCTGATGGCACGATCAGGACATGACATGATCAGGACATGATTGGTGAACCTGCTCGGCCCGGAGCCAGGAAGTACGTCCTGTTTGACGTCGATGGCACGTTGATCGATGCCGTGGACAACCAGCGCCGGGTTTGGGGGGTGTGGGCGGAGCGCTATGGACTCGACCCCGACGAGGTCTACCAAGTGGCCTTGCGGACAAGACCGTTGGAGACCTTCGCGCAGGTCGTTCCGGACTGTGAGCCGCAGGAGTGCCTGGCCGCGCTGCATGAACTCGAGGACGAGGACGTCCGGTCCGGCACGTATGCGGCCTTCGACGGTGCGTCCGAGCTGCTGGACGCTCTGCCGCCGGAGGCTTGGGCACTGGTGACGTCGAATTACGAGCACCGGGTGCGCGGCCGCTTCGCCCGGACCGGCTTGCCGGTCCCGAGCCTCATCATCGATGCCGCCTCCGTCGAGGAGGGCAAGCCCTCGCCCGTCCCCTATCTACTGGCTGCCGAGCGGCTCGGTGCCGAGCCGCGGGACTGTCTGGTCATCGAGGACGCACCCTCCGGTGTGCGGTCCGGGCTGCGTGCCGGGATGACGGTGTGGGGGGTCAACGCACCCGTTGCGGTGGACGGCGTGCACCGTCACTTCGGGAGCCTGCGCGAAGCGATCAACGACATCCTCGCCGTCGCTTCCGGAACCCGTCCTCACGAGCCGAGGGGATCAGCGGCAGCGCGATGATCTCGCTGTGCCCGACGTGATCACGGCGTAAAGCCGCATCCAGGCGCGCAGAGCGCTCGTACGCTTCGAGCCGTTGATCCTCTTACACGGTCGACTCCTGCTGATCGTGGCCGGTTGGCGGTGCTGGCGACCGCTCCGGCTCTGTTGGCCCGAGAGGCCGACTCCAGCAGCCAAAACCCTGCGCGTTTCAAGGGCGATGCCACTTCTGGCGATCCGGCCTTTCCGGGCGGGAAGACGGCCAGTGGTCGAGTGTCTCGTCCGGCGCGAGTCGGGACAGCGCCTCCTTCAGGCGCTCGCAGGCCCCTTCGATCTCCCGGAGGGTGCGGTTCTGCTCGGTGACGACCGCCGAGAGCAGAAGGGCCGTCAGTGACACGGTGCCGTTGAAGGCCTGCAGGATGACCATCTTGGCGAGGAGATCGTGACCGGAGAACGGACCCGCCCCGGCGGCACCCGCGTCGATCGCGATCACGGAAGCGATCAGCGCACAGGGCGCGGCGCCCACCAGCTGGAAGCGGAAGGCCGCCCAGATCAGGAAGGGGACGACGAGAAAGAGAAGGTCGACCGAGCTGTGAGTGGCCACCACGCCGACCGCGGCCGTGCCGCCCAGCAGGGCCACCGCCTCCACCCAGCGCAGGACAGGTACGCCGCGTGGCCATCGGACGGTGCGCACGGCCAGCAGGAACGGCGCGATGACCAGGACCCCCATCGCGTCGCCCGTCCACCACACCGACCAGGTCGGCCAGAAGTCATGGACCGCCAGCGCGCCGGAGGCCACCAGGACTGTGGTACCGAGCGTCGCGCTGATCAGCATCCCGCCCAAGGCCCCGAGGAAGACCAGAGCCAGAGCGTCCTGCAGCCGGTCGAGTGCGGCATGGAATCCCACACGCCGCAGGAGGAGGTAGGCGCAGACCGGGGCGAGCGTGTTGCCCACCGCGATGGCGAGCACGGGGAGGATCGACGGTCCGAGCATCACGTTCACCACGAACGCCCCGAGAGCGATTCCTGGCCACATGCGAAGACCCCAGAGCAGCAGGACGACGACAGCGACGCCGGTGGGCGGCCACATCGGCGTGACCTGCCCTCTCACCAGTTGCTGCTGCAACCCGATCTTGGCACTGACGTAGTAGGCGGCTGCGACGGCAGCCAGCTGAAGGCCCTGGACGGTGTACCGCCGGAGCCGCTCATCGCGCGCCGCATTGCTCATGCTCGCCCACCCCGGCGGTCACACCGGGCGAGCCGTACCCCGCAGGGGTCGCCGACGCCTCGCATGCCGCTCATCTTTCGTCCTGCCGCTGTTCCTGGAGCCCTCCGTAACGAAGGACAAGGACCGCGGCGTCGTCGCTGTGGCCGGTGAGATCCGCCACCTTGATCACCAGTGCGGCCAGCTCTTCGGGGTCGGTGCGACAGGCTCCGACGAGCAGGTCGGCCACCTGCTTGAGCCCTTCCTCGATCGGATAGCTGGGACCTTCCACCACACCGTCGGTGAGCAGCACGAACGCGCCCACGCCAGAGAGCTGTCGGCGGGTCGACCGGTAGCTCTCGCCGGCTTGTATGCCCAGCGGCAGACCGCCGTCGTTCAGGACGATGTCGCAGCAGCCGTCGGCCGTGGCCCAGACGGCGGGGATGTGCCCGGCGCGGGCGTCGGTGAGCTCGCTCGTGGCCGGGTCGAAGCGCAGGAACGAACAGGTCACGAACAGCCCGCAGTCCATGGCGACGAGCAGATCGTTGGTGCGCCGGAGCACCTCCGCCGGGTCCGTGGTGGCGGTGGCGACGGCGCGCAGGCAGGTGCGCACCTGCCCCATGAGAGCCGCGGCCTCGACATCGTGGCCCTGTACATCTCCGATCACGAATCCCACCGAGCCGTCCGGCATGAGGAAGCCGTCGTACCAGTCGCCGCCGATGTCCAGTCCGGCCCGCGCAGGTGCGTACCGTCCCGCCACCTGCAGGTAGGGCAGGACCGGCAGCTCGGCGGCGAGGACCTGGCGCTGCAGCGCTGCAGCGAGTTCCACGCGGGCCTGCTGGACCTTGATCAGGTCCAGCACCCGGCCGGTGAGATCACCGAGCGTGTTCAGCAGCTCTGCGGTCCCACTGGACGAATCGGTGCGGCGGCGAGGCATGGCATCACATTTCAGGTTTCTTCGCATTTGCGCCGTAGGTCACGAGTTCACGGTACCCCTGTTACAGGCAGCTCATCCTGCTGGCGCACACGGCGCCGTCACTGCTACGACCAGCGAAAACAGAACCTGAGGGCCTCCGTGCCGCGGGACCGGCGCGTACGCCGCGCGTGGCGCCGCCGAGGCTGATGAATCGCCGGAGGCGACCGGCCACACGGCCCTTCGGCGGTCGCACGGGGTCAGTTCGTGGCCGGGACCAAGGTGCCGAAGGAGGCGGCGGCCATCTGCTGGATGTAGCGCATCTCGGTGCCGTTGAGGTTGGTCGGGTTGACGGAGTAGACGACCTTGCGGGAGAGGTCGCGGGTGGCGAACACGCCGCTGGTGTAGCCGGGGCGGGAGCCGGTCTTGCCCCAGACCACGACTCCGTTGGAGGCCTTCACCCGCATGATGCCCATGGTCATGCAGGCACGGCCTGCGTCGGCCTCGGTGCGGCACTGGCTGCTGTGGAAGCTGGGGACGTCGGGGACGGTGAAGAGCTCGGCCTGCTGGGCCGGCGGGAGGAAACGGCCGCGGAAGAGAGCGGTCATGAAACGGTCGAGGTCGGCGGGGGTGGAGATCATTCCGCCCTCGGCCCAGGGCCAGGGGCTCTGTTCGGTGACGTCGACCGGGTGCGTGGTGCCGTCCGAGGACGTGACCGTCAGATAGCCGTGGGAGTGCGGGCCGGGCAGGCGCGAGTCGTCGGCGTCGGGGACGTAGGTGTCGTGCAGTCCGAGCGGCCGGGTGATCCGGGATCGCACCTCGTGGGCGAAGGTGTGCCCGGTGATCTTCTCGACCAGCAGGCCGGCGACGTAGTAGTTCATCCCGTTGTACTGCTGCGCGGTGCCCGGCGCGAACTCCATCGGCCGGCCTGCCATCAGGTCGACCACCTGCTGCGGGGTGAAGCTCTTGAGGCGGTTGGCGGCGAACCATTCGGGGCTGCCGTCGCCGAAGTCCGGGCTCGCGGCGCCGCGCGGCAGGCCGCTGGTGTGGTTGAGCAGCCGGCCGACCTCGACGGGCGGCAGGTCGGCGGGCAGGACGCCCGGAAGGTACTGCTGGACGGGCTTGTCCAGGTCGATCCGGTGCTCGGCGGCGAGCTGGAGGACGATGGTGGCGGTGAAGACCTTGGAGATGCTGCCGATCCGGATGTGCGCGTCGGTCGGGACGCCCTGACCTGTCTCCAGGTCGCCCACGCCCGAGGTGCCCGACCAGTGGCCCGCGCTGCCGGTGATCCGCAGCAGCGCTCCGGTGACGTCCGCGTTCGGCAGGCCACCGATGGCCGCCCGGAGCTCGGCCGGGTCGAGCCCTGGCAGCGGCGCGCCGGTCGCGGCGGCGGTGGCGGGCGCCGGTGCCGGTGCCGGGGTGACGGCAGAGGCGGGAGCGGCCATCCCCGCGGCCAGGGCGACCAGCACGGCGCCGGACGCGGTCACGGTGGTCCAACGGGTAAGGGCGGCAGAGTAGTTCACAGTGAGGTTCTCCGGAGTGGTGGCGGTCGGACCGGCGGTCGAACGGCCCGCCCACGAGTCTCTTGCGCCCGCCGGCCCAGCTGATCAGGGAACATCCCTGAGCAAACCCTGACCACACCCCGACACCTGACTGCGGGTCAGGAGAGGTCGTCGGCCACCTCGGCGGCGGTGGACGCGGCCGTGAAAGGGGTCGTGATCCGTGCGCTCACGGCCGCGCTCGCTTCACGGCACCGCCGCCACCTTGAACTTCACCGTCTCCTGAATCGACGCAGCGGCACCGGACAAGGAGGCCGTGGCGGTTCTCAGTGGGAGAGGAGTTGCTGGCCGCCGTCGATGTCGTACGTGGCGCCGGTGAGCGCGTCGTTGCACATGATGTGCACGGCGAGAGCGGCGACATCGGCCGGGCCGACCACCCGTCGGATGGGAAGCCTGGTGCGCAGTTCCTCGCGCCGGGCATCGACCTGATCCCCCAGCAGTGAGGCCGACAGGGGTGTGTCGACGAACCCGGCGGCGATGAGATTCACCCGGACCGGCGCCATTTCGAGCGCCAGGTTGGCGACGAGGGCGGGCAGAGCCGCGGTGGCTGCCGACGCGATGGCCAGGCCGACACCGGGGCGTCGGCCGCCGGTGCCGCCGATGAACAACAGGGTGCCGCCGGCGCGGATCTTGTCACGGCTGTAGAGGGCGACCCCGAGTGTCATGCCGAGGCGCTCGTCGAACGCGCGGCGGGCGTCGGCGAGGTCCATGCTCTCCAACGGCATGTAGTAGGGGCCGCCGGCTGTGACCAGTACATGGTCGACCGGTCCGGGCAGGTCCTGGAAGAACTGCCGGAGGCGGTCGGTGTCGGTGGCGTCGAACGCGGCTGTGGCGACGGGGTCCAGCTCCAGCGCGGCCTGCCGCAGCCGTTCGGGGTTGCGGCCGACCAGGACCACCCGGCCGCCGTCCGCACGTACCTGGCGGGCCGTCTCGAGTCCGATTCCCGCGCTGGCGCCGATGACCACGACCGTCCGGTCGGCGAGGCCGTGGCCGTGGTCGGGTTCGCTGCCCGTCATCTCTGCCTCCGGGTATCGGCCTGGTTCTCCTGTCATGGGCACGTGGTGTCAGCGGCCGGGGGCCCGCTTCCTCACCTCCTGGAGCACCCAGCCGTTGCCGTCCGGGTCGCTGAAGGTGGCGTAGGAGCCATAGTCGGCGCGGTCGGGGTGCGGGCCGGGCACCCGTTCCGCCTCCCCGCCCTGGTAGGTGACCCCCTGGGCGCCGTGGCCGTGCTGGAAGATCCCTCCGGCGTCGTGGAACACCTCGCTCATCTCGACGCCTCGGCCGCTGAGCTCCGCGTGGGCCTTCTCGATGTCCGGGACGATGAGGTACAGGCCTCGGACCGAGCCGGGCTCGGCGGAGGTCACCCCCTTGCCGAAGATGATGGCGCATTCGGAGCCGGGCGGCGTGAACTGCACCACCCGGTAGTCGTCATTGGCGGCGTGGTCGGCGTCCATCCGGAATCCCACCGCCTCGTAGAAACTTCTGGCCCGATCGACGTCGGAGACGGGCAAGACGATGACTTCGAGTTTCAGGTCCATGCGGAGGTCTTTCTTCTCGACGTCGACGCACCGCCCACTCCGGCGTGCGGAACGGGGACTCACTGGGTCTTTTTGGCGACCAACTGGAATGTTTCCGTGTGCTGTTGGGCGCTCGGCCGACCGTGCGGGGTCGATGTCGCGGCCGACACCGGCGGGGCGACGACGAGGGCGGCGGCCAGGCCCGCGACCGCGCTCAAGCAGCGCTGACTGATCCTGCGCATGGTGGGACTCCCACAGGGGGAGGAGATGCGCCCTTCATTCCCAACGTACCGGTTTGTATGTCCCCTCGCGCGACGTCCCCCACAGCGCCGCGCGCACCGGGGCGGCGTTCGCTACGTGGCTCGCCAGCCGGGTTCGAGGCGGTCGAGGAGGACGCGGAAGGCCGCGTCGGCCTCGTCCCAGTCGCCGTCGACCACGGGGCCGACGACCAGCCCGAAGGACGCGTCGACCAGGAGGACGGCCTCCGTGCGCGCTCGCGCCTCGGGCAGACCCATCTCACGGAAGACGGAGGTGCACAGGCCCTTCCACTCGGTGAGCGCGTCGCGCATGACGGGTCCGTACCGGTCGGGACGGAGCAGACCGGTGACCATGATCTCGAGATAGAGGGGGATCGCGGCGCGCAGGTCCGGGTCGCTGTACTGCTGCCAGACCTCCTCCATGAAACCGCGGAGCCCCGCCGGGTCCCTGGGAGCGCCGGCGGCGCCGAGCAGGCTCCGGGCGCGCAGGAGCGGTCGCCGCTCGTCCAGGGCGAGCGCCTCGGCGACCATGCGTTCCTTGGTGCCGAAGTAGTACAGGAGCATGCGGTCGCTGGTAGCCAGGGCCCGGGCCAGCGGGCGCAGGGACAGGTCCGTCAGGCCATTGCGGATCATGTACTCGCGGACCTGGTCCAGCAGGTCGCGTCGTTTGGCAGGGTCGGGCGGGCGCGGCATGGGGGCTCCCAGTGCGGTCGGGTCGGCGGTTGCCGTTGCGCGGGGCGGAGCGAGGCGGAATCGATATGTCTGATTTATTGCCTTCGCTGTGGTATTTACTGTAGCGCCCGCTACGCGTATATTTAATACGTAGCGAGTGCTACGCGAATGCGAGGCCCGGCATGCCCTGCCCGGTCAGCGGCGCACTTCCGCCGCCGCGGCAACCACGGCCGCCGACGCTTCAGAAGGGACTGATTCTCCATGGCCTTCCAGGCCATCGGCCTCACCGCGACCTCGCGCAGGGGATACGTTGCCCGGCTTTGCCGCCGCCGACAGGAAGAGTCGGGACGGAAGACCGCACTCACCTCATGGATCGCCCGGCACCAGGCTCTCTGGGCGCGCACGCTGGCACCCGTACGCCCCTTTGACGCGCCTCGCGGCCGCGCCACCGACTGGGACGCCTCCTGGCCCCTGCCGCGGGAGCTGACCTCGGTCCGCCGGGGCCGACGCCTGGTGATCGCGCAACTGGGCGACTGGGGTCTGCAGGACCTGACCGACACGGCCGAGCTCCTGGTCAGCGAACTGGTCACCAACGCCCTGTGCCACACGCGCGGCCCGCTGCGGCTCAACCTGCAGGTGCGCGACTCCCGCCTGCGGTGCGAGGTCGAGGACACCGACCCCACCGGGCCCGTACGGCGTGTCGTCGACACCGACGCGGAAAACGGGCGTGGCATCGACCTGCTCGATCTGCTCGCCGAGGCCTGGGGCAGCACCAGTACGGCCACCGGCAAGACCATGTGGTTCCAACTGCCGGCGAACGCATCCTCGCCGCAGGAGTCACCCGCCTGCGACTGAGCCGGTGCGCGCGCCGACCGTCGATCAGGCGGTCGCGACCGCCCGCGTCTCCCTCTTACGGGCACGGTAGGCCGCGGCCTTGATCCTGTTGCCGCAGGACTCCATGCCGCACCACTGCCGGCGCATGCCTCGCGAGCGGTCGACATAGACGCGGGTGCACTCCGGGTTGCCGCACTCCTTGAGCAGCGGCACATCCGGTCCGGCCAGCAGTTCGACGGCGAGCCGCGCCACGGTCGACAGCGCTTCCTCCGGGGTCGCCGCCGTCCACCGGCCCGCCGGGGTGAGCTGGGGTGTCGCCGCGGGCTTCCGGGCCGCGGCGTTCAGCACGGCCAGGGCCTCGTCGTCGTAGGCGTCGCCCAGCCGGCGGGCGGTGACCAGCGCGTAGACGGCCTCCCGCACCGCCGTCGCCCGCCCGACGTCGGAGTCCTGGCTCCCGGCGACGGAGTCGACGACTCCGGACTCCAGGTACCAGGCGTCGAGGCGGTCCGGCGAGGCGAGCATCTCGAACCGTAGCGAGCGGCGGGCGCGGAGTGTCGCGGCGAAGTCGAGTGCCGGGTTCCCGCAGACGAAGACGTGATCCAGATCCACATCACCATCTTGACAGGTGATGCGCGAGGCCGGAACATCTGGACACCATCACCAGTTGAACAGGTGACTGGTCGATGTCACCGACTGCGGTGCTCACACCGAAGTGCTCATACCGAAGCGAGGTACGCGAGATGACACAGGCGGAGCGGACGGAGAAGGCCCCCGACGCCGCGGAGGCGGCACGCCGGGCGCGGTTCGGCGCGCTGCCGGAGCGCATTCGGGTCGAGGACACGGTCGAGGAGCGGCCCGCCACGGTGCCCGACCCCGCGCGGGACGCGTACAGCGCGGACGACTGGCTCGTCCGCAACTGCCTGTGAACAGAAAGGAGTCCGGGATGACGACGAGAACACCACAGGTCCTCAGAGCCCTCACAGCGATCGTGGGGGTGCTCGTGATCGGCTTCGGCTGTTTCACACAGGTCTTCTGACAGCGCAAGGTTCCCCGTGCTCCCCCGGGCGCCGCGTGGCCGGTGATCCGTTACGCTGACCGCCGCTGACCTCGGGGGGAGACATGTTCGGCAAGAGGCTGCTGGTGGCCGGAGCGACCGCGGTTCTCATAGCCGGGCTGGGCGCGTGCGGCGGCGGTGGCGGGGGCGGCTCGCGCGGCGTGGACCCGGGAGCCGTGACCGACGTCGGCCAGAGCGGTGGGGGCACCGTCCAGAAGGCCCCGCCGAGCCCGGACACCATCTCCGGGCTCAGGGACTCGGTCCGCCACCTCGCCGCGAAGACCACCAGGGCCACCCGCCCGCACCTGGCCAGGAAGTGCACGTCCGCCACCAGGCAGGTCAGGCACACCCAGCGCACGGGCACGGGCACGCACCGGACGACCCGCACCTGGTACACCACGGAGCGGTACCAGAGCTGCAAGAAGGTCCGCAGCGGCACCGAGACGTACACACGAACCGTTCGGCCGCAGCGGTGGTGCGTGAGCCTGGACAACGTCGACGGCGACACCGCCAGGGACGACGTCTGGTACCAGGTCACCCCGGCCACCTACGGCAAAGCCCGCCACGCGGACGAGCACGCCCGCATGGAGTTCACGCCGACCCGCACCGGCTGCTGAACCACCCTCACCGCGCGACTCTCCCGGGGAACAGCCCGGTTCCGAGAGCGGCTGCGCCATGTTTTGAACAGTTAACTGTAAAGAACCTTGACAGACAATTGGTCTAGTCCAACCATGGTCCCTGTTCGCCCTTGGTCATGGAGAGCTCTCCGGCGTGTACCGACCGGTGGACATCGCACGAACCTTTCCGGATTCCCGCTGTCCCACCTGCTCTTCCTTCACCATGGGAGCCTCAATGAGACGATCTGGGCCACTTCGCGCGCTGCTGTCCGGCGCCACCGCGACCGCTCTCGCAGCCGGGCTGGTCGCGCTCGGCGGAGGCGGGGCGCTCGCCGCGGAGCGGGCGCCCGCGCATGTCGCGCGGCACATGCCCGCGCATGTGGCGGCGCCGTACTTCGAGGCCTGGACGGGCGAGAGCCCCGCCGCGCTCGCCGCCGAGTCGGGCAACAAGTACCTCACGATGGCCTTTCTCCAGACGGCCGCGGCGGGCTCGTGCACCGCGTACTGGAACGGCGCGGCCACCCAGCCGATCGCCAAGGCGACCTTCGGCGGGGACATCGCCACGATCCAGGCGCGCGGCGGCAACGTCATCCCGTCCTTCGGCGGCTACAGCGCCGACACCACCAACACCGAACTGGCCGACAGCTGCACCGATGTCGACGCCATCGCCTCGGTCTACGAAAGCCTCGTCAAGACCTACGGCGTCACCCGGATCGACCTCGACATCGAGGCCGACTCCATCAACAACACCGCCGGGATCGACCGCCGCAACAAGGCCATCACCAAGGTGGAGCGCTGGGCCGAACGGACCGGCCGCAGCGTGCAGTTCTCCTACACGCTGCCGACCACCGCCACCGGCCTCGCGCCCAACGGCGTGGCGCTGCTGAAGAACGCCGTCGACAACGGCGCGCGCGTGGACGTCGTCAACATCATGACGTTCGACTACTGGGACGGCGCCACCCACGACATGGCGGCCGACACCAAGACCGCCGCCTCCGGGCTGCACGGCCAACTCGCCGCGCTCTACCCGAAGAAGAGCCCGGCGAAGCTCTGGCACATGATCGGCGTCACCGAGATGCCCGGCATCGACGACTTCGGCCCGGAGGAGACCTTCACCACGCAGGACGCGGTGAAGGTGGAGAACTGGGCGGTCGCCAAGGGCATCGACACGCTCTCCTTCTGGGCGCTCCAGCGCGACAACGGCGGTTGCGTGGGCACGGCCGGCGCCAACTCCTGTTCCGGCATCGCCCAGGACACCTGGTCCTTCAGCCACATCTTCGAGCCGTTCACGCGCGGCATCGGCGTCGGCGTCGGCGTCGGCATCGGCTAGGGGCCCGTCCTCCATGGCGTCACGCGCCGCGCGAAACCCCCAGGTCGGGGACCTGGGGGTACGTCGATTCGCGGCCACTGGGCTGACGGTGCGCCAGAACCGCGCAGCGCGCGGAGACCTCAGTGATTGATCTTTGCGCAGGTGAGCGTCGTCTTCCCGTGGGCCGTCCTGACGACGAACTTGCTTCCGCTCAGACCGTCGACGTCGAACCTTCCCGTGTGGTCCGTCGAGACGGTGCCCGTGCTGGAGCCCGAGAAGGTCACCTTGGCGCCACCGGGGAATCCCACACCCCACAGGTGGTACTTGCCGTTCGACTCTCTTTCGACGTTGCAGGTCGCGCGGGGCGCGGCGCCGGGCGTGGTGGCGGGCGCCGCGTGGGCGGCGACCACATCGGCCGCACAGGACACCGGTGGGGAGGCCTCGCTCCGCCACGCCGTGCGCGCATCACCCCATCTGGGCAGTACGCCCCGCTCGTTCACCGGGGCGCCCCGTGAGACGCGAGGCCGTTTTTCATCGTATTGTCCCCTTTGTCGCATGGCAGCTCGTGGAGAACCGTCGCCGCAATGGCGGGATGATGGTCGGCATGCTCATCCGTATCGACGCCGTCGACCTGCCCGGCCGCACCTGTCCGGCCCCCGCCGGCAGCGGCGCGCCGACGTACGACAACATCCACGTGGCCGTACAACGCCGGGACCGTCCGGCCGAACTCCTCGAACCGCAGCCCGGTGACGCCGCGTTCGCGACCTGGACGCTGGAGTGCACCGCGCTCGCCTCACCGGCCGGCACGGACGTCAAAGGGCCCTACGTGCAGGACCGTCTGGGCCGCCGGTTCGTCTACCTGTCATGGGGCACGGTCGACGAGTCGGGCGTCTTCAGCATGTTCCGGCGCGCCAAGCTCATGCTCGACGTCATCCCCGCCGAGGTGCTCGCCGCCGCCGCGCGTGAGGGCCTGCTGGTCGGACGCCTCGGCCTGACCGACGCGCACGGCAACCCCCTGTGCGCGCGGGTCGAACCTCCGCACATCACATGGACCGCCGAGCCCGCCTCGTAGCCACCCAGCGCCCGCCACTATTGCCACATTGCGCAACTTTACAACCATCGGGCGGCGCCGAGCGTCCCCTACGTATGAGTCGGACGGATGAGAGTTCACGTGTGACGACCAGCGACCAGGCACGGCGGCCGCGCCGCAGAAGGAGCCCCCTGCGGATCGCCCTCGTCGTGGCCCTGACCGTGCTCCTGCTCGGCACGGCCGGACTCGGCTGGATCTATCTGAAGCTGAACGGCAACATCGACACCTTCGGCGCCGACGGCCTCTCCAAGGACCGGCCGGCCGGTTCGACGAAGGGCGAGAACGTCCTCGTCATCGGCTCGGACGCGCGCACGGACGGAAACAGCGCGCTGGGCGGTGGCGACAAGGGCGACATCGGCCGCTCCGACACGGCGTTCCTGTTGCACGTCTACGCCGACCACCGGCACGCCGTCGCCGTCTCGATCCCCCGCGACACACTGGTCACCCTCCCCCCGTGCAAGCTCCCGGACGGGACGTGGACCAGGACACGGCCGAACACGATGTTCAACGAGGCGTACTCCGTGGGGCAGACGGCCAAGGGCAATCCGGCCTGCACCCAGAACACGGTCGAGAAGCTGACCGGCCTGCGCGTCGACCACACCGTCGTCATCGACTTCAAGGGCTTCGCGGCCCTGACGCGGGTCGTCGGCGGGGTGAAGGCGTGCCTCCCGCAGGACGTGTACGAGAAGGATCTCAACCCCCACCGCGCCACCCGGGGCGGGCTGCTCTTCAGAAAGGGTGAGCAGAACCTCTCCGGGCAGCGGGCGCTGGACTACGTCCGTATCCGGCACGGCATCGGCGACGGCTCCGACATCGGCCGCATCAAACGCCAGCAGGCCTTCGTGGCCAGCCTGGTGAAGAAGGTGAAGAGCGACGGGCTCACCCCGACCCGACTGCTGCCGCTCGCCGACGCCGCGACGAAGTCGCTGACCGTCGACCCGGGTCTGGGAACGGCGAAGCGGTTGATCGGGTTCGCGATGTCGCTGAAGAACATCGATCTCCACGACACGAAGTTCGCCACCATCCCGTGGCGTTACCAGGGGGAGCGGGTCGCGATCGTCCAGCCGGACGCCGATCAGCTGTGGGCCGCGCTCAAGGCCGACCGCACCCTCGACGGCACCGACGCCGGCGAAAAGAAGGGCGAGCGGGGCGGGCGGACCGCCACGGCCACCGCGCCCGGTACCGCCGCGGAGGTCTCGGGGGACGGTATCGACGTCGCCGTCTACAACGGCACCACCACGCGCGGCCTGGCCTCGCGCGCCGCGACGGCCCTCACCGAGCACGGCTTCACCGTCACCCGTACCGCGAACGCGGTCGACCGGGACCGCGCCGGCACGGTGATCGAGTACGGCGCGGGCCTGCGGACCCGGGCCCAGACGGTCGCCCGGCTCTTTCCGGGCGCCGAGCTGAAGTCCGTGCCGGGCGCGGGCGTCGACGTGGTCCTGGGCCGGGCCTACGTCACCACGGGCAGCACGTCGGCCCCGGCCTCACCCACGTCCACGCCCACCGCCCTGCCCACTTCGGTGGCGCGTGACGCGCGCTCCGCCGACGACGACGTGTGCTCCAACCTGTCCTACGGATAGACCGCGTCTGCCGGAGGCGAAGTGGTCCCAGGCGGCGTGGTCCCAGGCGGCGTGGTGGCCGACGAAGCGGTGGCGGACAAAGAGGTGGCGGGCGAAGGAGTGGCACGCGGAGGGGGGTCGTGCGAAGGGGTGGCCTGCGGGGTGTTGGCCGCCCGCACGATGACGTAGAGGGCCAGGGCGAGGACCAGCAGAGTGAGCCACCGCCACCGCGTCCAGGATGCGGCCATGTCCCGCCTTCTCCCTTCCGCCCGTTCACCGGTGCGCCGAGGCGAATCGCTGGAGGGAAGAGTAAGCCCGCGTCACCCTCCGTCGTGGATGCGCTCGCCGCGCGGACCTTGATCACTGTGCGAGATCCCGTGGTCGTACACGTACGCCTACGCGTATGCGCACTCGTCTTCGCCCTGGTCCTCGGAGCGACGGCGTTCGTAGCGTGACCGCGTGGCCACCAGTCCCACCGCGTACAGGCCGAGGACGGCGGCGAGCAGCAGGTAGTACAGGGCGGGCAGCGCGGTCATGCCCAGCGGCGGGCCGAGCGGGGAGAGCGGCAGCGCGAGGCCGACGGCAGTGAGGGCGGCCGCGCCCCAGCCGACGGGACCCGGTTTCCGCCGGCCCTCGACGCCCCGGCGGCCGAGCCGCAGCAGGAGCATCACCAGGGCCTGGGTGAGCAGGTTCTCGGTGAACCAGCCGGAGTGGAACACGGACTCGTCGTTCGCCGTCCCGGGCCCGTGCACGGCGAGTGCGAGAACGCCGAAGGTCGCGAGGTCGGCGACGGCGTTCAGCAGGCCGAAGCCGGTGATGAAGCCCAGCAGATCGCGCGAGCGCAGCACGGTGGGGCGCTTCAGGGTGCCCGGCGCGGGGCGGTCGTAGGCGAAGGCGAGCTGGGCCGCGTCGAAGCACATGTTCTGCACGAGGACCTGTGTCGGCAGCATCGGCAGGAAGGGCAGCAGGATGCCCGCCGCGAGCATCGCGATCACGTTGCCGAGGTTGGAGGAGAGGGTGACCCGCAGATAGGTTCCGATGTTGCCGCTGGAGTAGCGGCCCGCGGTGATCGCGTGGGAGATCGCGGTGAGGTCCTTGTCGGCCAGCACCACGTCGGCGCTCTCCCGGGCCAGGTCCGTGGCGTCGCGCGGGCAGATGCCGACGTCCGCGGCGTGCAGTGCGGGCAGGTCGTTGACACCGTCGCCGAGGTAGCCGGTGGCGTGTCCGCGGGCGCGCAGGGCGACGGTGATACGCGCCTTGTGCTCGGGCGTGCAGCGGGCGAAGACGGTGGTGCGACGGGCGAGCTCGCCGAGTTCGGTGTCCGTGAGACCGTCGAGGTCGGCGGCGGTGCGTACCTCCCCGGGGTCGAGGCCCAGGTCGCGACAGGCGCGGGCGGCCGTGCCCGGGTGGTCCCCGGTCAGCACCCGTACGGCGACGCCCCGGTCGGCGAGCACCCGCAGTGCGTCGGCCGCGCTGGGCACCAGCGCGTCCCGCAGCGTGACGAACCCCTCGAAGGTGAGGCCGCGTTCGTCGGCCGGGGTGTAGTCGCGGTGGCGGGCGGGGCGGACGGCGGTGGCGACCGCCAGGACGCGCAGCCCGTCGTCCGTCAGCTCGTGGGCGCGGGCGAGCAGCCGTGCACGGGTCTCCGGCTCCAGCGCACAGCGCTCCAGTACGGCTTCGACGGCGCCCTTGACCAGCAGGGTGTGGAAGCCGACGGCGCCGGGGGTGCGTACGACGGCGGTGGCGAGGCGGCGTACGGGATCGAAGGGCAGCGCCGCGATCCCGTCGTACGCCGTCAGGTCGTCCTCGTCGGCCGTGTGCAGGAGCGCCTCGTCGAGGGCGTCGGGTGCGGGCAGGTCGGCGAGTTGCAGCGTCCACCAGGCGGCCGCGGCAGCCCGGCGCAGTACCTCGGGCGCGTCCTCGCCGTCCGCGTCCAGCGCGCGGTCGACGACCGGCCGGTCCTGGGTGAGGGTGCCGGTCTTGTCCACGCAGAGCACGTCGATGGCGCCGAGGTCGTGGAGCGCGGGCAGCCGCTTCACGATCACTCCGTGCGTACGGGCCAGCAGCGACGCCCCGCGGGCCAGGCAGGTCGTGACGATGACCGGCAGCATCTCCGGGGTCATCCCGACCGCCACCGCGACGGCGAACGGCAGGGTCTCCAGGCCCCGCCCGCGCAGGGCCGCGCCCGCCATCAGGACCAGCGGCGGGGTGAGCAGCATGAACCGGATGAGTATCCAGGAGATGCCGTGCACGGACCGGTCGAAGGCGCTCGCCTCCCGCCGCCCCGGGTCCCGGTACCCCTCGGCGAACCGCGTGTGCGCACCGGTCGCCACGACCACGGCGGTGCCACTGCCAGAGGCGACACTGCTGCCCTGGAAGCACAGCTGCGACTGCTCGAACAGCTCGCCCGCCGTGGCGCCCGGCGCGTCGACCGGGTACTTGGCGACCGGCACCGACTCTCCGGTGAGCGCGGCCTGGTACACGGTCAGCCCGCCGGCCCGCAGCAGCCGTACGTCGGCGGGGACCAGGTCGCCCGGACCGAGCCGGATCACATCCCCCGGCACCAGCTGGTCGACCGGCAGGTCATGGTCGGTGGGTACCGCGTCCGCGTCGGTCCTGCGCAGCACGGTGGCGGTGCTGGCGACCAGGTCACGCAGCGCCGCCATCGAACGGTCGGCCCGGTGCTCACCGGACGACCGCAGCACACAACTGACCACCACCAGTACGGTGATCACGCTCGCGGTGCCCCAGGAGGCCACGAGCGCCGAGACCAGGCCGAGGCAGAGCAGTACGGCGGTGAACGGATCCCGCAGACTGCGCAGGAACCGCCCGAACCAGGGAACGGGGCGCCGGGCGGGCAGGATGTTCTCCCCGAACCGGGCGAGGCGTTCGTCGGCCTGCGTCTGCGTCAGTCCCCGCGGACCGCTGTCCAGCCGCCGGAGCAGCTGAAGCGCGGTCGGTTCGCCGTGTTCCTCCCCGCCCGAAGTGGCTTGAAAGACCTGGGGTTCCTCTGCCGTCGGGCCGTCCGCGGAGGTGGGGCGCTCGGCGCCCCCTCCCGCCGTCGCGGACGTCTCAGCCACCGATCCCGCGCAGCCTGCGTACGGGTGCCGATGCCTCCTCGGCACGTGCGGCCAGCTGTCCGACCATCACGCGCACCACGGTCACGACATCGGGATCGTCGACGTAGTAGACCTGCCGGCGGCCTTCGCGCCGGGAGCGGACGAGACCCGCGAGCTTCAGCTTCGACAGGTGCTGGCTGACGGCGGGCAGGGCGCCGCCGACACGCTCCGCGAGGTGGGTCACGTCGCTCTCGCCCTGCGCGAGGGCCCACATGATGTGCAGCCGGTGCGAGGAGGCCAGCAGTCCGAACGCGGCGGCCGCGTCCGCCAGCACCTCAACGGGCGGATCATCGAAGCCACCCGCGTATGCCGTCACAGTCTCTTCTCCTGTCCCGCCCCGGGCCTTCGTGCCCGCGTCCGCGCCGACCCAGTTTAGGCGTCCGCCACCAGGTGGCTCCGCAGGTAGGGCAACAAGCCCCGCTCCAGCAGGGCCTGCCGCCATCTCTCCCGGGCCCGGTCCACGTCGGTTCCACCGGCGGGCTCCCGGCGGCCGTCGGACGTGCCCTCGCGCTGACCCTCGCGCTGACGCAGGGCCGTGCGCAACAGGGCCCAGAGACCGACGCACGCGGTGAGCGCCGCGGTGAGTGCGAGCACCCAGCCCGCCGTGACGACCGACGTGGCGAACCCGGCGGCCACCTCGACGAGACGCGCTCCGTACCCGATCAGCAGGAGCACCGCCGCCGCGACGGCGGCCACCACGGGGGTGAGCACGGCGAGAACGGGCCACAGCCCGCCTTCGGCGGCCTCACGGGCGTCACGGGTCTCACGGGCGGCGAGGTAGTCGCGGTACTCGTCGGCCGCCGCGGAGGCGATCTCCTCCGTGGCTTCCAGCGCCAGGTCCCGCAGCCGTCTCGCGGCCCTTCCGGTGGGGTCGCGGCGCAGTGCGGAACGGATGTCGACGACGTCGAGTGCGCACTGCAGCACTCGTTCGAATTCCACTCGATCCTCTTGCCGGAGGCCGGACACGTACGTCACACGTGGTCCCTGGTGTCGGCCTCGTCGAGGCGGGCGAGGAGGAACGGCATCATCCCGCGCTCCCGCAGGGCGAGTTGCCACGCTTCGCGCGCCCGCTTCACCTCCGCGTCCTCGCCGGCGGGCGCCCCGTCGTCCACCGCGGAGCGGTTGTGGGCCGCCGCGACCAGCAGACAGGCCAGATCGGCGACCGCGCCGCCGACGGCCACAGCCGCCGCGACGAACCCGGCCGTGAGCAGTCCCGCGCCGATGTAGGGGCGCCCGCCGAAGGCGCGCAGGGCGAGCCCGGACACCAGGAACACCGCCGCGGCGACGGCCGACAGACTCGGCACGAACACCGCCAGCACGGGGAGCAGCCCGCCCCCGCCGGTGTTGCCGTTGCCGTTGCTGTCGCGCTCACCGGTCTGCTCGGCTGCCAAGGCCTTGCTCTCGGTGTACGCGCGGTACTCGACGGCCGCCACGGCGGCGATGGCGGTGCGCTCCCGCAGCGCGCGGGTCCGCAACTGTTCCCGGTTGAGCGTCCCGGCGGACCGCTCCAGCGCATCGCTGATCCGCCGGGAGTTCAGGGCCTGGTCCAGGACCCGTTCGAAAGTCACGCTGATGTAGCCGATGTCCGCCCCTGAGGGCTCAGGTTCCGCCATGTCTCCCCCGTCGCCGCGCGCCAGTGTGATGGTTCCCGGATTGCGCAATCCCCAAAGGTTTCGAGCGCCGGCTCACGGTGCCGAGTCCTTGATGCCGGCGGCTGCTCGGTAGGCCTGGGTGGGGGTCATGGCGACGCCGTTGAGACTGACGGTCCTGTACGGGCTGACCTTGGCGCAGGTTTTGGACTGGTCGGCGGTCTCGGCGTGGGCGTTGGAGGTGGCGGCCTTGGTGTCGGCGGGTGCGGGAGTGGTGGCGGGGTAGGCGGTGCCGCTGGTCCAGTCGGTGCCGATGACCAGGGTCAGGCCGGTGCTGCCGGTGGCGTCGCTCTGCTTGAGGTGGGAGGACGGCAGGCCCAGGGCCTTGGCGGCGCTCTGGGCCTCGGCCTTGTGCCCGCTGCCGTAGGTGAGGGTGGTCGTGGACGTGGTGCCGGCGGCGTTGCCGGTGGTGGTGCCGGAGCTGAAGCCCTTGTCGATCAGGGCGGTGGCGACGGCGGAGGCCCGGCCGGCGACGGTGGTGCCGTTCTCCACGGTGACCGCGATCTGCGCGGCGGGGACCGCGGAGGCGGTGGCGGTGGCTTTGGCTGTCGCGGAGGCCGCGGCGGTCTTCTCGCCCGACGAGCTGGTCAGGGACTGGTCGTTCGCGATGGTGGCGAACAGACTCTGGGCCGTGGCGGCGGGCACGAGCCGGTTGCTGTCATTGGGGTCGGGCGCCGTCTGCATGGTGGTGAAGGTGATGCGCTTCGCCGGGACCTTGTCCACGTCGGCGGCGAGCCCGATCAGCTTCCTGATGGTGCCCAGGCCGGTGTCGACGGTGAGGGCCTTGGTGGCGGCGTCGGCCAGGCGGTAGACGGCGGTGGGGTCGGTGAGGGTGCCGGCGCTCTTGAACTTGCGGATCATCGAGCTGAGGAAGAGGTGCTGGGAGTAGGTGCGCCCCAGGTCGCTGCCGTCGCCGAAGCCGTGCCGGGAGCGGACGAACTCCAGGGCCGCGACGCCCTTGAGGGTGTGCGTGCCCTGAGCGAGTTTCAGGTGCGAGTAGGTGTCGTAGACGTCCTTGTCGACGCAGGCCGACACCCCGCCCACCGCGTCGGACATCTTCACCACGCCGGAGAAGTCGAGCTTGACGAAGTGGTCGATGGGGATGCCGGTGAGCCGGTGGACGGTGGCCACCTGGCAGGCGGGCCCGTACTGCAGGGCGCTGTTGACCATGCCGGTGTAGCCGTTCGTGGAGATGCCGGTCTCGGTGTCCTTGCAGGCGGGGACCGTGGTCACGGTGTCGCGGGGGATGCTCATCACGGTGGCGTTGGAACGGTCGGCGGAGATGTGCATCACCATCTCCACGTCCGCGTTGGACCCGGACTGCACGCCAGTCTGCGAACAGCCGCCGCCCAGTTTGCAGTCGCTCGCGTTGGTACGCCCGTCGCTGCCCATCACCAGGAGGTTGATCGGGGTCCTGCCGAAGGAGTCGGCCTTCTCCTTGCCCGCGCTGTCGCCCGTGCCGTCGGTCAGCGGGACGCTGTGGAGATTGCCGTTCAGATGCTCGTAGAACCACCACCCCACGCCCGCCGTGGCCAGGACCAGCACCGACAGCGATATCGCGGCCGTCCGCAGGATCCGCCTGCCCCGGCGTACGGGCCTGCCCCGGCGCCCCGCGCCGACCTTGGGACGCGCCCGGGACCCCGTCCGGGAGGGCGCGGAACGGGAGGGCGCGGAACCGGATGCAGGGGAACCGGAGGTAGCGGAACCAGAGGTGTGGCGCTGCCGGGGCACCCCGCGTGCGTGGCTGCGTGTGGCGTTGCCGGTGGGGGCGTCCCCAAGGTCAGTCATGTTCGCACTCCCACGAAACGGTCGGGCCGTTCAGGCATACGTCAGGCGTTGCGGGGCGCCTCACTTGCATGGTTGCGCAATATAACAACCCGGCCCGAGACCCAGCACGGCTCCCGCCCACCACCCCTTGAGAGGGCTCCGGACGCGGGGGCGTTCCGACGTCCGGAGTCGCCGGTCGCCGCAGTGGTCCGGCTCATGACCGAGATGTGGTGAAGTCGTGGTGAGCGCTGGGGCCCGGGCCCGCTATGTTCGGTGCGATCATCCGAGATTCGGAGCTGGCGTGCAGAAGACAGACGAACGGGCCGTGGGGGCGGATGAACCGTCCACAAAGGCGGCGGAGGCGGCCGTCGCGGCTCCCGCGGCGGAAGCGGGTGCCACAGGTTCCCGGCGCGACTGGCCCCGCCACTGGCCCCTTCTGCTCGGAGCGTGCGCGCTGTCCGGGCCCACGCTCTACGTCCTCGGCCGGTGGATGGAGCAACCGGCCATGCAGGCCTGGCGGACCGTCGCTCTCGCCGTGACCGTGCAGGCACTGCCCTTCCTGCTGCTCGGCACGGCGCTGTCCGGCGCGATCAACGCGTTCGTGCCGGCCCGGGTGTTCACCCGGGTGCTGCCCCGGCGGCCCGTGCTCGCCGTCCCGGTCGCCGGAGTCGCCGGGGTCGTGCTGCCCGGCTGCGAATGCGCGTCGGTGCCGGTCGCGAGCAGCCTGATCGGCCGGGGTGTCACCCCGGCCGCCGCGTTCGCGTTCCTGCTCTCGGCGCCCGCCATCAACCCGGTCGTACTGACCGCCACCGCCATCGCCTTCCCCGGCCACCCCGAGATGGTGCTGGCCCGGCTGCTCGCCTCGCTCGCCACCGCCGCCGTGATGGGCTGGCTGTGGCTCTTCCTGGGCCGCGACACATGGCTCAAGCCTGTCGTACGGCACACCGGTCACCAGCCCGAGCAGAGCCGCCTGCGGGAGTTCCGGCGCGGCTTCCAGCACGACTTCCTGCACGCGGGCGGCTTCCTGGTCCTCGGGGCCATGGCGGCGGCCACGTTCAACGTGGCGGTCCCGCGCACCGTGCTCGACGCGTTCTCCGGCTCGCCCTGGCTGTCGGTGCTGTTCCTGGCCGCGCTCGCCATCCTGCTCGCGGTGTGCTCCGAGGCCGACGCGTTCGTCGCGGCCTCGCTCACCGGCTTCTCGCCCGTCGCCCGGCTGGCGTTCATGGTCGTCGGGCCGATGGTCGACCTGAAACTGATCGCCCTTCAGGCGGGCACCTTCGGCCGGGCCTTCGCCGTCCGTTTCTCCACGGCCACGACGGTCGTCGCGATCCTGTGCAGCGCGCTCATCGGAGGAGTACTGCTGTGAAACGCCCCTTCCAGGTGACCCTGCTCGTCCTCAGCGGCCTCGGCCTGCTGCACGCCTCGCTCTTCACCGACCTGAGCCTCAGGTTCGTGAAGGAGGGGATGCGTCCCATGCTGGTCGCGTCGGGGGTGCTGCTGCTCGTGCTGGGCGTGGCGGAGGCGTGGTCGAACCAGAAGCCGGGCAGCGCCGACGCCGCCGACAGTCACGACCAAGACCACGACCAAGACCACGACCAAGACCACGGCCACGGCCACGACCACTCCACCGTGCCCCGTATCGCCTGGCTGCTGTTCCTCCCCGCGCTGAGTCTGCTCTTCTACGCCCCGCCCGCCCTCGGCGCCTACACCGCCGCGCGCGAGGCGCCCAAGGCCGTCACGGAGCAGCGGTACTTCGATCCGCTGCCCGCGACCTCGCCCGTCCTGCTGACGCTCACCCAGTTCACCAGCCGGGTGCAGCAGGACCACAAGCGGGACATCGGCGGCCGTAGCATCCGGATGACCGGTTTCGTCACGCCCGACAAGGGGGGCGACGGCTGGTACCTGACCAGGATCATCTTCACCTGCTGCGCGGCGGACGCCCAGTCCGTGAAGGTGCGGATCCACGGGGCGGCGGCCCTGCCCGCCGACACCTGGGTGACCGTCACGGGAACGTGGCACCCCGGCGGAACGCTGGGCACGAGTTCCGCCCCGGCCGCGCTGGACGCCCGTACCGTCAAGAAGGTCGCCAAGCCGGTGAACGCGTACACGGACGCTCTTCCGTTGTTCTAGATCAGCCGTTGTTCTAGGCCGGCCGTACCAGACCCACGTCATACGCGAAGATCACCGCCTGCACCCGGTCCCGTACACCGATCTTGGCGAGGACGCGGCTGACGTGGGACTTGACGGTGGACTCCGCGAGGGAGAGGCGGTCGGCGATCTCGGCGTTGCTCCAGCCGGAGGCGATGGCGGTGAGGACCTCGCGTTCGCGGTCGGTGAGGGCGTCGAGCCGGCGCTCCTGCTCGGGGGTGTGCCCCGGGCGTCGCTCGGTGTAGGCGTCGATGAGTTTGCGGGTCAGGCCTGGGGCGATCACGGCGTCCCCGGCGGCCACCGCACGGATTCCGGCGACGAGTTCGTCGGGCAGCGCGTCCTTGAGGAGGAAGCCGCTGGCCCCGGCGCGCAGCGCGGCGTAGGCGTACTCGTCGAGGTCGAAGGTGGTCAGGACGAGGACCCGGGAGCGGCCGCCGGACTCCACGATGCGGCGGGTGGCCTCGATGCCGTCCATGCCGGGCATCCGGACGTCCATCAGGACGACGTCGGGGCGCAGTTCGGCGGTCGAACGGACCGCCTCGGCGCCGTGGGTGGCCTCGCCGACCACGGTCAGGTCGGAGTGCTGTTCCAGGAGCATGCTGAAGCCGAGGCGTTGCAGGGCCTGGTCGTCGACGATGAGCACGGTGGTCATGCCGGATGGTTCTCCGTGGGAGCGGTGGTGGGGATCAGGACGGCACGGACGGTCCAGCCGCCACGGGTGTTCGGGCCAGCGGTGACGGTTCCCTGGTAGAGGGCGGCCCGCTCGCGCATGCCGACCAGACCGCGCGCGTCGTCCCGGGCGCCGTCGACGCGCGGGGCGCGGGGCGGGCCGGTGTCGTCGACGGTGAGGCGGACGCGGTCGCGGTCCGCTGCGACGCCGACATGCGCGGTGGTGTCGGACGCGGCGTGCTTGAGGGTGTTGGTCAGCGCCTCCTGGACGATGCGGTAGACGGCGAGTTGGATACCGGGGGCGAGGCCCGTCAGGTCGCCCTCGGTGTCCAGGGTGACGGTGAGGCCGGCGGCCCGGACCCGTTCCAGGAGGGCTGCGAGGTCGGCGAGGCCCGGTTGAGGGGCGAGCGGGGTGCCGCCCGGTTCGTCGCTCCCGTCCCCTTCCTCACCGATGACGGAGAGCAGGCGGCGGAGTTCACCGAGGGCGCCGCGTCCGCTGTCGGCGATGATCCGCAGGGTGTCGGCACCGCGCTTGGGGGACTTCTCGGCGAGCCCGGCGGCGCCACCGGCCAGGCCGACGATGACGGCGAGGGTGTGGCCGAGGATGTCGTGCATCTCCCGGGCGACGCGGGCGCGTTCGGCGGCGGCGGCCAGTCGGGCCCGCTGGTCGCGCTCCACCTCCAGGCGGAAGGCGCGTTCGTGCAGGGCCCCGACGTACGCGTTCACGACCCGGCCGACCAGGCCCGCCGCGGCGACGGCCGCCACGAGGGCCGCCTGCACGATCGCCAGCACCGCGGTCTCCAGGAACGAGCTGTTCGGCTGGCCGGCGGCGCGGGCCACGACCCCTACGGACGTCTGCGCGACGGCGATCGCCATACAGACCACCAACTGGGCGGGCCCGACCTTGCGGCCCACGTTGAGCAGCGCGACGATCCGCGCGGCCTCGGAGCCCGTGCTGACGTCCAGGGCGAGGCCCACCGCGCCGACGGCGGAGGTGAGGGCGAAGACCAGGACGGGCCGCTGCTGCCGCCACAGCAGGGGAAGGCAGTATCCGGCGATCAGCGCCAGTACCACGGGGACGCCGCGTCCGATGCCGTCCGCCGCGTCCCGCAGGGCCGGGACGCCCAGCGCCGCGCACAGGAGCGGCGCCGTCACCCGCTTGACCCACGGATGGGCCAGGTCGGCCCGTCTCACCCGGGTGAGCCACTGCAGGACCGCGACGTCCGAGCGGTGCTGCGCCCCGCCCAGCAGTTTCTCGGGCGTGACGGGGCGGGAAGTCGGCCCGGGCGCGGTCGGTGCGGTCACGTCGTACGCCCTCTCGGTACGGGAAGCCGTCCGCCCGCCCCCCGGGGGAGTGGGGACCGGCGAACGAGGCGCGATGGTCACGGCCGGTGCGGCCGTACGTCCTGCCGCGGATCGTACGGCCGACAGGTCAGCCCCTCGCGGTGGGAAGGGGCTCGGAGTCCCGTGTGCCCTCGGTGTCCTGCGTCTTCGCCAGCAGATGGCGCAGTTTCTCGCCCTCGACGTCCACGTCGGGCAGGACGCGGTCCAGCCATCGCGGCAGCGACCAGGCGCGGCGGCCGAGCAGCGCCATGACGGCGGGCACGATCGTCATCCGGACGACGAAGGCGTCGAGGAGCACGGCGACGGCGAGACCGAGGCCGATCGACTTGATCAGCGCGGTGTCGCTGAGCAGGAACCCGGCGAACACGGAGATCATGATGATCGCCGCGGCGGTGACCACGCGGGCGCCGTGCCGGAAGCCCGCGACCACCGCCTCGGTGGGCTCGGCGCCATGGACGTACTCCTCGCGCATCCGGGTGACGAGGAAGACCTGGTAGTCCATGGCGAGCCCGAACACCACACCGACCAGGAAGATCGGCAGCAGGCTCACGATCGGCGCGGTCTGGTCGACGCCGAGGGCGCCCGCGAACCAGCCCCACTGGAAGACGGCGACCACGACGCCGAGGGTCGCCAGGACGCTGAGCAGGAACCCGGCGGCGGCCTTGAGCGGGACCAGGACCGAGCGGAACACCAGGAGCAGCAGCACCAGGGCCAGGCCGACGACCACGGCGAGGTAGGGCACGAGGGCGTCGCCGAGCTTGGCGGAGATGTCGATGTTGAGCGCGGTGGTGCCGGTGACCATCAGTTCGGCGCCGGTGTCCGCGTGCAGGGCGGTGCCGCGGTCGCGGATGGCGGAGACCAGGTCGACGGTGTGCTGGCTGCTGGGGGAGCTCTTCGGGACGGCGCGGATCAGGGCGACGTCACCGGCCTGGTTGAAGGTCGCGGGGCTGACCGAGGCGACGTCGGGCATCGCGTCGAGCAGGGTGATGGCGTCCTGGGCGGCACCCTTGGCGTCGTCGCTCGTACGGGCGTCGACGACCACGGTCAGCGGCCCGTTGTAGCCGGCCCCGAACCCCTTGGTGATGGTGTCGTAGGCGAGGCGCTGGGTGGAGCCTGGGGCGGCCGAACTGTCGCTGGGCATGGCCAGTTGCAGCGACAGGGCGGGAATGGCCAGGGCGAACAGGGCGGCCACCGCGACGGCGAGGACCTTGACCGGGTTGCGGGTGACGAACCGCGACCAGCGCACGCCCGCGGGTTCGCCCTCGCCGCGCTCCTCGATCGCCCGCATCCGGCGGGTCTTGAGCTTCCCCTTCATGATCCGGGGACCGGCGAAGCCCAGCAGGGCGGGCAGCAGGGTGAGCGCGATGAGCACGGCGATCGCGACCGCGCCCGCGGCCCCGAGACCGATGTCGGTGAGCAGGCCGACACCGATGATGCTGAGCCCCGCGAGCGCGATGACCACGGTCAGACCGGCGAACACCACCGCGGAGCCGGCCGTGCCGAGCGCGCGTCCGGCGGCCTCCTCGGGTTCGTGCCCCTCCCTGATCTCGCCGCGGTAGCGGGAGACGATGAACAGCGCGTAGTCGATGGCCACCGCGAGGCCGAGCATCAGCGCCAGCGTCGAGGTGGAGGAACTCAGGTCCACGAACGCGCTGGTGAGGGTGATCGCGGACACCGCCACCACGATGCCGAAGACCGCGGTCAGCAGGGGCAGTCCGGCCGCGAGCAGCGAGCCGAAGGTGATGACCAGCGCGACGGCGGCGACCGCGAGGCCGATCAGCTCACCGGCGCTCTGCTCGGACTTCACCTGGACGGCGTTGCCCCCCATGCTCACCGCGAGACCCGCCTTGTCGCCCCGGTCGGCCACGGACTTCAGGTCCGCGCGGGCCCGGTCGGTGACGTCGGCCTGGGCGACCTTGTACGTGACCTGGGCGTAGGCGACGGAGCCGTCCTTGCTGACGGTGCCGCCGGTGAACGGGTCGGCGACGTCCGCGACCTGGGAGGCCTTCCTGAGGTCGGCGACGAGAGCCTCGACCTCGGCCTTGTCGGCGCCGGACGTCAGTTTCCGCCCGTCCGGGGCCTCGAACACGACACGGGCGGTGGCTCCGGCGGCCGAGGCCCCCGGGAACTCCTTCCCCAGCAGGTCCAGCGCCTTCTGGGACTGGGTTCCGGGAATGGTGAAGGAGTCCGACGTACCGGCCGACACGCTGGCGGCACCGATGCCGACGGCCGCCAGGACGGCTATCCACAGCATGAGGACAAGTCGTCGCCGCCGGAACGCGAACCGGCCGAGACGATAGAGGAACGTGGCCACGAATGACTCCCGGAGAGGGGAAAAGAGGCCTTCGTGGCCTCCTTGCGCCAGGCTAGGAACGCCCGGTCGCCACTCGGCGGCACTCCGGAGGTGAATACGGCCCGGCGGTTAGTACTTCCGTGCCATACGGATGTCATCCGGCCGGTGTACGGGACGCGGCTGCGGCCCGCGTGGGCCCCGGGCCTCTCGGCGGGTCTTACGGACCCGTGACGTGACGGGCGCGGTGCTGCCGTACGCCACGGTCGCGGTCCTAGCGTTCGGCGTATGCGAGTACTGGTCACCGGCGGTGCCGGGTTCATCGGGTCCCATGTCGTCGAGGCACTGAGCGCGCGAGGGCACGAGGCGGTCGCGTTCGACCTGCGCGACGGCCTGGACGTACGGGACGCCGAGGCGGTCGGCGCGGCGCTGGCGGGCATGGACGCCGTGTGCCATCAGGCGGCGATGGTGGGGCTGGGGAAGGGGTTCGACGACGCGGTCGAGTACGTGTCGCGCAACGACCTCGGCACGGCGGTGCTGCTCGCCGCGATGGCCGACGCGGGGGTGCGCCGCCTCGTGCTCGCCGGGTCGATGGTCGTGTACGGCGAGGGCGCGTACGGCTGTGAGTGGCACGGGCCGGTACGCCCCGGGCCCCGGACCGTCGCCGATCTGGACGCGGGACGGTTCGAGCCCCGCTGCCCGCGGTGCGGCGAGGAACTGACACCCGGCCTGGTGCGCGAGGACGCTCCGGCCGACCCCCGGAACGTGTACGCGACGACCAAGCTGGCCCAGGAGCATCTGGCGGCGGCCTGGGCCCGGTCGACGGACGGTTCGGCGGTGTCGCTGCGCTACCACAACGTGTACGGGCCGAGGATGCCGCGTGACACCCCGTACGCGGGAGTCGCCTCGTTCTTCCGGTCCGCGCTGGCCCGGGGCGAGGCGCCGCGTGTCTTCGAGGACGGCGGGCAGCGACGGGACTTCGTGCACGTACGGGATGTGGCCGCGGCCAATGTGGCGGCCCTGGAGGCGGGTTCGCGCGCCGGGGCCCTCACGGCCTACAACACCGGAAGCGGCGAGCCGCACACGGTCGGCGAGATGGCCCGTGCCCTGGCCACCGCCCACGGCGGGCCCGAGCCCGTGGTGACCGGCGAGTACCGCCTCGGCGACGTACGCCACATCACGGCCGACTCCGCACGGCTGCGCGCCGAACTGGGCTGGAAGCCCGAGACCAACTTCGCGGAGGGGATGAGGGAGTTCGCGACGGCGAGGCTGCGCGGGGAGCAGGAGAGCAGGGGAGCGGAAGAGTAGCGGCCGGGGCCTGCGCCTCACGCTCTCTCCATGGGCACCCGCCTCACGCCCTCGCCATCGGCAGCGTGACCTCGAAGCGGCAGCCGCCGGGGACGTTGTGGACGGCGGCCTGGCCCTGGTGGGCCTCGACGATGCCCCGGACGATGGCCAGGCCCAGGCCCGCTCCGGCGGGAGGCGTGCGGGCGTGGGTGCCGCGCCAGCCGGTGTCGAAGACACGCGGGAGGTCCTCCTCCGGGATGCCGCCGCAGCCGTCGGTGACGGACAGGACGACCCCCGCGTCCGAGCGCTCGGCGGCGACCGCGACCGTGCCGTCGGCCGGAGTCCGGCGGATCGCGTTGACGAGGAGATTGCCCAGCACCCGGCTCATCTCCTTGCCGTCCACCTCGACCGGCACCGGCTCGATACGGTCCCCGACCAGGCGTACGCCGTGCTCGCGGGCGAGCGGGTCCGCGCCCGCGAGGGCGTCGCCGACGAGGTCGTAGAGGGAGATGCGGGAGGGGGACAGGGCGAGGGTCCCGGCGTGTATGCGGGAGAGTTCGAAGAGGTCGCCGACCATGTCGTTGAGGCGTTCGACCTCGGTGCGGATCTGCCGGAGGTAGCGGTCCGGGTCGGCGGCCACCCCGTCCTCCAGCGCCTCCGACATCGCCCGCAGTCCGGCGAGCGGGGTGCGCAGGTCGTGCGAGATCCAGGCGACGAGTTCACGGCGGGAGGTCTCCAGCGCGCGTTCACGGTCGCGGGACTCGGCGAGCTTTGCGCTGGTCGCCTGCAACTCCCGGCTCAGCGCCGCGAGTTCGGCGGTCGCGGGACCCTCGGGGGCCGCGAAGTCGCCGCCGTCGCCGAAGGAGCGCGCGGCCAGGGTGAGGGCCCTGCTGCGGGCCACCACCCAACGCCCCAGCAACAGCGCCGTCGCCAGGGACACCACCGCCGCCATGGCCACCACGGTCGTGACCACGCCCAGGTCGTGCGCGGACAGGAACATCGCCCAGGCGACGGCCAGCGTCCCCGCGAGCATCGCGGTGACCGCCACGGCGGCGACGACGGCGAGGGACACGGTCAGCGACCGGCGCCGGATCAGCCACAGCGCCCCCGCGCCGAGCAGCCCGGCCGCTGCGGCGCCGAGGAAGGCGTACAGGGCGATGAGCAGCATGTCGCGCGTGGAGTGCACGGTTTGCATGGCCTGCACGGCGTGTGTGGCCTGCACGGGGTGTGCGGCTTGCACGGCGTGTGTGAGGGGCATGGCTCGCATGGTCAGACCGCTTCCTCTCGGGGAGTCGGGGCCTCGCCGGGCGTGGGCTCCTCGAAGCGGTAACCGACCCCCCACACCGTCTGGATCAGCCGCGGTCTGCCCGGATCGTCCTCGACCTTGCCCCGCAGCCGGCGCACGTGGACCGTGACCGTCGACAGGTCACCGAAGTCCCAGCCCCACACCTCGCGCATCAGGTCCTCGCGGCTGTACGCCCGGCCGGGATTGCGGAGGAAGAACGCGAGCAGATCGAACTCGCGGATGGTGAGGGCGAGATCCTCGCCGTTCCTGGTGGCGCGGCGGGCGTCGGGGTCGACGGCGAGACCGGCAAGCCGGAGAGGGCGAGCGCCTGCGGCGGGGCGGCTGCGGCGCAGTACCGACTCCACCCTCAGGACCAGTTCGCGAGGACTGAAGGGCTTGGTGACGTAGTCGTCGGCGCCCACCTCCAGGCCGAGGATCCGGTCGTCCTCGTCACCGCGGGCGGTGAGCATGATGACCGGAACGGGCCCGTGGCCGCGCATCCTGCGGCACACCTCCAGGCCGTCCATCCCCGGCAGCATCAGGTCCAGCACCACCAGGTCGGGCCAGTGCGCGGCGGCACGGGCGAGCGCGGCGGGCCCGTCCGCGGCACGGTCCACGACGTACCCGGCGCGGTCGAGGTAGCCGGAGACCACCTCGGCGACGGTGGGATCGTCGTCGACGACGAGGACGCGGGCGCTCCGCCCGGGCCCGCCGGGGGCAGGTCCGGTACCTGCGGATTCGTACGGCTGCTGCATGAATCCAGCGTCCCACCGGCCGCACCCGGGTGCCGCGATCCCGCCGCGACGTCCGTGTTTCGTAAGGACCTGAAGTCCGAAATCTCCCTTTCGCGTTCGTAGGGTGAAAGCCGTGACGACCTCTCCCCAACCCGACCCCGACAAGCCCCCGGACACGGACCCGGCGCCCGTCGACGTGGTCCTCCCCTCTCCGGTCGACGTGGTCCTCCCCTGCCTGAACGAGGCCGAGGCCCTCCCCTGGGTCCTCGCCCGCGTCCCCGCCGGCTGGCGCGCGCTGGTCGTGGACAACGGCTCCACGGACGGCTCGGCGGAACTGGCCCGCGGCCTCGGCGCGACCGTCGTGCGCGAGACGCGCCGCGGGTTCGGCGCCGCCTGCCACGCCGGTCTGCGAGCCGCCACCGCGGACATCGTGTGCTTCTGCGACTGCGACGCCTCGCTGGACCCGGCCCGGCTCCTGCCCTTCGTCCGCGAGGTACAGGACGGCGAGGCCGACCTCGTGCTCGGGCGGCGCCGCCCACAGGGCCCCGGCGCCTGGCCCGCGCACGCGCGGGCGGGCAACCTCGCCCTCGCCCGGATGCTCCGCCGCCGCACCGGACTGCGCCTGCACGACCTCGGCCCCCTGCGTGCCGCCCGCCGCGAACCGCTGCTCGCCCTCGGCCTCACCGACCGCCGCAGCGGCTACCCGCTCCAGATGGTCGTGCGCGCCGCCGACGCCGGCTGGCGCGTCACCGAGCACGACGTGCCCTATCTGCCGCGCACCGGCGCCTCCAAGGTCACCGGCACCTGGCGCGGCACCTGGCAGGCGGTACGGGACATGCGCCGCGTCCTGGCCGAGCCGCCCGCGCCGCCGCGCCACGCCCACGCCGCCCTCGCCCCTTCCCTCACCTCCACGGATTCCCGTTCCCAGGGAGGAACCAGCCAGTGACGACGCTCCTCGTCATCGCCAAGGAACCACGGCCGGGACGGGTCAAGACCCGGCTCACCCCGCCGTTCACACCCCGGGAGGCGGCGCTGCTCGCCGAGGCGTCCCTCGTGGACACCCTGCGCACGGTGGCGGCGACCCCGGCACGGCGCCGGGTGCTCGTGCTCGACGGAGCGGCCGGCGACTGGCTGCCGGCCGGCTTCGACGTCGTACCGCAGTGCGCGGGCGGCCTCGACGAACGGCTGGCCGCCGCCTTCGCGGGCTGCGACGGGCCCGCGCTGCTCATCGGCATGGACACACCGCAGGTGACACCCGAACTCCTCACCGTGGACTTCGCCGGCTGCGACGCGTACTTCGGCCCGGCCGAGGACGGCGGCTTCTGGGCCCTCGGGCTCGCCGCCCCCGACCCGGAGCTGCTGCGGGGCGTGCCGATGTCGACGCCCACGACGGGGGCGGTGCAGCGGGAGCGGCTCGTCGCCGCCGGCCTGCGCGTGCGCGACCTGCCCCGTCTCCGGGACGTCGACACGGCCGCCGACGCGGAGGCGGTCGCCGCCGTCGCGCCGCCCGGCAGCCGCTTCGCCGCCGAGCTCGGGCGTCTGCGAACGGCCACCGGACGATGAGCACCGCGCACGGGACGACGACACCGCCGGGGGTGCCCGGCCCGCGCCCCTGGTCCGCCGACCCCTACTCGGACGCCCTGGTCACCGGCCGGGGCCCGCTCTTCCTCCGGCGCACCGACGGCTGGCTGCTGCCCCTGGAGGTGGAGCGCTGGTGCGCACAAGCCGACGCGGTGGACCTGACGGTGCTCGCGCGCTGCGAGGGGACCGTGCTCGACGTGGGCTGCGGGCCGGGGCGGCTCGTCGCCGAACTCGCCGCCCGGGGCCGGCCCGCGCTCGGCATCGACGTCAGCGAGGCGGCCGTCGCGCACACCGCCCGGCTCGGCGGCCAGGCCCTGCGGCGCTCCGTCTTCGAGCCGCTCCCCGGTGAGGGCCGCTGGGACACCGCGCTCCTCCTCGACGGCAATGTCGGCATCGGCGGCGACCCGGCCGCCCTGCTCCGCCGGATGGCCCAACTCCTCACCCCCGGCGGGCTGTTGATCGTCGAGACGCTCGCGGACGTGGACGTCGACGAACGGGTCAGCGTCCGCATCGTACGGGTCACCGACCCCCGGGGCACGGACGGGCCGGCCTTCCCGTGGGCCCGCCTCGGCACCCCGGCGCTGCTCCGCCACGCGGCTCGCGCGGGCTGGCACCGCGAGGGTCAGTGGTCGGCCGGGGGCCGCTCGTTCGTCGCCCTGCGCAACCGCGACGGATGCGATGGCCCGGACGACCGCGATGACCGGGACGACCGCAACAGCCGCAGTACGAGCAGCGCCGCCGAGCCCCCGAACAGCACCGCCGTGATCAGCAGCCAGCGGGCCAGGAAGTCGTCGCCCGAGAGCCCGGTGGCCAACCGGTAGTGCTCCGCCATCTGCCCGCTGATCAGCGGAAACCACATCAGCAGCAGAAGCGCCGAGAACGCGGCCGGGAACCGGACGTAGACCGTCCACTCCCGGCGGCCTACCGCGCCAAGACCCCTCGCCACGGCCCGGTCCGCCCCCGCGTACAACGGAACGAGCACCAGGTCGTGGAGGACCGCCGCGCCCACGAACCACAGCGCCACCCCGAACCAGTCCCCCGCGAGCAGCCGCACCCCGGCGTACCCGGCGAGCGCGAACGAACAGGCCAGCAGCAGGATCTGCAGCGGACTGCCCAGGACAGGCTTCCCGAACGGCCGTCGCACCACAGGCCGTCGCACCACAGGCCGTCGCATCACAGGCCGTCGCATCACAGGCCGTCGCATCACAGTTCTCCGAACGTCATCCGGGCCACCCACTTGGTGTTGAGCACGCCGGGCGCCGCGGGGACGATGATCCGCGCGGGATAGCCGTGGTCGGGGGTCAGGTCCTCGCCGTTGGCGAACAGGGCCAGCAGGGAGCGCGGGTCGCGCACCTGGTTGTCGCGCAGGGCCGCGTGCCGGAACGCCCCGTGCCGCTGCAACGACTCCACCAGCACATCGGGCGCCGCGCCCTCCTCGTATCCGACGAGCCGCGCCAGGTCCCGCAGCCGCACCCCCCGCCACCACTGGTCGGAGGTCGACCAGCCCTCCACGCAGGCGATGGGCAACGCGGCGCTGTGGAGCGGGAGTTCCAGCAGCTCGCTCCGGCTCAGCCGGACCGTGCGCCCGCGCCCCTCGACGACCAGCCGCCATGCCTCCCCGGACGTCTCGCGCATGTCGATGCCGACCGCCTCGGCCGTCTTGTTGATCTGGAAGCCGCCGGGTCCGCTGCCCGGTTCGGGGCCGCCGTGCGGCACGAGTACGGCCGTCTCCCGCAGCGGCTCGTCGAAGTTGCGGCCCGCCGTCGTGGCGAACAGCAGCAGCGATCCGCCGCCGACGACCCCGAGGGCGCCGCGCCGCGAGACGGTGGGCGGGGTGGGGTCCGGTGAGACCAACTCCTCTTCTTCCGGGGTGCGTTCGTCCCGGAGGTGGCGCAGATTGCGCAGCGCCATGGGCACCCGCAGCACGGCGTGTGCCACGAACGCGGCGAAGAACACCCAGGCCCCGTAGAAGTGCAGCGGATAGAAGGAGCCGGGGAAGATGTAGTCGAGCTGGATGTTCAGCACGCCGGTGGTGAACTCGAACAGGGCACCCCCGACCAGCAGGAGCAGCGAGATCCGCTCCAGCGCGTGCGCGAGCGACCGGGCGGGCGGCAGCGCGAACAACTTCGGCACGACCGACCACAGCTTCGCCAGCAGTACGGGGATCAGCGTGATCCCGAGGGTGACGTGGACGCCCTGGGTGAGGCGGTACAGCCAGGACGGGTTCGTCGGCCAGGAGAAGAGGTAGAAGCCGAGCAGACCCTTGTCCGGGGTCATGTCGTTCACCGGCGACAGGTTCGGGTTGTAGGCGGCGTACGACACGAGACCCGTCACGAACAGCACGGTGATGCCGCCGAGCAGGACGACGCCGAGCACCGAGGTGAACCAGGGGCCGCGCAAGGGGCTGCGCCAGAACGCGGGGGAGGAGGGAGACCGTGGCATGCTCCGACCGTAGGACCGCGACACCCCCCGAACGGGTCCGCGAACCATGACGAAACTCTGACATCCACTACTGCGGCGGCTCCGGCGGCCGGTCCGCGGCCTAGCGTGCGGATGTGAACCGCGATCTTCCCCAGGGCCTCCCCCCGGACGGTCCCCGCGATCTCCCCGGCGCTCCTCACCCCGACCGGCGTCACGATCGACGGCTCGACCGGCGCCGGGATCCGCTCCTCGACCTGGCCGCCGTCCTGGCCGCCGCCCTGCTCGTCACGGGCGCCGCGCTGGTCGGCACGTCGATCGAACGCCGCCACCACACGCTCTTCGTACGCTGGCCTCCCCTGTTCGCCCAGTGGGAGCCGCACCTCGGCCCCGGCACCCCGGCCGCGCTCGCCGTGGCCGTCGCCGTCGTCGTCTACGGGCCGCTCCTCGCCACGCGTCTGCCGTGGCGATCGCTGCTGTGGGCGTCCTGGGGCACCGCCACCGCCTGGACGTTCTCCCTCGCGCTGGTCGACGGGTGGCAGCGGGGGATCGCCGGGCGGCTGACGGCCACGAACGAGTACCTCACGGTCATCGACCGCTTCCACGACATCCCCGCCACCCTGCGGGACTTCACCCACCACATCGTGAGTCACTCCCCCGCTCCCTGGCCCGCGCACATCGCCGGCCACCCGCCGGGGGCCACCGTCACCTTCGTGCTCCTCGACCGGGCCGGGCTGGCCGGCGGCGGCTGGGCGGGCGTGTGGTGCATCGTGACCGGGGCGGCGGCGCCTGCCGCGGTCCTGGTCGCCGTACGGGCGCTGGCCGCGGAGCAGCTCGCGCGCCGCGCCGCCCCCTTCCTGGTCCTCGCCCCGGCCGCCGTGTGGGTGGGCGCCTCCGCGGACGGCTACTTCGCCGCGGTCGCCGCCTGGGCCGTCGCCCTCCTCGCCCTCGCGGTCACCGGACCCCGGCCCCGGGCGACGGGCCTCGCCGCCGGGCTCCTCCTCGGCCTCACCGCGTACCTCTCCTACGGCCTGACGCTGTTCGCCGTGATCGCCGCCGCCGTCCTGCTGCTCGGCTCCCGCCGACTCCGCCCCCTCCCGTACGTCCTCGCCGGACTGGCCGTCGTCCCCCTCCTGTTCACGCTGCTGGGCTTCAACTGGTGGGAGGCGTACCGCCTGTTGGTCACCCGCTACTACGAAGGGGTCGGCGGCGTACGGCCGTACGGCTACTGGGTCTGGGCGAACCTCGCCTGTACGGCGCTGATCGTGGGCCCGGCGACGGTGGCGGGCCTGCGCCGAACGGTCGCGACGGCCGTACGCGAAGGTCCCCGCGCCCTCCGCCGCCCCCACGTCCTCTCCCCCGAGTCCCGCCTCGCCCTCCTCGCTCTCGCGGCCCTGCTCGCCCTCCTGGCCGCCGACCTCTCCGGCATGAGCAAGGCGGAGACGGAACGGATCTGGCTGCCGTTCGCGATGTGGCTCCTGCCTACCTGCGCGTTCCTGCCCCGCCCCCGCGCCTGGCTCACCGCCCAGGCCACCCTGGCCCTGCTCCTCAACCACCTCCTGCTGACCGGCTGGTGACACCGGGAGCGGAGACCGTGATCAATTCAGCCGGATGGCGGCGGGCCGGGGCGGTCGCGGCACACCGGGGGAAGGTGCTGTTCAGCGCCCTACCGGGGAGGGAGCGGGGCGCGCGGCGGGGGCGTGGGGCGGGTTGCGGCGGGGGGTCGTGGATCTCACGGTGGGCCCAAGAAGCAGCCGACGAAAGGACCACGCATGCATTTCCTCATATCCCGATCCCGCCCAGTCCTCCAGCCACCCCTGGCCGGCGCCGCGCTGGTCCGCGGCCCTGTCGGCACGGCCGCGGCCGCCGTGGACGTAGGCCAGGAGGCCTCCGCCGAGCGGGACGTGGTGGTGAAACGGCTCGACGCCCTCGACAGGGCCGACCACGACGCCGTGTTCCACCCGCTGCTGGACGCACTGTCCGCCGTCGCCGAACGGGGCGGCCGTCTCGACGCGGCCGAGGCCGCCGGTTACGCGCGCGCCCTGGAGACGGCGAACGCGTCCCTGGAGCGGCGGCTGAAGGAGCGGGCCTCCGCCACCGCGTCCGCCACCACCGCCACCTCCGCCGCCCCCGGCGCCACCGCCACCTCCGGCGCCACCGCCGCGGGAAGTCCGGCGCCGTCCTCGCGCTGACAAGCACCCCGGGGACAAAGGGACGTCAGCGGGCGAGGGACTTGGCGTCGCCCATGACGATCGCCGGATGCTGGGCGGGATCCAGCGTGCGCAGCAGTTCCTTCATGTGCTCCTGAGCCAGACTCACGCAGCCGTGCGTGGGGCCCCCGTGGTCGACGTGCAGCCAGATGCCGCCGCCCTTGCCCGCGCCGAGCGGGCGGGTCCAGTCGAGGGGTGAAGTGCCGGGCTCGTGGTTGTAGTTGATCGCGACGACGTAGTCGAAGGAGCCGGCCAGCGACTCCCCCTCGAAGCCCGTGCCGGCGATGGTGAACCCGACCGACCGGTCGTAGGGCAGCTTGGCACCGGGGTCGGGCCGGAGTCCGCCCGCGTCGGTGAGGGTGAACACGCCGACGGGCGAGCGGAGATCACCGGCGTGATGGTCGTCCGTCCAGCCCTTGAGGGCGTTGTGGGCCGGCCAGGTCGCTCCCGGCTCCCAGCCCGCGCTCGTACGCCGGTACAGCACCACCTGTGACACCGGGGAGTCCTCGCCCCGGCCGGTGACCAGGACGACCTGCCGCGCGTTCCCGGGTATCCCGGCCAGCGTCGTGGGGCCGACACCCGGCAGCCGCGCCGGTGGGACCGGCTCGGCGGACTCCGCGCTGTCCGGTGCGGGCCGCCCGGGCCTGGCCTGCGTCGTACCGGGAGCGCCGACGGACCGTTCGGCGTCGGCGCCTGTGCATCCGGCGAGCGTGACGGACAGGACCAGAGCCCCGGCGGCGATCAACGGCGTACGGAGACGCTGTCGGGGGGAGGCCGGGCGACGGATGGAGGAAGCCATGATCGTCAGCCTGGGGGTGACTTGTGAGGAAGTGGTCAGCTCCGCTCGGCGGACCGTCTCAGCTGCGGTGACTGAACCCTGCGTGAGCCTGAAGCGGACACGTATACGCCCGGAATGCGCCTTTCGGTAAGGCGAGAACCCTTGCTCATATCCCCCGGGTAGGGTGACGGAAATGGAGATCCGCCACGCGACGGCCGGCGCCGCTCTGCCCGACATGATCCCGGTCCGCAAGCCGTGACCGACGAGATCGTGCCGGCCACCACGGGCTCGACCCCGAACGCGTGCTGCTCGGCGGAGCCATCGGGGGCCACCCTTCCCTGCCGGTACCCGTACGGGACGCCGTGAACACGCCGGCTCCACCGCCGCCCGTCGCCCCCGCAACCCTCGCCACAGGAAAGAACATGCCCCTTTCTCACGCCGCAACCGCCACCGCCACGACCACCCCCCTGACCGTCACCGCGCCCCAGCCCCCGGAGGGAGCCGCCGACATCCGGCTCATCGTCACCGACATGGACGGCACGCTCCTGGACGACGCCAAGCGCATACCCGACGGCTTGTGGTCGCTCCTGGCCGAGCTGCGCCGACGGGACGTGCTCTTCTGTCCGGCGAGCGGCCGTCAGTACGCCACCCTGGCCAAGGAGTTCGCCGACGCGGGGCAGGGCATGGTGTTCATCGCCGAGAACGGCACCTACGTCGTACGGGACGGCGTGGAACTCAGCTCCGACCCGCTGGACCCGTCCGTCGCCGCGCGGATCGTCACCACGACACGGGGGCTGCGGGCCGAGGGCGTGGACGTGGGCGCGGTGGTCTGCGGCAAGCGGTCCGCGTACGTCGAACGGACCGACGAAGCGTTCCTGGCCGAGGCAGGGCAGTACTACACCCGGCTCCAGCCCGTCCCCGACGCGACCGCCGTCGACGACGAGATCCTCAAGGTCGCCCTCTTCGACTTCGGACCGGTGGAGCGGACCACCGCCCCGGCCCTGAGCCCCTTCACCTCGACCCACCAGGTGGTCGTCTCCGGCGAACACTGGGTCGACATCATGAACGTCACCGCCGACAAGGGCGCGGCCGTACGCCGTCTCCAGGACGACCTGGGCATCACACCCGCCCAGACGATGGTGTTCGGCGACTACCTCAACGACCTCGAAATGCTCGACACCGCCGAGTGGTCCTTCGCCATGGCCAACGCCCACCCCGCCATCATCGACCGGGCCCGCCACCTCGCCCCGTCCAACAACGAGAACGGCGTCCTGCGCACGATCACCCGCCTGCTCCACCTGCCCCCCATGTGACCGCGGCCGATCAGCCCTCCACCACCCGCCGCGCACCGACCTCGCTGGGGTACTCGCGGACGGTGAACGCGGCGAGGACCCAGCCGACGGCGTACGCGAGCAGGGCGGGCAGGACGGGCGCCGCGATCAGGAAGAGGATGCGGCCGACGAGGGCCGGCCCCGTGGAACGGCGGGTCTGGTCACGCTTGCGGCCGCGGGCCTCGCTGGGGGTCGGCGGGTCCAGGAGGTCCCTGCGGTGGCCGCGGCGCAGTCGTACGAAATCGTGCCCGGTCTCCGTGAAGACATGGCCTGTGCCGTGCAGCACCCCGCCGACGACACCGGCCGCTGTGACCCAGCTCTCATCTCCCCCGTGCAGCAGATGAAGGGGCTTCCCCGTCGAGGAGGGGTGACAGGAAGGGAGGAGCGCGTGGATCTGGCAACCGAGTGGAAGCTGGGCGCCGAGCGCGGCGGGACCGAGTCGCTGGACATGGACTTTCCCGCTTTCGTCGCCGCCCGGTCCGCCGCCCTGTTCCGTGGCGCCCTCGTCTTGACGGGACACCGCGAAGCCGCCGAGGACCTGCTCCAGGAAACCCTGGAACGGACCTGCCGCAAGTGGCGCACGATCGCCGCCAAGGACGCCCCCGACGCCTATGTGCGGCGGATCATGGTGAACCTGGCGAACGACCGCTGGCGAAGATTCCGCCGCACGACCCCGCATCCCGACAGCGGCGGCGACCGGGCCGCTCCGGGGGACGAGTACGGACAGATAGACAGCAGGGACCAGCTCGTTCGCGCTCTTCAGCAGCTGCCGATGCGTATGCGCACGGTCGTGGTCCTGCGGTACTTCCACGATCTGTCGGATGCGGAGATCGCGGCCGATCTGAAGATCTCGGCGAGTACCGTACGGTCCCAGCTCGCTCGTGGGATCGAGAAGCTGAGAAGCCAGTTCCCCGCGCTCTCCGGCCCTTCACCGCAGCGGCCCACGGAAGGAAACCGATGACTTCACACGATGCACGGCCTTCCGGCCGCACCGGATACACATCCTTCGAAGAGGAACTGGTGAACGCCATGAACGAATTCGCGAACTCCGCCGACGCGCCGTCCGTCGACACCGTCGGCATCGTGCGCAAGACCCGCCGCAAGCGCGTCACGGCCATCGCGGGTCTCGCCGCCGCCCTGATCGTGGCCGGCGGCGGCACCGCCCTGGCCACCGTCGTCACCAACGGTTCCCACGCCGCGAAGCCCGCCGCCGCGACCACCGCGACCGGCCACGACGCCACCAACGTGCTGCTGAAGGGCAGCACGTTCCCGCTGGAGTTCGCGGGCCTCGACCTGGACTTCGCCAAGCAACTGCTGCTGAAGGGCCGGCTCGAGCTCGGCACGGTCAGCAAGGTGGACTGCGGCAAGAACGGCAAGCCGGGCTCGGTCCACTCGGTCGACCCGCACAGCCCGAAGACCGTGTCCATCGGCGCCACCATCAACCTGACCCTCTGCGCCGGCTGATCCGGGACACCCCGGCCACCCCGGCCACCCCGCCCCAGTCGTCGCGAGCTCCGACGACTGGGGCGGACGGAGTCAGCCCACCTCGGTGGCCGCCCGCTTCGGTACGTCCTCGTCGGACCCGTCGGACCCGTCGGACCCGTCGGACCCGCCGAACTCATCGGACCCGTCCGCCTGCTCGGGTACGAACGCGATCTCGCCGTCCAGCACCTTCTTCACCCGCTCCGTGTCGAGCGCACCCTCCCAGCGGGACACGACGAAGACGGCGACGCAGTTGCCGAGCAGGTTCGTCGCGACGCGCATCGAGTCCATGATGCGGTCCACGCCCAGCAGGAGGGCGACCGCCCCGACGGGGATGACCCCGAGGGCGGAGGCCGTCGCGGAGAGGGCGAGGAAGGCCGAACCCGGCACACCCGCCATGCCCTTGCTGGTCAGCATGAGGACCAGGACGACGGTGATCTGCTGGCCCAGACTCAGATCCACCCCCACCGCCTGCGCGATGAACAACGTACCGATGGACAGATAGATCGAGGCGCCGTCGAGGTTGAAGGAGTAGCCGGTGGGCAGGACCAGGCCCACGGCGTCGTCGCGGCAGCCCGCCTGGCGCAGCTTCTGCATCATGCGGGGCATGACCGTCTCACTGGAGGCAGTACCGAGCGCGAGCAGCATCTCCTCGCGGGTGTAACGGACGAACTTCCACAGGCTGAGCCCGGTGACCGCCTTCAGGGCGACGGCGAGCAGCGCGAGGAACAACAGCGCGGCCGCGTAACAGACGCCGATGAGCTTGCCGTAGGTGGACATGACGCCGACCCCGTACTGGCCCACCAGATGGGCCGTCGCGCCGAAGACGGCGAGCGGGGCGAGCTTCATGATGAAGCCGACGACCGCGAAGACGACCTCCTGCGCCTGTTCGACGGCGGGCAGGATCGCGGGCACCTTGCCGTGGCCGAGATGCAGCACGGCCGCGCCCACCAGGCAGGCGAGGACGAGGACTTGGAGCAGGGAGTTCTCGGCGAACGCGCCGACCGCGCTGTCGGGCAACGCGTGCAGGATGAACTCGCCGGTCGAGGGAGCAACTGCTTCAAAGGCATCGCTCAAAGGCATCACTCAGAGGCGTCGCTTCGAAGCGGCCAAGGACAGAGGTGTGTGCCGAAGTGTCATGAACGGTCGGGACCTCGTCAGGTGAACGCCAACACCCTGGTCCGCCGCCCTCCCCCCGCGTTCGATGGAACGCGGATACCCGTGTCGACGTACGCCGAGGGGTGAGCGAGCGATGGGCGAGGGAAAGCGGCGGCGGGTCGTCGTGGGGGTGAGCGGTTCGCCGGGGAGTCTGGCGGCGCTGCACCGGGGCGCGTTCGAGGCGCACCGCACCGGCGCCGTGCTGCTGGCCGTGGGTGCCTGGGAACCGCCGCACGGCGCGCTCGCCCACCCGAGTTCGATGCTCACGCCGCCGATGACCGAGTTCCGGCAGATGGCGGACGACCGGCTGCTCACCGCGCTCGGCACGGCCTTCGGCGCCGACGGGCCCGGGGTGCCGTGCCGGGGGCTGGTCGTGTGGGACCGGCCGGGGCGCGCCCTGGTGCGGACCGCCGACCGGATCGGCGACCTCCTGGTGATCGGCGGCGGGCGGCGCGGCCGGATGCGCCGGGCGCTGTTCCCGTCCGTCGCGCGCTACTGCCTCGCACACGCCGCCTGCCCGGTGCTGGCCGTACCCCGCTCACCCCTGCACCGCGAACTCGCCTCCGTACGCCGCCGGGTCAGCCTGCGCCTGCCGCTCGACGCCAGCGAACTGACGGACGGCAGGTCCTGAACCGCTGTCCCGACTCAGCCGACCCAAAAGCCCGCCGAGACCGTGTCGAAGACCGGGCGGGAGGTGTCCCACTTGAGGTCCGGGGCCGAGAGGTAGATGTCGTACTCCCGGCCGCCCTCCTGCCCGAAGCCCAGGTCGATCGCGCGGAACGCCCGGACCCTGCCCTCGAAGGTGAACTCCCACACGGCCGCGGGCTTCTCCTGGAACGTGGTGCGCTGCATACGCAGTTTCCGGTACGAGGAGGGGTAGTTGAGCTTGGTGTTCGCCTCGATGTTCGTGAAGTGCGACTCGGGGTTCGCACCCGCCGGCTCGACCATGCCGATCGTGAGGCCGACGAGACCCGTCTCGTCGGCGTAGGTGACCTGTTCGGCCGACGCCTTGCCGCGCTTCCAGCCGTCCGGGACCGGGAAGGAGACGCCCAGCTTCTTCTCCGTGACCAGGTGGTAGCCCGCGGGAACGGCCGGGGGCGCGGAAGTGGCGGCGGACGCGGCGGCTTTGTGGTGGTTGCCGCTCTTGCCGTCCCGGGTCAGGGACCACCCGCCCGCCACCGTCGCGGCCGCCAGCACCACGGCCAGCGCGCTCCAGACGGCCATACGGCGCCCACGGGCCCGGGGCGGTGCGTCTTCCCGCGCCGGTGCGACCGTCGTGGCGGTCGGCGGAGTCTGTGCCGGTGTCCGTGTCGATATCGGCGCCGTTGTCGGTACCGGGCGCGTGGGCGTCAGCTGCGTCGGTACCCCCGACACGACTTCCCTCAGGACCCGCTCCACCTCCTCCGCCGACGGCCGCTCCTCCGGCTCCTTCGCGAGCAGCGCCTCGATGAGGGGTTCCAGCGGACCGGCCTGCTTCATGGGGTCGACCGGGTCGACGGCGATGGCGTACGCCGTCTCCACGGCCGTGGCCTTGCGGAACGGGGGCCGCCCCTCGACGGACTGGTAGAGGGTCGCCCCGAGCGCCCACAGGTCCGCGGCGGGTCCGGGCTTCTTGCCCCGCATCCGTTCGGGCGCGATGTAGTCGATCGAGCCGATGATCTCGCCGGTCTTGGTCAGCGTCGAGGTGCCGGTCGCCATGGCGATGCCGAAGTCGGTGAGGACGACGCGGCCGTCGGCGCCGAGCAGGACGTTGCCCGGCTTGACGTCACGGTGCAGCACCCCGGCGGCGTGCGCGGCCCGCAGCGCGGCGACCATGCCGAGGCCGATCCGGGCGGCATGGGTGGGCGGCACCGCGCCGCCGTCCGTGAGCAGTGCGGCGAGGGTGGTGGAGGGCACGTACTCCATGACGATGCAGGGCAGCCCCTCGTCGTCCACCACGTCGTGCACGACGACCACGTGGGGATGGGCGATACGGGCGGCGCTGCGCGCCTCGCGGCGGGTGCGTTCGTGGAGGGTGGCGAGCTCGTCGTCGGTCAGGTGCCGCTGGACATGCAGCCGCTTGACCGCGACCTCGCGGTTGAGGACCTCGTCCTCGGCACGCCACACCGTGCCCATGCCGCCACGGCCGATCTGTTCGATCAGCCGGTAGCGCCCGGCGACCAGCCGCCCCTCGTCCGCCACCGCGTGCCCCTTGCCGTTCTTTCCGGACCGCTCGCTCCGGGCCGGTTCGAACCATTTCGCGTTCGATTCGTGTCGACACCATAGTCGGCGCAGGTTGCGGGCGAATCTCAGCCGTCGTCCCCGCGCTCGTCCGGGGCCGCGAGGACGAGTTGGGTCAGCGGGGTGGGGTCGCCCGTGTCCAGGGTGACCCGGTAGAGGCCGGGCGCGGGCACGGTGACGCGGGCCGCGAGGTGGTCGTCGTCGCCGTACAGCCGGGCGGGCCGGGCGAAGGCCCCGCCCACCTCCTCGACCACGCAGTCCAGCCCCGCGGGACTGTCGGCGCCGCGCACCCGGACCGTCCAGGGCGTGCCCGGGGCGACGAGGTCCGGGACCTCGATGCCGACCCGCGTCCCGGCCTGCGGAGGACCGAGGTGCTCGTCCTCCTCCAGGAACGAGGTCACCGCCTCCAACGCCGCCTCCCCCTGGGCCAGCGCACCGTGCTGCAGCGCGAGGGGCACGATGGCGCGGTTCAAAGGGGATGTCGCGGACTCCTTGTGTACGGTGCCGTCGCCGCCCACGTCGAAACGGCGCGGGGCGCCGCTCTCGTCGCGCATCAGCTCGCCGTCGCTGTGCTCGCGGTAGCAGTGCTCGGAGGCGGTCACCACGCCCTGACGGAGGGTCAGGGACTGGAGTGTGGGCTGGCTGATGCCCACCAGCGCCCGGTGCCCGGGCAGCGCCCGCCCGCGCAGGGTGTCGTGCAGGGTCTGGGAGTCGACGGCCAGATCCTTGTCGCCGCCCAGGTCGGCGATGTCCGTGGGGCTGAGCCGGCGGATGTTCAGGCCCTCGTCGAGACAGGGGAACGCCGGGAGCAGGTCGTGCAGGCCCGGCATGGTGTACGCGAGTCTCCTGAGCCTGCCGTGCGGCAGCGGAACCGGCGCGCCCTGCCCGGTGTTGAGGATCGCGGCGGCGGCCACCGCCCCCTGAAAGGGCGTACCGAGGGTGAGCACCCCGCGGGTGTCCGCCGCGAGGTCGGCGTCGGGGCCGTCGGTGAGAGCGGCGAGGGTGAGCAGTCCGCCCATGGAGTGCGCGACGAAGACGAGCCGCCCCTCCCGTTCGTCGACCCGGTGCTTGCGGGCCAGCGCGTGTGCGGGGTGGAGCCGCCACCGCTCCAGATGGGCGCGTGCCGCCTCGGCGAGGAACCGGGCGTTCGTGGCGACCGACAGCCGCCAGTCGTAGGCGAAGGGCAGCACGGCCTGAGGGTCGGCCACGCTCCGGGTGACCGTCGCGACCAGGTCGCCGTAGGGCTCGATGCCGCGCAGGAACGGGCTCCAGGCGGGGGTGCTCAGCAGGCGCCGGGCCCGGATGCGGCCGAGGCGGCCCTCGCGTTCGTCGGGCGTGAGGCGCAGGGCGCGTAAGCCCCGGGGCGCCGTCCAGGCCTTCAGCAGCCATCCGGCGTTCGCGAGGCCCCAGACGACGTCGCCCGACTCGGTGTCGTACAACTCGCTCCCCATGATGCCGGGAACGACGACGACGGCGTCCTGCGTCGTGTTCGGGGAGAGGCCGGGGAGGCTGTAGGGCCGCTCGTCCAGGCGGCGGCCTGCGGTATTGGGCTGCGACGACTCGGTCATGGCGGGAAGAATAGAGACCATGCGAGGGCGGGCGGGCGGGCTTGTCAGGATCGGGGAGCCGGGGGACGCCGGCGATACGGGGCGGGCCACGGCGGGCCGCGCGTCGGTGAACGCCGTGACCGCCGCGGCCGAGGACTCCGCGCGGCGCACCCTGTTGACCCTCGCCGTCCGCGACTACGACGACGGGGACACGGAGTTCGCCGCCGGCATCGACGAACAGCTGTCCGTCGTGGCCGACTGGTGGTGCGCCCCGGGAGCACCGGAGCCCTTCACGCACGTCCCCGCGCCGGAGCTGCGCGAGCGCTACGACGTGGAGCGCTTCCTGCACGAGAGCAAGGTGCGCGAGATGCGCGGCCGCGCCCTGGTCGTCTTCATCACCGGCCACGGCCAACTGGGCGCCTCCCGCACCCACTTCCTCCAGCTGCCGAGGACCGAACCCCGGCGCCAGCTGGCCACGGCCATCCGCACCAGCGAGATCGTCGCCGCCGCCCTCGACTCCCGAGCCGAACACGTCCTGGTCGTCATCAACACCTGCTACGCGGCCGGGATCGCCGAGGAGCTGGAGAAGCTGCACCAGGAGATCCTGCCGAGCCGGCGCACCGGCGGCAGCCTGGACGTCGTCGCCACCTGCGCCCACGACCAGCTGGTCCAGGTACGGCGGTTCCCCTCGGTGATGCGCCGTGTGCTGGAGCGGCTGCGCACCACCGCCCAGATCACCACACCCTGGCTGAGCGTCGCCCATCTGATGACGGAGTTCGAGAGCGAACTCGGCACCGACACCGAGCGGCGCAAGCACCGGCTCAAGCGGGTCCTGGACGGCGGCGGCCAGACCGCCCTGACGCCCTGTCTGCCGAACCCCGGCTACCGGCCCGTACGAGAACTGGTGGGGCCCGCGCGCCGCCAGGTCGCCACCCCGGCCGACGAGGTCGACCACTGGCTCGACCGCGCCAGCGGCCGCCCCCAGGAGACCGACCCCGGCTGGTACTTCAGCGGTCGCGAGGGGCTGGGCCGCGCCATCACCGCGTTCCTCGGCCGTCCCCGCGGTGTCCTGCTGCTGACCGGGACCGCCGGCAGCGGCAAGTCGGCCGTGCTGGCGCGGGCCGTGACGTTCAGCGACCCGCTGTTCCGCGACGACCCGCGCTACGGCCCCGCGCTGCGCTCGGCCGCACCCGAGACCGTCCCGCCCGAGAACTCCGTCACCGCCGCCGTACTGGCCCGCCACCGCACCGCCTGCGACGTGCTCGGCGACCTGCTGCGCGCCCTGGAACTGCGACCGCGCCAGGCGGGGCCGAGCGACGACCCGGTGGAACTGCGCCGCGCCCAGCTGATGGCCCACCTGGACGAGCCGGGCGACCCGGTCACGCTCGTCCTCGACGGCCTGGACGAGTCCGTCGAACCCTTCCGCGTGGTCAGGGACGTACTCGCCCCGCTCACCGCCCACTGCGGCGCCGCCCCCGCCCTGCCCGGCCAGCGCCGTCCGGAGCGGCAGCGGTCCCTGCGGCTGCTGATCGGCGTACGCAGCAGCCGTCCCCGTACGGACCGCGCCGCCCCCGCCGGGCCCGCGGGGCGGGAGGCGGGGCTGCTCGGCGCGCTCCGGGAGGTCTTCCCCACGGCGTCCGTGCTGCGCACCGACGAGACGGACAGCGAGAGCGACATCGCCGACTACGTCCAGGCGCTGGTCGGCGACGAGACGTCCGGCGTCGACAGCACCCGGCAGGCGGCCGAGACCGTCGCCAAGCGGGTCTGGCCCTCGTTCCTGGACGCCCGGCTGGCCGGCGAGCAGCTGCACCACGCATCCGACCCCGGCGCGCTGGCGGACAACCCCGACTGGCTCGAACTGCTGCAGGCGGGCACCATCGGTCTGCTCCGGCGCGATCTGGCGCTCGTCGAGGACGAGGGGCTGCCCCCGGAGGTCGCCCTCGCGCTGCTGCGGGCCGCCGCGTTCGCGCTGGGCGCGGGCATCCCCTGGTCGGACGTGTGGCCTGCCGTCGCCGGGGCGCTGCTCGGCCGGCCCCTCGAGGAGCCGGACCGGATGATCGAGAACCTGCTGAAGAGCAGGCTCGCCGGATATCTGGCCCACGACGACGAGGACGACCGGCTGGTGTACCGGCCGGCCCACGAAGCCCTGGCCGAACTCCTGCGGGATCCCCGCCAGGACCTGCTGGCCGGCGTCGGGGGCGACGCCGTATGAGCGACGCGGACACCCCGTACCGCGCGCCCCGTCCGGGCCGCTCCGACCCGGGCGACTCGAGGGCGTGGGCCGACGACTCGAAGGCGTGGGCCGATACGAAGGACGCGCACCGGCTCATCGCCGAGGCGCTGTCCCGGCTCGTCGCCGCGGACCCGACGATCCCGCCCCACCCGTATCTCAGCCGCCACCTGGCCCAGCACGCGGCCCGGGGCGAGGTCCTCGACGACGCCCATGTGCCGCTGGCCGTCCTGCCCTGGGAGTCCAGCGCGAACGTGCGCACACTGCTGCGGCAGAGCGGCGCCGTGAGCGCCGCGCGGCGGCAGGAGTGGCTGGAGGCTTGGGCCCGCATCGAGCCGTTCATCGGCGGCGCCGGTCCGGACTCCCGGCTGACGAGCCTGCACCTGGCCCAGCACGCGGCGACCCGCCCCCGCACCCCGCTCGACACGTCCGCCGCGCGGGTGTCCGGTTCGCGCATCACCCCGCTGTGGAGCGACTGGACGGCGCAGGACAACGTACTGGCCGTCTCCGAGACCCGCCTCGAATCGCTGACCCGCACCACGACCGCCGACAGCCGCTCGCTGCTGGTCAGCGGCGACAGCCACGGCACGATCCGCATGTGGGAGCCGCACGGCGTACCGGCGATGGCGCCGCTGCACACGTACGGCGGCGCGGTCCAGCATCTGCTGCCGCTCCCGGGCGACCTGCTGCTGTCCGCGGGCACCGACGGTTCGGTGCGCGTCTGGCACCTCACCCGGGGCCAGCTGCTCGCCGAACCCGTCCACCGCCCCGGCACCTGGGTCAGCGCCCTCACGCTCTTCGCGGCGAAGGACGCCCCGGAGGTCGTCCTCGTCGCCCACAGCGACGGCGCTCTCGGCGCGCTGGATCCCGTCACCTTCCTGCCCGTCGACACCCCGCTGCCCGCCCTCGATCCCGCTCCGGCCCTGCTGAGCGGGGTCGGTCTGGGCGGGGCGGAGGGGATGGTGCTGGCGGTGGCCCAGGGCCGGCGGGTGCGCGTCTGGGATCCGCGGCGGGGCGACGGGTACACGCACGAGCACGAGCACGAGGGGGCGGTGCGGGCCCTGGTGGACCTCCCGGCGCCGGGACGGTACGCGCTCTGCGACGACTCGGGGTACATCGGTTTCCGGGACGCCTCGACGGGACGGGAGACGGCCGTCGCGACGGCTCCGCCCGCGGGGCCCGCCATCACTCTGACCGCCCTGACCGTGGCGGGCCGGGCGGCGGTGGCCTCCGGGGGCAGCGACCACACCCTGCGGGTCTGGGACGCGCGGACGGGCGCGGCGATCGGCGGCGCCCTGGAGGGGCACACCGCCCCTCCGGTGGCTCTGACCACGCTGCCGGGCACCTCGCGGGAACTCCCCGTCCTGGCCGCGCAGGAGCTCCTCGTCTCGGCCGGCGCGGACCACACCCTGCGGCGCTGGAAGCCGGGCGGCCCGGGCGTCGGCGCCGGGCGCGCCGTCCGACGGCCCGTCACCGCGGCGGCGCTGTCGGGTCCGGGGTCCACCGCCGGGGCGCCGCTGATCGCCGTGGCCGACGAGTCCGGTACGGCGCTGTGGGACACCGGGACCGGCCGCTCGGCCGCCCTCCCTGCGGGCCACGCCACGGTGACCGCCTTCGCCTCGGCGCTCGTCCGGGGCGAGCCCCTGCTGGTGACCGCGCACAGCGACGCCGGGGTCCAGCTGTGGTCCCTTGACCGGGGAGCCCACGCCGCTCCCGCACGGCTGGCCGGACTCCTCGGCCACAGCCTGCCGGTACGGTCGATGGCCGCCTTCCCGCACGAAGGACGGACCCTGCTGGTCACCGGGGGCGCCGACGGCACCGTACGTCTCTGGGACCTCGACCGGGCGTGTGTGCTGGCCTGCCGGGAGGACCATCTCCTCAGCGTCCGGGACGTCGCCGTGCTCGACACGGCACAGGGTCCGCTGATCGTCTCCGCGGGCACCGACGGGACCGTACGGCTCTGGGATCCGGCCACGCTGCGGCCCGCGGGGGCGCCGCTCCACTGCGAGCAGCGGGTCGTCAACGCCGTCGCCGCCGTGCCCGTCGACGAGCCCGGCCGTGCCGTCCTCGTCGCGTCCGGCGGGGAGGACGGCACGATCCGGCTCTGGGATCCCGGCACCGGGCGGCCGGTCGGGCGGCGGCTGGACATCGGCGACGGGCCGGTGGCCGCGCTGGCGTTCTTCCGGACCGCGACCGGCCGCCCCTGCCTCGCGGCGACGGGCCCCGGCGGAACCATCCACCTGTGGGACATCGACACCGGCTCGCACCTGCTGCGGATCGTGACGGGCAGCCCGCTCGGCACCCTCGACGCGCTCGACGCCCGGCAGCGGGGCGGCCCGCATCCCGAGCACCCCGTCCTCCTCGCGGCGGGAGTCGCGGGCGCATGCGTGTTCGATGTTCGAGTGGAGGGGCGCTGATCCGGCGCCCACCGGGCCGCCGAATGTGCGCGTGCGCCTCCCGTATGCCCCAGCGCCCCCCTCTCGCGCCCCCGCCACGGCGTGGAAGCGGGCATCCTGGGGCGCGCGCCACGGGAGAATGATCGCCCGCATGTTCCAGCAGAACATGCGGGCGAGGGGAACGTACGGCTACGGGAACGTACGGGCACGGAGACCTGCGGGACACAGGGATCACGCGCCTGGTGCGGACCGCGCGGCACCTTCCGTACGGCACGCGGGCCGCGCGGGCCACCCGGGCCCGGTGCCCCTCGGCCCGCCGGGCGGCGCCCCGGCAGTGCGGCAGCGGCCGCGGACCATCGGCTCAGCAGCGAGGAAGCAGGATGAACAACAGCCCTTCGGCGGTGACCACAGCCCACTTACCGTCCCTCGTCCCCGCTCCGGAACGCGGAGTGTGGCGGCTGGGCAAAAGGGACCACCCCAAGGAGTACAACCGGCTCGAACCCGAGACCAGTCAGGGCTCCAGCGCGGGCCGCTTCAGCCTCGCCACCTACGGAATGCTGTACTGCGCCAGCGATCCGGCCGGCTGTTACGCCGAGGCGCTCGCGCCCTTCCGCGTCCATCCCAAGCTGCGCGGACTCATCGGCCACGAGTGGGACGAGCGGCCCAGCCACATGAGGCTCGGCCACCTGGCCTCGGGCTGGCGCGAGGACCACATCCTGGTCCGGCTCGAACCCGCCAAGGACGCCCAGTTCCTCGACGTCGACGCCGAGGCCACCCGGGCCGTCCTCGCGCGCGAACTCCGGGGCGAGCTGACGGCGTGGAACATCGAGCCCCCGCTCACCGACCCGCACATCCACGGGCGCGACCGCAGGCTCGCCCGGCAGATCGCGGCCTGGACGGTCGCCCAGCGCAACGACGCCGGCCATCGGCTGGCCCAGGGCATCGCCTACCGCTCCGGATACGGCGGGCGCACCTGCTGGGCCATCTTCCACGACGTCGATCTCGTCGAGGCCGAGCGGCGCCCCATCCAGCCGGAGTCCCCCGAACTGCGCGCGGTCGCGGCGGAGTACGGCCTGCGTGTCTTCTAAACGGGGCTCTCGGATCTCCTGAACGGGGCTCGCGGATCTCCTGAACGGAGCCTTCGGGTCCGCCGAACGGCGCCCGCCCCCCGGGCGTTCGGCCGCACCCGCGTCGCCCGATCGAGCGGTGCTCCGTCCCGCACCCATCGACGGCACCGGAGAAAACCCCTGGTCAAACCCCTCGCGCCATTTTCGAGGTGGGATTTCACAGGGGATTGAAGGGGGGAAAGCGGTGGAGTGAGAGACCCTCGGACGGGTAGACTTCCCTCAACACAACTGAGGAGACGCCATGTTGACACCCCGTCTGTCACCCCTCGCGCCATCCCGCGTCTTACCCGTTTCATGACCGCCACGAAGCGAGGAATCATGCAGCCACTGCGAGAGTCCGCGGCCAAGACGGTCACCACGAGCGTCAACGACACGGTCACCGAGACCACCGCGCACGCCAACACGGTCCAGAAGTCGATCGCCGACATAGCGCGCTTCCTCCAGGACAACTTCGGGCAGAAACTCACCGCGTTCATCGCCGGTATCGAGGACCCGAAGCAGGTCGGCAAGTGGTCCAGCGCCCAGAACAGCCCGAGAATCGACTCCGAGCTGCGCCTGCGGGCGGCCTACCAGGTCTTCCAGATCATCGAGCTCCAGGAGAACTGCCACACGGCACGCGCCTGGATGATCGGCATGAATCCGCAGCTGGAGGACGACTCACCGCTGCAGGCCATCGCCGAGGACCGGCACAAGGACGTCATGGCGGCGGCCCGCTCGTATGTCAAGGGCGATCTCTGACGCACCCCACGGGCTTGCTTGCATATGCAAGGATCTCGCGCCTATCTTGGCGCGCATGCAGTCCTACACCATCGGTCAGGCGGCCCGGCTGCTCGGCGTGAGCCCGGACACCGCACGACGGTGGGCGGACGCCGGGCGGGTGGCGACGCACCGGGACGAGGGCGGGCGGCGGCTGATCGACGGGCGGGATCTGGCCGCGTTCTCCGTCGAGCTCGCCAAGGGCGGCAGCGGTGAGGAGGACGCCTCCTACACCTCTGTGCGCAACGCGTTCCCGGGCATCGTCACCGCCGTGAAGCTCGGCGACGTGGCCGCCCAGGTGGAGATCCAGGCCGGACCACACCGGCTGGTCTCCCTGCTGACCCGGGAGGCCGTCGAGGAACTCGGCCTAGAGGTCGGCATGGAGGCCACCGCCCGCGTGAAGTCGACGAACGTGCACATCGACCGGGTCTAGGTCCTGTCCGGCGGATCAGGTCGCAGGCGGATCAGGCCCTCGGGCGGCGGCCTCGACGGCCGTCGGTCTACCCGTTCATCGGGTGACGGAGTACGAGTGCGCCCCCGTCCCCGCCAGCGCACCCCCGTCGACGATCAGGTACTCGTCGCGGATCGGGGTCCCGTCGAGCCACGACTCCAGGATCTCCCGGGTGCCCGCCGCGTAACGGGCCTGCGCGGACAGCGACGAACCCGAGATGTGCGGGGTCATGCCGTGGTGCGGCATGGTGCGCCAGGGGTGGTCGGCCGGGGCGGGCTGCGGATACCAGACGTCACCCGCGTACCCCGCCAACTGCCCGCTGCGCAGGGCCCGTTCGACGGCGTCCCGGTCCACGATCCGGGCCCGCGCCGTGTTGATGAGATAGGCGCCGCGCTTCATCGTGGCGAGCAGCTCGTCGCCGAACAGACCCTCCGTCTCCGGGTGCAGCGGCGCGTTGATGGTGACGACGTCGCAGTGCGGCGCCATCTCGGCGGCCGTGGCGTGGAAGGTCAGCCCGAGCTCCCGCTCCACCTCCGCCGGCAGCCGGTGCCGGTCCGTGTAGTGCAGCTTCACGTCGAAGGGCGCGAGTCGGCGCAGCACCGCGAGCCCGATGCGTCCGGCGGCGACCGTACCGACGTGCATACCCTCCAGGTCGTACGAACGGGCCACGCAGTCCGCGATGTTCCAGCCGCCGTCCAGGACGACCTGGTGGGAGGGGAGGTAGTTGCGGACGAGGGAGAGCGTCATCATCACCACGTGTTCGGCGACGCTGATGCTGTTGCAGTACGTCACCTCGGCGACCGTGACACCGTGCGCGATGGCCGCGTCGAGGTCGACGTGGTCGGAGCCGATGCCCGCCGTGATCGCCAGCTTCAGGTTCTTCGCGGCGGCGATCCGCCCGGGGGTCAGATAGGCGGGCCAGAACGGCTGCGAGATGACGACCTCCGCGTCCGGCAGCTCGCGGTCGAAGACCGAGCCAACGCCGCCGCGCACCTCCTTGTCGGAGGTGACCACCAGGGTGTGGCCGCGCTCCTCCAGGAAGCGGCGCAGACCGAGTTCACCGCTCACGCTGCCGAGGAGATGGCCGGGGGTGAAGTCGGTCGCCTTCGGGGTGGGTGTGGTCCGGCCGCCGGGGTAGTGGTCGATGACGGGGAGATCGTCCCGGGCGTACGTCGTGGGGTATCCGTCGGTCGGGTCGTCGTACAGCACGCAGAGCACCTTGGCCATGACGCGGCTCTCCTCAACTCCGTTGATCGTGGGCTCCGTTGAACGGACGGTGCTGTCACGATCCTCGGAGCCGATCGCGCTGGTCAAAGCGAACGTCGCTATGCCCGGATAGACGGCGGCTATCAACAGGCCCTCAACCGCGCCCCCCCAGATAGGTGTGGAGCAGAGCGTCCAGCGCGTCCCTCACCCCCGCCTCGCGCGCCACCTTCAACAGCGCCTCCGCCAGGACGGACAAAGGATCGTCCCGCGCCACGACCAGCCCCACCCTCGGTCCGTGCGCCGGCCCCTCCAGTGGCACCACCCGCATCCCCTCCGGCACCCCGAACATGTGCAGCCAGGCATGGGAGATCACGCTGGACCAGCGGCCACTGGGCAGATGCGCGTACAGCCCGGCGACACTGTCCGACTCGATCGCCGGGGTCGCCTTCGCGCCGTCCGCCGCGAAGCACGCGTCGATGATCCGCCGGTTGCGCATCCGGGGACTCAGCAGGCACAGCGGCAGGGCGGCCGCGTGCGCCCAGCGGGCGGTCGTCGCCGCGCCGAGCGGACCGGTCACCGGGGTGAGGAGCACATACCGCTCCTCGTACAGCGGGAAGCGGCGTACGTGACGGAGCTCTGCGTCGTCGAGATACGTCATCGCCGCGTCGAGCTCGAACTCGGCGAGCCCGTGGGTGATCTCGGCCGACGACAGGGACTCCAGGCGGACGCGGGCCCCCGGGTGGCGTTCGCAGAACGGGGTGGTGAGGAGGGAGGCGGCCGGCAGTGCGGTGGGGACGATACCCAGACGCAGGGTGCCGGAGAGGCCGCCGCGCAGCGCCGACAACTCCTGGTGCAGGGCGTCGCGCTCGGCGAGGATGCGGTGCGCCCAGGCGAGTACCACCTCCCCCTCCGGGGTCAGCCCCTCGTACCGTCTGCCCCGGCGCACGATCGGCACGTCCAGCTCGTGTTCGAGACGGCGGATCGCGGCGGACAGCGAGGGCTGCGAGACGAAGCAGGCGGCCGCCGCACGGGCGAAGTGCCGCTCCCTGGCCAGCGCGACCAGGTACTCCAGCTGACGCAGCAGCATCCACGACCTCCCCGGCGGGTCAGGCTCGCAGACGCGGGCGCGTGGCGTCCATGCCCTGCCCGTCTACGTCCACGAGGGGTAGCGCCCGTCCACGCGGATCGCGTTGATGCCGCTGATGTGCCGGGCACCGCAGCGGTCCTGGGGCAGTACGAGCTGGGGGCCCGCCCGGTCCAGCGGGGTGCCGTCGATGCCGACCGCGAGGAGGACCGGGGCGTGCCCGAAGTCCGGGTCGATCTCGGCCCAGGTGAGGAGCGCGTGATGGCCGTCCGCCCCGGCCACCGCGATGAGGAAGCGCAGCCGGTCCTTGCGACGGGCGGGGTCGAATCCCGGTCCGGCGTCGCGCAGGACGTCGTGCAGCAGGGGCCCCTCGAAGCGGTGGTGCTGTACGCCGCTGGTGGCGCACTCGAAGCTGACCCGGGCCCGGTGCTGGGGCCAGGCCAACAGGTCGGGCACGGTCAGCCGGACCGGGCGGGCGAGGTCGCCGGTCAGGGCGACCGACGCGAGCGAATGAGCGGGCGACTGCGTCAGTGACTGGCCCACTGGGCACCACCTCCCGAATGTCCGTACCCAGGAGGCGGTCCCGTACAAACGCACATGCGTACACCCAGGCAACGATCGTGCAGCTCATGCGATGTGACAGGAGACTTCCGGCTTGCATCTGCGGAAGTATGATCGGCGTAAGCATGCCTGAGGCTTCCGAGGGAGTAGACCCGTGATGACCCGATCCACGCGCCGGACCCGCACCCGCACTCTGCGCGTGGCCGGCGTCGGCGCCGCCGCGCTGCTGGCCCTGAGCGCCTGCTCGTCCTCCGACTCCGGCTCCTCCTCCACCTCCTCCCCGAAGTCGGGCACCTCGGCCTCCTCCTCGCCGAAGCTCTCCGGCACGGTGACCGTGTTCGCCGCCGCTTCGCTCAAGGAGAGCTTCACGACCCTGGGCAAGGAGTTCGAGAAGGCCAACCCGGGCACGAAGGTCACCTTCAACTTCGCCGGCAGCGACGCGCTCGCCGCCAGCATCACCGGGGGCGCCCCCGCCGACGTGTTCGCCGCCGCCAGCCCCAAGACGATGGCGATCGTGACGGACAAGAAGGACGCCGCGACCACGCCCGCGACCTTCGTGCGCAACCAGTTGGAGATCGCGACCCTGCCCGGCAACCCCGGCAAGGTCGCCTCCCTGAAGGACCTCACGAAGTCCGGCCTCAAGGTCGTACTCTGCGACAAGACGGTGCCGTGCGGTGCCGCCGCGCAGAAGGCGCTGGACGCGAGCAAGCTGAAGCTCACCCCGGCCTCCTACGAACAGGACGTCAAGAGCGCCCTGACGAAGGTGGAGCTGAAGGAGGCCGACGCCGCCGTCGTCTACAAGACCGACGTGAAGGCGGCGGGTGACAAGGTGGAGGGCGTGGCGTTCCCCGAGTCGGCCAAGGCCATCAACGAGTACCCGATCGCCCTGCTCAAGGACGCGCCCAACGCGGAGGCGGCGAAGGCGTTCATCGCCCTCGTGCAGTCCACCGAGGGCCAGAAGGTGCTCACCGCCGCGGGATTCCTGCAGCCGTGACCGAGCTGGACGTCTGCGACGCCACGGCCGACACCCTCACCGGTGGGCCGCGGCGCCGGCGCGTCCGGAAGGTCGGCCGGCCGACCGGGGTCCCGCTCCCCCTCCTCCTCCCCGCCCTGGTCGGCCTGGCCTTCCTCCTGCTCCCCCTGATCGCCCTGCTCGTACGAGCCCCCTGGCGGGACCTCCCGAACCAGCTGACCAGTACGGAGGTCTGGCAGGCGCTCCAGCTGTCCCTGGTCTGCGCCACGGCGGCGACCGGGGTGAGCCTGGTGCTGGGCGTGCCACTGGCCTGGCTCCTCGCCCGTACGGACTTCCCCGGGCGGGGCTTCGTGCGGGCCCTGGTGACGCTGCCCCTCGTGCTGCCTCCGGTGGTGGGCGGTGTGGCGCTGCTGCTGGCGCTCGGGCGCAACGGGGTCGTCGGGCAGTGGCTGGACTCGTGGTTCGGGATCACGCTGCCGTTCACCACGGCGGGCGTCGTGGTCGCGGAGGCGTTCGTGGCGATGCCGTTCCTGGTCATCAGCGTGGAGGGCACGCTACGAGCGGCCGATCCGCGCTACGAGGAAGCCGCCGCGACACTCGGCGCCTCCCGGTTCACCGCGTTCCGCCGGGTCACCCTGCCGTTGATCGCGCCCGGGATCGCCGCCGGTGCCGTACTGGCGTGGGCGCGGGCCCTGGGCGAGTTCGGGGCGACGATCACCTTCGCCGGCAACTTCCCCGGCCGCACCCAGACCATGCCGCTCGCCGTCTACCTGGCCCTCCAGAACGACCCGGCCGCCGCGATCGCCCTGAGCCTGGTCCTGCTGGCGGTGTCGATCGCGGTCCTGGCGGGCCTCAGGGACCGCTGGACGGCGGCGCCGTCATGACGGACCCGACGCTCCCCCCGGGAAAGGCCCCCGCCTCCGACAAGGGCCTCGACGCCCATCTGGTCGTCCACCGCGACGCCTTCCGTCTCGACATCGCCCTGGCCGCCGCGCCCGGTGACGTCGTCGCGCTGCTCGGGCCGAACGGGGCGGGCAAGAGCACCGCGCTGCGGGCGCTGGCGGGGCTCACACCGTTGTCCGACGGCGGCCGGATCCGGCTGGACGGCGCGGATCTGGGGCGTACGCCGCCCGAGGCCCGTCCGGTCGGCGTCGTCTTCCAGGACTATCTGCTCTTCCCGCACCTGTCCGCCCTGGACAACGTGGCGTTCGGGCCGCGCTGCCAGGGCGTACCGAAAGCGGCGGCGCGGGAGCGGGCCGCCGAGTGGCTGGACAGAATGGGGCTGGCCGGGCACGCGGCAGCCAAGCCGCGCCGGCTGTCCGGCGGACAGGCACAGCGCGTCGCGCTCGCCCGCGCACTGGCCACCCACCCCCGGCTGCTCCTGCTGGACGAGCCGCTCGCCGCGCTCGACGCCCGCACCCGCCTCGACGTGCGCTCCCAGCTCCGGCGCCACCTCAGCGACTTCGAGGCCGTCGCCGTACTCGTGACGCACGACCCGCTGGACGCGATGGTGCTCGCCGACCGGCTGGTGGTCGTCGAGCACGGCCGGGTGGTCCAGGAGGGGACACCGTCGGACATCGCCCGCCATCCGCGCACGGACTACATCGCCCAGCTCGTCGGCCTCAACCTCTACCGGGGCGCGGCCGAGGGCCACACCGTACGACTGGACGAGGGGCCGGCGATCACCACGACCGAGGATCTGGCCGGTCCCGTCTTCGTGGCGTTCCCGCCCAGCGCCGTCACGCTGTACCGCGTCCGTCCGACCGGCTCCAGCGCGCGCAACGTGTGGCGGTGCGAGGTCGCGGGCCTGGAGACGCACGGCGACCAGATCCGCGCGGACCTCACCGGAGAGCTCGCGCTCGCCGCGGACCTGACGACGGTCGCCGCGGCCGAGCTCGACCTGCACACCGGGGCGCCGGTCTGGGCGACGGTGAAGGCCGCCCAGACGCACGCGTATCCGGCCTGACGAGGAGTGACCAGGAGGGGTCGATCCTCCTGGTCACTCCTTCTGGTCACTCCTTCTGGTCAAATCCTTCGGGTCACTCCGCCTTGGGTACCGCGTCCGCGCGGACCATCACGCAGTCGAACTCGACGACCCGGCCGGTGCTCTCCTCACGCGTCACCGGGTACATCCCCGAGATCTCGAACCCGCTGCCCTCGTACGTGGCGATCGACTCGCTCATCCGGGGGCTGCCCTCGTAGAGCCGCAGGGCCGCGACCTCCGACTGCATGCCCACGAAGTCCGCGATCCGCTCCCCGGCCCCCGCGAACACCTCCAGGTCGTAGCCCTGAGTGTCCATCTTCAGATACGGCCGGGGGTCGGCGATGCCGTCGAGCGCCTTCTCCAGCATCCCGTCGAGGCGCCGGATCTCGATCTCCTCGGTGTTGGTCTTCGCGAACCGGAGGTAGCGGTCCTTGCCGTAGTCGCTGGGCGGGAGAAGGGAGTTCATGGTGTTCCAGCCCACGTGGATGGACTGGGCGGAGTCCTCACGGCCGAGCCCGACGTTGTACACCCACCAGTCGTCGTCCTTCTTGGCGGCGCGCTCCAGCTTCTCGAAGGCGTCCTTGGTGGGTTCGAAGGAGACGATCCGGCCGGTGTAGCCGAGCTTGCGCAGCCGCCGCCCGTACTGGCCGGAGTTGGCGCCCACGTCGAAGACGCAGTTGACCTGGTACTTCTCCAACAGGGCAGTAACGTGCTGGGTACACAGATACTCTGCGGCGGCAAGCTGGAAACGGCGTTCGTCGGCCGCCGAGGCCGTCTCGTCGACCAGCAGCCGCCCACCGGACTCACCGAAGGAGACACTGCCCCACACATCACCCGGCGACGAAGGTTCGCGGGCGACCACCCACATGTCCGCCTTCGCCTCCGCGCCCACCGGTGTGACCACGTACTGTCCGCTGCCGCGGGCGATCAGATCGGCGGCGCGCCCCAAGGGGACGCGAGTGCGTTTGCCGCGCCGGTAGACCACCGCCGCACCCGAACCGAGATCAAGAACCCGCACCCCGATCCGGGGCAGCAGACCGAGCATTCTTCTGTAAAGGGTCGGCATCCCCACACCCTTTCAGACTCCTGTGAGACACGGGAGTGGTCGGAGAACTTTCGAGCGGAAGGACGGCGAGTGAACACGAGCACCGATCCGGAGAAGCCGGCGACGGCCGCCGCACTGGGTATGCGAAGGCATCCCGAGGGCGGCTGGTTCGTGGAGACGTGGCGGGCGGCGCGGGACTTCCACCCCGACGGCTACCCGGGTCCCCGGGCCGCCGCCACCGCCATCTACTTCCTCCTGTCCCCCGGGGAGACCAGCGCCTGGCACACGGTCCGCTCCGACGAACTGTGGCTGTGGCACCGCGGCGGCCCCCTCGACCTCCTCCTCGGCGGCGACGGCGAAGCCCCGGACGGAGAGCCGAAGGTCCTACGTCTGGGCCCCGCCCTGGAAAACGGCGAACGCCCGCAGGCCCTGGTCCCCGGCCACGTCTGGCAGTCCGCCCGCCCGGCCGGCGACCAAGAGGTCCTGGTCAGCTGCGTGGTGGCCCCCGGCTTCGACTACGCGGACTTCCGTCTCCTCGGCAACGGGCCGTGAACCGACGGCAACCCTGCCGTGAACCACCAGCAACTCTGTACATCCTTGGCGGCTTTGTGACCTCCGCCCCTGGTTGCCGATCGCCGGGGGCGGGCATCACCCGAGGGCAGGACCGGCCGCGCACCGTTTCGCGCGGGTCCCGGCCGGCGGGGGTCCGGTCGCCGGGTACCGGTTGTCCTGGGAGGGGAAGTGAGGTTGTCATGCGTGCGCAGCAGCGCGCCGTCCGACTGACCGCCCGCGTGGAGTACACACTGCCGCGCGCGGCCGTTTCGGCAGGCAGGGCCCGCAGGTTGACCTCGGCGTTCCTGACCCGTCCACGTCCGCGGACGGCGGCGCCGACCGCCGACCAGGTCGACGACGCCACGCTCATCGCTTCGGAGCTCGTCGCCAACGCCGTCCGGCACGGCCGTACCGGCTGCCGACTGCGGCTCCAGCTGGGACACGGCGGCGAGGTGATCGTCGAGGTCCATGACGACAGCCCCGGCCGCCCCCGGGTCGGCCTGGTGGACACCGACGCCGAAAGCGGCCGCGGCCTCGCGATGGTCCAGCAGCTCGCCCACCGCTTCGAGGTCGTCAACACGGGCGTCGGCGGCAAGACGGTCCGGGCGATCCTGGCGGTGTAGCCCCGCCCGCCTCACCCGGGAGAGTGACCCGGGGCGGACCGTCCAGAGGAATCGACCGGTGAAGAGCCCGCCCACAGGTAGAGACAAGCATGCGCTTCTCTCCTGACGAGCCCCACGGGCCCCACGTGCCCCGTGAGCCCCGTGAGCCCCACGTGCCGCAACCGCCGCGCGAGCCGCGCACGCCGCGCACGCCGCGCACGCCGCGCACGCCGCGCAAGAAGGTCTGGGTGACGGCGGTCGCGGCCACGACGGCGCTGGCGGGCGCCCTGACCGCCCTCCTGCTCCTGCTCTCCAGCAACGGAGGCACGTCCCCGCACCCGGTCTCGGCGGACGAGGCCCAGCGCATGGCACTGGCCCGGTTCCGCGCCTACGAGGCGAGTCCTTCGGAGGTGACGGTCCGGCTGCCCGCGGCGGAGACAGGAGACGGGACGATCACGGTGCGTGCGGTGGTCGACCACCATGTGCGCCGGGCCGTGGGCGCGTACGAGATCGTCGACGACACCCGGACCGTGCAGGGCCTGCTCGCCTGGGACCTGGAGGGCCTCGCCGTGGCCCGTCCGCCGGCTGCCGCGCCCGGCGCCGAGCCCGGCCGGACGACGGCCAGGCCCCCCGCCCCGGACATCGTGACGACCGCCGCGGGGGCCGTCCGCAGGGCCGGCACCCTCAAGCGCGAGGAGTGGACCCGCCGCCCCTACTCCACGGCGCCCCTGGACCGAGCCCTGCGCCTGGTGCTGTCCGTGGCCGCGGACCGGCCCGACAACGCGGAACTCCTCGCCCGTTCGGGTCCGTTGTGGCTACGCGACGAACGCCTGGACGGCCACGGTTACGGTGTCTTCTCCGGCCCGCGCCCTGGCCCGAGCGCCTCCGCGAGCCCCGCCGACGACTCCGCCCTCACCTACTGGATCGACACCGACGGCAATCTCCGCCGCGTCACGGCCCGGATGTCGCCGGGCCACTACGCGACGGTGGACTTCGTGGCGACGAGGGTGCGGACGGACGTCCCCGGCGCCCCGTGGACGAAGGGCTGAGGAGAAAAAGCGGGGATGCTGGGCCGGACGGGGTGTTACGCGGTCTCGGCCCAGCTGGGGACGGCGGAGCGGGCCGGGGTGACGGTCGGGCGGCAGACGAAGCCCAGACGGGTGAGCGCGCGGGCGACCTCGACCTCGGTGAAGTCGCGGCGGTCCTGCTTGGTGATGACCTCCCCGACCTGCTTGACGGGGTAGGTGTGCGGGCCGATGACCACGGACGCGCTGGTGACGGGTTCGGGCTCGCGGCCCGCCATCGAGTGCTCGACCTCACTCTTGATGAGGTCGAAGGGGAAACGGGCGATCACACAACGCATGGTGTCTCCGCGGGATGAAGTTTCACGGCGCCGGAAGGTGGGCACGGCAGACCGGAAAGTGGGCACAGCGGCCAGAAAATTCGCCGGAAATTCAATCCGGAACGACCGGGAACGGCCGGTGCTGAACCTGGGCCGACCCGACCGGAAGAAAAAAGCAGGTGGCCGGGGCCCGCACCTCATGGTGCAGGTCCCGGCCACCTGTAAGCGTCGGCCGACTCAGAAGTCAGGCGTCAGCAGGTCCCGGACTAGGCGGGGACGATGTTCTCCGCCTGCGGGCCCTTCTGGCCCTGCGTGACGTCGAAGGTCACCTTCTGGCCTTCCTGGAGCTCACGGAAGCCCTGGGTGGCGATGTTCGAGTAGTGGGCGAAGACGTCGGCGCCGCCGCCGTCCTGCTCGATGAAGCCGAAGCCCTTTTCCGCGTTGAACCACTTCACGGTGCCAGTAGCCATGTCAAATCTCCTTCGGGGCAAAGCTCGAGGACCCACACTGTGCGGGTCCGCGTCGCCGCAATGATTGCCCCATCCGGAAAAACTTCCGGATAATTCAGAAGCGACCGACCGGTACGGACCGGAAAGTACGCTCCAAGACTTTGGGAACCACAACTGCAACTGATATCGACACTAGCACGTGCAGCTCCCGGAGGGCGGCGCACTATCTCACCCCACCTCGGGGAATAAAAAAACCGCCCGGACGGCGGCTCATTTTCTACCACGGCCATGACAGATATGTGCCCGCAGGACCTCGCCGGGGCGGTCCTGCGGGCAGTGGCGGGGTGATCGGCCGGGCCGCTCACCCGGACGGCCCGGTACGGCTGGTGGGCCGCCGGGCCCGGTGGTGGCGTGGGAGGGACACTCGCGCGTCCGCCCCCAGGAGGCCTCCGCCATGCAGGTTCCGAACGGTCCCACCGGTCCGTACCGTCTCCTCGTCCGCGCCCTGACCGCGGGCCTCCTGGTGTCGGCGTCCGCGTGCTCGTTGCACGGCGTCTTGAGGCCCGCGGAAGCGCCGTCCGTCGAGCCGCCCGCCGGCTCCGCCACCCCCTCCCTCACCGACGCCCAGGCCTCGGCCGCGCTGATCACCCAGGGCGAGCTGGGCGATCGCTGGTCCGCGACGCAGGGCGGGGCGACCTGGCGGGACGGGCTCCTCAAAACCAGGACGGACACGCCGGACTGTCAGCGACTGCTCGACGGTCTGTACGCCGAGGACCTGCTGGGCGAGCCGACGGGAGCCCGGGCCGTCGTGGGCCTCGACGAGAGCGGCAACGCGGCGCAGCTGCGCTACCAGGTCGCCGCGTACGCCGCTCCTTCGGAGGTGGACGCCAAGCTGGCCTGGCTGCGGACGCTGCCCGCGAAGTGCGCGCAGTTCACGTCCACGGACGTGCGGGGTGGGCGGCTCAACGTGAGGGTCGTGCCGACGGTGTTGCCCGGGGTGGGCGATGCGCGGGAGGGGCTACGGCTGACGATGAGCGGTGCGTCGTCCGGCGACAGTGGTGACGGTTCCGGCGTGGCGCCGATGCTGACGCTGGACTTCGCCGCCGTGCGGGTCGGGGACCGGGCGGTCTCCCTCACCAACGGCGGGCTCGGCGGGGCGGCGCAGGACTCCACCCAGCAGGCCGTCCAGGTCGGTACGCAGCGGCTCCAGGACGTCCTGGCGGGCCGACCCCCCGCCACCCCGTCGACCGTCCCCACCACCCCGTCGACCGTCCCCACCACCGCGCCGACCGTCCCCACCACCGCGCCGGTCGGCCCCACCACCCCGTCGGCCGCCCCCCTCACCGACACGCCCACCGAACCCCTCACCGAGAGCCCCGCGGACACCGACGACACCACCGCCGCCGACACCGACGACACCACCGACGCCGCCCAGGAGGGCTGACACCCGAGGACCGGAAGGCTCGCGGCGGCGGTCAGACCAGCCGGTCGACCGCGTCCTTCGCCTCCTTGAGGCCCGCGCCCGTGACCTCCCGGAACGCCTTGATCGCCTGGATCTTCTTGCCGTCGCGCGCGAGCGCGGCAAAGCCGGATATTCCCATGGAGTCCCCCTAGGGAAGACCCGCCGTCACCGACGGCGCTGTGGGTACTGACGGCACGGGCGTGGCGGCGGTCCGACCGGGATAGGGCGCGGCGCCGCCGGTGCCGCCCGGCAGGACCGTGCCCTCGGTCGCCGACGGCGACAGGTCCGTCGCCGGGGTCGGGGTGGTCGCGCCCCTGATCTCGACCACCGCGCCCAGCGCCAACTCCTTGTACAGCCACACCGCGTCCGCGCGGCGCAGGCCGATCCAGCCGGTCGTGACGTCGTAGGTCCCGGGGGCCTTCTCGTCGCTCGTGAGGGTTCCGACGAAGTTCGTCGTCCCGTCGGCGGCACGCAGACCGATCACCCAGGCCACTTTCTCCATGTACTTGCCCGCGAACAAGGACAGCGCCCTGACGCTGTCCTTCGTGACGACCGTCATCCGTCCCGTGGCCGTTGGGTAGCGGACGGAACCGGAGGAGATCGGCAGGTCGCGGCCCGCGACCGTCAGCATGCGCCGCGAGAGGTCGACGGTGGCGTCGGGCGCGGCCGGGGAGGGGGTGCTGGGCGGGGCGGTGGGGCTCGCGGCCGGGGAGGGGCGGTCCTCGCGGTCGCCGCCGGTCAGGTTCAGGGCCACGACCAGGGCCAGGCTCGCGGCGGCGCAGGCACCGGCCACGGTCACGGCGGTCCATCGAAAACGCCGGCGCCTGCGGCGTACGGCCCGCAGCCGGATCTCGGCACCGGACACCGACGGGAGAGTCTCGGCGTCCTGGGCCAACTCGCGCAGGCCGGAGGCGAGTTCATCGGACACGGTCGTCCTCCCTCTTCCCCTCGTCCGTCGGATCCAGCGAGCGCGCGGAGCGCGGCGAGTCCGCGGAGCCCGCGGACGGCTTCCCTCTGTCCGCGCTCTTCTTGCCCCTCTCGGCGGTCTCCCACTCGTCCGCCGTCGCCAGCGTCTGCGCCAGCGCCGCCCGGCCGCGGGACAGCCGGGCCTTGACCGTGCCCACGGGGGCACCGGTTTCGGAGGCTACCTGCTCGACACTGAGGTCGCACAGATGGTGCAGGACCAGCGCCATCCGCTGTGCCTCGGGCAGCGTGCGCAACGCGGTGACCAGCGCGGTGCGCTCGGGGCCGGGGCCCGGCGTGTGCTCGGGCGGCGGGGTGCGGCGGACGAGTTCCAGCCAGCGGCGCGCGCGGCGCCAGCGGCTCACCGCGAGCCGCATCGCCACGGTCCGTATCCACGCCTCCGGCGCCCCTTCGGCGAGGAAATCCCGCCGTCGGTCCCAGGCACGGACGAACGCCTCCTGGACGACGTCCTGCGCCTCGCCGTGGTCCCCGGTGAACGCGTACAGCTGACCGGTCAGCCGGGGGAACGCGGCGGCGTAGAACGCGTCGAACTCTTCCTCGGTCATGCCCCCCGTCTCTTCCTCGGTCGTGCCCCCGCCGAAGACTTCGGAATTTCCCCTGCCCCGTGCAACCCGGCGGTCCGTGCCGTGCGTACAGGTCCCGTACGCCGCACATCGAAACACACCGCAGGGGGATCGGGATGACCAGGAGAGCCAGGAGCCGTCGTATCGCGGCCGGTTGGACGGCGGCCGCCCTGTGCGCGCTCGCGCTCGCGGGCTGCTCGAAGGGGGCGGTGACGGGGAGCGCGGGCACCGAGGTGGACACGGCGGCGAAGCCGAACACGGCGGCTGGTCAGAAGCCGGCCACCCAGCCCGTCAAGGCCAAACCCCTCGCGAAGCTGACCGGCGCGCACATCAACATCGCCGACGGTCAGACCGTGGGCGTCGGCATGCCGATATCCGTCACCTTCGACCACGCGATACCCACCGGTGAACGAGCCGAGGTGGAGCGGCAGTTGAAGGTAGACGCCGATGTCGAGGGCTCCTGGAGCTGGGTGAAGGACCGCGATCTGCTGGAAGGGCAGCGGGTGGACTTCCGGCCCCGCGCGTACTGGAGCCCGGGCACCGAGGTCACCGTCCGGGCGGGCTCGGGCATCACCCGGCGCTTCACCGTGGGCCGTTCGCTCGTCGCCACGGTCGACGTGCGCACGCACATGATGAGGGTCGTCGAGGACGGGCAGACCCGGAATGTGCCCATCACCGCGGGCGCCCCGGGCATGGACACCTGGAACGGCACGATGGTCGTCTCCGACAAGGCGACCAAGGTCTTCATGAACTCGCAGACCGTCGGCTACGGCGACGCCTACGCGGGCTATTACTACTACGCCGTCCACCTCACCACCTCCGGGACCTACCTCCACCAGAACCCGAAGGCCAATACGTACGCCGGGCACCAGAACGTCACCCACGGCTGCGTCGGACTCGCGACGGACGGCACCGCCAAGAAGTTCTACGACGAGGTCATCCCCGGTGACGTCGTCACCGTCGTCGGCTCCAAGGACACGGTGGCCGTGGGCAACGGCTACGGCGACTGGAACGCGGACTGGGCCCAGTGGCGGGCCGGCAGCGCACTGAAGTGAGCGTGCGGGCGGGGGAGCCGGGTGTTCAGGTCCCGGCTCCCCCGCTCGCCCCCACCCCCCACGTACCCGACTCCGAGGGACCGCAGGCCGTGCCTCACACCTCCTCCCACACCTCCTCCGACGCCGCTTCCCACGCCACCTCGCATGCCGCCTCCGAAACCCCCGGCGCGCCTGCCGGGACCGGTGAGTTCGCCCCGTACGCCACCGCGGCCTGGCCCCGGCTGGTCCGCACCGCGCATCTGCTCACCGGCGACCTCCACGAGGCCGAGGATCTCGTCCGGACCACGCTGGCCCGGGTCCGTGCCCGCTGGCGGCGCATCCCGCGCGATGACGTCGCCTTCTACGTACGGCGCTGCCTGGTCAGAACCCACCTCGGCCGCACGCGGAGGGGACGCGCCGCCCGTCTGCTGACGCCGTTCCTGTCCGAGCGGGCGCGCCGGGCCGTACCGGTTCGCACGGAGGCCGTCGCCCGGCGGGACGCGCTCGGCCGGGCGCTGGCCGCGCTGCCCGCGCGGCGGCGGGCCGTGGTGGTGCTGCGCCACTGGGAGGGACTGGGCGAGGCCGAGATCGCGCAGCTGCTCGGCTGCTCGGCCGGCACGGTCAAGGCGCACGCCCGGCGCGGTCTGGCGGCCCTGCGCGCCCATCCCTCCCTCGCCGCCCGCCTCGCCGCTCCCTCCGTCGCCCCGTCCCCCGCCCGCCGACACCCCGTCTCCGGAGCCCGCTCATGAAACGTCACCGCACGTTCCCGCGCCCGTCGGCCGAGTCCGAGCCGCTGCGCGAGGTGTTCGCCGAAGCCGCCTACGACGTCACCCCCTCGGCCGTGCCGCTGGCCGCCATCGAGCGCGCGGGCCGGCGGCGCAGGCGGCGGCGTACGGCCGCGGTGGCGGGGTCCGCGTGCGCGCTGCTGGTGGTCCCGCTGGCCGTGGTCGCCCTGCGCGAGGCCGTGTCCCCGGAATCGGGCGACGGGCGGGTGGCGTCCCCCTCCGCTCTGCCCATGGCCACGGTGCGGGTCGTGACCGCCGGTGAACGGGTCGAGGTCGCGCACGGCATCAAGATCTGGCTCACCGAGGACGGCGCGCACTGGTCCTCGCCCGCCGACTCCGGGCCGCTGTTCAGCAGTGTGAAGGACGGCGCCGACGAGCCCGGCGTCACCGTCCAGCAGGAGGGCGCGGGGGACTGGGGGTACTTCCTCTCCGGCGTCTACCGCGGCAAGCGCGAGGCGGCGCGGGTCGAGATCGAGACCACCGCGGGCCAGGTCGCCGGCACGGCCCTCACCCTCGCGGGCGGCCCGCACTGGGGAGTCTGGTACGCGATGGTGAGCGCACCGAAGCCGGTCGCCCCCGGCAGGCCCGTCGATGTGACCAGGAGAGTCACGGTGTACGACGCGGCGGGCGGGGTGACAGCGAGCACGGGGGCCGGCCGGTGAACGACATGGACACGGACCGCGGCACCGACGTCGCTGTGACCGCCGATGACCACGGCAGCGGCGGCAGCCCCGGCAGCAGCCGCGGGCCCGGCAGCGGGCGACACAGCGCCGGTGGGCGCGGCCGGCTCATGGCGGGCCTGCGCCGCAGGCTCGTCAAGCGGCGGATCCGTATCCGTCGCACCCGCGGGCGCCGACTGCGCCGCGCGATCGTCGTGCTGCTCGCGCTCCTCGCGAACCTCGTCGGCGCGGCCGTGGTGGCGTACCACCTGACGAAGATCCCCGAGCCGCACCCGGAGACGGCCATGCAGAGCACGGTCTTCGTCGACGACCACGGCGACTACCTGGGCCGGCGCGGCCCCGTGGACCGGCAGGAGATCCCGCTCTCGCAGGTCCCCCGGTATGTGCAGGAGGCGGTGATCGCGGCGGAGAACCGGTCCTTCCGCACGGACACCGGGATCTCCCCGAGGGCGATCGCCCGGGCCGCCTGGTCGACGGTGAGCGGCGGCGGCCGGCAGGGCGGCTCCACGATCACCCAGCAGTACGTGAAGAACGCCCTGCTCAGCCCGCAGCAGTCACTGTCCCGCAAGGCGCGCGAGGCCTTGATCTCGATCAAGCTGGACCGCACCCGTTCGAAGGACGAGATCCTGCGGGGCTACCTCAACACGGTGTACTTCGGCCGGGGCGCGGCCGGCATCCAGTCCGCCGCCCGGAACTACTTCGGCGTCGACGCCAAGGACCTCACGGTGAGCCAGGGGGCGGCGCTCGCGTCCGTCATCAACATTCCCTCGTACTACGAGAAGGCCGGTTCCGACCCGGAGGTGACGGCCAAGCTGGTGGACCGCTGGGAGTGGGTGCTGGACGCGATGGCGCACAGCGGCGCGATCACGTCCGCGCAGCGGGCCGCGGCCCGTTTCCCGGCCTTCCGTTTCTATCCGCCGGGCGACACGGACGGCCAGCGCCAGTACCTCATCGACGCGGCCGCCTCGGAGGCCGCCGACCGGCTCGGCATCACCGAGGACCAGCTCGCCCGCGGCGGCTACACGGTCCGTACGACCTTCGACCTGACGGCACAGGACGCGACGGCGGAGCTGGCGGCCGACGGCACCGACAAGAAGACCGGCGAGAAGAGCGGGGAGAAGGCGGCCGAGGAGAAGGCAGGCGGAGGGAAGCGGGCCGAGGTGAAACCGACCGGGGACGTCCGGGTCCACACGGCCGTGGTCGCGCTGGTCCCCGGCGACGGCGCGGTCCGCGTGCTGTACGGCGGCGCGGACTACGCCGGTCAGCCCTTCAACGACGCGCGGGACGGAGCGGTGGAGGCGGGCACCGCGCTCCAGCCGTTCTCCGGCATGAAGCTGCTCGCCCCCCTCACGGACCTCACCCGCACCGCGGCCCCGACCCCGCTCCGGCTCGCCTCCGCGTACGCCACGGCGGCGGCGCACGGTGTCTACGCCACGCCGTACACGGTCGCGAAGATCACCCGCGCGGGCCGCACGCTCTACGAGGCCCACCCCCGCACCCGTACGGCCATGACACGCGCCGACGCGGGGATGATCACCAAGTTCCTGTACGGCCGGTTGGACGCTCCTGTGGCCACCCAGACCGGCGCCGCGGGCCTGCGCACGCTCTGGCGGACGACCTACGACGAACATCTCACCCTCACCGTCGCTCTCTTCGCGGAACACCCGGCCAAGGGCAAGAAGGCGGCCCTGCCCGCACCCCTCCCGTACACGGCGGGGAGCCGTTCGCTGTCCGTCTCCGAGGGCGTCTGGTCCAAGATCGTCGGCACCGTCGAAGGCCACGATCCGGCTGCGGAACCAAATCCGGGGCTTCCAACCGGCCAAACAAAGCCCATACTGGCTACACGATGACGAAACCCTCCGCGCCCCGGCGCCACCTGCCCACCAGCCCCTTCGCCGCCCCGGTCATCCCCGTGGCCAAGGAATTCAGCCTCGGAGACCGGGTCACTCACGACCAGTTCGGCCTGGGCACGATCATCGGCGTCGAAGAGGGCATCGCCATGCTCGTCGACTTCGGTTCCCGCCAGGCCCGCATCCTCAGCCCCTACAGCCGGATGGACCGGCTCTGACGCACGTCACGAGCCCACACCTCGCGACCGCGCACGTCACGAACGGCCCACTCCACTAGCCGCTCACCGCTCGTCGGCAGAGGCTGGACGTATGACCGTCCCGGCGCGTGATGACCTTCCCTTCGACGATCTCACGGACTTCGAGAACGCCGATCGGGGGTTCATCGCGGCGTTGGACCCGCCCGTGATCACCGACAGCGAGGCACAGATCGTCTACGACGGGAACGCGTACGCGTTCCTGGACGAGGACTGCCCCGACACCGCGCACCCCAGCCTGTGGCGGCAGTCGCAGCTGTGCGCGCGCCACGGCCTGTACGAGGTCACCGAGGGCGTGTACCAGGTGCGCGGCCTCGATCTCTCGAACATGACCCTCGTCGAGGGCAAGCACGGTGTGATCGTGATCGACCCGCTGATCTCGGCGGAGTGCGCCGCGGCCGCCCTCGGGCTCTACCACGAGCACCGGGGTGCACGGCCCGTGACCGGGCTCGTCTACACCCACTCCCACGTCGACCACTTCGGCGGCGCCCGCGGGGTGGTGGCGCACGGCAGCGAGAGCGGCCTGCCCGTCCTCGCGCCCGAGGGATTCCTTGAGCACGCGGTCAGCGAGAGCGTCTTCGCCGGCAACGCGATGCTGCGCCGGTCGGCGTTCATGTACGGCTCCCGGCTGCCGAGGGCCCCGCGCGGCCAGATCGGTACCGGGCTCGGCACCATCACCTCCACCGGCACCGTCACGCTCATCGCCCCGAACGTGGACATCACCCGGACGGGGCAGGAGGAGACCGTCGACGGCGTGCGGTTCGTCTTCCAGCTCACGCCCGGGACCGAGGCGCCCGCCGAGATGAACTTCCTGCTCCCCGAGCAGCGCGCCCTGTGCGTGGCCGAGAACGCCAGCCACACCCTGCACAACGTGCTCACCCTGCGCGGGGCCCCGGTCCGCGACGCGCATGTGTGGGCCCGCTATCTCGACGAGACGATCGACGTGTTCGGTGACACCTACGACGTGGCGTTCGCCTCCCACCACTGGCCGATCTGGGGCCGGGCGAACATCGTGAGGTTCCTCGGCGAACAGCGGGACCTGTACGCCTACCTGCACGACCAGACCCTCCGCATGCTCAACCGGGGCCTGACCGGCACCGAGATCGCCGAGGAACTGCTGCTGCCGCCCGCCCTGGAGAGGGCCTGGCACGCCCGCGGCTACTACGGCTCGGTCAGCCACAACGTCAAGGCCGTCTACCAGCGGTACATGGGCTGGTACGACGGCAACCCCGCCCACCTCTGGGAGCATCCGCCGGTCGAACTCGGGCGGCGGTACGTGGAGTTGGCGGGCGGTCAGACGGAGACCCTGGTCAAGGCGCGGGCGTACATCGACGCCGGCGACCTGCGGTTCGCCGCCACCCTCCTCAACCACCTGGTGTTCGCCGACCCGTCGAACAACGCCGCGAAGGACACCCTCGCGGGCGTCTACGAACGGCTCGGGTACGGCGCGGAGAACGGGACCTGGCGCAACGCCTACCTCACGGCCGCCCTGGAACTGCGCGCGGGCACCGCCGACATCCCCATCGACACCACGAGCCCCGAACTGACGTCCGCGCTCACCGTGAGCATGCTCCTCGACTCGCTCGCCGTGCGGATCGAGGGCCCCCGCGCCTGGAACGAACACCTCACCCTCGACCTCGTCGTCATCGACGAGCAGCGCCGCCACCGGGTCAACCTCCACAACGGCGCCCTCACCCACCGCGCCATGCCGGTCCACCACACCCCGAAGCCCCACGCGGACCTGACCCTGACCCTCACCCGCCCGGAGCTGCTCGGGGTCGTGACGGGCCGGGGCCTCGCGGGCATCGAGTCGGACGGCGACACCACCGTGCTGGCCCGGCTGCTCTCGTACGTCTCCGAGCCGGACAAGGCGTTCCCGATCGTGACGCCGTGATGGCCCCGGGAGGGCGTACGGGGAAAACCGTTCGACAGGCCCGGCTCCCCCCGATGAGGATCCGCGCTGTGACAGACAACGCTGCAAGAGACAAGTCGGTGCGGTTCGTCGAGCTGTCGAGCACGGCCATGACAGCCCTGCTGGACTCCGACCTCGACCGGGCCGGTGCCGAGGTGGGGGCCGCACTCACCGAGTACTTCCTCAGCGACAGCGCGCGCTGGCTCTGGCGCTACCGGCTGAACCAGCTGGCCTCGCGCCCCGAGTGCGCGGGGTGGCTGGCCAAGGTCGTGGTCGCCGAGCCGGAGGGTGCGGTCGTCGGCTACGCCGGGTTCCACGGGCCGCCGGACGAGGCGGGCATGGTGGAGATCGGCTACTCCGTGGACCCCGGCCATCGCCGCCGGGGCTACGCGCGGGCGATCCTGGCCGCGTTGATGCGCCGGGCCGCCGCCGATGCCCGGGTCCGGACCGTACGTGTGACGATCAGCCCGGACAACACCGCGTCCCTGGCCACGATCGCCGGGTTCGGCTTCACGGAGGTCGGCGAGCAGTGGGACGAGGAGGACGGCCTCGAAACCATCTTCGAGATCCCCGCCTCCGAGATATCCGCCTCCGAGGCACCTGCCGGGGGGTCCGCCCACCACCGCCGCGCGTAGGGGTTCTCCGGCTTCCTCTGAACGGCCTCGTCCTCGAGTGCCGGACGGGTCGAGGCTTTTAGGGGCGCGGGGAACTGCGCGAGCAGCCCCCACCGGCCCGCGGCCGAGGAACCGCCCGCAGTCGCAGGACCGGCCGTTACAGCGGGGGCTGGGCCGGGGCCGGGCCCAGGGTGGTGGTGCCGGGGGCCGTGCGGTGGCCGAGGCCCGTGCGGTAGGCGTCGAGGGCCGCTTCCACCCGGCCCGTACGGCGCAACAGGTCCCCGAGGAGCCGGCACAGGTCGGCGAGATCCCCCGCCGCCCCCGCCCGCTCAAGAAGACTCAGCGCCCGCACGTAGTGCTCCTCGGCGGACTCCGTGTCCCGGGCGTCCTCGGCGATGATGCCGAGCAGTCGGTGCGCGCCGGCCGAGTGCACGGCACCGCGCTCGGGACTGAGGTCACCGAGTACCTCGTGGAGGAGGATGGCGGCCTCGGCCGACTTCCCGCGCCGGTGCAGTACGTCCGCGAGCTCCACGTTGACCTGGCTCGTGTACAGGGCGGCGCGCTTCGCGGAGAGCATCGCCTGCGCCTCCCGCAACTCGCCCTCCGCCCGTTCCAGTTCCCCGTTCTGGGCGTACAGGTAGCCGCGCATCCAGTGGCAGTTGGCGAGCTCGGTACGGATCTGGAGCTGCCGGTAGAGCTCGGAGGCCTTGGCGAGGGAGGCGTCGGCCTCGGCGACCCGGCCCTCGGCGATCATCGTGCGGGCGACGGAGCGGTGCATCCGGGCGACAAGGGCCGGATCAGCCACCTGGGGCGCCAGGGCGAGCGCGAACTCCGCGGCCTGGGCGGCCCGCGCATGGGCGCCCATGTCCATGTACGGGGCGATGACGCCCGTGTAGAGGAGCAGCAGCGCGTCCGGATCGTGCATCCCGGTGCGGTTGAGCTCGTCGAGAGTGGACTCGAACAGATAGCAGGCGTAGCGGAGTTCACCGGCGAGGTAGTGGGACACGGCCCGGCCGCGCAGGGCGGGCACCCGGTTCGGGAGGGGCGCGTCGCCGAGGCGCTGTTCCGAGGCCTCGAAACGTTCCCGCGCGGTCTGCAGGTCCCCGGTCTCCAGGGCGCATTCGCCGAGCCCGAGCAGCGCCGCGGCCTGCTCGGCGACGAGCCCGTGCGCGTCCGCCTCCGCGAGGAGCGCGGCGTACTGCTCCGCCGCGACCTCCGCCTCGCCGGTGGCGAGCGTGCGCTGGGCGTCGGTGAGCCGCAGCCGCAGATCGGTGGCGAGGCGGGCGGGACGCCCGGTCGCGATCTCCTCGTACGCCACCCCGAGCCGCTCGGCGATGTGCCGCAGCGCGGACTCGGAGGCCCGCACCCGCCCGGCCTCCAGGGTGGAGATGTACGCGGGCGTGTACGCCGGTTCCGCCAACTGCTTCTGCGTCAGTCCGCGTTCCGTACGCAACTGCTGAACTCTGCGCCCGATGACCTCCGGGCCGTCACGCTCCGCCATGGATTAAGCATGCCATTAACCCGACTTACACTCGGCCAACTTTTGACTATGGTCCAACTCCTCTTGCGCCCCTTGCCCTTTGATGCTTCGAGCCCCTACGTTAAGCGGCGGATTAAGCCTGCTTAATACGCCGCTGTTGTTGCGAGGTCGCCATGCTCCGACGTATTTCCGCGCGCTACTTCAGAGGTTTCGGTGCCGCCGTCGTCGCCGTCGCCGCCCTGGTCCTGGCAGCGAACGCCGGCCCCGCCCGGGCGGCCGAAGCCACTACCCCGCACTTCCAGAACCACACCGGCCACGCGGTGGCCCTGCGGTAAGACCGGCCGCCGACGGGAACTCCCCCGTCCCGTCGGCGGCCCTTACGCTGGCCCCGTGATCTCGTCTGCCGCACGTATCGCACTGGACCTCACCGCCGAGCTCCCGGTTCCCGGCCTGGAGGACTTCTACCGGGACCTGCACCGGCACCCGGAGCTGTCGATGCGGGAACACCGGACGGCCGCCGCGCTCGCCGACCGGCTGCGCGCGTCCGGGTTCGAGACGGTCACCGGCGTCGGCGGCACCGGAGTCGTCGGCGTCCTGCGGAACGGGCCCGGGCCGACCGTGCTGCTGCGCGCCGACATGGACGCGCTGCCGGTGCAGGAGGAGACCGGACTGCCGTACGCCTCCCAGGCGCCCGGCGTGATGCACGCCTGCGGGCACGATCTGCACGTCACCTGGCTGGCGGGCGCGGCCCGGGCGCTCGCCGCCGGACGCGACACCTGGTCCGGCACGCTCCTCGTGCTCGGGCAGCCCGCCGAGGAAACCGGCGAGGGCGCGTCGGGGATGGTCGCGGACGGACTGTACGAGAGGTTCCCGCGGCCGGACGTCCTGCTCGCCCAGCACGCGGCCCCCGGACCCACCGGGCTCTACGCCCACTCGCCCGGACTGATCATGTCCGCCTCCACCGACGTGGACATCGTCGTGCACGGGCGGGGCGGGCACGGTTCGCGTCCGGAGTCGACCGTCGATCCGGTCGTCACCGCCGCGTACCTCGTGACCCGGCTCCAGACCGTCGTCAGCCGGGAGCTCGCGGCGCGCGAGTCGGCCGTGCTGAGCGTGGGGCGGATCGAGGCGGGCACCCGGCACAACATCATCCCCGCCGAGGCCCGGATCGCCCTCAACATCCGTACGCAGTCGGACGAGGTCCGTGAGCGGATGATCGCGGCGATCCGGCGGATCGCGGCGGGCGAGTGCCTGGCCGCCGGCTGCCCGCGCGAGCCCGACGTCGTCGTCGGCAACAGCTTCCCGGTCACCGTCAACGACCCGGAGACCGACCGCCGGGTCGCGGCCGTGCACGGCGAGGTCTTCGGCGCCGGGACGATCCTCGACCCGGGCCCGGCGATGGGCAGCGAGGACTTCCCCCGGCTCGCGGACGGGAAGATCCCGTACTCCTACTGGTTCGTGACCAGCACCCCGGCCGAGGTGTGGGACGCGGCCCCGGGCGACGACCTCATGGAGAGGTTCGCGGCCGTGCCCAGCAATCACAGCCCGCACTTCGCGCCCGACCTGGCGACGGTCGCGCCGGGCGTGCGGACGCTGGTGTCGGGCGCGCTCGCGTATCTCGTCAGCCCGGAAGTGCCTTCCTGAGCTCCCTGTCCAGTTCGGCGGCCAACTCCGCGTCGCCCGGCGGGTCGTCGCTGAACAGCCTGCCCAGCTCGGTGGCGAACGTCTGGGTGAACGCGCCGTACAGGGGGGTGCGGGGGCGCGGGACGGCGCGCCGGAGCGCGGGGAGCAGGATCGCACGGGCGTACGCGGGGCGCCCGTGGTCGTCGCGCGGCATGCGGTCGGCGCTCTCGCCGGAGGGCGAGGCCGAGGGGGAGGCTGCTCCTGGTGTCCTCGCCACGCCGCAGGTCACGTCGTCGGCCGTGTACGCGGACTCGCGGGTGGCCGCGAACCCCGCGTCGAGCAGACAGCGTTCGCTCTCCTTGTTGGTGAGGAACCGTATCAACTCCTGTGCCTTGCCCGCCTGTTGGGACGCTTCGGCCAGCGCCAGGTTCTGGCCGCCGAGCACCGCCCGGCCGGGCAGCGGAGCGACGCCGAGCTGCGCCTCGCTCAGGGACTGGTGCAGGGTGCGGTAGGCGTAGGGCCAGTGCCGCAGGAACGCCGTGCGCCCGTCCGCGAAGTCGGTGAGCGACTCGCCCTCGTCCGAGCGGACCGCGTCCCCGAGCGTGTAGGCGCCCTGGGTGCGGGCGCGCAGCTCCGCGAGGCCGTCCGTCAGTTGCTGGACGGTGGCGGTGTAACGGCCGTCCTCGTCGGTGAGGCCGGCGCCGTCCATGGCGGACAGGAACGCCTCGATCCCGTTGACCGTGCGGCCCTCGTACGGGCCGAGCTGGGTGGTCCAGCCCTTCTCGTAGCCCTTCGGCCGCGACCGGCCCGGCGCCTCGACGGCGTCGGTGAGGTCCCGCAGCTGCCGCCAGGCGATCCCCTTGCTCAGGTCGGTGTCCTGGACGTGTGCCTGCTTGAGGTAGTCCCGGCGGTAGTAGAGCAGCCCGACGTCGCTGTTGAAGGGGACGGCGTAGAGCTTGTCGCCCCAACGGGCCGTGCTCGCCACCGACTTGATGACGTCCGCGCCGACCAGGGCGCCCGGCAGCGGGCGGATGAGGTGCGCGGCGGCGAACTCCGGCACCCAGGTGACGTCCAGGTTGACGACGTCGTACTGGGCGCTGCCGGACTGGAGCGCGCCGAGCAGCTGGCTGCGCTGCTGGTCGGCGGAGCCCGGGAGTTCGACCAGGCGGGCGTGGACGTCGCTGTGTTCCCTGTCCTGCTGGGCGTTCCACGCGTCGATGAGCTGCTGACGGATGCCACCCTTGCCGGTCACGTCCCGCCCGCTGGCCACGACGATGTCCCCAAAGGCGCCGGGGGAGACCGTGGCGCCGGGTCCGGACGGGCCGCCGCCGGTGCAGGCGGTCAGCAGGAGAGCGAGGGCCAGCCCGTATCCGTAGACCCGCCCGTGGAGCCGTCCGTATACCCGTCCGCGAACCCATTCGTGGCCCCGCCCGTATGTCCGCCGCCGCATCACTCGTCCCCCGTTCCGGTGCGCGCGACCTCGTCCCGCAGGCCCGCCACGAGGTCGCCCTTGGTGTCCAGGCAGCGCCCGCCGCTCGCGTCGGAGATCCGCTGGTCGGGCCTGCCCTTGGCACAGCCGCCGCTGTCGAGGGCCGCCATGACCACCGGGACGCCCTTGGTCCGGGCCGAGGTGAGCAGTTCGTCCACGTGGCCTTTCGCCGTGAGGTGGTTGTCGTCCTCGTCGTCCGTGAGGAAGACGATCAGCTCGGGGCGGTCGTCGTCCTTGCCCTTCTGGGCCATGGTGTCCAGCGCCGCCTTCAGCGCGCCGTACGGGTCGGCCTCCGCGTCCTTGACCGCGGCCCGGTCGAGGGCCCGCTCGGCGTCGCGGCGCTTGTGGGGTCCGAAGGACAGCAGTTCGGCGTACGGGCTCCGGCCCGGGGAGGCCACGGACCAGACGCCGTACTCGTCCTGTGCTCCGAGTCCGCCGAGGGACTGCTTGAGGATGCCGGGGGCACCGCCGGGCCCCTGCCACAGGCCGGCCATCGAGCCGGAGCTGTCCAGCAGGAAGAGCACCCGGCCGGGGCCCTTGGCGTTGCGGTACTGGTTCAGGGCCGTGTCCATCGCCTCGGCGACCGCGGCCCCGGCGGGCCGGCCGGGGTCGGAGATCAGACCGTTGGCCGAGTCGTGGGCCGCGAGGAAGGCGCGGGCGCCGGAAGGGGCGCGGAAGCCGTCCTGCCCGAAGACCGCGAGACCGGTGCCCGTGAGCCAGTCGTGGAAGCGGCGTACCGCGTCGTCCCGGGCCGCCTCGTCACTGTCGCCGCCCGTCCAGCGGACGCGGACGAAGGTGGGGGTGAGGCCCGGGACGTCGTCGGGGTACTCGGCCATCCGCGGGGTGCGCGTCGTCCGGTCGCAGCCGACCCCGCTCACCATCAGGAACTCCGGCACGAGGGCGGCGGTGCTCCGGTCGGTGTCCGCGTTGTCGGGCAGGGCGCACAGCAGGTCACCGGCGGTGGCCGCGGGCGGTCCGGTCTGGGCCACGCTCCCCTCCGCCCGGCCCACGTCGGCCTTGGCCGGGCCGTAGAGACCGACCGTGGCCAGCAGCGCGGAGTCGGTGTACTCCGGGTCCGGGCGCCGTATGGAGGCGGTCTTGTCGCGGCGCGCCAGCTTCGCCCGCAGGCCCGCGAGCGAGTCGCCGGTCCGGTCGCGCACCGAGTCCTCGGCGATGCCCTGCGGCAGCGACAGCACCATCGGGGAGTACACGAACGGCGCCGCGTCCGGCTCCAGCGTCACATAGGTCCGCGCCACCCCGGAGGCGCGCGCCCTGGCCGCGGTCGCGAGCGTGCCCGGGATCCAGATGTCCGGCTGGGGCCCGATGTCGCGCTGCGGGTCGGTGTCGTCGCTCACCGGCCGTTGCCAGGGGTCCGACTGGTCGCGCAGGCCCGCCACCACGGCCGCCGAGCCCGCGCCGTACACCGTGATCCCACTGCGCCGGCAGCCGCCGCCCGTGGTGTTCGCCGCCGAGGTGAGATAGGCGTCGGCCGCCTTGCGCACGGTGGATTCGAGATCGGGGTCCGTGAGCAGCCGCAGCTCCACGGGCGGCCCGCAGGCGGACCGGTCGGAGGCCGCGTTGTCGACGACGAAGTAGCCGACGAGACCGAGGGCGGCGGCGAGGACGAGGAGGACGACGGTGACACGGCGGGCCAGGGGCCTGCCGGGGGGCCGGTTCGAGGCGGGAGCCGAGGGCCGGAGCGCGCCCACGGCCCCGGACCGTAACCGGGCCGCCGCCGCACGCACCCGGGCCACGGAAGCGCGCTGCCGACGGCGACCGGACGTGGGGCGGCTCACCGCCCCCGCTCCGACGGCCGCCGCCCTGGAGCCGACGGGTCTGCCGGCCCCCGCCCTCATCCCCAGCACCACGTCCACCGGAGGGTTCTCCGTGCGGCTCTGCGGTTCCCAGGGTTCTCCGCGTTCGGTCCGGTGGTGGGTGGACATGTAGGCCCTGAGCGCCTCCGCGAGGGCCAGGAAGTGAACCTCGTCGCCCCGCCCCTCGCCCTCCTGCCCCTCGATGCCCGACGTCAGCAGTTCCACCAGCCGGGCGGTGAACGGGGTGGGGGTGTCGGCGTCGCCCGCGTCGATGCGGTTGTTGGCCTGCACGCTCATCAGCACCGAGACGCGCCGTCGGACGTCCGGGCGCTCCACGGCCTCCCACACCCGGGCGGCGTTGCCCGCGTTGCAGCAGTCGAGGACGACCACGATCCGCTCCGCGTGGCTGTTGGCGAGGATGCGCAGCACGTTGGTGAACCGGGCCGCGCCCTCGAACCCCGCCGTCTCGCCCCGGACGACCTCCGCGTCGCGCATCTGCAGCCACAGTTCGTCGCCCGCGCTGGGTACGGCGCCGTGTCCGGCGAAGTAGAGCAGGAGCAGCCCCTCGGCGGAGTCGGCGGCCGCGCGCAGGGAGTGGCGGAAGTCGGCCAGCCGCGGCGAGCGCGCGACGGTGATCTCCAGGGGCCGCAGCACTCCGCCCCGCTCCAGGGCCCGTACGAGCACGGCGAGGTTGTGGGCGACGGCGGGCAGCTGGCCCGGAACGCCGTCGCGGTGCTTCGGCCGCGTGAACTCGTACTCGGACACACCGACCAGCAGCGCCCGGTTCACCTTTCCCCGCGGGTCGAAGCGGTCCACCCGGCTACCTCTCGTCGGGGCCCAGGGGATCGACACGGGCCTCCGGCGGATCGCCGTTCTCCACGGAGCCGCGGTTGTCGCTCCAGGCCCGCACCGCGCTCTTGACCTGTGCGAGCAGCTCTTTGAAGAGCGTCTCCGCGCCCGCCCCGATCAGCACCAGCACGATGTCCATGCCGACACCCATGGGCGTGCCCTGCTCATCGGTCCCGGCGCGCTCCTCGATCCTGAGATCGCCCCGCCTGACCAGCTGCTCCAGCGGCCTCTCCCGCTCCAGCCACTTCTTCAGGGCGCCGACATCGCTGTCGCTCGCCGTCCCGTCCAGACGCACGCGGATGGCCCGGGCTGCCACACCCTCCCCCTCAGCAGTCATGACTCACCATCATGGCACCGGAGTTGGCGCCGGGGGAGGCTCTCGACAGGGGCGGAACGGCACTCCCACACGTTTCCGTGACCCCTGCGCCTCCTGTTGTCAGTGGCATGACTTAACCTTTGCCCACTCGCCACACACGGCTCACAGGTCGTACATGACGCGCAGGTCATACACCGCTCGCGGGTCGTACAAGGCCGGGACATCACTCGACCCGTGTCCGTGGCGCCCACACTTCGTACCGGGGGGTTCGAATCAGCGTGCGTATGCGCACTCTTCCCATCGCCACGGCGTTCGCGGTCGCCTTCAGCTCCGCCGCCCTGGCCATCGGCACCGCCACGACGGCGAGTGCCGACTCCAGCAGCGTCCTGCCGGTCATGGCGACCGGCGACCTGGTGGTGGACGGCGTCCACCAGCACGTCTTCGTCAGCGACCCGCGCAACGGCAAGGTCGTGGTGACGGACTACAGCGGGCGGGTCGTCACGCAGGTGACCTCCCTGGCGGGCGTCACCGGTCTGCAGTTGTCGGCCGACTCGGGCACGCTCTACGCCGCCGCACGCGACGACGACGCGATCGTCGCCATCGACACGGTGACGCTGACGGAGTCCGCGCGGTACCCGACGGGTGCCGACACCGAGCCGGAGTACCTCGCCGCCGCGGGCAACAAGATCTGGTTCGGCTACGGCACCTCGTACGCGGGCAACATCGGCTCCCTCGACCTGACCGGCACCGACCCCGTGGTCGCCCTCGGCCAGGACGACGCCTCCCACTGGCGGGACGCCCCGCGGCTGGCCGCGACACCGGGCGCGCCGAACGCGCTGGCCGCCGGCGACCCGGTCACCTCCTCGTCGCTGCTCGCCGTGTACGACGTGGCGGGCGGTACGGCGACCCGCACGGCGTTCATCGACCACAACCACGGTCAGACCGAGGACCTCGCGTTCACCCCGGACGGCAGCAAGGTCATCACGGCCAACGGCGACGACCGCAACTGGGTCTGGGCGGCCTCGGACCTGTCGGCGACGGGCTCGCTGCCCACCACCCACTACGCCAACGCCGACGCGGTGGCCGACGACGGCACCGTGGCCGCGGGCTCCGACTCCTCCTACGATCCGGATGTCCACGTCTTCACGCCGGGCGCCACCAGCCCCGTACGGCAGTACGACTTCCCGAACACGGGCCACAGCAGCGGCTCGGATCTGCTGGCCACCGGCGCGCTGGCCTGGGAGCCGGGCACCAGCAGCCGGCTGTTCGCGGTGACGTACAACTCCGAGGGCGTGTTCTCGCTCCGCGCCATGAACGCCCCCACCCAGTCGAAGCCGACGCTGACGGTCAGCGCCCCGGCGAGCGCGACCCGCGCCAAGTCCCTCACCGTCTCGGGCACGCTCACCGCGGCCCTGGCGCTGCCCGCCGGGACCCCGCTCACCGTCACCCGCACCGACATGGAGTCGCCGAACGGCAAGTCGCTGGGCACCAAGACCCTGGGCACCGGCGGCAAGTTCTCCTTCAAGGACACCCCGCCGGCCGGCGGCAAGGTGAAGTACACGGTGAAGTACGCGGGTGACGCCACGCACACCCCGGCGTCCGCCTCGGACACGGTGGAGGTCTCGCGCGCCACCCCGACGCTGACCCTGAACAACAATCGCAAGGTGTACGCGTACGGCACCGAAGTGAAGTTCACGGCGCACCTGGGTTCGACGTACAAGAACCGCACGGTGGAGATCTGGGCCGACCCGTTCGGCTCCGACAAGCCCAACAAGCTGGTGAAGTCCGGCAAGGTGAACTCCTCGGGCAACCTCACCGTGACGCTCGACCTCACGCGCGACGCGAAGGTCACCGCGAAGTTCGCGGGCGACTCGCGCTACAGGTCGAAGTCCGTGAGCAGCACCGTCGGCGCCAAGGTGAAGGTGTCCACGGCCATCAGCGGCCAGTACAAGAAGAAGTCGGTGTACGGCCACACGTACTACTACTTCCACAAGTCCAAGGACCCGCTGTTCACCACGACGATGACGGCGTACCCGCACCGTCAGCAGCGGCTGGAGATGGAGCTCTACTACCAGGGCACCTGGTACGACGCGGGCACCCAGTACTTCAAGCTGAGCTCCACGGGCGTGTCCAGGGTGCAGCTCGGCGGCACCCACGAGACGGGCTACCGGATGCGCGTGCGCTCCTCGTACTACAACGGCACGTCGGGCGACAACGTGAACTCGACGACGCACGGCGACTGGAAGTACTTCATCTTCACCGGCTGATACATCGGCCGGTTCAACCGGCGCCGTGACCCGGAAGCCCGCCTTCCCCCGGGAAGGCGGGCTTCCGCATGTCTCGGACAGTTGTTCCCGACCTGGCCTCACTACCTGCCGGTACGTGTCACCATACGAGCCGCTCTGTTTGAAATTGACATTTCAATCGACGTCTTCAACAAAATGTGCCAGTAAAGGAACAGGACATGACCACCCCTGTCCCCTTCGACTCCCCCGCCCGGCTCCTCGTCGTCGACGACGAGGAGCATCTGCGCGCCATGCTCACCATGGCCATGGAGTTCCTGGGATTCGACGTGACCGGCGCGGCCACCGGACGCGAGGCGCTCCAGGCCGTCGCGCGCGGCCGCCCCGACCTCGTGCTGCTCGACATCAACCTGCCCGACCTCGACGGCTTCGACATCTGCCGGACCATGCGGACGCGGGGGCACACCATGCCGGTGCTGTTCCTCACCGCGCGCGGTGACGTCGACGACCGGGTGCGCGGACTGGACCTGGGCGGCGACGACTTCGTCACCAAGCCCTTCGAACTCAAGGAGATCGCGGCCCGCGTACGGGCCCTGCTGCGGCGCACCGCCGAGCACCCCGCCGAGCGGCACACCCTGCAGGCCGGTGCCGTACGCCTGGACGTCCACACCCACGAGGTGTGGGCCGCGGGCGAACCCGTCGGCCTCACCACCACCGAGTTCGCCCTGCTGCGCTATCTGATGGAGAACCCGGGCCGGGTACTGTCCCGCGCCCAGATCCAGGAGCGGGTCTGGAACCACCGCGCCGACGGCTCCGGCATCGTCGACACCTACGTCTACTACCTGCGCCGCAAGCTCGGCGACGCCGGAGTGCCGCTCATCCGGACGGTACGCGGGGCGGGTTATCTGCTGTGCTCGGACTGAGGACCGGGACTCCGCGCGACCCGCACCGCGCGCCCCGGCGACCACCGGTCGCCGCCGGTTCGCGGGCCGTCGCCCTGTGGCTCGCCGCCACGCTGGTGACCCTGGGCACGGTCGCCGCGCTGTCCGCACAGGCACTCGGCCACCACCTCGTGCTGCGCACCGACGAGGAGATCGAGAAGTACCGCGGCGTCCAGCTGAGCGAGGCGGCCGGCCTGACGGGCCCGAACGGCCGCTCCGCCCTGGACCGGTCGTGCCTGATCCTCGTCCTGGACCGGACCGGCCGGGTGACCGAGCGCTACGCGGGCGCCCCGGGCCTGCCGTCCTTCCCCGCCCTCGCCCCGGCCCGGCTGGCCGCCCTCGCCGCGCGGGGGCACCCGGTGGGCATCGGCGGCACCTACCGGGCGCTCGTGGTGCGCCCCCGGGGCTCCGCCCCGGACCGCGACCGCACCTACGTCGTCATCGCCCGCTCGATGGCCGACGCGCACCAGGCCGTCACCCGGCTGCTGCGGGCCGAGGCCGCCGCCTCGCTGGTGCTGCTCGCCGCGGTCGCGTTCGGTGCCCGGTGGCTGGGCGTCCGTGCGGCCCGGCAACGGCTCGACTCGGAAAGGCGGTTACGGGAGTTCCTCGCCGCCGCCGGACACGAACTGCGCAATCCGCTGACCACCATCTCGGGGTACGCCCAGCTCGCCCGCGTCGGCCATCCGTCCTCCGAGCGGATGCGGGAGGAGGCGTTCGGACGGATGTCGACCGAGGTGGAGCGGATGACCTCGCTCATCGACGAACTGGTGCTGCTGTCCGAACTGGACCTCGGCCAGTCCCTGCGGGTGCGGTGCGTGGACCTGGCGGAGCTGTGCCGTGACGCCGTCACCGCCGCCCGCGACTGCCATCCCGAACATCCCGTACGGCTGCTGGTGGCGCCCGGCGAGCACACCGTCGCCGGGGATCCGCTCCGGCTCCACCAGGTGGTCGCCAACCTGCTGGCCAACGCCCGCACCCACACCCCGCCCGGCACCACGACCACGCTGGGGCTCGGCACGGAGGACGACCACCGGGTCATCGAGGTGACGGACGACGGGCCAGGGGTGCCGGACGCGCTGCGGGCCAGGATCTTCGACCGGTTCGTACGGGGCGAGGGCGCGAGCGCGGGTGATGGCGGGAGTACAGGCAGCGGGCTCGGGCTCAGCATCGTCGCGGCGATCGCGGCGGCGCACGGCGGCACGGTGACGCTCGAACCCTCCGACCGCGGCGCCTGGTTCAGGGTCAGACTGCCCACCGGGTCCTGAACCCGAGGATCACACCTGCGCCTGGAGTCTGCTGAGGTGACGCTGTACGTGGTCCAGGGCGCCCTGCCGGCGTCCGGGCACGCGCAGCCTCAACTCGGCCAGTGCGGAGCCGAGTTCGACGGCACGCGCGGAGTCGCCGATCTGCCCCCACTGGTGGTGGGCCCGGTCCACGGCCGACTCGACGGCCGGGGCATCGGCGGGCTGGCCCGCGTCCAGCCGGTGCCCGGCGATCGCCAGCCAGGTGCGGCAGCTGCCGACCGGGTCGCCCGCGAGCATCGCCAGGTCCGCGCGGACCTCCGCCCAGTGCAGGGCCTGCTCGGAGGCGACGCCCCAGGTGCGGGCCGCCTCCTGCTCCCACCGCACGGCCAGCGCCGCGGCCTCGCCGTGCCGGCCCGCCTGCGCGGCGGCGGTGATCGCGGCGTGCGGGTCGGGGACCACGGGTATCCGCGCGGGAACCGCCAGCACGATCCCCGACGGCCCGCTCTCGGCCTCGACCCGAGCCAGCGACTGCTGGTGAAGCAGCGGGAGTTCCGGCCGCCGGCCGCTGCGCAGGATCGTGGCGAGTGCCTTCATGTACGCCGGTGACGCCACCGTGCGCCGGGGCGGCGGCGGGGCGACGCGCCCGTACAGGCCGACCCCCCTGCCCGCGGTGAGGGGGCTCGTCGCGAGGTGCTCCCAGGTCTCCGCGTCGGCGTGCAGGTCGACCAGGAGCTCGGTGGTGCCCGGCGCGCGCAGCCGGAGCTCCTCGGCGATCCAGTGCCAGGGGAAGGCCGTGTAGCGGACCGTCGACGGGGTGGTGCGGGCCAGTGCGAGGTGCGGCAGGCGCTGGCGGCGGTCCAGCTGGAGCTGGCCCGTCACGAACATCGTCAGCGGGCCGGGGGTCGCGCTGGCCGCGCGCAGCCGGGTCAGCACGGCCTGCGGCTCCAACGGGTCGGCCAGTTCCACCACGTTCGCGGTGTCCGTGCCGGACAGCACCGCGGGGGACACCGCCGCGAGCACGGGGAGCACGGACGCCGCGTCCACCAGACACCCCTTGCCCACCGGTGAGGCCGCGAGGAGCAGCACGGTTCCGGGCATGGTTCCCTCCCTCCCCATCGATCACGTACGCCAGCACCGTAACCGCTGCGCCTGCAGAGGGAGGACGTCAGCCGGGCAAACGCCCGCCTATGGCTGGGTTGTGCCCCCGCCCCTGCCCTCCGGGACCACGTTCGGCGACACCACCGGCCTGGGGTCCCCCCGTCGTCGTACCGCGAAGATCGTGGTGTCGTCGGCCAGATGCCCGCCGCAGTGCCGCAGTGTGCCGTCGCGGACGAGTTCGACCAGGTGCTGCGGCTCGACGGTGCGCGGGTCCTCGGTCAGGGCGTGGGTCACCCGGTCGAGGAGCGGGAAGAACGCGCCGTCGGCGTCGCGGGCCTCGGTCACCCCGTCCGTGACGAGGAGCAGGGTCTCGCCGGGGACCAGTACGGCGGTCAGGACGAGCGGCTGGTCGGAGGTCAGCTCGGCGAGGCCCAGCGGGAGTCCGTGGCCCGGCGGCAGGGTGCGTACGCCGTCGGGCGCGACCACGAGGGGCGGCTCGTGGCCGAAGTTGACGAACTCGACGGTGTCCCGGGCGTCGTCGGGGAAGCCCACCAGGACGGCGGTGGCGAAGCGCTCGTGATCGTCGCGGCCGACCGCCTTGCGGTAGCCGACGTGCCGGAGCATCCGCACCTCCAGGTGGTCGGCGACGGTCCTCAGGCGGTGTTCGTGGTACGCCGCCTCGCGGAACGTGCCGAGCAGCGCGGCCGCCGCCTCCACCGCGCCCAGCCCCTTGCCCTGTACGTCGCCGAGGAGCAGTCGGGTGCCGCGGGGGCCCGGCTGGATGTCGAAGAAGTCCCCGCCGACCCGGGCCTCGCTGTCGGCGGCGAGGTACACGGCCGCGTGGTCGAGTCCGCCCCAGCCCGGCGGCATCGGGCGCAGCACCGTGCGCCGGGTGGTCTCGGCGACGTCCATCATGTGCAGCATGCGCCGCTCGCCGCGGACCCGCACCGCACAGGCCAGGACCGCGAGGACGCCGCCCACGCTGACGAGGATGAAGTCGGGAAGGCCGGTCTGGTACTGGTGCTCCCAGGACGCGTCCACCTCGACGTAGGTGACGACCGCGAGGCAAGCGAAGACCGCCGTGGTCCACACCCCGCAGATCGCCGCCGCGATGCTGGGGACGACGACGATCCAGGTGATGATCCGGAACTCGCCGGAGGTGTTCCAGTCGGCCAGCCCGATGGCGATGAGCAGGAGCAGCGGCGGCACCCAGGCGACGCTGTGGCCGCGCAGCCGCAGCATCTTCTGCCGCTGGAGGGAGTCGTCGCGCTGCTCCGGGGGCACCGGGCCGAGCAGCGGCGACAGGTCTCGGATGCGTCTCAGGGCGCCCACGTCGCCGTACCGTCCGTTCCTCGTCAGTACGCCACCGACATCCGGGCGCGCGGGTGGGCGGGCGTCTCCAGCTCGTCGACGAGGGCGATGGCGTAGTCCTCGGCGCTGATCCTGCTGTTGCCGTGGTCGTCGGTGAGCAGCCGGTCGCCGCCCAGACGGAAGACGCCGGTACGGGCGCCGGGGGCGATGTCGGCGGCGGGCGAGATGTACGTCCAGTCGAGGTCGTCGACCGTGCGGTAGAAGTCGAGGGCGTCGCGGTGGGCGAGCGCCTCCGGCACAACGGCCTCCGGGAAGCCGGGCTGGTCCACGACCGCCTGTCCGGGAGCGACCTCCAGACTGCCCGCCCCGCCCACGATCACCAGCCGCCGCACCCCGGCCGCCCGGGCGGCCTCCACCAGCGCCGTGTTCAGCGCCAGAAACGGCCCCCGGGGATCCGTCCCGTCTCTCGGCGGCACGCAGGCCGAGACCACCACGTCCGCGCCCGCCACCAGCTCGGTCACCTTCGCCGTGTCCGAGGCGTCCGCGGCGGTCGCCGTGACCCCGGGGACCGGCGACTGCCCGGAGCGGCTCACCGCCAGGACCTGGTGCCCGCGCGCCGATGCCTCCGTTGCGATACGGCTGCCGATCATTCCTGTGGCGCCGAAAAGTACGACCTTCATGGAATTCAGCGAAACACGAGGCCAAAACCCCCGCATCCCGACTTGCCAGCCACCCGGCCGGGGTGTGACCTGGAAGGCGGGGCGAGGAGAGAGGAGTGCTCCCATGACTCACGCGGCACCAGTCTCGAAGGCGTCAGGGGCACGACACGGAGCGGTGACAGGGCGTACGGCGGGAACGGCGGGAATCGCGGGTTCGACCTGGGCGGCGCGGACGCACCGCGCACCCGATGTCTTCGACGCGCGCACCCACGCCGTGGCGAAGTGGGCGGTGCCCGTCGTCGGCGGGCTGATCTACGGGTACTGGGCGGCGGCCAACGTGCGCGACGCCGGACCGATCACGGGCTGGAACGTCCTGTTCGGATTCGTCTGCGCGATCGTGTTCGCGGCCGCCTACATCGGCGTGCGCATGCTGGCGCCGGTGCTGAGGCGTGAAGAGCACGCGCTGGCGTGGGCCGTGTTCGCGGGCGTCACGTTCGGGTTCCTCTTCAGCCTGACCGGTGAGTCCGTGCTGCGGTCCACGTCCGTGGCGCTGGGGGTCGCGGTGTTCGTGTTCGCGGGGAGCTTCTACCGCTACTACACGCACGAGGACGCGGCGGGCCATCCGGTGAACTGACGCGGCGGCACGCTGACACAACGGCACGACATGGTGCACGAGGCCCCGGCAGGCTGCCGGGGCCTCGTGCACCTCCCTCACTCACCTACCCCCTGGGACCAAGTCCCAGGAGTCCTGGGAAGAGCCGCTACAACCAGGTAACACCCGTTCGGGTGAGCTCTCCACCGGAGCGGCTTGTCGTTTGCACCCATATGGAGTCACACCGCTCGCGCCCGCCGCCCACGGGACCTTGCCTGGTGAGGTGTCCCCTCGTGTGCGCAGCACCCTGTCGGCCGTCCTGATCGCCCTCGCCTGCCTGTTCGCGCCGCTCGGCGCGCTGTCGAGCTGGGCGGCGTACGGGATCGGCGACGACGAGCGCTACGCGGCCGCGATGGAGCCGCTCGCCGCCGACACGGACGTACGGGAGGCGATCGCCGAGGCCGTCACGACCGGGATCCTGCGCGAAGTCCATGTGCGGGCACCGCTCCAGGGGCCGGTGAACCACTTCGTACGGGACGCGGTGCGTTCGTTCACGCTGACACCGGCGTTCCACACGGCGTGGCAGGCGGCGAACCGAGCCGCGCACGAGGCGGTGATGCGGGCGCTGCGCAGTGACCGGGAGGAGGCCGTGACGATCGACCTCGCCCCGGTCGCCGAACAGGTCAGAAGTCAACTCGCCGACGCCCACGTGCCGTTGACGAACCACATCCCCCTCGAGCACACCGAGATCACGGTGTTGCCCTCGGAGGATCTGGCCGAGCTCCGGAAGGGGTTCCACGTGCTTGAAGTCGCCGGATTCTGGCTGCCCGTCACAGCGGCCGCTCTCGCCGTGACGGGCATCCTCGTCGCGGTGTGCCGCAGACAGGCGGTGCTGGCCACCGGGCTCGGCACGGCGCTGGGCGCCGCGCTGCTCGGCGCCGCGGTGGCCGTCGGCCGCCGGCTCACCCTCGCCGACCTGCCGCCCGACGTGTCCCCCACGGCGGTGGGCGCGGTCTACGACGCCCTCACCGACACCTTGCGCCTGGTCTCCTGGGCGCTGCTCGTCCTCGGCGTCACGGTGGCGCTGACCGCCCTGCTCACGGCCGCGTACGCGCGACGTCGGCGAGTGTCCCGAGCGCCCGGGCCAGCTCCGACGGAGCCACCGACCCGAGTCCGAGCCTGACGGCGTCCGCCCCGGCCGCCGAGGCGGCCGGGGCGGCGGCGAAGGCCGAGCCCGGGGTCACCGCGATCCCGCGCGCCGCTGCCGCCGCCGTGAACGTGTCCGCCCGCCACGGCGCGGGCAGCTCCCACCAGACCTGGTACGCCCGCGGATCGGCCCGCACACGGAACCCGGCGAGGTGCTCGGCGACCAGCCCCTGCCGCAGCGCCGCGTCCGCCCGCTTGGCGGTGACCAGCCGGGAGACCGTGCCGTCGCCCAGCCAGCGCACCGCGGCCTCCAGCGCGAACCGTCCCGCGCTCCAGGCACCGGAGCGCAGCGCCGCCGCCACGTCCTCGACCCGGTCCTCGGGCACGACGAGAAAGCCGACGGTGAGGCCGGGCGCGACCCGCTTGGAGAGGCTGTCGACGAGGTAGGTGCGCTCGGGGGCGTGGGCGGCGAGGGGGTCGTGGCCGGTGTGGAGGAAGGACCAGATGCGGTCCTCGACGAGCGGGAGGTCCAGGTCGCGTGCGGTGCCGGCCAGTTGCCGGCGACGCGCGTCCCCCATCGTCGCACCGGTCGGATTGTGCAGGGTGGGCTGGACGTACACGGCGGACAGGGGCGCCGAGCGGTGGGCCGCGGTGACCGCCTCGGGCCGCAGCCCTTCGTCGTCCATGGCCAGCGGTACGAGAGTGATGCCGAGCCGCGTGGCGATCTCCTTGACCAGCGGGTACGTCAGTGCCTCGACGCCGACGCGGCCGCCCGGCCGGACGAGGGAGGCGAACGCGGCGGCGATGGCCTGGCGGGCGTTGCCCGCGAAGACCAGCCGGGACGGGGCCGGGCGCCAGTCCGGGGTGGCGAGGAGGGCGGCGGCGGCCTCGCGGGCGGCGGGCGTACCGGTGGCGGGAGCGGTGCGCAGGGACTCGGTGAGGACGTCGGGGCGCAGCAGCGGGGCGAGAGCGGCGGTGAGCAGCTCCGACTGGCCCGCTATGGAGGGGTAGTTGAGCTCCAGATTGACGAGCGGGGCCGGGGATTCGGGGGAGGGCTCGGTGAGGGCGCGTCCCGAGGGGACCTGGGCGGCCCGGACGAAGGTGCCGCGCCCGACCTCGCCGACCACCAGTCCGCGCCGCACCAGTTCGGCGTAGACGCGTCCGGCCGTCGAGCCGGCGATCCCGCGCCGTCGGGCGAACGCCCGCTGCGGGGGCAGTCGTTCGCCGGGTTTGAGCCGCCCGGCGGCGATGTCGTCGGCGAGCCGGTCGGCGATGCGCCGGTAGTCGTCCGCCACGTGAAGTTCCCCCTGTTCGCGTTCTGGATCGCAGCACCGGATCGCACTGCCTGAACCGCACTGCCTGAACCGCACTGCCTGAACCGCACTGCCCGGATTGCACTGCCCGGATTGCACCGAGGGCAAAGATCTTATTGCACCGAGCAGTTGACCGGACCTAGGGTCGTGACCATGGCACCCTTCCTCGCGTACGAGGACAAAGGGGGCGCCGCCGATGTCGCGGCGCTCCCTCTCGTCCTGATCCACGGCCACCCTTTCGACCACACGATGTGGGCCCCCCAGATCGCCGCGTTCTCGTCGCGACGGCGCGTGATCGCCCCGGACCTGCGCGGCTACGGCGCGTCTGCGGTGGTCCCCGGCGTCACCCCCCTCGCCACCTTCGCCGAGGACATCGCGGCGCTGCTGGACGACCTCGGGGTGGACCGGTTCATCCTCGCCGGACTCTCCATGGGCGGCCAGATCGCGATGGAGTGCTACCGGCTGTTCCCGGAGCGGATCCGGGGGCTGGTGCTGGCCGACACGTTCCCGTCGGCCGAGACCCCGGAGGGCAGGAAGGCGCGCGCCGCGATGGCGGACCGGCTGCTGCGCGAGGGCATGGCCGGCTACGCGGACGAGGTGCTGTACAAGATGGTCGCGCCGTACGCGGACGCGCGGGTCGCGGCCCACGTGCGCCGCATGATGACCGCCACGCCGCCCGAGGGCGCGGCAGCGGCCCTGCGGGGACGGGCCGAGCGCCCCGACTACCGCGACCTGCTGACCCGCGTCACCGTCCCGGCCCTCGTCGTCGTGGGCGCCGACGACGAGTACACCCCGGTGCCGGACGCGGAGGCGATGCACGCGGCGCTGCCGCACTCGACGCTCAGCGTGATCGCCTCGGCGGCCCATCTGCCGAACCTGGAGCGACCGGAGGAGTTCAACGGGGCGCTGGCGGACTTCCTGGACGGACTCGACGCCTGAGCAGACGCCCCGCCCGCCGGTGAGGGAGGATTCGGGCACCCCACGCGAACGAGCGGAAGGCGGGCCCGGACTTGGAGACTGCGGTGACTGCCCCGGCGGGGTCCGAGGACCGGCCGACGCGGTCCGGGGGCCGACGGGCCGGGGCCTGGGCGGGCGGGCTGCTGCTGGCCGCGGTGAGCGTGGTGGTCGGGTGCCGGGTCGCGGACAGCGACGGCATCACCCCCGTGCCCCAACTGCTCGCCTTTCTGCCGTGGCTCCTCGCGCCCACCGGCCTCGGACTCCTGCTCGCCCTGTTCGCCCGCCGGCGGGTCGCCATGGTGTGGGGTGTGCTGGTGCTGGGCGCGCTCGCCTGGTACATCGAGCCCTACGGCAAGACCAGTGAGCCGACCGGCAGCCCGGTCGCCGAGCTGCGGGTGATGACGTCGAACGTGCAGTTCGGACGCGGTGCCCGCGCGCTCGTCGCCGCCGTCGAACGGCAGCGGCCCGACATCGTGTTCGTGGAGGAGTGCGAGTACACGTGCTCCGCCACGCTCAAGAAGGCCTTCCAGCGCCCAGGGGGTGGCTATCCGTACCGCGTGTCCGTCGAGGGCGCCGGGTCCGACGGATCCGTGATCATCAGCCGGTTCCCGCTCGCGGTGGCGGACGGCGTACGCGGGACGATGGGGATGCCGGGGGCCGTGGCCGACGTACAGGGGCACGCCGTACGGCTCCAGCTCGCGCACCCCATGCCGCCACTGCCGGGGCAGGTCGGACTGTGGCGGCACGAGCTCGGCGAACTGCGCGACTACGCCGCCGGGGACAAGGACAGCTCCACCATCCTCGCCGGGGACTTCAACGCCTCCCAGGACCACGCCGCGTTCCGTCGCATCCTCGACACCGGACTGCGCGACAGCGCCCGCCTGGCCGGCTCCCCGCGCACCCCCAGCTGGCCCGCCCGCACCGCCCCCACCCTCGGCGCCCAGATCGACCACGTCCTCGTCTCCCGTGACTTCTCCGCGAACACGGCCACCTTCCTCGGCATCGCCGGCAGCGACCACCGCGCGCTCCTCGTCGATATCACCCTTCACCAGCGCAAATGAGCCCGAGAGCGGTGGCGCGATGCGGTCATAATGAGGCCATGCCCCGCCAGTTGCCCAGTGTTCTCACCCCTCCCGACTGGCTGGTCAGGAACCTCCGGCCGCAGCAGGCCCCCATCCCCTGGGCCGCCGCCTCGCGCGCCGCGATCGCACTGGCCCTGCCGCTGGCGATCGGCCTCGCGGCGGGCGAACCCGCGTACGGCGCCCTCGCCTCCATGGGCGCCCTGTCCGGCGTCATCGGCGACACCGCCGACGCCTACCGCATGCGCATCCTCAACATCGCGGTCCCCCAGCTCTTCGGCGCGATCGGCGTCACCATCGGCTCGCTCGTCTTCGGCCACGGCTGGGCCGCCGTCGCCGCGGTCACCGGCGTCGCGCTCGTCTCCGGGATGATCTCGACGATCGGCGCCGTGGCCTCCGTGTCCAGCCTGCTGCTCCTCCTCAACTGCTCCATCGGCGCCGGGCTTCCACTGCCGGGATCCTGGTGGCTCGCACCCGTGCTGATGTCCGGCGGCGGCCTCCTCGTGCTGGCCCTCGCCCTGCTCGCCTGGCCGCTGCGCTCGGGCGTCCCCGAACGGGGCGCCGTCGCCCACACCTACCGGACCGTCGCCGACCTGCTCGCCGCGACCGGCACCGAGCGGTACGTCGACGTCCGCTTCGCCGTCACCCAGTCCCTCAACCAGTCCTACGACCTCGCCCTCGCCCGGCGCGCCTTCCACCACGGCCGCAGCCCCGAAGTCGTCCGGCTGCTCGCCCAGCTCAACGCCATCACGCCCGTCATCGAAGCCGCCCCGGCCGTCCACCAGTTCAACGAGCCGCTGCCCCCCGAGGTCCCGGACGCCCTGCGCCACCTCGCCGACGCCATCGAGACCGGCTACACCGGCCCCATAGGGCTCGGCCTGCCGGTCCCCACCAACGAGACCGCGCGCGCCGTCGACCACGCCCTGCGGCACGCCGCCGCCGTCGTCAGCGACCGGGACGCCGACAAGGCGTCCCTCCACAACGTCGACGACCGCCTCGGCAGGCCCGCCGCCCTGCGCGTCCGCGCCACCCGCGCCGCCCGCAACGTCCTGCTGTCCGCCGCCTCCTGGCGCTACGGCCTGCGCCTCGCCCTGTGCATCGGCCTCGCCCAGGCCCTGGTCTCCCTCGTCCCGGTGCCACGCTCGTACTGGGTCGCCCTCACCATCACCTTCGTCATGAAGCCCGACTTCGGCTCGGTCTTCTCCCGGGCGCTGCTGCGCGCGCTCGGCACGGTCGCCGGGCTCGTCGTCGCGGCCGTCGTCCTCGCCCTGGTGCCGCTCGGCTGGTGGGACGTGCCGGTCATGTTCGTCCTCGGCCCGCTCATCCCGGTCCTCGGCCCACGCGGCTACGGCTACCAGACCGCCGCCGTCACCCCGGTGATCCTCCTCCTCTCCGACGTCCTCAACCACCTGGGCACCGCCCTGCTCGTGCCACGCCTCGTCGACTCCCTCATCGGCTGCGCGATCGCCCTCGTCGCCGGCTATCTGCTGTGGCCGGAGAGCTGGCACACCCGGGTCGGAGACCGCCTCGCGGACGCGGTCGCGGACACCGCCCGCTATGTGGAGTACGCCTTCGGGACGGACGTCGACCCCGCCGCCCGTGCCCGGATGCGGCGCCGCCTCTACCGCGACCTGTCCGCCATCCGTACGGAGTTCCAGCGCGCCCTGAGCGAACCGCCGCCGAACGGCCGGCGCGCCGCCGCCTGGCTGCCGCTCGTCGTCGCGACCGAGCGGATCGTGGACGCGACCACCGCCGCCGGGGTACGGCTCCGGCACGGAGCCCAGCGCCCCTCACCGGCCGAGATCTCCCACGTCGCGCTGCAACTGCGGGAGCTGTCGGACGGGCTGCGCGAGACCGACACCCTCATCGCGGTCCGCACGGATCTCACGGGGCCGGCCGGCAGTGTGCTGGAGCCGCTGCGCCAGGAGGTCGCGGCGGCCCGCGCCATCGCGTCGCCACGCTGACCGGTCCGGAAACCGGGGGTGCGGGCCGCCCGTGCAGGGGACGGCCCGCACCTGTGGGGGGTGGGGAACGGCAGTATGCGGTATACGGGTTCGGCGGCCGCTCGGTGCCCGGGCCCAGTCGGCCGACAGGGCCTAGCGGGCGTCGGTCTTGCTCAGCGCCTTGTCCAGTGCCTGCGCGAGACCGTTGGCCCAGAGCTGGTTGACGCGCGAGCGCTCGGTCGCGTTGGGGATCGCGTTGGTGCAGGACGGGCCGGGGCCACCGCCCGACATCAGCTCGCTGCACGGACCGGAGTAGTGGTCGGGCAGACCGAGCACATGGCCGGTCTCGTGCGCGGTGATGCGGATCGGGTCGTACTGCTCGCTCTGCGCGTAGTCGAGGAAGACGTACCCGCTGCCGTGACCGTCCGTGGAGGCGTAGGAGCCACGCGAGTCGTTGCCCTCGCGGTAGGTGAAGTCGGCGCTCGACGCCGAACCCGACTGGAGCTTGACGTTCGAGACCGCGCTGTTCCATATCTGGGCGCTGCGGGCTATCTCCGCGCTGAAGGACGGCGCGCGGGAGGCGTTGTAGACGACCGTGACGGCGGCGGCGCTGCTCGGGTGCGCGGCGCGCTTCTCGGCGACGGACCTGATGACCGCCTGGAAGAACGCCTGGTTCGCCTTGGCCTCCGCGGCCGATCCGGAGTAACCGGCGTACGCGGCCGACGCGGAGGCGGGAGCGGGGGCGGGGGCCGCCGTGGCCGGGACCGCGCCGAACGTGGCGGCCGTGAGGCCCAACCCGACCGCGACCGAGAGCATGGGCAGGGAGAGTCGCATGATGACTCCTTGTGTGGGGGGTGAAGTCGTCATCGGCGAGTGTCGATGCCTGTGCGTCCGCTGTGATGATGGCAATCGGCGATAGGACAGCCCTATCGGGGCGAGCTGTCCCGACCGTCCCGGAGCGCCCAACTCGCCTGCCTTGCAAGGGGTTTGTGCGTCTGGTGCAACCCACGTCCGCGACTTAGGCTCCGACGGCATGGAGCTTGAGGTCCGGCATCTCCGCGCGTTGTGCGCCATCGCCGACACCGGCAGCCTGCACCGCGCCGCGCGCCTGCTCGGCGTTGCCCAGCCCTCGTTGAGCACCCAGCTGCGGCGGATCGAACAGGAGCTGGGCGGGGAGCTGTTCACCCGCGAACGTACCGGCTGCCGACCCACCCCGCTCGGCCGGGTCGTGCTCGGCCGGGCCCGCCCGCTGGTGGCCGAAATGCGGTCCCTGGTCGCGGAGGCCCGCGCCGCCGCCGCGGACGACCCCCAGCTGCGCATCGGCTCCACCGCGAGCCGTGCCCTCGCGGGCTGGCTGCGCCGGCTGCGCGAACGCCGCAAGGAACCGCTCCTCCAGATGGACGTGTCCGCGAACGCCCTGCTCAACCTGGTCGCCGAGGGCCGGCTCGACGTGGCCTTCGTGCACGAGGTCGAGGGCTGCCCGCTGCGCATCCCCAGCGGGCTGCGGCTGCGCGTCCTGGTCGAGCGCGAGCCCCAGTTCGTGTCCCTGCCGAACGACCACCCGGCCGCCGCGCGCTCCGTCGTACGCCTCTCCGACCTGGCGGAGGACCGCTGGATGATCGACCCGACGGTCGACGGCGAGTGGGACGCGGTGCACCGGATGCTGCGCTCGGCCGGGCTCAACCCCCGTGTCCTGCACGGCGATTACCACACGACGGCATCCCTGGTGGCGACCGGTGAGGTCGTCACGGTCTGCCAGCCGACCCGCCAGTCGGGCCCCGAGACGGTGGTCCGCAGGCTGTACGGCGACCCCCTTGGCGTACGTCTGCTGCTCGCGGCCCGCACCGAGGCCGAGCTGGACGGCGTCTATCCGGACCTGGCGGAGGCGTACCGGGAGACGGCACAGCAGTCCCCGGCGTACCGGGAGTGGCTGGAACGCAGCGGCGTGGACAACCCCGTCCCAGCCCTCCCCTAAGACCCGTACGCGACGCCCGCGACGACTCCCGCGACCTCAGACCCCGATGTCGCAGCCGTCCGTGCGCCACACCGAGACGACCGCCGGGCGCACGATCCTCCCGGGTCCGTCGGGCCAGTTGCTCGCCGGCTTCTCCACCGACGCGCCGTCGATCTCGCCCGGGTGCTGGACCGCGACGAGCACCCGCCGGTCCTGGATGATCGGCCCGCAGGTCTCCGCGCCGGTCGGCACCGTCAGGAACTGCTTCAGCTCACCGCGCCGCTCGCCCTTCGTCGCCACGCCCAGCAGGCCGTCGTGCGAGCCGAGCTGGTTGCCGTCCGTGGAGATCCACAGGTTGCCGTGCGGGTCGAAGGCCACGTTGTCCGGGCAGGAGATCGGGCTGACCTTGTCCTTCGGGAAGCCCGCGAAGTAGGTGGCGGGGTCGGCCGGGTCGCCCGCGACCAGGAACAGCGACCAGCCGAAGGTGGTCGCCTCGGCGCGGCCTCGCCGCTCGGTGAGCTCCAGGATGTGCCCGTGCTTGTTGGCGTTGCGCGGATTGGCCTCGTCGGCGCCCGCGGACCCGGCCTTTCCACGGTTGGTGTTGTTGGTCAGAACGACATAGACCTTGCCGGTGTGCGGGGAGGGCTGGATGTCCTCGGGCCGGTCCATCTTGGTCGCGCCGACCTTGTCACCGGCGAGCCGCGTGAAGACGAGGACCTCCTCGGCCGTCATCCCGTCCACGTGCGAGACGGCCCCGCGGGCGGTCGCGGTGACCAGCGGAATCCACTCACCGCTGCCGTCGAACTCCCCGTCCGCCGGAAGCTTCCCGCTGCCGTCGATGTCGGCGGCGGGGGAGTCGCCGGTCAGCCGGGCCACGTAGAGCGTCCCCTCGTCGAGGAGGGAGAGGTTGTGCTCCCGGACGGAGCGCGAGGAACCGTGCCGCATCCGCTTGCTGCCGACGAACTTGTAGAAGTAGTCGAAACGCTCGTCGTCGCCGGTGTAGACGACGGGCCGCCCGTCGTCCGTCAGCCGCACGGTCGCGGCCTCGTGCTTGAAGCGGCCCAGCGCGGTGTGCTTGCGGGGCGTGGAGGCAGGGTCGTACGGGTCGAACTCGACGACGTATCCGAAGCGGTGCGACTCGTTGGGCTCCTGCGCCACGTCGAACCGCTTGTCGAACCGCTCCCACTTGCGCTCGGTCGCGCCCGTACCGAGCCCGTACCGCTTGTCGGTGTCACGGCTCGCGTTGGCGAAGTACTGGTTGAAGTTCTCCTCGCCGTGCAGCGTGGTGCCCCAGGGGGTGGTGCCGCCGGAGCAGTTGTTGAGCGTGCCGAGCACCTTGCGCCCGGTCGGGTCCGCGGAGGTCTTGAGCAGGTCGGACCCGGCGGCGGGGCCGGTGAGCCGGAACTCGGTGGTGGCGGTGACGCGACGGTTGAGGGCGTGCCGGGTGACGGCGGTGAGCCTGCCGGTCCTGCGGTCCTCCTCGACCACGACGGCGGACAGACCGTGGGCGGCCCACGCCACCTCGACCTGCTCGCGGGTGGGGTTCGCGGGGTCGTACCCGCGGAACATCAGCACCTCGTCGGTGTACTCGTGGTTCGCCACGAGGAGCTGCCGCCCGCGCTCACCGGGCAGCGGGAGGAGGGCGAGGAAGTCGTTGTTGTAACCGAACTGGCCGGCCTGGGCCTTGGCGGTCTGGTGCTCCGGGTCGAAGGCGGGAGCGCCGCGCAGGATGGGCTCACCCCAACGGATGACGACATTCTGGCCATATCCGCCAGGGACGGTGACGGCGTCGGCGGTGTTGGGGGCAACGGGGCTGAACCGCAGCCCGCGTGCGGCCTTTTCGACGCTATGTCCGTTACGGCCCGCGACACCCCCTTCCGCGGCCTGCGCGGCCTCCGCGGCCTCAGCGGCCTCGGCGCCGGTACCGACGACCGCCGCACCCGTCGCCGCGGCGACCGTGACGACGGCCGCGGCCCGCATCATCGAACGGCGGCCGATCGCACCGGCGATGACATCACCGACATACGCGTTGTCGCTGGTGTTGGGCACCTCGTGGAAGCAGGCGTCACCACAGCGGAACCGACAGGTCAGGGCGGATCGCCCGCCGGGATGCGAGCCGGGTGTTCCGATCAACGGCAGCAGTCTGCGCACTTTACTCTCCCCTTGCGAACCCTTGGTGTGAGCGTGACGCTAGGGGGGTGCGGGTGCAAGCACCCTGCGGCCGGGTGAACAGAGTGTGAACCTCCCGCTCCCGCAGGGGTCTTGATAACGCTCTTGACACCGCTACCTGTCGGTACCCGACCCTGCCCAAGATCGCCGGAGACGGCCGCTAACCTTACGTGTCCGTCCTGGCCAGGGATTGACGGCTTCAACTCATGCGAAGGGTTGCGCACATGGGCATTCTCACTCTCCTGCGGAACGCGTTCGGCCGCTCACGCAAGGGGCGTGACGCCGACGCGGAGACCTCGCCGACGGAGGCTACGGCCCCCACGGTCCCGGCCCCGGCCACCGAGCAGGAGCCCACGCCGGCTCCTGCCCAGGAGGCCGAGCCGAAGATCCCCGCACCTTCGTCGGAGCCGGAGCCGACGTCGGCGCCGAAGCCGGAACCCAAGTCGTCCGTGGTGGACGAGCTGGTGTCGGCGGCCTTCGACAACGTCACGGTCCCCAAGCCGGCGGAGCCGGTACTGGAGGAGAAGACGACCGAGGAGACGAAGGCGACGGAGGAGGAGAAGGCCGAGAAGGAGCCGACTTCCGCTTCCGCTCCCGTCTCCACCTCCGCTTCGATTCCGGCCCCGGCCCCGGACCCCGAGCCGGTGACCGCGGCCGAGGTCGAGGTCGAGGTCGAGGTCGAGGTCGAGGTCGAGACCGAGGTCACGGTGGAGCCGGTGGCCGAGACCGAGGTCGAGGCAGAGGCTGAGGCAGAGGCTGAGGTCGAGACAGAGGCAGAGGTCGAGGCAGAGGCAGAGGTCGAGGCAGAGGCAGAGGCTGAGGCCGAGCCTGAGGCCGTGGTGGAGGCGCCCGCGCCCGAGCCGGAACCCGTGATCGAATCCGAGCCGGTCGCCGAGACCCCCGAGGCGTCCGCCCCGGAGCCCGAACCCGAGGCCGAAGAGGCTCCTGCGCCCGCCGCCGAGGAGACCTCGGAACCGGTCGCCGAAGAGACCCCGGAACCGATCACCGCGAAGGCCCCCGAACCCGAGGCCGAAGAAGCCCCCGCGCCCGCCGCCGAGGTGCCCTCCGAGCCGGTCGCCGAGGAAATCCCCGCCCCGGTCACCGCTGAGGTCGCCCCCGCGGAACCGGTCACCGAACCGGTCGCGGCCTCGACGGACGAGCCGACGGCCGAGCCGGCGGACGACTCCGCGAACGAGCCCGTCGCCGCCGACGGCGATCAGCCCCCGGCAGGGCCACCCGCACCCGACGACGAGAGCGTCACGGGTGGTGCGGGCGGGGAAGAAGACCCGGCCGAAGGCGAAGCCGAGGCCGCCACGACCCACACCCCCGCCACCCCCCTCACCCACGTGAAGACCCACGCCCCCGACCTCGCCACCGCCTACCAGGAAGCGGGAACGGCCCTCGCGAAGAGGGACCTCACCGGTACCCGCGCCAAGGTCTACCTCGTCCTCGACCGCTCCGCGTCCATGCGCGCGTACTACAAGGACGGCTCCGCCCAGGCCCTCGGCGAGCAGGCCCTCGCCCTCGCCGCCCACCTCGACCCCGAGGCCAAGGTCCAGGTCGTCTTCTTCTCCACAGAACTGGACGGCACCGGCGAGCTCACCCTCCCCGAGCACGAGAACAAGATCGACGACCTCCATGCCGGCCTCGGCCGCATGGGCCGTACGAGCTACCACATCGCGGTGGAAGAAGTCGTCACGCACCACCAGAAGTCCGGCACCACGGACCCGGCCCTGGTGATCTTCCAGACGGACGGCGCCCCGGACGCCAAGACCCCCGCCACCCAGTCCCTCACGGACGCGGCGAAGGACCACCCCACGGTGTTCTTCTCGTTCGTCGCGTTCGGTGAGCACGACAACAAGGCCTTCGACTACCTCCGCAAGCTGAAGACCGACAACACGGCCTTCTTCCACGCGGGCCCGACCCCGCGCGAGCTGACCGACGCGGAGGTCTACGAGGGCGTACTGGAGAACTGGCGCCCGTAGGACCTCGTAGGACCCCGTAGGCCCAACAGGAACCACACGCGGCCGCCCGTTTCCCACCCCTTGAAAAGGGAAACGGGCGGCCCACCCATGTCGGCTACGATTTCAAGGTTCGCAAGACGACCGACGGTACGACCAGAACCGGCGATCGTCACCCCACGTAACGACACGTAACGACTTGGGAGCAGCCGCGATGGCTCGACACCTCATCACCAGCGCCCTTCCGTACATCAACGGGATCAAGCACCTGGGCAACATGGTGGGGTCCATGCTCCCGGCGGACGTGTACTCCCGGTACCTCCGCCAGCGCGGCCACGACGTCCTCTACATCTGCGCGACGGACGAGCACGGCACCCCGGCCGAGCTGGCGGCCAAGGAGCAGGGCCTCCCGGTCGACGAGTTCTGCGCACAGGCGCACGACGCGCAGAAGGCGGTGTACGACGGCTTCGAGCTGGCCTTCGACTACTTCGGCCGCAGCTCCAGCCCGCAGAACCGCGAGATCACCCAGCACTTCGCGCGCCGCCTGAACGAGAACGGCTTCATCGAGGAGCGCGCGATCCGCCAGGTGTACTCCCCGGCGGACGGCCGCTTCCTCCCGGACCGCTACGTGGAGGGCACCTGCCCCCACTGCGGCTACGACAAGGCCCGCGGCGACCAGTGCGAGAACTGCACCCGCGTCCTGGACCCGACCGACCTGATCAACCCGCGCAGCGCCATCTCCGGCTCGACGGACCTGGAGGTCCGCGAGACCAAGCACCTCTTCCTCCTCCAGTCGAAGCTCCAGAGCGAGGTCTCGGAGTGGGTGGCGCGCCACGAGCACGAGTGGCCGCAGCTCGCCTCCTCCATCGCCCGCAAGTGGCTGACGGAGGGCCTGCACGACCGGGCGATCACCCGTGACCTGGACTGGGGCGTCCCGGTCCCGGCCGACACCTGGCCGGAGCTGGCGGCGGAGGGCAAGGTCTTCTACGTCTGGTTCGACGCGCCGATCGAGTACATCGGGGCGACGAAGGAGTGGTCGGACCAGGACCCGGAGAACCGCGACTGGAAGTCGTGGTGGTACGAGGCGGACTCCGGCGAGAACCCGGTCCGCTACACGGAGTTCATGGCCAAGGACAACGTCCCCTTCCACACCGTCATGTTCCCGGCCACCGAGCTGGGCGTGCGTGAGCCGTGGAAGAAGGTCGACTACGTCAAGGCCTTCAACTGGCTGACGTACTACGGCGGAAAGTTCTCCACGTCCCAGAAGCGCGGTGTCTTCACCGACCACGCGCTGGACATCCTGCCCGCGGACTACTGGCGCTACTTCCTGATCGCCAACGCCCCCGAGTCGGACGACTCGTCCTTCACCTGGGAGCACTTCACCGCCACGGTGAACAAGGACCTGGCCGACACCCTCGGCAACTTCGTCAACCGCGTCCTGTCCTTCTCCAAGAAGCGCTTCGGCGAGGAGGTCCCGGCGGGCGCCGAGGCGGGCGAGGCGGAGGCGAAGCTCGGCGAGGAGATCGCGGGCCTGCTGGCCGAGTACGAGACCCAGATGGAGGCCCTCCAGTTCCGCAAGGCCGCGGCGGCGCTGCGCGCCCTGTGGTCGGCGGGCAACTCCTACCTGGAGGAGAAGGCCCCCTGGCTGGAGATCAAGACCGACCCCGAGGGCGCGGCCCTGACCCTGCGCACGGCGATGAACCTGATCCACCTCTACTCGGTGGTCTCGGAGCCCTTCATCCCCGCGTCCTCCCGTGCGATGCGCTCGGCGTTCGCGCTGACGGACGACACGGCGGTGTGGGTCTCGGCGGACGAGGCGAGGTCTCTGTCGGCCGTCCCCGCGGGCACCCCCTTCACGGTTCCCCCGGTCCTCTTCGCCAAGATCACGGACGAGGACCTGGAGTCGTACAAGGAGCGCTTCGGCGGCGCACCGGAGTAGTGACGACGTAGAGCGGGGCCCGGCACCCAAGAGGTGCCGGGCCCCGTTCCGTTCCTGTCGTCCGTATCCCCCTCCGTCTCACTCCTCGGCCGGAAACCGACCCCGCTGGTGACATGTTCTTGACCACCCGTATGGTTTCGCCATGGCAGTCCCTCCGGTCATCCCGATCGCCTACGAGCCGAAGTCCCGCACCGAGAGCATCGGTCGCTACGCGGACGGCCAGTTCCTGGCGTCGATCACCTACGCCTTCCCCGAGGGCTACCGTCCCGACGATGGCTGGGAACAGCGCAAACGCCTCTACACGGTGCTGCACACCTTCGACGCCGAGGGCCGCTACCGCGACTCGGAGATCTGGTGCGCGGGCACCTGGGCCGAACAGCAACTGGCCCCGGACGGACCGGACTCGGTGCTCTCCCGGGCCAGGACCCATCTGGCGAAACTCCTGCGGAGCCTGCCCCGCCGCTCCTACACGAACATCGCGGTCCGTCCCTTCCAACGCACCGTCGACGGCGTGCTGTTCGGCCTGGTGATCAGGGAGGACGAGGAGGAGACCTGGGCAGAGCTCTACCCGGACCGCCTCGCGTTCGCCGAGCCGTGGAACGGCCAGTACGACACCTGAGGCGCGCGGCGGCATCCGAGGACTGGGCACCCGGGGCTTTCCGACCCCGGGCGCCCTTGGCGTGCCCTACGAGGTCAGGACCGCACCGGTGGTGGTGGCCAGCTCCGTCGGGAGGTTCTTCGCGGAGGTCTGGAGACCGGCGGTCAGGGTCGGCGTCCAGTTCACCGTCGTCTTCAACTTCTTCGAGTTCGCGGCGTTGTACGCGGCGACGAGGTCGGTCGAGGTGCCGTTGACGAGGTTGCCGCCGCCGGCGACCGAGCCGGTGCCGTCGCCGCTGAGCAGCTTGGAGATCTTCCCGCCCGTCGGGACCTTCCAGTAGTTGTCCTCGGCGACGACCTGGGCCTTGGCGCGGGAGTTGATGCTGTAGAGGGGCGCGTACCCGTTGACGGTCGTGGTGTCGAAGTAGTTGTTGTAAATGTGCACCTGCCCGATCCGGGTCAGGGGAGCCCTCTGAACGATCCCCTTCCACACGTTGTGGTGAATGGAGACGCGCAGCTTGCCGACGCTGTCGGTGTCGCTGCTGCCGATCAGCATGGTCTTGTCGTGGTTGGTGAACTGGTTGCGCTCGACGGTCACCAGGTCCGAGCCCTTGGTGATGTCGAGGTCACCGTCGTGGATCTGGTACTCGCGGCCGTAGTACTTCGGGTTGGCGCTGTCGAAGTGCGACGCGTCGGTGAAGGTGTTGTGGTCGGCCCACACGTGCGTCGCGCCGCGCAGGGTGACGGCGTCGTACGCGGAGTTCCAGTTGCCGCTGTCGCCGTCGGTCGGGTCCCACTGCGGGAAGCAGTCCTCGGTGGCACTGAAGGTCAGGTTGCGGATGATGACGTTGTCGACGCTCTGCACCTGCAGACTGCCACCGGTGATCCCGGCCTTGGTGCCCGGCACACCCACGATGGTGGTGTTGGCGGGCACCTTGAAGACGATGTTCTTCGCCTGCTTCTGCTGCGCGGCGTCGCGGGCCTTCTCCTGCGTGCCGGAGGGCAGCTTGGAGGTGCCGTAGGCGGCCGGATCGTAGGCCTTCAGATAGGCGGCCAGCGAATATCCCGTACCGGCGGAGTAGTCGGCGCAGGTCAGCTTCTTGCCCGAGTCGTCGGTGTTGGCGGCGATGACACCCTTGACCTGAATGATCTTGGGCGTGGAGTTGTCGGCCTTGCCCAGCGCCTTCACGAGCTGGGCGCGGGTGCTGACGGTGTAGACGTGCGAGGAGTCGGCCTGCGAGCCGCCGGTCGTCCCGGACCCGGATGCCGCCCAGCCGTCCTTGGCGGGCAGCACCTGGTGCGCGAGGTCGACCGTACCCGCGTTCGCGTTCATCACGAACGCGACGGCGCCGAGGCCCGCGGCCGTGACGGCGGCGGCAGAGACGATGACGGCGCGACGCTTGCGGAGGGACCTGCGGTGCGAGGGGGATGCCACGGAGGAGTCCTTACGTGATGGTGGAGCACGTGTTGTGGTGCACGAAGCCCCGCTGAACGGTGCTTCTGACTCATCAGTGACCGCGGAGTCCGGAAAGGTTGCCGACCTTTTCAACTCGTCGGACGGGACGCCGGAAACATCAGCGGCACCGGCAAGTGCATCTGGTGCGAACTGACCGCTGCGGCGTGAACGTTTCCTCGACCCCCGAAAGAGTGGTCCCATCCCGTCGGCCAGACACCCGGCCCAAGATCCCTCTAGGTTCCGCCACATGGTCACATCAACCCACGAGGTCTCGCACCGGATCTTCGCCGAGCACCCGGAGGCCCTCACGCCCGTCTACGAGGCGCTCGGCGTCCCGCCGCCGACGAAGGCGGACATCAGGGAAATCACCCCCGACGCGACGGAGATCCGACCGCTGGAACGCCGGGTCGACACCGTGCTGAAGGACACTCTGGCGTACTGGTTCGAGACAATGGAAATCGCCCTGGCGAACACTCCGGCCAGGGCAAAGTGGAGGGAGCTGCACATGTCGGTCGGCAGTTACTACCCGGGCCAGGGAACCCTCATCGAGGAGAAGTACCTGGAGGGCAAGGCCGAAGGCGAGGCCAGAGGCGAGGCCAAGGACCGTGCCGGCCTTATCCTGCGCGTGCTGGAGAAGCATGGTGTCGACGTCCCCGAGGACGTCCGGGACCGCGTCATCTCATGCACCGACCTCGACACCCTCATGCTCTGGTTCGACCGGTCCCTGACCGCCACCACGGCCGAGGACCTGTTCACCGAAAACGAAGACGGTCAGGCAGAAGGCAGCCAGAACCAGACCTCCGCCTGACCTTCAGAAGCGCCCGCCGAAGTCCCCCAGCCCTCCCAGCCCGCCGAATCCGCCGGGCCCGCCCATCGGGCCGCCCCCGTGCGGGCGGCGGAGGCCGTCGAGGAGGGCGTCGGCCAGGATCACCCCGCCGGCTCCGGCCGCGCCGGCGACCAGGGCCGTCTTCCACCAGGGGGCGCTGTACCAACCGCCCGGCATCCGCCGGCCGCCCACGACCCCGCCGGGGTAGTAGTACGGCGTCGCGTCACCGGGGCGGGGCGAGGCGGCGTACGTCCGGCCGTCGATCGTGACGCGGCCGTCCCGGGCGGTGACCGAGCCCGTGCCCAGGTCGGGGAGGGCGGGGCCAGGGTCGAGGCCCAGTGAGGTGCGGGCGGCGCGGATGTAGTGGAGGCCCTCCAGAGCCGTCTGCGAGGCCATCGCGTACTGCGCGCCGGAGCGAGCCGTGACCAACTGACCCTGCGCGGCCCGGTGGCGCTCGGCGGCGTCGGTCAGGGCCTGCGCCGCCGCCACGTCGCCCCGCGCGTCGAGCGTGGACAGGCTCCCGCCGAGTCGCTCCACCCAGCGGTGGGCCTCCGCCTCCGCGTCCAGGTCGGACACCGCGCCGTACGGCTGCGACGACCGTCGCTGGAAGGCGACCGCGGCCACCGCTCCGCCGATCAGCAACAGTGCGACCAGTACGACTCCCATGGCTTCCTCCGGCGCTTGCGGTGTTCCGGTACGGCGCGAGGTGCCCTCACCCGCCTCCTCCCATCACACGCCCCACCACTGTGCACCCCCGCCGAACCGCCTGTGCGTCCACGGTGAACCGCCCCGGCCGTCGTTCAGGAGACAGCCGGTGTCTGGAGGGCGGAGGCGAGGAGCAGCAGTTTGTCCGCGCTGTCGGTGCCGGGGTCCGGGTGGTAGACGACGAGCGTCTGGCCCGCCGTTCCGTCGATGCCCAGCCGCTCCCGATTCAACCGCAGGCCACCGACCTGGGGATGGTCGATGTGCTTGGGTGCGCCTTCGCACGCCTCCACGTCGTGACGGGCCCAGAGCCGGCTGAAACGGGGGCTGGCCAGGCAGAGTTCGCCGACGAGCTCGATGAATCGGGGATCGTCGGTATCCGTGCCGACGGACTCGCGGAAGCCGGCGACCATGCCCACGGCGGCGTTCTCCCAGTCCGGGTGGAGCGCCTGCTCGGCGGGGTCGAGGAACAGGGTCCGCAGGCGGTTGGCTCCCGCCACGAGGCGCGGTGACAGAGCGGTCGCCAAGGCGTTGGCGGCGAGGACGTCGAAGTAGCGGCCCTCGACCAAGGCGGGCAGCGGGAGCGTGGCGACGAGCTTGGCGATGCCCGGAGGAACGGTCTCCTTCCGGCGTCGGCGCCGGTGCCGTCGGGGTTTGTCGGCGCCGAGGCGCAGCAGGTACGCCGTCGCGGCGTCGTCGAGCCGCAGCACGCGAGCGAGGGACTCGAGGACCTGCACGGAGGGGTTGCGGTCGCGGCCCTGTTCCAGGCGCAGGTAGTAGTCGGCACTGATGCCTGCGAGCATCGCGACCTCCTCCCTGCGCAGACCCGGCACGCGCCGTACCCCCGAAACGGGGATACCGACCTGTTCGGGAGTGACGAGCTCACGGCGGGCGCGCACGTAATCGCCCAACAGGTTGGGTGCGTCGGTCATCTCTCCACTGTAATTTGCGCGATCGCGCGCGTGCCTGGTCCTGTCACCCCCAGGATCGCGGGGGCCCTGGCTCGGTCAAAACCTCGGCGGCAGCCTTCAACACGATCGAGCCCGATCACACCGCCACCGACCTCACCGCCGGTATCGACGGCGCGCAAGGAGCGAAACCATGTCAACGTATCTCCTGGTACACGGTGCCTGGCACAGCGGAGAGTGCTGGGAGCGGGTGGTCCCGTTGCTGGCGTCGGCCGGGCATCGGGTGGTAGCGCCGTCCCTGACCGGCTACGGCGACAAGTCGCATCTGCTCGGCCCCGAAGTAGGGCTCGACACGCACGTCGACGACGTCGTCGGGCTGATCGTCGAGGAAGACCTCGGCGAGGTGGTCCTCGTGGGACACAGCTACGCCGGGCTGGTCATCTCGTCCGCGGCCAACCAGGTCCCGGACCGGATCGCGCGGCTGGTCTACCTCGACGCGATGGTCCCGGTGGACGGCGAGAGCGCGGCCGATGTTCTCCCCCTGACCCAGGTCCTGATCGACCTGGCCGTAAAGTCCGACAGCGGCTGGCGGGTTCCGCCACTGCCCGAGATGCCGCCGCCCTCGGGCCTGTTCGGGGTCACCGACCCGGCGGACATCGCCTGGCTGCGCACGATGCTCTCCGATCAGCCGGTGCGCTGCCTCCGACAACCGGTCCGGCTGGACAACCCGGCCGTGAACACGATCCCGCGGACGCACATCCACTGCACGGTGGGCAAGCCGGAGGGCTTCGACCGGCGGCCCGTCCCCGATGTACAGCCCAACGGCACCCCGGCACAGGTGTGGGAGCTGGCGACCGGCCACGACTGCATGGTCACCATGCCGGTCGAACTCGCCGAACTACTGCTCAAGCTCGGCTGACCCGCTCCTTCTACGCCTACGGCCCAAAGGGCCCGGAACCAGTGGAGTTCCGGGCCGGCCCTGGTCGAGCGAGCGGGTGGGTCAGCTCGCCGAGGGCGACGCCGACGTGCTCGGCTGCGTGTCCGTGCTGTCGTGCGTCTCGTCCGGGGCCACGCCCATCGTCAGGTGCGCGCGGACTCCCTTCGCGATGTTCTTCTTGTCGTACTTGAGGTACAGGAGGCCGCCTGTGTGGCCGTTCTGGGGGTAGATCGTGTCCTCGGTGAGCGTGGTGCGCGTGGTGGTGTTGGTGGAGTACGGGGAGACCTTCGCCGACGCCAGCACCGACTTCTCGTCGAAGAAGAACTGGCCCGTGTGACAGGTGTGCCCGCCCTCGTAGCCCGCGTCGGTCCAGGTGCCGTCCACGTGCACCTTCGTGTGGATGTGCACGGCGCGGCCCTGGTACCAGCCCGGGAAGATCGTCTTGAAGGTCACATAGCCGCGCTTGTCCGTCTTCCAGGTGCCCCGGAGGTAGCGCTCGTCGTCGGTCGGCTCCGAGTGGCCGCCCCCCGTGCCGCCGGAGGGCCCGCCGGACGGGGGCTCACCCGTGGGCGTGCCCGAGGGGGCGTCGGTCGGGGCGCCTGAGGGCGGGGTGCCGCCCCCACCGCCACCGCCACCGCCGCCGCCCATCGCCTCGTAGCCGGAGTAGACGCCCAGCGCGGTGCAGTGCCAGATGTCGACCGCCGCGTTCTTCACGGGCTTACAGGTGTCAGCGTCGATCACTTTGAGTTCGAGGGTCATCGGAATGCCCTCCTTGCCCTCGGTGATGTCCTGACGGATCTTGTCCGCGTCGATGTAGTAAGGGCCCTCGGTGGTCTCCGAGGTGAGGGTGTAGCACGTCTCCGACGCCGTGGCGGAAGAGGAAGCAGAGGCGTCCGTCGTGGTCTCGCCCGCGAACGCGTTCACGGCGAGTCCGCCGCCCACGCCCACGGCCGCGACAGCCGCGCCACCTGCGACGACGACTTTACGTCGCGTCATGTTCCGCTTGTGCGCCGGTTCTTGTTTCTCAGCCATGTGCAGGGACGCTAGGGACGCCGCCTGTCAGCAACATGGGTGCGGGCTGTGGTTTTGCGTGGACACGCAAAAAGTGGCTCGGAACCGGCGACGGTTCCGAGCCACTGAGGGGTACCTGGAAATGCCCCTGCGAGGACTACTTCGGCTGCGGCTTGCGCACCGAGAGGTGCAGCTCCCGCAGACGGGTCTCGTCCAGCTCCGTCGGCGCGCCCATCATCAGGTCCTGCGCGTTGCCGTTGAGCGGGAACGCGATCGTCTCGCGGATGTTCGGCTCGTCCGCGAGGAGCATGACGATGCGGTCGACGCCCGGGGCGATACCGCCGTGCGGCGGGGCGCCGAAGCGGAAGGCGCGCAGCATGCCGGCGAACTGCTCCTCGACGGTGTCGCGGTCGTAGCCCGCGATCTCGAAGGCCTTGAGCATGATCTCGGGCTCGTGGTTGCGGATCGCGCCGGAGGACAGCTCGACGCCGTTGCAGACGATGTCGTACTGCCAGCCCAGGATGTCCAGCGGGTCCTGGGACTCCAGGGCCTCCAGACCGCCCTGGGGCATCGAGAACGGGTTGTGCGAGAAGTCGATCTTCCCGGTGTCCTCGTCCTTCTCGTACATCGGGAAGTCGACGATCCAGCAGAACCGGAAGACGTTCTCCTCGAAGTTGCCCGAGCGCTTCGCGGCCTCGACCCGCACCGCACCCATGATCTTCGAGACCTCGTCGAACTCGCCCGCGCCGAAGAACACCGCGTGGCCGGGGGCCAGGGAGAGGCGCTTGGTCAGCTCGGCGACGTTGTCCTCGGTGAGGAACTTGGCGATCGGGCCCGTCAGCGAGCCTTCCTCACCCACCCGGACCCAGGCCAGGCCCTTCGCGCCCTGCTCGACCGCGTAGTCGCCGAGGCCGTCGAAGAACTTCCGGGTCTGACCGGCGACGTCCGGCACCGGCAGGGCACGTACGTGCTTGCCGGCGAAGGCCTTGAACTCCGAGCCCTCGAAGATGTCGGTGATGTCGACCAGCTCCAGCTGGGCGCGCAGGTCGGGCTTGTCGGAGCCGTACTTCAGCATCGCCTCGCGGAACGGGATGCGCGGGAAGGGGGAGGTGACATGACGGCCACCGCCGAACTCCTCGAACAGCTCCGTCATCAGCTTCTCGATGGGCTGGAAGACGTCCTCCTGCTCGACGAACGACATCTCCACGTCGAGCTGGTAGAACTCGCCCGGCGAGCGGTCCGCGCGCGCGTCCTCGTCGCGGAAGCAGGGCGCGATCTGGAAGTAGCGGTCGAAGCCGGAGATCATCAGCAGCTGCTTGAACTGCTGAGGGGCCTGCGGCAGGGCGTAGAACTTGCCCGGGTTCAGGCGGGAGGGGACCACGAAGTCGCGCGCGCCCTCGGGGGAGGTGGCGCTGAGGATCGGGGTCGCCATCTCGTTGAAGCCCAGCGCCGTCATCTTGTGACGGATCGCGGAGATCACGGCCGTACGCAGCAGGATGTTGCGGTGCATACGCTCGCGGCGCAGGTCGAGGAAGCGGTACTCCAGGCGCCGCTCCTCGTTGACGCCGTCCTCGGCGTTGATCGTGAACGGCAGCGGGGCGGCGGCGCCGAGCAGCTCGACCTCGCTCACCTCGACCTCGATCTCGCCGGTGGGCAGGTCCGGGTTGACGTTCTCCGCGCCACGCGAGACGACCTTGCCGTCGACGCGGACCGTCGACTCCTTGGAGACCTTGTCGAGGGCCTCGTAGGCGGGCGTGCCGGGGCGGGCAACGAGCTGCGTGATGCCGTAGTGATCGCGCAGATCGATGAAGAGGATGCCGCCCAGGTCTCGGCGATTGTGCAGCCAGCCGCTCAGCCGGACGTCGCTGCCGACGTCAGAGGCGCGGAGCTCGCCGCAGGTGTGGGACCTGTACCGATGCATCGTCGTTCATCCAGTCTTCGCGGATCGGGGTCTGTTTCACATGAGCTTGGGTCTGTTTCACGTGAAACTTCCGGGCCGACGCCCGGATCCCCCAAGGGTACCGGCCGCCCAAAGATCACCACCCCGAATACTCTCGGTGGCACCTTCCGATCACCTCTTCATACAGTGGGTCAATGCGCACTGGTGAGCCCCTGCCCGCTGTGGGGGACGTACTGGCCGCCCTTGCGACCGGCGTGTGGCGCTGGGACAACGCACACGGGCAGGTCACCGTCGACGCCGAGGCCGCCCGGCTCCTCGGGTTGCCCGCGGAAAGGGCGACCGTCACCGAGGTGGCCATGCGCTCCCGGTTCCACCCGGCCGACTGGAACGAGGTCGTCAGCGTCGTACAGCTCGCCGTCGCCGAGGACACGCTCGCCGAGGTCCGGCTGCGGATCATGGACGAGCACGGGCGGGTGATCCGTACCGTGCGCAGCCGCTCCAAGCCGACCGTCGACCCCGAGAGCGGGGAGTTCCTGCTGTTCGGCACGCTCCAGGAGGTCACCGAGCCCTCGGGGGCCACCGCCGCGCGCACCCCGCTCACCGGCGACTGGCGCCGCTCGCGCGAGGCGTTCCTGCTGGACGCCGGGCGGGCGCTGGCCGAGGCGCGGTCCACGGCCGAGGTACTGCGGGTCGCGGCGGGCCTGTCGATGCCGGGGTTCACACCGGACGGGCTGGCCGTCTTCGGCGTGGACGGGGACCGGCTCACCGTCATCGGCCACCACGGGCAGAAGCCGGGGGACGAAGACCCCTTCACGCATATGTCCCTGTCCACCGACTACCCGGCCGCGGAGGTCGTCCGCACAGGCCGGGCCGTCTACCTTTCCTCCCCGGAGGACTACAAGGAGCGCTATCCCGTCTCCTGGCCGCTCGCCCAGCACTTCGGGCGGGAGTCCTGGGCCTTTCTGCCGCTGACCGTCGCCGGGCGCACGATGGGCGCGTGGATGGCGGCCTTCACCTACCCCGTCAGTTTCACGCCCGACGAGCGCTCGGTGCTGACGACCGTGGCCCGGATGCTCGCTCAGGCCCTCTCCCGGGCCGTGGCCGCCGAGACGGAGCGGGAGCTCACCGACGGCCTGCAGCGCTCGATGATGCCCACCCTCGGCCCGCAGATGCCGGGCATGGAGGTCGCCGCGCGCTATGTCCCCACCGGCGGCGGCCTCCAGGTCGGCGGCGACTGGTACGACGTGATCCCGCTGCCGACCGGCCGCTTCGCCCTGGTCATCGGTGACGTCCAGGGCCACGACGTGCGCGCCGCCGGGCTGATGGGCCAGCTCCGTATCGCCCTGCGCGCGTACGCCTCCGAGGGCCACCGGCCCGACGCGGTCCTCTCCCGGGCCTCGCGGTTCCTGTGCGGGATCACGGACTCGGTGACGTACGGCTCCACCGGCGAGAGCGGCGGCAACACCGCGGACCCGCGCTTCGCGACCTGCCTGTACGTCGAGGTGGACCCGGCGACCGGCATCCTGGACTTCGCCCGCGCGGGGCACCCGGACCCCGCGATACGCATGGCGGACGGGACGGTGCTGATCCGGCCCACGTCGGGCGGACTACCGCTCGGCATCGACCCGGACGCCGACTACCCCACGACCCGGCTCGCCCTGGAGCCCGACGAGACCATGCTGCTCTGCACCGACGGGCTGATCGAGACCGGCGGCCACGACCTCGACACCGGGTGGCGCCGTATCCGCCACATCCTGGAGTCCCACGACGGCGACATGGAGGAGCTCGCCGACGCGCTGGTCCAGGGCGTGCACGGCCCCTCCTCGCACCACACCCCCGGGCCGCTGGCCGACCGGCGCGAGGACGACATAGCGGTGCTGCTGCTGAGCCGACAGGGCAAGGGGTACGGCGACACGGTCGAGGCCCCGCTCTCCCCCTCGGTGCGCCGCACCGCGCTGACCGTGGCGCAGGCCGAGCCCGAGCGGATCGCGGGGGCCCGCCAGCAGCTGCGCGAGATGCTGCACGACTGGGCCTCCGCCGACCAGCGCGACTCGGCGGTCCTCCTCGTCTCCGAGATGCTGACCAACGTCCTCGTCCACACCGACGCCGACGCGCTGCTCGTCGCCGAGGTGACCGGCGGTACGGACGACCGCCGGATGCGGATCGAGGTCACCGACGCCAGCGACGACCTGCCGCACCGCCGCCACCCCGGCGAACTGGCGTCCTCCGGACGTGGGCTGGTGCTCGTGGAATTCCTCGCCGACTCCTGGGGCGTCGACCCACGGGGCGAGGGCAAGAGCATCTGGTTCGAGTTCTACGAGGCGTCCGGTGGGGACGGGGAGGCCGGTGGGGACGGGGAGGCCGGTGGAGACGGAGAGGCCGGTGGAGACGGGGAAGCCGGTGGAGACGGGGAAGCCGGTGGAGACGGGGAAGCCGGTGGAGACGGGGAAGCCGGTGGGGACGGGGAAGCCGGTGGGGACGAGGCGTCCGGTGGAGACGGGGATGCCGACTCGTAGTGGGTCCGTAGCTCCGCGAGGACCCCGAAGCCGGCGGCCGTCAGCGGTACGGCGAGCAGCATGCCCAGGATGCCCGCGACGGACGCGCCCGCCGTGATCGTCAGCATCACCACCGCCGGGTGCATCTGCACGGTCCGGCTCTGGATCATCGGCTGCAGCACATGCCCTTCGAGGACCTGCACGGCGAGAACGACCCCGAGCGCCCACAGCGCGATCACGAACCCCCGGTCGGCGAGCGCGACCAGCACGGCCACCGCGCCGGAGAGGAACGCGCCGAGGTAGGGGATGAACGCCCCCACGAAGACCAGCGCACCGAGCCCGGCCGCGCCCGGGACGCGCAGGATCAGCAGCCCGATCGTGATGCACAGGGCATCGATGAGGGCGATCACCGTGGTCCCGCGCATGAAGCCCTGGACGGCGCCGAAGGCACGGCGGGCCATGGCCTCCACCATGTCCGCGGTGCCGCGCGGCGCCAGCGAGCGCAGCAGCCCGGCGGCGCGGTGGGAGTCGCGGAGGAAGAAGAAGACGAGCAGCAGGGCCAGTACGGCCATGGCGATGGACTCGCCCACCACACTCACGCCACTGATGACATTGGACGCGGCCGTCCCGCCGAACTTGGTCAGCAGGTCCTTGGCGTTGGCGGCGAGGTCGTCGAGGGAGGTGCCCGCCGCGCCGAAGTGCTCGGCGACGGACCGCGCGGCCAGCCTGAGGGAAGCGATGATCTGGTCCCCGGTGTCGATGAGCGCGGCGACCACGATGTAGACGGCGCCGCCGACGACCACGACCACCGCGACACAGGTGAGCCCCGCGGCCAGCGACCGGTTGACCCCGACGTTCACCAGTCGCCGGTACATCGGCCCGAGCAGCGCGGTGCCGAGCAGCGCGAGCAGCACGGGCACGATCGCCGTACGGAACTCCCCGCACAGCCGGATCCCGACCCACGCCACACCGGCGACGAGCAGGATCACGGCGCACCAGGCGGCCAGCCGCCGGGCACCCTCGGGGAGTAGCTGCACGCCTCCACCCGACCACGCGCGGGCCGGGCCGTCCCGCCGGGACGGCCCGGCCGGGTGACACGGCGTCCGTGCGAAGGCCACGTCCGACGGGCGAAAGGCCCCGTCCGGCGTACGGACGGGGCCTTTCGTGGTCGGGCGGAAGGGGGTTATATCCCGCCCTCGGACATTCCGTGCACCGCCGGGACGGTGCCCAGGCGGCCCTTCTGGAAGTCCTCGAAGGCCTGCTGCAGCTCCTCGCGGGTGTTCATCACGAAGGGGCCGTAGTGGGCCATGGGCTCGCGGATCGGCTGTCCGCCGAGGAGGACGACCTCGAGGTCCGGCGTGTTCGCGTCCTGCTTCTCGTCCGCGCGGACGGTCAGCGATCCGCCCGCGCCGAAGACGGCGGTCTGGCCGGTGTGGATCGGGCGACGGCCCGTACCGACGCTGCCGCGCCCGGCGAGGACGTACGCGAGACCGTTGAAGTCCTCGCGCCACGGGAGGGTCATCTCGGCACCGGGCGCCAGGGTCGCGTGGACCATGGTGATCGGCGTGTGCGTGATGCCGGGGCCCTCGTGGCCGTCGAGCTCACCGGCGATGACGCGCAGCAGCGCGCCGCCGTCGGGGGTGCTCAGCAGCTGGACCGAACCGCCGCGGATGTCCTGGTACCGGGGGGCCATCATCTTGTCCTTGGCCGGGAGGTTCACCCACAGCTGGAGACCGTGGAAGAGGCCGCCGGACATGACGAGCGACTCCGGCGGGGCCTCGATGTGCAGGAGGCCGGCGCCCGCGGTCATCCACTGGGTGTCACCGTTGGTGATGGTGCCGCCACCACCGTTGGAGTCCTGGTGGTCGAAGACGCCGTCGATGATGTAGGTCACGGTCTCGAAGCCGCGGTGGGGGTGCCAGGGGGTGCCCTTGGGCTCGCCCGGCGCGTACTCCACCTCGCCCATCTGGTCCATCATGATGAACGGGTCGAGGTGGCGGTAGTTGATCCCGGCGAACGCACGGCGGACCGGGAAGCCCTCGCCCTCGAAGCCGCTGGGCGCGGTCGTCACGGTGAGCACGGGACGGTCCACGGCGTCGGCCGACGCGACCACACGGGGAAGGGTCAGCGGGTTCTCGACGGTCACTGCAGGCATGTCGGTACCTCCTTGTGCTTCGAGTTTAGTTGATTGTTGAACTTTCTGCCACCCACAACGACGGACGCCCGGAGGGCATTCCCTCCGGGCGTCCGGACTGTCGTAGGGGAGTGAGCGCTACCCGTACATACGGCGCATGGCGAAGTCCACCATCTGCTCCACGGCCTTCGCGTCGAAGACCATACGGTGCTCCCCCTCCATGTCGAGGACGAAGCCATAGCCGGTGGGGAGCAGGTCGATCACCTCGGCGCCGGTGATCACGAAGTACTTGGACTCCTTGCCGGCGTACCGGCGCAGCTCCTTGAGCGAGGTGAACATCGGGATGACCGGCTGCTGGGTGTTGTGCAGCGCCAGGAATCCGGGGTTGTCGCCGCGCGGGCAGTAGACCTTCGACGTCGCGAAGACCTGCTGGAAGTCCTCCGCGGACATCGACCCCGTGGTGAACGCCCGCACCGCGTCCGCCAGCGAGGGCGGGGACGGCTCGGGGTAGAGCGGCGGCTGCTGGCCGTAACCGCCGGGCATCTGCTGCTGCGGCGGGGCGTACTGCTGCTGGGCGCCCGCATTCTGGTCGTAGCCGTACATGCGTCAAAGAGTAGTCGGCCACATATGGGCCACCAGGGGTTGATTCTTATTACCGACGGGTAGCATCATCGTAGCTACTTGCCGGTACGTGTAACGAGGCTGCGAGTACCTCCGCCTCCCCAATCTCTTACGGAGCCGTCGCCATGGGGCACTACAAGTCGAATCTCCGCGACATCGAGTTCAACCTCTTCGAGGTGCTCGGGCGCGACAAGGTGTACGGCACCGGACCGTTCGCGGAGATGGACGTCGACACCGCCAAGAGCGTTCTCGACGAGCTGACCCGTCTCTCGGAGAACGAGCTGGCGGAGTCCTTCGCGGACGCCGACCGCAACCCGCCGGTCTTCGACCCGGAGACCAACACGGCTCCCGTGCCGGCATCCTTCAAGAAGTCGTACAAGGCCTTCATGGACTCCGAGTACTGGCGTCTGGGCCTGCCCGAGGAGCTCGGCGGCACCACCTCGCCCCGCTCCCTGATCTGGGCGTACGCGGAGCTGATCCTCGGCGCGAACCCGGCGGTCTGGATGTACTCCTCCGGCCCCGCCTTCGCGGGCATCCTCTTCGAGGAGGGCACCGAGGTCCAGAAGCACATCGCGAAGATCGCCGTCGAGAAGCAGTGGGGCTCCACCATGGTGCTCACCGAGCCGGACGCCGGCTCGGACGTGGGCGCGGGCCGCACCAAGGCGGTCCAGCAGGAGGACGGCTCCTGGCACATCGAGGGCGTGAAGCGCTTCATCACCTCGGGTGAGCACGACATGGAGGAGAACATCCTCCACTACGTCCTCGCCCGCCCCGAGGGCGCCGGCCCCGGCACCAAGGGCCTGTCCCTCTTCCTCGTCCCGAAGTACGAGTTCGACTTCGAGACCGGCGAGCTGGGCGAGCGCAACGGCGCGTACGCGACGAACGTCGAGCACAAGATGGGCCTCAAGGCGTCCAACACCTGCGAGATGACCTTCGGCGACCGCCACCCCGCCAAGGGCTGGCTGATCGGCGACAAGCACGACGGCATCCGCCAGATGTTCCGGATCATCGAGTTCGCCCGCATGATGGTCGGCACGAAGGCGATCTCCACGCTCTCGACCGGCTACCTGAACGCGCTGGAGTACGCCAAGGAGCGCGTCCAGGGCCCCGACCTCGCGAACTTCATGGACAAGACCGCGCCCAAGGTCACCATCACGCACCACCCCGACGTGCGCCGCTCGCTGATGACGCAGAAGGCGTACGCCGAGGGCATGCGCGCCCTGGTGCTGCACACCGCCGCGATCCAGGACGAGATCCAGGTCAAGGAGGCCGCCGGCGAGGACACCGCCGCCCTGGAGGCTCTCAACGACCTGCTCCTGCCGATCGTGAAGGGCTACGGCTCCGAGAAGGGCTACGAGCAGCTCGCCCAGTCGCTGCAGACCTTCGGCGGCTCCGGCTTCCTGCAGGAGTACCCGATCGAGCAGTACATCCGCGACGCCAAGATCGACACCCTGTACGAGGGCACGACCGCGATCCAGGGCCAGGACTTCTTCTTCCGGAAGATCGTCCGCAACCAGGGCGCGGCGCTGAACTCCCTCGCCGAGGACATCAAGAAGTTCCTGGCGCTCGGCACGGGCGGCGAGGACCTGTCCGCGGCCCGCGAGCAGCTCGCCAAGGCGGCCGTCGAGCTGGAGGCCATCGTCGGCCTCATGCTCACGGACCTGGCGGCCACCGAGCAGGACGTCAAGAACATCTACAAGGTCGGCCTCAACACCACCCGCCTGCTGCTGGCCTCCGGCGACGTGGTCGTCGGCTACCTGCTGCTGCGCGGTGCCGCCGTGGCCGCCGAGAAGCTGGAGACGGCCTCGGCGAAGGACAAGCCCTTCTACACCGGCAAGATCGCCGCGGCGAAGTTCTTCGCCGCCAACGTCCTGCCCGGCGTCACCGGCGCCCGCAAGCTCGCCGAGGTCGTGGACCTGGACCTGATGGAGCTGGACGAGGCGGCGTTCTGATCCCCGCGGCCTGAGGGCATCGCCGACGGCGGCCCGTTCCCGGAGCGAATCTCCGGGGGCGGGCCGCCGCCGTATGCGGCCACAGGGGGCACTCGGCAGCCCGCTCCTCGCGTGAAATTCCCGCAGGGACCCGCACGGATTTCCCGCAGGGACCCGCCAGGGACCCGCACGGATTTCCCGCATGGACCCGCAGGGACCCGCACGGATTTCCCGGGTGGATTCGAGGACCACGGGCACGGAGATCGGACCGGAACCAGCCCCTCCAGTCAGATGTCCGTCCTTCACATCCCCCTTACGAAGGGCCGTCCCCATCGCCGGGAGGGGCCCCTCGGGCGTCGTTAAGGTGAACCCATGAGCACAAGCGCCCGCTTCGACCGCGGCCACACCGACGACCTCATGACCTTTCTGGCGGCGAGCCCGACGCCGTACCACGCCGTGGCGAACGCCGCCGAGCGGCTGGAGAAGGCCGGATTCCGTCAGGTCGCCGAGACCGATGCCTGGGAGGGGACGAGCGGCGGCAAGTACGTGCTGCGCGGCGGCGCGATCGTCGCCTGGTACGTGCCCGAGGGTGCCCAGCCGCACACCCCGTTCCGCATCGTGGGCGCGCACACCGACTCCCCCAATCTGCGGGTGAAGCCGCAGCCGGACAGCGGGGCGCACGGCTGGCGCCAGGTCGCCGTGGAGATCTACGGCGGCCCGCTGCTGAACTCCTGGCTGGACCGGGACCTGGGGCTGGCGGGACGGCTGACGCTGAAGGACGGCTCCTCGCGTCTGGTGAACATCGACCGACCCCTGCTGCGCGTGCCCCAGCTCGCCATCCACCTCGACCGTTCCGTCTCCACCGACGGCCTCAAGCTCGACAAGCAGCGTCATCTGCAGCCCGTCTGGGGTCTGGGCGACCCCGGCGAGGGTGATCTGATCGCCTTCCTGGAGGAGGAGTCGGGCCTGTCGGCGGGCGAGGTCACCGGCTGGGACCTGATGACCCACTCCGTCGAGCGGCCCTCGTACCTGGGCCGCGACAAGGAGCTGGTGGCCGGACCGCGCATGGACAACCTGCTGTCCCTGCACGCGGGTACGGCGGCGCTGATCGCGGCGGCGACGGGCGAGGGCTCTCCTTCCGGCTCCGGCGCCCCCTCCGGTTCAGATTCCGGTACGGGTTCGGGTTCCGGTTCGGGTTCCGGTTCGGGGCTCTCCCACATCCCCGTCCTCGCGGCCTTCGACCACGAGGAGAACGGCTCGCAGAGCGACACCGGCGCCGACGGTCCGCTGCTCGGCGGCGTGCTCGAACGCTCGGTGTTCGCGCGCGGCGGCTCGTACGAGGACCGGGCGCGCGCCTTCGCGGGCACGATCTGTCTCTCCTCCGACACCGGCCACGCCGTCCACCCCAACTACCCGGAGCGGCACGACCCGACGCACCACCCGCGCGCGGGCGGCGGCCCCATCCTCAAGGTGAACGTCAACAACCGCTACGCCACGGACGGTTCGGGCCGTGCGGTCTTCGCCGCCGCCTGTGCGAAGGCCGGCGTGCCCTTCCAGTCCTTCGTCTCCAACAACTCGATGCCCTGCGGCACCACCATCGGCCCGATCACCGCGGCCCGCCACGGCATCAGGACCGTCGACATCGGCGTGGCCATCCTCTCGATGCACAGCGCCCGCGAACTCTGCGGCGCCGACGACCCGTTCCTGCTGGCCAACGCGCTGGTGGCGTTCCTGGAGGGTTAGTTCCGCATGCCCGGCGCGCTGCCGGGTACCCGGACCGGGCCTGAGAGAAGCCGAGTTGGTTACAAGGAGGCGACACCCATGAGTCTGGGCGGATGCATCATCCTGATCGCAGCGGGGGCGGTCCTCACATTCGCGACCGACTGGCACATGAAGGGGGTCAACCTCGACCTGGTCGGCCTCATCTTCATGATCGTCGGACTGATCGGGGTCGTGACGTTCAGCAGTATCGCCAGGAGGCGCCGGGTGGTCATGCCGCCCAGCACCCCGGTGATCGAGGAGGAGCGGCACCACCGGGGCGGCTACGGCGTGTAGGCACACGTCTGAACAGGCATTGCCCGCAGGCAGGTCACAGCTGTGGAGGTACGGGTCAGTCGGCCATGCCCGCCAGCACCAGCGGCAGCCGGTCCGCGCCGCCCTCGGTGAGGCGGACCGGCACGCCCCAGTCCTGCTGGTGGACATGGCAGGCCGGGTACTCGTTCGCCGGGTCGTCGTCGCAGGACGCGGCCATCGCGGAGACGTGCAGGACACCCTCCGTGACGGCCGGGTTCAGCTCCAGCGCGCGGAAGAGATCGGTTCCGGCGCCCTCACCCGTGAGCAGCAGCTCGGGTGGGGTCGAGGAGACGAGCAGCCGGGTGGACGGCCCATAGCGTGTGTCCAGCTTCTGGCCCGTCGGGGCCTGGAAGACGACGTCCAGCCGGAGCCCTCCCGGCGTGACTTCGGTTGCGGCGCGCTGGGTGCGGTGGGCGACCGACTCCACCCGCACGGCCTCCTCGGGGAGCCGCAGCCGAGTCAGCCGGTGTCGCGCCGACTCCACGACCACGATGTCGTCCCCGACGAGAACCGCGTCGCTGGGCTCCCTCAAGTCGGTCGCCAGCGTGGTCACTTCGCCCGTCGCGGGGTCGTAGCGGCGCAGCGCGTGGTTGTACGTGTCGCTGACCGCGACCGAGCCGTCGGGGAGGGCCGTGACGCCCAACGGGTGCTGGAGCAGAGCCTGTTCGGCGGCCCCGTCCCGGTGCCCGAAGTCGAACAGACCGGTGCCGACGGCGGTGTGCACGGCCCCGTCGAGATCCACCCAACGCAGGGCGCTCGTCTCGGAGTCGGCGAGCCAGAGCCGGTCGGCGGTGGCGGCGAGCCCGGACGGCTGCGCGAACCAGGCCTCGGCCCCCGGCCCGTCCACGAGCCCCTCGTTCGTCGTACCGGCGGCGACCCCGACGGTGCCGCCCTCCGGGTCGTACGCCCACAGCTGGTGCACTCCGGCCATGGCGATCCAGATCTTCCCGCCGAACAGAGCCACGTCCCACGGCGAGGACAGGTCCACCTCGCGCGCCGGGCCGGACGCCGGCGAGCCCTGCCACCACTGGCGCCCCGTCCCCGCGAGGGTGGTGACCTCGCCGGTCGCGAGGTCGAGGCGGCGCAGCGCGTGGTTCACGGTGTCCGCGACGACGACCGAGCCGTCGTCGAGCAGCGCCAGCCCCTGTGGCTCGCTGAACGCGGCCTCCTCGGCCGACCCGTCCAGGAACCCCCGCACCCCGGAGCCGATCCGCCGTACGACGCTCTCCCCGTCGCCCTCCAGCTCGACGAGCTGGTGCCGGGTCGTGTCACTGACCAGGAGGTTCCCGCTCGGCAGGGCGAGGGCCTTGCCGGGGAAGCGGAGCGCCGTGGGCTCGGGCTCGGGTGCCACGTACGGCCCGTCGCCGCGGCGCAGCGTCCCCTTGGCCGCGTGCTCGGCCTCCAGTTCCTCCACCAGGCGGGCGATCGCGTGCGCGTGCCCCTCACCGGCGTGCTGCGCGACCACGTACCCCTCGGGGTCGATCACGACGAGCGTCGGCCAGGCGCGCACGGCGTACTGCTTCCAGGTCGCGAGCTCGGGATCGTCGAGCACCGGGTGCTCGACCCCGTACCGCTCCACCGCGTCCACGACCGCCTGGTGCTCGGCCTCGTGCGCGAACTTCGGCGAGTGCACCCCGATGATCACCACCGTGTCCCGATGCTTCTCCTCCAGCTCCCGCAGCTCGTCCAGGACATGCAGACAGTTGATGCAGCAGAAAGTCCAGAAGTCGAGGACGACGATACGTCCTCGCAGGTCGGCAAGGGTGTACTGCTGCTCTCCCGTGTTCAGCCAGCCGCCCTTGCCGATCAGCTCGGGGGCGCGGACACGGACGCGACGGGGGGTGGGTGCCGAGGCAGCGGTCGGGGCGGAGTCGTTCATGGAAACAAGGGTGCCACCCGCCACCGACCGTCAGGTCAGGGCATGCCCCGTGGTGGCGTCCACGTGGTCCGGGACCTCGTCGTGGCGGTCGCCGACGGTGACGGTTCCGGTGGGCTCGAAGAGCAGGATCGCGGCGCCGGCAGGGGCGGCCGGCTTGTGTTCGGTGCCGCGGGGGACGGTGAAGACGGAGCCCTTGGGCAGGACGACGGTCCGCTCGCCCGCCGTCTCCCGCAGCGCGATGGTCAGCTCGCCCTCCAGGACCAGGAAGAACTCGTCCGTGTGGTCGTGCACGTGCCACACGTGCTCGCCCTCGACCTTGGCGATGCGCACGTCGTAGTCGTTGACGGCGGTGACGATACGAGGGCTCCAGAGGTCGGAGAAGGAGGCGAGGGCGGTCGAGAGGGCGACGGGTTCACCGCCGCTGCTCGAAGAGGTCGCGTGGGTGCTGTTCGAAGAGGTCGTGTGAGTGCTGCTCGAAGAGGCCATGTGGGCATCCTCGGCGGTGGTGCAGCAAGGGCACGAGTGCTAGAAATCGCATATGGCGCAAGGATCCTCTCATCGTGTCGTGCTGATCGTCGACGAGAACTCGAACCCGTTCGAGATGAGCTGTGCCATCGAGGTCTTCGGGCTGCCCCGGCCCGAACTGGGGCGGGAGTTGTACGACTTCCGGCTCTGCGCCGCCGGGCCGCGCACGCGGATGCGCGACGGCTTCTTCACGCTGACCGGAGTCGCCGGGCTGGAGGCGGCCGAGGAGGCGGACACGCTGATCGTGCCGAACCGGCCGGACACCGAGGCCCCGCGCTCACCCCGCGTCCTGGACGTCGTACGCCGGGCGCACGCGCGCGGCGCACGGCTACTCGGCTTCTGCTCGGGTGCGTTCACCATCGCGGAGGCCGGGCTGCTGGACGGACGGCGGGCGGCCTGCCACTGGATGTGGGCGGACTCCTTCCGGGCGCGTTTCCCGGCGGTCCGCCTGGAGCCGGACGTCCTCTTCGTGGACGACGGCGACATCCTCACGGCGTCCGGCAGCGCCTCGGCGCTCGACCTGGGGCTGCACGTCGTACGCCGGGACCACGGCGCCGAGATCGCCAACGCGGTCAGCCGACGGCTCGTGTTCGCGGCGCACCGCGACGGAGGTCAGCGGCAGTTCGTGGAGCGGCCGGTGCCCGACGTGCCGGACGAGTCGCTCGGTCCGCTGCTGGCGTGGGCGCAGGGACGGCTGGGCGAGCCACTGACGGTGGCGGACCTCGCGGCCCGCGCGGCCGTCTCCCCCGCCACGCTCCACCGTCGTTTCCGAAACCAACTGGGGACCACGCCGCTGGCCTGGCTCACCGGGGAACGCGTCGCCCTCGCCTGCCGGTTGATCGAGCGAGGAGAGGAACGGCTGGACGTCGTGGCCGCGCGGAGTGGCCTGGGTACGGCGGCCAATCTACGGGCACGGCTAAGGCGGGAGACCGGGCTGAGCCCGTCGGCGTACCGGAAACGGTTCGGGCCGGGCCCTGGAGAGGCGATGACACCCGGCCGCTTCGCGAGGAAGGAGCCGGGCGCGGGTGTTCCGGCATCAGGAGGACGGGGCGGGGTCGGGTTCTGAAGTGGCCCGGGATCTGATCTGCTTGAACCAGGCCTCCGACACCGCCTTCGGGATCTTCGCGGTCAGACCCCCTTCTTTGGTGAAGGCGAGCCCTCGGCCGTAGTCGCCACCGCCACAGTTGTCGGACTGGAAAGTGAGCCTCACGTCGGCGGACGTGTCGATCACGGGGCGGGGGGCGTCCTTGCGGGTGACCCGGAAGCGGATCGGGCCGGAGTCGGGGTCCACGTCGTGCGGCAACGGAAGACTCACGCGCGTGACGCCCTCCTGCGGCAGCTCACCCTTCGTGCACCTGCCCCGCGCGCACAGCTCGAAGGAGGCGCCCCCCAGGTCGCCGTACCCCTGGTGGACGAACAGCACGCCGACACTGGAGACGGTGCCCACGCCGGCGCAGATCTCCGCCTGGGAGCACCCGGACGTGGCCGCGAGCAGGGCGGCCACGCCGACGAGGGCACGCCTTTCCGTGATCGCTCGCACTGGACCTCGCCCTTGACCTCGCACTGGACCTCGGACCAGACCTCGCACCACACCTCGCACCAGCGACTTCCTCCCCCTCGCCCCCGCCTTCGGAAGGGGTGAACGCGTGATGATCTTGTGAATCCCGGGAACCGGTAACGGTATGAGATTCCTCGTACGCGACCGGCTCCTCGGCTTCGGTGACGACTACTGGATCGAGGACGACCACGGCACCAAGGTGTTCCTCGTCGACGGCAAGGCGATGCGACTGCGGGACACCTTCGAGCTGAAGGACACCCGCGGGCGTGTCCTCATCGACATCCACCAGAAGATGTTGGCCCTGCGGGACACGATGGTGATCGGGCGGGACGGGGAACCGCTGGCGACGATCAGACGCAAGCGGCTGTCCCTGCTCCGCAACCACTACCGGGTGTCCCTGGTGGACGGTACGGAACTCGACGTCAGCGGCAAGATCCTCGACCGCGAGTTCGCCGTCGAGTACGAGGGTGAGCTGCTGGCGGTGATCTCGCGCCGTCGGCTGCACGTGAGGGAGACGTACGGCGTCGACGTCGTCCGCGAGGACGCGGACCCCGCGCTGCTGATCGCGGTGGCGGTGTGCGTGATCCACCTGGCGGAGAAGGAGCGGGCCGAGGACTGACTCAGCGGGGCGAGGACCGGCTCAGCGGCGCGGTGCCGTCAGTCCCAGCATCCGGTCCTTCAGCGCCGGGAACTGCTCCCGCGTGGTCGCGACCTTCCCGGGGTCGAAGTCCACCGTGAGCACCTGCTCCCCTGCCCCGGCCTCCGCCAGGACCTCCCCCCACGGATCGACCACGATCGAGTGACCGGCCTGGGGAACGCCCGCGTGCGTGCCGGCCGTTCCGCAGGCGAGAACGAACGCCTGGTTCTCGACCGCGCGGGCCTGGGCGAGCAGCGTCCAGTGGGAGCGGCGCCGCTCGGGCCACCCGGCCGAGAGGACGACGGTCTCGGCGCCGGCGTCGACGAGCCCGCGGAAGAGCTCGGGGAAGCGGAGGTCGTAGCAGGTGGCGATGCCGAGGGTGGTCTCCGGCAGACGGACCGTCACCAGTTCGCCGCCCGCGCCCATCAGTACGGCCTCGCCCTTGTCGAAGCCGAAGCGGTGGATCTTTCGGTAGGCGGCGGCCAGGTCGCCGGAGGGGGTGAAGACGAGGGAGGTGTTGTAGAGCGTGCCGTCGGCGTCCCGCTCGGGGATCGACCCGGCGTGCAGCCAGATGCCCGTGTCGCTCGCCGCCTTCGCCATGACCTCGAACGTCGGCCCTTCGAGGGACTCCGCCTCCGTGCCGAACGACTCGTAGGCGAACGCCCCGGTGGTCCACAGTTCCGGCAGCACGACCAGATCGACTCCGGCTTGTTCTCGTACCAGAGCCGCCACACGACGCCGACGCGAATCGACCGATTCGCCGTCGTTTACGTCGATCTGGAGGAGAGAGGCGCGCACACTACCACCGTCCTGGCATTCGAGCCGTCCATACAGGCCTACGATCGTCACACCAAAGCACTGCCGGGGTGCCTCACAGCAGCGTAACTTAGCGTCCCAAGACACCCGCTGCCTGTGCACTGCCCGCGTCCAACCGCCCGAGGGGTCCCGTTCCGTGAGTCTGCATCCCAGCCTTCAGTCCTACGCCGACGCCTGGACCCACTCCGTCGATGCGATATCCGAGTTGGTGTCGCCGTTGGTGGAAGGTGAATGGAACCGGCGCACGCCCTGCCCCGGCTGGTCGGTACGTGATCTCGTCTCGCATGTCATCGGGCTCGACTGCGAGATGCTGGGCGACCCGCGGCCGATCCACACGCTCCCCCGCGACCTGTTCCACGTGACGAACGAACACCAGCGGTACATGGAGATGCAGGTCGACGTGCGCCGCCACCACACGGCACCGGAGATGACCTCCGAGCTGGAGTACACGATCATCCGCCGCAACCGTCAGCTGCGGAACGAGTCGCGGCAGCCGGACGCCAAGGTACGTGGCCCGCTCGGGACCGAGATCACCCTCGAACAGGCGATGCAGAGGCGCGCCTTCGACGTATGGGTGCACGAACAGGACCTGCGGACCGCGCTCGGCGTCCCCGGCAACCTCGACTCTCCCGGCGCGCACATCGTCCGCGACAAACTCCTCGAGGCCCTGCCGAAGGTCGTCGCCAAGGACGCGGGGGCGCCCGCGAACTCGGCGGTCGTCTTCGACATCCACGGGCCGATGGAGTTCCTGCGGACGGTGCGGGTCGATGCGGACGGGCGCGGCTCGATAGACGGCGCCCCCTCGCTCGGCCCGGCCGCCACCCTCACCCTCGACTGGGAGACGTACTTCCGCCTCGCCTGCGGCCGCGTCACGGCCGAGGCCGTCTCCGACCGCATCAAGACGGAGGGCGACCCGGAACTGACCACAGCCATCCTGAGGAACTTCGCGGTCACGCCGTAGCGCGGGGTTCTTCGACTGCGGGTGGGCGGGGGCTGGTCGCGCGGTTCCCCCCGTCCCTGAAGGGGCGCTACGCGGGGACGTGTACCGTCTCCACGCGGCTGGCCACCAACCGCTCACGCTCCCTGCGCGCCGCCTGCTTCCGCAACCGGAAGATCTGACTCAGCCCCAGCGCCTGAAGAACGAACACGGCGGAGAAGGCGACGCGATAGTTGTCCCCGGTCGCGTCCAGCAGCACGCCGATCGCGAACAACGTCGTCATGGAGGCGACGAAACCGCCCATGTTGGTGATCCCGGACGCGGTCCCCTGCCGCTCCGGCGGATTCGCGGGCCGCGCGAAGTCGAACCCGATCATGGAAGCCGGCCCACACGCCCCGAGCACCGCGCACAGCACGACCAGCAGCCACATGGGATCCCGGTCACCGGGATACGCCAGCGCACTCGCCCAGACCACCGCCGTCGCCGTCACCGTCCCGAGCGCCAACGGCAGCCGCGCCGCGTGATGCCGGGCGACGATCTGCCCGTAGACAAGACCCACGAACATGTTGGACAGCACCACGAGGGTGAGCAGTTCACCGGCCGTCGCCCGCGACAGCCCCTGCGCCTGGACCAGGAACGGCATGCCCCACAGGAGCAGGAAGACCATCGCCGGGAACTGTGTCGTGAAGTGCACCCACATCCCCAGCCGCGTACCGGGTTCCCGCCACGACGCCGCGATCTGCCGCCGCACATACGCGGCCCCCTGGTGCGGGAACGGTTCCGGCTCGTGCCCCTCGGGGTGGTCCTTCAGGAAGAGAAGAAGGAGTACGAGGACGACGACCCCGGCGAACGCGCTGCCAGCGAACGCCGTCGTCCACCCCACCCCGTGCAGCAGCCGCGCGATGACAAGGGTGGAGACCAGGTTGCCCGCCATGCCCACAAGACCGGCGAGCTGCGCGACCAACGGCCCCCGCCGCGCCGGGAACCATCGCGTGCCCAGGCGCAGCACGCTGATGAACGTCATCGCGTCCCCGCAGCCCAGCAGCGCGCGCGAGGCCAGCGCCATCCCGTACGTGGAGGAGAACGCGAAGCCCAACTGGCCTGCGGTGAAGAGCAGTACGCCGATGGTCAGTACCTTCTTGGTGCCGAGCCCGTCGACCAGCAGTCCCACGGGTATCTGCATGCCCGCGTAGACGAGGAGTTGGAGGATCGAGAAGGTGGAGAGCGCGGAGGCGTTCACATGGAAGCGGTCCGCGGCGTCGAGCCCGGCCACTCCCAGCGACGTACGGAAGATGACGGCGACGAAGTAGACGGAGACGCCGATGCCCCAGACGCCGATCGCCCGGCGTCCGCCGGGCGGGTCTCCGGGGAGCGAGACGGCCGAGTGGGAGCTCATCGGACCTCTCCCCGCGCCAGGTTCGAGAACCAGCTGACGTGTCCGTGGACGATATTGACCGCCGCCTCCGCGTCGCCGGACCGCAGCGCTTCAAGGATCGCCTCGTGCTCGGTGAGCGTCTTGGTGATCCGGTCCGGATGCGCGTGCATCACGGCGACGCCCATCCGCAACTGCCGGTCGCGCAACTGGTCGTAGAGCCGGGAGAGGATCTCGTTGCCGCCGCTGCGGACGATCTCGGCGTGGAAGCAGCGGTCGGTGACGGCGGCGCCGGCCAGGTCTCCCGCGGCGGCCTGCTCCTTCTGCTGCGCGAGGAGTTCCTCCAGGCGCGCGATGAGATGCGGCGACGCGGGTACGGCCTTGCGGACCGAGTGTTCCTCCACAAGTTGCCGTGTCTCGACCACGTCCGCGATCTCCTGCGCGGAGACGGGCAGGACGAGCGCGCCCTTCTTCGGGTAGAGCTTGATCAGGCCCTCGACCTCGAGCCGGAGCAACGCCTCGCGCACCGGCGTGCGCGAAACGCCCACGGCCTCGGCGAGTTCGCCCTCGGTGAGCAGCGTCCCGCCCTCGTAACGACGTTCCAGGACACCCCGCTTGACGTGGGCGTAGACGCGGTCGGCGGCGGGGGGTTGCTTGGTGGCGGGCGGAGCGGACACGGACGGCGCGGCAGGCATGCGCACATCATAGATACAACACGTACGCATGGTCGTGCGTCGTCCAGGATGCGGACCGGTAGCCTTTCACGCGGTCAACACCCGCCCCTCGGCGTAACCCACGTCACACAATTCCACCCCCTCGTCCGTGCATCCCTTTGGGTCCCTCACGAGTCCGTACGTAAGACGGCACTGCCATGTGCCGTTCTCCCAGGGGCATTTCGCGCATTCGGAGCGTTCATTTTGATTACCGGCATTAAGGGCACGCGTTTCCGCCGAGCCGCCGCTGTTACCGTCACCACCGGCGCCGTGCTGGCGGCCGGAGCTTTCGGGGCCGCCCCCGCAGGGGCTGTCACGACGCCCACGATCGCCGCCGCCGGCGGCTACGTGATGAACAACGGCACGGCCAAGACCTTGTACACCAAGGCTGCGGACACCCAGCGTTCCACCGGTTCCACCACCAAGATCATGACCGCCAAGGTCGTGCTCGCGCAGCCGAACCTCAACCTCGACGCCAAGGTCACGATCCAGAAGGCGTACAGCGACTACATCGTCGCCAACACCGCGTCATCCGCCCACCTGATCGTCGGCGACAAGGTCACCGTCCGTCAGCTCCTCTACGGTCTGATGCTGCCGTCCGGCTGTGACGCCGCCTACGCGCTCGCCGACAAGTTCGGCTCGGGCTCCACCCGTGCCGCCCGTGTGAAGTCGTTCATCGGCAAGATGAACACCACGGCGAAGAGCCTCGGCATGACGAAGACGAAGTTCGACTCGTTCGACGGCATCGGCAACGGCAACAACTACTCGACGCCGCGCGACCTGACGAAGCTCGCCAGCAGCGCGATGAAGAGCACCACGTTCCGCACGGTCGTCAAGACCAAGTCGTACACGGCGAAGACCGTGACGAAGACCGGCAGCATCCGCACCATGGCGGCGTGGACCAACACGAACACGCTGCTCAGCAGCTACAGCGGCACCATCGGCGTGAAGACCGGCTCCGGCCCCGAGGCCAAGTACTGCCTCGTCTTCGCCGCCACCCGCAACGGCAAGACGATCATCGGCACGGTCCTCGCGTCGACCTCGATCCCCCAGCGCGCCACGGACGCCACCAAGCTCCTGAACTACGGCTTCGCCAGGTAGTTTCCCGGACACCAGCCGAAGGGGGCCCATCGCTCATCGCGACGGGCCCCCTTCGTCGTACTGGGCCGCGCGCCCCTGGGGACGCGCGGCTCGTCTTCGCTCACGCGCTCACGCGCTCACGCGCTCACGCCCAGGTGATCAGCCGCTTCGGCTGTTCCAGGATCGCCGCCACGTCGGCCAGGACCTTGGAGCCCAGTTCGCCGTCGACCAGGCGGTGGTCGAAGCTCAGCGCGAGTGTCGTCACCTGGCGGGGCTTGACCTTGCCCTTGTGGACCCACGGCTGGAGCTTGATCGCGCCGATCGCGAGGATCGCCGACTCGCCGGGGTTGAGGATCGGCGTGCCGGTGTCGACGCCGAAGACGCCGACGTTCGTGATCGTGACCGTGCCGCCCTGCATCGCGGCGGGTGAGGTCTTGCCCTCCCGGGCCGTGGCCACCAGCTCGCCCAGGGACCCGGCGAGTTGGGGGAGCGTCTTGGTGTGAGCGTCCTTGATGTTCGGGACGATCAGACCACGCGGGGTGGCGGCGGCGATGCCCAGGTTCACGTAGTGCTTGAGCACGATCTCCTGGGCCGCCTCGTCCCAGGACGCGTTGACGTCCGGGTTGCGCTTGATGGCGACCAGCAGGGCCTTGGCGATGAGCAGGAGCGGATTGACCCGCAGGCCCTGCATCTCCTTGTCCTGCTTGAGCTCCTCGACGAGCTTCATCGTGCGCGTCACGTCGACCGTCACGAACTCGGTGACGTGCGGCGCGGTGAACGCCGAGCCGACCATCGCGGCGGCCGTGGCCTTGCGGACCCCCTTGACCGGGATACGGGTCTCACGCGCCGAGTCGTACATGACGACCGGAGCGGGAGCCTGGGCCTGGGCGGGAACCGGGGGCGCCGTCACGGCCGGCTGCTCCGCGGCCGGAGCCGGTGCGACCGCCGCGTGCACGTCCTCGCGCGTGATGATGCCGTCCGGACCCGAAGGCGTGATCGTGGCCAGGTCGACGCCGAGGTCCTTGGCGAGCTTGCGGACCGGGGGCTTGGCGAGGGGGCGCTGCCCGCCCGGCGCGGACCCGTGGCCATGGCCGTTGAGCTCGCCCTGGATCGCGGTGGCCGCCAGGAACGTCTCGGGCTGCTGGGCCGGGACCGCGGAGCCCTTGCGAGGGCGGCGCTTCGTGGAGGCCTCGGCCACCCCGTACCCGACGAGGACCGGGGTGCGGCCCTCGGGCTTGGGTTCCTCGGCGACCGGTGCCTGGGGGGTGGGTGCGGTGGGCGCCTCGGCCACAGGAGCTTCCACGGCGACGGGGGCCTGCCCCGTCGGCGCCGATCCGCCGGCCACGTCCACCGCGATGATCACCTGGCCCACGTCCACCGTCGTCCCCTCGGGGAAGTGGAGTTCGCGCACCACACCGTCGTAGGGGATGGGAAGTTCCACGGCGGCCTTGGCGGTCTCGACCTCGCAGACGACCTGGCCGTCGGTGACCGTGTCACCGGGCTGGACGTACCACTTGAGGATCTCCGCCTCGGTGAGTCCCTCGCCCACGTCGGGCATCTTGAACTCGCGGAGCCCCGACGCGTTCTCAGTCATCGTCGTCACGACCCTCTCCTCAGTACGCCAGCGAGCGGTCGACGGCGTCGAGCACCCGGTCCAGGCCCGGAAGGTACTCCTCTTCCAGGCGCGCCGGCGGATAGGGGGCGTGATAGCCGCCCACCCGCAGGACGGGTGCCTCCAGGTGGTAGAAGCACCGCTCCGTGATGCGGGCGGCGATCTCCGCGCCCGTACCGAGGAAGACCGGGGCCTCGTGCACCACGACCAGGCGGCGGGTCTTCTCCACCGAGGCCTGGACGGAGTCGAAGTCGATCGGGGACATCGAGCGCAGGTCCAGGACCTCGATCGACTTGCCCTCCTCCTGGGCGGCCGCGGCGGCCTCCAGGCAGACCTTCACCATCGGGCCGTAGGCGGCGAGCGTCAGATCGCTGCCCTCACGCGCCACGACCGCCTTGTGCAGCGGTCCGGGAATCGCGTCCTTGGTGACCTCGCCCTTGTCCCAGTAGCGCCGCTTCGGCTCGAAGAAGATCACCGGGTCGTCGCTCTGGATGGCCTGCTGCATCATCCAGTAGGCATCCGACGCGTTCGACGGGGAGACCACCTTCAGGCCCGCCACGTGCGCGAACAGCGCCTCGGGTGACTCGGAGTGGTGCTCGACCGCGCCGATGCCACCGCCGTACGGAATCCGGATCACGACGGGGAGCTTGATCTTGCCGAGCGCCCGCGCGTGCATCTTCGCGAGCTGCGTGACGATCTGGTCGTACGCCGGGAAGACGAAACCGTCGAACTGGATCTCCACCACCGGCCGGTAGCCGCGCAGCGCGAGACCGATCGCCGTACCGACGATGCCCGACTCGGCGAGCGGGGTGTCGATGACCCGGTCCTCGCCGAAGTCCTTCTGGAGCCCGTCGGTGACCCGGAAGACACCGCCGAGCTTGCCGACGTCCTCACCCATGATCAGGACCTTGGGGTCGGCGTCGAGGGCCGTGCGCAGCGACTCGTTGATCGCCTTGGCCAGCGCCATCTTTTCCGCAGCCATCGCTACTTGCCCTCCCCTTCATCCGCGAACGACGCCTGGTAGGCGGCGAACTGGGCCCGCTCCTCGTCGACGAGCGCGTGCCCGTCGGCGTACACGTTCTCGAAGATGGCGAAGTGGTCCGGGTCCGGCATGGCGCGAACGACTTCGCGTACTCGTTTGCCCAACGCCTCGCTCTCGGCCTCAAGTTCCGCGAAGAATCCCTCGTCCGCGTGGTTTGAAGCCTCCAGGTACGTGCGCAGGCGCAGGATCGGGTCCTTCGCCTCCCACGACTCGCGCTCCTCGTCGGCCCGGTACTTGGTCGGGTCGTCCGAGGTGGTGTGCGCGCCCATGCGGTAGGTGTACGCCTCCACGAGGGTGGGGCCCTCGCCGCGGCGGGCCCGCTCCAGCGCCCACTTGGTGACCGCCAGGCAGGCCAGGACGTCGTTGCCGTCGACCCGCACGCCCGGGAAGCCGTAGCCCTGCGCGCGCTGGTAGAGCGGGACGCGGGTCTGCTTCTCGGTCGGCTCGGAGATCGCCCACTGGTTGTTCTGGCAGAAGAACACGACCGGGGCGTTGTAGACCGCGGAGAAGGTGAACGATTCGGCGACGTCGCCCTGGCTGGAGGCGCCGTCCCCGAAGTACGCGATCACGGCCGAGTCCGCGCCGTCCTTGGCGATGCCCATGGCATAACCGGTGGCGTGCAGCGTCTGCGAGCCGATGACGATCGTGTACAGGTGGAAGTTGTTGCTGTTCGGGTCCCAGCCGCCGTTGTTCACACCCCGGAACATGCCGAGCAGGTTGGTCGGGTCGACCCCGCGGCACCAGGCGACGCCGTGCTCACGGTAGGTCGGGAAGACGTAGTCGTCCTCGCGGGTGGCCCGCCCGGAGCCGATCTGGGCGGCCTCCTGGCCGAGCAGCGAGGCCCACAGGCCCAGCTCGCCCTGGCGTTGCAGGGAGGTGGCCTCGGCGTCGAAGCGGCGGGTCAGCACCATGTCCCGGTACAGACCGCGCAGATCTTCGGGGGTGATGTCGGCGACGTACGGGTCGTACGTGGCGTCCTTGACCCGCTCGCCCTCCGGCGTCAGCAGCTGGACGAGCTCGGGACCGGGGCCCGATGCGCCAGGTGCGCCGGGTACGCCCGGTGACTTCTTGCCGGCCGCGCTGGTGCGCTTGCTCGCGGCGCTCTTCGTACCGGTCGTACCGGCGCCGCTTTTCGCAGCGGTCGTACCGGCGCTGCGTCGCGGCTTGCGCGCGGCAGTGCTCTCCACGGTCACGTGTGCTCCTCCGTCGGTCCGGCCCCCGGGGTTGCCGGGTGGCCAGTGCGGCTCGCCTGCTCCAAGTACCCGTGCACGGGGTGGGTGCACTCGGCCGGGAACAGGCGTGACAGGTGCCCCGGCGAGCGCCCTGCAACGGCCACGTTACCCAGTGCTCCACAATTCTGTGAAACCCCTCCTGACCTGCGTTTTTGCTTGGACTTCCCACTACTTATTAGTCGGATTTCCAAGTAATGCACGCAGGTCGGGAACAGTCGCTGGTCACAGCACTGGTCACAGCCTCGCAGGGGGCCGGAACACGGGCACGTTATCCCGGTCACCCCAGGCACGGGAAGAGTTCACCCCGGGCAGGGCCAAGGGTGGCGTGTGACACTGACTTTGTGCCCGAAAGCGGAAAAATTACCGTATTTCTCCTCGACGATCACGAGGTGGTACGGCGCGGTGTCCATGAGTTGCTTTCGGGGGAGGACGGCATCGAGGTCGTCGGCGAGGCCGGTACGGCGGCCGACGCGCTGGTGCGGATCCCGGCCACGGCCCCGGACGTCGCGATCCTGGACGTACGGCTCCCGGACGGCAGCGGAGTGGAGGTCTGCCGCGAGATCCGGTCGCGGAACGAGGACATCAAGTGCCTGATGCTGACCTCCTTCGCCGACGACGAGGCGCTTTTCGACGCGATCATGGCGGGCGCGTCGGGCTATGTGCTGAAGGCGATCCGCGGCGCTGAACTGCTCTCGGCCGTACGCGATGTCGCGGCCGGCAAGTCGCTGCTCGACCCCGTGGCCACCGCGCAGGTCCTCAAGCGGCTGCGGCACGGCGGCGGCGGTGCCAAGAACGACGACAAGCTCGGGCACCTCACCGAGCAGGAGCGCAAGATCCTCGACCTGATCGGCGAGGGGCTCACCAACCGCTCCATCGGCGAGCGGCTGCATCTCGCCGAGAAGACGATCAAGAATTACGTGTCGAGCCTGCTGTCCAAACTGGGCATGGAACGGCGCTCCCAGGCCGCCGCCTATGTGGCGCGCATCCAGGCGGAGAAGCAGCACCACTGAGTGCGGCACCAATGAACACGGGTCACCGGGTGCGACTGAACCCGGGTCACCGGGTGTGGCGCCGCCGATACCGTCCTACTTGCTTTTCGGGACCTTTGGCCCCTCTTCAGGGGGCGGGTGCCTCTTTTTCGGGGCCTTCAGGGTGCCGGAAATTGGGGGCATGCCCATCGACGAAGAGCTCGCCGTGGAACTCCTCCGCCGTACCGACCATGGCCGGTTGGCCGCCAGCCTGCGCGCCATGCCCTTCCTCGCCCTAGCCCGGCACGTCGTGGTGGACGGCCGCGTCCTGTTGCGCCTGCACCGGGGCTGCGGGTACCACCGGGCCTGCCTCGGGAGCGTCGTCGCCTACGGCACCGACAACCTGGCTTCGGCAGGGCCCGGCGAGAGCGTGTGGTCCGTGCAGATCGTGGGCCGGTGCGAGGCCGTGGAGCCGACCGAGGCCCACCGGGAGCTGTTCGGGCCCGCGCCGCGGTTCATGGACGGCGAGCCCTTCGACCCGGTCCATCTGAGCATCGAGCCCCAGTTCTCCACCGTCCATTCCTCGGACGATGCCATGGAACGCCAGTTCCGGAGCGCCCTGTGACTGTCCCGTGATCGAAGACGACTGTCTGTGACAAACCCGAGGTCAGAGGCCCGGCCCGTGCCCTAGCATCTGGCGCGTGCCGCGCCTATCTGCACCACCCCCGGTGTCTCACGCGCCCCCTCTGGGCGCCCTCCTCCGCCAGTACGCCGCCGGGTCCGCGTTGACCTGCGACCCCGTCGAACAGGGGCTGCTCAACCGCGGATACCGGCTCCGCACCACCCGCGGCCGTTACTTCCTCAAGCACCATTTCGACCCCGAGACCGCCGACCCGGTCGCGATCGCCCGCCAGCACCGGGCGACCCAGCGTCTGGCGGACCTCGGCGTCCCCGTCGCCCCGCCGCTGACCGGCACCGACGGGCGCACCGTCGCCGTCATCGGGGGCCACGCGTACGCGCTGCACCCCTGGATCGACGGCCGACACCGGCACGGCGGCCAGCTCACCACGCAGCAGTGCGCACGGCTGGGGGCGCTCCTGGGCGTCGTCCACGCGAGCCTGGAACGGGTGATGCCGACGCAGGGCCGCGCCCCGGCGAGACCGACCGACGTCACCGGGGCGACGGAGGGATCGGCGGGCGCGGGAGGCTCAGCGAGGGCCGGAGACTCAGCGAGGGCAGGCGCGGGAGGCTCAGCGGCGGCGGAAGGGGTGGATCCGGCCCGGGGAGCCGACCCCGCCGACACCTTCGCGCTCATCGACCGCCTGCTCGCCCAGGTGCGCCGCCACCGCCCGTACGACGCCTTCGACGAGCTGGCCCGGCACCGGCTCCTGGAGCGGCGCGCCCTCCTGGAGCGGCATGCCGACCGACGGCCCCCGCAGGGCGGCTCGGTGGGCTGGGTGCACGGCGACTTCCACCCCTTCAACCTGCTCTACCGCGACGGCGAACCGGCCGCGATCGTCGACTGGGACCGGCTGGGCGTCCATCCCCGCGCCGAGGAGGCCGTACGCGCCGCGGTGATCTTCTTCGTACGTCCCGTCGGCGCCCTGGACCTGGCGAAGGTGCGGGCCTACGCGCGCGCGTACCGGCGTACCGCGGGCGCCGGCCCCGCCGAGCTGGCGGCCGCCGTGCACCGGGTGTGGTGGGAGCGCCTCAACGACTTCTGGATGCTGCGCTGGCACTACGAGCGCGGCGACACCCGCGCCGATCCGCAGTTCCCGGCGGCCTCGGCGCTGGCGGTGTGGTGGACGCGGGAGTACGACGCGGTGTGCGAGGCGTTCGCGGGCTGATCGCCGACACCGGTCGGGACAGACACGGCGGCCGGGGCGCGAACACCGCGGCCGGGGGAGGGAAACACCACGCGCGCGTGGCGCCCGTTTCGGGCTTCACGCGCGCGTGGAAGGCGTTTCCGTCGGTGTCCCTCAAGGGTTCTGCGAGCTGCCCTGGCTGTCGCCGCCACCGACGGCACCGTCCGTCGGATCGGCCGGCGTCGTCGGATCCTGGCTCGCGGTCGCCGGGTCCGAAGGCGTCGTATCCGTCGGCGTCGTGTTCGTGGCCGTGTCCGACGGCTGGTTCGAGGGCTGGCTGCTGTAGCTCTGGGACGGCGTGTACGACGGCGTGTAGTTCGAACCGCCGCCCGAGCTGGTGTTGTCGTCCGTGGAATCGTCCGTCGCGGTGTCCGTGGGGCTGTCGCTGGGACTCGCGCTGGTCTCGTTGTCCTTGGCGGACGGCGTGGTGGTCGGCGAGTGGGTCGTACCGCTCCCGCCGCCACCCGTGCCACCGGTGGTGTGGAGCGCGAGCGCGACGCCCGTCGCGATCGCGATCACCGCGAGGACCGCGAGGATCCACAGCTTGCCGCGGCCGCTGCCGTGGTTGCCGTGCCCCTCGAAGCCGCCGTCGTCCCCGCCGCTGCCGTACGGCGGGATGATCGGCGCCGGGATCTGCGTGGTGCCGGACTCACCGGGATGCGGCAGCGCGGTCGTGCCCGCGAAGCCGGACGCCGGGGTGTGGAACCCCTCGTGCATGGCGACCGGGCCGGTGTTCCAGGTGCCGGTGTGCCCGCCCTGGTCGTACAGCATCTGCAGCCCGTACTGGACAAGGCCGCGCATCTCCTCGGCGGTCTGGAACCGGTCGTCCGGCTCCTTCGCGAGGGAGCGCATGACGAGCCCGTCGAGCTCCGGCGGCGCCCCCTGCGCGACCTCGGAAGGGGGTACCGGGATGTCCTGGACGTGCTGGTAGACCACCGACAGCGGCGTCTCGCCGGTGAACGGGGGCCGCAGCGCGAGCAGCTCGTACAGCAGACAGCCGGTCGCGTACAGGTCGGAGCGGTGGTCGACGGCCTTGCCGAGAGCCTGCTCCGGGGAGAGGTACTGCGGTGTGCCCATGACCATGCCGGTCTGGGTCATCGTCGACTGCGCGCCGTGCAGGGCGCGCGCGATGCCGAAGTCCATCACCTTCACCGCACCGGTGTTCGTGATGATCACGTTCGCCGGCTTGATGTCGCGGTGCACGATGCCGTGCTGGTGCGAGTAGGCGAGCGCCTCCAGGACACCGGACACGATGATCAGCGCCTGCTCGGGCCCGGGGGCCTCGGCGTTGATCAGCAGGTCGCGGATCGTGCGGCCCTCGACGAGCTCCATCACGATGTACGGCACGATCGCGTGGCCGACGACGTCCTCGCCCGAGTCGTACACGGCGACGACGGCGTGGTGGTTGAGTCCGGCCACCGACTGCGCCTCACGCGTGAAGCGGGCCTTGGACACCGGGTCCTCGGCCAGGTCGGAGCGGAGCAACTTGACCGCGACGGTGCGCCCGAGGCGCACGTCCTCGGCCGCAAACACCTCGGCCATGCCGCCCCGGCCTAGTCTGTGGGTCAGCCGGTATCGGCCGTCCCCCACAAGTCCGCCATTACCCCACATCTCCGGCGCATCTGACATACCGCCGCCAGTCGCCTCGGGGTCGGACGGGCCCTGAGCGCGCTGCTGCTGTGCCATCAGTCCTCGCCGTCGTTTCTGCCCGCGGTCTGCGCGGTGGTTGTTACGGTCTCCGTCGGGCCACGCTACAGGCTTCGCGCAAGACTCCGGCCCGAGATGGAAGTGAGATGGACCGGCCATGAAACCTGTCCAGGGTGTCGGCGTGCAAATTCTGTGTACCGCCCGTACGGCACCTGTAACGCTTCCGCGACGCTTCTTTCGCAGACGGTCACGGAACGGGCACCGCGCTTGACGTGTCAGTGCCCTACGGCAGACTTGGCCGGGAATCAGCCAATCGATCAACGAGACACAGATCGATCACAGCACGGACTCAGACGGACTCAGACGGACTCAGTACGGGTCACAACGCAGTTCACCGCGCAGTTCATTGCGCGGATCACCGCACGACCGCGCGGAGCGCGCGCAGGACAGCTCGCAGCACAGGCAGAACAATCCGCGCCAATGGGGGACGCAGAACATGAGCCAGGACGGCGCACAGGGCCGGTACGCGGGACGCGCGGTCGCCGGCGGCCGCTACCAGCTGCGTGATCTGCTCGGCGAGGGCGGCATGGCCTCGGTGCACCTCGCCTACGACTCGGTGCTCGACCGCCAGGTCGCGATCAAGACACTGCACACCGAACTCGGCCGCGAGCAGGCCTTCCGCGAGCGCTTCCGCCGCGAGGCCCAGGCGGTGGCGAAACTCACGCACACGAACATCGTCTCGGTCTTCGACACCGGCGAGGACGAACTGGGCGGCATGACGACGCCGTACATCGTCATGGAGTACGTCGAGGGCCGCCCGCTCGGCTCCGTGCTCGACCAGGACATCGCGCAGTACGGCGCCATGCCCGCCGACAAGGCCCTGAAGATCACCGCGGACGTGCTGGCGGCCCTGGAGATCAGCCACGAGATGGGCCTGGTCCACCGGGACATCAAGCCGGGCAACGTGATGATGACGAAGCGCAACGTCGTCAAGGTGATGGACTTCGGCATCGCCCGCGCCATGCAGTCCGGCGTCACCTCGATGACGCAGACCGGCATGGTCGTCGGCACCCCTCAGTACCTCTCCCCGGAGCAGGCGCTCGGCCGGGGCGTGGACGCCCGGTCCGACCTCTACTCCGTCGGCATCATGCTGTTCCAACTGGTCACCGGACGGCTGCCGTTCGAGGCCGACTCACCGCTGGCCATCGCGTACGCGCATGTCCAGGAGGAGCCGGTCACGCCCTCCTCGATCAACCGCTCGCTGCCCCCGGCGGTGGACGCGCTGATCGCCCGCGCGCTGAAGAAGAACCCGAACGAGCGCTTCCCGAGCGCCGAGACCATGCGCGACGAGTGTCTGCGGGTGTCACAGTCGCTGCAGGCCGCCGCGCCGAGCATCGTGCCGGGGGCCAGGACGTCGAGCGGCGCGGGCGTCGGCTCGGCCGTCTTCCCGCCCGTGGACCAGGCGATGCCGACCCCGGGTCCCGTGCAGACCCCGTACCAACCCCATCCCTACGGCGCGCCGACCCCGCCGCCCGCGCCGTCCCAGGCGTACGGGTATCCGCAGCAGGGGGGCTACCCGACGCCGGGGGTCCCGGCGTACGCCCCCCAGCAGGGCGTGTCGACCCCGCCGCCGTACCACCTCACGCCCCAGCCCCAGAACTCCGTCCCGGGAGGTTCCGGTGGCCGCAAGGGCAACAAGGCGGTCGTCGTCGGCTCGATCGTGGTCGCGCTCGTCGCGATCGGCGGTCTGATCACCGCCCTCGCGCTGAACAACAACGGCGGCGGCGACAACCAGGGAGGCGGCGGCAGCAGCCCCTCGACGTCCGTGGTGGCGGGGCACAAGGGTCCGGACACGTCGAAGACGATCGACAAGGAGAAGTGCACGTCTCCGCAGGAGTCGTACAACGACCCGAACAAGATCAAGATCCCGGACTTCCAGTACAAGAACCTGACGTCCGTGAAGTCCTGCTTCCAGGCCGCGGGCTGGCAGATGAAGATCAAGCGCGTCGACGAGAACACCTACGGCCAGGACACGATCATGGATCAGTTCCCGTCCGCGGACGAGGACGTCGATCCCAAGAACATGCCGGTGATCGAGCTGAGCGTCTCTTCAGGCAACCCGTCCTGAACCGCCACGCATAAGCCCGACAACACTTACGAGCGCCCATGGCGCGCATGAGTACCCATAAGGCGGGCCCGGCACTTCACGTGCCGGGCCCGTTTCGTGAGAAGGAGTCGCCCAGGGCTACAGGTACGGTCCGCCGGAGCGGCCGCCCGCGCGCGGGTCCTCGTCGCCGTCCAGGCCGCCGACACCCGGCGGGAGCGCGCGGCGCATCTGCTCCAGCTGGGCCCTGGCCGCCATCTGCTGGGCGAACAGAGTCGTCTGGATCCCGTGGAAGAGGCCCTCGAGCCAGCCCACCAGCTGGGCCTGCGCGATGCGCAGCTCGGCGTCGCTGGGGGTCGCGTCGTGCGTGAAGGGCAGCGAGAGCCGCTCCAGCTCCTCGACCAGCTCGGGCGCCAGGCCGTCCTCCAGCTCCTTCACGGAGCTGGCGTGGATCTCCTTGAGCCGGACCCGGCTCGCCTCGTCCAGAGGCGCGGCGCGCACCTCTTCGAGAAGTTGCTTGATCATGCTCCCGATACGCATGACCTTGGCGGGCTGTTCGACCATCTCTGTCACCGGGACCTCGCGGGAGTCCTCGTCTCCGGTGCCGCCGAGAGCCATCCCGTCCTGGCCAACGACCAGGATCTGGGGGTTCTCCGGCGACCTTTCGTTCCTCGGCATCTCCATGCCGCCATTCTCTCGCACACCTCCACCCCATCACGGTGGTGCCCCCCATGCAGCCTGATCCACCATCCAGGTGACCGCCGAGATGCCGGGAAGGAGGCGTCATGTGAGGCTTGCCCCATTGATCATGGGACTCCTCACCGGGAGGGGGTCACCCACGTGACTCCACGGCTCACCGCGCTCCGTGTGCCCGGACTGCTGCTCGTCCTGACGACCGGCGCGGCATCCCCTTCGTACGCCGTCTCACGCGCCGTCCCGTACGCGGTGTCGTACGCCGCCGATCCCGCTCCGAGCGCCGGCGCATCCCGCGCGGGGAGCAGCGCGGGCCAGGGCCGTACGCGTCCGGGGCGCGAGGAGCCCTCGGCGCCGGACGAGGACGGGAGCGGGAGCGGCGAGGACACCGTGCCGACGTACACGGACCGCGACCCCGCCGGGGAGAACGCCGCGTCGGACCCCGAGGAGACCGGTGCATCCGAGCCGTCGCGGCCCGCGGCGGTGCCCGTCCAGCACGACGAGGTCGGCCCGGCGACCGCCCCCGAACCGGTCCTCAAGATCCTGCCCCTCGGCGGCGGGCTGATCCTCATCGGCCTCGGCCTCGGCCTCGCCTTCCTCGCCCTGCGCCTGCGACGCGGCTGAGCAGATCACCCGGGCACCCGGACCAGGTCGCCGGGGCTTCGGTGCCGCAGTCGTTGCCGGGGACGGCTCCTCCTCGTCCCCTCCCAACCCTTTCCCAGTCCTTGCCTAGTCCTTGCCGGGGACGACGAGGAGGACCTTGCCGATGTGGCCGCTCTCCTCCAGGACCTGGTGCGCCGTCGCCGCTTCGCTCATCGGCAGCTCGCGGTCGACGACCGGCCGTACATGGCCGGAGGCGATCAGCGGCCACACGTGCTCGCGCACGGCCGCGACGATCGCCGCCTTCTCGCCGAGCGGGCGGGCGCGCAGCGAGGTGGCACTGATCGCGGCACGCTTCATGAGGAGCGCGCCGATGTTCAGCTCCCCCTTGGCGCCGCCCTGCAGACCGATGATCGCGAGCCGTCCGTTGACCGCGAGGGCCCGCACGTTCCGGTCGAGGTACTTGGCGCCCATGTTGTCGAGGATGACGTCGGCGCCCGAGCCGTCCGTGGCCCGCTCGATCTCCTCGACGAAGTCCTGCTCGCGGTAGTTGATGAGGATGTCCGCACCGAGCTCGGCGCAGAAGTCGAGCTTCTCCTTGGTACCGGCCGTGACGGCGACCTTCGCGCCGACGGCCTTCGCCAGCTGGATCGCCATGGTGCCGATGCCGCTGGAGCCGCCGTGCACGAGCAGCGTCTCGCCCGGGCGCAGGTGGGAGACCATGAAGACGTTGGACCAGACGGTGCAGGTCACTTCGGGCAGCGCGGCCGCCTGCCTGAGGTCCAGCCCCTCGGGAACGGGCAGCAGCTGTCCGGCCGGGACGGCGACCTTCTCGCCGTATCCGCCGCCCGCGAGCAGCGCGCAGACCTCGTCGCCGACGGCCCATCCGGAGACTCCGGGGCCGATCTCGACGATCCGGCCCGAGCATTCGAGTCCGGGGTACGCGGAGGCGCCGGGCGGCGGGTTGTAGAAGCCCTGTCGTTGCATCAGATCGGCGCGGTTGACGGCGCTGGCCACTACTTCGACGAGGACTTCCCCGTGACCGGGAACGGGGTCCGGCACATCCGTCCACGTGAGCACTTCGGGGCCGCCGGGCTGGGTGATCGTCACTGCCTTCATGAAGCTGACGCTACCCCTGTCACACGGTGAGAAGCCCGCGGGCACCGTCCACGGCGGGCTGCCGGCGCTCGGCCCGGCGGACGACGACGAAGGTGGTCACGTGGTCCCGGCGCGCTGGGTGGGTGTCCGCGGAAGTCCGAGGATTCAACCCCGAGGATTCAGTCCTGTGACAGCGGTCAGCTGTGCGGTGCCACCTGGGCGCCGCGCGTGACCCGCACGATGGTGATGACCCGGTCCGTCAACTGGAGCTTCCCGATGGCCGGATCGTCGTAGCCGAGCACGCGATGCCCCCGTACGACACTGACCACCAGGTCGTCCGTCTCGCGTACACCCTTGCCCACCTCGGCCTTCACGACGGGCCGTTCCACGATGTCGAGCCCGCTGCCCTGCTGGATGAGGTCTTCCATGACCATGCCGGCGCTGGGGCTGAGCACGGAGAGTCCGAGGAGCCGTCCGGCCGCGCTGGCACTGGTGATGACGGCGTCGGCGCCGGACTGCCTGAGCAGCGGCGCGTTCTCCTCCTCACGCACCGCGGCGACGATCTTCGCTTCCCGGTTGAGCTGGCGTGCGGTCAGCGTGACCAGCACGGCCGTGTCGTCGCGCTGGGTCGCGATGATGATCTGCCGCGCCTTGTGGACCTCGGCCCGCATCAGCACATCACTGCGGGTCGCGTCCCCGACGACCCCGGCATACCCCTCGGCCGTCGCCGCGTCGACCGCCTTGGCGCTGGGGTCGACGACCACGACCTGCTCTTTCTTCAGCCCGGTCGCACAAACGGTCCGCACCGCCGACCGCCCCTTGGTCCCGAACCCGACAACGACGGTGTGGTCGCGCAAAGTCGCCCTCCATCAGTTTCCCGAAAGCACCTTATGAGCAGGCCCGTTCAGCCGGCACCGACGACCCGCACACCGGTGGAGCTCATTGCTCTGCCCCCTGCCCTCAACCGTCGACCGTATCCGGTCGGCGCCGCGCGATCCCCTCGGGCGACGCGCCCTCAGCCGCCGCACCACCGAACCGCCCTGTGGTGCTTTGGCTAATCTTCATCGAACAGAACCTCACCCGGCATACGCCCGAAGCCACCCAGGAGCGGGACGTGCCGGGTTCTGTGGTTCAACACCGGTGCAGCATCGTCGTCCGAGATCATGGTCACCACGCCGGCCGGCTGGATCACCGTCGCAGGGGGCAAGCGATGAACGACGAGAAGCAACCACCCTCCAAGACCGGGAGGTTCTCGATTCTCCGGTCCCTCTGGTACCGGTCACGGGCCGAGGCTCTGGACGATGCCGAGGCCGGACGTTCGATCACCATGCCCATCGAGAGCGGCGTGCCGCCTCTCCAGCAGGTGCTACGGCGCTTGGCCATGGCCCTGTTGGTGCTGGCCGTCACTACGTTTCTCGTCTGGTTCGACCAGGACGGCTACAACGACAACTCGGACGGCAGCGTCGACTTCCTCGATGCCGCGTACTACGCGACCGTCACCCTCTCGACGACCGGATACGGCGACATCACCCCGGTCAGCGACGCTGCCCGGCTCACCAACATCCTGGTAATCACCCCGCTGCGCGTCCTCTTTCTGATCATCCTGGTCGGGACCACGCTCGAAGTGCTCACCGAGCGCACCCGCCAACAGGTGCGGGTGCATCGTTGGCGCTCGCGCATGCGGGATCACGTGGTCGTCGTCGGCTACGGGACCAAAGGCCGGCACGCCATCGAGACGCTTCTGGGGCAGGGCATCCCCAAGGACAAGATCGTTGTTGTCGACCCGCAGCGGAAGATCGTGGAGGCCGCCGGCACCGATGGGCTGGTTTCGGTACTCGGAGACGCCACCCGCTCCGACACCCTTCGAAAGGCCGAGTTGCAGAGTGCTGCCCAGGTGATCGTTGCCCCTGAGCGCGACGACACCGCGGCATTGGTCACCCTTACCGCGCGCCAGCTCAACAAGCGCGCGACCATCGTCGCCGCGGTGCGGGAAGACGAGAACGTACCGCTGTTGAGGCAGAGCGGCGCCGATACGGTCGTTACCAGCTCCAGCTCCGCGGGACGTCTCCTCGGTGTGTCCATGGCCAGCCCTCATGCCGCAGACGCTTTGGAGGATCTGATGACCTCCGGGAGTGGACTGGATCTCGCGGAGCGACCGGTGACCAAGGATGAGGTTGGTCGATCGCCTCGGGAGTGCACGGATCTGATCGTGGCCGTCGTACGCGGGAACGCGGTCTTCGACTACACCGAGCCGCAGGCCGCGACCCTCCAGGCCGGAGACCGTGTGATCTCGATCAGGCAGTCAGTATCCAGCAGCTGATCAGGCAAAGCGTGACCGTGGCGTTGCGCTGCGTGCAAAACGCCGAATCTCGCTCAGGACGACATCAAGACCGTGGCGTCCGCCGCCTCCGTCACAGGCAGCGCCGCATATCCCCTCAAGGGCGGAGTCCTGGCGGGCAAAACCCTTGCTACCGCAGTGAACTGTGATGGGACCCGCACCCTCCACAACACGAGGATGCCGACGGCTCGGCGTGAACGTTTCACGTGAAACACTCCCCGATCCGGCTCACCGTCCGGTTCATGCCCCACTCGACTCAGGCATTCCCCATACCGGCCAATGCCCAGGGCAGATCGAGGAGTTCCAGCTCCTGACCCTGACGGGCGCCGCCGGGCGGTACGACCGCGAGGGCGTCGGAAGCCGCGATGCCTCGCAGCATGGCCGGACCGTTGTAGTGCAGCGGCATGGCCCGGTCGGCACGCACCACGACGGGGATGAGCCGGGTGTCGTACGGGTGTCCGTGGACCGCTTCCCCGAGGGGCAGCGTGTACGGCTCCGGGGCCACCCGGCCTGCCAGGATGCGCAGGAGAGGCTCGGCGAGCGTCAGCAGGCCGGAGACGGCCGCCAGGGGGTTGCCCGGCAGGCCGACGAGGTGCTGGTTCTCCGTGGTGCGGGCCAGGAGCATGGGGTGCCCCGGGCGGACCTTGACACCGTCCACGAGGAGTTGGGCGCCGATCCGGCTCAGGGTGGGGTGGACGTGGTCGACGGGGCCCGAGGCGGTGCCCCCGGTCGTGACGATCAGGTCGGCGTCGGAACGGGTGATCGCCTTGTGCAGGGCCTTGGCGTCGTCGCCCAGCCTGCGTACCGCGAGGACCTCGGCACCGAGCGCGCGCAGCCAGGGCGGCAGCATCGGGCCGAGCGCGTCCCGGATCAGGCCCTCCTGGGGGAGCCCCTCGGTGAGCAATTCGTCACCGAGGACGAGGACTTCGGCGCGGGGGCGGGGTACCGCGGTGAGGGTGTCGTATCCGGCGGCCGCGGCGAGGCCCAGCACGGCGGGGGTGACCAGGGCGCCGGCCGGCAGGAGCTGGTCGCCGCTACGGCATTCCTGGCCACGGGGCCGGATGTCCTGCCCGTGCACGGCCTCCCGGGTGGCGTGCAGCCGCCCCTTGTCGTCGAGGCGCCCGTGCTCGCTGCGCAGCACGGCGGTGGCGTCCTGCGGGATGCGCGCGCCGGTGGCGATCCGCACCGCCTCGCCGTCGATGAGCGGCTCCGGCTTCGCGTGGCCCGCGAGTACCCGCTCCTCGCGGAGGTCCCAGGGGCCGGGTCCGGCGACCGCATAGCCGTCCATCGCGGAGGTGTCGAAGGAGGGGAGGTCGGTGAGCGCGGCGAGCGGGGCGGCGAGGACCAGGCCCAGAGCCGCGTCCAGGGACACGGAGGCGGGGGCGCGCCGCGGGACGGAACGGGCGGCCCGCTCGGCGGTCGTACGGGCCTGGGGCCAGGGGGTGGCCTTGTGCCCGTCGCCCTTGCCCTTGGCGCCGGGGGCGTGGGTGCGGTTCTCGCCCTCCGATGTGGGCGCGGGGACCGCGGGGGTGCCGTGGCCGTGCCGGGGGTCGGACGCGCCTCGGGGGTCCTTGACCAAGGCCAGGGCCTCCTCCACGTCGAGGTCGTCGGCGTCCTGGCCGAGGGGCCTGGCGCGGGGCGCGTTCATCCGGCGTCGGGGGTCGGCTTGGCGTCTGAGGTCGGCTTGGCGTCGGGGGCGTCCTCGGCGGCCCAGCGGAGCGCGAGCGCCGCGGCCCTGCGGGATGCCTCCGCGACGGCCTCGGGGCCTCCCCCGGCCTGTGCGGCGGCGTACCCCACGAGGAACGTGGTCAGCGGCGCCGCGGGCCGGGCCACACCGTGCGCGGCGTCGCGGGCCACGTCGAGCAGGAGGCCGGTGTCGACGTCCAGGTCGATGCCCAGCTCGTCCTTGACTGCGGAAATCCATTCATCCAACACGTTCCCATGCTCCCTGATGCGGGCCCGGGCCGCGGCGATGTCGTCCCAGGTGTCGCAGTCGAAGGACGCGACGGGGTCGGAGATGCGGGTGAGGTCGAGCGCGGCGGTGAGCCGCCGCAGCGGCAGGCCGATGACTCCACCGTGGGCGGCGGTGAGCGCCGCCAGCTCCCGGCGCAGGGCGTCCGCGCGGTAGGCGGCCACGAGCGGCTGGTCGCGGCCGTCGGGGTCGGTGAGCAGCACGCCGTCGGGTTGCGCCGGGCCCTTGGGGGCGTCGCCCGTCCGCAGGGCGTCCAGCAGGCGCCCTACCGTCGTCCGGTCCAGGAACGGCAGGTCGGCGGAGAGCACCACGACGTGTTCCGCCGAGGTGTGCCGCAGGCCGGCGTCGAGCGCTGCGAGCGGCCCCCCTCCGGGCGGGTCCTCGCGTGCCCACTCCACGGGCCGCGCGGTCTCTCTGGGCTCGGCGACGACCACCGTGGTGGTGGCGGTGGCACAGGCGGCGAGCACCCGGTCGAGGAGCGGGCGCCCGCCCACGCGCAGACCGGGCTTGTCCGCGCCGCCGAGCCGGCGGGCGGCGCCGCCCGCGAGGACGACGGCGTCGTACGGGGCGGCGGGGCCGGGGGTCCCCGGTGGCTCGGACGCGGTCATCCCCCGAGTATGCGTGCCGCCGCGATCACAGGGAACGCAGGAGCACCGCCGGCTGTTCGACGCAGTCGGCCACATGGCGCAGGAAGCCGCCCGCCGTGCCGCCGTCACACACCCGGTGGTCGAAGGTGAGCGAGAGCTGGACGACCTGGCGCACGGCCAGCTCGCCCTCGTACACCCAGGGCTTGGGGACGATCCGGCCGACGCCGAGCATGGCGGCCTCGGGGTGGTTGATGATCGGCGTGGAGCCGTCGACGCCGAACACCCCGTAGTTGTTCAACGTGAAGGTGCCGCCCGTGAGGTCCGCGGGCGTCAGCGTGCCGGTGCGTGCGGCCCCGGTCAGCCGGGCGAACTCCGCGCTCAGCGATTCCGCGTCGCGCGTGTGGGCGTCCCGGACGACGGGGACGACGAGACCGCGCTCGGTCTGTGCCGCGAAGCCCAGGTGGACGTGGCCGAGTCGGACGATCTCGCGGGCTTCCGTGTCGACCGTGGAGTTGAGCTCCGGGTAGCGGGCCAGTGCGGCGGTGCAGATGCGGGCGAGCAGCGCCAGCAGGGAGATCTTGGGGCCGCCGGTGGCGTTCATCGCCCTGCGCGCGTGCAGGAGTTCGGTCGCGTCGGCGTCCACCCAGCAGGTCGCGTCGGGGATCTCGCGACGGCTGCGGGAGAGTTTGTCGGCGACCGTGCCGCGGATGCCGCGCAGGGGGATGCGGGTGCCGGCCGTGGCAGGTGCCGGGCCGACGGGCGCGGGTTCGGGGGTGTGCGGGGCGAGCAGGCTTTCCGGCTCCAGGACCGGGGTGCCGGCCGAGCGCAACGCGTGCTCCACGTCCGACCGCAGGATCAGCCCGTCGGGGCCGGAGCCCACCAAGGTCCGCAGGTCCAGGCCGTTTTCCCGGGCGAGCCTGCGGACGAGCGGGGAGATCACCGGCACGGGGCCCTCGGCGCGTGCCGTCGTCCCGATGTGGTCATGGGCCGGCCTGGTCTCCCGCGCCGGGGCGCCCGGGTGGTTGTCGGCGGCGGAGTGGTGTGCGGGCCGGGTCTGCGTGTGTGCCCCGGGCGGAGTGGTTGCCCCGGCGGGCGGCCGTACCCTTCTGCGTCGCGCCGGTGGCGCCCCGGTGCCGTACCCCACCAGCACGTTGCCGGAGCCCTCGCTCTCCTCGCCGGAGGACGGCGCGCCGACCGCGACGGTCAACAGGGGGGAGCCCACGGGCAGTTCCGTGCCCTCCTCGCCGAAGCGTGCGGTGACCACGCCTCCGTAGGGGCAGGGGACCTCGACCATCGCCTTGGCCGTCTCGACCTCGACGACGGGCTGGTCGACGGCGACGACGTCGCCGACCTCCACCAGCCAGCGGACGATCTCCGCTTCGGTGAGGCCCTCACCGAGGTCGGGGAGCTTGAACTCGAGCACCTGGGCCATCAGCTGTCCGCCTCCCATTGCAGACGCCCCACGGCGTCCAGGATCCGGTCGACGCCGGGCAGGTGGTGCCGCTCCAGCATCGGCGGCGGGTACGGGATGTCGAAACCGGCGACGCGCAGCACCGGCGCCTCCAGGTGGTGGAAGCAGCGCTCGGTGACGCGGGCCGCGATCTCGCCGCCCGGGCCGCCGTAACCGCCGGCCTCGTGCACGACGACCGCGCGTCCGGTCCGCCGTACCGATGCCGCCACGGTCTCGTCGTCGAAGGGCACGAGCGAGCGCAGGTCGACGACTTCGAGGTCCCAGCCCTCGGCCCGCGCCGCCTCGGCCGCCTCCAGGCAGACGGGCACGGACGGGCCGTACGTGATGAGCGTGGCGCTGCGGCCCGGGCGTCGCACCACCGCGCGGCCTATCGGTTCAACGGCCGGTGGCTCGTCGGGGTTCCAGGAGTCCTTCGACCAGTACAGGCGCTTGGGCTCCAGGAAGACGACCGGGTCGTCGGAGGCGATGGCGGCGCGCAGCAGCCCGTAGGCGTCGGCGACGGTCGCGGGGGTGACGACATGGAGCCCGGGGGTCGCCATGTAGTACGCCTCGGAGGAGTCGCTGTGGTGCTCGACTCCGCCGATGCCGCCGCCGTACGGGACACGGATGGTGATCGGGAGCGGCATGGCGCCACGGGTGCGGTTGCGCATCCGTGCCACGTGGGAGATCAGCTGCTCGAACGCCGGGTAGGCGAACGCGTCGAACTGCATCTCCACGACCGGCCTGAGCCCGTACATGGCCATGCCGACGGCCGTCCCCAGGATGCCCGCCTCGGCGAGCGGGGTGTCCGTGCAGCGGTCCTCGCCGAACTCCTTGGCGAGCCCGTCGGTGACGCGGAAGACGCCGCCCAGGGTGCCGACGTCCTCGCCCATGACGTGGACGGTCGGGTCGGCGGCCATGGCGTCGCGGAGCCCGCGTGTGAGGGCCTGCGCCATGGTGGCGGGTTTGAGCGCGACAGTGGTCATCGGGCCGTACCCTCCGTCTCGGCCTCGGCCGCGAGCTCGGCGCACAACTGCACCTCCTGCTCACGCAGTTGAGGTGTGGGCTCGGCGTACACATGGGCGAAGAGGTCCATGGGGTCGAGCACCGGGTCCTGGTTCATGCGGGCGCGCAGGTCGGCGGCCATGGTCTCGGCGGCCTCGCGGGCCTCCCGTATGCCGTCGTCGTCGAGCAGGCCGCGCTCGGTCAACTCGTGCTCCAGGAGGGCGATCGGGTCGTGCGCCCGCCAGGTCTCGACCTCGGAGTCGCCTCGGTAGCGGGTGGCGTCGTCGGCGTTCGTGTGGGCCTCCATGCGGTACGTCACGGCCTCGACCAGCGTCGGACCGCCTCCCGCGCGCGCGTGGCGCACGGCGTCGCTCAGGACCTCGTGCACGGCCGCCGCGTCGTTGCCGTCGACCAGCCGGCCGGGCATTCCGTAACCGACGGCCTTGTGGGCCAGGGAGGGGGCGGCGGTCTGCTTGGCGAGCGGGACGGAGATGGCGAAGCCGTTGTTCTGGACGAGGAAGACGACCGGGGCCTGCCAGACCGCCGCGAAGTTCAGCGCCTCGTGGAAGTCGCCCTCACTGGTGCCGCCGTCGCCGACCAGGGCGAGCGCGACCACGTCGTCGCCCTTGAGGCGGGCGGCGTGCGCGAGGCCCACGGCGTGCGGGAGCTGGGTGGCGAGGGGGGTGCACAGGGGTGCGATGCGGTGCTCGTGGGGGTCGTAGCCGGTGTGCCAGTCGCCGCGCAGGAGGGTGAGGGCCTGGACGGGGTCGAGGCCGCGGGCGACGGCGGCGAGGGTGTCGCGGTAGCTCGGGAAGAGCCAGTCGCGCTCCTCCAGGACGAGTGCGGCGGCGACCTCGCAGGCCTCCTGGCCGGTGCTGGAGGGGTAGACGGCGAGGCGGCCCTGCTTGGTGAGGGCGGTGGCCTGCGCGTTGTAGCGACGGCCGCGCACCAGTTCCGCGTACAGGCGGCGCAGCAGGCCCGGGTCGACCTGCGCGGCGGCTTCGGTGCCGAGGACGCGGTGGGGCAGCGCGTCGGGCAGCAGCGGCGCGGGGTCGGTGCGGGGCTGCCAGGCGGGCGGCGGCGTGGGCCGGTAAGCGCCTCGCTGCTCCATGACCGTCATGACGGCACCTCCTCGTGGGAGCGGCTTGGGCGCTGCACGGGTGTGAGGCGCCTCACCTACCGATTGTTCGGTCGTCGGCACATTTTGGCTACAGGCACCGTCAGGCTGTGGACAAACGGTTCGGCACAGCCTGAGATGGACGCAGTACGTCCATGGTAGGGAGGCGGGGGGACATGGCACCTGAACAAATGGCCGAGCCGTCGGAGGCCGGCCCCGTCCCGCCGCCCGCCCGTCCGCTCGACGCCATCGATCAGGACATCCTGCAGATGCTCCAGGCGGACGGCCGCGCATCGATACGCTCCGTGGCCGAACGGGTCCATGTGTCCCGCGCCAACGCCTACGCGCGGATCAACCGGCTCATCGAGGACGGCGTGATCCGCGGCTTCGGGGCGCGCGTCGACCACGAACGCGCCGGGCAGGGCACGTCCGCGTACATCACCCTCAAGATCGTGCAGAACTCCTGGCGCACGGTCCGTGAGCAGCTCAGGGTGCTGCCCGGCGCCTCCCACATCGCCCTGGTGGGCGGCGACTTCGATGTCCTGCTCCTGGTGCACACCCCCGACAACAGAGCCCTCCGCGAACTGGTCCTCACCCGCCTCCAGGCCATCCCCGAGGTCCTCAGCACCCGAACACTCCTGGTCTTCGAGGAGGAGGACCTGGAGCCGGAGGGGTGACCGAGCCCGAGCGGTGACCGAGCCCGAGTGGTGAGCTCCGTGCCGGGGGCGGCCGAAGCGTCACGCCTCGTTCCGGAGCCCTCCGAAGACCAGCTGCGCCACCGCGTCGGCGACCTCGCGTTCGCCCATGCCCCGGCTGTCGGGGCGGTACCACTCGACGAGCGAGTTGATCATTCCGAAGACCAGGCGGGTCGCGAGGCGGACCTCGATGTCGCCGCGTACGTCCCCGTCGGCGGCCGCGGCCTTCAGGAGTTCGGCCACCTGGTGGTCGAACTCGCGGCGCCGCTCCAGGGCCCAGCGCTCGGTGCCCGTGTTGCCGCGCACGCGCAGCAGCAGGGTCACGTACGGGAGTTCCGCGGTGAGTACCTCGACCATGCGCCGTACGACGTACTCCAGGCGCTCCACCGCACGCCCCACGCGCGCGTGCTCCTCGTCGAGGATGGCGAAGAGGCCGTCCAGAGCCCGGCTGACGGCGCGGCGCAGCAGCTCCTCCTTGCCCGTGACGTGGTGGTATATCGACGACTTGGAAATGCCGGCCGCCTTGGAGAGATGCTCCATGGAGGTGCCGTCGTAGCCGCGTTCGTTGAAGACCTGGACGGCGACGGAGAGCAGGCTCTCGGGGGTGTACGTGTCGCGCTTGGCGGTGGTCATGAGCTTCCCTCGCGCTTCTCGGTGGCGTACGCGTGGCGGTAGAGCGCGAGAGAGGGCGCGTAGCGCCCGGAGGGATCGCGCTGGTGCAGGTCGTCCAGAAGGGAGCAGGCCCAGCTCCGGCCGAGCCTGCGGCTCCATTCGAAGGGGCCCAGGGGGTAGTTGACCCCGAGCCGCATCGCGGTGTCGATGTCCTCCTCGGTGGCGACGCCCTTGGCGACGGCGTCGTGCGCAAGATCGACGATCCTCGCCACGGTCCGGGCGACGATCATGCCGGGAACGTCCCCGATGACACTGACGGTCTTGCCCAGCGCCTGGAAGAGGCCGACGGCCTCGGAGAGGGTCTGCGGGGCGGTGTCCTGGGAGGCCGAAAGGGCGATCCTGGTCGCCCGGCGGTAGTCGAGCGCCAGGTCGAAGTAGACGACGTCGCGGAACTCGACCGACGTCTGGCCGTCGGCTAGGACCAGCTGGCCGCCGCTGGGCAGCACCAGCCGGGTCCCGTGGTCCTCCTCGTCCTCGCGGACCTGGATTCCCGCCTCGCGGATCAGCGTGAGCAGTTCGGAGGCCGGGCCCAGATCGCCCTCGGCGACGACGTACGCGGGCGCCTGCGCCTTCTCCGCGGTGTGCGGCTCGGGACGCTCGGCGTCGGCCCCGTGGTCGTACCAGCCGTGCCCCGTCTTGCGGCCGAGCCGGCCGGACTCGACGAGCCGCCGCTGGGCGAGCGAGGGCGTGAAGCGCACGTCCTGGAAGAAGGACTGCCACACGGAGTGCGTCACGGACTCGTTGACGTCCTGGCCGATCAGGTCGGTCAGCTCGAAGGCCCCCATCCGGAAACCGCCGGACTCGCGCAGGACGGCGTCGATCGTCGCGGGGTCGGCGGCCTGCGCCTCGTACACCGCGAAGGCCTCGGCGTAGAAGGGCCGGGCGATGCGGTTGACGATGAAGCCGGGGGTGTCGGCGCAGGCGACCGGTGTCTTCCCCCAGGCGCGTGCCGTCTCGTACGCGCGCGTGGCCGACGAGAAGTCGCTCGCGTACCCGGAGACGACCTCCACCAGCGGCAGCAGCGGCGCCGGGTTGAAGAAGTGCAGTCCGACCAGACGGCCGGGGTTGCGCAGAGCGCCGCCGATGGCCGTGACGGACAGGGACGAGGTGTTGGTGGCGAGCAGACAGTCGTGTTCGACGATGTCCTCGAGCTCGCGGAACAGCTGCTGTTTCGCCTCGAGTTGTTCGAGCACCGCCTCGATGACGAGCGCGCAGTCCGCCAGCTCGGCGAGGCTGTGCGCGGGGTGCAGCCGGGCGCGTGCCGCGTCCCGGTCGGCGGCGACGAGCCGGTCCTTCTCGACGAGCCGGTCGAGACGCGCGCCGATCGCTTCGGCCGCCGCGTCGGCACGCCCGGGAACCGTGTCGAAGAGCCGCACGGGGTGGCCCGCGACGAGCGCGACCTGGGCGATGCCCTGGCCCATGGTGCCGGTGCCGACGACGGCCACGGGGCTGTTGAGGTCGAGTGCTGTCATGTGCGCGATCCTCCCGCACGGGGTTTTCCACAGATGCGGCGGACCCCCTTGTCCCGACCGATCGTTCGGTTACTCTAACTCTGTCCGGCTATTTCTGCCCAGGTCATGAGCTCAGCGAAGAGTTCTTGAGACGAGGAGATGGTCCCGCATGGCCGCCGAACTGACCGCGCACGAGCTGACCGCCCAGCACCGGCCCACGCTCGACCAGGCACTGGAAGCGATCCGTACGCGCGCGTACTGGTCCCCGCACCCCGAGCACCCGAAGGCCTACGGGGAGAACGGCAGCCTGAGCATGCCCGAGGGCAAGGCCGCCTTCGACGCCCTCCTCGGCAGCCGCCTCGACCTCGGCCAGCCCGGCACCGACGACTGGGTGGGCGGCGAGATCTCCCCGTACGGCATCGAGCTGGGCGTCACCTACCCGCACGCGGACGTCGACGTGCTGCTGCCCGCCATGCGGGCCGGGCAGCGGGCCTGGCGCGACGCGGGCGCGGAGATGCGCGCGCTGGTCTGTCTGGAGATCCTCAAGCGGATCGCCGACCGCACGCACGAGTTCGCGCACGCGGTCATGCACACCAGCGGCCAGGCCTTCATGATGGCGTTCCAGGCGGGCGGCCCGCACGCGCAGGACCGCGGCCTGGAGGCGGTGGCGTACGCGTATGTGGAGCAGGTCCGCACCCCCGACACCGCGGAGTGGACCAAGCCCCAGGGCAAGCGCGACCCGCTCGCGATGACCAAGCGGTTCACGCCGGTGCCGCGCGGCATCGCGCTGGTGATCGGCTGCAACACCTTCCCGACGTGGAACGGCTATCCGGGCCTGTTCGCCTCCCTGGCCACCGGCAACGCCGTGCTCGTCAAGCCGCACCCGCGCGCGGTGCTGCCGCTCGCGCTCACCGTCCAGGTCGCGCGCGAGGTGCTCGCCGAGGCGGGCTTCGACCCGAACCTGGTGGCGCTGGCCGCCGAGCGGCCCGGGGAGGGCATCGCCAAGACCCTGGCCGTGCGCCCCGAGATCCGGATCATCGACTACACCGGGTCGACGGCGTTCGGCGACTGGCTGGAGACCCACGCCCGCCAGGCGCAGGTCTACACGGAGAAGGCCGGCGTCAACACGGTGATCGTGGAGTCGACCGACGACTACAAGGGGATGCTGTCCAACCTGGCCTTCTCCTTGTCCCTGTACAGCGGCCAGATGTGCACGACCCCGCAGAACCTCCTCATCCCCCGCGACGGCATCCGTACGGAGGAGGGCTCCAAGTCGTACGACGAGGTGGTCGCCGACCTCGCCCGGTCGGTCGACGGACTCCTCGGGGACGACGCGCGTGCCAACGGGCTGCTGGGCGCGATCGTGAACCCGGACGTCAAGGCGCGTCTGGAGGCCGCGGCGGGGCTCGGCGAGGTCGCCCTCGCCTCACGGGAGATCGCCAACCCGGAGTTCCCGGACGCGGTCGTCCGCACCCCGGTGATCGTCAAGCTCGACGGCGCGCGGAAGTACTGGGAGAGTGCCGACGACGAGGCCGCCTACATGAACGAGTGCTTCGGACCGGTGTCCTTCGCGGTCGCGGTCGACTCGGCGGGGGACGCGGTGGAGCTGCTGCGGCGGACCGTCCGGGAGAAGGGGGCGATGACCGTCGGGGCGTACACCACCGACGAGGTCGTCGAGGAGGCCGTGCAGGAGGCCTGTCTGGAGGAGTGCGCCCAGCTGTCCCTGAATCTGACGGGCGGCGTGTACGTCAACCAGACGGCGGCGTTCTCCGACTTCCACGGGTCGGGGGGCAACCCGGCGGCGAACGCCGCGCTGTGCGACGGGGGCTTCGTGGCCAACCGGTTCCGGGTGGTGGAGGTCAGGCGCTAGATCCCGATCCGCCGGACAGGCCCTACCGCCCCTGCGGGGCGCTCCAGTGGAACAGGGTCATGGCCACGCTCGTCGCCAGGTTGTAGCTGGAGACCTGGGGGCGCATCGGGAGCGACACCAAGTGATCGGCACGAGCGCGCAGGTCGGCGGAAAGGCCGCTGCGCTCGGAGCCGAACGCGAGCACGGCGTCGTCCGGGAGCTTCATTGCCCGGATGTCCTCGCCGTCCGGGTCGAGGGCGAACACCGGCCCGGACGGCAGCTCGGCCACCGTCAGCCGCTCCACGGCGGTCGCGAAGTGCAGGCCCGCCCCGCCCCGCACGACTGTGGGGTGCCAGGGGTCGAGGGTGCCGGTGGTGACGACGCCGGTGGCGCCGAAGCCGGCCGCGAGGCGGATCACGGCACCGGCGTTCCCGAGGTTGCGCGGATGGTCGAGCACGACCACGGGGGCGGTGCGGGGCGTGTGGGCCAGCGCCCGCAGATTGGCCTCGCGGGAGGGACGTACCGCCAACGCGGCCACCGCGGTCGGGTGCGGACGCGGGACGAGGGAGCGGTACGTGGCCTCCGGGACCTCCACCAAGAGGGCGTCCAGGGTGTCCCGTACGTCCGGGGCCAGCTCGTCGGTGAGGGCGAGCGCCGCCTGCCGGTCGCCGGTGACCGCCACCAGGACCTCGGCCCGGAAGCGCACGGCGTGCTTGAGGGCGTGGAAGCCGTCGAGCAGGACGGAGGTGTCGGCGAGGCGGCGCCAGGCGCTCACGGGGTCCTTCATGCGGTGAAGCCTACGTGCGGGTCCTCGGCCGGCTCCGGGGTGCGCGGCTCCTGAGCGCGCTGGCCCGGCAGCTCGCGGGCGCCGGGCGGGAACAGTCGGCCACGCGCGCGTGCCGCCCATCCGCCGAGGCGCCGCAGGAACGACGTCGGCAGGAACACCGCGTCGGCGGCGATCATCGCGAGCGAGAAGAACGGCAGCCCGAGGACCACGGCGATCACGGCGTGCTCGGTCATCATGGCGGCCAGCAGGACGTTCTTGACGCGCCGGTTGATCAGAGTGAAGGGGAAGGCGACCTGCACGGCGACCGTCCCGTAGGTCACCAGCATCACGATCGTGCCGTGTGAGGCCAGCAGGTCGGACAGCGCCGGCCAGGGGGAGAAGTAGTCCAGGTGGAGCGGGTAGTAGACGGCGGTGCCGTCCTGCCAGCGCGAGCCCTGGATCTTGTACCAGCCGGCGGTCGCGTAGATCAGACACGCCTCGGCCATGATCACGAGCAGGGCCGCGTTGTGCACGGCGTTGGCGATGACGTCGAGCAGGGTCCGAGGCTCCGCGGCGCGCGCCAGGCGGCCGACGGCCCACCACAGCGCCTGGACCGCCCACAGCCCCCAGAAGACCAGCAGCCAGCCGGGGCTGAGCCGCCCCGCGCCCGTCGCCGCGGCGAGCAGCAGGCCGAGCGCCGCCCACAGGACGAGTCCGACCCGGTCCTGCGCCCCGGCCCGCGGGAGGTCCCCACGCGCGCGTGCCTCCCGCGCGAGCCGGGCCCGCCGGGCGTCCAGCGACCACACCTGTCCACAGCGCGTGAACACCAGATAGATCGCCATCAGGTGGATGACGTTGTCGCCGCCGTCCCCCATGAAGATGCTGCGGTTCTGCAGCGAGAGCACGCCGACCATGAAGAGCACGGACATCGTGCGGGTCCGCCAGCCCACCAGCAGCAGGAGCGCGGAGAGGACGGCCAGGGTGTAGACGATCTCGAACCACACCTGGCTGTCGGACCACATCAGGATCGTGAAGGCGTGGTTGTCCGCGACGAGCCGCTGGGCCAGGTCCCACTTCCACGGTCCGTCGGGGCCGTACATCTCCTGGCGGTGCGGGAACTCGCGCAGCAGGAACAGCAGCCAGGTGGCGGCGAAGCCGATGCGGATCACGGCCGTCTGGTACGGGCCGAGGGCGGCGTCGGTGACCCGGGCGATACCGCGCGAGATCGACACTGCGATGCGGTTCATCGGGCGCTCGCCTCCGTCCGCGCGTCCGTCACGTCCTCCTCGGGAACGGTCCACCAGGGCAGCTCGCGCAGGACGGGCGTGTCGGACACCTGCTCCTCGCTCCATTTCGGGGGCGGCACATTGGTGGTGCGGGAACGGACCTGGACGCTTTCGACGACCGCGCCTTTGCCGCCGGCCCCCTCACGGTCGAGACGCAGCACGACGACCCGGCGCAGATAACGCTGGGAGAGGTCGCCGCGCAGGCCCATCGGGCGGTTCTGGTTGTCGTGCGTGCCGGTGTAGAAGTCCCAGGCCCGGCGCAGTTCGTTCTGCTGGGTGTGGCTCGGCAGCAGATTGCCGTCGATCGCCGCGCCGTCCAGCGCGGACAGGTCGTACCAGCCGGTCTCGGTGATGCCACCGTCCGCGCCACGGACCTGGGCACGGACCTGGACGTCGATGTTCTGCTGCAGCGGGTTGGGGGCGAAGAGCTTCCAGTTCTGCTCGAACTCCGGGTAGATCCAGTCGTCGATCGCCCGGCCGTGCTGCTTGGTGACCGTGTTCGAGGGCGCGACGTGCAGGAACACCATGCCGAGGTGCACACAGGCGACAACCGCGACGACCGCGAGGGCGAGGGCGGCGACAACCTGGGAGCGGAGGGGGAGGGACGCTATGCCGGTGGGGGCGGGGACTGGAACGGGGACGGGGGGATCGGCGGGGGGTGCCTGGGGGACGGGGTCCTGGTCCGTGGAGGGGGTGCTGTCAGGGGTGGAACCTGCGGAGGCGGGGCCCTCGGGCAGGGAGCAGTCAGGGCCGTCCGGCAGGTGCCGGGCCTTCGAGCCCTCGTCGTACTCGTCCATTCCGCCCCGATTCCCGATCCCGGTCCGATTCCCGCCGCCGGGCCGCGCGGCGCCGTGGCACCTGCGCGCACCACACCGCGGCGTGCGCACGGGAACGGTACTCAGGCCGGACCGCCAGGCACAGCCCCATTCGGCACAGTGCGCACAACAGCGACACAACAGCGACCCCGAGGTTATCCACAGCGGTGGACACCCTACGGCCGCCCGCCCCCGCGCGTGACGTGACAAACCGAACGATCGGTCTGCAGGCGTGGTGGGGCTTCCGTGGTCGAACCGTTCCCTTCTTGTAGAACCTGTTCTATCTTGACGCTCCGTCAGATCCGGTGTCCGCCGGGTCGGTGGGTCGGTGCGTGGGAGGACAGGACCGTGGACTTCACCTTCACCGAGGAGCAGCAGGCGGCGGTCGAGGCGGCGAAGGCGGTGTTCGGCGGGGTCGCGCCGGACGGAGTGCCCAGCCCCGCGGTCACCGCGGGCGCCGTCGCCGACGACTTCGACCGGGCGCTGTGGGCGAGGCTCGCCGATGCGGATCTGTTGAGTCTGCTGCTCGCCGCGGAGTACGGCGGGGCCGGCCTCGACGCGATCGCGCTGTGCCTGGTGCTGCGCGAGGCGGCGAAGGTGCTGGCGCGGGTGCCGTTGCTGGAGAACAGTGCGGCGGCGGTGGCCGTACAGGCGTACGGCGGCGACGAGCTGAAGGCGGAGCTGCTCGCGCGGGCGGGCCGGGGCGAGGTCGTGCTGACCGTCGCGGCGAACGGGCGGACCGGGCACGACCCGGCCGAACTCGCCGTGACCGCACGGCAGGACGGTGGCGCGTGGGTGCTGGACGGGGTGCAGACGGCGGTTCCGTGGGCGGAGAATGCCGACTTCACCGTCGTACCCGCGCACACGGGCGGCGGCCGGACGGTCCTCGCGCTGGTGCCCCGGGTCCATGAGGGGGTCGTCCTCGGTGAGCAGATCTCCACGACCGGCGAACGGCTCGGCGAGCTGCGTCTGGAGTCCGCGCGGATCATCGCCCGGGATGTCATCGAAGCGGACGGGGCGTGGGAGTGGCTGCGGGAGCTGTTGGCCACCGGGACATGCGCGCTGGCGCTCGGGCTGGGCGAGCGGGTGCTCGGGATGACGAGCGCGTACACGGGCAAGCGGGAGCAGTTCGGGTTCCCGGTCGCCACGTTCCAGGCCGTCGCCGTGCAGGCCGCCGACCGCTATATCGACCTGCGGGCGATGGAGGCGACGCTGTGGCAGGCCGCGTGGCGGATCAGTACGGGAGCGGGGGGTGCGCTTCCTGCCTCCGGGGACGTGGCCGTCGCCAAGATCTGGGCGTCGGAAGGGGTACGGCGGGTCGTGCAGACCGCGCAGCATCTGCACGGGGGGTTCGGCGCCGACGTCGACTACCCGCTGCACCGGTACCACGCCTGGGCCAAGCAGCTTGAACTGTCGCTCGGACCGGCGGCGGCACACGAGGAGGCACTGGGGGATCTGCTCGCGGCCCATCCCCTGGGCTGAACCCCCACGCCCGCAGCGCGTCTTCGCCTCCCCGGGCGTGGGCGAGCCCCGGGCAGCGGCGGGACGCCGCGCGGCGTGATGATCGCCGCTCGGCAAAGGCGGGCGCGGGCGCGGACCCTTGCGGGTGGCTCCAGCGGGCGTGAACCCCAGCCGGTGGCTACAGCACGAAGCCGGGGGTGCCCTTGTCGTCCACGACCGGGCGGCCGGCGGCGGCCCAGACCTGCATGCCACCGTCGACGTTCACAGCGTCGATGCCCTGCTGGACCAGGTACATCGTGACCTGCGCCGAACGGCCCCCGGAGCGGCAGATCACATGGACCCTGCCGTCCTGCGGCGCCGCCTCGGTCAGCTCGCCGTAGCGTGCGACGAACTCACTGATGGGGATGTGCAGCGCCCCCGCGGCATGGCCCGCCTGCCACTCGTCGTCCTCCCGGACGTCCAGCAGGAAGTCTCCGTCCGCGAGATCCCCGACCTCGACCGTGGGCACACCAGATCCAAAGCTCATACCCCCGACGCTACCCGACCGCGCGGGTGGCCCGAAGCCCCATCGGACCGGCCCTAGCCGACCAGCCGGGCCAGCTCCTTCTCGCGCTCGTCGACCTGGGCCAGCAGCTGCTCGGCGATCTCTTCCAGCAGCCGGTCCGGGTCCTCCGGGGCCAGCTTGAGCATGGCGCCGATGGCGCTCTCCTCCAGCTCGCGGGCGACCAGGGCGAGCAGTTCCTTGCGCTGGGCGAGCCACTCGAGGCGGGCGTAGAGCTCCTCGCTGCGGCTCGGCTTCCACTCCTCGGGCACCGGGCCCGCCGCCCACTCCTCGGACAGCTCCCGCAGCAGTGCCTCGTCGCCACGGCTGTACGCGGCGTTGACCCGGGCGATGAACTCGTCGCGCCGCCTGCGCTCGTCGTCGTCCTGGGCCAGGTCGGGGTGGGCCTTGCGGACCAGCTCGCGGTAGAGCTGACGGGCCTCCTCGCTGGGGCGCACGCGCTGCGGGGGGCGTACGGGCTGGTCCGTCAGCATCGCCACCGCCTCGGGGAACAGTCCCTCGGAGTCCATCCAGCCGTGGAAGAGCTCCTCGACCCCGGGCATCGGCATGACCCGCGCCCGCGCCTCGTCCGCCTTGCGTATGTCCTCCACGTCCCCGGTGCGCGCGGCGACCGCCTCGGCGATCTGCGCGTCCAGCTCGTCGAGGCGCGAGTACATCGGGCCGAGCTTCTGGTGGTGCAGGCGCGAGAAGTTCTCGACCTCGACGCGGAAGGTCTCCACGGCGATCTCGAACTCGATCAACGCCTGCTCGGCCGCCCGCACGGCCCGCTCGAGCCGCTCCTCGGGCCGCGCCTGCGCCTCGGGCGCCGCCTCCGGTGCGGACTCGTCGTGGGCATCCGCATCCCCGGTGCCCTGGGGCCGGGCATCCTCGGCCTGGGTACGGTCGGACTCGCTGTGCTCGGCTTCCGGGGTCGTCACCCGACCAGACTAGGCCACGGCCCCGTACGACTCGCGGCCTTCCCCCGGCCGGGGCGGGCTCACACCCCGAGCTCCGCCGCCACCCGCCCTTGCCTGACCGCCGTGACCAGCTCCGCGTGGTCCGCCTCCGTACGGTCGGCGTAGGCCACGGCGAACGAGGCGATGGACTCGTCCAGCTCCTCGCTCTTCCCGCAGTACCCGGCGATGAGGCGGGGGTCGGCGGTGTGGGTGTGAGCGCGGGCGAGAAGGGCGCCGGTCATGCGGGCGTAGTCGTCGACCTGGTCGGCGGCGAGGGCGGCCGGGTCGACGCTGCCCTTGCGGTTGCGGAACTGGCGTACCTGGAAGGGGCGGCCTTCGACGGTGGTCCAGCCGAGCAGGATGTCGCTGACGACCTGCATGCGCTTCTGGCCGAGGACCACCCGGCGGCCCTCGTGCGGCACCTGCGGTATGGCGTGGCCGGCCGTCGCCAGATGCGGGAGCAGCGCCGAGGCGCGGGCCTCCTTCACCTGGAGGACCAGGGGTTCGCCGCGGTGGTCGAGGAGCAGCACGACGTAGGAGCGGGTGCCGACGCTGCCCGTGCCGACGACGCGGAAGGCGACGTCGTGCACCGCGTACCGCGCGAGGAGGGGGAGGCGGTCCTCGGAGACGGTGGTCAGGTAGTGCTCCAGCGAGGCCGCGACCGCCGCCGCCTCCGCGTCGGGTACACGGCGCAGCACCGGAGGCGCGTCCACGAAGCGGTGGCTGCCGTCCTCCGTCGGCCGGGTCGACTTGGCCGCGAACCGTCCGCTGGTGTTGGCCCGCGCCTTCTCCATGACCCGCTCCAGCGTGCCGAGCAGGTCGTGGGCGTCGGCGTGGGAGACGAGTTCCTCGTCCGCGATGGCGTTCCACGCGTCCAGTACCGGGAGCTTCGCGAGCAGCCGCAGCGTGCGTCGGTAGGCACCGACCGCGTCTTGGGCGGCCTTGCGACAGGCGTCCTCGTCCGCGCCCGCTTCCCTGCCCGCGAGCACGAGCGAGGTGGCGAGGCGCTTGAGGTCCCACTCCCAGGGGCCGTGTGCCGTCTCGTCGAAGTCGTTCAGATCGATGACCAGGCCGCCGCGCGCGTCTCCGTACAGGCCGAAGTTGGCCGCGTGGGCGTCGCCGCAGATCTGGGCGGCGATGCCGGTCGTGGGGGTGCGGGCGAGGTCGTAGGCCATGAGGCCGGCCGAACCGCGCAGGAAGGCGAAGGGGGTGGCGGCCATCCTGCCGACCCGTATCGGAGTGAGCTCCGGGATCCGGCCGAGGTTGGACTCCTCGACGGCGGTCACCGCGTCCGGGCGGCCGGCGTCGAAGGTCAGCTCCGCGTGCGCGGCGCGCGGCACCCGTCGGCGCAGCGCCTTGCCCTCTTCCTTGGGTGCGGCCTGCACGGGCCGGCCCGCGAATCCGCGCACTCCGAAGACCCCGGAGATCCTGGACGCCTGTCGGCCCTGCTCACTCTGGTGGTCCTGTCGGCCCTGCTCGCTCCGGTGGTCCTGTCGGCCCTGCTCGCTCCGGTGGTCCTGTTCGCCCTGATGGTCCTGCCCGCCCGGCCGGCTCCGCTGGTCCTGCTGCGCCTGATCCGCTGCACCAAGATCCGTCATACCGACTGCCTCCCCCGTCACGCACGAACATCAACTCGTGATGACCGTACCGCCGGTGGCTGAAACGCGTCAGACCCTGTGGACAACTCCCGGCCTGTGGAAAACGCGGCTCCTCCGAATCAGCCCCGGTTCAGGGTCACTTGCGGAGTTCGCCCGGGCACGGCGGGCCCCCCGGCAGGTGCTTCTCCGCCCAGGTTCCGAGTTCCACGAGCGCGGGTTGCAGTGCGGCGCCCGCCTCCGTCAGGCCGTACACGACCCGCAGCGGAGGGCCCTCGTCGACCTCGCGGACGACCAGCCCCGCCGCGCCGAGTTCCGTGAGGCGGTCGGAGAGCATCCGTTCGCTGATGCCGGGGATCGCCCTGCGCAGGTCGGCGAAGTGCGCGGGGTGCGGCAGCAGCACGGCCACGACCAGGCCGGTCCAGCGCTTCCCGAGCAGTTGGAAGACGCGGGCCATGCCGTCGTCGACCCTCTGGCACGGCCCTGCGTCATGAGTCCCCGGCTCTGGCATGGGTCCAGGGTACTGCGTTCCCGTGGGGGGATGAAAAAAAGTAAGTAGCTGTGTTATCTCTAGTCCAGTACAAAAAGTTCGCCCCCTTCTCCTGGAGATTCCCCATGGCCACCCTCCTGCACGTCGACTCGTCCGTTTTCCCGGGCGCAGCCTCCGCCTCCCGCACGGTCACGGACGCGTTCCGCAAGGCCTGGGAGGAGCAGCACCCGCAGGGCACCGTGATCTACCGCGACCTCGCCGTGAACCCGGTCCCGCACATCACGGCCGACGCCCACACCGCCGGGTTCGCCCCCGCGGACGCGCACACCCCCGAGCAGGCCGCCGCCTTCGCCGAGCGCCTGACGTTCATAGAGGAGCTGGAGCAGGCGGACGCGATCCTGATCGGCGCGCCCATGTACAACTTCACGATCCCCTCGACCCTCAAGGCCTGGCTGGACCAGGTGATCCTCATCGGCCGTACCGCCATGAGCGAGGACTCGAAGGTCAAGGGCACCCCGGTCACGGTCGTCGCCAGCCGCGGCGGCTCCTACGCGCCGGGCACCCCGCGCGAGGGTTACGAGTACGTCCAGAACTACCTGGAGGCGATCCTGCGCGACACCCTCGCCCTGGACGTCCACGTCATCGTCCCGGAGCTCACGATGGCGCCGCACAACCCGGCGATGGCCGACCTCATCCCCCTTTACGAGGCCTCCCGCGCCAAGGCCGTCGACGAGGCGGTCACGAAGGCCAAGGAGTTCGCCGAGCGCTTCGCCGCGTAGCCCCTCCGGGGGGAGGCCGGGCAAGCCCCGGTGCGCCCCTGACGACGCGACGGCCCCGCAGGTCACGAACCTGCGGGGCCGTCGCGTCGCACGAGCCGACGCACCATACGTACTGTCGTGCTGTCGTGACACGTACTGTCGTGCGGCCGTGTGGGCCGCCGAATGCCCACTGCCGCGGGGGATGGATCGCAGCGGGCATCCGGCGGCGGTACCGGGGGGGGCCAGCAGGCCGAGCGGGCCGTGCGGGCTACTTGAACGCCGGGAGGCTGCGGCTCACCCAGCCGGAGAAGGGGGTGGCCGGACGGCCCAGGACCTTCTCCACATCGGGGCTGACCCGCTGCTCGGCGGGGAGCGGGGCGCCGAGGATGTCCAGGGTGCCGGGGATGACGTCCTCGGGCATGAACTGGGCCATGTGGGTGTGGGCGGCCTCGCGGGTCAGTTCCACGAAGGTCACTTCCTCACCGATGGCCTCGGCGATCACCTCGGCCTGCGCACGCGGGCTGACCGCTTCGGGGCCGGTCACCTCGTACGTACGACCGGCATGGCCGTCCTCGCGCAGGACGACCGCGGCGACCGCGGCGATGTCCGCAGGGTCGACGACCGGCAGGGCCACGTCACCGAACGGGGCGAAGACCGTGCGGTCGGCGCGGACCGACTCGGCCCAGGCGAAGGCGTTGGAGGCGAATCCACCCGCGTGCAGGATCGTGAAGTCGAGGCCCGAGCCGCGTACGGCCTCCTCGAACTCGCGCAGCCTGCCGTGCGAGGCGGAGTCGGGGCGGGTGGCGTTGATCTGCGAGGAGAGCAGGACGACCCGCTTGACGCCGGCGTCCCTGGCGGCGGCCAGGAGGTCGGTCGCGGCCTCGCCGTAACCGAGCAGTTCGCCGGCGAGCAGGATGAAGAAGGCGTCGGCGCCTTCGAGGACCGGCCGCATGCTCTCGGCGCTGCCGAGGTCGGCCTGGGCGTGGCGGACACCCTCCGCCGGGGAGGGCAGCGGGCGGCGCGAGACCGCGACGACCTGCTCCCCCGCCTCGGCGAGCGCCTCGATCAGCGGACGTCCGACATTTCCGGTGGCTCCAGTGACGACAATCATCAAAAACAACTCCCTTAGTGCGTTAATCCGAACCAGTAATCAGCAGTCATCGGCTTCATCGGTGTGGGGCGTGGCGTGGGGGATGGCGTGGGGATGGTCTCGGGATGGTCTGGGAAATCCGCCGGTCATCCGTGGTGGGCGGCCATGACAGGGACGCTAACATCCTCCGTATAGTAGGTACCTACAGGAAAGTGACTATCCGAGCGGATCTCTTCCTCGCGGCCGCCGTACACCGCGGTGAGCGAGCGGCCCAGCCGTACGAGCGACTCCCGCGCCTCCGGCGGATCGAGCACCTCGACGCGGCCGCCGAGACCGGCCAGTTGCGCGGCGAGCACCTCCACCGACGGACCGTCGGCCGTGAACTCGACCCGGCCGTCGACCTGGGCCTCGCCCGTCCGCAACCGCCCGCCCAGCAGTTGCCGCAGCACCGGCAGGGCGTCGCGGTCGGCCCGCGCCCGTACGGTCGCCGCGGTCAGCCGCTGCTCCACCTCGGCGGCCAGCTCCCGCCAGGCGGCGGCGAGGTCGAAACCCTCCGGGCGTCGCACCGGCTCACCGGTCCGGGTCGCGGAGGTGACCCTGCTGAGCCGGAAGGTGCGCAGTCCCGCCTCGGTCCCGGCGACGAGGTACCAGCGGCCGGCCTTCGAGACCAGGCCGAGCGGGTGCACCGTGCGCTCGCCGGGAGCCTGGTCGGGATGGGCGTAGCCGAGCCGGACCTGTTCGCCGTCGAGCACCGCCCGCTCCAGGGTGTGCTGGTGGGGGCCGCCGCCACCCGCCGTGCGCGACCAGTCGACACCGTCGATGAGGATGGCCTTGGCGGCCGCCTCGGCGTGCGGCCGCATGGGCGCGGGCACCGCCCGCATCAACTTCCGTAACGCGGCACGCAGTTCGGGTGAGGCCGACAAGGGGCCCGCGGCCAGGAACAACGCCCCGATCTCCCGCGAGGTGAAACCGGTCAGATCGGTGCGGGCGCCGCCGACCAGGCTCCAGCCGCCACCCCGGCCGCGCTGCGAGTAGACGGGGACACCGGCGGTGGTGAGGGCCTCCAGGTCACGGCGTGCGGTGCGCTCCGACACCTCCAGTTCCTGGGCCACCTCGCGCACGGTCACCCGCCCGCGCGCCTGGAGCAGCAGCAGGGTCGCCACCAGACGGTCAGCCTTCACAGCAACCGGCCCCCTCCGAGATTTCGAGATCTGAGATCTGAGATTTTGAGATGCTTTGAGCCAATACATCTATTTTCAGCAAGATCTGATGAGGCTTCGGTAATAGGCCACAAGGTGACCTGTTTGACGTCGACGATGAAGGCATGACTCAAGACATGGCTGACAGCACCAATCCCCCCGCCAACCCGCCGACCGACCCCCGTGGCGGCCTGTTCAAGGCCGTCGAGCTCACCGGACATACGCTCGCCGCGCTGCGCCCCGAGCAGTACGACACCGTCACCCCGTGTCCCGACTACTCGGTCCGTGACATGGCCAACCACGTGGTGTCCGTGCTGCGCCGGGTCGCCGTCATGGGCGCGGGCGGCTCCTTCATGAGCGTTCCGCACTTCGCCCAGGACGTCGCCGACGGCGACTGGGCCAAGGCATGGGCGGAGGCGACGAAGGAGTTCGACGCGGTGTGGTCGGACCCGGCCGTACTGGGCCGCCAGATCGGCCTGCCCTGGGGCCCGGTTCCCGGGGTGGTCGCCTCGGTGATCTACACCAACGAGTTCGTGCTGCACGCCTGGGACCTGGCGAAGGCGACCGGCCAGAGCCCCGAGTGGGACCCGGAGATGCTCGCCGCGCCGCTGGCCAACATGCACCGGGCCGTGCCCGCGGAACCCCGCGGCGGCCAGGTGCCGTTCGGTCCTGTGGTGGAGGTGCACGAGGACGCTCCCGACATCGACAAGCTGGTGGGCTGGTACGGACGTCGTCCCTGACGAGGCGACGCGGCAGACGATCGAGCGGGCGGGCCGCCGGAGATCGATCCGGCGGCCCTTCCACATGTCCGGGTCCATGAGACGTCCGGGTTCATGAGATGGCCGGGTCCATGAGATGGCCGGGTTCACGAAGCGTCAGGCTCCGATGCCCTGGGCGAACTTGAAATAGTGGTACGGGTCGTACTTCGCCTTCACGACCTTCAGCCGCGCGTAGTTCTCGGCGTAGTACGACTGCCGCCAGTTCGGCAGCTTCGCGTCCATCCAGTTCTGGTACGTCTCGCCGTTGGACAGCGGGTCGATGGTGTCGAACCCGTGGTCGACCCAGCTCGTGGCGACGGCCTTGGTCTCGGCGGTGACCTGGGCCGGGTCGTTGATCAGGACCCGGTAGTTGACGGAGAAGAGAGAGTCACGGTGCACGTACGCCGTGTCGGTGCGGGCCGGGTCGTTGGCCGCGCCTCCGAAGAAGTGGAAGTCGAGGTACCGGGCCTGCCCGGCCTTGCGGTCGGCGTCGAAGGCCGTCACCACGTTCGCCCAGTCGCTCTGCGCGTAGGGCGCGCTGCCCAGCCGGGTCCGCTCCAGACCGAAGGCCGGCCGGGTGAGCACCCCGCTCGGCGACTTCCCGGCGCGCTGGCACTGGTCCTGGGTCAGAGTGCTGCAACCGAAGATCATCATCATGACCTGCTGGTACGTCATGACCGCGTCCTGGCGGGCCGTCACCGCGCCGGTCAGCGACAGCAGCCGCGCCGCCTCCGAGGCCAGTTCGGCCGGGGTGCCGCGGGAGGCGAGGAAGACGTTGAGCGCCGGTACGGTGCCGGGCGCCGCGTCGGCCTGGACGAGGTAGGCGCCGCCGCCGATGGTGCGGGGGGCGTCCACCAGCCACTGGCCCACGCCGTGCAGCACGTCGGCCGCGCGGTCGTACGGGAAGATCAGGTTGCTGATGGCCATCTGGTCGCCCTCGTGCGGGGTGACCGTGAAACGGGTGACGACGCCGAAGTTGCCGCCACCGCCGCCGCGGATCGCCCAGAAGAGGTCGGGATGGCTGGTCGGCGAGGCGGTCACCACGCAGCCGTCGGCGAGAACCACCTCGGCCGAGGTGATCGCGTCGCAGGCCATGCCGGTCGGGCGGGTCAGGAAGCCGAAGCCGCCGCCCTGGAGGAAGCCGCCGGCCGACACGGTGGGGCAGCCGCCCTCGCTGACCACCAGGGCGTGCGGGGCGAGCGCGTTGAGTATCTCGACGTTCTTGGCGCCGGGGCCGATGTCGACGGTGCCGCTGCCGACGGTGATCGCGTTGAGCCGCGACACGTCGATGATCAGGCCGGGCGTGGTCGAGTAGCCGCCGAAGCTGTGGCCGCCACTGCGGACCGCGGACGGCAGTGCGTTGTCCTGGGCGAAGCGCAGCGCGACGGAGACGTCGGAGGAGCTGACGCAGTACGCGACGGCCTGCGGGTTGACCGAGTCGAACTGGCCGAGTTCCAGCTGCTTGGCCACGCCGTAGCCGGAGTCGGTGGGCAGCACCAGCTGTCCCTGGAGCTTGCCGGCGAGGGTGCTCCAGGGGGCGGAAGAGCCCGCGGAGACAGGGCTGTTGGGCAGGACGGCCAGACCGACGGCGGCCGTTCCCGCACCGATCAGTGCTCTACGAGTGATCACGGATGTCCCAAGGTTCTAGGAAACGGTGGATGTAGTGGATGTAGGTGGAAGTCAGTGGGGGAGACGCAAAGGGAGGAGCAAGGGGGCCGGCGCCGGGCCCACGGGGGGAAGGTGGGCCCGGCGCCGGATCCGGGGGGAAGTGGCTCTGTGAAGGCGGGCCGGGAGGCGGGGCCTTCGAGGGGGTGCCTTCGAGGCGGTGCCTTCAAGATGGAGTCTTCGAGGTGGCGCCTTCGAGGTGGCGTCTTCGAGATGGCGCCTTCGAGATGGGGCCGCGGTCAGGACACCTTGCGGCCGCGCACCCCCTGCTTGACTACGCCGGCCAGCATCGAGCGGCCGAGGTCGCGCATCTCCTTGGGACCGGAGGTGCTGGCCCACCACATGAACTTCATCATCGTGGGGGTGGTGGCCCGGAAGAACCGGAGGTCCTCGGGGCCCTTCCAGCCGAAGGGCGTGTTGACGGACTCGCAGTCGCGGATCGCCTCGAAGACGATGTCCGCGGCCTTGTCACCGTCGATCTCGCCCGCCTCGTACCGCTCGCAGGTCTCGGCGGTGGTGTCGAAGAGGACCTTGAAGGCGTGGCTGTCCGGCCACCACAGGCCGGTGTAGGGCGCCTTCTCCATCTCCTTGAAGTGCCGGTCGTCACCGTCGAACTGGAAGTTCTGGCGCGCCATGATCTGGCGCATGGTGGCCGGCGTGGTGAAGCAGGCCCACACCCGGAACACCGCGTTCCACAACCGGAAGTGGCTGAAGGCGATGTACGAGCTGTTGACGATCTTGTCGTTGTACTCCAGGAGCCCCTGCTCCAGACGCTCCACGTACTCGAAGCGCTCCTCGGTGAAGTCGTTCTCGCGCAGGGCGTCCAGGATCCGGTAGGCGAGGGCGTCGACGACCTCGAAGGTGTTGGACAGACCGCGCGAGTACAGCGGGTCGATGAAACCGGCCGCGTGCGACATCAGGCACCAGCGGGCGCCGATGGTGCGCTTGGAGGAGTACTGGAGGCGGTCGGTGGAGACCCACTCGCGGATCCGCTTGGCGCCCTCGAACTGCCGCTTCACCGCCGGGTACATGTCGAGGTAGTGGTTGAACTCCTGGTCCGGCGTCATGTCCTTCGGCTTGGGGTACAGCCGCTCGTCGAAGGTCAGGCCGACACTGCAGGCCGGGTTCTTGGAGTCCTTGTAGTTGTCGAACGGGATGATCCAGAACCAGCCCCGCTCGATGAGGTGGTGCAGGGTGCCGCCGTGGAAGGGCGACTCGGCGGGCGGGCGCAGCGCCTCCGGGTAGTTGCACACGTCGTCGTACGGCTTGATGCCGACGTAGTGCGTGAACAGTGAGCGCGCGTGGTGCTTGTGCCGGGGCGGGTTCTCGCGCAGGTCGAACTTCTGCGCGAGCGGGGAGCGGAAACCGCTCGCGTCGATCAGGTACTTGGCCCGGAAGACCTCGCCGTTCCTGCCGGTGATGGTGACGCCGTCGTCGTCGACGTCGAGGTCGGTGGCGAACCAGTTCTGGCGGAGCGTGCAGCCGTACTTGGCGGCGACGTTCAGGTAGTGCGAGTCCGTGTCCTGGCGGAAGAGGTGCACCGCCTCGGTGAGCATCTTCGGGATGACGAACATCGTCGCCTCGTGCGGGTCCGGCTCGCGGTTCGGCCGGTGCGTGACGAAGCCGAAGCTCTGCTTGCGGCCGTGCGTCGGACCGATGTGCTCGGTCACGGCCTTCACGTCCAGCATGTGCTTGATCTCGGGGACGTCGTAGCGCACGGCCAGAATGTGCAGCCACTCGACGAGCTGCGGGTTCTGGGACTCACCTACGGCGAACCTCGGGTGCTGACCGGCGTCGATGAGCACCACGTTCGCGCCCTGACGGGCCAGGATCGCTCCCATGATCGAGCCCGCGAGGCCCGACCCCAGGATGGCTACGTCGCATTCGGTCCACTCGGCGGCCTTGTCGGCCTTCTTCGCTTCCTCAGCCTTGGTGGGCAAGACCGCACTCCTCTTTCTCGTTTCACGGACGGGTCGGATGGGTGGCGCGCGTCCTACTGAAGGGATGGGGATCGACCGGAGGGGTTCAGGTGGCGGTGCCGGGCTCGCCGAACCACTGGGCGAGCGCGTCGGTCAGGCCGTCCGTGGAACCGTCGGCGCCGACCCAGGCGATGTAGCCGTCGGGGCGTACGAGGAGGTCGGCGGCCGGGGCGGCGGCGTCGGGCCGGGTGGCGGTGACGACGTCGACGCGGTCGGACCAGGCGGCCGCAGCCTCGCGCAGCGCCGCGTTGTCATGCAGGTCGAGGAGGACCGGGCGGCCCTGGTGCAGCAGCTCGTACGTGGTGGTCTTCTCGTCGCCGACCAGCAGGTCCTGGTCGGGCAGCCGGCGGCCGAGCAGCGGGTGGCCGCCCTCGACGGCGCCGTAGGTGATGTCCAGGCCGGTGACCAGGCCGACGAGGTGACGTCGTACGTCCTCGATCTGGACCAGTTCGGCGAACAGGTCGCGCAGCGGCTGGGCCTCGGGACCGCCGAGGTAGAGGGTGCGCTGGACCAGGGTGTTGTAGACGATGCGGGCGCCGACCGGGTGGCGCTCGGAGTGGTAGGTGTCGAGCAGGCCCTGGGGGGCGTGCCCCTTGACGGCGGCGGCGAGCTTCCAGCCGAGGTTGACCACGTCGCCGACGCCCGCGCTGATGCCCTGGGCGCCGATCGGCAGGTGGATGTGGGCGGCGTCGCCCGCGAGGAAGACCCGGCCCTTGCGGTACTCGGCGGCATGCCGGCTGGCGTCGGTGAAGTAGCTGGTCCACAGCTGCTTGGCACCGCTGATGTCCTCGCCGGTCACCCTCTGGAAGGCGGCGGCCACCTCCTCGAAGGTGGGCGGCTCCTGGGTGGGGCGGACACCGGCGCCGCGCTCGAAGACCACCACGCGGGTGGCGCCCGGGCCGAGCGGCAGGACCACGACCATGCCGGCCTCGCCGACCTCACCGGTGGGGCGCAGCCGCAGCTGGACTCCGGCGACGTCCGCCATCTTCATCTCGATGGTGGCGCTGACGCCGGGGAAGTCGATCCCGGCCAGGTGGCGGACGGTGGAGCGGGCGCCGTCACAGCCGACGACGTACGCGGCGCGCAGCGTCTCGACGCCCTCCGGGCCCGCGACCTCGACCTGGACCCCGTTCTCGTCCTGCGTCAGGCCGATGACCTCGTGGCCCCGGCGGACGTCGGCGCCCAGACCCACGGCCCACTTGTTGATGATGGCCTCGGTGCGTGACTGCGGAACACCGCGGACACCGAAATTGCCGCCCTCGACAATGCGGTAGTCGATGGGGAGTCCACCGAAATGGCCGCCGGGTATGGTCTCCAGCGGACCGAAATCCTCGAGAAGTCCACGCTGGCCGAATTCCTCGATCGTACGGGCGGAGAATCCCAGCGCACGGGACTGCTGCATCGGCTGTTCCAGCCGGTCGAGCACGATGACCGAGAGACCCGAGAGGCGCAGTTCTCCCGCGAGCATGAGGCCCGAGGGTCCCGCTCCGGCAACGATCACATCGGCATTGAAGGCGTCCATATTCCCTCTCCCGCTGGCGTTTTCTCCAGTATTCCGAGGGCTCCCGGGAAGCTGAATGGCCGCCGATACAGGACTCTGACAAGTTCGTCAGAGGCCTTGCAGCTACTGGGGGGTACGGGGGGTCAACTACAGGCGGAGCATGCGAGAGGGTGCCGGAAGTGTCTTCCGGCACCCTCTCGCCCCGTATGTGCCCCGGGAGTTCGGTACAGGCCGTTCAGTACAGGCCCATCACGCGGTCGACCGCGATCTCGATGACCGCGAGGCCCGGGGGCTGCGGCGGCTGGGACCAGTACCGCTTGGCGTAGCGGCGCATCCCCTCCACCACCCGGGGCGGGTCGGTGGAGACGGTGGCCGGGCCCTCCAGGGTGATCCAGCGGGGGCCGACCAGCTGGCACACGGCGGCCCGGCCACCGGCCCTGGCTAACAGGTTGCGGGACTTGCGGCGGTGCACCGTGGTCATCACCCGGGCCAGGCCCGCCTCACCGTCCCAGGTGAACCGTACGGGCGCGACGTGCGGCGTGCCGTCCGGGCGAAGGGTGGTGAGGGTGCACAGGGCGTTCTCGGCGAGGAACTCCTCCGCCGCGGCGGACAGGGGCAGGGGCTTGGACATGGCCGGGTCCGTTCTTCCGTCGTCCGACTTCGGTCTCTGGTCTTCCGTCAGGCGTGTGCGGGGACGGCCGCGGACTGCTCGGAGGACCTGGTGAACGGCAGCAGCACCAGGGTCACCACGAAGGCGGCGGCGGCGAAGCAGGCGCCCACGAGGAACGCGTCGTGGAAGACGGTCGTACGGGCCTCCTGGACCAGGGCGGGAACACCGTGGGCCTTGGCCGTCAGCTCGTCGACCCTGCGGAAGGCGTAGGTCGCCGCGACCGCGAGGCCGAGCGCGCCGCCGACTTCCTGGGCGGTGTTGATGAGACCGGCGGCCAGACCCGACTCGCGCTCCTCGATCCCCGCGAACGCGGAGACCTGCAGCGGGACGAAGGACATTCCGAGGCCGAGGCCCATCAGGACGAAGGCGGGCAGCACGTCCGTCAGGTAGGAGGCGTCGGACGGGGCACGCCACAGCAGCATCATGCCGGTCGCGGCGAGCGCGAGGCCGACCAGCAGGACGGGCTTGGCGGCGACCTTGGTGACGACCTGGGAGGCGACGCCGGCGCCGACGGCGGTGAGCACCGCGAGCGGCACGTACGCGAAGCCGGTCTTGACGGCGGAGTAGTCCAGGACCTGCTGCATGAAGAGGCTGGCGAAGAAGAACAGGGTGACGCAGGTGCCGAGCAACAGGATGGCGATGCCGTTGGCGGCGCGCAGCGAGGGGCGGCGGAAGATGCCGAGCGGCATCAGCGGCTCCTTGGCGCGGCGCTCGATGACGATGAAGGAGACGAGCAGGATCGCGGAGAGGATGAACCCGCCGACGACCCGGCCGGTCGGGACATTGGAGTCGGAGACGGTCTGGCCGAGGGTGAAGATCAGCAGGACCAGGCCGGCGGTGAGGGTGACCGCGCCGGCGACGTCGAAGGACTTGCTCCGCTGGGCGGAGCGGCTCTCGCCGACGACCATCGGGGCGACCAGGGCGCCGATGACGCCGATCGGGACGTTGATGAAGAAGATCCAGCGCCAGCCGGGCCCGTCGGTGAGCAGACCGCCGAGGGTGACACCGGCGACGGCGGCGAGACCGCTGAGCGCGCCCCAGGCACCGAGCGCCTTGTTGCGGGCCGGGCCCTCTTCGAAGTTGTTGGTCAGCAGGCTGAGCGCGGCGGTGGCGATGAACGCGGCCCCCAGGCCCTGGGCACCGCGGGCGCCGATCAGCATCGCGGCGTTCTGCGAGACCCCGGCGAGCAGCGAGGAACCGGCGAACAGGAGCAGGCCGGTCTGCAGCATCCGGCGGCGGCCGAGGGTGTCGGCGAGCCGGCCGGTCAGCAGCAGGAAGCCGCCGAGGAGCATGCCGTAGGTGGTGACCACGTACTGGAGAGCGGTGGTGGAGATGTTGAGCTCGTCCTCGATGGTCGGCAGGGCGACGTTCACGATCGACACGTCGAGGAAGGTCATGAAGCCGGCCAGGCAGAGGAAGGCCAGGATGAGGCCGGGGCGGCGAGCCGGCCCGGACTCGCCCGCCGCCTTGGCGGGGCTGTGGGTGGACTCTTGGATGGACATGTCACTCCCTAGGAGCATGAGGATTCTCGGACGGGGACGTACAGGGAGGTACTGGCTTTGCTGGCTTCTTGGAAGCTAGCATCCTGGGTATAGTAGGTACCTAGAGGAAAGTGACTTCCCGGAAGGTGATGGTCGGAATGAAGGACACAGCCACGCAGGGCCGTACGGCCGCGAGCGGCGCCGCCGACGCGACCGGCATGCCGGTCATGACCAGCCCCGAAGCCGCGCACGCGGCCGGCGCCGGCACCCCGCAGAGGTGCCCGATCGCCCCGGTCCTCGACATCGTGTTCAGCCGCTGGACCACGCCGATCCTGTGGACGCTGAACGCCTTCGGCACCCAGCGGTTCGTGGAACTGCACCGCAACATCGGCACCATCACGCCGAAGGTGCTGACGCAGCGACTGCGCCAGCTGGAGCGGGACGGACTGGTGATCCGCACGTACTACCCGGAGGTGCCGCCCCGCGTGGAGTACGAGATCAGCGACCTGGGACGGACCCTGGCCCCGCTGTTCGCGTCGCTCTTCGACTGGTCGACCGGCCACCTGCCGCTGGTGGAGCAGGCGCGGCAGGCGTTCGACGAGGCGGAGGAGGCCGCGGCCCGCCACTGAACCGGGTAGGTCCCTCAGCTCCATGCCGGTGTCCGCATGGAGCCCTGGAAGAAGATCAGCGGGTCCTCCTGTTCGGCCTCGGAGGGCGCGCGCAGACCGACGACCTCGCCCAGCAGGATGGTGTGGTCGCCGCCGTCGTACTCGGTGACCAGCCGGCACTCCAGATGCGCGAGCGCCTCGCTGAGCACCGGCAGGTCGAGGACGGACCTGTGGTGCGGCACCTCCTCGATCCGGGCGGTCCGCCGACCGGCGAACGCCCAGGCCACGGGCTCCTGCCGCTGCGTCAGGAAGTTCACGACGAAGCCGCCGGACTCCTGGACCACGGGCAGCAGCCGGGAGTCGTCGTGCAGGCAGATGAGCACCAGCGCCGGGTCCAGGGAGACCGAGGTGAAGGAGTTCACCGTGGCGCCCGTGGCGTTGTCGCCGCTGCCCGAGGTGATGACCGTGACACCGGTGGCGAAGTGTCCGCACACGGTGCGCAGCGCGCGGCCGTCGACCGGACCGAGCTGCTCGGGGATGGCTTGCGAAACGGGGATCACGACAGCCCTCTCGTTCTCGGATACGGGGTTACGGAGTTACGCGGTTACGGAGTTCGGGGGTTGGGGGTACCGGGTTCGGGGTGCCCGGTTACGGGGGTGCCGGGGGCGTTCCTGATCAGGCGGCGCGCGAAGCCGGGGCCTCGGACGGCTCGGACGGCTCGGGCACGACGGCCGGCACCGGGCGGCGCCTGGACAGCAGCGGACCCGCCATCGCCGTCGTGACGAGCGCCATGATCACGAGCATCGTGAACATGCGGGTGTCGAGGACGCCCAGGCTGACGGCGGCGTTGAGGATGATGAGTTCGGTCAGGCCCCGGGTGTTCATCAGCAGCCCCAGGTCCTTCGACTCACGCCAGGAGAACCCGGCCAGCCGCGCCGGAAGGATGGCGCCGACCAGCTTGCCGGCGCAGGCCACGACGATGATCGCGACGAGCGCGACGAGGTCACCGGCGGTGAGCGAACCGAGGTCCACGCCGAGCCCGGTGACGATGAAGAAGACCGGGAGCAGCACGACGCTGACGTGGTCCATGGGCTTGCGCAGATGCTCCGCGAGAACCATGGCGGGCTCACGGGGCATCACGAACCCGAACAGGAAGGCCCCGAAGATGGCGTGGATGCCGATCCAGGTGGTCAGCCAGGCCGAGGTCAGGGCGCCCGCGCACAGCACCGCGAGCAGCGCCGACCAGCGCTCGGTGGCAGCCCAGCGCCATACCAGCCGGGCCACCAGCGGCCGTACGACCAGCAGCATCCCGGCCACGTAGAGCGCGCTGCAGAGGCCGATGCGGGCGAGGTCGGAGTAGTTCCCGTTCGCCGTGACCAGGGCCGAGACATAGGCCAGCAGGCACCAGGCGAGCAGGTCGTCGATGGCGGCGCTGGCCAGCGAGAGCGAACCGGCCCGGGTGTCCAGGAGCTTGTTCTCGGTGAGGATCCGCGCCAGGACGGGGAAGGCGGTCACCGACATCGCGGTGCCGATGAAGGTGGCGAACGCGACGAAGGAGATGTGGTGTCCGGCCACCGTGGAGTGCTCGTCGTAAAGGAAGGGGGCCAGCGCCACACCCAGGCCGAAGGCCATCGCGATCGACGAGAGCGATACGCCCGCGGCGAGCCGGGCGTGCGGCTTGATCAGGCGCTTCTCGAACTCCCAGCCGACCACGAACATGAACAGGATCAGACCGACCTGGGAGACCGCGGACAGCAACGGCCTTACGTCGGCGGGGAAGAGGCGCTCGGTGAGGTTCCCCGGCAGCAGGCCGAGGACGCTCGGGCCGAGCAGGACGCCCGCGGTGATCTCGCCGACCACCATCGGCTGACGCAGCTTCTGCGCGAGCCGGCCGAGTGCGGCGCCGGCCACGAGCACCACGCCGATGTCGGCAAGCATGATCGCGAGTTTCATGTCCTGGGGACTGGCCGCCGCCAGCGTCGTCATTGGGGCTCCCGGGGTCGGGGCGGGGTGCCGCGGGTCCACAGCACGCGGAAGGTCAGGGAGGAGAGCCGCCAGCCCTCCGCGGCGCGGCGGGCTTCGCCGGTCGCGAGGGTGCCGACCTGGAACAGGGGCTCGTCCGCCGCACCGGGGTGGTGCGCATGCGTCGAGACGAGGTTGGCGCGCAGCACGGCCCGCTCACCGGCGTCGTCGAGGTCGACGACCGCGGGCGAACCGAGGTGCTGGGTGGCGGCGAAGGCCGCCAGCGCGTCACGGTGGTAGCCGGCGAGTCCGTCGAGGCCCTCGTGCCGGCTCATCGGGAACTCGACCAGGGCGTCCTTCGTGAAGAGCCCCCGCGCCCACGCGTCGTCGAGTTCGTCGTCGTCGAGACCGATGAGGTACCGGTCAAGGAGAGTGGATATCTCTAATACTTCCGGGCCTGGCTGCATTACCCGAGCATGGCGCCCGCGCCAATCGGCAACCAAGGCCGCTTTTCACAGCCCTGACGAAGTTGAGAAAGATCTGACACCGCACTCAAACAATTGACAAAAGCGCCGCCAATCCTGAAGTGCCGACCCTTTCACATGGGCAGATCTTCTTGCCATGCTGCATTCGTAGCTCCATTCGTAGCTCCACCCGCACCTTCATTCGCACTCCCATTTCCTCGAACGGAAGAGACGAGAGAATGCCGAAGATCGCAGCCGATGGTCAGCACCTGACCGTTCTCAACCTGTTCTCGACCGACGCCGCCGAGAAGCAGGTCAAGCTGCTCGCCGCGATGCGCCAGATCGTCGACACGGCGGCCTACGAGGGCTGGATATCCAGCACGGTCCACGCCGGGCAGGACAAGCCGGGAACGGCCAACTTCATCCAGTGGCGCAGCACCGAGGACCTGGAGAGCCGTTACGCCGGTGAGGAGTTCAAGCACCGCACCCTCCCGCTCTTCGGTGAGATCACCACCTCGATCCGTCTGCTCCAGAACGAGATCGCCTTCACGCAGCAGAAGCCGGAACTGGGCGGCGTCACCGAGATCTCCCCGTCCCGCGACGACTACACGGCCATCGAGCTGTTCGGCGTGCTGCCGGAGAACCAGGAGGACCTGATCGACGCCCTGGGCGAGTCCCAGACGTGGCTGGTCGACGTCCCCGGCTACCGCACCCACACGGTGCTGCGCGGCCTGCGTGCCCGTGGCATCGAGGGCAAGTTCGTCGTCGTCTACTCCCAGTGGGACAGCAAGGAGGCGTACGACGCCTTCCGCTCCGTGCCCCAGGGCGAGCGCTCCCCGGAGCGCCAGAAGGTCGACGCCCGCGTCGCCGCGCTCCAGACCTGGCAGGACGAGAACACCTACCAGGTCGTCCACACCCGCTCCGCGGGCGAGTGAGCCACCCGGTGGCGGGCCGACCGGTCGGGCGGCGGTCGGCCCGTCACCGGGTCTGCACGTTGTTTCACGTGAAACACCCGCACGGCGGCTCTGAAGACATGGCAGCCCCGCCCGCACGGCAGACCCACGCACAACAGAAGCACGTATGACAGATCGCGCACGGACGCGGACGCACGGGCGCGTTCCCATCCCCACTGGCTGGCCGCTGCCGGGAATCCCCCACCCGGCAGCGGCTTTTCTGTCCGTCACGTTCCCGTTCCCGTCCCGCCCCCGCGCGCCACACCAGGACGAGGAGACAGCACGCATGGAACACCCGGGCATGCGCCAAGTCGCGCACGAGATCACCATCGCGGTCCCGGCGGACACCGTCCACCGGCTGATCGCCGAGGTGGGGAACTGGCCGCGGATCTTCCCCTCGGTCATCCACGTCGAGTACGAGGAGGCTCCCGAGGGCGAGGAGCGGCTGACGATCTGGGAGACCGCACCGACCGCGGCGGGCGAACCTCGCTGCCGTCCGCTGCGCCGGATCGTCGAACCCGCCAAGCTGCGGGTCAACTTCCAGCACCTGGTCACCACGGCCCCCGTCGCCGGCCTCGGCGGCGCCTGGCTCGTCGAACCGCTCGGAGAGAACGCGTCCCGAGTACGGCTGCTGCACGAGTTCCGGGCCGCCGACGACGACCCCGGGGCCCTGGACCGGATCGGCGCCGAGATCGACCGGAGCGCCGTCGCGGAACTCGCGGCGCTGAAGGAGAACGCGGAACGCGAATACGCCGACGCCGAGTTGACGTTCTCGTTCGAGGACACCGTCCACGTCGTCGGGTCCGCCAAGGACGTGTACGCCTTCATCAACGAGGCCCACCTGTGGTCGGAACGTCTGCCGCACGTCGCGACGGTCCGTCTGGAGGAGGACACCGTGGGGCTCCAAACCCTGGAGATGGACACCCGGGCCAAGGACGGCTCCGTCCACACCACCAAGTCCTACCGGGTGACCTTCCCCCACCAGCGCATCGCGTACAAGCAGGTCACCCTGCCCGCCCTGATGACCCTGCACACCGGTCACTGGACCTTCCAGGACACCGACCAGGGCGTCGCGGCGACCTCCCAGCACACGGTCACCCTCAACACGGACAACATCGAGAGCATCCTCGGTGACACCGCCACCGTCGCCGACGCGCGCGAGTACGTCCACACCGCTCTGTCCACCAACAGCCTGGCCACCCTGAACCATGCCAAGGCTCACGCGGAGGGCCGCCGTTGACCCCGACGGTGCGCCGGCTCGCCGTAGCGCGAGGGGAGTTGGACGTGTGGCTGCTGCCACCGCCCGACTCGCCGCGTGACGTCCCGTACGACGAGCTCGACGCGTACGAGAGAGGTCGGGCCGACTCCTATCGGCGGCCCGACGACCGCCAGATGTACGCCGCGGCGCACGTGGGACTGCGCCGGGTCCTCGCCGGTTACACCGGCATCGAACCGAGCCGGCTCAACCTCGCCGGCGAGCGGTACAACGGCAACGGTGAACGCCACGGCAAGCCCGTGGTGCTCGGCGTGCCCGGCGGCGCCCCCCAGTTCTCGCTCTCGCACAGCCACGGCCTGGCGATCGTGGTGGTGGCGGAGTCACGGGTGGGCGCCGACGTCCAGCGGCTGCCGTCGCCCCAGACCGCCGAGGCGTGTCTGCCGGCGCTGCATCCGGCCGAGCGGGAGGAGCTCGGGAAGATTCCCGAGCACGAACGGACCATGGCCTTCGGCCGCCTGTGGACACGCAAGGAGGCGTATCTGAAGGGGCTGGGCACCGGGCTGACCCGGGGAGCCGACCTCGACTACCTCGGTGAGGCGGGGCTGGCCGAGCGGCCGACGGGTTGGGTGGTGGGCAACCTGCCCCTGTGTTCCACCCACATCGCGGCGGTGGCGCTGGCCGGGGCGGGAGATCGGCCCGTCGCCCTTCGCGCCGTGCCTACCGCTTATCTCTACGCCCCGGACGCGGTGGAGCGTCTTGTGGAGATGGAACCGGGGCTGCGGTCGATGCTCCGGGATCCTGCTCAGCATGGGGATCTGGAGCGCTGAGGAGATGGGGGGACTGCGGGTCGGGCTCAGGGTGCGGGTTGTCGTGGGCTGGTCGCGCAGTTCCCCGCGCCCCTGAGGGGGCACGACCAAGGGGCCGGAGAGTTCTGGTGAACTCTCCGGCCCCTTCGGGCTGTGGTGCCCGTGACGGGTTCAGGCCGCCGCTCGCCAGGTGCGGGGGCCGTCGAAGCCGGTGACGCGTTCGGGGCGGCGCCACAGGGCGACGACCTGGTGCTTGCGGGCCGTGTCGTCGGGTGCGACGCCGGGGCCCGCGGTGACGGCCATCAGTACCGCGGTCAGCGCGGCCAACTCCTCCGGGGAGGGGCAGCCGCGCTCGATCCGGAAAAGCGGACCGGACGCGGGTTCCAGGACGGGATCGGGGGCGGGATCGGGAACGGGGACAAGGGCGGGGCGCTGGATGCTCATGGTTTCCTCCCTGCTCACTGAGGCGGGTTGCCGTGCTTGCGGCGCGGCAGCTCGGCGTGCTTGGCCGCGAGCATGGCGAGCGAACGGGCCAGGACCGCCCGGGTCTCGCGCGGGTCGATGACGTCGTCGACCAGCCCACGTTCGGCGGCGTAGTAAGGGTGGACCAGCTCCTCCTTGTACTGGTCGATTTTCTCTTGACGCATCGCGTCGGGATCGTCCGCGGCCGCGATCTCCCGCCGGAAGACCACGTTGGCGGCCCCCTCGGCCCCCATGACCGCGATCTCGTTGGTCGGCCAGGCCAGCGCGATGTCGGCGCCGATGGAGCGGGAGTCCATCACGATGTACGCGCCGCCGTACGCCTTGCGCAGCACCACCGAGACCCGCGGCACGGTCGCGTTGCAGTACGCGTACAGCAGCTTGGCGCCGCGCCGGATGATGCCCTCGTGCTCCTGGTCCACGCCCGGCAGGAAGCCGGGCACGTCGACCAGCGTGACCAGCGGGATGTTGAAGGAGTCGCAGAACTGCACGAACCGCGCGGCCTTCTCGCTCGCCTTGATGTCCAGGACACCCGCCATGGCGGCTGGCTGGTTGGCGACGATGCCGACGGTGTGGCCGTCGATCCGGGCCAGCGCGCAGACGATGTTCGGCGCCCAGCCCGCGTGCACCTCCACGTAGTCGCCGTCGTCGACGAGCTCCTCGACGACCCCGCGCATGTCGTACGAGCGGTTGCCGTCGTGCGGCACCAGGTCGAGCAGCACGTCCCCGGACCGGTCGCCCGGGTCACCGCTGACGTGGCGCGGCGGCAGCTCACGGTTGTTGGACGGCAGCAGCGACAGCAGATAGCGCACCTCGGCGAGGCAGCTCTCCTCGTCGTCGTGGACGAAGTGCGCCACTCCGGAGACAGCGCCGTGCACGTCCGCGCCGCCGAGCCCGTTCTGGCTGATCTCCTCGCCGGTGACCGCGCGGACCACGTCGGGCCCGGTGATGAACATCTGCGAGATGTCCCGGACGGCGAAGATGAAGTCGGTCAGGGCGGGCGAGTACGCCGCGCCGCCCGCGCACGGGCCCAGCATCACGCTGATCTGCGGGATGACGCCGGAGGCCCGGGTGTTGCGCTGGAAGATGCCGCCGTACCCGGCGAGCGCGGAGACACCCTCCTGAATGCGGGCGCCCGCACCGTCGTTGAGGGACACCAGCGGCGCCCCGGCGGCGATGGCCATGTCCATGATTTTGTGGATCTTGCAGGCGTGGGCCTCGCCCAGCGCGCCGCCGAAGACACGGAAGTCATGGGCGTAGACGAAGACCGTACGGCCCTCGACCGTGCCCCAGCCGGTGATCACACCGTCGCCGTAGGGCTTCTTCGCCTCCAGGCCGAAGCCGGTCGCCCGGTGCCGGCGCAGCGGTTCGACCTCCTGGAAACTGCCCTTGTCCAGCAGTAGTTCGATGCGCTCGTGAGCGGTCAGCTTGCCCTTGGCGTGCTGTCGTTCGGTCGCCTTCGGGTCCTGCCCGGCACGGGCGATGTCCTTGCGTTCGGCCAGCTCCATCAGCCGGCCGCCCAGTTCGATGGGTATCGCGGGCTCCATGTACGGATCTCCCATTCAAGTGGATCAAGAGGAAAGACGGTTCGGTCAGCGGGCGAGCAACGCGGTCAGCTCGCCGACGGTGCTCTCCCGCAGCACCTCGGCGGGCACCTCGGCGTCGAGGGCGCGCCGGATCCGACGCCCCAGGTGCAGGGCGTCGAGCGTGTCCAGGCCCTGGCCGCGCAGCGGCAGACCGGGCGAGAGCCGGTGCCCCGGCGGGACCGCGAGCAGGTGGTGCAGTTCGAGGCGCAGACAGTGGCCGATGGTGTGGGCACGCGCGTCGGGGGTCATGGCGCGCAGCTGGACCGGGTCCGGGAGCCGGTCGAGCCAACTGCACGGGGTGTCGTCACTCAGGGGACTCATGGGGCTGCCTTTCAGGGAGAGGGCCGGGCCCGAGGAGTGCCGGTTCCGGCCGGTGGCTGGGAGGGAATCGACGTGTCCGCCCCGCGAGCAGCACCGCGAGCGCCGCCGCCGCCGAGGCGAGCCCTCCCACGTACAGGCCGGAGCGCGCACCGTGACGGACGGTGAGCCAGCCCACGAGGAGGGCGCCGAGTGGGGTGAGTCCTTGCAGGATGAGCGTGTAGAGCGCCATCACCCGGCCGCGGTAGGCGGCGTCGCTGCCCAACTGGATGCGGTGGTTGGCGGCCTGGGCGAAGTAGAGGGTGGCGAAGCCGGTCGGAAACAGCAGCACGGCCGCCCACACGTAGGTGGGCGACCAGCCTGCCGCCGTCTCGAGGAGCCCGAAGGCCAGTGCGGAGGCGGTGACGGTCAGGGCGGCCGGGCGGGCGCTGCGCGCGGTGGTGGCGAAGGCGGCGAGCAGCGAACCGGCGGCGAACGCCGTGGTCAGCAGCCCGAACGCGGTCGCGCCCGAGTGGAAGACGGTCTTGGCGAGCAGCGGCAGGGTGAGCTGGAAGTTGAAGCCGAACAGGCCGACCACGGCGACCAGCGCCAGCGGCACGAACAGGTCGCGGCGCCCGCGCACGTACCGCAGCCCGTCGACCACCTTGACCCCGCGCTCCGGCGGGGCCGTGCGCAGGAGTTCCCCCGGGCGCATCAGGCGCAGCCCGGTCACGGTGGCGAGATAGCTGGCCGCGTTGAGCAGCATGGCCGTCCCCGCGCCGACCGCGCTGATCAGCAGTCCGGCGAGGGCGGGACCCACCACGCGGGCGGTGTTGAAGTAGGCGGCGCTGAGCGCCGAGGCGTTGGGCAGCAGCTCGGGGCCGACCATCTCGCTGACGAACGCCATCCGGGTGGGCACCTCGACCGCGTTGACGGTGCCGAGGCCCAGCGCGAACAGATACAGCTGCCACAGCTGGGCGGAGCCCGCCAGGACGAGCACGGCGAGCGCCAGCGCGAGGACGCCAGAGACGAGGTTGGCGAGGGTGAGCAGCAGCCGTTTGTCGTGGCGGTCGGCGAGCCGGCCGCCGTACAGCGTGAACAGCAGCAGTGGGGTGAACTGGAGCGCGGTCACGGTGCCCAGGGCCGTGCCGGAGTCCCCTGTCAGGGAGAGCACCAGCCAGTCCTGGGCGGTGACCATCATCCAGGTGCCCGCGACCGAGACGACCTGGCCGGCCGCGAACAGCCGGAAGTTGCGCACGGCCAGGGACCGGAAGGGCGTACGACGGGTGCCGCCGCCCGCCGCCCTCCTGCCCCTCTTCGCCGTGTCCCTGGCCTTGGGCCGTGTGGTCGTCATGGCATCAAGGGGTCACGGACGCGCCCGCGGACCGGCGCGCGAGGCATTCCTCGAAGAACGCGAACGCGCGCAGGTGATAGGTGCGGGCGGCCCAGCCGAGACTGATGTTGTGCCCGGCACCGGGCTGACGGTCGACGGCGGCGGACGGGGCCGAGGCGAAGTGCGCGGCGAGGTCGGCGACGGTGTCCTCGTCGTGGTGCCACCACAGTTCCTGCTCGGCGAACGTCAGCCGCACCGGAACCTGCACGGCCGCCGCCGCGACCGGGAACCGCCGCGGCCACTGAAGTGCCTCGGCCTGCTCGCGCGGGGGCATCGGGGCGACCAGGGCCTCCGCCTCGCGGAAGGTGTTCGGCGGGTAGAAGCGCAGGGCACCCCAGTTCCGCTTCCAGTGCCGGTGCTGGTGCGGGTCGGGGCCGCCCTCCGGGTGGTCGACCGCGTAGTCCCGGCCGAGCCCGGAGATGTCGAGCCCGAGCAGCGGCGGTACGGCCGGATCCGGATCGCCGGCCTGGCAAGCGGCGTACGTCAGGGCGAGCTTGCCGCCGAAGGAGTGCGCGAGCAGGAACACCCCGGCGCCCGTCTCGGCGCGGCCGGCCAGGTGCCGCAACGCCGCGTGCAGCGCCGCGGACTGCTCGGCCAGGCTCTGACCGCTCGGGGCGTCCGCGGCGGACAGCCCGTAGCCGGGCCGGTCGACGGCGACCATGGTGTAGCCGAGCCGGGCGCCGAGGGCGAGCAGGGAGACGTCGGGGTGGGCCTGCCCGTCGAAGTACCCGGCGCTCATTCCTCCCCCGTGCACCGCGACGACCGTGGCCCGCGGTGGCCCGGACGGCTGGGCGATCAGCGCGGAGAGCGTGACGTCACCGGCCGCCAGGGCGACGGGGCGCACACCCGGGGACATCGTGGGCATGGCCGAACCGGTTACGGACGAGGGGATGGTCTCGACCGTGGGAACGCTCACTGGGGTACTTCCTCTCGTGTTCGTGCTCTCGTGTTCGTGCTCTCGTGTGGAACGGATGCCGGTGGTGGTTCTCAGCGGGCTTCGGGCGCGCCGAACCAGCGGTGCAGCGTCGCGCACAGCTCCGCCGAGCCGGTGTCCGCCCAGGCCACATAGCCGTCGGGGCGGACCAGCACCGCGGCGGCGCCGCCGAACGCGGCCGGGTCCTGCGGGGTACCGGTGACGACGGTGACGCGGTCTTTCCAGCGGGCGGCCGCCTCGCGCAGCACGGAGTCGTCGGCGAGGTCGAGCAGTACGCCCTGGGCGGCGTGGAGAAGTTCGGGTGTACGGACCTCGCCGACGGCGGTGTTCAGCGCCCGCGGCGGCAGCCGGCGCCCGACCAGCGAGTCTCCGGCGTCCCCGAGGTCGTAGCGGACGTCGAGGTGGCTGACCACCCCGGCGAGGTGCCGCTTGACCGTGTCGAGGCCGATGAGCTCGGCGAACAGATCGCGCAGCGGCTGCGACTCGGGGCCGCCGAGGAAGACCGTGCCCTGTGCCTTGGTGTTCATCAGCAGCCGCGCGCCGACCGCGTGACGCTCGTCGTGGTAGGTGTCGAGCAGTCCCTCGGGGGCCCGGTCCTGGACGGTCGCCGCGAGCTTCCAGCCGAGGTTGACCGCGTCCTGGACACCGGTGCTCAGTCCCTGGCCGCCGGCCGGCAGGTGAATGTGCGCGGCGTCGCCGACGAGCAGCACCCGCCCGCGCCGGTACTCGGTGACCTGGCGGGTGGCATCCGTGAAGGAGCTGACCCAGTCCGCGCCACCGCCGGAGATGTCCTCACCCGTCAACCGCTCCCAGGCCGCCGCCACTTCGGCGAACTCCGGGGTCTCACTGCGGTCGGCCGGCGGGGTGCCGTGCTCGCACACGATGATCCGGTCCACGCCCTCCTTCAGCGGGGCGGCCATCACCATGCCGCCGGGCAGCCGCTCGCCCAGGAAACGCGGCGGGATCTCGCAGCCGACGACATCCGAGAGGTACATGCCGCGGGTGGCGGGCGTACCGGGGAAGTCGAAGCCCGCGGCCTTGCGCACCGGGCTGTGCCCACCGTCGGCGCCCACCAGGTACGCGGCGCGCAGCCTGCGCTCGCCGTCGGGCGCGGCCACGGTGACGGTGACCCCGGTCCCGTCCTGCTCCAGCGCCAGGAACTCCCAGCCCCGCCGGATGTCGGCGCCGAGCTCACGCGCCCACTCCTCCAGGACCGCCTCCGTCCGGGACTGGGGGACGCCACGGGCTCCGAAGTGGGCGTCCTCCAGCACGGTGTAGTCGAACTGCACCCCGCCGAAGTGGCCCATCGGGCTCTTCTCCAGCCCGCCGAAGCGCGGGACAAGGCCGCGCTGGTCGAAGGACTCCATGGCGCGGGCGGTGAACCCGAGCCCGCGCGACTGTCCGGTGGGCCGCGCCAGCCGCTCGGCGACGATGACACTCACCCCGCCCAGCCGCAGTTCCCCGGCCAGCATCAGCCCGGCCGGGCCGGCGCCGACGACGATGACGTCCGCGTCCATCTGCGCGTCCATGGGTGTCCTCTCCTCGCGCGCCCGGGCGCGCGTCGCATCGGTGGGTGACGTGCGGTGCCTCAGCTGTGCGTGTGCTGGTCCGAGCTGCGCGTGTGCTGGTCCGAGCTGTGCCTGTGCTGGTCCGTGCTGCGCCTGTGCTCGTCGGTGACGGGCCGGGCGGTCGTTCTCAGTCGTCGTCGGCGGCCGGGGCGCCGAACCAGCGGGTCAGCGCCTGCTCCAGACCGGCCTGACCGGCCTGACCGGCCGGACCGGAATCGGAACCTGCCCACGCCACGTAGCCGTCGGGCCGTACCAGCAGGGCCTGCCCGATCGGCAGCGGGCCGTCGGCCGCGGGGCGGTCGGCGACGAAGGCGATCCGGTCCGACCAGGGGGCCGCCGTCGCGCGCAGCGCCGGGGCGCCGTCCCCGTCCAGGGACAGCAGCAACCCGCGACCGGTGCGCAACAGTTCGGTCGTACGGCGCCGCGCGCCACGCTCCGCGGACTCCAGCCACGCGTCCGGCAACCGCCGCCCGAGCAGCGGGTGTTTGTCGGAGTGGATCTCGGGGCCGACGCCGACGCCCTTGGCGGCGCCGGCCCCGAAGTCGTCGCCCCCGGCGCCGCGACCCTCGACGCTCTCGACGCCCTCGACGTCGTACCGGATGCCGAGGCCGCTGATCATCCCGGCGAGGTGCTGCCGTACGCCGTCCAGGGCCACGAGTTCGGTGAGCAGGGCGCGGGCGGGTTCGACCTCCGGGCCGCCGAGCAGCAGCTCGACCTGGGCCCGGATGTTGGCGAGGACCTGGCGTCCCACGGTGTGGCGCTCGGAGTGGTAGGTGTCGAGGAGGTCCTCGCCCGCGCTGCCGCGGACGACGGCGGCGAGCTTCCAGCCGAGGTTGAAGGCGTCCTGGACACCGAGGTTGAGGGCCTGTCCGCCGCTCGGCATCTGCCGGTGCGCGGCGTCCCCGGCGAACAGGACGCGACCGTGCCGGTAGCGGGAGAGCTGCCGGTTGGCGTCGCCGAAGGCGTTGACCCACAGGGGGGTGCCCTGGCTGATGTCCTCGCCGGTGACGCGCTTCCAGACGTCGGTGACCTCCGCGAAGTCCGGTTCGGCGCCGCCGCGTTCGGCGGCGGGCCGCCCGAACTCATGGACCATCACCCGGGTCACCCCCTCGCGGGTGGCGGCGATGGCGAGCCCGTGCTCCAGGCGCTGGAAGCGCCGGTCGGCGACCTCGACGCCCCAGACGTCGGCGCGCAGCAGTTCGCGTGCGGCGTCCCGGCCCGGGAAGGGGGCCCGGACCAGACGCCGTACGGTGCTGTCCTCGCCGTCGCAGCCGACCAGGTAGCGGGCCCGGATGCGGACGGGACCGTAGGGACCGATGGCCTCGGCCTCCACCCCGTCCTCCGCCGTGAGGGACAGCAGCTGGTGCCGGCGCCGCAGATCGGCGCCCAGCGCGGCGGCCCGCCGCTGCAACAGCTCCTCGGTGCGGGTCTGCGCCACCTTCCACTGCCCGGGGTGCGAGCTGGGCAGCGTCAGGTCCAGCGGTACGCCGCCGAAATGACCGCGCGGCTCGCACGGCGGCGTACCGAGCTCGTCCAGCAGCCCGCGGGAGTCGAAAATCTCCATCGTGCGGGCGTGCAGGGTGGAGGCCCGGGATTCGGTGGTCGGACCGGGGCGCTGGTCGACGACGACCACCTCGGCGCCGCCCAGCCTCAGCTCGGTGGCGAGCATCAGCCCGGCGGGGCCCGCTCCGACCACGAGGACGTCGGTGTCCAGGATGGTCGTGTCGGTGTCCTGATGGTCCGTCGTCATCGTCAACGCCTGTTCTCTGCGAAGGCCTTGGCGTGGGTGAGGGTGGCCCGGCTGTTGGTGGACAGGGCCGTGTGGACGTACTCGCGGGCGTCGGCGACGGTGGCCCCGCAGCCGAGGATGCTCTCGATGTTGTCCGTGTTGAGGGTGACGGTGTGCTGGGAGGTCGCCGCGACGCCTTGGTCGGTGTCCTGGAAGGTCCAGTGACCGGTGTGCAGGGTCATCAGGGCGGGCAGGGTGACCTGCTTGTACGCGATGCGCTGGTGGGGGAAGGTCACCCGGTAGGACTTTGTGGTGTGGACGGAGCCGTCCTTGGCCCGGGTGTCCATCTCCAGGGTCTGGAGCCCCACGGTGTCCTCCTCCAGACGGACCGTCGCGACGTGCGGCAGACGCTCCGACCACAGGTTCGCCTCGTTGATGAAGGCGAACACGTCCTTCGCCGAACCGTCGACGTAGACGGTGTCCTCGAAGGAGAAGGTCACCTCCTCCGCCGCGTGCGCGAACTCGACGTTCTTCTTCAGCGCGGCCAGCTCGGAGCGGCTGTTCTTGTCGACGGCCTGGTCGATCCAGAGGAGGTCGTGCGGGTCGTCGTCGACGGCGCGGTAGTCGTGCAGCAGCCGTACCCGGGACTCGTTCTCGCCGAGCGGCTCGATGATCCAGGTGCCGCCCATCGCGGCGACCGGCGGGGCGGTCACCTCTTGGCGGAAGGTGATGCGCAGGGCCTCGGGGTCCAGTTCGCGGCGCGAGGTCCAGTTCTTGGCCTCGCCGTTGGCGGTGGCCCAGATCCGTATCCGCTCCTGGGAGCCGTCGTGCTCCACGCGGTCCACGTGGATGGTGGGCGGGAAGATCCGGGGCCAGTTGGTGACCTCCGCCAGCAGCCGGTACACGGCCGGTGCGGGCGCGGCGATCGTGATCTCGTGCTCTACCTCACGGGTCGTCATGACGCTTTCTTCTCCATGGCTGGGTACGGGCTGCCGGTCGGTGGGGGTGCTCAGAAGTTGCCGAGTCCGCCGCAGACGTTGATGGCCTGCGCGGTGACCGAGGCGGCCGTGTCGGAGGCGAGGTAGGCGACCATGCCGGCGACCTCCTCGGGGGTGGAGTAGCGGCCGAGCGGGATCTTGGCCTGGAACTTCTCGAGGATGGCGTCCTCGGAGGTGTCGTAGGCGGCCGCGTATCCGGCGCGCACGCGCTGGGCCATCGGCGTCTCGACATAACCGGGGCAGACGGCGTTCACGGTGATGCCGGTGGGGGCGAGCTCATTGCCGAGGGCCTTGGTGAAACCGACCACGCCGTGCTTCGAGGCGGAGTAGGGGGCACCCAGGACCACGCCCTGCTTGCCGGCCGTGGAGGCGATGTTGATGATGCGGCCACGGCTCTTGTGGCGCATGCCGCCGGTGTTGAGCACCTCCCGCGTCAGCCGGAACACGCTGTTGAGGTTGGTGTCGATGACATCGGTCCACAGCTCGTCCTCGATGTCGGCGGTGACGCCGCCACCGGACCGGCCGGCGTTGTTGACCAGGACGTCGACGGTGCCGAAGCGGTCGACCGCGGCCTGCACGAAGGCGCCGACCGAGGCGGGGTCGCGGACGTCGAGGACCGTGCCGTCGGCGTCGATGCCCTCCTCCTGGAGGACCTTGACGGTCTCGGCGACGTTGTCCGCGCTGCGGGCGCCGATGAACACGCGGTGGCCGGCCGCGGCCAGCGCCCGCGCGGACGCGAGGCCGATGCCGCTGGTGGCCCCCGATATGAGAGCGACCCGCTTTTCCAGCGTTGACATGTGCTTCCTCTCCCTCTTGTTCTGCGGGACTGCGCTTGCTTCTGCGGGGCTGCGGCGGAGCCGGACCGGACGAGGTCACGAGGTCACGAGGTCAGGTGAAAGGTTTCGCCCGGTCCGGGAACGCCGTCGGGCGTCAGGCGGCGGCGGGCTCGTCGGCGCCGAACTGCTGGTTCACGGCCTCGATGAGGGCGCGCGGGGTGTCGGCGTCGGTCAGCAGGTCCTCGTCGAGGACGATCCCGTACTCGCGCTCTATACGGCTGCCGGTCTCCAGGAGGGCCAGCGACTCGTAGCCGAGGACTTCGAACGGCTCGTCGAGGATGTCGCCGTCGAGGTCGACGCCCTCGTCGACGCCGGCGCCCTCCTGGAGGATGCGGCGCAGGTCGTCCAGGGTGAATTCCGAAGTGGACACGTGGGTTCCTTCCCAGGTCGAAATGGATCGTTCAGTCGGGGGTCTCGGGGCGTTGGGGGCAGAGGGAGCGCCGGTCAGTCCACGGCGCGGACCACGACGGCCGAGTTGAAGCCGCCGTAACCGCGGGCCAGGACCAGGGCGGTGCGCACCTGGGCGGTGCGCGACTGGTTGAGGACCAGGTCGAGGCCGTACTCCTCGTCGGGGTTGATGTGGACCGTCGGCGGGATGAGGCCCTCCTCGATGGCCAGCAGCGCGGTGGCGACGTCGAGCGGGGCCGCGCCGGAGTACAGCCGGCCCGTCATCGTCTTGGGCGCGGTGACCGGGACGCCCCGGACCCCGAAGACCGCCGAGATCGCGTCGGCCTCGATACGGTCCAGCTCCGGCACGCCCGCCGCGTCCGCGAAGACCACGTCGACGTCCTCGGGGGCGGTGCCCGCGTCGGCGAGGGCGAGCTCGATCGCCTTGCGCAGGGCGGGCTCGCGGTCGCTGCCGGGCCGCGGGTCGAACGTCGAGCCGTAGCCCGCGATCTCGCCGTAGATCTTGGCGCCGCGCCCGCACGCCGACTCGACCGACTCCATGATCAGGATGGCGCCGCCCTCGCCCGGAACGTATCCGGCCGCGTCGGCGTCGAAGGGCAGGTAGGCGCGGGTCGGCTCGTCGCTGGTGCTCAGCCGGTCGCCGGCCATCTGCGCCACCCAGCCCCAGGGGCAGATCGACGCGTCGACGCCCCCGGAGACGATCATCGGGGTGCCCTTGCGGATGAGCCGCCGGCCGTGCGCCACCGCGTCGAGACCGCCGGCCTCGTCACTGACGATGACGCCGCTGGGGCCCTTGAGCCCGTTGCGGATGGAGATCTGACCGCTGTTGACGGCGTAGAACCAGGCGAAGGACTGGTACGCGGACACGTACTGGCTGCCCTGGCTCCACAGCTTCTCCAGCTCGCCCTGCCCGAACTCGAAGCCGCCCGAGGAACTGGCCGTGACGACGCCCATGTCGTACTCGGGCAGTTCCTTGGGGTCGATGCCCGCGTCCGCGAGCGCCCACTCGGCGGCGACCAGCGCCATCCGCGTCATGTGGTCGGTCTGCGGCAGCAGCCGGCTCGGCAGCACGTCCGCGGCGACGAAACCGGGCACCTCGCCCGCCAGGGTCGACGGGTAGGAGGACGGGTCGAAGCGGGTGACCCGCCCGATGCCGTTCTTGCCGGTCCGGGTGGCGGCCCAGTAGTCCTGTGTGCCCAGTCCGTTGGGGGCGGCGATGCCCAGACCGGTCACTACCACCGTGGTGGTCATGCCACGCTCCTCTCGGGACGCGCCAGCACCATGGCGCTCTGGAATCCCCCGAAGCCGCTGCCGACCGTGAGCACCGCGTCGGTGAGCTGCTCACGGGCGACCAGCGGCACGTAGTCGAGGTCGCACTTGGGGTCGGGGGTGGTGAGATTGGCCGTGGGCGGCACGACGTGGTTCTCCATCGCCAGCGCGGACGCGGCGATCTCGATGGAGCCGATCGCGCCGAGCGAGTGCCCGACCATCGACTTGATCGAGCTGACCGGGGTCCGGTAGGCGTGGTCGCCCAGGCTCCGCTTGAACGCCTCGGTCTCGTGGCGGTCGTTCTGCTTGGTGCCCGAGCCGTGCGCGTTGATGTAGTCGATCTCGGTCGGGTTCATCCTGGCCTCGTCGAGCGCGACCGTGATGGCCTCGGCCATCTCCGCCCCGTCCGGGCGCAGACCCGTCATGTGGTACGCGTTCGAGCGCGTCGCATAGCCCGCGATCTCGGCGTAGATGTGCGCGCCGCGCCGCTTGGCGCTCTCCAGCTCCTCCAGGACGAACACGGCGGCACCCTCACCGAGGACGAACCCGTTGCGGGTCCCGTCGAAGGGGCGCGAGGCGCGCTCGGGTACGTCGTCCCGGGGCGTCGTCGCCTTGATCGCGTCGAAGCACGCCATCGTGATCGGCGAGATCGGGGCGTCGGACGAACCCGTGATCATGACGTCGGCGGAGCCCTCGCGGAGCAATTCCACGGCGTGCCCGACCGAGTCGATGCCGGACGTGCAGCCCGTGGAGACCACCGTGTTGGGGCCCTGCGCGCCCACGGCCCACGCGACCTCGGCCGCGAAGGAACTGGGGACCAGGTAGTTGTACAGATGCGGGGCCGTGTAGGCGTGGTCGACCAGGTGGAGCCGGCCGCCGTCGCTGACGACGTTGTACTCCTCGTCGAGCCCCATGGTCGCGCCGACCGCGCTGCCGATGGTGACGCCGACGCGGTACGGGTCGTAGGCGTCGATGTCGATACCGCTGTCGGCGACCGCGCCGCGGGCCGCGACCACCGCGAACTGCGCGGCGCGGTCCATCCGGCGTATCTCCTGCGGGCGCAGTCCGTGCTCCGCGGGATCGAAGTCGATCTCGGCGGCGACCCGGGAACGGAACGGGCTGGGGTCGAAGAACGTGATGCGGCGGGTGGCCGTACGGCCCTCGCTCAGCAGGTTCCAGAAGTTCTTCGCCCCGACACCACCGGGGGCGAGCACCTCGATACCGGTGATGACAACTCGTCGGCCGGTCACGCGGACGCCTCCCAGTTGTAGAAGCGTGTGGCCATCGCGTCGGCCGGGGAGCGCCAGGTGGCCGGGTCGTACGCCTCGATGAACGGCTTCAGGTCCTCGCTGATCTGTATGAAGCGGGGGTCGTGCCGGGCGTGCTGGATCAGCTCGCCGCCGTTGTCCGCGTCGAAGTCCTGGAGGTGGAAGTACAGACCCCGGTACTGGAAGAGCTGGCGCCGGCGCGTGCCCATGCGGTGCGGCATTTCCGTGTCGTCGAAATCACCGAAAATCTTCGCGACGTCGACGCTCGACCCGGGATCCATCCGAGCCACAATCAGCGTGCTGTACATACGTTTCCCTCTCCTCGGGGCCCACCACACAACAGTTGACGAAAGCTCTTATTCAGTATCTTGGGCGGTACGAGCGGTTTCAATATTCCCCGTGTCAGGGAATTGTCAGACCGGTTCAGAATTTCGCTGGAGAATGCCGGGCAATGCCAAGCAATGCCGGGGAATTCAGCTGGTGATTTCGCACATGGCGGCGCCCGAGGCGACGGACGCGCCCACTTCGGCGGTGAGACCCTTGATGGTGCCGGAGCGGTGGGCGTTGAGGGGCTGTTCCATCTTCATGGCCTCCAGGACGACGACGAGGTCGCCCTCCTTGACCTCCTGGCCCTCCTCGACCGCGACCTTGACGATCGTGCCCTGCATGGGCGAGGCGAGCGTGTCACCGGAGGCGACCGGGCCCGACCTCCTGGCGGCGCGGCGTTTCGGCTTGGCGCCGGCGGCGAGGCCGGTGCGGGCCAGCGACATGCCCAGCGACGAGGGCAGCGAGACCTCCAGGCGCTTGCCGCCGACCTCGACGACGACGGACTCGCGGCCCGGCTCGTCCTCCGCATCCGCCGCCTCGGCGAGGTCGGTGAAAGGCGGGATGCCATTGGCGAACTCGGTCTCGATCCAGCGGGTGTGGACCGTGAACGGATCGGTGGAACCGGTCAGTTCGGGGGCGAAGGCCGGGTCCTTGACGACCGCGCGGTGGAAGGGCAGCGCGGTGGCCATCCCGCCGATCTCGAACTCCTCGAGGGCGCGGGCGGCGCGCTGGAGCGCCTGCTCGCGGGTGGCGCCGGTGACGATCAGCTTGGCGAGCAGAGAGTCCCAGGCCGGGCCGATCACGCTGCCGCACTGCACACCCGCGTCCAGGCGGACGCCGGGACCGGAGGGCGGCGCGAAGGTGGAGACCGTGCCGGGGGCCGGAAGGAAACCCCGGCCGGGGTCTTCGCCATTGATGCGGAACTCGAAGGAGTGGCCGCGCAGGGCGGGGTCGCCGTAGCCGAGTTCCTCGCCGTCGGCGATGCGGAACATCTCGCGGACGAGGTCGATGCCGGCGACTTCCTCGGTGACGGGGTGTTCGACCTGGAGGCGGGTGTTGACCTCCAGGAAGGAGATCGTGCCGTCCATGCCGACGAGGAACTCCACGGTGCCGGCGCCGACGTAGCCGGCTTCCTTGAGGATCGCCTTGGAGGAGGAGTACAGCTCCGCCACCTGGTCGTCCGACAGGAACGGCGCCGGGGCCTCTTCCACCAGTTTCTGGTGGCGGCGCTGCAGGGAGCAGTCGCGGGTGGAGACGACGACGACGTTGCCGTGGGTGTCGGCCAGGCACTGGGTCTCGACGTGGCGGGGCTTGTCGAGGTAGCGCTCGACGAAGCACTCGCCGCGGCCGAACGCGGCCACCGCCTCGCGGACGGCGGAGTCGTAGAGCTCGGGGACCTCTTCGAGGGTGCGGGCGACCTTCAGGCCGCGTCCGCCGCCGCCGAAGGCCGCCTTGATCGCGATCGGCAGCCCGTGTTCCTGGGCGAAGGCGACGACCTCGTCGGCGCCGTTCACCGGGTCGGGGGTGCCCGCGACGAGGGGGGCTCCGGCGCGCTGGGCGATGTGGCGGGCGGCGACCTTGTCGCCGAGGTCGCGGATGGCCTGCGGGGGCGGGCCGATCCAGGTCAGGCCGGCGTCGAGGACCGCCTGGGCGAACTCGGCGTTCTCCGACAGGAAGCCGTAGCCCGGGTGGATGGCGTCCGCGCCGGAGTCCTTGGCGGCCTGGAGGACCTTGGCGATGTCCAGGTAGCTGGTGGCGGGGGTGTCACCGCCCAAAGCGAACGCCTCGTCCGCCGCCCGGACATGCGACGCGTCCCTGTCTGGTTCCGCATACACGGCAACGCTCGCGATCCCGGCATCCCGGCACGCCCGGGCCACGCGGACAGCGATTTCGCCACGGTTGGCGATGAGCACCTTGCGCACGATGAACCTCCCCAGACTCCGCTCGGAGCCACAAGACTGTTCGAGTGCGCACTTCCCCTTCAATACGGTCCGTTGCAGAACTGGGTCAGAATCCGCAGACCCGGGGCAGCATTTACCGGAAGAGGAAAGAAGAAGGTCAGGCCTCCGTCAAATTGCCGGACCCGGCGGACGGATCCGCCGGGTCCGGAAAGAAAAGGAATGCGCCATTCCGGGGAGAATTTCGAGGGGCGTTCGGGAGGCGTTCCGGGGTGGCGTCCGGGAGACGTTCAGGAGACGTTCAGGAGGCGTTCAGGAGGCGTTCAGGGGCTGCGTTCGGGAGGCACTTCCCGCCGCCCCACAGGGTTTCGCGGGCCCGTACTCGGTCAACCGTCCAGCAGGGCCTTGCGGTACCAGGGTGCCGCGAGGGGGAAATCGGTGTCGAAGCCGGCGCCGGGTGCGCGACGCAGGTCGGACCAGAGCGGGGTGCTGTCGAAGACGTGGTCGGTGGTGAACATGTCGAGCCCGGACGCAGGCACGCCCTTCTCGGCCAGGACCGCCCGGGCTCGGTCGGCGGTCAGTTCCCGGTCCGGCCAGTCGGTCCCCGTGCAGTCGGCGACCGCGCGCAGGAGGGTGTCCACGCGGAGGGGCTCCGGGTGGGTGGCGTGGTAGACGGAGGCGGTCAGGTCGGCGGCGGGGGCGAGCGCGGTGGCCACCAGCAGCGCGGCCAGTTCGGGTGCGGCGATCACGGAGGTCCGGGCGGGCCAGCCCTCCACCGTGCCGGGCAGCACGCGCAGCATCCGGGTCAGGCCGGGCACCACCCACCTGTCGCCCTCCCCGTACACCAGGTGCGGGCGCAGGACGACACCGCCGGCCGCGAGGACGGTGTCCTCGGCCGTGGCCCGGGTGAGGGACGTGGGCGAGCCCGGGTTGCGGGACAGTTCTTCGGGCCGGTCGCCGCGGAAGGTGCCACGACCGTAGACGGACGCGGTGCTCAACTGGACGATGCGCGCGACCCCCGCGCGGCGCGCTTCCTCGATGAGCGCCGCCGTGCCACGGGCGTTGACGGCCTCGTTGACCTCGACGCCGCCGCCGATCTGCGAGGCGCAGTGGATCAGGACGTCGACTCCGTCGCACACCCCGCGCAAGGACGCGGGGTCGGTCAGATCGGCCCGTACGACGCGAGCACCGCCATGGGCCGCAGGGCCCTCCTGGGCCGGAGGACCCTCCTGAGTCGCAGGACCCTCCTGGATGGGAGAGCCCTTGTGGAGCGGGGAACCGGAGCCGAGCAGGGGACTGCGATGGGACATGAGCCTCAAGTCGGCCCGGTACCGGGCCGCTTCACGGGCGACGTGTCCGCCGACGAATCCGGCGGCGCCGGTGATCAGGATGGTGGGCACGGGTCTGTCTCCTCGGGATGGGGACGCTCTCCCAGGCGTACGGAGGATGCGCGGGCTCAGCGACCGCGCGGGCTCAGGACGAGCTCGGCGGTGAAGACGGTCTCAGCGTGCTGCGTACCGCGCACCCGCACCAGTACGCCGCCGTCCGTACCGTGCGGTTCGGCCTGCGGCTCGATCCAGCAGGGTGCGTCGAACTCGGCGTAGCGCGCGAAGTTGCTCTTGAGGCCCACCAGAAGGGCGTCCGGCATCCCGGTCGAGACGAGGGCGGCCTGCCGGGCGGCTTCCAGCAGCACCATGCCCGGTATGTGATCGACGGGGTGGTCGAAGAAGGTGGGGTGGGCGATGTCGACGCGCAGTTCCCAGCGGTCGCCGGTACCGGAGACCGATCCGGGCTCGGACTTGAGCTCGGACTTGAGCTCGGACTTGAGCTCGGACTTGAGCTCGGACTCAGGCCTGGACTCAGGCCTGGACTTGGGCTCGGCGAGCAGCACGTGCCGGTCGTCGGAGTGTCCCACCGCGGCCGGGTCGATCGCGGGCGGCACGACGCGGTCGGTGGTGGTGGGCCGGCCGGCTCGCAGCCTGCGGTGGACGGCGGGACTGGTGCAGCTGAACGCGGCGCCCGCGGTGGCCAGCGCCCTTCCGTCGCGCAGCACGGTGACGTCGTAGCGCATACCGCCGAGCACCCGGCCCCTGCGGACGATGTCGCGGCAGACGGTGCGCAGTTCGACTTCCGTGGGGACGGCGTCCGCGACGAGGAGTTCGGGGGAGGTGCTGAAGAACATGTCCCACATCAGGAACTGGTGCCCGAAGGGGACGCCGAACTCGGCGTGTGCGAGCAGGGAACCGATCTGGCGGACGGACTCGATCAGGAGCATCGGGTCCTGATAGCCGCCGGACTGGGTGAAGAAGGAGTGGCTGCGCGGCCACTGGGCACTGACCGCGAACTCGTCCGGCCGCTCGGGTCCGGCTGGTTCGGCGGCGGCCTCCCAGCCGGTCAGCAGGACTTCCGAGACGGCGGCGCGATGGACGTACTCGCGCGGAACCGTCGTGGTCAGCCGCGGCGTCAGAGTTCGCGCGGCGGTCTGGACGGAGGCTTTGACAGAGGCCTGGGCAGAAGCCTGAACAGAGGCCTGAACGGCGGGTTGAACAGCGTTTCGAGCAGCGGGTCGTGAGGCGGTTCGTGAGGCGCTGGTGCCCACCGTCGCGACGTCGTCTTCGACGGACACACGGGTGGAGGTGGTGTACGACATGTACGGCACTCCTGTCTGGTTCCGAGCAGGGGGCAGCAATCCGTACCGCCGGCAGCCACCCCCCGTGGCCGACGTTCTCTCGCTCACACAAGATACAGACATGTCTGTTCGGTTTTTCAAGTAAAGCTTTAGCATCCTTCGAGCGATGAGCCGTCGCTACGGGCCGGTACAGCACGATTGCGCCACCCGGGACGCCTGATCTTTCAAACCGTGCAGACCTGCATGGTTATCGCCAGAGACACGCGCCGGACAAGGGGGTCCACCCTGACCGCAACCTGCCGGAAACATGACCTTGAAGCATCGAATCTCTCTACATACACGCAGGTCAGCGTGGGTAGATTGGAAATGGTACAGACCGACGCGCGGGGGATTTCGAACGCGTTGACAATCAGACAAGTCTGTTTGCTATCGTCCTCATTGTGAGAGTTCAGCAGTCCGTTCCGTGATGACGAGACTGTGCCTCAGGAGGAGCAGATGAATCGGCAAGCCGTGGATCTACTCGACGCCCGATCGCAGCGCAATCTTCCGCACCGCCCCACGATTCCCCAGCCCGGGCGGGCCGTTGCCCCACAGACGGCCGCCGACCACCCCGGCCCTCCGGCCGGAGCACTGCGCGTCCTGGTCGTAGAAAACGATGTCAGGGCCGCCGACTCCCTCGTCCAGGGCCTGCTGCGGCAGGGGTACGCCGCGCAGAGCGTGGCCACCGGCACCAAGGCGCTCCAGGCGCACCGCGATGCCGATCTCCTACTGCTCGACCTGGACCTGCCCGACCTGGACGGGCTCGAGGTGTGCCGGGGCATCCGGGCGGTCTGTGACACCCCGGTCATCGCCGTCACCGCGCGCGGCTCCGAGCTCGACCGGGTGCTCGGACTACAGGCCGGCTCGGACGACTACCTGGTCAAGCCGTACGGCTTCCGCGAGTTACTGGCCCGGATGGAGGCGGTGATGCGCCGGGTGCGTCAACAGCCCGCCGCCGCCCAGGTCATCACCCACGGGCCGCTGCGCATCGACGTCGGCACCCGGGTGGCCACGCTGAACGGGAAGCCGGTGGACCTGACCCGCAAGGAGTTCGACCTGCTGCATCTGCTGGCCTCGCAGCCCGGCACCGTCATGCCGCGACGCCAGCTCATGGCGCAGGTCTGGGACGACACCTGGTCCCACCGCGGGCGCACCATCGACACCCACGTCAGCAGCCTGCGCGGCAAGCTCGGTTCAAGCAGTTGGATCATCACTGTACGCGGTGTCGGTTTTCGGCTCGGCCACCCCTGAGCGGCACCCGCAGGCCGTACGAGAACCACGTGAGGACCGCTCGACGACCCCATGAGGACCACTCGATGACCGCTTGACGGCCACGTGAGAAGCACTCGAGGAGCGGCCGAGGACCGACCGAAAATCGAGCCAAACCGGAAGCAAATACTCCCGCCTACTGACGGCGTGCCGCCTTGCCGATACAATACAGACCAGTCGGTAAAATTCCAGTGGGCGAGAGCAAGGACCTGGTATGGCCACACAAGAGCGCGGGACGAGGTCGAGGCACTCGATCCTGGAGTCCGCGGCCCGCGTGTTCGACGAGCGCGGCTACGACGCGGCGAGCACCAACGACATCCTGGCCCGTACGGGCCTCACTCGAGGCGCGCTGTACCACCACTTCCCTTCCAAGGAAGCGATCGCCGTGGCCCTCGTGACCGCGCACAGCGAGGCGCTGGTGGTGCCGGACCAGGCGGTGAAGCTCCAGGCGGTCATCGACCTCACCCTGGAGTTCGCCCAGCGTCTCCAGCGTGATCCGGTACTACGGGCCAGCGTGCGGCTCGCCGTCGAGCAGACGTCGTTCTCGCGGCCGCCGCAGACGGCGTACGAGCAGTCCGGCGCCGCCATACTCGCCCTGCTGCGGCAGGCCGAGGAGCAGGGCGAGATCCTGCCCGGCGTGGACATCCAGGAAGCCACGTCGACCATCGTCGGCGCCTTCACCGGCCTGCAGTTGATGTCCCAGGTCTACAGCAACCGCGAGGATCTGCCGGAACGCATCGGTGCGTTCTGGCGCTTCGTGCTGCCCGGTCTGGCCACGCCCGGCATGCTCGGCCGCCTCCGCACCGTCCCGCCGCCGGCCCACGAGCCCGCCTGACCCGCGTCCGGCCCGCCCGGCCGCACCCCTGAACCCGACAACCTCACAACCAAGCCCGCACCCCGCGCCCCCGCACCGCCCGCCGAACAGAACACGGCGCCCCGAACGCGAACTCCGGGCAGGTCCGCCTCACCCGTGAGGGACCCCAGCCCGACTCCTCACGCCGGGCCAAGCCCTCTCACCACGGGTGCCCTTCGCATGCCGTCCCGTTCACGGGCACGCCCCGCGACGGACCTCCGAAGGCCGAGGGCCTGTCCCGACCCCGGCCCCCGGACAACACCCGCTCCGGACCAACCCCGTCACCGCAGGCGCCCTCTCGCGCCGCCCCGAACACGGGCACACCCCGCAACCGGCCTCCGAGGGCCCCACCCGCACCCGGGCCCCGACACGTCACCGAGCTCGGGCCTCGTTCCCCCGCGCGCAGCCCAGCCGGGCTCCAGCCGCCTTCCAACTCCGGGACGCGGCCGATGTCCCCCGGGCCCTGGGCCGCGTACCAAGCCCAGGACCATGAACCCGCCCGGGGTTCGCGACTCCCCACCGCTGCCTCACCCAGGTCGAGAGACGGCCCCTGCCCCCCGGCCCGGCCGAGCTGCGCTCGCCGAACCTCAGGCCAACTCGGCCCGGAAGGGGAGACCTTGAGAAAGTCCCAGAGGCCCGCGCTCACGACTTCAAGACGTCAGGCCCCCTCAGGCCCCCTCAGACCCCCTCAGACCCGCTGCTCACCCGCCGTTCCTCCTCCGCCCGCCCCTCCCCGGCCAACGAGAACAACGGGCGCAACAACACCCACAACCGCTTGGACGTCTTGGGGTCCCACCACTCCGCGTCCGTGTGCCCGAGCGACTCCAGCCCCGCGGCCACCACCACCGCCAGCTCGGCCAGATCCTCCGGCGCCGGCACGACGTCCCGGTGCGCGTCGACCACCCGCCTGCGCACCAACGCCAGTACGTCGTCACGCAACCGCGGGGGGCCCGCCGACCCGTCCATCGCCAGCTGTATGCCGGCCCGGACCAGTTCCTCCGTACGCAACGCCTCGCACAGGGCGACCAGGAGGCGCTCCGGGGCATCCTCCACGGGCCCCTCGAAGGCCTCGTCCATCAGCGCGACAACCCGCTCGTACGCCTGCTCGTACACCGCGGCCGTCAACTCCGCGGTGGAGGAGAAGTGGTGATAGAGAGCCCCCCGGCTCACCCCGGCCCGGCGGCAGATGTTGACCAGTCCCGCATCGGAGAGCCGGCCGTTCGCTATCAGTTCCGCCGCGGCACGGACGAGAGCCTGACGGGTCTGTTCGGACCGGGTCTGCATCAGGCTGCACCTGCCTATTCCTGCTCTTGGCATGAAGGAGCGCGCGGGTGCCCTGAGGGCGCCAGCAACAACCGGAATCATACAACCATGCATGTTTTAGTCGACAGCCCCGTGAACCCAGACCTCCATCCAATCCCCATAAATCCTGCAGCTCTTGCCCATGGACGGCCTCTTGGCGGCCGGACGATCCCGTGAGCACAGCCCATCCGGAACCCCCTCCCACTCTTGACAATCAGACAAGTCTGTTTGTTACGTTGGCGATGGCCACGTTGCCCCCGGCACCCAAGCGTCACCCGAGCGTTGAGGAGTCCGATGAGCAGCACGACCGCCCCCACCGCGCCCACCTCCACGACCGCACCGACCGGCCCGATCCCCCCTGTCACCGCGACCATCCCCCTGGTCGGCAGTGGATTCGGCGAAGCCCTGCACGAGGGCCTGGTCCGCGCGGCGGCCCGGATGTCGCCCCACCCGGGCCACTCCCCCTCAATGTCGTCCGCCGCCACCCTGGGGTCCTGGGAGACCGGCGCCGTCCTGGACCGCTTCACGGCCCGCCTCCCCACCGCACTCGCCCCCGCCGAGGCGGAAGTGCCCACCCTGCGCACCACGCTGACGGAGTTCGCCCGCACCGCCCTGGCCCGTGCCGCGGACACCACCCCCGCTCCCACCCCCGCGCCCATCGCCCCGCCCGTCGCCTCCCCGCACCAGGTGGCCGCCGCGGTCGCCCTGCTCCTCGAGTGCGCCCTGCTGCACGTCCTGGAGAACGGCATCGCGCACCACGAGAGCGCGCTGCCCCGCGCGGTCGCGGTCGTCCGGCGCCTCGGCGAGGTCGTCCGGGAGTCCGGGGAGGGCATGTGGTCCGGCGACGACGGCCGCGGCGAGCGCCGCCGGCTGGCCCGGCAACTGCACGACGAGCTGGGCGGCGCCCTGTCCCTGGCCCGACTCAGCCTCGACGCCGCGGCGACCTGCGCCCCCGGCAGGACCGGCTCACCCACCCCCGGCGCTCCCGGCACCGTCGCCGCCCACCTCGCCACCGCCCAAAGGGCACTGGCCGCGGCGGCCAGGGAGAACCAGGCGCTCATCGACGGCGTGCGCCACCGCGCCGACCTGCCGCCCCTGCGCGAGGCCCTGGAGGCCTTCCTCGCGGGCCCACGTCCCCGCGACGGCCGCCGTATCCAGACCTCCGTCGAGGTCATCGGCGACGAGTGGACCCTCTCCGAGCGGCACCGGGAGGAGACCTTCCTCGCCCTGCGCGAGGCCCTGCGCGACCGCCTGGCCCGCTCGGGCGCGCGCCGCGTGGACACCGTCGTACGCATCACCAGGCGCTGGCTGTACGCGAAGGTGACCGACGACGGCCACGGCCCCGCGGGGGGTTCCGCCGACTCCGCCGATTCCGCGCGGGCCCTGCGCTCCCTCACCGACCGCGTCGAGGACCTCGGCGGCCGCACCGGCATCACCCCGGGCACCCCCACCGGCACCCTGCTGGAGATCCACCTGCCCCTGCGCAGACACCCCTGAGCCCCGCCCGACAAAAACTGAGAGACAGAACACACTCCGACCAGCACCCCGGCCAACCCCACGTCAACCCACCCGGACCCGGCCCGGCGCGCCCGACCCCTGCCCGTACCGGAGACACGGAAAAGGGCCCATCGTCTTGACGATGAGCCCTTTTCGCTGGTGAGGCACCGACGGAACTCGCTGGTCAGGCGGAATCTCGGGCACCTTGAAGATCGTCTCCCACGCTATTCCCTCGGTTTTCCCACGCTCCTGGTCAGGAGCACACAGACGGCAACGTCACATCAGCAGTCCGTTGCTCTCGCCGCGCTCGCCGTGAACCACTCGCTGCCATACCGGCGACGGCACGTCCGCCGCCAGCACAGTGTCCAGCGCTCCCGCACCGCTTTCGCGGACAAGGTCGGAGGCCTCTTCGTCCAACGGGAAATCACCCTGCAGAACATCGCAGTGCTGGGCTCGATGCCTGGCTGTCCAGGCAGATAGGTCGCCGTCGGCTCTGGCCGGCTGCGGGTTCAGGCGTGGTTCCAGGGGCGGAGCACGCAGGCGTCCCAGGAAAAGCGGCGCAGTCGCGCCTGTTCGACAAGCGTGGCGGTATCGCCGTAGGAGGCGTTCAGATGCCGTCCGAGAACGACGATGGCCACGCTGCCCGCACCTGCGGCCTTCAAAGCCGTAGCTGCGGACTGGGCGTGGCTGCCAGTGGTCCAGGTGTCATCGATGAGCAGGACGTTCTCGCCCCAGAGCGCCGAGGAGGTGTAGCGCGCGATAGAGGCGGTACGGCCGAGTGCGGCTGCCTCCGGCGCCGGGGTGAGCAGGTCGCGGTAGCGATTGCGGATGACGCCGACCATCTCGGCGGTCATGGTGCGCAACGGATGGCCTTCGCGGCCACTGGTACTGGGGACCGAGGTGACGATGTCAAAGCCGGGTACCGCGCAGTGGTCCGCGATGCAAGCCTCGTGCAGGGCGAGGAAGCGCCACAGAACGGCTGCCAGCCCCATTCGGAAGTACTGTTGCTGGGGACCTGCGGCGTTTTTGTAGCGCCACAACTCGTTGGCGTACTGCTCGCCCTTGAGGGCCAGGCTCACCGGGACCACAGCGTCGGCCATGCCCGTGCCGAGAATGCTGCTGGCCTGCTGGCACGGCCAGCAGGTGGGGTAGCCGGGCTTCGCCGGGCCGCGGCAGATCTGGCAGATGCCCGGGCCGGGCAGTAAAGGGTGAACGAGGAAGTTGGCGTAGCGGGCGGACAGCCCGACGACGGATGCCACCCGGGTCCGCCGGTTACGCCCAGGTCAGCTCGCCCGTGGCCGGGACGAGGGAGTCGAGCTCACGGAAGACGTCGTCCGGGCCGTCGATGACGGTGGTGTTGGGCCTGGTCGCGTACTCCCGCGCCCATTCGTGGGTCATGAGGGAGCGCATGAGGAAGACCCGGCGGCCGTGTTCCAGGGCAAGGCGAGCCTGCATCCGGGCTCCGCTGCGATAGGCCGCCTCAACCACGACGGTGGCCAGGCTGTAGCCGCTCATCACGGCGTTACGCATGGGGAAGGACACCTTCGAGGGTGGCGCATCCGGCCAGAACTGGGAGATGACCAGCCCCCGCTCGGCGATCTCCTGTTGCAAGCGCGCGTTCTGGGCCGGGTAGGTGCGACGCAATCCGGTGCCGATGACTGCGACAGTACGGCCGCCGACAGCGAGCGCGGTGCCGTGCGCGGCGGCGTCGATGCCGGCGGCCAGGCCACTGACCACCGTGACACCGCGCTCGGCGAGCCCTCCCGCGATGGCACGGGCGTGGGCGATGCCCTCCGGGGTTGGAGTGCGGGTTCCGACGACTGCGACCCGCAGGTCGTCCTCGATGGAGGTACCGCGCAGAAAAAGGAACGGTGGGCGCTGGTGAACCAGCCGCAGATAGAGCGGATAGTCCTCATCCAGGATCGTCACCAACCGCATACCCTCGCGTTCCCAGGCGGCGATCTCAGCGGCGACGGCATCCAGGTCCGCGGCGGGTTCGGTGTCGAAAAGGGCGCCCTGACCTGCTGCGTCAAGCGCGTTCTCCAGAACCTCGCACGCACTCCCGACGGTCTCGATCTGGTCAGTGAGCTCGGGCCATGCGCGATCGCCACGCCGCAGCAGTGCGACGAGGGCGGCTCGCTCCAGCACATGGTCCATGGCTCGAGTATAGAGATGGCTCCATGGTCAGTCGCCCAGTTGGCAAGGTACTCAGCTATTTCGTTCCCGCGGTGAAAACGACCGTGTCACGTGTACCCCCACCGTTCTGGCCGACCACTCAACCAATTTCTAATGCGCCGGTTGTCAATATGATCTGCCGTAAGCGGTCGTGCCACAGCCGGCCAGCCAAGCATCCTCGCGCCCAAAAAGAGCCCTCCATACTGTCAGAGCACGGTATATCAGGCGGCCTCCAGCCTGCGGCAAGGCTCTGAACCGATCTGATATTCCTCGGACTCTGCCGATCGATACTGCGTCGAGAGATAGGCTGCCCTGGTTCAGTGCTCACCCGCCGACGCCGTTGGCGAGGTGGATGAAATCGGGCTGGTCGCCGACCAGAATTCGGATCGGACGTTGGGGCGGGGGATGGGGTAGTTGTAGTCGGGCCCGTTGGGGGAAGTCGTCGGGTCTGCCACCTTGGACGGCTTGGCACATGGAGAATCCACCTCGAAGGCGACCTGCCCCGCTCCGCCCACAACTAGGGAAATCCCGAATCCGTCAGACGACTGAGCGAAGATGGCGGGAAATTTCTCGCTCTTGTTTACGGATTTGATTCGGTATCCGCTCTTTTCCCAGAACCGCTGCACGACTCCAAGGAAGTTTCCTCGGCGCTCCTTGGAGATGATGGTCATCACCGTGCGCGAGCGAGACACATCACAGCTACCCGTGGAAGTCCCGCTGTGAGTCCAGTGCACTTCGGGCTCGATGGCGCCCAAGGTCGCATCGAGCATGGCATCCGCGCGTTCCGCTGCTTGCTGCATGGTGATATTCATGGTCGGTCCCCGCCTTCCACCTGAAACCTGCTTTGCGGTATCCTGCGCAGCGCCGCAACCGGCCAGCATGACAGCAGCCGCCGCAACAGTCGGAAGCGTCCTCCATAGTTTCTTCATCGAGGTCGTTCCACTCCAATATTCTCGGACTGCCCCGCCACAATCAGAGCGATGTTATTGGCGGACTCTTTATCTTTTTCCGGGTTGAAGTAATTTGAGTGAGCTGGCGCCGGATCGTGGGTCGTCGGTCTTGGCCCGTCGTCCACGTGGAAGCGGTGGGCACCGAAGTCCCGGCTCGCCGGGTCGGTTCCGAACCAGATCTCGTCGGGATCAGTCACGCCGTCCCCGACCTTGTGACCGACGACTCCGCCCACAGCTGCGCCAGCTGCACCGCCGACCAGGTCCCCGAGATAGCTTCCCGACTCATGCCCCAAGACGCTTCCCGCAACAGCACCGATCCCGGCGCCGACCACCATGCCACCCGCTTCCCTGTGGTTGGGAAGCATTGTCACAGGGTCGTTGTCGGCCGCGCCTACGAAGACGTGATTCTTGCCGACGTTGAGATCCTCGGCATGGTCTGCACCTGTGCCAGGGCTGCCTACAAGGATGATGTCATCGGCACCCGGGATGCCGCCATCGTGCTGTGCTGCCTGTCCAACGGTGAGTGAGCCGTAGGAGTGACCAATGGCGGTGATGTGGGGGTCGGCATGCTCGTTCGTGGCCGAGATACCAGCCATGAAATCGTTGTAGGTGTTCGCTCCGGCCTTGGCATCGTCCATGGAAACGACGTCCGCGTTGTGCACGAACTCTGAGGCCGGCATTTGCGGGGCGTCATACCCCAGCCACACGATCGAAGCACTTGAGGGGTCGTAGAATTGAGCCTCTTGGGCCGTGTCACGCGCCCTCTTGAGATCGTTCTTGGCGAAATCTGCATCAAGAGCCGTGCCCAGACCCGGAACATAAGTCGACACATTCTTCGACGTGTCTGGGTTTCCGTAACTGACAATGGCCCGACCGTTGCCCTCGTCTCCGATTCCGAGTAGGTACATCGGCGGGAACTTCGGATCCGGGTGCTTCAATTGGTAGTCAATCGACTTCAGCCCGTCCAGCATCGTCTTCGAGCCCTCGTCGTGCTGCCCCGAGAGTTTTCCGATGAGCAGCTGAAGATTCTCCCGGTTCGCCTCGTCTCGCGCCATGGCCGGGATGCCGTCCAGGTTCCCGATCACGTTTGGGTAAGTCGCCAGGTATTCCTCCCGCTGTTCCCGCGTGAGGTGGTCCCACCATTCCTTGCGTGCGGCAGCGGACTTGTCGAGCGGGATGTCGTCTGTCAGGTAATCCGCTGCCGACCGTACGGCCTGAGCGTCGGCAGCAGCGTCGGCCCAGGTCTTCGCGTCCACCGTCAGCCCCGGTCCTGCCTTCAGCTTGCTCAGCGCCGGGCGGTAGCGTTCGTCGATCTCCCGGGCCTCGCGCAGGGCGTGGGCGACGCGGTCGGCGATGTCCTGCGCCTTGGCGTGGTTGGGGTTGGGGTTGATCAGGCCAGGTCCCCCCGGACCACTGCCCGGCGTGTACAACCCCCTGTCGCCAGGTGCGTACAGCCCTTTGTTCCCCGGGGTGAGGGTGCCGTTGTTGCCCACTACCGTTCCGCCGGGGATCTTCTCGCCGGTCAGGTCGTTCTTACCGGCCTCCGGGTACCCGACGCTTCCGTCGTCCTGCACCGTGTACGACAGGCCGGCGGCATCGTCCAGAGCTTCCTTCAACCGTCGCTGAGGGGCGGCAAGTTCGGTGGAGAGACCGTTCACCGAGGTCCGGATCAGTCCGCACTCGGTACGGATGTAGTGGTAGTTGCGGCTCAGCTGGTTCAGACGCCGGATGGCGGCCTTCGCCGACTCACTCTCCTGCGTCTTTGCCAGGCTGCCGGCCATCTCGGCATCGACGCGTTCGGCCGCGGCATCGGCGTGGTGCGAGACCTTGGCCCAGCCGTCGGCCGCGTCATCCAGTTCCGACAGTTTCAGGTCCCGCAACTGCTGCCAGGTCAGCACCGACGTCACCGGTGCTTGCCCCCCTCCGACACGTGCACAGCGCGGGCCTTGGCGGCCACGGCACCGTCCACCTCACCCAGGTCCCGGGCGACAGCGCGCAGTTTGGGTTCCAGGGATTCGCACTCGTCCCGCACCGACTCCAGTCGCTTCTCCCAGGAGGTAAGTACGGTCTTCAACGCACTCAGGCTTGCCAGGCCCGCGGCGCCCTTCGACACACCCGTGTGGCTGGACTGCAGGCCGTTCTTCGTGGACTGGGTGCTGATTCTCAGGTCGTCCGCCGTGCCCGCAGCGCGGCTCCACGGCCCGTTCGAGTGCCGCAGAGTGCCCGAGCCGCCGCCCGTCCCGGTCATCGACCCGCTCGTGGGAGTACTGCCGCCGGGATCGGCCGGCAGCTGGTTGAGCTGCATCTGGGTGGAGTGGCGCTCGGCCGCCGCGGCCTTGATCTGTTCCCACTCGTCCCACGCCACCAGTGATCCCTCCCCCTGTACGCCTCCACGGCGCTACCTGAGCCTGCTGTTGCGGACGCTACCCGGCGGCCGCCACGCACTGTATCCGTGCGATCCGCCACAGCGACTGAGTACTTGTACTCATGTCCACGGAGGTGCCCTGCCGCCACAGTGGCCACAAGGCAGCGAGACTTCCGCACAGCACCGTTGGGCGGGACAGCCGAACCACGGTCTCGCATCGGCCATTCACAGCACGATCTCCGCGCCTGGCGACAGCCCGCTCTCGCCCGGATGCCGCCCTGCAGCAGGCCGGACATGACGGCAGTGGAGGATTCCGACGCGCAACGAGGTCAGCTTTCGGCCACCTCACGCCATGGTGGCAACAGGATTCCGCAGAGACGCAAGATCACCTCTATCTTGCGGGAGTTGCTTCTGTTACGAACGGGAATGTCAGAGGCACTGTCAGTGAGCGACCGAAGATACTCGCTGCGAAGTCAGCCTTATGGGGGAGGACATGGTGGCGGGCACAGGGGACCCGCAGGCAACTGCCGCATCACTGGGCGCGGTTGCCGGAGCGATCGCAGCGTCGGGTATTGGGCCCTTCGCCGGCGTCGGCGCCGCCGTCTCCCAGGTACTGCGGGTCGAGAGCGAGACGCTGACGACCTTCAAAAAGCGGGTCGATGACCTCCTGACCCAGCTGGAAGAGTCGAAGGCCGCCCCGCGCAGGATCGCGGACGGTGCCCTGCCGACGGGACGGCTGGGAAGCTTCGACGAGGCCGACGCGCTGCACACCGCCTACACCCGCGTGCACTCCCGCCTGGAGAACCTGTCCAAGATGCTGGCGCTTCAGATCGAGGGACTGGTCGTCACGGTCGACGCGTCGAAGAGCAACTACCACAACCTGGATGACCACATCCGCGACCGCCTGAGCCGGATCCGGATCGAGGCAGACAAGCTGCTCGTCGACAAGGCGGGTCCGGGGGCGAGGGCACACACCGGCAACGGGTCGAATGAGTCGGGTCGTGACCCGCAGGGCTCCCAGTCGACGAACGCGGAAGCCGGTGGCCTGTGATGTCCGTGTCGGAGAAGAGCGGCAGCACGGTGCCCGAGGCTGGGAAGGCAGGGCGGCTCCATGTCTGATCTGGGCAGCCGGGCTTGGGAGATGGTCAAGCTGACCCGGTTCCTGGCCCACGACCCCGAACAGCTGTGGGCCATGGTCGAACCCGCGGACGGTGCGACAGCCACGGAACTCGGCGACCTGCTGACCCAGGCCGCCAAGACGATCAAGGACATCGGCAGCGACCTGCGCACGCACAGCCTGGCGGTCGAGTGGGACGGCGAGGGCGGCGAGGCGTTCCGGACCTGGTGCCACCAGGCCGCGCTGGCCACTCTGGGCCTGGGCGACTACAGCGAAACCGCAGGCAAGTGGCTGGGCCACGCCGCGGACACGCTCCACGAGGTCAAGCCCCAGCTGGAGATCCTGCGCAGGCAGAGTGCCACCGCACGGTCGGTGCTCGACGCGCACGCGGCAAAGGCGACCGACGTCGGTAACCACGATGGCGGCCCCACGGACTCCGAGGTGACGAAGGCCAAGACCCAGTACGCCAACCACAGCGCCGAGGCGGCCGGGCAGATGATGAAGCTGGCCCAGTCGTACACCGCCTCGACGGAGCAGATCGACGCGCTGGAGGCGCCCGAGTTTCCTGAGCTGCCGAAGCAGTTCGTGCCGTCCGAGATTCATGGCGACACTCACATTTCTGCCCCGTCTTCCGGCGGCGCGGCAGGCCAGGCGACGACGACACAAGCTCAGACGTCCGTTCACAAGGCTGCCATCGGCACCAGTTCAAGCGGAACGAGCCCGGCTCCACGGGTAGCCGCGAGCCACCACATGGCGGTCTTGCCGGTAGTGCCGGACGCGACGCCAGGCCGCCTGCCGGAAACGACGAACACGGCGATCGACAGCGTCAGCACGCTCCCGTCCGCCCCCACGGTTCCACCGTCCGCTTCGGCTCCCTCCTCGGGCGCAGGCGATGTGGGCGTCAGGACGTCGTCGCCGACCGGACTTCTGCCACCCGCCTTCGGGGCCGGTACGACGATTCCGCCCAGCGTTCGGGGAAGCGAGGGACGAGCCGTGTACGGAGGCCGGGGCCCTGTGCCCACGCCTTCCGGCTCTGCCACGTCGGGAGCTTCACGCGTGCCGGGGCGCGGACTCACCGGCCCCTTCGGCCCCGGCATGTCCGGTAGCCAGCCGCAGGCCGCTGGGCGTGGACCGGCCGTCCCTGGTGCGGCCAGAGGCGCCAACGGCATCACCGGTGGCCGCCCCGTATCGCCAACGAACGGACGACCTGCTGGTGCGATTCCACGCGGCACCGTTGTCGGCGGCACTCCGAGTCAGCAGCAGCCTCCCATGGGCCGTGGCACCGCACCGGGAGGATCCGGCCCTGGCACCACGCCGCCCCGCGGCAACGACCGCACGACAAACCCCGAAAGCGCGGCGAAGAGCGCCCGCCCGCTTGCACAGTCCAATGGGATCGTCGGCGGGCAGCCCAAGACATCCCGACAGCGTGGACGGGCGGGGCTCACCTCAGGGCGCGCCGGACTCGTACGGGGATCGGGCGCAGACGGCGCACGGCCGCAGAGCGGCGGAACAGCCCGCGGTGCCTCCGCCGTCGCCCCTGCCCCATACGGTGGTGACTGCTCCGCCCGTGACGAGCGGTCGCGCAACCGCACGCATCAGAGGGCAGAGGACGAAGACGGTCGACCGAGCACGCCCCGCCTGCCCAGCGGTCCCGACGGACACGCACGACGAGAAGGATGACCATGCGCACCCGCAGCAAGCAGGCCGGACGGTACGGCCAGGTCGTAGCGGCCGTCGCCGGCGTCCTGTTGGCGGGCGTCGCCGTGACGCCCGCGTACGCCGACACCGTCCGCGACCGGCAGTGGTACCTGGATGCCATGCGGGCCGAGCAGATGTGGAAGACCAGCACGGGCAAGGGCATCACGGTCGCCGTGATCGACACCGGCGTCCAGGGCGACATCCCCGACCTGCGCGGCCAAGTCCTGTCGGGCAAGGACTACTCCAGGCACCCCGGGGACGAACACTCGGACTACGACGGCCACGGCACCAGCATGGCCGTCCTTATCGCCGGAACCGGAGCCAAAGGCCGAGTGACAGGTTCCTACGGCCTGGCCCCGGGGGCGAAGATCCTCCCGATCCGCATTCCGGACTTCATCGAGCAGAGCCGTAGTGACGGCAACCCGGACGACTACCCCACCTACATGGCGAAGGCCATTCGGTACGCGGCCGACTCGGATGCCCAGGTCATCAACATCTCACAGGCGAGCACCGCGCATTCACGGCAGCTGAACGAGTCCGTCGCCTACGCGCTGTCCAAGGACAAGCTGATCTTCGCAGGCGTAGGCAATGACGGCGCCGGCCTCAACGAGCTGGAGTACCCGGCGGCAACTCCCGGCGTGGCCGGCGTCGGAGCGATCGGCAGAAACGTCAAGGCGACGCAGGAGTCCCAGCACGGTCCCCAGGTCGATCTGGCCGCACCGGGCGAGGACATGGTCGCCGCCTGCCTCGGCGGTACGGAACTGTGCAAGACGCACGGCACCAGCGACGCCACCGCCATCGCCTCCGCATCCGCCGCCCTGATCTGGTCCAAGCACCCCGACTGGACGAACAACCAGGTCCTGCGGGTCATGCTCAACACCGCGAGCAAACCCAAGAACGGCAAGGAGCGCACCGACTATCTCGGCTACGGCACCGTACGGCCCCGCATCGCGCTGACGAACCCTGGCAGTCCCGGCCCAGCCGACGTGTACCCGCTGCCCGACTTCAAACAGGCGGCGTCCGAGGCGTCCGACGGGGCGGCCTCCGCTTCCGCACAACCTGAGGGGAAACCGGCGGCTGCGGCTTCCGGAACCACCAGTGCAATGCCCTGGATTCTCACGGGCGTTGGAGCCGCCTTCCTTACCGGTGCGGTGCTTGTCGCCGGTGCGGTGCGCAGGCGCCGACGCGTTGCGGTGGCGGGCCTTGCGCAGGCGGCCGTGCCGCCGGGCCCCGGGCCGACTGGCTGGCCGTACGGAGACAGCAACCACGGGGGGAGGTCCTGACATGGCGTGGGATGAGTGGGAGCAGTTGAAGGCCGATGCACTGGCCCGCAGGCAGGAAGGCATGCGACTGGACAGCGCTGCTGCCGCAGGCGGAGGCGGGGGCGGCACCGGAGAATCGGCCGACCTCAAGACGAACAAGTCGGGGAAGAAAGCTGCGGTCAAGTCGCTACGGGATGAGATTCGGCCCGACACGGACACTGCCGGCAGCCATGCCGATGAATCCTCGTCGGCGACCGTTCGGGAATTCAGCGGCTGGGCTACCGGCTCCGGGCTCAAGGCCGCGCATGAGGAATGGGACCTGCAGGTCAAGAGCCTGAAAGGGCGCCTGGGGGAAGACCAGACGGCGCTGGAGAAGACCCATCAGGACTTCCAGTACCTCGACTTCGGCATCGGGGGCCAGATAGTGCAGATCGACACGGGGCACGAGACCCGTCGGGAAGGCTAGAGATGGCCACGGGCAAGCTCACCTATCAGGACGTGGTCACCATCAACCTGGGTGTGTTGATCACAGCGGCCAAGGACTGGGACGACATGGCCGGCGGTTTTGACGACCTGGGGCGCCTGTACGGGGCGAAGGTGGAGTCCTTTGCGAGCGACGGTAGATGGGTCGGCGTCAGCGCCAACGCGGCCGCCTCGCGGTTTGCGGTCACACGCAAGCAGTTCACCGATGCGCAGACGGAGGCCCGCGCCATGGCCTCGCTTCTCCGGGCCGCCTACGAGCGGTTCTCCCAGCTGATCGGCCGCGTGAAGGACTTGGTCGAGCAGGCGAAGAAGGACGACATGACCGTCAACAGCAAAGGCGAGGCGGTCTACGACTTCACTAAACTCGCCCCCTTCAGGCACGAACCGGACTACCCCACGTACGTGTCGCAGGTGAAAGAGGCCGAGGCCGACTGGACGAAGAAGATCAAGGATGCTGTGCAAGCGGTCGACGACGAGGACCAGATCGTCGAAAGCGCTCTGCGCGAGGCAGCCGGGGTCAAGAGCTGGTACGAGCGCGCGTTGGACCCCCTGGGCCAGGGCCACAACTTCAACGGGGCCGCAGCCGGCGACATCGGGACATACGAACAGGAGGCCAAACGGGAAGAAGCGGAGCAGAAAGCCGAAGCCGAGCGTAAGAAAAAGGAGAAGGAGTCCAGCGACAGTACCCTTAAGACCATCCTCAGGGGTATCGGGAAGGGCGCTCAGATATTTTCGCAGCAGCCCGGCGGTCTGGGCACGAAGCTCGTGGGCACGGTGATTGAAGGCGCCGCAGACGCTACCGGCTACAACAACACCCAAGGGATTACGATCGGCGGCTCCCTCGGGTTCGGCGTGGGCATTTCCGGATCGATTTCTCTCGTCGAAACCCACACTCCGGACGGCCGCAACCAACTCAACTTGATGTATTCCGGAGGGAGCACTACCGCAGGCTGGGACTTCGGCGCCGCTGCAAATGTCGGAGTCGTAAAGAGCAACGCCGACGACATCAGTCAGCTGAAGGGTGCGGGTTGGGACAAGTCGGGATCACTCCACGCCGGTCTTGGTATTTGGGGGGCCCATCAGAACGCAATCGGGACAACAAACTCGAAAGGCGACCCCGTCGGCACAGCCTCGTACGGTATAGGTGCGGGCTTGGGCAACGAAGCTTCCACGGGGTTTAGTAACGCAGACGGATGGACCCTGTGGGAAAGCGGGAAGGGAAAATAAATCCATGTTCTTCGGGATGATTGGAATCATCTTCTTCGTAGTTGGGATTCTCTTCGCTACGAATGTCGGCGGGGCGGCTGAACGGGCCTTTCGTGGCTTCGCTCAAACGAACCCAACGGTTGGAACCGCCACACCGAAAACACTGCGTCTCGTGGGCGGTTTCTGGATCCCTCTGGGGGCATTCTTCATCGCGGTCGGCTTCTTCAGATGACATGCCTTGGCCGACGTCGGGGGTGACTTGGGGTCGGCGGCCGACATGAACCAAGCCGTTCGCGAGAATTGACCAGGTTTGCTATGGCGGAGTAGACCGAGCGTCGGACGACGCCCGGTCGATCTGGTCTCGCGGCATGCCCGTCAGAGGCGGTGCTGGTCCCAGCCCCGTCCCAGCTCGACGCTGTCACTGGCAACGCACCGCAGGGGTGCACGGTGCAGTCGGCGGGCAACCGCACCTCAGCCCGATGATGTACTTGCGCCATTCCCCGCGCTCCTCCTTCGTGGTCCCGCTCACACTCCTGCCGCCCCCGTATCCACCCTGTGGACAATCTTCCCGTCGAACTCCCAGTGCTCCACCAGGTCCGCGGCGAGGTCCCGTATGCGGGCGGGCGCGCCGTACATCGCGTTCATCGTGGCGACGGCCTGCTCAACGCGGCGCCGCTCGGTGTCGTCGAAGCCGTCGGTGATGCGGTCGGCCTCCTCGTCGATCTCCGTGGGGTCGACGTCCTGGTCCATGACGAGCTGGATGACGCGGCTCTCGTGGAAGACCTTGACGGTGGCGCCGTCGTCGGCGGCACGCTTGAGGTCGTAGACGTCGATGTAGTCGCCGAACACCTCGCGGGTGTTGCGGTCGGCCTCGGAGATCGGGGTGCCGGTGAAAGCAAAAAGCGTGGCGTGCGGGAGCGCGTCGCGCAGGTGGCGGGCGTAGCCGTCGAGGGAGTCGTAGTGGCTGCGGTGCGCCTCGTCGACGACGACCACGATGTTGCGGCGGTCCGACAGCAGCGGGTGGTCCGCGCCAGACTCCTTCTCCTCCTTGGCAGGCAAGGCCCAGTGCCCCCTCAAACCCCACACCCTCGGCCGCGGCATCCACCTCCCCCTCGTCGACCCGGAGCCCAGCCCAGCGGGCCCCCTCAAGGTCTGCCGCCGGCGCACGATCACCGTCAGCCCCGAAACCGGCGCCAAGCACTGGCAGTCCCTGGAGTACGGCGGCCCGGAATGGCCGAGGGCATCGAAGCAGCGGGCTCACGCCGCATCCGCGGCATCGCGGCCCAGACGATCCTCCTGGCCTTCCCACTCGCCCACGCCAACCGCCGCAAGATCAAGAAATGGCTCGAGACGCTGGCGCTCGGCGGCGACCGCCCCCGCCGCCGCACCCACCACCGGCGGAAGACCAAAGATCGCGGAGCCTGGACACCCACCGGCCACCTGATGCCGGCCGCCTGATCCGAGGGCCAGCGCCACCCCAGCACCAACCGGAGAACAACCAGCACGAAAAGCAGGGCCCCGACCGTGAGATACCTCACCGTCGGGGCCCTGCCGCGTCACTGTCCGGGCCGGCCCGTCGCAACAACGAGAAACGGGCCCCACCAGGACTTTCGTCACTGGTGGAGACCCGTTTCGTCGGTTTCTCCTGGTGCGCGAGGGGGGAGTTGAACCCCCACGCCCTTGCGGGCACTGGAACCTGAATCCAGCGCGTCTGCCTATTCCGCCACCCGCGCATTGGGTGTGTCTTTGGTCTCTCACCGAGTGGTGTGAGCGCCTGTCGACATGCAGAAGATTAGCACGCTGTCCGGGGTGGAATCACATCCCTTTCCACGGCCACAGGCCCCGCCGGCACCGCACGTCTCAGGCCTAACCGGTTCACGTATCAACCTCGTACCGGTCCAGGCCATCTCTCCAGGAGCAGGGCAGGGTGCACAGTCAGGTGCGGGACACTGGTCTCGGAGCGCCTCTACGATCCTTGGCAGGAGTAGTGCCGGGAAGTGTTCGAAGAGGTGCCCCGGCGGGAACTTCGGGAAGGGACTTCGGAAGGCGTCGACACCCGTCGACAGGGCCGACAGGGGGAACCAGCCGATTTCCCGACGCGTGGATACGATCAGTAAGCAGTACCAGCAGGACCAGGACGACTACGGCAGGCCGTACGACACAGTGGGCCGTAGGCAGTACGACGTGGACAGCAGGCAGAACCAGGACGGTTACGAAGGAGGAGGTGCCCCATGGGAGTCCTGAAGAAGTTCGAGCAGCGTCTCGAAGGTCTGGTCAACGGCACCTTCGCCAAGGTGTTCAAGTCCGAGGTCCAGCCCGTGGAGATCGCCGGAGCGCTGCAGCGCGAGTGCGACAACAACGCCACGATCTGGAACCGCGACCGGACCGTCGTACCCAACGACTTCATCGTGGAGCTGAGCGCGCCGGACTTCGAGCGCCTCAGCCCCTACTCCGGCCAGCTCGGCGACGAGCTGGCCGGGATGGTGCGCGACTACGCCAAGCAGCAGCGCTACACCTTCATGGGCCCCATCAAGGTCCACCTGGAGAAGGCGGACGACCTCGACACCGGTCTCTACCGGGTGCGCAGCCGTACGCTCGCCTCCTCCACCGACCAGCAGACCCCCGAGCGCGCCCCCGCGGGCCCGCCCCCCGGCCGGCCCGGTGGCTACGGCTATCCGGCTGCCGCCCCGGGAGCGAGTCCCGCAGGCGCTCCCCCGATGCCGTCCGCGCCGCCGCCCGGCGTGCGCCCCGGCCCCTCGCCCATGGGCTCCCGGCCCGGCGCGGCTCCGGGCCCGGCGGCCGGCGGCCGCATGCGGCACTGGATCGAGATCAACGGCGCCCACCATCAGATCTCCCGCCCGACGCTGGTGCTGGGCCGCAGCACCGAAGCAGACGTGCGGATCGACGACCCCGGCGTATCCCGCCGGCACTGTGAGATCCGGACCGGAACGCCCTCGACGATCCAGGATCTCGGGTCCACCAACGGCATCGTGGTGGACGGGCAGCACACCACCCGCGCTACGCTCCGCGACGGCTCGCGGATCGTCGTGGGCAGCACCACCATCATTTACCGGCAAGCCGAAGGGTGAAGCGGGGGCAATGTCAGAGCTGACCCTCACGGTCATGCGGCTGGGTTTCCTGGCCGTACTGTGGCTGTTCGTGATCGTGGCCGTGCAGGTCATCCGCAGCGACCTGTTCGGAACGCGCGTCACACAGCGCGGCTCGCGCAGGGACGCCTCCAGGCCGCAGCAGGCCGCGCGCCAAACCACACCACCTCCGCAGCGCCAGCAGGCGGCGCCGCCGAGCGGCGGCGGTGGCCGACAGCGCCGCGGCGCCCCCACCAAGCTGGTCGTCTCCGAAGGCACTCTCACGGGCACGACCGTCGCGCTGCAGGGGCAGACCATCACCCTGGGCCGCGCGCACGACAGCACCATCGTGCTGGACGACGACTACGCGTCCAGCCGCCATGCCAGGATCTACCCGGACCGGGACGGCCAGTGGATCGTCGAGGACCTCGGCTCCACCAATGGCACGTATCTCGACCGGAGCCGACTGACGACTCCCACGCCTGTTCCGCTGGGCGCGCCGATCCGCATCGGCAAGACCGTCATCGAGCTGCGGAAGTAGTACGACAATGAGCGAGCGGAGCGAGCACGCAGCAGCGGTCCACACGACGGACCCCGGCGCGCTCCCGACCGGAGGGTGGGCACCGTGCGGATGTACCCGGAGCCGACGGGCGAGGTGCGCATGAGTCTGTCACTGCGCTTCGCCGCCGGATCGCACAAAGGCATGATCCGCGAGGGCAACGAGGACTCCGGTTACGCCGGTCCCCGCCTGCTCGCGATCGCCGACGGGATGGGCGGCCAGGCCGCCGGTGAGGTCGCCTCCTCCGAGGTGATCTCCACCATCGTCGCGCTCGACGACGACGTCCCGGGCTCCGACATCCTCACCTCGCTGGGCACCGCCGTACAGCGTGCCAACGACCAGCTGCGGATGATGGTCGAGGAGGACCCCCAGCTGGAGGGCATGGGGACCACCCTCACCGCACTCCTGTGGACGGGTCAGCGCCTCGGCCTCGTGCACGTCGGCGACTCCCGCGCGTACCTCCTGCGTGACGGCGTCCTCACGCAGATCACCCAGGACCACACGTGGGTGCAGCGCCTCGTCGACGAGGGCCGCATCACCGAAGAGGAAGCCACCACCCACCCGCAGCGCTCCCTGCTGATGCGCGCGCTGGGCAGCGGCGACCACGTCGAGCCGGACCTCTCCATCCGCGAAGTCCGCGCCGGCGACCGCTACTTGATCTGCTCCGACGGCCTGTCCGGCGTCGTCTCCCATCAGACGATGGAAGACACGCTCGCCAGCTACCAGGGCCCGCAGGAGACCGTCCAGAACCTCATCGAGCTCGCGCTGCGCGGCGGCGGCCCCGACAACATCACCGTCATCATCGCCGACGTCCTCGACATCGACTCCGGCGACACCCTCGCCGCCCAGCTCTCCGACACCCCGGTCGTGGTCGGCGCGGTCGCCGAGAACCAGCACCAGCACCAGCTGCACGACAACGGCGCCATGCAGACCCCCGCGGGCCGCGCCTCCAGCCTCGGCCGTCCGGTGCCCGGACAGGGCGGTGGCGGCGAGTTCGGCCCGCCCGGCAGCGGCGACACCACCGGTTACGTCTCCACGGGCGGCTACGGCGACTACTCCGACGAGGACTTCGTCAAGCCGAGCGCCGGGCGCAAGTGGCTGAAGAGATCCCTCTACACCGCGCTGGCCCTCGCCGTCATCGGCGGCGGTCTGTACGGCGGCTACCAGTGGACGCAGACGCAGTACTACGTCGGCACCCAGGACCAGCACGTCGCGCTGTACCGCGGAATCAGCCAGGACCTGGCCTGGGTCTCGCTCTCGAAGGTGGAGAAGGATCACCCCGAGATCGAACTCAAGTACCTGCCGCCGTACCAGCAGAAGCAGATCAAGGCGACGATCGCGGAGGGCGGCCTCCAGAACGCCCAGAAGAAGATCAGCGAGCTCGCCACGCAGGCCTCCGCGTGCAAGAAGGACGCCGAGCGCCGCGCCGCCGACAGCAACAGCGCGAAGACCGGCACGGGCCAGGCAGGTGGAACCACGGGAACCACAACCACCTCTCTGACGTCCAAGGCCACATCCAGCCCGTCCCCGAAGCCGAACGCATCGAGCTCGGCACCGTCTTCGAAACCGTCCACCTCCACCGCACCCACTCCCACACCCGGCCCCAGCCTCTCCGACGAGGAGCAGAAGCTGGTCTCGCTGTGCGGTAAGCAGTAAGAAGCCGTGAGGGGCCCTGTCACACCATGAGCAGTAGTACGAACACGCCGACGCACCACACGTCGACCATCGGTTCGATCGGCACACCGAGCCGCCGCAACACCGAGTTGGCGCTGCTGGTGTTCGCCGTCCTCATCCCGGTCTTCGCGTACGCCAACGTGGGCCTCGCCATCGACGAGAAGGTGCCGTCCGGACTGCTGAGCTACGGCCTCGGCCTCGGCCTGATCGCGGGCGTCGGCCATCTCGGCGTCCGCAAGTTCGCGCCGTACGCCGACCCGCTGCTGCTGCCGCTGGCGACGCTGCTCAACGGCCTCGGGCTGGTGATGATCTGGCGTCTCGACCAGTCCAAGCTGCTCCAGTCGCTGCCCAACTTCGCGCAGGCAGCGCCCCGCCAGCTGATGTACACCGCGCTGGGCATCGGTCTGTTCGTCGCCGTGCTGATCTTCCTGAAGGACCACCGCGTCCTGCAGCGCTACACCTACATCTCCATGTTCGCGGCCCTGGTCCTGCTCCTGCTGCCGCTGGTCCCGGGCCTCGGCGCCAACATCTACGGCGCCAAGATCTGGATCTCGATCCCCGGTCTGGGCACCCTCCAGCCCGGCGAGTTCGCGAAGATCATCCTCGCGGTCTTCTTCGCCGGCTACCTCATGGTGAAGCGTGACGCGCTGGCCCTCGCCAGCCGCCGCTTCATGGGCCTCTACCTGCCGCGCGGCCGTGACCTCGGCCCGATCCTGGTGGTCTGGTTCGTCTCCATCCTGATCCTGGTCTTCGAGACCGACCTCGGTACCTCGCTGCTGTTCTTCGGCATGTTCGTGATCATGCTGTACGTCGCCACCGAGCGGACCAGCTGGATCGTCTTCGGTCTGCTGATGTCGGCGGTCGGAGCCGTCGGCGTGGCGAGCTTCGAACCGCACATCCAGACGCGTGTCCAGGCCTGGCTCGACCCGATGCGCGAGTACAAGCTCAGCCGGACCGTGACCCACGACGGCATCCTCCACTCCGAGCAGGCCATGCAGGCCCTGTGGGCCTTCGGCTCCGGCGGCACGCTCGGCACCGGATGGGGACAGGGCCACTCGGAACTCATCCGGTTCGCCGCCAACTCCGACTTCATCCTCGCCAGCTTCGGCGAGGAACTGGGCCTGGCGGGGATCATGGCGATCCTGGTCATCTACGGCCTGATCGTGGAGCGCGGCATCCGCACGGCGCTCGCGGCCCGCGACCCGTTCGGCAAGCTCCTCGCCATCGGCCTCTCCGGCGGCTTCGCGCTCCAGGTCTTCGTCGTCGCGGGCGGCGTGATGGGCCTGATCCCGCTCACCGGTATGACGATGCCGTTCGTGGCCTACGGAGGCTCCTCCGTCATCGCCAACTGGGCGCTGATGGGCATCCTGATGAGAATCAGCGACACGGCCCGCCGCCCGGCCCCCGCGCCCGCCCCCAGCCCCGACGCCGAGATGACCCAGGTGGTCCGACCGTGAACAAGCCTCTGCGCCGGATCGCGCTCTTCTGCGGGCTCCTCGTCCTCGCCCTGCTCATCCGCGACAACTACATCCAGTACGTCCAGGCGGACAGCCTGCGGACCGATGCGAGCAACCGCCGCGTCGCCATCGAGCGGTACGCCACTCCGCGCGGCGACATCATCGTCGACGGCAACCCGATCACCGGGGCCACCAAGTCGACCAAGAGCGGCATCAACGACTACGAGTACAAGCGCACCTACAAGGACGGCCCCATGTGGGCGCCGGTCACCGGGTACGCCTCGCAGGCCTTCGACGCCTCCCAGCTGGAGAAGCTGGACGACGGCATCCTCACCGGCAACGACGACCGGCTCTTCTTCCGCAACACCCTCGACATGATCACGGGCAAGAAGAAGCAGGGCGGCAACGTCGTCACCACCCTCAACGCCGCCGCGCAGAAGGCCGCGTACCAGGGCCTGCTGAGCCGCGGCAAGGGCGCCGTCGCCGCGATCAACCCGCAGACCGGCGCGATCCTGGCACTGGCCTCGACCCCGTCGTACGACCCCTCGACCTTCGCCGGAATCTCCGGGAGCGACGAGAAGGCCTGGAACAAGCTCCAGAAGAAGAACAACCCCGACGAGCCGATGCTCAACCGGGCGCTGCGCGAGACCTACCCGCCGGGCTCCACCTTCAAGGTGGTCACCGCGGCGGCGGCGCTGGAGAACGGCCTGTACACATCCGCGGACCAGAAGACCAACTCGCCGCTGCCGTACACCCTGCCGACCACCACGACCCCGTTGAAGAACGAGGGGAACATCCCCTGCGAGAACGCCACCATGCGCGTGGCGCTCAAGGTGTCCTGCAACACGGTCTTCGGCAAGATCGGCGCGGATCTCGGCAAGGACAAGATGCTCGCGGAGGCCGAGAAGTTCGGCTTCAACTCCGAGCAGCTCACGCCGGTGCGCTCCAACGCCTCCGTCTTCCCCAAGTCGATGGACAAGCCGTCGACCGCGCTCAGCTCCATCGGCCAGTTCGAGACCGCCGCGACCCCGCTGCAGATGGCCATGGTCGCCTCCGCCGTCGCCAACAACGGCACGCTCATGAAGCCGTACATGGTGGACAAGCTGCAGGCCCCGAACCTGGACGTCATCTCGCAGACCGAACCGCAGAAGATGAGCGAGCCGCTCTCCAAGAGCAACGCCCAGATCCTTCAGTCCATGATGGAGACGGTCGTCAACGATCCGCAGGGCACCGGCAACAAGGCCCAGATCAGCGGCGTCACCGTGGGTGGCAAGACCGGTACCGCCCAGCACGGTGTCGCGAACAGCGAGAAGCCGTACGCGTGGTTCATCTCGTACGCCAAGCTCCCCGACGGCAGCTCGCCGGTCGCCGTGGCCGTCGTGGTCGAGGACGGCAGCGCCAACCGTGAGGACATCACGGGCGGTGGTCTCGCCGCCCCCATCGCGAAGAGCGTGATGGAGGCGGTCATCAACAGCAAGAAGTGACCCCTGTCACGTCCCCTTCACATCGGTGCACGTTGCGATACCGGTCCTGTATCGGGTGACGGGCTTGGCCAGGTCACAGGAGCCGAGCCGGGTACGGTATGCCCGGACGGCACACCGCCGGACCACACATGCGTGCGGTCGGGACCGACGGAGAGGGCTGGTAGGTAGCTATGGAAGAGCCGCGTCGCCTCGGCGGCCGGTACGAGCTGGGCCAGGTGCTCGGCCGTGGTGGCATGGCGGAGGTACATCTCGCCCATGACACCCGGCTCGGCCGCACCGTGGCGGTGAAGACGCTGCGAGCCGACCTCGCACGCGATCCGTCGTTCCAGGCCCGGTTCCGCCGGGAGGCCCAGTCGGCCGCCTCGCTCAACCATCCCGCGATCGTCGCCGTGTACGACACGGGTGAGGACTACATCGAGGGCATCTCCATCCCGTACATCGTGATGGAGTACGTCGACGGGTCCACGCTGCGCGAGCTGCTGCACTCGGGCCGCAGACTGCTCCCCGAGCGGTCCATGGAGATGACCATCGGCATCCTCCAGGCCCTCGAGTACTCCCACCGCGCCGGAATCGTCCACCGCGACATCAAGCCGGCCAACGTCATGCTGACGCGCAACGGCCAGGTCAAGGTCATGGACTTCGGCATCGCCCGCGCCATGGGTGACTCCGGCATGACGATGACGCAGACCGCCGCGGTCATCGGCACCGCCCAGTACCTCTCCCCGGAGCAGGCGAAGGGCGAGCAGGTCGACGCGCGCTCGGACCTCTACTCGACCGGCTGCCTCCTCTACGAGCTGCTGACCGTGCGTCCGCCCTTCGTGGGCGACTCCCCGGTCGCGGTCGCGTACCAGCACGTACGTGAGGAGCCGCAGCCGCCTTCGGTCTTCGACCCCGAGATCACGCCCGAGATGGACGCGATCGTCCTGAAGGCACTGGTCAAGGACCCGGACTACCGCTATCAGTCCGCCGACGAGATGCGCCAGGACATCGAGGCCTGCCTCGACGGCCAGCCCGTCGCGGCCACGGCCGCCATGGGCTCCGTGGGCTACGGCGGCTACCCGGACGACCAGGCCACCACGGCGCTGCGCTCCTCGGACGCCCAGGCCACGTCCATGCTGCCCCCGATGAACCCGGACGACGGCGGCTACGGCTACAACAACTACGACGACCGCCCGGCCCGCCGCCGCCAGCAGAAGAAATCGAACACCTCGACGATTTTGCTGGTCGTGGCGGGTGTGCTGGTCCTGGTCGGCGCGATCCTGATCGGGAAGTGGATGTTCGGGGGCGGCGGGGTGAGCAACAACACCGTCCCCGTTCCCAACCTCGTCAGCCAGACGGTGAAGGAGGCCACCCAGCTGGCCACCAACGCCGAGCTGAAGGTTTCGATCACCAAGAAGCCCTGCGAGACCGAGAAGACGGGCAACGTCTGCTCCCAGGACCCCAAGGCGGGCGTGAAGGCCACCAAGGGCGACACCATCAACCTGGTGGTGTCCACGGGGGCGCCGAAGGTCGCTGTGCCCAGCGTCCTCGGCAAGAGCCTGGACGACGCCAAGACGATCCTCGAGGGTGACGGTTACCAGTTCCAGGTCAAGACGAAGGCCCAGGAATCCACGGAGACCCCGAACACCGTCCTGGAGCAGTCCCTGCCACTCGGCAAGGAGGTGGAGAAGGGATCGACGATCACCCTCACCATCGCCAAGGCTGTCGCGAAGTCCACGATCCCGGACGTCGCCGGCAAGTCGTGTGAAGAGGCCAAGGCCGCGATGACGGCCAACAACCTGGTCGGCAGCTGCACCGAGGTCGACGTGACCGACCCGAACCAGGCCAACAAGGTCATCTCGACCGTTCCGGCAATCGGCAACCAGGCCGACAAGAACTCCAACGTGATCATCCAGATCGGCAAGGCGGCGGCGACCCAGACACAGGTCCCGAACGTCGTCACCCAGACGGTCAAGCAGGCCAGGCAGACCCTGCAGCAGAACGGCTTCAACAACATCCAGTTCGCCGACGGCAGCGATCAGAGCGACAACGCGATCGTGATCAGCCAGAACCCCCAGCAGGGAACGCAGGCAGACCCGAACTCCACGGCGATCATCCTGACCACCCAGAGCCTCGGCAACAACAACGGCGGCAACAACGGCGGCAACGGCTTCTTCGGCGGTCTCACCGGAGGCTGACGCGGCGGTCGAATCAACGGCTGAAGGAACTGTGCCCCGCCCGGGCTCCCGGCGGGGCACAGTTCGTCGTTTGAACGAAGCGGTTCTGCTGGTATCGAAGGCCCTGCGGGGCAGCGTGGCAAAAACCGCGACAGCCGCTCCTCCGTTCCGAGCGCCGACATGCAGAAGTTCGCGGGCGCCGCCCGGACGCCTCAAGGCACTGCGACAGGTAGCGCGAAACGGCAAGGCCCGAGGCCGCAAGAGGAAGTTGCGGCTCCGAGCCTTCGCCGTATGAGGTGACTGAGCTCCTGCGAGGAGCTCAGTCACCTCAGCCCAGCTCCGCCGGCGGCGTGCGCGCGCTGTCCACCTTCTGCACTCGCTCCAGCTCGCCCCACACGATGTAGCGGTACTCCGACGTGTAGACCGGCGTGCAGGTCGTCAGGGTGATGTAGTGGCCCGGCTTCGTCTTGCCTGACTGCTTCGGGACCGACTGGAGGACCTTGACGTTGTACTTCGAGGTCTCCGGGAGGATCGAGAAGACCTTGTAGACGTACCAGTCGTCCTTGGTCTCGAAGACGATCGGGTCGCCCTTCTTGATCTTGTCGATGTTGTGGAACTTGGCGCCGTGGCCGTCGCGGTGGGCGGCGAGCGTGAAGTTGCCCGTCTTGTCGCTCATCGGGAGCGTCGCCTTGACGGGGTCCACGTAGTAGCCGGCGACGCCGTCGTTGAGGACCTTCGTGGAGGTGCCCTTGTCGACCAGCACCTCGCCGTTCTTCATGGACGGAACGTGCAGGAAGCCGATGCCGCCGTTGGTGTCCAGGGCACCGGGACCGCCCTTGTCCTGGGCCCAGTTGTCGCGGACCTTGTCGCCCTGCTTGTCGGCCTCGCGGTCCGCGACGACGTTCGTCCACCACAGCGAGTAGACGACGAACAGGCCGAGCACCAGGCCCGCGGTGATGAGGAGTTCACCCAGGATGCTGACCGCCCTCGCGATCGGGCTCGCTCCACGACGTTTCGGAGCGGCCGTCTCGGCGTCGGCCTCGGCCTCGGCGCGCTCGTCGTGGTCGGTCCTCGCTGCCACTGTGCATCTGCCCCGTCTGGTCTGTCTCAGGTTGTCTCACGTGCTGGTGCCCGACGGGGCTCCTACCCGAGGAGCGCGTCCGGCTTGCCCTTGCTGCGCGGGCGTTCCTCGACCATCTTGCCCCACACGATCATGCGGTACTTGCTGGTGAATTCCGGCGTGCAGGTGGTCAGTGTGATGTAGCGGCCCGGCGCCGTGAAACCGGACCCCTGGGGGATCGGGTCCAGCACCTTCGTGTTCGACGGGGACGTCACCGGCAGGATCGACGTCATCTTGTAGACGAAGTAGTCGTCCTGGGTCTCGACCACGATGGAATCGCCGGGCTTGAGCCGGTTGATGTACCGGAACGGTTCTCCGTGCGTGTTGCGGTGCCCCGCGAGCCCGAAGTTGCCCGTCTTGGCGTCCGGCATCGCCGTCTTCAGGGCTCCCTCGCCGTAGTGACCCACCATCCCGCGGTCGAGCACGTCCGTCTTGCTGGTTCCCTCGGCGATCGGAGCGACCACGTCCAGCTTCGGGATGTGCAGGATGGCGAAACCCTGTCCCGGCTCGAACGTCCCCGGACTCCGCTTGCCGCTCGCCCAGTCCTCCTGGAGGTGGTGCGTGGCACTGCCCGCCTGCTGGTGCGCCCGCACGTTCGACCACCACAACTGGTAGGTCACGAACAGCAGCATCAGGACGCCGGTGGTGATGAACACCTCGCCGATCAGCCGGCTGACGAGGACGGCCGCACCAGGCTTCTTCGCACGCGCCGCCCGCCGGGCCTCCATACGGCTCAGCGGCGCCTCAGCGGCCCTCTCCGCCGACTCCACCGACTCCTGGGCATCCTGGGGCTCCTGAGCCCCTCCGTGGCGCCCATGGCGCCGCGCCGCCTTGCGCCGCGCCGCACGTCCCCCGGGCGCGGGTATCCCCTCGTTCGTGGCCCTGCCCGCCAACTGCTCGGCCCTGCGCCGTGCCTCGGAGACCTCCGAGGCACGCAGCGCCACGGTCGCGTCGTCCAGCTTCGGAGCCGCGCCGACCGGTTCGGCGTACATGGGCATGGGTCTGGTGAGCGGTTCGCCGTAGCCGGGAGCCGGATCCTGCGCACCCCTCGGCAACCCCTGCCAGTCCCGCGTGTACTCCTCGGGGCCGTCCACGGCGTACTGGTGCTGTCCCTGCCCGGACCACTCCTGCCGGAGCCCGCCCTCCGACCCGGCGGCGGGCGGTACGTCGGCCGGCGGCGGGGCGGCGTGCCGCCCGCCGGGCCGCGCGGCGGCCCCTGAGCCCGGCAGCGGATCGGTGAGCGGATCCGCGAGCTGCTCGACCGCGGCCTCGAACGCGCCGGGTCCCCCGTACGGCTGCTGCCCGTACGAGGGCCCGTTGTCTCCGATGTCGCCGTAGGCGGCGCCGGACTCGCGCTCGGGGCGCAGCGCGGTCACGCCGTGGCCCTGCCCACCACCGGGGCGAGCCCCACCGACCTCGCCACGGCACCCTGGTCGCCGCACTCCACCAGCCAGTTGGCGAGCATCCGGTGACCGTGCTCGGTCAGCACCGACTCGGGATGGAACTGCACACCCTCGACCGGGAGTTCACGGTGGCGCAGCCCCATGATGATCCCGTCGTGGGTACGGGCGGTGACCTCCAGCTCGGCCGGCACGGTCTCCGGCTCGGCGGCCAGCGAGTGGTAGCGGGTAGCGGTGAAGGGGGACGGCAGTCCGGCGAAGACGCCTCTGCCCTCGTGCTCCACCAACGACGTCTTGCCGTGCAGCAGCTCGGGCGCCCGGTCCACGACACCGCCGTACGCCACCTGCATCGACTGCATGCCGAGGCAGACGCCGAAGACGGGGACGCCCGTGTCCGCGCAGTGCCGGACCATGTCGACGCAGACGCCGGCCTGCTCGGGGGCGCCGGGGCCGGGTGACAGCAGTACGCCGTCGAATCCGTCCTGGGCGTGCGCGGTCGAGACCACGTCGTTGCGCAGCACCTCGCACTCGGCGCCGAGCTGGTACAGGTACTGGACCAGGTTGAAGACGAAGCTGTCGTAGTTGTCGACGACGAGAATCCGCGCGCTCACTGGTTGTTCACCGTCACATCGTTGAAGGGGAGCAGCGGTTCGGCCCACGGGAAGACGTACTGGAAGAGTACGTAGACCACCGCGAGAACGAGCACGAGTGAGATCAGCGCCTTCACCCATGCGTTTCCCGGCAGATGCCGCCAGATGAAGCCGTACATGCTGTCCCTTCCGTCGCATCACGGCACCAGAGCCACGCCCTACACCATCGGACCCACGCCGTACGGGACCAGACTAACGGCGTAGCGCCTGAGGTTTCCCGGCCTCCACGGGCTGCGTGGAATCCAGGTGTGCCCAGACGATCAGCCGATGGCTGTGTCCCCACTCCGGATCGCACGTGGTCAGCGTGAGATAGCGGCCCGGAGCCGTGTACCCGGACTTACGTGGCACAGGATCGATCACCTCAACGTCCGTAGGCACTGTTTTGTAAGGGCCTTTGTCGATCCGATACGTGAACCAGGTCGTCCCGTCGGTCAGCACCACCGCGTCCCCCCTGCGCAGCTGGGGAAAGTCCTTGAACGGGTCGCCGTACGTGCGCCGGTGCCCCGCGACGGAGAAGTTCCCCACCTGCCCGAGCTGGGCCGTCCCCCGGTAGTGCCCGAGCCCCTTCTGCAGGACGCTCGTGCCGGTGCCTTCGAGCACGGGCTTGTTCCACGTGAAACCAAGACGCGGGATGTACATCACCGCGAAGGGGTTGCCGTAGACGTAGGGGCCCGGGGCCTTCGGGCTCTCGCTCGCTTGCGCCGTCGGCGTCTTCGGGTTCCCGGTTGACGGGGCGATCGGGGGCGCCTTCGACTGCTGCGCGACCGATCCCTTCGACCACTGCTTCTGGAGCTGGTCGATCTGGTGGTTCATCTCGCTGTCGGCCTTCACGCCCGTCCAGAACAGGACGTAGACCACGAAGAGCACGATGAGCGTGCCGACGGTGATGCACAGTTCGCTCACTGTCCGGACGAGCACTCGCACCGACACGGGACCCCCAGCGGCAGCTGCTTCAGCCACTACTCCACAGGTTTTGCGTAGTGGAGATCCACTGTGCCCGAGTAGCCGGGAAGAGTCACCGTTCCGTTCTCCTCGACTTTCCAGCCGAGCCCGTAGACGTTGACGTACACCATGTAGTTCTGGATCGCCGCAGAGTCGGCGAGGGCCTTCTGGAGCTTCTGGGGGTCACCGATCGCGGTGATCTTGTACGGGGGCGAGTAGACCCGGCCCTGGAGGATCAGGGTGTTGCCGACACAGCGCACGGCGCTGGTGGAGATCAGCCGCTGGTCCATCACCTTGATGCCCTGGGCGCCACCCAGCCACAGGGCGTTCACCACGGCCTGCAGGTCTTGCTGGTGGATGACCAGATAGTCGGGCTGCGGCTCGGGGTAGCCGGGCAGCTTGGCCGTGGCGTTCGGCGGGGCGTCGTTGAGGGTGACCGTGACGGCCTTGCCCTTGAGCTTCTGGGTGCCGGTGTTCTTCTCCAGCGCGGCGAGCTTGGCGGTGTCGGCCTTGCTGCCGCCGTTCTCCCGCCCGGCGAGCGCGTCGACCTCGTCGCGCAGGACGCCGTTGGACTCGTCCAGCGACGCGTTCTTGTGGCTGCGCTCCTGAATGAGGTCGGAGAGCTTCAGCATGGACGCGTCCGTGCGGATATTGGTGCCCTTGGCCGTGTTGAAGCTGGTGAAGAAGATCAGCCCGGCGAGCGCGAAGACGGCGACGGTGAGTACACGTACGGGCCTGAAACGACGCGTAACGGCAGGACTGGAACCCGTCCCGGGGGAGTCGGCAGAATTGCTCAACGTACCCTTATCTCCTTCGGCGCCGCGGAAGCACTACGCTAACGGACGCCCGGGGGAGCGCTCAGTGTCCCCTTGTACGCTGCCCCGGAGCCCGCCCCCAGTTCCCTGCGCGGCCACGCAGCGCATCGACAGGAGAGACCCTCGTGCCGAAGTCACGTATCCGCAAGAAGGCCGACTACACGCCGCCCCCGGCGAAGCAGGCGACCAACATCAAGCTGACCAGCCGCGGCTGGGTCGCACCGGTCATGCTGGCGATGTTCCTCATCGGCCTCGCCTGGATCGTCATCTTCTACGTGACGGACGGGTCACTGCCCATCGACGCCCTCGGCAACTGGAACATCGTGGTCGGCTTCGGCTTCATCGCGGCGGGATTCGGCGTCTCCACGCAGTGGAAGTAGCTCTGCCCAGGGTTATCCACTGAGTTATCCACAAGAGTTTTCCACAGGTGGAAAAAGAACGACGATCTGTGGATAACTCATCCGGGGTTGACGCCGGTGTGACTGACCTACCGGGATCCGCAAACCTGTTCGCCCCCTGTCCGACCTGCGAAAACTCGGGTCAGTGACAGGGGGCACAGCTGTTCCCACACAGCGTGCACAAGATCCGCCACGATCTGTGGACAACACCGCTCCTCAGGGCTTCTCAGGTGAGCCGAGCGGTACCTCAGGTGAGCTGAGCGGTACCTCAGGTGAGCTGAGCCGTCCTGACCAGCGTCGCGACGACCACCAGGGCCAGGACCACGGCGCTCACCCCGTACTGGATCAGGGTCCGCCGGTCACGCGGGGCGTGGACCATGGCGTAGCCGACTACGACACCGGCGACGAGTCCGCCGATGTGGGCCTGCCAGGCGATGTTGCTCCACCCGAAGGTGAAGATCAGGTTGATCACCAGCAGGGCGATCACGGGGCGCATGTCGTAGTTGAGCCGACGCATCAGGACGGCGGTCGCGCCGAAGAGGCCGAAGATCGCGCCGGAGGCGCCCAGCGAGGGCTGGTTCGGCGCGGCGACGAGGTAGGTGAGCGCGCTGCCCGCGAGACCCGAGACGAAGTAGAGGGTGAGATAGCGGGCACGGCCGAGGGCCGCTTCCAGGGGGCCGCCGATCCACCACAGGCTGAGCATGTTGAACAGGATGTGGACATAGCTGCCGTGCAGGAACATCGCCGTCAGCATGCGGTACCACTGGCCCTCGGCGACGCCCTCGACCGAGCCGAGCAGCGGGACGTACGCGCGGCCGATGAGGTCGAAGCGGTCGGTGAAGCGGTCGCCCACCGACAGCTGTACCAGGAAGACGGCGAGGTTGAGCCCGATCAGGATCTTGGTGACGAGCCGGGGGTCCGCGGTGACCGTGCCACCCGCGAGGGTGCGGGGCTGCGAGGCCGACGGCGCGTGGCCGGTACCGGAGCCGGCGCGGACGCACTCGGGGCACTGGAAGCCCACGGAGGCACTGATCATGCACTCGGGGCAGATGGGGCGCTCGCAGCGGGTGCAGCGCACACCGGTTTCACGATCCGGATGTCGGTAGCAGGTGGGCAGGGCCTGGGCGCCCTGATGTCCCTGGTCCTGCGGGCCCTGCGGGTTGCCTGGCGCCTGGTCCATGGGGTCCCCTCAATCCGGTCGTACGCACTGCACCGCCCCGCCCATCCTTACGGATGAGCGGGGCGTTTGGTTCCCTGCGGGAGTCTTCGGGACCTTCGGGTCCTCGGGACTCAGCCCTCGCGGGACTCAGCTCTTGCGGGTCTCAGCCCTCACGGGACTCAGCCCTCGCGGGACTCAGCTCTTGCGGGTCTCGACGACGACCGACTCGATGACGACGTCGTTGACCGGGCGGTCGGTGCGCGGGTTCGTCTGGGTGCTCGCGATGGCGTCCACGACCTTCTGGCTGGCCGCGTTGGTGACCTCGCCGAAGATGGTGTGCTTGCGGGTCAGCCAGGCCGTCGGGGAGACGGTGATGAAGAACTGCGAGCCGTTGGTACCGGGGCCGGCGTTGGCCATGGCCAGCAGGTACGGCTTGTCGAAGGCGAGCTCCGGGTGGAATTCGTCCTCGAACTGGTAACCGGGGCCGCCGGTGCCGTTGCCCAGCGGGTCACCGCCCTGGATCATGAATCCGCTGATCACCCGGTGGAAGACCGTGCCGTCGTAGAGCTTGTCGGTGGACTTCTCACCCGTCTCCGGGTTGATCCACTCACGCTCGCCCGTGGCAAGCTCGACAAAGTTCCGGACCGTCTTGGGCGCGTGGTTCGGCAGGAGCCGGACTTCGATGTCGCCTTGGTTGGTCTTCAGGGTGGCGTAAAGCTGCTCGGCCACGATCTGCCTTCCGTTGCCTTCTTTTGACCCCCCGATCCTCGCACGGACAGGGCCACGCGTCGCCCGGCCACCACCTCCGAGCGAATATCCGCGGGCGCGCTTGCAGAAATCCCCTCGAGTCCTTGCGTGCACAGGGCGCGTCGCGGCGATCCGTGGCATTGTCGGCGACAAGCTCCTGTTGCCCCGTATGCCCTATCTCGCATGCCTCGCGGTCCCTCGGGGGGCATGATCTCGAACAGGGTGGAAAGGTGAACTCTGCCTTTTTGGGGTACCCGAACGCCCACGTACGCCACCGAGGAGGAGGAAAACCCGTGACCCGCATTGACAGCGTGCGCGCCGCGACCGGCTCGGCGAAGGACAGCGTGCTGCACGCCGCGGAAGTGGTGGCGCCTTACGCCGACACGGCCAAGGACCGGGCCTCGTACTACGCGAACGAGGCACTCGTACGGCTCGCACCCAAGGTGTCGCTGGCCGCCGAGCAGGCCCGCGTCCAGTACGGCGCCCATCTCGCGCCGCGCCTAGAGCAGGCCCGTACGCATGTGCCGCCCAAGGTCGACCAGGCCGCCGTCCGTACCCGCCAGGCGGCCGTGCAGGCCGCCGAGTACACCAAGCCGAGGATCGAGCAGGCGGTGGCCGCGGCTCAGCCTGTGCGTGCGGAGGCCGCGGCACGCGGTGTGGCGGCGATCGCCGCGCTGCGCGGACAGGTCTCGCCTCAGGAGATCCAGAAACTGGTCCGCAAGCACGAACGGCGCGCGAAGGCCGGCCGCGCCGCCAAGGGTCTGCTCGTTCTGGGGATTCTCGCGGCTGGTGCCTTCGCGGCCTGGAAGTGGTGGGACAAGCAGGCCAACCCCGACTGGCTGGTCGAGCCGCCCGCCGCGACGGAGGTGCCCGAGACGGGCCGTCTTTCCTCGGTCGACGGCACTGGCCTGTCCGACCTGGACCCCGAGGTCCAGGCCAAGCAGGCCGAGGAGGAGACGGACGGCGACGACCGCCGCTGACCCCGAACCAGGGAAACAGCCCTGAGCAAGGGCAACAACATCGCCGTGGGGGGGGGGGCCCCCCCCGCCCCCCCCCCCCCCCGCCGGGTGAGCGGGGGCCCGCCGGCCCCCCCGCCCCCCCGGCCCCCCCGCGCCCCCCCGCCCCGCCCCCCCCGCCGGGGGGGCCCGGGGCCGGG
>NZ_JBIBKX010000002.1:0-112002 GCF_042959425.1 Streptomyces sp. NPDC007896 | reverse complement strand
GGGCGTGGCGGCCCGGGCGGCCCCCCCCCCCCCCCCCCCCCCACCCAGCAAAACCCCCCGCCCCACCCCAAACACCCGGGGGGGGGGGCCGCCCCCCCCCCCCCCCCCCCCCCCACGGCGATGTTTCACGTGGAACCGGCGGAACCGGCGGAACCGGCGGAACCGGCGGAACCGGCGGAACCGAACGACGGGACGTGGGCGCGCGGCGCGGAAACAAGCCGATTTACGCCTTCCGCCGCGATGACGTTTGCAACGACCGATGCTCACAACATCCGCACAGACCCTCTTCACCGTGCGCATTGCAATGATTACGCATATCTGCTTATAGCAGCTCACGCGAGGCTCCGGTGTCGGCTCGGACCGCCCCGAGCCACATCTGCCACCGGTGGGGCGACATCGACATCCACGCGCAAGCCGACCATTTGCGCAAACAACTGCAACGACTGCGAAGCCTGATACGTGACCCAGGTCACCGAAAAACAAGAACCGGCCAGCCGCCCCGAAGGGCGTCTGACCGGTCCGTGATGTGGAGCCTAGGGGAGTCGAACCCCTGACATCTGCCATGCAAAGACAGCGCTCTACCAACTGAGCTAAGGCCCCGGAAGACAGGCGTCCGGCCGGTGGAATCGGGTACCGGAGGGCGCCGCAGACCAGAGTACCGGGTCACCCCCGGGATCTCGCAAAAAGATTGGGGGTCCCCGTGGGCGACCACTCTCCGTAAGATGCTCGACGTGGTTCGCTACAGCGAACCGCGGTATTTGGGGAAGCGATGGGGAGACGCAATGGACGCCGCACAGCAGGAAGCAACCGCGAGAGCTCAAGAGCTGCAGCGGAACTGGTACGGAGAGCCGTTGGGGGCGCTCTTCCGTAGGCTCATCGAGGATCTGGGCCTCAACCAGGCGCGTCTTGCCGGGGTGCTGGGACTTTCCGCGCCCATGCTGTCGCAGCTGATGAGCGGTCAGCGTGCCAAGATCGGCAATCCCGCGGTGGTCCAGCGCGTGCAGCTGTTGCAGGACCTGGCGGGGCAGGTCGCGGACGGCAGCGTCAGCGCCGCCGAGGCGACCGAGCGCATGGACGAGATCAAGAAGTCGCAAGGGGGCTCGGTGCTCAGCAACACCACGCAGTCGACGAGCAGTTCAGGTGCGCCCACGGTCAAGCGGGTGGTCCGCGAGATCCAGTCGCTGCTGCGCTCCGTTGCGGCCGCGGGAGACATCATCGACGCGGCCGACACCCTCGCCCCGACCCACCCGGAACTGGCAGAGTTCCTCCGGGTGTACGGCGCCGGCCGCACCTCCGACGCGGTCGCGCACTACCAGTCGCACCAGAGCTGAGCCGGCGGCCCGGCCGCCGCACACCCGGCGCCGGGGGCTCAGGACGCCGTCCGGCTCCGTACCTCGGGCCGCCGGGCGTCTCAACGGGGGGCCTGCGCCGGACCGACCGCCGAAGGGGAGCAACGCACGACCATGGGTGAGGTCTTCGCCGGACGCTACGAACTGGTCGACCCGATCGGCCACGGGGGAGTCGGTGCGGTCTGGCGCGCCTGGGACCAGCGGCGGCGCCGTTATGTGGCCGCCAAGGTGCTCCAGCAGAGCGACGCGCACGCGCTGCTGCGCTTCGTGCGGGAGCAGGCGCTGCGGATCGATCACCCCCATGTCCTCGCGCCCGCCAGCTGGGCCGCCGACGACGACAAGGTGCTGTTCACCATGGACCTGGTGGCCGGGGGCTCCCTGGTCCACCTGGTCAACGACTACGGCCCGCTGCCGCCCGCGTTCGTCTGCACGCTGCTCGACCAGCTCCTCTCGGGAGTTGCCGCGGTGCACGCGGAGGGGGTCGTGCACCGTGACATCAAGCCCGCCAACATCCTGCTCGAAGCGACCGGTACGGCCCGGCCACGGCTGCGGCTGTCCGACTTCGGCATCGCGATGCGACTGGGCGAGCCGCGGCTGACCGAGACCAACTACGTGGTCGGAACGCCCGGTTACTTCGCTCCCGAGCAGATGATGGGCGCCGAGCCGGACTTCCCCGCCGATCTGTTCGCCGTCGGGCTGGTCGCCCTCTACCTGCTCGAAGGGGCCAGACCCGATGCCAAGGCCCTGATCGAGTACTTCGCGGAGAACGGCACACCGGCCGCGCCCCAGAGCATCCCCGAGCCGCTGTGGCAGGTCGTGGCCACGCTGCTGCAGCCGGACCCCCGGGCACGGTTCCGCACCGCGACCGGGGCACGCAAGGCGCTGGCCTCGGCCACCGAGCTGCTGCCCGAGCCCGGCCCCGACGACGAGTTGGTCGAGGTCTTCGACCAACTCGGTCCGCTTCCCCCGGGGTTCGGGCCGCAAGGGCCACTCAGGGCGACCACGCCACGCGCCGCGGGGAACCCGGCTTCATGGTCCGGTTCTGCCCTCGACACCGACTCCGGCACCGGCACCGAGTCCGCGACCGGCTCCGGCACCGCCTCCGGCACCGGTTCCGGCCCGCACGACTCGGGGCCGTGGCGGCACGATTCCGGGGCGCTGCCCCGGGAGCCCGTCTCCGGGGCCGCGTGGGCGGATCGTTCCTCCGGGGGCGTATGGCCTGCGTCCGACTCGGGTGGCGTACGACCAGAGCCTGCCCCCGGCGCCGTACGACACGAGCCCGCTGCCGGGGCCGTACCGCCGCACCTCGCGCCCGACGCCACACCCCCGCAGCCGTCCACGATGTCGGACACCGGCAGCTTCCACCTGCCGCCACCGCAGCCACGGCCCCAGTCCGTGTGGCAGCACGATCAGCCCCCCACTCCCCCCACCTCGGTCGTGCTGCCGGTGCCGACCCCCACGCCTGCCCTGCCGTTCGACCACACGCCCGTGCAGCCGCCCTCCCCCGTGCGGCCCGCGGATCCGAGCGCCGCGACGCGTCAGCACGCGCAGCGCCGCCCCGGACCGCCCGCGAAGGTGGCCGTCCCGGTGCTGCTCCTCGCGCTGGCCTGTCTCGCGGTGGGCTTCTGGGCGCTGACCCAGATCTGACCTCCGGTGCCCGTAAGCCCTGCCCCTCCTTGGTGGGTCTACCAGCCGCGCGGCGTCGCCCGCCGTCGTGCGGCCACCGTCCACACCCCGAGCGCCAGCACCAGGACGGTCCCGGTGCCGATACCGCCCACGGCGACCAGCTTCATCGTGGTGCCGTCGTCGCTCCCGCCGCTTGCGGCAGCCACCATCCCACCGGTGGACGGCACGGAGTCACCGGTCGCGGAGTCGAACACGCCACGTGGTACGGCCCGCCCCGCGTACGCCGGGCCGGCCTGCGCGGCGCCGTACACCCGTACGCGCAGGGTCAGTCCGAACGGCCCGTCGCCGAACTTGTCGGCGACCTGCGCCGCGAGATGTACGACGAGGTAGTACGAACCGGCGAACCGCATGCCGCCGGTCCGGTCGTTGAAGGCATAGCGGTTGTCGTACGCGACGGGCGGCAGCGGATCCAGAGCCGCTGACCGCTGGCTGCCGTCGTATCCAGCGCCCGCGTCGGTGACGAGTCCGCGCACGGGGTTGTAGAGGGACATGACGAGAGCCGTGCCCATGAATCCCTCACCGCCGCTCGAACTGCCGAGTTCGGCGGTGGCGGAGAACTGCTGTCCCCAGTCGACCGGCACCTTGTAGAAGAGCGTCTGCCCGGGGCTGATCCCGTCCTTCCAGACTCCCTGTGCGAGGGCGCCGGCCGTGGTGAACCCCGCGCCGCCCCGGCGTGGCCGTGCGTCCCCTTGGAGGGCCTCGGGCGAGGCGGAGTTCCAGGTCTCGGGGGCACTGGTCGAACCCGCCTTCTTCAAGCGGGGTTCGGACACATAGCTCAGTTCGAGGTCCCAGGCGTCGGGGGAGGAGGGCGGGGAGGCCGAGGAGGCGGGTGCCGCGGTGCGCTCGACGACCACGTAGTACGTTCCGGCCGTCTGGCAGGCGTACTTGCCGGGGCCGATCTCGCGCGACGCCCAGGCGGCGATGGGGTGGGGGCTCTGGGAGGGGCCGAAGTGGGCGGTCGTGGAGGAGGAGCAACTGCCGCTGTTGCCGTCCTGTACGGAGACCTTGACACCGTCGGAGTAGGCGACCGTGGCACCGGGCCTGGGGACGGCGGTGGCGGCGATGTACGCGTTGGAGGTGGCGTCGAGCTCCAGGCGGTAGTAGAGCTTGCCGTCCTTGCCGAGGGAACTGCGGTACGTCCGGCCGGGCTCCAGCCGTACGGCGTCCGTGGTGCCCGTGGCGCCCGGCACCGTCGTGGCGTCCTGGGCGAAGGCGTACGGCTTCGGTGTACCGGTCTCGGCTGCCGCGGCGGGCCACCCGGGCAGGGCCACCGTCGCGCACAGGACGGTCGCCAAGATCGCGAGCGGCCGACCGCCGTGCCACCATGCCGTGCGCCGCCCCATCACGCGCCACCCCTCGTCGTAGCCCCGGACCGTGGCCCATCCTGCCCCGCCGGTCACGGAGACACCCCCGCTATCCGCACAAGCGGCCGAAACCGCCTGCCCAGGGGCCGATATCTTCACTTACGCAATCAATTCATTTGCTGAAGCGAATCCAGGGCGGGTCGAGGCAATACAAAACCCCGACCGCGAGGGCGGCCGGGGTCTGATCTGAGACTGGTGTCGATTCTCACGAACCCGTGGGCACGGAGTCAGTCGCCTCCGTCCACAGATCCTGCTCGGCGCGATCCGCCTGGATCTGGCGGTACACGAGGAGCCCGCCGATGGCGGCCAGTGCGACCAGGAGAAGCTTCTTCACCGCGCGACCTCGTCTTTCGTTGACGTAGGGGACCTCTGGCGCCCGACTATACACACCGACCGATATCGATCGGTGACCTGCATCGACCCCCAACTGCCGCCCACCGGAGAGCAGTAGGAGCGGATCCGGCCGCTCCGGCCACGGTCGTATCGCAGGGTGATCACATCTCGCACACAGTGACTTTCGGCACCCTCTCGCACCTTTCAGGCACTTTTCCGACCTCTTGCGTCCATCCGAGTGGTGTTGATCTGAACATCGACGCGCCATGGGCGTCGGTCCACCACTTCGCGGCCCACATACACATCATGAGGAAAGTACGCAAATCGCCTGACCCGAAAGTGAGGGGCCATGACCCAGAACAAGGTCATGAAGCTGTGGACCGCCATCGTCACCGCCTTCGTCGCGCTGTGCACGGCGCTCGGTTTCATCACGACCACCGCGGCCGCGGCCGTACCGCAGGCCGAAGCGACGCGCAACAGCACGGTCGCCGCGACAGTGCCGACGATCTCTCCCTGGGCCAGTCCATACAGCCGGGCCCTGCCCCCCACGATGAAGCAACGCATCCGCGCGGAGGCCCACGGCTCCTCACCGAGCTGCCGGCACCGCCCGCCGACCGAGGCCAGCGAGGCCGACCTGGCCGACCTCGCGTCGCTCTGCGCCCCTGAGGCCCACACCGAGCCCGAGACCCGCCTCCAGCGCTGACCGGCGCGGCTCCGCCCCATCCCCCAGCCCCTCTCCCCTGACGTAGCGGCGAACTTGCGTACACCGCCACCCACAGATCCGAAGACCCGGCACTCGAAAGAGCTGCCGGGCCTTCGCCATGTCCGGCACCTTGCCATGTCCGGCACCTCGCCGTGTCCGGCACCTCGCCGTGTCCGGCACACCAGCGCCGCTCGACAATCGTCAGGAGAGCCTCCCGGTGGCCTCAGGTCTGGGCCCCTCCGGTAGCGTCCCGTGTCGTCCTCACGGGACCACCAGGTCAGGAGGCAGTGCATGGCGCCAGTGATCTCGAACCGCGGGCCGGCGCGGTCGGTGAACCCGGCCCAGCGGCTGGCGTTCTCCGTCCTGTTCGCGCTGATCGGGGCCGGGCTGACTACGTTCGGGCTCTACCAGGCAGGCCACGCCGTTGGCCTGCTGGGCGAGCCCGGCACGCTCACGGTCGCGTCCTGCGCACGGGTCGGTCAGCCGAAGCCCGAGATCCGGTGCACCGGCACCTTCCGGTCGGACGACGGCCGCTCCACAGACCCAGCGGCACGCTTCACCGTCAACCCGTCCTTGGCCTCGGGGCAGACCACCCGCCTGGACCGGGTCGACGCCGGCTCCTACGTACGGATCAGCCCGGCCCGCACCGAGAAGTACGCGGCATTGACGCTGTTCGGCATGGCGCTGTTCGTCTTTGCGGGGGCCGGATTCGCCTCCCGGGCGAACTCCACCGGCCGACCCGAACTCCGCGCGGGACTCGTCGGCCGCGTAGGGCTCCGACTCGGTCAGGCGGGGATCGTCCTGCTGCTGGGTGCGGCGCTCTGCGCAGTCATCGCTTTCCTGAGCCCACATTGATGTCGGCCACAGATACCAAAAACCCCCGGGTGTGATCACCCGGGGGTCCTTTGGTTGGTGGGGCTAACAGGATTTGAACCTGTGGCCTCATCCTTATCAGGGATGCGCTCTAACCAACTGAGCTATAGCCCCGCCGCGCTTTGCGGTGTGTGTCCCGCGCGCTGACCTCTGAAGATTAGCGCACGACGCGGCCAGTCCCAAAATCGGTATCCCAGGCCTCCTGGCCGGGCCCGACGAGCTGCTGTTACTCGTCCTCGGCGAGGGTCAGCTCGATACCGCCGACGAAGCCCGCGGAGAGGTTGTAGATGAACGAGCCGAGCGTCGCGAGCGCCGTGGCGAGCACGACGTCGATGACCGCGATGATCGACGTGAACATCAGGACGTGCGGCAGGGAGAGGAACGACTGCAGGTCGAAGCCGTTCGACTCGTTCGAACCCGTCGCCTCGGAAATCGTGCCGCCGACCGTCGAGAAGACGCCCATCGCGTCCAGGACCATCCACAGCACCGCCGCCGCCACGATCGTGCAGATGCCGAGCGCGATGGAGAGCAGGAAGCTGACCTTCATCACCGACCAGGGGTCGGTCTTGGCCACCCGCAGCCGCGCCTTGCGGGTGCGGGGCGCGGTGCGCGCTCCGGTCCGCGGCCGGCGTACGGCGCCGGACGGCGTCTGAGCCGGGTACGCCTGCGGCGGGTGGTACGGCTGCGCGGGCTGCTGCGGCTGCCGTTCCCCCGGCAACGCGGAGCCGGCCTCGGGAGCGGCCCCGGCAGGGGCCCCCGAGGCGGCTGAAGCGGCCGAAGGAGCCCCCGGTGGGGGCGTCGAAGCAGGCGCCGCACCGGGCGCCGGCTTGGTCTTCGCCGAACCGGCCGCCGCCGGGCCCGCTCCGGCCGCGTACTGCTGGGCCTGCGGGCCTCGGGTGTCCGTCACAGTTCCCCCCTGGGATCCATGAGAGTCATGGGAGTCAGCCGCCTCCGCGGCGGAGCCACGGCCGCCGTCCGTATCCGTACCGGTCGATCCGGCGCCCGTGGCTCCGCTCACGATGACTCACTCCTCGCGCTACTCGGGCGAGGACTGCTCGCCCTCGTCCGTACCGACGGCCTCGATGCCCTCGGCGGTCTCGTCCTCGGCGATCTCGCCGTCGACTTCCTCCGCCTCGCGACCGGCCTCGGCGTTACGAGCGATGCCGACCACGGCATCGCGCTTGCCCAGGTTGATCAGTTGGACGCCCATGGTGTCACGGCCCGTCTCCCTGACCTCGTTGACTCGCGTACGAATCACACCGCCGGACAGGGTGATGGCGAGGATCTCGTCCGTCTCCTCGACCACCAGCGCGCCGACGAGGGACCCGCGGTCCTCGACGATCTTGGCGGCCTTGATACCGAGGCCACCACGACCCTGAACGCGGTACTCGTCAACGGCGGTCCGCTTCGCGTACCCACCGTCCGTAGCAGTGAACACGAACGTACCGGGTCGAACAACATTCATCGAGAGCAGCTCGTCGCCCTCGCGGAAACTCATCCCCTTGACGCCCGAGGTCGCACGGCCCATCGGCCGCAGGGCGTCATCCGTCGCCGTGAACCTGATCGACTGCGCCTTCTTGCTGATCAGCAGCAGATCGTCCTCGGCCGAGACGAGCTCGGCTCCGATCAGTTCGTCGTCGGAACCGTCCTCCGTCTCGCGGAGGTTGATCGCGATGACACCGCCTGAGCGCGGGGAATCGTAATCCTTCAGAGGCGTCTTCTTCACGAGACCGCCCTTGGTGGCCAGCACCAGATAAGGCACCGCGTCGTAATCACGGATCGCGAGGATCTCGGCGATCGCCTCGTCCGGCTGGAAGGCCAGCAGGTTCGCGACGTGCTGTCCACGCGCGTCACGCCCGGCGTCAGGGAGCTCGTACGCCTTCGCGCGGTAGACGCGGCCCTTGTTGGTGAAGAACAGCAGCCAGTGGTGCGTCGTCGACACGAAGAAGTGGTCGACGATGTCGTCCTGCTTCAGCTTCGCGCCGCGTACGCCCTTGCCGCCCCGCTTCTGCGAGCGGTAGTCCTCGGTCTTGGTCCGCTTGATGTAGCCGCCACGCGTGATGGTGACGACGATGTCCTCTTCGGCGATCAGGTCCTCGATGGACATGTCACCGTCGAAGGGCACCAGCTTGGAGCGACGGTCCTCGCCGAACTTGTCGACGATCGCCGCGAGTTCCTCGCTGATGATGGAGCGCTGGCGCTCCGGCGAGGCGAGGATCGCGTTGTACTCGGTGATCTTCGCCTGGAGCTCGTCGTGCTCCTGGATGATCTTCTGACGCTCCAGGGCGGCCAGCCGGCGCAGCTGCATCTCGAGGATGGCGTTCGCCTGGATCTCGTCGATCTCCAGGAGGCCCATCAGGCCCTCGCGCGCGATCTCGACGGTGTCACTGCGCCGGATCAGCGCGATGACCTCGTCGATGGCGTCCAGGGCCTTCAGGAGGCCACGCAGGATGTGCGCGCGCTCCTCGGCCTTGCGCAGCCTGAAGCGCGTACGCCGGACGATGACCTCGATCTGGTGCGTCACCCAGTGGCGGATGAACGCGTCGAGCGACAGCGTGCGCGGGACGCCGTCCACCAGCGCCAGCATGTTGGCGCCGAAGTTCGACTGCAGATCGGTGTGCTTGTAGAGGTTGTTCAGGACGACCTTGGCGACCGCGTCGCGCTTCAGGACGATGACCAGCCGCTGGCCCGTACGGGACGAGGTCTCGTCGCGGACGTCGGCGATGCCCCCGACCTTGCCGTCCTTGACCAGGTCGGCGATCTTCTGCGCGAGGTTGTCGGGGTTGGTCTGGTAGGGGAGTTCGGTGACCACCAGGCACTGGCGGTTCTGGATCTCCTCGACCTCGACGACCGCGCGCATCGTGATGGAGCCACGGCCCGTGCGGTACGCCTCCTCGATGCCCTTTCGGCCCACTACCAGGGCGCCGGTCGGGAAATCGGGGCCCTTGATGCGCTCGATCAGGGCGTCGAGCAGCTCCTCATGGCTGGCCTCGGGGTTCTCGAGGTACCACTGGGCGCCGGCCGCGACCTCACGGAGGTTGTGCGGCGGGATGTTGGTGGCCATGCCGACCGCGATGCCCGCCGAACCGTTGATCAGCAGGTTCGGGAACCGGGCCGGCAGAACCGTCGGCTCCTGGTTGCGTCCGTCGTAGTTGTCCGTGAAGTCGACGGTCTCCTCGTCGATGTCACGGACCATCTCCATGGACAGCGGCGCCATCTTGCACTCGGTGTAGCGCATGGCGGCCGCGGGGTCGTTGCCCGGAGAGCCGAAGTTGCCGTTGGAGTCCACCAGCGGCATCCGCATCGACCACGGCTGCGCGAGGCGGACCAGCGCGTCGTAGATCGAGGAGTCGCCGTGCGGGTGGTAGGTGCCCATGACGTCGCCGACGACACGGGCGCACTTGTAGAAGCCCTTCTCGGGCCGGTAGCCGCCGTCGTACATGGCGTACAGGACGCGGCGGTGGACGGGCTTGAGGCCGTCCCGGACATCGGGCAGCGCACGCGACACGATGACGGACATCGCGTAGTCGAGATACGAGCGCTGCATCTCCGTCTCGAGCCCGACGGGCTCGACGCGCAGGGTGATCTCGCCGCCTTCTTCAGGCGTGCTCGGAGTGTTCTCGTCGGCCATTGCTGGTGAAGATCCTTTCTGCTGCGGTCAGCTGAGACCGACTCAGATGTCGAGGAAGCGGACGTCCTTGGCATTGCGCTGGATGAACGCGCGGCGAGCCTCGACGTCCTCGCCCATGAGGACCGAGAACAGGTCGTCGGCCTGGGCGGCGTCGTCGAGCGTGACCTGACCGAGGACCCGGTGCTCCTGGTCCATGGTCGTGATGCGCAGCTCCTCGGCGTTCATCTCGCCGAGGCCCTTGAAGCGCTGGACCGAGTCGTCGCGGATACGCTTGCCGGCCTGCTTGCCCAGCTCGATCAGCGCGTCGCGCTCACGGTCCGAGTACGCGTACTCGAAGTCGTCCCGGCCCCACTTGATCTTGTACAGCGGGGGGCGCGACAGGAACACGTGCCCGGCCTCGACCAGCGGCCGCATGAAGCGGAACAGGAAGGTCAGCAGCAGGGTGTTGATGTGCTGGCCGTCGACGTCGGCGTCCGCCATCAGGATGATCTTGTGATAGCGGAGCTTCTCGATGTCGAAGTCCTCGTGGACCCCGGTGCCGAAGGCCGAGATCAGCGCCTGGATCTCCTGGTTCTGCAGGATCTTGTCGATCCGCGCCTTCTCGACGTTGAGGATCTTGCCTCGGATCGGGAGGATCGCCTGGTACTGCGGGTTGCGGCCGGACTTGGCCGAGCCACCGGCGGAGTCACCCTCGACGATGAAGATCTCGCACTTGGTGGGGTCGTTCGACTGGCAATCGGACAGCTTGCCCGGCAGGGACGCCGTCTCCAGGAGGCCCTTGCGGCGGGTGAGGTCGCGGGCCTTGCGGGCCGCCACGCGCGCGGTGGCCGCCTGGATGGACTTGCGGACGATGTCCGCGGCCTCGTTCGGGTTGCGGTCCAGCCAGTCGTTGAGGTGCTCGTAGACGGCCTTCTGGACGAAGGTCTTCGCCTCCGTGTTGCCCAGCTTGGTCTTGGTCTGGCCCTCGAACTGGGGCTCGCTCAGCTTGACCGAGATGATCGCGGTCAGACCCTCTCGGATGTCGTCACCGGTGAGGTTGTCGTCCTTCTCACGCAGCAGCTTCTTGTCGCGCGCGTACTTGTTGATCAGCGAGGTCAGCGCCGCACGGAAGCCCTCCTCGTGCGTACCGCCCTCGTGGGTGTGGATGATGTTGGCGAAGGAGTACACGCCCTCGCTGTAGCCGCTGTTCCACTGCATCGCGACCTCGAGGGACAGGCTCTTGTCCTTGTCCTCGGCCTCGAGATCGATGACGGTGGGGTGCACCGCGTCTCCCTTGCGGGAGTTCAGGTACTTCACGAAGTCGACGATGCCGCCCTCGTAGTGGTACGTGACGGTCTTGACCTCGGCCTTCTCGTCCGCACCCGCCTCGTCCGCACCGGCAGTGGCCTTCGCCGACTCGCGCTCATCAGTGAGTTTGATCGTCAAACCCTTGTTGAGGAACGCCATCTCCTGGAAGCGCCGCGAGAGCGTCTCGAAGGAGTACTCGGTCGTCTCGAAGATGTCACTGTCGGCCCAGAAGGTGACCGAGGTGCCGGTCTCGTCCGTGGCCTCGTGCTCGACGAGAGGGGCGGTCGGGACGCCCATCTTGTAGTCCTGCGTCCAGCGGCGTCCGTCGGTCTTGACCTCGACGGAGACCTTGCTCGACAGGGCGTTCACGACGGAGACGCCGACGCCGTGCAGACCACCGGAGACCGCGTAGCCGCCGCCGCCGAACTTACCGCCCGCGTGCAGGACCGTCAGCACGACCTCGAGGGCCGGCTTCCCTTCGGAGGGAACGATGCCCACGGGGATGCCGCGGCCGTTGTCCACGACACGCACGCCGCCGTCGGCGAGGATCGTGATGTCGATCGTGTCCGCGTGGCCGGCCAGCGCCTCGTCGACGGAGTTGTCGACGACCTCGTACACGAGGTGGTGCAGTCCGCGCTCGCCGGTCGAGCCGATGTACATACCGGGTCGCTTGCGAACCGCGTCCAGACCCTCGAGGACGGTGATGGCGCTGGCGTCGTACGAGGCTGTGACCTCGCCGTTCGAGGTCGTGGCCTCGGCGTTGTCGCCGGCGTCGGTGGACGGGGTGTTCTCGTTGGGGTTGCCGGAATCGGCCACGAAGCGCCCTTTCTGGCACAGCACAAGCCAAGCTCGTCGGCGGGTTGCCGGAGCGGCTGCGGCACGTTGCGTTGGTAAGCCTTGATCAGCGTTGCTCAGCTTTTCCCGGACGGTCCCCGCAAGCGGGGCGGGATTAGCTTCCAGTCTACCGGTAGCGCCGACAGTGATGGGGGTTTGCCGGTACCTGAGTCCGCATGTGCCGCCCTGAACCGGTCTCTCCCGACTCCCCATATGTGGACCCGGGCTCAAAGAGGCTTACAGCGGCACTCAGCGCTTCCGGGTGTCAACCCTTGGCTACCGCGGAGTCAGGTCGGTGTTCGCAACCGCGTGCACTCCCGCGCAGCGGCCACTCGATGTGGCCTCTGTCACCCGTAGGTGTCGCCGGGACCCGTGCTTCCAGGGGCGCGCAGGGGGCCGAAGCGGCGCGCGGGACCGCCGGGGCCCTGCACCTTGATCAGCCGCACCGTGCCGTGCCCGAGGTCCTGGTTCAACCGCGCGACCACCTGCGGAGCGAGCAGCCGCAACTGGGTGGCCCAGGCGGTCGAGTCGCACTGCACGGTCAGCACCCGCTCGTCCTCGTCGTACTTCTGCGGGACGCAGTGCTTGGCCAGATCCTCGCCGACGATCTGCGGCCAGCGGCCCATCACACCGCCCACCGCGGCCGGGGTCTCCCAGCCGCGCTCGGTGAGCAGCCGGTTGATCGCGGCGCCGAGCGCCATCGGATCACGCCCGTCGGCGCGCGCGCCGGAGCGCAGACCGCCGCGCCGCGCCTGCTTCTTCTGCTGTGCCGCGTCCCCCCGCGCGCGTGCCTGCTCCTTCGCGGCGCGCAACGCCACGCGCGCGAGGTCGACGCCGGAGTGCTCGGGGGTCTTCTTGGAGGCCGTCTCCGGGCCCTTCTCCGGGGCTCCCTCGGAGGCGGCCGATTCACCGGATGTGTTCTCCGTCATACCCGCTCCACCGTGCCCTCGGAGACGGCGTACCGCGTCCCCGTCAGTACGTCCGGTACGTCGTCGTCGACCGCGGCCGTCACGAGGACCTGCTCGCCGGGAGCGACGAGTTCCGCGAGGCGCTCTCTTCTGCGGCTGTCCAGTTCGGCGAAGACGTCGTCGAGGACCAGCACCGGTTCATTGCCCTCGGCCCTCAGGAGGTCGTACGAGGCCAGGCGCAGCGCCAGCGCGTACGACCAGGACTCGCCGTGGGAGGCGTATCCCTTGGCGGGCAGCTGACCGAGTTTGAGGACCACGTCGTCCCGATGGGGTCCTACGAGGGTCACGCCCCGCTCGATCTCCTGCTTGCGGACCTCGGCGAGCGCCGCCATCACCTGCTCGTACAGGTCCTCGCGGGTGTGCGCCTCGCCGGGCGCGGACGGCTTGTACTCCAGGGCGACGGGTCCGCCGCCGGGGGCCAACTGCTCGTACGCCTTGTCGGCCAACGGCTGGATCGCGGCGACCAGGTCGAGCCGCTGGGCGAGCAGTTCGGCGCCCACGCGCGCGAGGTGCTGGTCCCACACGTCGAGCGTGGAGAGGTCCATGGTGCGGCCGCCGTGACGGCGGGCCAGCGCGGCCGACTTCAGGAGAGTGTTGCGCTGCTTGAGGACCCGCTCGTAGTCGGAGCGGACGCCCGCCATCCGCGGGGAGCGGGCGGTGATCAGTTCGTCGAGGAAGCGGCGCCGCTCACCGGGGTCGCCCTTGATCAGCGCGAGATCCTCGGGCGCGAACAGCACGGTCCGCACGATGCCGAGCACATCACGGGGTCTGACCTGCGAGGACCTGTTGATGCGGGCACGGTTGGCCTTGCCGGGGTTCAGCTCCAGCTCGACGAGCTGCTGGCGCTCGCCCTGGCGGACATTGGCCCGGATGATCGCCCGGTCGGCGCCCATGCGCACCAGCGGCGCGTCGGAGGAGACGCGGTGGCTGCCGAGGGTCGCGAGATAGCCGACCGCCTCGACCAGATTCGTCTTGCCCTGTCCGTTGGGGCCCACGAACGCGGTGACGCCCGGGTCGAGCGGGACCTCGACCCGGGCGTACGAGCGGAAGTCGGCCAGCGACAGATGCGTGACGTGCATGGTCGTTCGCCGACCTCCCCCAGGGTTGTGGATCCACCGCCGCACGGCCTGTGGATCTGTGGATTACTTCGTCTCGACCGCGTGGCCGCCGAACTGGTTGCGCAGCGCCGCGACCATCTTCATCTGCGGCGAGTCCTCCTGCCGCGAGGCGAACCGCGCGAACAGCGACGCGGTGATCGCGGGCAGCGGCACCGCGTGGTCGATGGCGGCTTCCACGGTCCAGCGGCCCTCGCCGGAGTCCTGTGCGTAACCGCGCAGCTTCTCCAGGTGCTCGTCCTCGTCCAGGGCGTTCACCGCCAGGTCCAGCAGCCAGGAACGGATGACCGTACCTTCCTGCCAGGAGCGGAAGACCTCACGCACGTCGGTGACGGAGTGGACCTTCTCCAGGAGCTCCCAGCCCTCGGCGTAGGCCTGCATCATGGCGTACTCGATGCCGTTGTGGACCATCTTGGAGAAGTGGCCCGCGCCGACCTTGCCGGCGTGCACCGCTCCGAAGTCGCCCTCCGGCTTGAGTGCCTCGAAGATCGGCTGCACCTTGGCGATGTTCTCGGCGTCGCCGCCGTACATCAGCGCATAGCCGTTCTCCAGGCCCCAGACGCCGCCGGAGACGCCGCAGTCGACGAAACCGATGCCCTTGGCGGCCAGTTCCTCCGCGTGCTTCTCGTCGTCCGTCCAGCGGGAGTTGCCGCCGTCCACGACGACGTCACCGGGTTCCAGGAGCTCGCCGAGCTGGTCGACGGTGGACTGCGTGGCGGCACCGGCCGGGACCATCACCCACACCACGCGCGGACCCTTGAGCTTGCCCACAAGCTCTTCCAGGCTGTGGACATCGGCGAGGTCCGGGTTGCGGTCGTATCCGATGACGGTGTGGCCTGCGCGGCGGATCCGCTCGCGCATGTTGCCGCCCATCTTGCCGAGGCCGACGAGACCGAGCTCCATCAGGTTGTTCCTTAGGTTTGCGACGTGGCGTGAGGGCACTTTCGTACCTGTGTCTGAGCCTAAACCCGGACGCTCACGCACACCTGTGGGCATAGCCGCTCAGGCGTACACCCCACCTGTGGATGCGCCCGCCGGACGACCGGGCCGATCAGACCGACCGTCCGGCGGGCCCGGTGGGCTCACATCGCTCAGCCGCTCAGACGCACCGGCATGATCAGGTACTTGTAGGCCTCGTCCGCCTCGGCGTCCAGGGCGGGCCTGCCGCTCAGCAGCGCGGGCTTCGTGGACGTCGTGAAGGAGAGCTGCGCCACCGGCGAGTCGATGGCGCTCAGGCCGTCGAGCAGGAACGTCGGGTTGAAGGCGATCGAGACGTCGTCGCCCTCCAGCTGCGCGTCGACCCTTTCCACAGCCTGTGCGTCGTCGCTGGAGCCCGCCTCCAGGATCAGCACGCCCTGCTCGAAGCTCAGACGCACCGGGGTGTTGCGCTCGGCGACCAGGGCCACACGCTTGACGGCCTCCACGAAGGGGGCGGTCTCGATCACGGCGATGGAGTTGAACTCCGTCGGGAACAGCGAGCGGTACTTCGGCAGGTCGCCCTCCAGCAGGCGGGTGGTCGTACGCCGACCCGCGCCCTCGAAGCCGATCAGGCCCTCGCCGGCGCCCGAGCCGGACAGCGCCAGGATCACGCTGTCGCCGCTCGTGAGGGCCTTGGCGGTGTCCAGGAGCGTCTTGGCGGGCACCAGGGCCACCGCGGACGCCTCGGGGTTCTCCGGCTTCCACAGGAACTCACGGACCGCGAAGCGGTAGCGGTCGGTGGAGGCCAGGGTGACCGTGTCGCCCTCGATCTCGATGCGCACACCGGTGAGCACGGGCAGCGTGTCGTCACGGCCCGCCGCGATGGCCACCTGGGCGGCCGCCGAGGCGAAGACCTCACCAGGGACGGTGCCGGTCGCCGACGGCATCTGCGGCAGTGCCGGGTACTCCTCCACAGGCAGGGTGTGGAGTGTGAATCGCGAGGAGCCACAGACCACGGTCGCCCGTACACCGTCTGTGGAAATCTCCACCGGCCTGTTGGGGAGGGCGCGGCAGATGTCCGCGAGCAGGCGGCCGGAGACGAGGACCGTGCCTTCCTCGTCGACCTCCGCGTCCACGGAGACGCGTGCCGAGACCTCGTAGTCGAAGCTGGAGAGGCTCAGGGAGCCCTCCTCGGCCTTCAGAAGGAGGCCGGCGAGCACAGGCGCCGGCGGACGGGCCGGGAGGCTGCGTGCCGCCCAGGCCACTGCCTCCGCGAGTACGTCGCGTTCCACCCGGATCTTCACCGTTGCCGCCTCCGTCTGTTGCCGGCGCTCTCGCCCTGCTGGCCTTCGTCGTCTGACTCGGTGTCGTTCAGCCCTGTGGCGGGAAGGACACCGGGGACCAGTCTGACGCACCGCACTGACAGTCGGTGCCCCTCGGGGTCAAGTCGTGCCGAGCGGCACCTGAGCCTCCGAGAGCGAGTTGTGCACAGCCCCGTCTTCGAAACGATTCCCAGCCTCTATCTAGTTGGTCTTAGTAGTAGGGCCTGTGGAAACCGTGGATAACCGCGTTGTCGCAGGTCAGCCGGGATTTTTTGTCCACTGACCCTGTGGGCGGAGGCGGTGGACAACCGGGGGTATCTGTGGACGACGAAAAGTTCTGCACACTCGATGCACAGCCTCGGGCCACTTCTCCCCAGATCCGTCCCCAGCTTTACCCACGTTCCCCACAGGCCAATCCGGCACCTTGGTGTGACGCCTTTCACTCGACACGGTGATCGGGCGCGTCACGTTGCCGAACAGTGGACAGGGGTGTGGAGAAGCTGGGGACGGCTGGGGACAACCGGCTCCAGCCTGTGGGTCGTCGGTGGACAACTTCGTGCACACCCTGTGGATCTTTTCTTCGTCCACAGTCTGTGGAGAGTCTTCGTCCACGAATCCACAGGGGGCTGACCTGGTCTGATGGTCTTTCAACAGCGGCCCCTGTGGACACGATCGGGAAAACTTCGCGGTCCCCAGGGTGTGGACGCCAGAAAGTCACCGAATCTGTGGAGAGTGGCCGTAACCCGGCCCGTATTCGAACAGCTGATGTCGTTCCGGTAGCGGTGAAACGAGAGCCGACGGCCTCGGAACGGGCCTCAGAAGCTCTCGGAGCCCCCTTGGGACGGGTCTCAGAAGCTCGCTGACGCCCCTCGGAGCGAGGTCCAGAACCTTCCGGGGCCCTCTCGGAGCGGGTGCCGGGGGCTCTGGGACGGCGTCCGGAATCCCTCTCGGCGCGTATGCGGGTTCCGTGGGCCAGCTCGGCGCGCATGAGGGCTCCGCGGGCCAGAACTGCGAAAGGCGCCCTCGGGAACGTGTCCCGGGGCGCCCTCGGCGGCGTACCGCCGCGCCTGTCAGCCGTTCTTGATGCGGTTGGTGAGCTCGGTGACCTGGTTGTAGATGGAGCGGCGCTCGGCCATCAGCGCGCGGATCTTGCGGTCGGCGTGCATGACGGTCGTGTGGTCGCGGCCGCCGAACTGCGCGCCGATCTTCGGCAGCGAGAGATCGGTGAGCTCGCGGCACAGGTACATGGCGATCTGCCGCGCGGTCACCAGGACGCGACTGCGTGAGGACCCGCACAGGTCGTCCACCGTGAGGCCGAAGTAGTCCGCGGTGGCCGCCATGATCGCGGTCGCGGTGATCTCCGGCGCGGAGTCCTCGCCGCCCGGGATCAGGTCTTTCAGGACGATCTCCGTCAGCCCGAGATCCACCGGCTGCCGGTTGAGCGACGCGAACGCCGTCACCCGGATCAGCGCGCCCTCCAGCTCACGGATGTTGCGCGAGATCCGGGACGCGATGAACTCGAGCACCTCCGGCGGAGCGTTGAGCTGCTCCTGCACCGCCTTCTTACGAAGGATCGCGATACGCGTCTCCAGCTCGGGCGGCTGGACGTCCGTGATCAGACCCCACTCGAAACGGTTCCGCAGACGGTCCTCCAGGGTCACCAGTTGCTTGGGCGGCCGGTCGCTGGAGAGCACGATCTGTTTGTTCGCGTTGTGGAGCGTGTTGAAGGTGTGGAAGAACTCCTCCTGCGTCGACTCCTTGTCCGCCAGGAACTGGATGTCGTCGACCAGCAGGATGTCCATCTCGCGGTACCGCTTGCGGAAGCTGTCGCCCTTGCCGTCGCGGATGGAGTTGATGAACTCGTTGGTGAACTCCTCGGAGCTCACGTACCGCACACGCGTGCCCGGGTAGAGGCTGCGCGCGTAGTGCCCGATCGCGTGCAGCAAGTGCGTCTTGCCGAGACCCGACTCCCCATAGATGAAGAGGGGGTTGTACGCCTTCGCCGGCGCCTCGGCGACAGCGACCGCGGCGGCGTGCGCGAAGCGGTTCGAGGCGCCGATGACGAAGGTGTCGAAGAGGTACTTCGGGTTGAGGCGCGCGGTGGGCTCGCCCGGACCGGACGCAGGCGCGGGCTTCGCGCCCAGTGGGCCGGGTGCGCCGCTGGAGGACGGCAGCGAGGAGCTGCCGCGATGCAACGGCGCACCGCCCGAGGACGGCTCCTGGAGGTCGCGGCGGTCGGGGCGCTCGTATTCGGAGCGCGGCTGCTCGTAGTCCTGACGCTGCTGCTCGTAGGGCGGCCGCTCCATCGACTGCGGCCGGTAGTCCTGCGAGGGCGAGGCATACGGGTCGCGGTCGGGGAAGCCGAGGCGCTGCTGCTGCCAGCCGTAGTCGTCCTGGGCGTGCCGCGGCCAGGCGCCGGGCTCGGGGCGCTGGTAGTCCGGGTAGGCGGGGCGGGCGGTCGGCAGGTGGTCCGCGCGGGACGAGGGCAGCTGGTCGGAGCGGCCGGACGGCAGCTGGTCCCCGGGGGCGCCCGGGAGCTGGTCGGAGCGACCGCCTCGGTGATCACCCCGGTGGTCTTCGGCGCGGTGGCGGCCGTACCCCTCGTATCCGTCGCGGCGCTGTGCGTCATAGGGGTTGCGCTCGTCACGGCCCGGGGAGTCGTAGCCGCCCCGGTCTTCGCGGCTCTGGGAGTCGTAACCGTGGCGCTCGTCACGGCTCTGGCCGCCGTAGCTGTTGCGCTCCTCACCGCCCTGGCCGCCGCCGTAGGGGCTCCGGTCCTCGCCGCCCTGGCCGCCGTAGGGGTTTCGCTCGTCGCCGCCGACCTGACCGTCGTACGCGTCACGGCCCTGGCCCGAGCCGGAGGGGAGCTCGGGCTCCTCGTACCGGGGCTGGGGGGCGGGCGGCGTCGGAGGCTGGGGTTCCCCTGCCGAGTCGTCGACGGTGATCGCGATGCGGATCGGGCGGCCGCACTCGCGGCTCAGCGTGTCACTGACGATCGGTGCGAGACGTCCTTCGAGGACGCCCTTCGCGAATTCGTTCGGAACCGCGAGCAGCGCGGTGTCCGCGACCAGCGCCAGCGGCTGGCAGCGCTTGATCCAGTGCTCGTCCTTCGCCTCCACACCCTGACCGCGGCCCTCGCCGAGGAGCTGTTCCAGTACTCGTGGCCACACTGCGGCAAGATCGGCAGGTACGTCAGCCACAGGGCACGCTCTCTCACGGGTCCCACGAACGTGTGGTTCTGGGAACAGGTTGGGAAGTCAGTCGGGTGGGGCGGTGGGAACAAATCCGCTGGGGCGGGGGGAAGGGAACGAATCGGAGTTCAGCCACGGTAGTCAGGGCGACCGCTGCGGTTCAAGTTGTTGTCCCCAGCCTGTGGATAGTGTCTCCTGCCAGGAGCCGGTTTGACCGGATGGCGTAGCCGCGCGTACCGTGACCAGGTCGAGTTGTCGATGGCTGCTGCCGCCTGCCTCCGATGGGCACAGGTCACGTCGAGTGATCGGGAAGCGGTGCACTCGGGCGTAATTACGAGCTACCTCGTGGGCGCACGGTGACAGCCAAGGCGGCACCCCGCCACCACCGATTCTTTCTGGAGCCCCCGAGTGAGCAAGCGCACCTTCCAGCCGAACAACCGTCGTCGCGCCAAGACCCACGGCTTCCGCCTGCGGATGCGCACCCGTGCCGGCCGCGCGATTCTCGCGAACCGCCGTGGCAAGGGTCGCGCCAGCCTGTCCGCCTGATAACAACAGGTCATGATGTCGTGCTGCCTACCGAGCATCGGCTGAGGCGGCGCGAGGACTTCGCGACCGCGGTACGTCGAGGACGCCGGGCCGGACGCCCGCTCCTCGTCGTCCATCTACGTAGCGGTGCAACGGACCCGCACGCGCCTGGGGAGAGCGCTCCCCCGACGCGTGCGGGTTTCGTCGTGAGCAAGGCCGTGGGTGGAGCGGTGGTCCGCAACAAGGTGAAGCGCAGACTTCGCCATCTGATGCGTGACCGAGTCGCCCAGTTGCCCCCCGGTAGCCTGGTAGTCGTACGAGCGCTGCCCGGTGCGGGCGACGCCGACCATGAACAGCTGGCCCGAGACCTGGATGCCGCCCTTCAGCGGCTGCTGGGAGGGGGCGCGCGATGAAGTACCCGCTGCTGGCTCTTATCAAGCTGTACCAGTGGACGATCAGCCCGCTGCTCGGGCCGGTGTGCAAGTACTACCCGTCGTGCTCCCACTACGGCTACCAAGCCATCGACCGGCACGGTGCGATCAAGGGAACGGCACTCACCGCCTGGCGCATCCTCCGGTGCAATCCGTGGTCGCTGGGCGGCGTGGACCATGTGCCGCCGCGCAAGCATCCGCGGTGGCACGAAATGCTGCGTAACGCCTGGCGCGCACGCAAGGGCGGGAACTCCGCCGCCGAACCGGCCATTGAGGGTCATGGAATGTCCGACCATCCCTCGAGCCCGGCCGCCGAGACCCCGTCCCATGCTCAAGGAGCCTGATTAGTGGACACGATTGCCAGTCTTTTCAGCTTCATCACGACACCCGTTTCCTGGGTCATCGTCCAGTTCCACTCTGTGTACGGGAAGATCTTCGGTCCCGATACGGGCTGGGCCTGGGGCCTGTCCATCGTGTCCCTGGTGATCCTGATCCGTATCTGCCTGATCCCGCTCTTCGTGAAGCAGATCAAGGCCACTCGGGCCATGCAGACGCTGCAGCCCGAGATGAAGAAGATCCAGGAGCGCTACAAGAACGACAAGCAGCGCCAGTCCGAAGAGATGATGAAGCTGTACAAGGAGTCGGGTACCAACCCGCTCTCCTCGTGCCTTCCCATCCTGGCGCAGTCGCCGTTCTTCTTTGCTCTGTACCACGTGCTCAACGGCATCGCGACCGGCTCGACGATCGGCGTCATCAACGAATCGCTGCTGGCCAGCGCTCGTAAGGCGCACATCTTCGGCGCCCCGTTGGCCGCGAAGTTCACGGACGGACAGGCCAAGGTCGAGGCCCTCGGTGCCTCGCTGACCGATGTCCGGGTCGTCACCGCGATCATGATCGTGATGATGTCGGCGTCGCAGTTCTACACGCAGCGCCAGCTGATGACGAAGAACGTCGACACCACGGTGAAGACGCCCTTCATGCAGCAGCAGAAGATGCTGATGTACGTCTTCCCGGTCATGTTCGCCGTCTTCGGCATCAACTTCCCGGTCGGTGTCCTCGTCTACTGGTTGACCACCAACGTGTGGACCATGGGCCAGCAGATGTACGTCATCCGCAACAACCCGACCCCGGGTTCCAAGGCTCAGGCCGCGTACCTCGAGCGCCTGCAGAAGCACGTCACGCACCACGAGAAGACGCGCAGCCGTGGCGAGAAGGCCATCGTCAAGGCGATCGTCTCCAAGGGCCGTGACCGCAACGAGTTCGAGCGCAAGTTCATCAACAGCCTGACCAAGGTGGGCCTGGTGGCCCAGGCCGACGGCACCGTGGTGAAGGGGCAGGCCGAGGCGGCTGTCGAGGCCGAGGACGGCACCACGACCACCACCGGCGGCGCTCCCAAGCGTCAGCAGCCGAAGCGCCAGTCCAAGTCCCAGCGCCAGTCGGGCACGGCGGCCGGAGGGGCGAAGGCGGCAGGTGAGCCCGAGCCGAAGACCTCGCTGACCAAGTCCGACGAGCCGCAGGACGCCAAGCCCGCCCCCAAACCGGCAGGCGGCGGCAACAAGCCCGGCACCGGTACCCGCAGCAAAGCCCAGTCCGGACAGCGCAAGGGTCCGCAGCGGCCCAAGTCCCCGTCCAAGAAGTAAGAAGGAGTCCATCCCGTGACGGAAGGCACCACCTCCGCCGCCGCTGAGGGCGACACCCTGACCCGCCTTGAGCAGGAAGGCGAGATCGCGGCGGACTACCTCGAGGGTCTGCTGGACATCGCCGATCTCGACGGCGACATCGACATGGACGTCGAGGCCGACCGCGCCGCTGTCTCGATCATCAGCGACGCCGGCAGCCGTGACCTGCAGAAGCTGGTCGGTCGCGACGGCGAGGTGCTCGAGGCCCTCCAGGAGCTCACGCGCCTGGCCGTTCACCGGGAGACCGGGGACCGCAGCCGGCTGATGCTGGACATCGCGGGCTACCGGGCCAAGAAGCGCGAGGAGCTCTCCGAGCTGGGCGCCAAGGCCGCGGCCGAGGTGAAGAGCTCCGGCGAGCCGGTGAAGATGAAGCCGATGACGCCCTTCGAGCGCAAGGTCGTCCACGACGCGGTCAAGGCCGCGGGTCTGCGCAGTGAGTCCGAGGGCGAGGAGCCGCAGCGCTTCGTCGTCGTGCTTCCCGCCTGATCAGTACGAAGGTTCCTTCGGCCCCGTCTGTTGAGCAGGCGGGGCCGAACTTTGTCAGCCTGATAGTCCCTCGTAGTCCCTCGTAGTTCCTGGTAATCCCTGATAGCCCTGGTGGTCAGCGCTCAGCGCGCTTATGCGGTACGGAAGGACGGTCCCCGTGACGGAGGCAGCGGAGCTTCCCCCTGCGCCCGAGCAGGCACGCGAGGTATTCGGCGATCGCTTCGCAGACGCGGTCCGGTACGCGGAGCTGTTGGCCGAGGCGGGGGTGCAGCGAGGGCTGATCGGTCCCCGCGAGGTGCCCCGACTGTGGGAGCGGCACCTGCTGAACTGCGCGGTGCTCTCCGAGGTCGTGCCCGAGGGCGTGACCGTGTGCGACGTCGGCTCCGGCGCGGGGCTGCCCGGCATCCCGCTGGCCCTGGTCCGGGAAGACATCAAGATCACTCTGCTGGAACCGCTGCTGCGGCGGACCACCTTTCTCACCGAGGTCGTCGAGCTCCTCGGCCTCCACCATGTGACCGTCGTGCGTGGCCGCGCCGAAGAGGTCATGGGCAAGCTGCCGGCTGTCCACGTGGTGACGGCCCGGGCTGTCGCTCCACTGGACCGGCTGGCGACGTGGGGCATCCCCCTTCTCCGCCCGTACGGCGAGATGCTGGCTCTCAAGGGCGACACTGCTGAGGAGGAGCTGAAGAGCGCCGCGACGGCCCTCAGCAAGCTTGGCGCCGTGGAGACGTCCATCCTGCACGTCGGCGAGGGCATTGTGGACCCGCTGTCGACCGTGGTGCGGGTGGAGGTCGGCGAGAGCCCAGGCGGCGTGCGCTTCGCCGCGAAGAGGGCGAAGGCGGCCCGGACGGGGCGGACGCGCCGACGGCGCTGATCATGAGCGCGAAATGGATCGTGGACTCCCGGTTCCGCAGGGCGGAGCCGGGAGTTCTTTGTCACTCTGACTGATCCGTCCTGACGACGAGCCGTACTCCACACAAGCTGCCAAACCTACGCATCTCGGAGTGTCGCGCCGTGATGGCCCTGCCCGCTAGGCATCGTGTTTCACGTGAAACGTCGCTCACTGCTGCACGGCATCATCAGTCGCGGCCGGGCCGCGGCCGAACCCCGCGACCGGAAGCCTCTCGGTTCACTCGCGAAGGGTGCGGAGTTGTCCACAGAGGTGGATTTCTCCACAGAAGAACGGGCCTCGCTGGTTCACGACCCCGAAGGCATGGGAGGCTCTGTTCATTGCGAGCCTGAAGTCGAGGAGAGTGAATCCTTGCGGTCCGACGCCAACATCGCGGGACCGATGACCGATCCGGTCCCCGGTCCCCGTACCGAGTCGATGGGGGAGGATGTTTCACGTGAAACACCGCCCCCAATGGACGACACCCCTATTGGTCGTGCTGCCCAACTGGCGGTGGAGGCGCTGGGGCGCGCCGGTGAGGGCCTGCCACGGCCAGAACAGACCCGCGTCATGGTGGTCGCCAACCAGAAGGGTGGGGTGGGCAAGACCACGACCACGGTCAACCTTGCCGCCTCGCTTGCCCTGCATGGCGGCCGTGTCCTGGTGATCGACCTCGACCCTCAGGGCAACGCCTCCACCGCGCTGGGTATCGACCATCACGCCGAAGTGCCTTCCATCTACGACGTGCTGATCGACAGTAAACCGCTCTCCGAAGTCGTCCAGCCGGTCCCCGATGTCGAGGGCCTCTTCTGTGCGCCTGCCACGATCGATCTCGCCGGTGCGGAGATCGAGCTGGTGTCCCTGGTGGCACGGGAGAGCCGGCTGGAGCGGGCGATTCAGGCGTACGAGCAGCCGCTGGATTACATCCTCATCGACTGCCCACCGTCGCTCGGCCTCCTCACGGTCAACGCGCTGGTCGCCGGTGCGGAGGTCCTCATTCCTATCCAGTGCGAGTACTACGCGCTGGAAGGCCTGGGCCAGCTCCTGCGTAACGTCGACCTGGTGCGGGGGCATCTCAACCCCAACCTCCATGTCTCGACGATCCTGCTCACCATGTATGACGGCCGGACGCGCCTCGCGTCCCAGGTCGCGGACGAGGTGCGCAGCCACTTCGGTGACGAGGTGCTGCGGACGAGCATTCCTCGCTCGGTCCGTATCTCCGAGGCCCCGAGCTACGGCCAGACGGTGCTGACCTACGATCCAGGGTCTAGCGGCGCTCTCTCGTATCTTGAGGCTGCACGAGAAATCGCCCTCCGCGGAGTCGGAGTGGCGTACGACGCGCAGAACGCCCATGTGGGCGTACAGAACAGTCAGAACATGGTGGAGGGGATCCAGTGAGTGAGCGACGACGAGGGCTGGGGCGGGGCCTCGGCGCACTGATCCCCGCGGCTCCGACAGAGAAGACGGTTCCCTCGCCGGCAGGCGGATCCTCCGCCTCGTCGGCTGCTGTACCCGTGCTCACGGCGGAGCGCGGCGTGGCTGCGGCGAAGGTGACCACACTGCCGCCTGTTTCACATGAAACAGAGGAGTCGTCGGCGATCGGAACCCCGGAGGTGCCCTCCGCGCCTGTCGGTGCTCACTTCGCGGAACTGCCCCTCGACTACATCACCCCCAACCCGCGTCAGCCCCGTGAGGTGTTCGACGAGGACGCTCTTGCCGAGCTGGTTACCTCCATCAAGGAGGTCGGGCTTCTCCAGCCGGTCGTCGTGCGGCAGGTGGGTCCGGCACGCTACGAGCTCATCATGGGTGAACGGCGCTTCCGTGCCTGCCGTGAGGCGGGGCTTGAGGCCATTCCTGCGATCGTGCGGGCCACGGAGGACGAGAAGCTTCTCCTGGACGCGCTGCTGGAGAACCTGCATCGGGCCCAGCTGAACCCGCTGGAAGAGGCGGCCGCCTACGACCAGCTGCTCCAGGACTTCAACTGCACGCACGACCAGCTGGCGGACCGTATCGGCCGCTCGCGTCCGCAGGTCTCCAACACCCTGCGGCTGCTGAAGCTCTCGCCGTCGGTTCAGCGTCGTGTCGCAGCCGGAGTGCTCTCCGCGGGCCATGCCCGCGCCCTGCTCTCCGTCGCGGACTCGGAGGAGCAGGACCGGCTGGCTCACCGCATCGTGGCCGAGGGACTGTCGGTGCGGGCCGTCGAGGAGATCGTCACCCTCATGGGATCGCGCCCCCAGACCGCTGCGCGCTCCAAGGGACCGCGGGCCGGCACCCGGCTCTCCCCGGCGCTGAGCGACCTCGCCACCCGCCTTTCGGACCGCTTCGAGACCCGAGTGAAGGTCGACCTGGGGCAGAAGAAGGGAAAGATCACGGTCGAGTTCGCCTCGATGGACGACCTCGAGCGGATCCTCAGCTCTCTCGCCCCGGGTGAGGGAGGAGTTCTCCAGAGGAGCCTCCTGGACGACGACTCCGAGGACACAGAGGCCTGAGCCGCCCGGCGACGGGGCGGTCCCCGTCGGCCGACCACAAGAGCGGGCCGTGTCCGGTGTGTACCGGAACACGGCCTGCTCTTTGCTTTAAGGCAGTATCGATGCAATCGCATCGTGGATACGATGCGATCGGGTATGGCGCATCCACCTGGCGGCACCTTCATTGGGGAGGCGGGGGCCATGCAAACCGTGAGTCGTACCGGACTGGTGACCGCGGGCCTGGGACTGGGGGCGGTCGGTGGCTTCATCGGCAGCCTGCTCAGGGAGCGAAGCGCTCTGACAGCCGCTCGCGACGCTGCGGGCGCAGGAAGCGAGGAACATCCTTCATGGGGCGCCGGCTCGTACCGCTCACGCTGGACAACCTTCCGGACCTTCCCAAGCGCTGTCGCGCGTGTGTCTTCTGGGAACTGGATCCCGTCAGTGGGGAAGCCGCGGTAAAGGCGGGAAGGCCCGAACTCGAGAAGGAGGCGTGGATCTCCGCCGTCCTGCTGGAGTGGGGATCCTGTGGCCGCGTCGTCTACGTGGACGACGTACCAGTGGGCTTCGTGCTGTACGCACCCCCCGCCTATGTACCCCGCTCCACGGCGTTCCCCACGAGCCCGGTCTCACCGGACGCCGTCCAGCTGATGACCGCCTTCATCATGCCGGGCTATCAGGGACAGGGACTCGGCCGGGTGATGGTCCAGACGGTCGCCAAGGATCTGCTGCGGCGAGGCTTCAAGGCGATCGAAGCCTTCGGGGACGCACGGTGGAAGGAACCGGCCTGTGTGCTCCCCGCCGACCATCTTCTCGCGGTCGGCTTCAAGACGGTACGCCCCCACCCCAGGTACCCCCGCCTGAGGCTGGAGCTGCGGACGACGCTCTCCTGGAAGGAAGATGTGGAGTTGGCTCTGGACCGCCTCCTGGGAGCGGTACAGAAGGAACCGGCGCTTCGTCCTCTGTAGCCGTGGTGCTGCCTGCCGACGCAACCCCTCTGTCACGCGAATGGGCCAGCCCTTCCGGGCTGGCCCATTCGTGTTTCACGTGAAACATCGCCGCCGTTGTCGGAGGCGCTTCCGGTCAGACGGTCTTCTCGGCGCCCTCGGTGATGAAGTCCTCCAGGTCGCGGACGATCGCGGCCTTCGGCTTCGCACCCACGATGGTCTTGGCGACCTCGCCACCCTGGTAGACGTTCAGGGTCGGGATGGACATCACGCCGTACTTGGCAGCAGTACCCGGGTTCTCATCGATGTTGAGCTTGACGACCTCGATCTGGTCGCCGTACTCCGCGGCGATCGCTTCGAGGGACGGCGCGATCTGGCGGCACGGACCGCACCAGGCGGCCCAGAAGTCCACCAGGACGGGCTTGTCGCTCTTGAGGACGTCCTGCTCGAAAGAGTCGTCGGTCACATTCTTCAGGGTGCCGGCCACGGCGGGCTCCTTAACTGGTTGGTGCGGTGGGGCGGACGGGGGTCAGGCGGTGGCAGCCGCGGCGGTCTCGCTGTCCGCGAGGGCAGCGAGGTAGCGCTCGGCGTCGAGGGCGGCGGAGCAGCCGGTGCCGGCCGCGGTGATCGCCTGGCGGTACGTGTGGTCGACGACATCACCGGCGCCGAAGACACCGGTCAGGTTCGTCCGGGTCGAAGGCGCCTCGACCGTGAGGTAGCCCTCCTCATCCAGGTCGAGCTGGCCCTTGAAGAGCTCGGTGCGCGGGTCGTGGCCGATCGCGATGAACAGGCCGGTCACCGCCAGGTCGGAGATCTCACCGGTCTTGAGGTTGCGCAGCTTCAGGCCGGCAAGCTTGGGGTTGCCCTCGATCGAGGCGATCTCACTGTCCCAGACGAAGCTGATCTTCGGGTCGGCGAAGGCACGCTCCTGCATCGCCTTGGAGGCGCGCAGGCTGTCACGGCGGTGCACGATCGTCACGGACTTGGCGAAGCGGGAGAGGAAGGTGGCTTCCTCCATCGCGGTGTCGCCACCGCCGATCACGGCGATGTCCTGGTCCTTGAAGAAGAAGCCGTCACAGGTCGCGCACCACGAGACGCCGCGTCCGGAGAGAGCGTCCTCGTTGGGCAGACCGAGCTTGCGGTGCTGCGAGCCCGTCGTGACGATGACGGCCTTGGCGCGGTGCACGGTGCCCGCGGTGTCCGTGACGGTCTTGATCTCGCCCGTCAGGTCTACGGCGACGACGTCGTCCGGGATCAGCTCGGCACCGAAGCGCTCGGCCTGGGCGCGCATGTTGTCCATGAGCTCGGGGCCCATGATGCCGTCCTGGAAACCGGGGAAGTTCTCCACCTCGGTGGTGTTCATCAGCGCACCACCGGCGGTGACGGCGCCTTCGAAGACCAGCGGCTTCAGCGACGCGCGCGCGGTGTAGAGCGCTGCCGTGTAGCCGGCAGGCCCTGATCCGATGATGATCACGTTACGGACGTCGCTCACGGCTTGATTCCTCGTCTCTGGAGACTGCTGCGTACTACCGGTGGGAGCCTCTCTCAGAACTCTCACCCCACCCAACGGATACTAAGGGGCTTGCATTCCCTGTGTGTCCGGGCACACGGAGACGAGAACCGCACAGAGATGCCAGGGGTTACTGGGGAGGCGGCCGGTCGACGCGGAGGTGCTCAGGAGCGGGCGTACGAGTGCGTCAGCAGGAGCTTGCCAGGGGACGCCGAAGCCTGCTTCACGCACGCGGCTTCGACGATGTACGCCGTGACCTTCGTGCTGTCGGAGGCGTCGGGCACTACCACGAGATACACCGTCGTCCCCTTGTACGTGCCCTGCTGCGCCGCGAGGATCGCTGCGCTGCTTCCGGTCCCTTTCTGAATGCAGTCGGGGACCTGCACGGTCGGTGTGATCAAGGTGTCGACCCCGGCGGACCCGTTGCCCGCGTCGTTGGACTGGACTCCCCAGGGGCGCTTCGGGCTGGCGGAGGGGGTGCTCGCGCTCCTGTTCTTCGCGAGGAGATCCGCCACCTGAGTCTTCAGCTCCCCCTCGGAAAAAGTGTCCTTCGCCCCCTGCTGTGTCACCGTCTGGGGGCTCTTGCCGGAGCCGTCGCCCAGCGACTGCACGAGGATGGCGCCCAGCCCGAGAGCGGCGGCCGTGAACACCGTGCCGAGAACGACCACCCTGCGGCGCCCACGGCGGCCCCGACGCGAGCGGCCGGGACCGGTGGCAGCGTGGGGACGTCCCGAGGGGCGGTCCGTGAGGGAAGCAGGGTTCGGTTCGCCTGGCGTGTGTGAAACAGCGGCGACCGATGTTTCACGTGAAACACTCGCGCGGTCGTCCTCGGCCGCTTCGCGGTCGGGCGCCGTGGCACTCAGCAGAGCCTCCGCGGCAAGGGCGGCATCGATACGGCCGGCCACATCATCGGGCATGCGCGTGGGTCCCGGCAGAGTGCCGAGCAGCCCCCGGATCTCCTCCAGGGAGTCGTACACGTCGGCGCAGAGCACGCACTCGTCGAGGTGTCGCCGTAGGTCCGCGGTGCGGGAAGGCGGGAGCAGCCCCTCGGAGAGGTCGGAGATCTCCGCGACATCCGGGTGCCCGGCCGTATCCGTCGTGGATGTCACGCTCGCCCACCTCCGCCCTTCACAGCAGCTGAATCGCTTGGTCCTGCATCGCGTGGGCCTGCATCGTGCGGTCCCGCTGCCGGTGGGACGGATGCCCCCTGCGTCCGGTTCCTTCCGCCGCCCGACTTGTTGCCGCCCCCGCCGCTTCCGTTGTCCGCACGGAGATGGGCGAGCAGCGGGAACAGTCTGGCTCTGCCCCTTGCGCAACGGCTCTTCACCGTGCCGACGGGTACATCGAGGACACGGGCCGCCTCCGCCACGGGGTAGCCCTGCATGTCCACCAGGACGAGAGCGGCGCGCTGGTCTGCCGGGAGCGTACTCAGTGCCGTCAGCAGCTCGCGGTGCAGATCGTTGCGCTCGGCCGGGGCGGAGGCGGACTCGTGCGGTTCGAGGAGCTGTTCCAGGCGTTCGGTGTCATCGACGGGAGACGTCTTCCTGGATGCGGCTTTGCGGGCGCGGTCCAGACAGGCGTTCACCGTGATGCGGTGCAGCCAGGTCGTGACGGCCGACTGGCCGCGGAAGGTGTGAGCGGCCCGGTAGGCGGAGACCAGCGCGTCCTGGACGGCGTCAGCGGCCTCCTCGCGGTCTCCCAGCGTCCGCAGGGCGACCGCCCAGAGCCGGTCGCGATGGCGCCGCACGATCTCGCCGAAGGCCTCGGGGTCGCCCTCTACGTGACGGGCGAGGAGGTCCTGATCGCTTGCGTCGCCGTATTCGGTTTCATCGGCCATCGGACCCCCTCCCCTTCGTCGACGAACGTCAGCCGGTGAACTTCACGTCCGTGATGGCTTGCTTGTAGCCGGCGCCGCTGTACTGATCACCGGACGCGTAGGGCATTGCCGTGATCCAGAGCAGCACGTACTGGGTCTTCGCCTTCTTGCTGACCGTGATCTTCGCGCTGGTGCCGCTCGTCGTGATGGTCCCGATCTTCGTCATCGAATCCACCGACGTCGAGGGACTCATCGAGTCCGTCCCATAGAGGGTGATCGTCGTGTGATCACCGGGGTACCGGAGCCCTATCGAAGCCGCCGTGACGGTCTGCTGCGAACCGAGGTCGTAGACGATGCCGACGCCGGGCTTGAAGGCCGGCTTCATCTCCGGACCGTCCACGAAGCTCTTGCTCCGCCAATACGTCGAGCTGTCGCCGTCGTACGTCTTGTCCACGTCCCCGGGCGCCTGGGCGTCACCCTTCGCGACGTACTCCCGCGCGCCCTTGATGACAATCGGCTTGACCGGCTTGGTCTTGTCGGTGTCCTTGCCGTTGCCGTCCGGCGTCTTGGTCTGCTGTGTGTCGTCGGACTTGCTGCGTTCCATCAGGGCGTCCGCGAGCTGCCAGCTGCCGAGGCCCAGGGCGGCGATCAGGAGGGCCGACACGGCCCACTTGAGGGCCTTGCCGGTGCGGCTCTGCAGCGGGGGCGGCGGGGCCGGTACGGGCTGCGTGGCGCCCATGTGGGGCGCGGGGCGGCCGTAGCCCTGCTGGTACGAGGTGCGCTGGTACTCCGGCGGGGCCGTGAACGCGGGCTCCGGCGGGCGGATGCGGGGCATCTCGGCGATCGCCTTCACCAGTTCCTCCGGCGTGGTGCACGGAGTCTCGTGGCGGGAGGCGGTCGCGCCGTCGTTGGCGAGCGCGCGCATGGCGAGCTCCGACAGGCCGCGGTGGACGCCGGCGCGTACCTGGTCGGGGGCGATCAGGCCGACCCCCTTGGGCAGCCCGGACAGACCGTAGGCGTCGTTGTCGTAGGGCCAGCGCTGGGTGAGCGCGGCGTACAGGAGCGCCCCGATCGCCTCTGTGTCGGTGCGCTGTGGGATGTCCGAGCTGATGCCGCGCAGCGCGGCGTTCACGGCGAGCCCACGGATGCGCCACTGGCCGGTCGAGGTGCGCAGCACGGCGCTGGGCGTCAGCCGCAGATGCGCGAGGCCCTCTCGGTGCGCGGCGGCCATGGCCTGGGAGACCTGGCTGACCATCTGGTAGGCCTCGTGCACCTCCAGCGGGCCCGAGGCCAGCAGCGCGGTCAGCTCCGTGGCGTCCGGCAGCCACTCGTGCACCACATAGACGAGGTCGTTCTCCTCGACCGCGTCCAGGACCTGGACGAACCGGGGATCGCCCAGCAGGGCCGAGGAACGGGCGGCCGCCAGTACAGAGCGGGCCCGTGGATGGTCGGCGGGCAGGAGATGCACACCGACGGCGCGGCGGAGTTTCTCGTCCACCGCACGCCAACTGCTGAAACCGTCCAGACGGGTGACACACTCCTCGAGGCGGTAACGCCCGGCGAGTTTGTGACCACTGTGCAGTTCGGGCGGTGAGGCCTTTCCGGGACTCTCGGTCCCGCCGCTCCCCTGTGCCTCTTCGCTGTCCGTCTCCCGCTCCCGGTTCTGGGCCACCCCGTCGGACGTGGACTGGTCCGCCTTGGCGGTCAGCGGCTCGTCGCCGCTGTTGTCTGCCACGTCGACGGCAGCCGTGCTCCGTTCCGCCACCGTCGTTCCCGCCTCCCCATTCGTTGCGCGCTGTCCGACGCAGAAACCAATTGTGCCCACAGTCCGGCGCTATGCACGACACACGGCGACGGACGATGGTTGTGCGCGTACCCCCGCCTTAGCGCCCCAGGCGCCCGCGGACCATTCCGACCATTGAGTTGAGTTCTTCGATGCGCATCTTCCGCGCGGCGACGTAGAAGACGCCGAGCAGGGCGATGCCGCCCGCGAGGAGGGCTGCCAGGGAGCCCCCGACGCCCTGTCCGAGGGTGTGGCCGATGCCGTAGCAGGCCGCGCCGCTCAGCAGGGCCGCGGGCACCGAGGCGATGCCGAGACGGGCGTACGTCCGCAGGACGCGATTGCCGTCCAGGTCCCCGCCGAGCCGCTTGCGCAGTCGGCTCCAGGCGACACCGACGCCGATCGCGTAGGCGAGACCGTAGGAGGCGGCCATGCCGACCACGGCCCAGCGGGCCGGAAGCACGAAGTAGCACGCGGCGGAGGCCACGGCGTTGACGGCGGCGACGATGACCGTGTTGTAGAAGGGGGTGCGCGTGTCCTCGTACGCGTAGAAGGCGCGCAGGACGACGTACTGCACGGAGTACGGGATCAGGCCGAGGCCGAAGGCCATGAGCATGAAGCCCATGTTGGTGGCTTCGCTGGTGCCCGAAGAACCAAAGATCAGGGTGCACATCGGGATGCCGAGGGCGACGAAGCCGAAGGCGATCGGCACGATGGCCACGGCAGTCGTGCGCAGTCCCTGAGAGATGTCGTCACGGACGGCTCCGCTGTCTCCCTCATGGGCCGAACGGGCGATACGCGGAAGCAGCGCCGCCATCAACGAGACCGTGATGATGGCCTGCGGCAGGCCCCACACGAGCTGGGCGTTGGCGTAGGCGGAGAAGCCGACACCCTTGACCTTGCTGTCGTTGGTGGCGGCGGTGGCCAGCTGGGTGACGACTAGGGCGCCCGCCTGGTTGGCGAAGACGAAGAGCACGGTCCACTTGGCGAGCATCGCGGCCTTGCCGAGGCCGTGGCCCTTCCAGTCGAAGCGCAGCCGCATCCGGAATCCGGTCTCGCGCAGATACGGGATCATCGCGAGGGCCTGCACGACGAGGCCGAGGAGGACGCCGACGCCGAGGAGCCGCTGCCCGTCCGGCGGGATGTTCGTGACCTCCATGCCGGAGTTCGCCGCGGTGCCGTACACCCAGATGAACATGCCGAGCGTCACGATGATGACGATGTTGTTCAGGACCGGGGTCCACATCATCGCGCCGAACTTCCCGCGGGCGTTGAGGATCTGGCCCATCACCACGTGGATGCCCATGAAGAAGATCGTGGGCAGGAAGTAGCGGGTGAAGGTGACGGCGACGTCGTTGGCTGCCGGGTTGTCCGCGATCTTCACCGACAGCAGACGCACCAGCAGGGGCGCGGCGAAGACCGCGGCTGCGGTGAGTGCGCCGAGCGCCACCATGACGAGGGTCAGCAGCCGGTTGGCGAAGGCCTCGCCGCCGTCCTCGTCGTCCTTCATGGCGCGTACCAGCTGCGGCACGAAGACCGAGTTGAGGCCGCCGCCCACGGTGAGGATGTAGATCATCGTCGGCAGCTGGTACGCGACCTGGAAGGAGTCGCCGAGGAAGCCGATGCCCAGGGCCGAGACGATCAGCGCGGAGCGGATGAAGCCGGTGAGCCGGGACACCAGCGTGCCCGCCGCCATCACCGCGCTCGACTTCAGCAGGCCCGACGCGCGTCCGCCGGACTTCTTCGCGGCGGGCGCCGGTTCGGGTGTGGGGGCCTGCGGGGCGGCCGGAGACGGTTCCTGGGCCGGCGACGGTACGCCGGGCGGGGCGACGGATGTACGGGTGCCTGCCTGGCCCTGGTCGCGGAAGAGGTGAGCGAAGGCGTCGGGCTCGTGCTGCTGCTCGCCGGCCTGGGTCACGAGGTCGTCCACGCCGACGAACTGCGTCGTGCGGGCGTCCTCGCCGAAGGGCAGGTGCCGCGTAGGGCCCGCGGGCTCCGGCGGGGGCGTCTGGGCCCACACACGGGGGTCGGGGGTGTACTGCGAGGTGGGCGGCTGGGCGTAGAGCGGCTGCTGCGGGTAGTAGGAGCCCGGGGGCGGCGGGGGGTGCGCCGCCCGGTCGTAGAGCGCCTCGGTCACCGGATCCTGGGCGGCGAGGTCCTGCGCCCGGTACGGGTCCTGGGTGTAGGCGTCCTGGAAGTACATGTCCTGGTACTGCCCCTGCCCCTGCCCCTGCCCCTGCGGCTGCTGGGCGGGGTCGGCCGGTGGCCCCTCCGGATACCCCTCGGGGTAACCGGCGTCGGCCATGCCCTGGTCCGGGTAGCCCGTGCCGCCCGCGGCCTGGTCCGGGTAGCCCTCGGGGTAGCCCGAGTTGCCCGCGCCCTGGCCGCGGTCACCGTCGTACGGCGCGTTCATGGTTACCCCACCTCATCGTCCCCGGGCCCACCGGCCACGACATCGCTCAACGGTCCACTCTCTCACCCGTGCCGGACGGGTCGGTGCTTTCCGGTGCGGTGTCCGGTGTCGGGTCACTCGGGTGCTCCGGGTCGTCTGCCCCGGACTCCGTCGTGGACTCCCCGTCGGGACCGTCCTTGGAGCGCTCGGTGTCCTCAGTAGTGTCTACGGTGCCCTCGGCGTCCTTGTTCACGCCGTTCAGGGCCTCGGTGCCGCCCTCGGCCCCGCCCTCGGTGTCGGGGGTGTCCTCCTGCTCCTCCTCGGCCTGGCGGGCTGCCGCGCGCTTGCGCTGGGTGTACATCCGGAATCCGGCGAGCACGAGCAGCAGGACGCCACCGCCGATGACCAGCATCACCGTAGGTGTGATCTCGGTGACCTTCACTTCGAACTTGACGGGGGGACCGTACGCCTGGCCGTCGTCCGTGAACAACTGCGCGACGACCGTCACGGGACCGTTGGCCTTGGCGGAGGTGGTGAACTTCACCGACTGGCTGTGCTCGCCCGCGACCTGGATCGGCCGCTCGTCGAAGGCGTCGTCGCCGATCTTGAGCCGGGTCGGCTGCTGTGAGGTGAGACGCAGCACCAGGTGGTGGACGCCCTGCACGAGGTTGTTCTGCACCGTCACGGGGATCGTGGCGCTGCGGCCCGACAGCTTCGCGTCGGACTTGTCGATCAGCCTGACGAGACCGGTGAGGTCGTCGAGGTAGGACTCGACGCCCTCGCGGAAGGTCGCCGCCTGGTCGGCACGGCCGCGCCAGGACGTCGACATCCCCCGGTCTATGGCCCGACCGAAGGGAGTGACCACGCGGGACTTGTCGGTGAGGACGACCTTGAAGTTGTCGAGCATGCCCTGTGTGCGCTGGATCTGCTCGAAGGCCGACCGCGGCAGCTCCTGCTTGCGCAGCGAGGAGGGGTACGAGGACGCCGAGGGCACCTTCGTCGTGGCGCTCGGGTCCGGCTTGGCCTTGGCCGCCGCGGAGAGGTTCTGGGAGTCGGACCAGTTCCCGTCCTGGAGGGCCCTCACCGCCGTCGCCATGGTCTGGGCCTGGCTCACGGAAGGCGTGCGCTGCGGGGCGACGACGATGCTCCGCTGATTGCTCGGCTCCTGCAGATCGACCATCAGGCTCTGGGCCAGGAATTCCTGCACGGCGAGCGTCGAGTTGTCGGCCTTTGCCATGTCGCCCTCGAACGCGGTCGACAGCCTGGAGTCCGCGACCACCGCCGTCGTGCCGCCCCCGATGGGGCGGGCGGCGCTGGGCGTGTAGGTCAGCCCGCCGGTCTCACGCAGGCTGTCGCTGCGGGCGATCACCTTGTCGGCACCGGCGGAGGTGGCGACCTTGACGATCGACGGATCGACGGCGCCCTCGGCGGGCCAGGCGAAGTCCGTGTTCGGCTTCACATGGAGGATCGTCTGCACCGTGCTGGAGGCCACGTCCGTGGCGTCCTTGAGGTGGCTCAGAGAGCCTGTGACGTCCTTGCCGTTGTGCGCCAGCGACGCGAGGTCGGGGTCGGCGAAGGGGAGAGCGACGACTTCCTTTTCCTTGTCCGCGACGGTCTTCTCGAGCTTGTCGAGCCACGCCTTGGCGACGGCCTGGTTCTTGCCAGCCGTCGTGGTGTCGCCGTTCTTGATCTGGTAGCTGCGCGTCATGGCGTCGACGGAGGCCAGCAGGTCCGGGTCGAGGACCCAGGTGACGTCGAGGTCGCTGCCCAGGGACAGGAGCTGGTCCAGGCGCCCGCCGGGGGAGATCTCCTTGGCCAGGTCGTCGTTCTGGAAGACAGGCGTCTGCTGCGCGTCCGAGCCGGTCTCCGCCCGCAGGTGGACCGTCGAGATCAGCGGCCAGAGATACGTCGTCTTCGTCTTCGTGTCGGCACCGGCGGGCTGCCAGGGCAGGAACGTCCGCTCGATGCCGAGCACCTGGTCCCACGGCTGCGCGGCGGTCTGGCCGGTGAGGGAGACGCCGAGCTGGTACACGCCGTCGGAGTCGAGGTTCAGGTCCTTGACGGGCACCGAGATGCTGAAGTGCTGCGAGACGCCCGCGGCGAGCTTGGAGAAATTCTCGACGTATTTGCCGCCGACCTCCAGGGGGTCCGGGCCCAGCTGGAACCCGGTGCGCTTCTCCGCGTCGTCGATGGCGACCCGGCCCTGGAGGGTCGGGCCCACGCGCAGGCCCACGTGTGCGCCCGTGACCGTCTGCTTGCCCTTGTTGGTGACCGAACCGGAGACGGTGATCGTGTCGCCGTCCGTGGGCGCGCTGGGGGTCAGCGAGTCGAGGGAGATGTCCACCGTGCCGGACCCGGTGGCGTCGGCCACAGCGGCCGTCTGAGCGGCGTGTGCGGCCGGGGAAGCGGGCAGCTGGAGCACGCCGGCCAGCAGGGGCGCACCGGCCAGCAGTGTGCCGGTGCGCCGCAGCCACCGGCGGGCAGGTGAGGGACTCATCCCCTGGAAGTCTGCCGCCTCGGCCACGCGCTCGCCCGTCCCTCGTCATTGTCAGTGGTCGTCGGAATGTGCGTCCACGCATGGTAACGATGCGCGCTGAGGGTAAGTGCCGCGGACCGCTCCACAAGATCAGGAGACAGGGTCGAGTGTCCTGTATGCGTAAGTATTGATCCCCCCCCCATGAGAAGGGGATGGCTGTGCACGTTTTATGGAGGCGCCCGCGAGTGCCTCGGCCACGTACCCTTTTCTGTTGTGCCGAACGCCAACGAAGACAACCCCAGTGCCCTGAGTCAGGTGCAGCGCCGCGCGGTGAGTGAACTGCTGCGGGTGTCCCCTGTCGCCGACGACCTCGCCCGCCGTTTCCAGGAGGCGGGGTTCTCACTCGCCCTGGTCGGTGGCTCGGTCCGGGACGCGCTCCTTGGCCGGCTCGGCAATGATCTGGACTTCACGACCGACGCCCGCCCGGATGACGTACTGAAGATCGTGCGGCCCTGGGCGGACGCCGTCTGGGAGGTCGGGATCGCCTTCGGCACCGTCGGCGCGCAGAAGGACGCCCGCGTGGACGACGTACAGCAGTCCTTCCAGATCGAGATCACGACGTACCGCTCCGAGGCGTACGACCGGACCTCGCGCAAGCCCGAGGTGTCCTACGGCGACTCGATCGAGGAAGACCTCGTGCGCCGTGACTTCACCGTGAACGCGATGGCCGTGGCGCTGCCGGAGAAGGCGTTCATCGATCCGTACGGCGGTCTGGACGACCTGTCCGCGCGGGCGCTGCGCACACCGGGTACGCCCGAGGAGTCCTTCTCCGACGATCCGCTGCGGATGATGCGGGCCGCGCGGTTCGCCGCGCAGCTCGACTTCGAGGTGGCCCCCGACGTCGTCGCCGCGATGACGGACATGGCCGTGCGCATCGAGATCGTCTCGGCGGAGCGGGTGCGGGACGAGCTGAACAAGCTGATCCTCTCCGCCCACCCGCGCAAGGGTCTGTCGCTGCTCGTGGACACCGGTCTCGCCGACCATGTGCTGCCGGAGCTTCCCGCGCTGCGGCTGGAGCGTGATGAGCACCACCGGCACAAGGACGTCTACGACCACACGCTGATCGTCCTGGAACAGGCCATGGCGCTCGAAGAGAATGGTCCGGACCTGACGCTCCGGCTCGCCGCGCTGCTGCACGACATCGGCAAGCCGAGGACGCGGCGCTTCGAGAAGGACGGGCGGGTCTCCTTCCACCACCACGAGATGGTGGGCGCGAAGATGACCAAGAAGCGGATGACGGCGCTCAAGTACTCCAACGACCTTGTGAAGGACGTCTCGCGTCTGGTCGAGCTTCATCTGCGTTTTCACGGATACGGCACCGGCGAGTGGACGGACTCCGCGGTCCGTCGCTATGTACGTGACGCGGGGCCGCTCCTCGACCGCCTCCACAAGCTGACCCGCTCCGACTGCACTACGCGCAACAAGCGCAAGGCGACGGCGCTCTCTCAGGCGTATGACGGCCTGGAGGAGCGCATCGCCGAGCTCCAGGAGCAGGAGGAGCTGGACGCGATCCGTCCCGACCTCGACGGCAACCAGATCATGGAGATCCTGGGCATCGGCCCCGGCCCGGCGATCGGCCAGGCGTACAAGTTCCTGCTGGAGCTGAGGCTGGAGAACGGGCCGATGGATCACGACGCGGCGGTGACGGCACTCAAGGAGTGGTGGGCCGAGCAGGGCTGAGGCTCACAGAACGGGCCGTGTGGGGTCATGTTTCACGTGAAACATGACCCCCGGGTCTGTACCGGAGAACGTCGAGGGGCGGTGTTTCACGTGAAACACCGCCCCTTCGAAGTGGGCGAGACCCTTACTTGGCGGAGTACTCCGACAGGCAGAGGGTCAAGTCGCTCTTACCGGTCTGGGTGTACTCGGCGTACTTGGTACGGTCGCAGCCGGAGTTGTCGCTCTTCTTTTCTGCGACCTTGTACTTGGCCTTGGAGCTGGTGCAGTCCACGACCTTGAGGCCAGGGTGGGTGGTGTTGTTCGGGTCGCTGATACTCATGCAGTCGCCGACCTTGGCGGTGTCGGGGTCGTGGCGGCTCGATATGTAGCCGACGCCGGCAGCTATGAGCGCACAGACCACGACGGCGATGCGCAGGTACCACTTGACGCCGCGCTTCGGGCGCTGCGGCGGGACCGGAGCGTAGGGAACCGTCCCCTGCTGCGGGAAGCCGGGCTGGCCGGGCTGCTGCGGGTAACCCGGCTGCTGCGGGTAACCCTGCGGCGGCGGTCCGTACGGAGCCTGGCCCTGGGGCGGCTGTCCGTAGGGCTGCTGGCCCTGGGCGAACGGGTTCTGGCCCTGGGGCGGCGGAGTGGTCACTTAGGGGTCCCCCTGGAACGTAAGCGCGTGGCGTGAATAAGACGCACGTAAGTTATCGGGACCGACTGACAACGCAGTAGCCCAGAGAGGCTCTGTGGCCCTGATGTGACACTTACTGCATCTCAAAGCGGGCCATAGCAACAGCAATTGCTGCGTAGACCGCGGCCAGCGTGACGACGAGGAGAGCTGAGCGCCCGTCAGGAGGCAGCATCAGGGCGGCTACTGCGGCCGCGCCGACGAAGGCGACGTTGAACAGGACGTCGTAGACGGAGAAGATCCGGCCGCGGTAGCCGTCGTCGACCGAGGACTGCACGATCGTGTCGGTGGCGATCTTCGCGCCCTGTGTGGTCAGGCCGAGAACGAAGGCGGCGGCCAGCATGGGCGCCGCCTCGAAAGGGAGGCCGAGCGCGGGTTCCAGGACCGCCGCCGTGGCCGCGCACGCGGCGATCCAGCCGCCGGGGCCCAGTCGTCCCACCGCCCAGGGCGTCACCACGGCCGCGACGAAGAAGCCCGCCCCGGAGAGGCCCACCGCCAGGCCCAGCAGGGCGAGCCCGCCGTCGGAGCCGGACGACCAGGCGTACCTGCACAGCATCAGCACCATGACGGTCAGGGCGCCATAGCAGAAGCGCATCAGGGTCATCGACAGGAGCGCCCAGGCCGCCTCCCGCCGCGCGGGCTCGGCGAGATGGCGCACACCGGCCACGAGACCGCGCGCGGTGCCGGTGAGGGACGTACGCAGGCTCGGCTGCACCAACTCCGGGTCGGGGCCGAGCAGTTCCGGTGCCATGCGCAGTGAGGCGAGTGCCGCGCACAGGTAGAGGGCCGCACCGAGAAGGACGACCGCCGCGTCCGAGTCCGAGGCGACCAGTCGTACGACGAACGCGAGACCGCCGCCCGCGGTCGCGGCGAGTGTTCCGGCGGTGGGCGACAGGGCGTTGGCCATGACCAGTCGGTGGGAGTCGACGACGCGGGGCAGGGCGGCCGAGAGGCCCGCGAGGACGAACCGGTTGACCGCGGTGACGCACAGCGCGGAGGCGTAGAAGAGCCAGTCGGGGACATGGCTCAGCATCAGCACGGCCGTCACACAGGCCAGCGCGGTCCGTAGCAGATTGCCGTGCAGGAGGACCTGGCGCCGCCGCCAGCGGTCCAGCAGGACTCCGGCGAAAGGGCCGACCAGGGAGTACGGCAGGAGCAGTACCGCCATCGCGGAGGCGATCGAGGCCGCTGAGGTCTGCTTCTCCGGTGAGAAGACGACGTACGTGGCGAGCGCGACCTGGTAGACGCCGTCGGCGCCCTGGGACAGCAACCGGACACCGAGCAGGCGTCTGAAGCCTTGGAAGCGCAGGAGGACGCGCAGGTCACGCACGACGGCCATGGGGCACAGCCTCACATACGAGGAGGGTCCCCGGGTCAAAGACCCAGGGACCCTCGACGGGCAGGAGCGAAAAGCCCCTCGGCACTCCGCGCCGTGTCTCGACGGCCCTCGGAGGCCTGTCTTGCTAGCGCTCGACCTCGCCCTTGATGAACTTCTCGACGTTGGCGAAGGCCTCGTCGTCGAAGTACTGGACCGGCGGGGACTTCATGAAGTACGAGGACGCCGACAGGATCGGGCCACCGATGCCGCGGTCCTTGGCGATCTTCGCGGCGCGCAGGGCGTCGATGATGACACCGGCGGAGTTCGGGGAGTCCCAGACCTCCAGCTTGTACTCCAGGTTCAGCGGGACGTCACCGAAGGCGCGGCCCTCGAGACGGACGTACGCCCACTTGCGGTCGTCGAGCCAGGCCACGTAGTCCGAGGGACCGATGTGGACGTTCTTCTCGCCCATGTCGCGGTCGGGGATCTGCGAGGTGACGGCCTGCGTCTTCGAGATCTTCTTCGACTCGAGGCGGTCACGCTCCAGCATGTTCTTGAAGTCCATGTTGCCGCCCACGTTGAGCTGCATGGTGCGCTCAAGACGGACACCGCGGTCCTCGAACAGCTTCGCCATCACACGGTGCGTGATGGTGGCGCCGACCTGCGACTTGATGTCGTCGCCGACGATCGGGACACCGGCCTCGGTGAACTTGTCCGCCCACTCCTTGGTGCCGGCGATGAAGACCGGGAGGGCGTTGACGAAGGCGACCTTGGCGTCGATGGCGCACTGGGCGTAGAACTTCGCCGCGTCCTCGGAACCGACGGGCAGGTAGCAGACGAGGACGTCGACCTGCTTGTCCTTGAGGATCTGGACGACGTCGACCGGCGTCTCGGCGGACTCCTCGATGGTCATGCGGTAGTACTTGCCGAGACCGTCGAGGGTGTGGCCGCGCTGGACCGTGACGCCCTTGTTCGGGACGTCGCAGATCTTGATGGTGTTGTTCTCGCTGGCACCGATGGCGTCGGAGAGGTCGAGGCCGACCTTCTTCGCGTCGACGTCGAAGGCGGCGACGAACTCGACGTCACCGACGTGGTAGTCGCCGAACTGGACGTGCATCAGACCCGGGACCTTGGCCGCCGGGTCGGCGTCCTTGTAGTACTCGACGCCCTGCACCAGCGAGGCGGCGCAGTTGCCCACGCCGACGATGGCTACGCGAACCGAACCCATTCCGGTTGCTCCCTGTGTGTACGAGGTGAAGCCCCGACTGGACCTCACGTGGTGGTGTCGTCGGACGGATCCGGCCGGGACTGGTCCCGGTGCCGGGGCAGGCCGCCCGTCTCTCCAGATGTGCTGTTCTGCTGAGCGGAGCCTTCGAAGGCGCCCGGTGAGCTGCCCTCGGAGACACCTTGGGAGGTGCCTTCGGAGGCGGAATCCTTGACGTCCCGTCCCGCTCGCTCGCTCTCGATGAGCTCGTTCAGCCAGCGCACTTCGCGCTCCACGGACTCCATTCCGTGGCGCTGGAGCTCAAGGGTGTAGTCGTCGAGGCGCTCCCTGGTGCGTGCCAAAGAGGCACGCATCTTCTCCAGGCGCTCCTCGAGCCGACTGCGGCGGCCCTCCAGTACGCGCATGCGCACGTCGCGTGACGTCTGCCCGAAGAACGCGAAACGAGCCGCGAAGTGCTCGTCCTCGTACGCGTCGGGCCCCGTCTGCGAGAGCAGCTCCTCGAAGTGCTCTTTACCTTCTGCCGTCAACCGATAGACGATCTTGGCGCGGCGCCCCGCGAGCGGAGCGGCGAGGGCGTCCTCGGTGGTGCTCCCCGATTCCTCGATCAACCAGCCGCTCGCGACCAGCGTCTTGAGGCAGGGATAGAGCGTCCCGTAGCTGAACGCACGGAACACACCCAGTGACGTATTGAGTCGTTTGCGCAGCTCATAGCCGTGCATCGGGGACTCGCGAAGCAGGCCGAGGACGGCGAACTCGAGGATCCCGGAACGCCGGCTCATATCGCCTCCTCGCTGTCGCGGTCTCCTCGGCACGTTCTTTATGCCGAGCTGATGTATCGACTCGATACATCAGCACGATAGATCGGCCGTCCGTCTGCGACAAGGGGGACCATGGTGAACGGCGTCACATCACCGATTCATACGAAGCGAGTTGCCTGATTTGGGGTGAAATTCAAGATTAGGGGGGTTTTGACGGTGCGTAGTCTGTGCGCCATGCAAAACCACCGGGAACCGAGTGACGCCTGAGGGCGTCCTTGTCCCTGGTGCAGTACGGGTGAATGCGCAAACGACCGCATCCGTACTTCGGGGGGACCGGAAACCAGCTGCCGTTTCCAGGCGCGCACGGGTGCGCCTGCCCGAGGAGTAATCGTCCGATGAGCGAGCACCGTCGCAAACCGTCGCAGCCACAGGGCGGCGGACGTGCCGCGGCCCGACGCGGCCAGACCGGCCCGTCCTCCGGCCGCCGTGCGGCACCGCGAGGCGCCACCGGGTCCCCTTCCGACTCCTATGAGTCGGGAGGTGAGGAGGAGCGCCCGTACACCGGCCGCGCCGAGGCCCGGCGTGCGGCCCAGAGAAGCAGCGGTGGCGGCCGGCGCAGAGGCGCCGACGCCACAGGGCCCGGCGGCCGTCGTGGCGGTCCTGACGGACCCGGGCGCGCGCGGGCCTCCGGGCCTGTAAAGAAGCGTTTCATCGACTACCCGCGCGCGGGCAAGTCGGGAGCCGGGCGCTGGATGCCCTCCTGGAAGCTGGTGACGGGCACGTTCCTCACCTTCATAGGAGGGCTGCTGGTCGCGGCAGGCATCGGGTACGCCATGGTGGGCGTCCCGAACCCGAACGACACGGCCCTGGCCCAGAACAACGTCTTCTACTGGTCCGACGGGACCCAGATGGCAGCCACCGGCGGTCAGACGAACCGGCAGATCGTGGGGCCGGAGGAGATCCCGAAGGCCATCAAGAACGCGGTGGTCTCCGCCGAGAACGCGACCTTCTACAAGGACTCGGGCGTCGACCCGATGGGCATCGCGCGCGCCTTCGTCAACATGGCCAAGGGCGGCCAGACGCAGGGTGGTTCGACCATCACTCAGCAGTATGTGAAGAACACGTACCTGAGCCAGGACCAGACCATCACGCGCAAGTTCAAAGAGCTCTTCATCTCCATCAAGGTGAACTCGAAGCTGAGCAAGGACGAGATCCTCGCCGGCTACCTCAACACCGCGTACTACGGGCGCAACGCCTACGGGATCCAGGCGGCGGCTCAGGCCTACTTCGGCGTGGATGCCAAGGACCTCAGCACCGAGCAGTGCGTCTTCCTCGCGTCCGTCCTCAAGGGCCCGAACCTGTACAACCCCGACGGGGGTGTCGGGGCGCTGGCCTCGCCCGAGGCCAACACCAAGCGCGTCCAGGACCGATGGACATGGATCCTGGACCGTGAGGTCAAGGTCGGGAACATGACCCAGGCCGATCGGGACAAGATCACCAAGTTCCCCATGCCGAAGAAGCAGACCTCGTCCCTGTCCGGCCAGACCGGTTACCTCGTCGACATCGCCAAGGAGTATGTGGCGAAGCAGGCCGGCATCACGCCGGAGCAGTTGGAGCAGGGCGGCTACCGGATCACCACGACCTTCGACAAGAAGAAGGTCAGCGAGCTGGAGAAGGCCGTCAAGGCGACGAAGAAGAGCTTCCTCGACACCAAGGCGCGACCCACGACCGACAAGGACGTGCAGTTCGGCGCGGCGTCGGTCGATCCGAAGACCGGCAAGATCGTGGCGCTCTACGGGGGCGACGGCTTCGACAAGGGCCACTACTCCAACAACGCCAATACGACAGGCGTGCCGGTCGGATCGACCTGGAAGCCGTTTGTGCTGGCCACCGCGATGCAGTACGGAACGTACAAGACCACTCCACAGGTCCTCTCGCCGATGGCCCGCTACAACGGCGACGACCTCCTTGTGATCAAGGACCAGAACGGCCAGCCGATCATGGGTAACGACGGGAAGCCGTTCCGGCAGAAGAACGAGGGCACCAAGGCCTGGGGGATGGTGACACTCAAGAAGGCCATGGAGCAGTCCATCAACTCCCCGTTCGCGCAGCTGGGCGTCGACGTCGGCCTTTCCAAGACCCGGAAGGTCGCGGAGTCCATGGGCATCCTGCCGGACTCCTTCGACCAGGGAAACCTCAACAACGTCTCCTTCTCCCTCGGTACGTCGACCCCGAGCGCCATTCGCATGGCCGACGCGTACGGCACCTTCGCCGCGTCGGGCTCGCACTACGAGCCGTACTCGGTCACCCAGGTGCTCAAGGACGGCAAGCCGCTCGACCGGTTCAAGCCGCCCGCCGAGCACACCGCGATGCCCGAGAAGGTGGCGAACAACGTCACCGACGTCCTGCAGAACGTGGTCCAGAACGGAACCGGCAAGAAGGTCGCCGACATGGGCTTCCCCGTGGCCGGCAAGACGGGTACGACCGACAAGAACAAGTCGGCGTGGTTCGTCGGCTACACCAGGGAGCTGTCCACGGCCGTCACCCTGTTCAGGTCCGACCCGAAGACGAGCAAGCTGGAATCGATGAACGGCACCGGCGGTGTGGCGTCCGTTCACGGTGGTGACATCCCGGCCCAGGTCTGGAAGGACTACATGGCCGTGGCCCTGAAGGACTCCAAGCACGAGCCCTTCCCGCCGGCCGAGCCGCTCGGCGAGATCCTGAACGCCAGCCCCAGCCCGAGCCCGACCCCGTCGACCACACCGTCGCCGTCGGCGAGCCCGACGCCGAGTACCTCGCCGAGCCCGTCCCTCAGCAGCTCTCCCACGGCCTCGCCGACCGACACCTGCGGCAACTTCGGCTGGAACTGTGGGAACAATGGCGGGACGGACGCGGGGAGCACCGGCGGTGCTACCGGAACCACCTCACCCACGCCGACAACGACCATTACCAACGGGAACACCAGAGGTAATGGCAACGGCGGCATCTTCGCCGGACAGAATGGCGGATAGATAGCGGATAGATAGACGCGAAGCCCGAAGAACAGGGGCCGTCAGCTGTGGCTGGCGGCCCCTGTTCTGTGCGTGCGGGTCGAACGTTCTGTGCGTGCGGGGCGAAATGCGCGTCCGCGCCTCGCTCACCCGGCGGCATCGTGGGCGCCGGACGGTAAGAGCTTCACTGCCCCTGCGGCCATTCTCAGACGCGTACGGCAGGATGTGCGCCATGCCCAGTGCAGAGACGACGCGAACGAGCGTGCGCGAGCCGGAGCCGGTGCGGCCGACCAAGGACGACGAGGTCGCCGCGGCCGGAAGTGAGCTGATCGGCGGCCCCATCGGACGGAGAGCGCTGCTGGGGGCGTCCTGGTGGACCCCGGTACGGGTGATCGCGCTCGTCGCGATCGGCATGTTCGCCCTCGGTATGGTGCAGAAACTGCCCTGCTACGACAGCGGCTGGTTCTTCGGGGCCAGCACGCAGTACACGCACGCGTGCTACTCGGACATCCCGCACCTCTACCAGGGACGCGGTTTCGCCGACGGGCTCGTGCCGTACTTCGACAAGCTCCCCGGCGACATGGACTACCTCGAGTATCCGGTCCTGACCGGTCTGTTCATGGAGGTCGCGGCCTGGCTCACGCCGGGCGGCGGCAGCATCCAGCACCAGGAGCAGATCTACTGGATGGTCAACGCCGGGATGCTCATGGTGTGCGCGGCGGTCATCGCCGTATGCACCGCGCGCACCCACCGCCTGCGCCCCTGGGACGCCCTCCTGGTCGCCCTCGCGCCCGCCTTCGCGCTCACGGCCACCATCAACTGGGACCTCCTCGCGGTGGCCCTGCTGGCCGCCGCGATGCTCATGTGGTCGCGTGGCCGCTCCCTCGCCTTCGGCATCCTGCTCGGGCTCGCCACGGCCGCCAAGTTCTACCCGTTCCTGCTCATGGGACCGCTGCTCGTGCTGTGCTGGCGGGCGGGCAAGTGGCGGGAGTTCGGGAACGCGCTCATGGGTGCGGTCGGGGCCTGGCTCGTGGTGAACCTTCCCGTGATGTACCTCGCGCCGGAAGGCTGGGCGAAGTTCTACAGCTTCAGCCAGACCAGGGGGATCGACTTCGGTTCGGTCTTCCTGTTCATCTCCACCTGGTGGAAGATCCCGATCAGCTACCAGACGGCGAACGCGTGGGCGCTGGTCATGATGCTGCTCGTCTGCGTGGCCATGGCCGCGCTCGCGCTCACCGCCCCGCGCCGCCCCCGCTTCGCCCAGCTGGCCTTCCTGATCGTCGCGGCCTTCATCCTCACCAACAAGGTCTACTCGCCCCAGTACGTGCTGTGGCTGATCCCCCTGGCCGCGCTGGCCCGGCCGAAGTGGCGGGACTTCCTGATCTGGCAGGCGTGCGAGGTCGCTTACTTCCTGGGGATCTGGATGTACCTCGCGTACACGACCAGCGGGGAGGCCCACAAGGGCCTCTCCTCCCACGGGTACCAGTTCGCGATCGCCGCCCACCTCGTGGGCACGCTGTACCTGTGCGCCGTGGTCGTGCGCGACATCCTCATGCCGGAGCGGGACGTCGTGCGCAGGGCGGGCGAGGACGATCCCTCGGGAGGCGTCCTGGACGGCGCGGAGGACGTCTTCGTGCTCGGCGCGGCGGCCCATCCACCGCGGCACGCGGCTCACTTCGAGGGGCCTCAGGTGGAATGGGGCGGCAACGGCGGGGGGCCGGCCCCGGAGGACAGTTCGCTCTGAGCGAACAGGGCTCGGCCCGGCTCCGACGGGCAACGCGAAAGGCCGTACACGGTGTGTGTGTACGGCCTTTCGCGTTGTGTCCCGAGCGGCAGGAGCACGGGCAGGTGCTCGTGTCCCGGGATCAGCGCTCCACGATGCGGTCGAACTGCGTGGTGGTGTGCCGCAGATGGGCCACCAGCTCGTCACCGACCTGCGGCTCCGTGGCGTCCGACGGTACGAAGAGGATCGACACCTGCATGTGCGGCGGCTCGGCGAACCAGCGCTGCTTGCCGGCCCAGACGAACGGAGAAAGGTTCCGGTTGACCGTCGCCAGGCCGGCCCGGGCGACGCCCTTGGCGCGCGGCATGACGCCGTGCAGGGCCTTCGGGGCCTCCAGGCCCACCCCGTGCGACGTACCGCCCGCCACGACGACCAGCCAGCCGTCGGAGGCCGTCTTCTGCTGCCGGTAGCCGAAGCGGTCGCCCTTGGAGACACGGGTGACGTCCAGGACGGCTCCGCGGTACTCGGTCGCCTCGTGGTCCCCCAGCCACAGGCGGGTGCCGATACGGGCGCGGAAGCGGGTCTGCGGGAACTGCTGCTGCAGCCGCGCGAGCTCATCGGCCTTGAGGTGGCTGACGAACATCGTGTGCAGCGGCAGACGGGCCGCGCGCAGACGGTCCATCCAGCCGATGACCTCCTCGACGGCGTCCGAGCCGTCGGTGCGGTCCAACGGCAGGTGGATGGCGAAGCCTTCCAGCCGGACGTTCTCTATGGCGGAGTGCAGATGCGGCAGATCCTGCTCGCTGACACCGTGCCGCTTCATCGAGGACATCACCTCGATGACGACACGGGCGCCCACGAGGCCGTACACGCCGTCGATGGACGACACCGAGCGGATGACACGGTCGGGCAGCGGTACGGGCTCCTCGCCCCGCCTGAACGGCGTCAGGACCAGCAGATCGCCGCCGAACCAGTCCTTGATCCGGGCGGCCTCGTACGTGGTGCCGACGGCCAGGATGTCCGAGCCGAGGCGGGTGGCCTCGTCGGCGAGCCGCTCGTGGCCGAAGCCGTAGCCGTTGCCCTTGCAGACGGGGACGAGCCCCGGAAACTGCTCGGACACCTGCTTGTGGTGTGCCCGCCAGCGCGCGGTGTCGACGTAGAGCGTGAGCGCCATGGCCGGTCCCGGAACCTTTCTCGTGGCTGCGGTGAATCAGTGGTAGGGAAATTGTGGCGGATCCGCCGGACCGGCGGGGCGACGCCGGGCCGGATGGGGGCTCGGCATGCGCTGCGGACTGGCTCAGCGGCGCGACGTGTACAGGCTCAGTGTCGCGGCATGTACTGGCTCAGCGCCGCGACATGTAGATGTCGAGTGCCTTGTGGAGCAGCTTGTTGAGCGGGAAGTCCCACTCGCCGAGGTACTCGGCGGCCTGCCCGCCCGTGCCCACCTTGAACTGGATCAGACCGAAGAGGTGGTCCGTCTCGTCCAGCGAGTCGGAGATGCCGCGCAGGTCGTAGACGGTCGCACCCAGGGCGTACGAGTCGCGCAGCATCCGCCACTGCATCGCGTTGGAGGGCCGGAACTCACGCCCGATGTTGTCCGACGCGCCGTACGAGTACCAGACGTGCCCGCCGACGACCAGCATCGTGGCCGCGGACAGGTTCACGCCGCCGCGCCGGGCGAAGTAGAGCCGCATCCGGTTGGGGTCCTCGGTGTTGAGGGCCGACCACATGCGCTGGAAGTACGACAGCGGGCGCGGCCGGAAGTGGTCGCGGATCGCCGTGATCTCGTACAGCCGCTGCCACTCCTCGAGGTCGTGGTAGCCGCCCTGGACGACCTCGACGCCCTCCTTCTCGGCCTTCTTGATGTTGCGTCGCCACAGCTGGTTGAAGTTCTTGTGGACCTCTTCCAGGGAGCGGTTGGCCAGCGGCACCTGGAAGACGTAGCGGGGCTGTACGTCGCCGAAGCCGGCGCCTCCGTCCTCACCCTGCTGCCAGCCCATGCGGCGCAGCTTGTCGGCGACCTCGAAGGCGCGCGGTTCGATGAAGTCCGCCTCGATGTCACGCAGGCGCTTCACGTCCGGGTTCTGGATGCCGCCCTTGATGGACGTGGCCTCCCAGCGCCGGATGATCACCGGCGGGCCCATCTTCACGGAGAAGGCGCCCTGCTGCTTGAGGTGCGCGAGCATCGGCTGCAGCCACTCGTCGAGGTTCGGCGCGTACCAGTTGATGACCGGGCCCTCGGGGAGGTAGGCGAGGTAGCGCTTGATCTTGGGCAGCTGGCGGTACAGCACCAGCCCGGCGCCCACCATCCCGCCGGTCCGCTCGTCGAACCAGCCGAGGCTCTCGGAGCGCCACTCCGCCTTGACATCGGCCCATGCCGGAACCTGCATGTGGCTCGCCGCGGGCAGGCTCTGGATGTAGGCCAGATGCTGCTCTCGGCTGATGGTCCTCAGGGTCAGGCTCATTCGGGGCGCTCCTCGGGCTGGTGTGTCCCCATGGGTACAGGGGCTCCGGCTCTCGCGCCGAAGCCTACTGCGCCCTGGGAGCGCCCCGACTGGCCGCACTGAACCTGCGTCCCGACCAATGCGTGGTCAGGACGTTCTGGGGTGATGTGTCCGGCTGTTTCGGCAGGAGGTGGTGTCTCCGGCCGCCCGGACGAGGTGGTGTCCGGCTGCCCGGCCCGCGGAACGGGTCCGGGTGCCTCAGCCGATGATGCCGCCGAAGAGGCCGCCGTGCGCCATGCCGAGGAAGAAGCCGACGGCCGAGGCACCGAGACCCAGGATGAGGCCGAAGCGCTCCCGGGTCGTCTCCGAGATGAACTGCCCGGAGGCGCCGGTGATGATCCCGATCAGGCCTGCCCACGAGCTGATGAGATGCAGGCTGTTGAAGGCTGCCGTGATGAGAGCGGTGACTCCGAGCACCAGAGTCACCGCGAGCAGCGTGTCTTGGAGGGGGTGGGGCTTGTGGTCCGTCGCGAACAGCGAGCCGGCAACGGTGGGTCGCGTCTGTGCCATAGGGCACCTCCTGCGGAAGGCGGCGCATCGTAGCGCCATACACACCCGATGTGTACAGATTGACGGTGACCCCGGCCGGATTTCAACCGGAAGCGGGTGTGCAGGTACTCTGTACCCTCTGCACCGGTGTCTGCCCAGACCATGGCCAGGTCACGACAAGGATTCCCCGTCGGTTCACCGATCACTCGGTACATCGACGGACTCTTCTTGTCAGTGGCGTTGTCAGTGGCGGCGGATACCGTTGCGAACGCATCACAACCCTCCTGCCACGGAACCGCCGTGGCCGTTGAGTCCAAAGGAGGTGGGTTCCACATGCGTCACTACGAGGTGATGGTCATCCTCGACCCCGATCTCGAGGAGCGCGCTGTCTCCCCGCTGATCGAGAACTTCCTCTCCGTCGTCCGTGAGGGCAACGGAAAGGTCGAGAAGGTCGACACCTGGGGCCGTCGTCGTCTCGCGTACGAGATCAAGAAGAAGCCCGAGGGCATCTACTCGGTCATCGACCTGCAGGCCGAGCCTGCGGTCGTCAAGGAGCTCGACCGCCAGATGAACCTGAACGAGTCGGTCCTCCGGACCAAGGTCCTCCGTCCCGAGACCCACTGAGCTCTGCAGCTCAGCTGATCTCGGGCATCGAGTAGCAGCACTAGCAGCCAGCAGCAAACCCGCCGAGAGGTTCCCCCATGGCAGGCGAGACCGTCATCACGGTCGTCGGCAATCTTGTCGACGACCCCGAGCTGCGCTTCACCCCTTCCGGTGCGGCGGTCGCGAAGTTCCGTGTCGCGTCCACCCCCCGCACCTTCGACCGTCAGACCAATGAGTGGAAGGACGGCGAGAGCCTGTTCCTGACCTGCTCGGTCTGGCGTCAGGCGGCGGAGAACGTCGCCGAGTCGCTCCAGCGAGGCATGCGCGTCATCGTGCAGGGCCGACTGAAGCAGCGGTCCTACGAGGACCGTGAGGGCGTCAAGCGCACGGTCTACGAGCTGGACGTCGAGGAAGTCGGCGCCAGCCTGAAGAGCGCCACGGCCAAGGTCACCAAGACCACCGGTCGAGGTGGCCAGGGCGGTTACGGCGGAGGCTCCGGCGGCGGCCAGCAGGGCGGCGGCTGGGGCGGAGGCTCCGGCGGCGGCCAGCAGGGCGGCGGCGGAGCTCCCGCCGAAGACCCCTGGGCGACCAGCACTCCTGCCGGTGGCAATCAGGGTGGCGGCGGTGGCGGCTGGGGTGGAAACTCCGGCGGCTCCGGCGGCTCTGGCGGCGGCTACTCGGACGAGCCCCCCTTCTAGGCCCCCGGGCCGAGGGTGGGCCGTACCCCCACTTCTTGATCACACAGGAGATACACCATGGCGAAGCCGCCTGTGCGCAAGCCGAAGAAGAAGGTCTGCGCATTCTGCAAGGACAAGGTCCAGTACGTGGACTACAAGGACACGAACATGCTGCGGAAGTTCATTTCCGACCGCGGCAAGATCCGTGCCCGCCGGGTGACCGGCAACTGCACTCAGCACCAGCGTGACGTCGCCACGGCCGTGAAGAACAGCCGTGAGATGGCGCTGCTGCCCTACACCTCCACCGCGCGATAAGGGAAGGGTGACCGACTAATGAAGATCATCCTCACCCACGAGGTCTCCGGCCTCGGTGCCGCGGGCGACGTCGTCGACGTCAAGGACGGTTACGCTCGCAACTACCTGATCCCGCGGAACTTTGCGATCCGCTGGACCAAGGGTGGCGAGAAGGACGTCGAGCAGATCCGTCGTGCTCGCAAGATCCACGAGATCGCGACCATCGAGCAGGCCAACGAGATCAAGGCCCGCCTCGAAGGCGTGAAGGTCCGTCTGGCCGTCCGCTCCGGCGACGCCGGTCGTCTCTTCGGTTCCGTCACCCCGGCCGACATCGCTTCGGCGATCAAGGCTTCCGGTGGCCCCGAGGTCGACAAGCGCCGCATCGAGCTGGGCTCGCCGATCAAGACCCTGGGCGCCCACGAGACGTCCGTGCGTCTGCACCCCGAGGTTGCCGCCAAGGTCAACATCGAGGTCGTCGCGGCCTGACCGCTGCGCTCGGCATAGCTGAGAGAAGGGCCGTACCCGCTGGGGTACGGCCCTTCTTCGTTCTGCAGGGGGCGAGCTGTCCTGTGTTTCACGTGAAACGGGGGGTTTCACGTGAAACAGGTCTGAAGGCTAGGGGTAGGCGAGGGCAGGAACGGGGGCGTGGGGCGACGGCCAGAGCGAGGGGCAGGGGCGGGGGCAGGGCCAGGTCGGGTTGGCTGGCCGTTTCGGCCGTTTCACGTGAAACGGCCGGTGTGCTGGTTTGAAACGGCCGGTGTGCTGGTTCAGCGCGTCGCGCCCGTGACGATCCAGCGTCCCGAGCGGGAGCGCAGCCACAGGGTCAGCATCCGCACCGTCATCATCAGCGTCATCGCTCCCCAGAGCGCGGTGAGCCCGCCCCCGAGCGTGGGCACCAGCAGTGCCACGGGAGTGAAGAGCGCCAGGGTGAGCAGCATGGCCCACGCCAGGTAGGGTCCGTCTCCCGCGCCCATCAGGACTCCGTCCAGGACGAAGACGACCCCGCTGATCGGTTGTGAGACGGCCACCAGAACCAGGGCGGGAAGCGCCGTGCTCTGGACGGCCGAGTCGCTGGTGAACAGGGGAAGGAAGATCGGGCGGGCGGCGATCACCAGCAGGCCGAGGACGACGCCGGAGGCGATGCCCCACTGGACCATGCGGCGGCAGGCCTCGCGAGCACCCTGAGCGTCGTTCGCACCGAGATAGCGTCCGATGATGGCCTGTCCGGCGATGGCGATCGCGTCGAGCGCGAAGGCGAGCAGACTCCACAGGGACAGGATGATCTGGTGTGCGGCCATGTCGGCGTCCCCGAGTCGTGCGGCGACAGCCGTGGCGATCATGAGGATCGTCCTCAGCGACAGCGTGCGCACGAGCAGGGGCGCACCGGCCTGAGCGCAGGCCCGTATCCCGGCGGCGGCCGGGCGTAGCGAGGCCCCGTGCTTTCGGGCTCCGCGGACGACGACGAAGAGATACACCGCGGCCATACCGAACTGGGCGATGACGGTGCCCCAGGCGGAGCCGGCGATACCCAGTCCGGCGCCGTAGACGAGGCCCGCGTTGAGCGCGGCGTTGGCGACGAAGCCCCCGACGGCGACATAGAGAGGGGTCTTCGTGTCCTGCAGCCCGCGCAGGACCCCGGTGGACGCGAGCACGATGAGCATCGCGGGGATGCCGAGCGAGGAGATGCGCAGATAGGTCGTCGCGTACGGGGCCGCGGTGTGCGAGGCGCCGAAGAGTTCCACAAGGGCGGGTGCCGTGGGCAGGACGGTGGCTATCACGACCGCGCCGAGCAGCAGTGCGAGCCAGATGCCGTCCATGCCCTGGCGTATCGCAGCCCGCAGATCACCGGCGCCGACCCGTCGGGCGACGGCGGCGGTGGTGGCGTACGCGAGGAAGACGAAGACGCTGACGGCGGTCGTGAGAAGGGCGGAAGCGACACCGAGGCCGGCCAGTTGCGCGGTGCCGAGGTGTCCGACGATGGCGCTGTCGGCCATCACGAAAAGAGGCTCGGCGACGAGTGCGCCGAAGGCCGGAACGGCCAGCGCGACGATCTCTCGGTCGTGCCGACGTCGGGCGGCCTCGGGTGCCGGGGGAGCCTGTGTCATGGGCACCAATCTAATCTTCCACAGGTAAGAGATGCAACGTGATAGTGACCATTACCCGCGCTCGTGTCGGGCGTGTCGCCGTGTACCGTTTGCAGCGATCTTGGTCCGACCGGGAAAGTTTTTCTTCTGCACAGCCGGTGGATGGTAAACAGGCAGGTCAGGGCGGTTTCCTTCGAGTGGTTGAGGGCTTGTTCACAGGCCTGTCCACCGGGTCGTGCACAGGTTTTGTGGAGTTCTCCACAGCATCCGGGCCGTCGTCCACATGGCCTGTGGATAACCAGATTGGCTGACGGTGCCCGCGGGCCTAACGTGGTGCGGCGCCCGCTCTCTTTTCTGCCCTCGGAAACCTCGCAAAACCGACGTGTCAGAACCGGAGTTGGGCCTCTTATTTGTCAGTGCCGTGCCGTAGAAATGAAAGGCACGGTTAGGTCCGCTCGGCGGACGGGAGGAGGTGGCTCGGTGAGTATTTCCGAGCCCTTGGACGACCCGTGGGCCGACAGCGGTCCCAGTGATCGTCTGCCCGCTTCCCGCCGAGGCCGCGAGGGTGGCCGGGGCCGCGACGAACAGCACGACCGTGACCGGGACAACGGGCCGTGGGAAGGCGGAGGTTCGTCCTTCGAACGCGTACCTCCCCAGGACCTCGACGCCGAGCAGTCCGTTCTCGGTGGCATGCTCCTGTCCAAGGACGCCATCGCCGACGTCGTCGAGGTCATCAAGGGCCACGACTTCTACCGTCCCGCGCACGAGACCATCTACACCGCGATCCTCGATCTGTACGCGAAGGGCGAGCCGGCCGACCCGATCACGGTCGCAGCCGAGCTCACCAAGCGAGGTGAGATCACCAAGGTCGGTGGTGCCTCGTATCTGCACACCCTCGTCCAGACGGTCCCCACGGCGGCGAACGCCGAGTACTACGCGGAGATCGTCCATGAGCGCGCGGTCCTGCGCCGCCTGGTCGAGGCCGGCACGCGCATCACACAGATGGGATACGCGGCCGACGGCGACGTGGACGAGATCGTCAACACCGCCCAGGCCGAGATCTACGCGGTCACCGAGCAGCGCACCACCGAGGACTACCTGCCGCTCGGCGACATCATGGAGGGCGCGCTCGACGAGATCGAGGCGATCGGTTCACGGTCGGGCGAGATGACCGGTGTACCGACCGGCTTCACCGACCTCGACTCCCTCACGAACGGTCTGCACCCGGGCCAGATGATCATCATCGCGGCTCGTCCCGCCATGGGTAAGTCGACGCTGGCGCTGGACTTCGCACGGGCCTGTTCGATCAAGCACAACATGCCCAGCGTGATCTTCTCGCTCGAAATGGGGCGCAACGAGATCGCGATGCGTCTGCTGTCGGCCGAGGCCCGCGTGGCCCTGCACCACATGCGCTCCGGCACGATGACCGACGAGGACTGGACGCGGCTCGCGCGCCGGATGCCCGACGTCTCGGCCGCGCCGCTCTACATCGACGACTCCCCGAACCTGTCCATGATGGAGATCCGCGCCAAGTGCCGGCGCCTCAAGCAGCGCGCCGATCTGAAGCTCGTCGTCATCGACTATCTGCAACTGATGCAGTCGGGCGGCAAGCGGTCCGAGAGTCGGCAGCAGGAGGTCTCCGACATGTCGCGAAACCTGAAGCTGCTGGCCAAGGAGCTGGAGCTGCCGGTGATCGCGCTCTCGCAGCTCAACCGTGGTCCCGAACAGCGCACGGACAAGAAGCCCATGGTCTCCGACCTGCGTGAATCCGGATCGATCGAGCAGGACGCGGACATGGTGATCCTGCTGCACCGTGAGGATGCCTACGAGAAGGAGTCACCGCGCGCGGGCGAGGCGGACATCATCGTCGGCAAGCACCGTAATGGCCCGACGGCCACGATCACCGTGGCCTTCCAGGGCCACTACTCGCGCTTCGTGGACATGGCACAGACCTGATCCGCCCTCCCCTGGGCGCGGTGTGGAAGACATGCGCCCGGTCTTCGGGGAAATGCACTCGACGTGCGGTGCCCGGCCGGGTGGACTGAGGGCATGACGACACCTCAGGAAAAGCTCCTTCCCGGCACACGCCGGGCTCTGTTGCACCGCATCGCCGCCGCTCAGGCCGAGGGGCGGGCGCCGTCGCTGGTCGCGGCGGTCGTCCGGGGCGGGGAGCCGGTGTGGCACGGGTCGCGCACCTCGGTGGACGGGCACGGACCGGACGAGAACGTGCAGTACCGGATCGGTTCGATCACCAAGACCTTCACGGCCGTGCTGGTGCTGCGGCTGCGCGACGAGGGACTGCTCGACCTGGGCGACCCGCTGGAGAAGCATCTGCCGGGCACCGGTGCGGGGGAGGCCACCATCGCCCAACTCCTCACGCACACCGGCGGGCTGGCGGCCGAGACGCCTGGGCCCTGGTGGGAACGCACACCCGGTTCGCTGCGTCCCGAGCTCTCCGACGTGCTCGGTGAGCAGCCCTTCCTGCATCCGGCCGGGCGGCTGCACCACTATTCGAACCCCGGCTACACCCTGCTGGGCGCACTGATCGAGGAACTGCGGGGAGTCCCCTGGGAAGAGGCCCTGCGGCGCGAGGTGCTCGACCCGCTCGGACTGCACCGCACGAGTGGGCAGCCCCAGGCACCCCACGCGGGTGGCTGGGCCGTGCATCCATGGGCGGACGTCATGATGCCGGAGCCCGCCGAGGACCTCGGCCGAATGGCTCCGGCCGGGCAACTGTGGTCCACCACGGGGGACTTGGCCCGCTTCGCCGTCTTCCTGGCCACGGGGCACGCGGCGGTGCTCAGCGTGGAGTCCCTGCGGGAGATGCGCACGCCCGCGGCCCCCTTGGAAGCCGACCAGCTCGCCTCGGGAGACTCCTACGGGCTGGGACTGCAGGTGCTGCATCGGTCGGGCCGGATCCTGGTGGGTCACTCAGGGTCTCTGCCCGGCTTCCTCGCGGCGCTCGCGATCGGCGTGGAGGACGACGTGGCGGCGGTGGTGCTGGCCAACTGCACCTCCGGTCCGCGGGCGCTGACCGTGGCCACCGATCTTGTACGGATCGTCGCCGAGGCCGAGCCGCGGATTCCCGAGCCATGGCGTCCGGCCGCAGAAGTCGATCAGTCCGTCCTGGAGTTGGCCGGCCCCTGGTACTGGGGTACCCAGGCGTGCGCGCTGCGTCTGAGGGCCGATGGCATGGTCGAGCTGGGCCCGCTGGCCGGGGGTGGCCGCGGGTCGCGCTTCCGGCCGAACGGTGATGGGACCTGGACGGGGCTCGACGGCTACTACACGGGGGAGCCGCTACGGGCCGTACGGCGCCCGGACGGGTCCCTGAGTCACCTCGACCTCGGGTCGTTCGTCTTCACGCGTCAGCCGTACGACGAGGGCGCTCCTGTGCCGGGAGGAGTGGACCCCGAGGGATGGCGAGGGATTCAGTAGCCGCTGTCCTGCTGCGGGGGGTCTGTTTCACGTGAAACAGACCCCCCGCGTACACAGGTGGCTCAGAGCGCCAGCTTGAAGCCCACGTGTGAGGCCGTGAAGCCGAGCCGCTCGTAGAAGCGGTGGGCGTCAGTGCGGGTGGCGTCGGAGGTCAGCTCGACCAACTGGCATCCCTGGCTCCGGGATTCTTCGATCGCCCACTCGATGAACTGGGAGCCGAGGCCGCTGCCGCGCTCGTCGGAGTGGATGCGCACGCCTTCGATGAGGGAGCGGGTCGAGCCCTTGCGGGACAGCCCGGGTATGACCGTGAGCTGCAGGGTGCCGACGACGCGTCCCTCACGCACCGCGACCACCAGGTGCTGATTCGGGTCGGCGCTCAGCCGCTCGAGCGCGGCCAGGTAGGGGGTCAGGTCGTCGGGTGACTCCCGCTGGGCGCCGAGCGGATCATCGGCGAGCATCGCGACGATGGCGGGGACATCGTCCGAAGCTGCCGGTCGAATCTCAAGATCTCCCATGGCCACAGCGTATCCAGGCCCTGTGCGGGCTGTGCGGGCGCCCGGCGGGGGACGGGAGGTCGTCCCCTGCCTAGGCGGACACGCTCGCCGACTCCACTGCACGGACCAGTGGGGCCAGTTCGGGGGACTTGGCCGCTTCGTCGAGCGCCTCGCGCAGGGCGCTGTCATTGGTGGGCCGCGCCTCTTCGAGGAGCTTGAGGCCGGCCTCGCTGACATTCGTGTAGATGCCGCGGCGATCGGTCGGGCACAGATAGCGGGCGAGCAGACCACGGTCCTCGAGTCGGGTGACGAGCCGTGTGGTGGCGCTCTGACTGAGCACGACCGCGTCCGCGACCTGCTTCATCTGCAAGTGACCGCCCTCGCCGTCGTGCTGTCGGCTGAGCACGTCGAGCAGGGAGTACTCCCGCACGCTGAGGTCGTGCTTGGTCTGCAGGGCGCGCTCGATGTGGGCCTCGATCCTCCCGTGCAGCAGGGAGAGGGCGCACCACCCCTGAGCAAGGGCGGTGAGCGCGGGGTCCGTGGCTGTCATGGCGTGTTCCTCCGTCCCGGAGCGGCTGACACCAGGGTAGAGCACGAGCGCAATAGTCCGCTCTTGCGTATAGCCCGCGTATGCAACTATTGTGAACGCACGCAAAGTGCTCCTGCAATCGTTTGGGAAGGTGTCCCCACCATGCCTCTCGCGCTTCTGGCCCTCGCGATCGGGGCCTTCGGAATCGGAACCACCGAGTTCGTGATCATGGGTGTGCTGCCCGAGGTCGCCGGTGACTTCGGTGTCTCCATCCCCATGGCCGGACTGCTGGTGACCGGCTACGCCCTCGGCGTGGTGATCGGCGCCCCGATCATGACCGCGCTCGGCACGAAGGTGTCCCGCAAGCGGATGCTGATGCTGCTGATGGGGCTGTTCGTCGTCGGTAACCTGCTCTCCGCCGTCGCCCCGGCCTTCGGGCTGATGCTGGCGGGCCGAGTCGTCGCCTCTCTCGCCCACGGCGCCTTCTTCGGTATCGGATCGGTCGTCGCCGCCGAGCTTGTCGCGCCGGAGAAGAAGGCCGGGGCGATCGCCATGATGTTCAGCGGCCTCACCATCGCCAATGTGGTCGGTGTCCCCCTGGGCACGTTGATCGGGCAGTCCGCGGGCTGGCGGGTCACCTTCGCCGGAGTCGCCGCGCTCGGAGTGATCGGGCTGCTCGGTATCGCCAAGCTGGTCCCCGAGATGCCGAAGCCCGAGGGCGTACATCTCCGCCACGAGCTCGCCGCCTTCAAGAACGTCCAGGTCCTGCTCGCCATGGCGATGACCGTGCTCGGCTTCGGAGGCGTCTTCGCGGCCATCACCTACATCGCGCCGATGATGACCCACGTCGCCGGCTTCGCCGACACCTCCGTCACCTGGCTGCTGGTCCTCTTCGGCCTCGGCATGGTCGGCGGAAACCTCATCGGCGGCAGGTTCGCCGACCGCGCCCTGATGCCGATGCTGTACGTGTCCCTGGGCGGCCTCGCCATCGTGCTCGCCCTGTTCACCGTGACCGCGCACAACAAGATCCTGGCGGCCCTCACGATCGCGCTGATCGGCGCCCTCGGGTTCGCGACCGTGCCGCCGCTGCAGAAGCGCGTCCTCGACCAGGCGCACGGCGCCCCCACCCTGGCCTCGGCCGTGAACATCGGTGCCTTCAACCTCGGCAACGCCCTCTCGGCCTGGCTCGGTGGCCTCGTCATCGCAGCCGGCCTCGGTTACACCGCCCCCAACTGGGTCGGCGCGGTGCTCGCCGCGGGAGCCCTGGTCCTCGCCGTCGTCTCGGCAGCCCTGGAGCGCCGAGCCGATGCCGCCGGCACCGTCGCGGACGCGAGCGCGCCCATCGAGCAGCGGACCGCCGTCCACCACTGAGCCACTGAGCCACCGAGTAGCAGCCGGCCCCTCACGGCTGAGCCCAGCCCCCTGATCGGCCACGGCCGAACAGCACCTCAAGGAGAAAGTCCCTCATGACCACCACCGTCGCCGTTGCTCCGCTGACCATCCAGGACGCCGAGGTCCTCGTCTCTGCGGCCCATCGCGCCGCCGAGGCCGCCGGGGTCACGGTCAGCGTCACCGTCCTCGACGCGGGCGGCCATCTGCTCGCCTTCCGGCGTGACGACCGCGCCGTACTGATTTCCGGCGAGACCAGCACGCGCAAGGCCTACACGGCCCTCCAGCTGGACTCCGCCACCAGGGAACTGGTCGACGCGGTCCAGCCCGGCGGCCTTTTCCACACCCTGCCCACCGCGCTCGACCGTCCGCTCCTGTTCATCGCGGGCGGTGTTCCGGTCCGTCGCGACGGTCGTCTGATCGGGGCGATCGGGGTCGGTGGCGGAGCGCCCGACCAGGACCACGACTTCGCCACGGCGGCGGTGGAGACGCTCGTCTGACCGCACCCGCGTAGAGAAGTGCCGGTCCCCCACAGACATCGGGGACCGGCGCTTCTCTACGCGGTGAGCGACTCTCTGCGCGATGGACGCGACTGCGCCCCGGCGGCTCTCAGCCCGCTGCCACGGTGAGCGGAGCGAAGCGTCGCGTCCAGTCCCCGGGCAACTCCGAGATCCCGTACGTCATCACCGCGTTGAAGCTCGTGGGCTCCAGGCCGTGTTCCTTCGCCCAGGACAGCAGCTCTTCGTGCCGTACGTCGATGTCGGTGCGCAGCGTGCGGTCGGTGTGGGCGGCGAGCGAAGTGATGAGTGCCTTCGCCGTCTCGGTGTCACGGGCGATCAGTGGACCCACCACATGGGTGTCCATGTTGGGCCAGGCCGCCGCGTAGCCGATGATCCGGCCGTTCTCCACGGCGACGCGCAGCTGGTCGGAGAAGGCGGGCAGCCGTGTGATCACATGGGTGCGGTCGGAGCCGAAGACCTCCGCGTCGAGCCGAAGGATCGTGGTGAGGTCCTCGGCGGTGGCCGGGCGCGTGGCCACCTTCGGGTCCGGCCCGCCAGGGGCGAAGTGTCCACGGACCATCTCGGCGCGGCCCGTGACCTTGAAGCCCAGCTCCTCGTAGAGCGGTCGGCCATAAGGAGTCGCGTGCAGGGTCAGCGGGATGGTGCCCATCTCTGCCACGACGTGCCGCATCAGCCGTCGGCCGACACCCTGGCGGGCGTGCCGCTCGGCGACCAGCACCATTCCGATCGCCCCCAGTTCGAGCCTCTCCGGCGTTCCGTACTCGGTCACGACGCAGGCGGTGACAAGACCGCCGTCGGGGTCGTCGATGCCGTAGCCCGTCCCGGCGGTGAGGAGCAGACCCCACTTGTGTTCCTCACGGGGCCACCCCCGGTTCTCTGACAAATCGGCGCAGGCGGTGAGATCGCGAAGCGTCAGTCGGCGGATGGGCAGAACGGCGGGGGAAGGTGTCGACACGCAGGTCAGGCTGTCTGACATACACCCCTGGCGTCCACCTGTTTGCCCAGGGACCTATGCGCTTTTGGCCATGTCATGCCCCGTGTGCGGCATGGGGACAGCGACGCTTCCCACAGCACACGGACAGATGTTTCACGTGAAACGGCGAAGAGTGCCCGGACCGCTAACCTCGGCTTCCATGCCACGCCTTCATCTCTTCGACCTTGATGGAACGCTGCTGTACGGGAGTTCCGCGCCCCAGGAGATCTCACGGCAGATCGGTCTGGAGGCCGAGACCGTTGCGCTTGACCAAGCGATCTCGGCAGGACGGATCGGTCCGCCGGAGTACGCCACACAGGTGCATGCCTTGTGGGCGGATCTCAGGGAGGAACATGTGGCGGCGGCCTTCGAGGGCGCGCCGTGGCTGTCCGGCATCGAGGATGTCTGGGCGGAGATCAGAGACAAGGGCGACTACTGCGCCGTCGTCTCCCTCTCGCCCTCGTTCTTCGTCGAGCGACTGACGGCGTGGGGTGCGCATGCGGCATACGGTTCGCGCTTTCCCGCTCTGCCGTTCAGCGAGCCCGTTGATCTCGCGGGCATTCTCAGTGCCGCGGCGAAGGTGCAGATCGCGGACCGACTCTGTGAAGAGTTCGGGGTGATGCGGGCGGATTGCGTCGCCTATGGCGACTCGCTGTCCGACAAGGACCTGTTCGAGACGGTGCCGGTATCCGTCGCGGTCAATGCGGATCGGCATCTGGCGGGCCTTGCCACGCACTCCTACATGGGACGGGACCTGTGGGATGCCTATGAATTGGTCCGACGCGCCTTGTAATTACGGCAGTTGAGAGTGGGCCGTCGCTTCTTCGGGCGGAAGGAAGGCGGTACTTGTGTGTGGGGCGGCTGCCGGTATGGTCGACTCCGGTTCGCGTCCGTCGTGATGTACGCACGTCTCGTGGGGCACGAACGCAGGCCAATGCAGCGTAACGGGACGGAGAGATCGAAGACCCGCATTTTCCGTTATGCGGCCGGGTGTTGACTCGGAGTGGGATGCTGCGGTGAGAGCGGTGCGGTCAATGTCACATTCTCGCCTTACTTGTCCGTACAGAGCGGGAATCCGGGTTAAATGTGGCCGCATTGGCCGGTGGGGACTGAACGGGGCAGGAAAGCAAGTCGTCTACGGGGGAAAGTAGGCATCTTCCGACCGCGGAAGTGCGCAGACCGACCGAAAGATGTTCGAGGCGAGGCACACCATGGACGCTCCGACCACCACGTCGGCCGACAACGGCACTTCCGGAGGCAATGGCGGGGGCGGCTGGTTCACGCCGCGCAAGGAACCACTGCCGTCCGGTGGGGAGAGAGAGCCCGCCGACGGCCGCCGTCTGGCAGCGATGCGCCCGGTCGGCCGACCCGTAGCGGGTCGGGGAACGACAGAGCAGGAACGAATATCCTCCGCCGTGGAGGCGGAGGCGACTTCCCAGCAGGCCGCGCCCACTGAGGCCCCACGCCCCGAGCCGGAGCCCGCCCACGCATCCGCTCGGCCGCTGTCAGGCCCGGCCGGGCCCGACCACGGCGCTGCGCAGTCCGATGCCGGCCCGGAGCAGTCCGTGTTCGGACGGGAGTGGACAGATCTCGGGCGTGAGCAGTCCGGCCCCGGCCCGCAGCCGCGTGTACCCGCCCAGGAGCAGCGCCCTGCCGAGCCTCGGGTCCCGGTACAGGAGCAGCGGTTCCATGAGCCTCCCGCTCCCTTTGACAGGCCGCGGTCGCCCGAGCCTCTCGAGCCCTTTCAGAAGCCGCCGTCGCCCGAGCCTCCCGCGTTGCGTCAGACGTCCCCGCTGCCCGCGTCGGGACCGTCCGGCCCGGATCCGCGGATGCCCGCCCAGAGGCCCGCTCCCACTCCGCAGCCGTCTCCGGACGCCGTGCTCATCCGCCGGACCATGGCCGAGGTCGGCCCCGTCGCCGACAAGGTCACTTCTTACTTCTACGCACTGCTCTTCGTGCGCCACCCGGAACTGCGGCCGCTGTTCCCCGCGGCGATGGACACCCAGCGAGACCGACTGCTCAAGGCGCTGCTGACCGCCGCCGAACACATCGACAACACCCCGGTTCTCGTCGACTACCTGCAGAACCTCGGCCGTGGACACCGCAAGTACGGCACCCGGCCCGAGCACTACCCGGCCGTCGGTGAGTGCCTCATCGGTTCGCTCAGCCGGTTTGCCTCGGCGATCTGGGACTTTGAGACCGAGGCGGCCTGGGTGCGCGCGTACACGACGATCTCCCAGGTGATGATCGACGCGGCGGCCGCGGACGAGCTGCGCGCCCCGGCCTGGTGGTACGCCGAGGTCGTCGCGCACGACCTCAGGACGCCGGACATCGCTGTCATCACGGTCCGCCCCGACCAGCCGTACCCGTTCCTCGCCGGGCAGTACACGAGCCTGGAGACGCCGTGGTGGCCGCGCATATGGCGGCACTACTCCTTCGCTTCGGCGCCGCGGTCCGACGGACTGCTGTCGTTCCATGTGAAGGCCGTTCCGGCGGGCTGGGTTTCCAACGCGCTGGTGCACCGCGCCCGTCCCGGCGACATCATCCGGCTCGGGCCGCCGGCCGGATCGATGACCGTCGACCACACCACCGACAACGGACTGCTCTGCCTCGGCGGCGGCACCGGCATCGCGCCCATCAAGGCGCTGGTCGAGGACGTCGCCGAGCATGGGGAGCGGCGGCCGGTCGAGGTCTTCTACGGCGCCCGCACCGATCACGACCTGTACGACATCGACACCATGCTGCGGCTGCAGCAGAGCCACCCATGGCTTGCCGTGCGCCCGGTCGTCGACCAGCATGCGCATCTCCATCTGCCCGACGCCGTACGCGAGTACGGGCCGTGGAACGAGTACGACGCCTATCTCTCGGGGCCGCCCGGCATGATCCGCAGCGGGGTGGACGCTCTGAGGGCAGCGGGCATCCCGTCGGACCGCATACGCCACGACTCGGTCGAGGAACTCGTCGCGGCCGGGGACTGACCGCCCTCACCCGGCAGAGGGGGCCAGGACCCCGGCCCGAAAGAGCCTCAGCCCAGGTCCGGTGCGTGCATCGCCCGTACGCCTTCGATGTTCCCGTCGAGATAGTGCCGCAGGGACAGCGGTACGAGGTGGACGGAGGCGATGCCGACCCGGGTGAACGGCACCCGCACGATCTCGTACTCGCCGCAGGGCTCGTCCACCTCGGGGCCGTGCCGCTGGGACGGATCCATGGACTCCAGACGGCAGACGAAGAAGTGCTGCACTTTCACGCCGGTCGCGCCGCCGTCATCACCGATGTGCTCGACGGTGTCGACGAAGCAGGGCACCACATCGGTGATCTTGGCGCCGAGTTCCTCGTGCACCTCACGATGGAGTGCGTCGACGACAGTCGTGTCTTCCGGTTCGACCCCTCCACCCGGTGTGAGCCAGTAGGGATCGACGCCCGGTTTGGTGCGCTTGATCAAGATCAGGTCGTTGCCATCGAGCAGGATGGCGCGTGCGGTGCGCTTGACCACGGGTCGGACGGTCATGGGAGGAATGTGGCCCGGCTGGTTCCACGTGAAACATCGCGGAGCCCCGAGGGACTCAGGAAGGGCTCAGAAAGCCCCCTGGGAGGCTCAGGGAGCCCGGGAAGGCTCAGGGGGTATCAGGACCAGTCGGCCGCGGCGTGGAGCAGCCAGTCGTGCGCTCGTGCGATGTGCGGCATGGCCAGCGTGCCGGTGCGGACCACCAGGAAGTACGTACGCAGCGGAGGCACCGCCGGGTCGAGAAGCGCGACCACGTCACCCCGTTCCAGGGCTTGGACGCACAGATACCGGGGCAGCACCGCGAGGCCCGCGCCCGTGGCGGCACAGGCGAGCACGGCGCGCAGATCGGGGACGACGACGGTGCCCGAAGCGGCCGGGTGGGAGTCGAAGACGGACGCCCAGTAGCGGGCGACGAGCGGTAGCGACTCGTGCACTTCGACCACGGGGAAGTTCTCCAATGCCGACGAGCCCTTTCGACGGAGCTTTCCGGCACCTATGCGGGCGGCCCAGCGCGGGGCGGCGACCAGCACGTGCTCCTCGTCGCAGAGCGGAGTCGCGGTGAGCAGGGTGCCGCGGGGACGGGCCGTGGTGATGGCCAGATCATGATGTCCGGCGGCGAGCCCTTCCAGTGTCTCCTCGGCGTTGCCGAAGGAGGCGCGCAGCGCGAAACCCTGGCCGTCCTCGCCCGTCAGCTCCGTGAGCGCGGGCAGCGCCCGCTCGGCCGTGAACTCGGGTGGCCCGGCCAGATGCAGGGTGCGCAGTGACGAGTCCTCGTCGAGTCCGGTCTCGGCGATCTCCACCAGGGCGTCGAGATGAGGCGCGGCCTTGTGGGCGAGCTCGTCACCGATCGTCGTGGGGGTCACCCCGCGGGCCTGGCGAAGGAAGAGCGGTCGCCCCAACTGCCGCTCCAATGTGCGGATCTGTGAGGTGACGGCAGGCTGCGAGAGACCGAGCAGCGCGGCGGCGCGAGTGAAGGAACCGGCCCGGTGCACGGTCAGAAATGTGCGCAGCAGGGCCAAATCCATGGTGCCCCTCCCCTCCCAGCACCTCCGACCGAGCCCCAACTATAAATAAGTCGATAGGTCTCTGTCGCTACTGTGATTGGACACTGACACAGAGTCAACTAGCCTTGTTCGCGCGGTTCTTCGCGTACAGAACCGGGACGGTCCGAGCCACGAGGGGGGAGGCTCGGACCGTCCGTCGTACGTAGCGATGTACTAAGCCGACCGCCTGAATGTATGCCGCAGCGTACTCACCGGTCGTTCAGGGACGGGTCACTCCGCGGATTCGTCGAGCGCACGCAGTACGTCCGCCATCAGGTCCTCGGGGTCCTCGGCGCCGGCCGAGAAACGGATGAAGCCCTCCGGCACCGCGTCGCCGCCCCACCGGCCGCGCCGCTCGGCGGTGGACCGTACCCCGCCGAAACTCGTCGCGTCGTCCACCAGACGCAGCGCGTCGAGGAAACGGTCGGCACGCGCGCGTGTGGGCAGCGTGAAGGACACCACGCATCCGAAGCGCCGCATCTGCTGCGAGGCGATCTTGTGCGAGGGATCGTCGGACAGTCCCGGATAACGCAGCCCGGTCACCTCGGGCCGACCGCGCAGCGCCTCGGCGATCACCAGGGCGTTGGCGTTCTGCCGGTCGGCGCGCAGCTGGAGTGTGGCGAGGGAGCGATGGGCCAGCCAGGCCTCCATGGGCCCGGGGATCGCTCCGACGATCTTCCGCCAGCGCCGCACCGGCGCCATCAGGTCGGCGTCGAGCGCGGTGACGTATCCGAGGAGGATGTCGCCGTGCCCGGTGAGCATCTTGGTGCCGCTGGCGACCGAGAAGTCGGCGCCCAGCTCCAGCGGGCGCTGCCCGAGCGGGGTCGCCAGGGTGTTGTCGACCGCGACGAGGGTGCCCTGCGCGTGGGCCGCCGCGACGAGCCGTCGTACGTCGCAGACGTCGAGCCCCGGGTTCGACGGGGTCTCGATCCACAGCAGCTTCGCGCCGTCGAGCACCTCTAGCTGGGCGTCGCCGCCGGTCGGGGCGGTGCGTACCTCGATGCCGTACGCGGTGAGCTGCTCGCGCACCAGCGGCAACACCTGGTAGCCGTCGACGGGCAGGACCACCACGTCTCCGGCCTTCAGCTGGGAGAAGAGCACCGCCGAGACGGCGGCCATCCCGGAGGGGAAGGCGAGCGTCGTGACACCGTCCTGCCCGGGCGCCTCCAACTCGCCGATGGCGCGCTCCAGGAGCGTCCAGGTCGGGTTCTCGTCACGACCGTAGGTGTACGGTCCGGTCGGATCGCCCGGCAGATGGAAGTGCGCGGCGAAGACCGGGCCCGGAAGCGTCGGCTCGTATTTGACGGGGTCGGGCAGCCCCGCCCGTACCGCTCGCGTGCCGTCGCCGCTTCCCGTGACGAAATCCCCTGACGTCATGCTGCCCGTCCCTCCAGTTCTTGCTGTACAGCGGCGAGCAGTCCGGGGCTCGCCGCCTCCACCATCTCAAGACATTCCTCGAAGCCGTCCATGGGTCCGTAATACGGATCGGGGACGTCCAGGTCGTTGCCCGCCGCGGGGTCGTACGACCGCAGCAGCCGGACCTTCGCCGCGTCCTCGGGAGTGGGCGCGAGCCGGCGCAGGGACTTGAGGTGGCCGGAGTCGAGGGCGATCACGAGGTCGAGGCGGGCGAACCACGAGGCGTGGAACTGGCGGGCCGCATGGCCGCCCTCGTAGCCCGCCGCCTCCAGGACGGCGACGGTGCGCGAGTCCGCACCGTCGCCCTCGTGCCAGCCGCCCGTGCCCGCGCTGTCGACCTCTACCAAGCCGTCGAGTCCGGCCTCTTCTATGCGGGCACGGAAGACGGACTCGGCCATCGGCGAGCGGCAGATGTTGCCGGTACAGACGAAACAGACGCGATAGGACATCGGACGCTCTCAGTCCTCGCCGTCGGGCAGCACGACATTGAGCGCCCACGACACGACCGAGATGATCAGGCCACCCACCACGGCGGTCCAGAAGCCCTCCACATGGAAACTGAGGTCGAGCTTGCCGGCCAGCCACGAGGTGAGCAGCAGCATCAGGGCGTTGACCACGAGAGTGATCAGGCCGAGCGTCAGAATGAAGAGCGGGAAGGTCAGCACCTTCACGACAGGCTTGACCAGGAAGTTCACCAGACCGAAGACCAGGGCGACCACCAGCAGTGTGCCGACCTTCTTGCCGGTGCTGGTCCCTGTCAGGGTGATCTTGTCGAGCAGCCACACCGCGACGGCCAGGGCCCCCGCGTTGGCGATCGTCTTGACTACGAAATTCTTCATGTGTCTGATCGTGGCAGAAGAGATCGACGTGGCAGAAGAGATCGACTGGCGAGCAAGGCTGTGGACACAGCTTTCTGAGCACGGGAGCGGACGAGGGCGATGAAGGCATTCCGGCTGGACGAACTGGAGGCGGAACGCGCCGCCAACGACGGTGCCTACCTGCAGTTCCTGCGCGAACGGAACATGTCGGTCGGCCTGTACGCGCTCGACGCGGGCGATCCCGACCCGCAGAAGCCGCACCAGCAGGACGAGGTGTACTTCGTCGTGAGCGGCCGCGCCTCGATCACGGTCGGCCTGGAGACCACCCAGGTCGCGCGCGGCAGCGTCGTCTACGTACCCGAGGGGGTCGCCCACAAGTTCCACCACATCACCGAGGACCTGCGGGTTCTGGTGGTGTTCTCTCCGCCCGAGAGCTGACGGGGACCTCAGGGTTCCCTAGGGGAACGGTCAGGGGAGGACAAGGGGTGCGAGGCTCCCGTCGGCCCCTTCGCGGCCCTAGCATCGAATGCAGGACATCACAGAACCCGGAATCAGAGTCCCGGACTTGGGGCGACGGGCGTAGAGAGGCTAAGGACAAGGGCGATGCGAGAGATCTTCAGCGGGATGCCGTGGTGGGTGAAGTGGATCGCGGTGCCGGTCATCGCTCTGGTCGTGTTCGGCACGGTGATAGTCAGCGTGCTCAGTGTGTTGATCGGCCTGCTTTTCAAGATCCTGGTCTTCGTCGCCCTCGTCGGCGGATTGATCTACGTAGTACGGAAGTTCATGTCGAGTTCGTCGTCGCGCAGCGACTGGTGAGACACAACCGGGTGAGCGAGGGGTAACGGGCAGGTCGGGAAAGGGAACTCAAGGTTCCCTCGGCCGAGGGAAGTTTTCCGGCGAGGCCGTCTGCATGCGGTGATGGGCGGTTACAGTCCGGAATTCGACGCGGGGACGCCCCCCCCCGCGGGCAGCGCACAGCCCCCTCCCGTGATTCCCCGCACGGGCGGTTCCCCTCGCGCTTCGGGAGTGCCCCTTGGCCACGGTCGACACCGCACCCGCACAATCACCCGCCCCACCCCTCCAGCGGTCCAGCGCTTCCGCGGGGACACGTCTCCCGCCCACTCAACCCCGCACCTCGCCCGCAGAGGCGCGTACCCCCCTGCCGGATGCGCGCACTCCTCCCCTGGAAGCCGTATCGCCGGAGCCGCATCCCACGACCCTGATCGGCTCCGTGCAGCGAGCGATGCGTCTGCTGGAGGCCGTTGCCGCGCGCCAGCACGGAGCCCCCGCGAAGCAGCTCGCCCGGGAGGCCGGGCTCGCGCTGCCGACGGCCTACCACCTGCTGCGGACCCTGGTCCACGAGGGCTATCTCTGCCGTGACAGGGGGCTGTTCTTCCTCGGTGAGGCCGCCGAGCGGTTGGGCAGTAGCGGAGCGCAGCAGAAACGTCGCAGCGCGGTGAGCGAGACGCTCGCCCAGTGGCGCGATTCGATCGGTGCGCCCGTGTACTACGCGGTCTACCGTGACGGCGAGATCGAGGTCATGTGCGTCGCCGACACCCCAGGGAATCCGGCGGTGGAGGAGTGGGCTGACTTCAGGGAGACCGGACACGCCCATGCGATCGGCCAGTGTCTGCTGTCACAGCTCGACGAGAAGGCCCGCCGGGATCATCTCGACCGCTACCCCGTGCAGTCGATCACTCCCTATACGGTGCGTGACAACGTCAGTCTGCTGCGGCGGCTGGAGCGGACGGGGCGGATGGAGCCCGTCATCGAGCGCCAGGAGTACGCGCTGGGCACGGTCTGTGCGGCCCTGCCCATCACGGTCGGCACAACTGCCGCCGCAATGGCCTTTTCTCTCCCACTTCACCAGGCCGATCGACTGCTGCCCACGGCGCGACAATTGCAAGGTGAGATCGGCAGGCTACTGGGGACACTCGCGATCTCTATCAGTATCTGAAAACTCACTCCTTGTGATCTCTTGTGCACGTTGAGCAATATTCCAGCAGAGTCAGGGGGATGATTCCTGGCCGGTCGACGGCAAAACGACGGGGTAGGCGATGCGCGAGTCGGTACAGGCAGAGGTCATGATGAGCTTCCTCGTTTCGGAGGAGCTCTCTTTCCGCATTCCGGTGGAGCTGCGATACGAGACCTGTGATCCCTACGCCGTGCGGCTGACCTTCCACTTGCCCGGCGACGCGCCCGTGACCTGGGCGTTCGGGCGGGAGTTGCTGATCGACGGCGTGGGACGGCCGTGCGGTGACGGGGATGTGCACATCGCGCCCGCCGACCCGGAGGCGTTCGGCGAGGTGCTGATCCGGCTCCAGGTGGGTGGCGACCACGCGCTGTTCCGGTCCGGGGCGGCGCCGCTCGTGGCCTTCCTCGACCGCACGGACAAGCTGGTGCCGCTGGGGCAGGAGCGTTCCCTCGCGGACTTCGACGCCCACCTCGACGAGGCGCTGGACCGCATCCTGGCGGAGGAGCAGAGCGCGGGCTGAAGCCCTCAGCACCCCCAAGTGGATTGCGCTTCCTCACCGGTGACGCGGGCGTGGGGAGGCTTCAGCGCTTGCGGCGACGGCCCTTCCCGCCGCGTGCCGGCGCCCTGCTCTCGACAGGCTCCGTGGCGGCGGCCGGGACTGCCGGACGGTCCGCGGAGACCACCAGGGCGGCCAGCAGTGTGGTCACCGGCACCGAGGCGACCAGGCCGATCGAGCCGACCAGGGTGCGCACGATCTCTTCGGCGACCAGTTCGCTGTTGGCGACCGTGCCCACACTGCTCTGCGCGATCGAGAAGAGCAGCAGCAGGGGAAGCGCGGCACCCGCGTACGCCAGGACGAGCGTGTTGACGACCGATGCGATGTGGTCACGGCCGATCCGGATGCCCGCGCGGTACAGATCGCGCCAGCCCATCGTCGGGCTGGCGTCGTGCAGCTCCCAGACCGCCGAGGTCTGCGTCACCGTCACATCGTCGAGCACACCGAGCGAACCGATGATGACGCCCGCGAGCAGCAGACCGCTCATGTCGATGGACGGATACAGGCCGTGGATCAGACCGGTGTTGTCGTCCGTGTTGCCGGTCAGCGCCGCCCAGCCGATGAACTCCGAGCCGAGGATGCCGATCAGCACCAGGGAGAGCAGGGTGCCGAGCACCGCCACCGATGTACGGGCCGAGAGGCCGTGGCACATGTAGAGCGCGATCAGCATGATCGCGCTCGCCCCGATCACGGCCACGACCAGCGGATTCGAGCCCTGCAGGATCGCGGGCAGGATGAAGAAGGTCAGGATCACGAAGCTGATGGCCAGTGCGACCAGCGCCATGACACCACGCATCCGGCCCACCACCACGACGGCCAGCGCGAAGATCCCGGCGAGCAGCGCCATCGGGAACTTCCGGTTCACATCGGTGACCGAGTACTGCAGGTCCCTGGGCGCGGAGGGCTCGTACGCGGCCACGACCTTCTCGCCCTCGTGCAACTGCCGTGACTGGTCGGGCTGGATGATCTCCGTGAACGTACGGCCCTTGTCCTTGCCGGTGTCGATCCGGATCGTCGCCTTTTTGCAGTCGCCCGTTGCCTGTTGCTGCGCGGAGGAGCCCTCGGCGGTGGATGTGTCGCCGGTCGGGGTCTCCCCCGACGCGTTCACGGACTTGCAGCTGACCTTGTCGACCTTGGTGACCGTGGCCTGCTGGGTCTGCCGGTCGAAGCCGACGCCGGTGCGCTCGTGGGACGGGGCGCCACCGGGCCAGAGCACCGCGAGTCCCACAACGACCGCGGCGGCGAAGGGGATCAGAATGGCCGCGATGACCTTGCGCAGATGCTTGGAGACGGGCGTGGCGGGCCCATGGCTGTGACTGTGCGAGTGCCCAGACCCGTGCCCGTCCCCAGGTCCGTGCCCATTCCCCGGCCCATGTCCATTCCCATTCCCATTCCCAGGCCCGGACCCATGTCCGTGCCCGTTCCCGGGGCCGTGCCCGTGTCCCGCACCCGGTCCGTGTCCATGCCCGCCCCCCGGACCGGGGCCACCGCCCGGCCCGCGTACGCGGCCGTCTCCGGAACCAGGTCCATAGCCGTCTCCGGAACCAGGTCCATAGCCGTCTCCGGAACCAGGTCCATAGCCGTCTCCGGAACCAGGTCCATAGCCGTCTCCGGGACCGCGTCGGCGCGGCGGCTCGGACGGCGGGAACGGGGGCTGCTGCGTTGTGGTCACCGACCGATCATCGCAAGAACGGCGATGGCCCTCTGTTCACCGCGCCAGATATGACGCTAGCGTGGAGTCACCTTTGCACACGCGGGAGCTCGGAGCACCGGGCTGAGAGGGCGCTGACCTCCGTCTTAGCGATGTTTCACGTGGAACGAGTGATGTTTCACAAGGGACGTCGGCAGACGGAATCCGCTGCGTCGACCGCCGAACCTGTTACCGGGTAATGCCGGCGTAGGGAGTAGGTCTCATGACCAACAAGGACGTACGCACGCCTGCCTCCAGCCAGATCGGCGAGGCGCCTGCCGCGCCCGAGGGCGAACAGCCGCGGGAGGCCGGGAAGTCCATCGGCTGGCACAAGGGATACGTCGGGGGTTCGCGCCCCGATCTGCGGGTGCCGGTCCGTCAAGTGCACCTCACCAACGGGCAGTCCGTCACGCTGTACGACACCTCTGGCCCGTACACCGATCCGATCGTCGACACCGACGTACGCAGGGGCCTCGCGCCGCTGCGCGAGAACTGGATCATCGCCCGCGGTGACACCGAGGAGTATGCGGGCCGTCCCGTCCGTCCCGAGGACGACGGAATCAAGCACACCTCGCCGCGCGGGGGCCTGCGCAACCTCGACGCGGTCTTCCCGGGTCGGCCGCGCCAGCCGCGTCGAGGTCGTCCCGGAGAGGCGGTCACGCAGCTCGCGTACGCCCGGCGGGGCGAGATCACGCCCGAGATGGAGTTCGTGGCGGTCCGCGAGAACGTCGACCCCGAGGTCGTACGCGAGGAGATCGCCGCCGGTCGCGCGGTGCTGCCCGCGAACGTCAACCACCCGGAGATCGAGCCGATGATCATCGGCAAGCGGTTCCTGGTGAAGGTCAACGCCAACATCGGCAACTCCGCCGTCACCTCCTCCATCGAGGAGGAGGTCGAGAAGATGACCTGGGCGACCCGCTGGGGCGCGGACACGGTCATGGACCTGTCCACCGGCCGCAATATCCACACCACGCGGGAATGGGTCCTGCGCAACTCCCCCGTCCCCATCGGCACGGTGCCGCTCTACCAGGCTCTGGAGAAGGTGGACGGCCGCGCCGAGGAGCTGACCTGGGAGATCTACATGGACACGGTCATTGAGCAGGCCGAGCAGGGCGTGGACTACATGACGGTCCACGCGGGCGTGCGGCTGCCGTACGTGCCGCTCACCGCGAACCGCAAGACCGGCATCGTCTCGCGCGGCGGCTCGATCATGGCGGCCTGGTGCCTCGCGCACCACAAGGAATCGTTCCTCTACGAGAACTTCGAGGAACTCTGCGAGATCCTCGCGGCGTACGACGTCACGTACTCGCTCGGCGACGGGCTGCGGCCCGGGTCGATCGCGGACGCCAACGACGCGGCTCAGTTCGCGGAGTTGAGGACGCTCGGGGAACTCAACACGATCGCGAAGCGTTTTCATGTACAGACGATGATCGAGGGCCCGGGACATGTCCCGATGCACAAGATCAAGGAGAACATCGACCTTCAGCAGGAGATCTGTGATGAAGCTCCGTTCTATACGCTCGGCCCGCTGACGACGGACGTCGCGCCGGCGTACGACCACATCACCTCCGGCATCGGTGCCGCGATGATCGCCTGGTGGGGCACGGCCATGCTCTGCTATGTCACGCCCAAGGAGCACTTGGGCCTGCCCAATCGTGACGACGTCAAGACCGGCGTCATCACCTACAAGATCGCCGCCCACGCAGCCGACCTCGCCAAGGGGCACCCAGGTGCGCAGGAATGGGACGACGCGCTGTCCGACGCCCGCTTCGAGTTCCGGTGGGAGGACCAGTTCAACCTGGCCCTCGACCCGGACACGGCGCGGGAGTTCCACGACGAGACCCTGCCGGCCGAACCCGCCAAGACGGCGCACTTCTGCTCCATGTGCGGCCCGAAGTTCTGCAGCATGAAGATCTCGCAGGACATCCGCCGTGAGCACGGAGGCACGAAGGCCGAGATCGAGGAGGGCATGGCGCAGAAGTCCAAGGAGTTCGCCGCCGCGGGCAACCGGGTCTATCTGCCGCTCGCGGACTGAGCCGCACATACGCAGTCGTGCCGGGAGCCGTTCGCGGCGCAATCAGGCGCAACGAACGGCTCCCGGGCCGGGTTCTCTCGGCAGACTGGGCGCATGACATCGACATCCATGAGCAAGGGCGCCAACCTTCCCGTCGCCGCCGGGGCGGTGCGGGCCGTGCTCGGCTGGAGAGGAGGGGCCGGTGCGCCGGACGCGGATGCCTCGGCGCTGCTGCTCGGCCCGGGCGGACGCGTGCGGGACGACGGGGACTTCGTCTTCTACAACCAGCCACAGCACGCCTCCGGCGCCGTACGGCACCTCGGGAAGCAGCGGGACGGCGCTGCCACGACGGACACCGTCGAGGTGGACCTGCGTGCCCTGGAACCGGAGATCGAGCGGGTCGTCCTGGGTGCCTCGGCCGACGGCGGCACCTTCGGCGATCTGTCCGGACTGACCCTGCGGCTGCTCGATGCCGAGACCGGGCAGGAGTTCGCGCGCTTCGAGATGGATGCCACGACGGAGACGGCATTCATCGGGGGTGAGCTGTATCTGCGGGGCGGTCAGTGGAAGTTCCGGGCGGTCGGACAGGGGTATGCGTCCGGGCTGGCCGGTCTCGCCACCGACTTCGGTATCAGCGTGGAGTCCGACGGGGCCGGTGCGTCCGGGCCGGAGCCGGCGGTTTCGCCCGGGGGCGCTGCGGCGGTGTCGCCCGCGCTCCCGCCGACGGGCTCGCGGACGGCTGCCTCCACCGCTGCGGGCGCTCCGACGGCGCCCCCGGCACCCCCGGTGTCCCCGGGCTCCTCCCCGCGTCTCAGCAAGGGCGAGGAACGATTGCCCGTGGACATGCGCAAGCGGCTTTCGTTGCGCAAGGAGCAGGTGGCGGTCAGCCTGCGGAAGCACGGTGCGGAGGGGGTCACGGCGCGCGTCGTGTTGATCCTCGACGCCTCCGGTTCCATGTCGTTCCTGTACTCGAAGGGCGTCGTGGCCGACGTGGTGGAGCGGATGGCCGCGGTGGCGGCGCAACTGGACGACGACGGGGTGATGCAGGCGTGGACGTTCGCCTCCCATGCCGCCCGGCTGCCGGACCTGACTCTGGGAGAGCTGCCGGAGTGGCTTGAGCTCCATGTCCGGGTCGGTGAGCTGAGTCTGTTCCGGCGGAGCAAGAAGCCACGGAAGGGCCTGTTGCCGGGACAGGTGGACATGCGGTCGGTCGGTATCCAGAACGAGGAGCAGAAGGCGATCGCCGAGGTGCGTACGTATGTACGAGAGCACCCGGCTGTCGATCCCACGCTGGTGTTGTTCTTCTCCGACGGAGGTGTCTATCGGAACAAGGAGATCGAGCAGGAGCTGAGAGGCGCGGTGGAGGAGCCGATCTTCTGGCAGTTCGTGGGCCTGGGGCGGTCGAACTACGGCGTGCTGGAGCGGTTCGACACGCTGCCCGGTCGGCGCGTCGACAACGTGGGGTTCTTCGCGGTGGACGACATCAGGGGCCTGCCGGACCCGGAGTTGTACGACCGGCTGCTTTCCCAGTTCCCGGCCTGGATGACGGCGGCCCGGGGGCTCGGCATCATCTGACGGGGCGCGCCGGGGCCGTACGAGAGGGACGAGCGGGGCGGGCGCAGGTGAAGGGGTGGGCAGCGGCAAAAGGGCCCGCGCCGTATCGGCGCAGGCCCTCGTTCCCGTCACCCCGGTGTCGGCCCGCCAGGTGTCACTCCGGCTGGTGCTCGGGTCCCCCGAAGTCCGGGCTGGTGAAGTCCGGGCTGGTGAAGCTCGGGCGCGGACCCGCCGGGGGGCCGCCGTCGGGGCTGCTGAACCCCGGCCGGTTGTAGCCGAGGTGCGGCATACGGCCGGTGGTCGGCGTCGGTGACGGTCGGGTCAGTGCCGCCGTGCCCGGATCGGCGAGGGCCTCCCGGAGGAACGGCATGATGCCGCGCTCCAGCAGGGCCTCGCGCCAGGTTTCCCTGGCCCGGGCCACCTCCGTGTCGAGCTCGCCGGGCGCTCCGGCCTGGAGCGAGGACGAGCCGTTGCGCAGAGCGGTCAGCAGCAGCCCGACCGCGGCGACCAGGATCGCGGCCGCCGTGACCGCGCCGAAGACCCACCCGGTGGTCAGGAGGGTCTGGGCGAACGCCAGCTCGGGGGTGAGGAGCTTCAGGATGAACCCGACGAGCAGGAAGATCGCCGCGGCTGTTCCGGCAAGGACGGGGGCGAGCACCGCGACGACGGCAATGGCGCCGGCTCCGGCGGTCTCGGTGACCTCACCCATGGTGGTGGCGAGCCCCATCGCGGTCGCGCCGGGCTCCGCGGAGCCGACTCCTTCGTTCACGATTGGGGTGGACGGCGCCGGGCGGCGCAGTTCCTCGCGGACCTTCACGTAGTGCGCGTACTCGGTCGCCGCGGCCGCCGTGATGAGTGCGGTGGCGTTGAGGGCCATGGTGCGCAGTTGTTCGGCGTTGAGCCGCTGGCCGACAGCGGCGAGTTCCGGGCGGTGTGGGGCGGAGCGCAGCGCCTCATCGAGGATCCGCTCGTATTCCTGGCGGTCCTCGCTCAGCAGGTGCTGCGGAACGCTGTTCATGTGCATCCCCCGATGCTCCGTAGGGCTGGTGGCTCGCACGCTGACGAGCCGTCGGGCAGAAACGGAGGGGAGCCTGCTACGGATAAGCCGATGGTAGAGCGGTGACGGCACGCCGTGACAGGGGGTTTCCAGAAATTGCCCCCTGGCCAGCGCTGTCCTTCGTGGGGGACGCCTGCCCGAAGAACCCTCAGCTATCCAGGGGCAGTTGCTGGACCAGCAGTTTTCCGGCCATGGTCACTCCGCCGTCCATCGCGATGGCCAGTCCGTCGGCGTAAAGATGTGGTCCCTCGACCACGGGGCCCGCGGCGTCCTCGCCCTCCTCCGAGCCGACCTCGCCCAGGAGGTACGGGATGGGGCTGTGGCCATGGACGACGCGGGTGCCGCCGTACGTGTCCAGCAGGGACAGCGCCGCCTCGGCGCCGCCGTCGTCGCGGAAGGCGAAGCGTCTGGTGAACTTTCGGAAGAGGTCCCAGCACTCGTCCGCGTCGTTGCGCGTGAGGGTTTCGCGGATGGTGTCGTTGACCGCCTCGATCGAGTCGCCGTAGTCGAGGTAGGCGGTGGTGTCGGAGTGCACGAGGAGGTGCCCGTCGACCTGCTCCATGGCGTCCAGGCGAGCCATCCACTGCAGGTGGTGGTCCTGGAGGCGGTCCATGTCGGTCTTCTGGCCGCCGTTGAGCAGCCAGGCGGCCTGGAAGGTGGCGGTGCCCGCGCCGGAGTTGACGGGGGTGTCGCCGAACCGCTTGGCGCCGAGCAGCAGCAGCTCGTGGTTGCCCATGAGCGCCTTGCAGTAGCCGCCGACCGCGGCCGCCTCGGCGGACAGTCGCATCACGAGGTCGATCACGCCGATGCCGTCGGGGCCCCGGTCGGTGAAGTCGCCGAGGAACCACAGGCGCGCGGTCCCGGCGGACCAGTTGCCCGCGGCGTCGAGGAGGCCCTGCTCCTGGAGCGCGGCGACCAGCTGGTCGAGGTAGCCGTGCACGTCGCCGACGACGTACAGCGGACCCGGCCCGTCGGCGGGCTGGAGGGCCGCCACGGCGGCGGGGTCCATGACGCCCTGCACCGTGTCGCCCCGGTTGATGACGGGCAGGTCGCGCCGGGTGGGCGTGTAGCCCTCGGGCTCCTCGCCGACTCCGGCCGCCTCGCCGGGAGCTGTGCTCGGCGGGTACGGACCGGTCTCGTGGATGTACGCGGGCACCCGGAAGTCGCGCAACGTCTCCGTACGCACCGCCTCGGGTCCCTGACCGGCCCCCTGAGTCATCGACCCCTCCACCACCATCGCGCCGCATCTGCACCGGATCGGACTGCCTGGTCGCAGCGGCCCGCGGTGTCGTGGGCCCATCATAGGAATGCGGATCGCGCCATGTGATGACCCAGGGGTGGTGAATCGGAGCAGGAGCCCTGTTCGCCACGGTTTTCGCCCGAATTGGGCGGGGCTTTCCCTGGTGGATGCCCCGCCGCAGCCATGACGGACGTCAACCTCAGCGTACGCCGGGCCACTCCTCCCCGGCCGACCCGGACTACCCCTTCTCGGGTGACCGGGGCGGGCTGACCGTCGTACGGGGTGGACGCCGCTCGGAGGAGGTCCGCACGATCAACTCCGTCGGTATGACCTGTTCGACGGGTTTGTCGCTTTCCGCTCCCTCGATGGCGTCGATGAGGAGCTGGACGACGGCGGTTCCGATGCGGCGGGGTTTGAGCGAGAGGGTGGTGATGGGCGGCTCGGTGCTGGCGTAGACGGTGGACTCGCTGCAGCAGACCAGCAGCAGGTCGTCCGGGACGCGCAGTCCGTAGCGCCGGGCCGCGGCCAGCAGATCGGTGCCGTTGGGGTCGAAGAGGCCGTAGACCGCGTCGGGGCGGTCGGGCCGGGCCAGCAGCCGGTCCGCGGCGACGGCGCCCGCACACGGGTCGTGGGCCGGGTAGGCCTCGTACACCGGATCCTGTCCGACCCGCTCGCACCAGTGCAGATACGCGGTGGTGGAGAGGTGGGTATAGGTGTCGGTGGAGGTGCCGGTGAGGAGGCCGATGCGGCGGGCGCCGGCGTCGGCGAGGTGGTCGAGGATGCCCAGGACGGCGGCTTCGTGGTCGTTGTCGACCCAGGCGGTGACGGGCAGGGTGCCGGCGGGGCGGCCGTCGGAGACGACGGGTAAGCCCTGCCGGACGAGTTCGCTGACCACGGGGTCCTGGTCGGAGGGGTCGATGACGACGGTTCCGTCGAGGGCGACGTTGGACCAGACGTCGTGGCGTGAGGTGGCGGGGAGGATGACCAGGGCGTAGCCGCGGGCGAGTGCGGCGGAGGTGGCGGCTCTGGCCATCTCGGCGAAGTAGGCGAATTCGGTGAAGGTGAAAGGTTCATCCCCGTAGGTGGTCACGGTCAGGCCGATGAGGCCGGACTTGCCGGTACGGAGGGTGCGGGCGGCGGCCGACGGGCGATAGCCCAGCCGGTCGGCGACTTCACGGACGTGGCGTCGGGTGGCGTCCGGGAGCCGGCCCTTGCCGTTGAGGGCGTCGGAGACGGTTGTGATGGAGACGCCTGCGGCCGCGGCGACGTCTCTGATTCCCGCCCGGCCCGGTCGACCGCCTCGGCGGGTAGTCTCCGCCCGGCTCACCTGGTGCTTCCCTGCTGCTGTCATGGCGAGCCGATAGTAGGGCTCATGCGGTGGGGTAGTGCGGACGCATATGCACGCGTTGACAGGCACGTTTCTGCATGATCAAAAATGCTCTACTGCCTTTGAAACCAAGTCAGTTGAACGATCCAATGGCAGTACGTGACGCGTCGGCGCGCATGGGCCTGCCAAGTGGGTCATGTTTCGAAGAGGTCTCAACTCACCTGCACGGGTGATGCGCGCTACGGCGTGAGCCACCAGCGCACAGCTCTGAAGGCAACGCGCCCCCCCATTCGTACGCCTTCGTACGAGGATGACCACACAGTCCGCGCGGCGACGGTCGCCGGGGAGTATGACGATGATCACCAGGGCGTACGCGACGGGTCGTCGGCCTGTGCCAGGGGCGTCGCGTGGTTGTCCCCGGCCCATTCGCAGCGGCGCCGAATCCTCATAAGGTGAGAAGCATTGGTAGCCGATGGTGGTCATGAGCCAGCGGTGGTCACGAGGAGGACTGCGGTGAGCGAGACGAGCCCCAAGCTGCGTGCCGAGCTGGAGGGTATCCCCACCTACAAGCCGGGCAAGCCTGCCGCGGCCGGCGCGGTGGCGTACAAGCTGTCCTCCAACGAGAACCCCTATCCGCCGCTGCCCGGAGTGATGGAGAGCGTGATCGCCGCGAGCGGTACGTTCAACCGCTACCCGGACATGGCGTGCACCGGTCTGATGAGCGAGCTGTCGGACCGCTTCGGGGTCCCCCTCTCGCACCTGGCGACCGGCACGGGCTCGGTCGGGGTGGCCCAGCAGCTGCTGCAGGCGACCAGCGGACCCGGCGACGAGGTCATCTACGCCTGGCGGTCCTTCGAGGCGTACCCGATCATCACGCAGATCAGCGGGGCGACCTCGGTACGGGTGCCGCTGACGTCGCACGAGGTGCACGACCTGGACGCCATGGCCGACGCGATCACCGACAGGACGCGGCTGATTTTCGTCTGCAACCCGAACAACCCGACCGGCACCGTGGTGCGCCGGGCCGAGCTGGAGCGGTTTCTCGACCGGGTCCCCGGTGATGTCCTGGTGGTCCTGGACGAGGCGTACCGCGAGTTCATCCGGGACGTCGAGGTGCCGGACGGCGTTTCGATCTACCGTGACCGGCCCAACGTCTGTGTGCTGCGCACCTTCTCCAAGGCGTACGGGCTCGCGGGTCTGAGGGTCGGTTTCGCGATCGCGCACGAGCCGGTGGCCGCGGCGCTGCGCAAGACGGCGGTGCCCTTCGGGGTGAGCCAGCTCGCGCAGGACGCGGCGGTCGCCTCGTTGCGTGCCGAGGACGAGCTGCTCGGCCGGGTCGGCGCTCTGGTGTGCGAGCGCAACCGTGTGGTCGAGGCGTTGCGCGGTCAGGGTTGGACGGTGCCCGAGACGCAGGCCAACTTCGTGTGGCTCAGGCTGGGGGAGCGCACGCTCGACTTCGCCGCCCACTGCGAGCAGGCCGGGGTCGTCGTGCGGCCCTTCGCCGGGGAAGGGGTGCGCGTGACGATCGGCGAGACCGAGGCGAACGACATCTTCCTCAAGGCGGCCGACGGGTTCCACAAGGAGCTCTGACGTCACACTCCGGGGGCTTCGCTGCCTCACACTCCCGGGTCTCCGGCGCCTCACGGCCTCGGCACTCCGGTGTCTCAGGGCGCCGGAGCACCGGGGCCGTCGTCGGTCCGGGGAACACCTTGGTGTGTTCGAGACCTTCCGAGGGGTTGACGTAAAAGGGGACCCCCCTTCGAAGGTCGAAAGCCGGTGCGTCATAATTGCTTGTGAATGTGAACGCGTTCACAAGCGTGTCCCGATTGTCCCGTGATGTATGTAGCAAAAGGGGCAAACTGCCGCTGTAACCACGGCGGCGTAAGGAGACTGACGACGTGGAACTGGCTTTGGCACCGGAGACTCTGGCTCGGTGGCAGTTCGGCATCACCACCGTCTACCACTTCCTCTTCGTCCCGCTGACGATCTCGCTCGCCGCTCTCACGGCGATTCTGGAGACCGCCTGGGTGCGGACGGGCAAGGAGCACTACCTCAGGGCGACCAAGTTCTGGGGAAAGCTGTTCCTGATCAACATCGCCATGGGTGTCGTGACCGGCATCGTGCAGGAGTTCCAGTTCGGCATGAACTGGTCCGACTACTCGCGCTTCGTCGGTGACGTGTTCGGTGCCCCGCTGGCCTTCGAGGCCCTGATCGCCTTCTTCTTCGAGTCCACCTTCATCGGGCTGTGGATCTTCGGCTGGGACAAGCTGCCGAAGAAGGTGCACCTCGCCTGTATCTGGGTGGTCTCCATCGGCACGATCCTGTCGGCGTACTTCATCATGGCGGCCAACTCCTTCATGCAGCATCCGGTCGGCTACCGGCTGGTGAAGAAGGCGGACGGCACGATGCGTGCCGAGCTGACCGACTTCCCCAAGGTGCTCTTCCAGGAGACGGCGCTCGTCAACTTCTGGCATGTGATCAGCGCGTCCATCCTGGTCGGCGGCGCCTTCATGACCGGCATCGCCGTCTTCCACCTGCGCAAGAAGCGGCACGTCCGCACCATGCGGATGTCGCTGCGGCTCGGCCTGGTCACCGCTCTGGTCGGCACGCTCCTGACCGTCGTCAGCGCCGACACCCTGGGCAAGGTGATGTACGAGCAGCAGCCGATGAAGATGTCAGCCGCCGAAGCTCTGTGGGACTCGCAGCAACCCGCGCCCTTCTCGCTCTTCGCGTACGGCGATGTCGCCAAGGGCCACAACACCGTCGCCATCGAGATCCCGGGGATACTCTCCTTCCTCGCCAAGAACGACTTCAACGCCAAGATTCCTGGCATCAACGACATCAACAAGTCCGAACAGGAGAAGTTCGGGCCCGGTGACTACCGGCCCAACATCCCCACCGCTTACTGGGCGTACCGCTGGATGATCGGCTTCGGCGGGGTCTCGATGGCCCTGTGCACCGCCGGCCTCTGGCTGACCAGGCGGAAGTTCTGGCTGGCGCCGGAACACCGCACCGGGGACGAGGACGTCCCGAAGCTCATGCTCACCAAGAACATGGAGCTGACGCCGAAGCTCGGCATCTGGTGGTGGCGGCTGTCCCAGTGGACGTTGATCTTCCCGCTCATCGGCATCTCCTGGGGCTGGATCTTCACCGAGACGGGGCGTCAGCCCTGGGTGGTGTACGGCCTGTTGAGGACCAGGGACGCGGTCTCGCCCGGGGTCTCCCAGGGGGAGGTGCTGACCTCGCTGATCGTGTTCACCCTCATCTACGCGATCCTCGCCGTCATCGAGGTGAAGCTGATGCTCAAGTACGTGAAGCAGGGTCCGCCGGAGCTCACCGAGGCCGACCTCAACCCGCCCACCAAGATCGGCGGCGACCCCCATGACGCCGACAAGCCGATGGCCTTCTCCTACTAGGCCCAGGGAGCTGCTGAGTCATGGAACTCCACGACGTCTGGTTCGTCATCATCGCGGTCCTGTGGACCGGCTACTTCTTCCTGGAGGGCTTCGACTTCGGGGTCGGCGTCCTCACCAAGCTGCTGGCCCGCGACCGCACCGAGAAGCGGGTCCTCATCAACACCATCGGACCCGTCTGGGACGGCAACGAGGTGTGGCTGCTCTCGGCGGGCGGCGCGACCTTCGCCGCCTTCCCGGAGTGGTACGCCACGCTCTTCTCCGGCTTCTATCTGCCGCTGCTGCTCATCCTGGTCTGCCTGATCGTGCGCGGAGTCGCCTTCGAGTACCGGGTGAAGAGGCCCGAGGAGCACTGGCAGCGCAACTGGGAGGCGGCGATCTTCTGGACCTCGCTCGTCCCCGCGTTCATGTGGGGCGTGGCCTTCGGCAACATCGTGCACGGAGTGAAGATCGACAAGAACCTCGAGTACGTGGGCAACTTCGGTGACCTGCTCAACCCGTACGCGCTCCTGGGCGGTCTGGTCACGCTGACGCTGTTCACCTTCCACGGGACCGTGTTCGTGGGGCTCAAGACCGTCGGGGACATCCGGGAGCGGGCGCGCAAGCTCTCGCTCGGGGTCGGGTTGGTGGCCGCCGTGGTGGCACTCGTCTTCCTGATCTGGACCCAGGCCGACAACGGCGACGCGAAGTCCCTGGTCGCGTTGATCGTGGCGGTGGTCGCCCTCGTCGCCGCGATCGTGGTGGCCCAGACGGGGCGCGAGGGCTGGGCGTTCGCGCTGTCGGGGCTCACGATCGTGGCGGCCGTCGCGATGCTCTTCCTGACGCTCTTCCCGAATGTCATGCCGTCCTCGCTCAATGCGGACTGGAGCCTGACGGTCACCAACGCTTCGTCGTCTCCGTACACCCTGAGGATCATGACCTGGTGCGCGGGAATCGCCACACCAATGGTCCTGCTCTACCAGTCTTGGACGTACTGGGTGTTCCGTAAGAGGATCGGTACGCATCACATCGCCGCGGATGTTGCGCACTGAGTCCGGCCTTATGGGCTGAATCCGACCTCATGGACCAAGTCCGATCCAAGGGCATGTTTCACGTGAAACATGCCGGATGAGCCAAGGGTGTGTTTCACGTGAAACCAATCGATCCGCGTCTGCTCCGGTACGCCCGCGCCACTCGCTTCTTCCTCATGGCGGTCGTGGGGCTGGGTGCGGCCGGGGCGGCGCTGGTCATTGCCCAAGCGATGCTCATCGCCGAAGTGGTCGTCGGTGCTTTCCAGCACGGTCACTCGGCTTCCGAACTCCGGGCGCCCCTGGTCCTGCTGGTCGCGGTTGCCATCGGGCGGGCGGTTGTCTCCTGGCTCACCGAACTCGCCGCACACCGGGCGAGCGCGGCGGTCAAGTCGGAGTTGCGGGGACGGTTGCTGGAGCGGGCCGCCGCGCTCGGCCCCGGGTGGCTGAGCGGGCAGCGGACCGGGTCGCTGGTCGCCCTCGCCACGCGGGGGGTGGACGCGCTCGACGACTACTTCTCGCGCTACCTCCCCCAGTTGGGACTCGCGGTCGTGGTGCCCGTGGCCGTGCTCGCGCGGATCGTCACCGAGGACTGGGTGTCGGCGGCGATCATTGTCGTCACCCTGCCACTCATCCCCGTCTTCATGGCGCTCATCGGCTGGGCGACCCGGTCTCAGATGGACCGTCAGTGGCGACTGCTGTCCCGGCTCTCGGGGCACTTCCTGGATGTGGTCGCCGGTCTGCCCACGCTCAAGATCTTCGGGCGGGCCAAGGCGCAGGCCGAGTCGATCCGGCGGATCACCGGCGAGTACCGCCAGGCGACCATGCGGACGCTGCGGATCGCCTTCCTGTCGTCCTTCGCGCTGGAGCTGCTCGCCACGATCTCGGTCGCTCTGGTCGCGGTGACCATCGGGATGCGGCTCGTCCACGGCGACATGGATCTGTACGTCGGGCTCGTCATCCTCGTCCTCGCTCCCGAGGCATATCTGCCGCTGCGACAGGTGGGGGCGCAGTACCACGCCGCCGCCGAGGGGCTCGCGGCGGCGGAGGAGATCTTCTCGGTGCTGGAGACCCCGGTGCCGGCCACCGGCTCTCTCGTCGCGCCGGAGGGCGAGATCGGCCTCGAGGGCGTGACGGTCCGGTATCCGGGGCGCTCCGGGGACGCGGTTTCCGATGTCTCCTTCGTGGTCGGGCCCGGTGAGACGGTGGCCCTCGTCGGACCGAGCGGTGTGGGCAAGTCGACGCTGCTGAACGTGCTGCTGGGGTTCGTGGAGCCCGGCGCGGGGCGGGTACGGATCGGGGGCGTCGATCTCGCCGAGGCCGATGTGGAGGAATGGCGATCCCGGGTGGCGTGGGTGCCTCAGCGGCCGCATCTCTACGCCGGCTCGATCGCCGACAACGTACGGCTCGCCCGGCCCGACGCCGACGACGCGGCGGTGCGCCGGGCGCTGGCCGAAGCGGGGGCGCTGGAGTTTGTGGACGCCCTGCCCGACGGCGTCGGGACGGTTCTCGGCGAGGACGGCAGCGGACTCTCCGCCGGGCAGCGTCAACGTCTCGCGCTGGCCCGGGCGTTTCTCGCGGACCGGCCCGTGCTGCTCCTCGACGAGCCGACGGCCTCGCTGGACGGGGCGACGGAGGCGGAGGTCGTGGCGGCGGTGCGCAGGCTCGCCGTCGGCCGGACGGTGCTGCTGGTGGTGCACCGGCCCGCGCTGCTGGAGGTGGCCGACCGGGTGGTGCGGCTCGAGTCCGCGGCGTCGGTCGTCGCGACCGGTTCCGTCCACGGCGAGGGCACGAAGGAGCTCCGGCCGGTTGACCCGGAGGGCGTGCCCGCGGCCGCTGCGGAAGAGGCCCACGCGGCCCCTCCGCGGCGCGGAGGCGTGCTCGCCCGGGTCCGCGCGATGGCCGGCCCCCGGAGCGGTCGTTTCGCTCTCGCCCTTCTCCTCGGGAGCCTCGCCCTCGGATGTGCCGTCGGGCTGATGGCCACCTCCGGGTGGCTGATCTCGCGGGCGTCGCAGCAGCCGCCGGTGATGTATCTGATGCTGGCCGTGACCGCCACGCGGGCGTTCGGGATCGGCCGGGCCGTCTTCCGGTACGCGGAGCGACTTGTGTCGCACGACGCGGTGTTGCGGATGCTGGCCGACACCCGGGTCGCCGTCTACCGGCGCCTTGAGCGCCTGGCCCCCGCCGGACTGCGGACGGCTCGCCGGGGCGATCTGCTGTCGCGGCTCGTGGCCGACGTGGACGCCCTGCAGGACTACTGGCTGAGGTGGCTGCTGCCCGCCGGGGCGGCGCTCCTCGTGTCCGCCGTCTCCGTCGGTTTCACCGCCTGGCTGCTTCCCGAGGCCGGGGCCGCCCTCGCCGCCGGGTTGCTGGCGGCCGGGGTCGGTGTCCCGCTCCTGACCGGTGCCGTGGCGCGCCGCGCGGAGCACCGGCTGTCCCCCGCCCGCGGCGCCCTGGCGACCCGGGTGACCGACCTCCTCACCGGCACGGCCGAGCTGACGGTCGCGGGCGCGCTCCCCACCCGTACGGCCGAGGCGCGACGGGCCGACACCGTGCTGACCCGCATCGCCTCCCGGGCCGCCACCGCGACCGCGCTCGGCGACGGGCTCACCGCGCTGGCGACCGGAGTGACCGTCGCGGCGACCGCCCTCGTGGGCGCCCAGGCCGTCGCCGGCGGGCGACTGGACGGCGTGGCGATGGCCGTGGTCGTCCTCACCCCGCTGGCCGCGTTCGAGGCCGTCCTGGGGCTTCCGCTCGCCGTCCAGTACCGACAGCGGGTGCGTAGGAGCGCGGAGCGTGTGTACGAGGTGCTGGACGCCCCCGATCCCGTACGCGAACCGGAGCTCCCGCAGCCGGCGCCCGCGTCGCCGTTCCCGCTGCGCGTACAGGGGCTCCGGGCGCGCCATGCCGGACAGGACCGGGACGCGCTCGCCGGCCTGGAGCTGACCCTCGAACAGGGCCGCAGGGTCGCCGTCGTCGGCCCCTCCGGCTCCGGCAAGACCACGCTCGCACAGGTGCTGCTGCGGTTCCTGGACGCGGAGGCGGGGACGTACACGCTGGGCGGCACGGACGCGTACGGGATGGACGGGGACGACGTACGCCGACTGGTCGGGCTCTGCGCCCAGGACGCGCACCTCTTCGACAGCACGGTGCGCGAGAACCTCCTGCTGGCCCGGAAGAACGCCACCGAGGCCGAGCTGCGCGACGCGCTCGCGCGGGCCCGGCTCCTGGAGTGGGCGGACGGACTGCCCGACGGGCTCGACACACTGATCGGCGAGCACGGGGCGCGGCTGTCCGGTGGTCAGCGCCAGCGGCTGGCGCTCGCTCGCGCGCTGCTGGCCGACTTCCCCGTGCTCGTTCTCGACGAGCCCGCGGAACACCTCGACCTGCCGACGGCGGACGCGCTCACCGCGGACCTGCTGGCTGCGACCGAGGGCCGTACGACGCTGCTGATCACGCATCGGCTGGCCGGTCTCGCGGCGGTGGACGAGGTGATCGTGCTGGCGGCGGGACGGGTGGCGCAGCGGGGTGCCTACGCGGAGCTGTCGGTGGTGGCGGGGCCGTTGCGGGAGATGCTGGAGCGGGAGGCGGCGGGGGATCTGCTGGTCGGCGCGGCGGCGCGCTAGCGCCCCGGGCAACATCCCAACTTTTCGGACTAAACGGGACTAACTACTCTCAAGGCATGTCAGTGGTGCCCGCCTCCCCCTGTCCGGACGGCGGCCCGGACGTGCCGCGGCTGCTGGAGGCGGTGCGGTCGATCGGGTCGGGGCTGGAGCTGCACTCGACGCTGGACCGGATCTGCGAGAAGGCGGCCGAGCTGGCGGACGCGCGCTACGCCGCCATCGGGGTCGTGGCGGAAGACGGCGAGGGACTCGCGGACTTCGTCTTCCACGGCGTCGACGAGGAGACCGCCCGGCGGATCGGGCAGCTGCCCGACGGACACAAGGGGCTGCTCGGGGCGCTCATCCACGACCCGGCGCCGGTACGGCTCGCGCAGTTGGACGAGGACGCACGCGCGTGCGGATTCCCCGAGCACCATCCGGCGATGCGCAGCTTCCTGGGGGTTCCGATCCGGGTGCAGGGGGAGATCTTCGGGAATCTGTACCTGGCCGAGAAACGCGGCGGCGGCCCGTTCACCGACGACGACCTCAACATGGTCCGCGTGCTGGCCGCGGAGGCGGGTATCGCGATCGGCAACGCCCGGCTGTACGAGGCCGCCCAGCAGCGCGAACGGTGGATCGACGGCTCGGTGGCCGTGACCCGGGCACTCCTGTCGGCCGACGACGCCGAGGACGCCCTCCAGGTCGTCGCGGAACAGGCCCGCAGGCTCTCCGGATCGGTGGCCGGGGTCGTACTTCTGCCCGCCGCGGAGGGCGGTCTGGAGATCAGCGCGGTCGCCAAGGACCGCCCGTCCAAGGTGCTGGGAGCCGTCGTCCCGCCGGAGAGCGAACTGGTCGCCGAACTCCTCGACGGAGAGGCCGTGTTCCTCGACGACGCGGCCACCGACCCGCGCATGGTCACCGACTTCGCCCGCGAGTACGGGCCGACGATGATGCTTCCCCTGCAGTGCGGCGGCCGTCTCCTGGGAGCCCTCGTCACTCCCCGGGAACGGGGCGGGCGTTCCTTCACCGAGACCGAGCGCACCCTCGCCACGCACTTCGCCTCGCAGGCCGCACTCGCGCTGATGATGGCCGAGGCACAGCGCGACCGGGAGCGGCTCGCGGTCTACGAGGACCGTGACCGGATCGCCCGTGACCTGCACGACCTCGTCATCCAGCGGCTGTTCGCCACCGGGATGATGTTGGAGAGCGCACAGCGGAACTCGGCCGTGCCCGAGGTGCGGGAGGGTGTCGAAAAGGCGGTCGACGAACTCGACGTCACCATCCAGGAGATCCGCACCGCCGTCTTCGCGCTCCAACAGGGACCTGCCGAAGTGCCGTCCGGGCTGCGCACACGGGTGCTGCGGGAGATCAACATGGCCGCCGTGCCGCTCGGCTTCAGGCCCACGCACCGATTTGTCGGGCCCGTCGACACGGCGGTAGGTGAACTCACGGGCAAGAACCTCATCGCGGCCCTGCGCGAGGCCCTCTCCAACGCCTTCCGGCATGCCGGGGCTTCCCGTATCGACGTCGTCGTCGACGCGACCGTCGTCCTGCCGGACGGCCGGCAGGGTGTCCGGCTGACCGTCGCGGACAACGGCGTCGGCATCCCCGAGGGCGGCCGGCGCAGCGGCCTGCGGAACCTCGGGCGGCGCGCCGAGTCGCTGGGCGGCGACAGCTGGTACGGACCGGGGCCCGGAGCCGACGGCGGCGGTACGACGGTGGTGTGGCAGGCGCCGCACGCTCCGCAGGCGGAACCGGTTTAGCACCCCGGGCGCGGGACCGGTTCGGAACGCCGGGCGCGGGCCCCGTTTGGAGCTCTGGGCCGTTGTGGGACCGCCGGTCCTGCCCAGCCGCTCCTACAGCCGCTCGGCGAGGATCTTCTCGATGACGACCGCCACCCCGTCCTCGTTGTTGGCGACCGTGCGACCGGAGGCCGCGGCGATCACGGCGGGGTGCGCGTTGCCCATCGCGTACGACGTGCCCGCCCAGGTCAGCATCTCGACGTCGTTCGGCATGTCTCCGAAGGCCACGACCTCCTCGGGGGAGATACCGCGCTCGGCGCAGCACAGTTCGAGCGTGCTGGCCTTGGAGACGCCGGGGCCGCTGATCTCCAGCAGGGCGCTGGGGCTGGAGCGGGTGATGGTGGCGCGGTCGCCGACGGCACGACGGGCCACGGTGAGGAAGGCGTCGGGGTCGAGCTCGTGGTGGAAGGCGAGGATCTTGAGCACCGGTTCGCCGGCGCCGGGGGCGTCCGGGGCCAGGAGCCGTTCGGCGGGCGCGAGGGTGTCGGGGATCTCCATGTGCAGCTTGGGGTACGCGGGCTCCTGGTAGAAGCCGTACGTCTGCTCGACGGCGAACACGGTGCCCGGCGCCGCCTCCCGCAGCAGTCGTACGGCGTCGAGCGCGTTCTCCCGCGCCAGCTCCCGGACCTTGACGAACCGGTGGGCGCCGGGGCCGCCGTGCAGGTCGACCACGGCGGCGCCGTTGCCGCAGATCGCCAGGCCGTGGCCGTGGACGTGGTCGCTGACGACGTCCATCCAGCGGGCCGGGCGGCCGGTCACGAAGAAGACCTCGATGCCGGCCTCCTCGGCGGCGGCGAGGGCGGCGACCGTGCGCTCGGATACGGACTTGTCGTCGCGCAGGAGGGTGCCGTCGAGGTCCGTGGCGATCAGGCGCGGCGGAAGGGCGGCTGCCGGGGTCTCTGGCTGTCGGGTCGCTGAGGTCACCGGGCCATTCTCGCGCATATGCCCGCACGGCCGTGCGGGAGCCCGCACATGTGAGTGGTTACCGCTCTCACCAGTACCGTTACACCCCGCTGTCGCCACCCGCGCTGTCGCCACCCGCCGTGGCGTCGGCCGTCAGGCCAGCTGTGCCGGGGCCTCCATGGCGATGCGCTCGAAGACCTTCTCGTCCGCGACGAAGTCCGAGTCGGGGATGGGCCAGTGGATCACGATGTCGGTGAAGCCAAGCTCCGCGTGCCGGCCCGCGAAGTCGACGAACGCGTCGAGGGACTCCAGCGGACGGCCACGGTCCGGGGTGAAGCCGGTGAGCAGGACCTTGTCGAGTTCGGACACGTCACGGCCGACCGTGGCGCAGGCGGCGGCGAGCTTCTCCACCTGTCCGCGAATGGCCTGAACCGACTGTTCAGGGGTGCCCGTTTCGTACAGCTTGGGGTCGCCGGTCGTCACCCAGGCCTGCCCGTGGCGGGCGGCGAGCCTCATGCCGCGCGGGCCGGTCGCGGCCACCGCGAAGGGCAGTCGGGGCCGCTGGACACAGCCCGGGATGTTGCGCGCCTCGTGTGCCGAGTAGAAGTCACCGTCGTGGGAGACCGTGTCCTCGGTGAGGAGGCGGTCGAGCAGCGGTACGAACTCGCCGAAGCGGTCGGCGCGCTCGCGCGGGGTCCAGGGCTCCTGGCCGCTCTTCAGAAGCGTCGTGGCGTCGAATCCGTTGCCGCCCGCGCCGATGCCCAGGGTGATCCGGCCGTTCGAGATGTCGTCGAGGGAGATCAGTTCCTTGGCGAGCGTCACCGGGTGCCGGAAGTTCGGCGAGGTCACGAGCGTGCCCAGGCGGAGTCGGTCGGTGGCGGCGGCCGCGGCGGTGAGCGTGGGGACGGCACCGAACCAGGGGCCGTCCCGGAAGGTCCGCCACGACAGGTGGTCGTACGTGAACGCGGTGTGGAAGCCGAGCTGCTCCGCACGCTGCCAGGCGGCACGCCCGCCCTCGTGCCAGCGGAGGTACGGCAGGATCACAGTGCTCAGACGCAGACTCATGCATCGAGCGTAAGCGGAGCCGCGGGGTGGTCGTGGCCACCGGTGATCGCTCCACCGGCGCCCCTTGACCGGCCGGTCGGTGGACGATCAGTGCGGGCCCGGGAAACGCAGGTACTTCGGCGGCACGGCCTCGGTGAGCCACACCCCGTTCGCGCTGACGCGGAAGACATGGCCGTCGCGGTGCATGGCGGCGGCGTCCACGCCGAGCACGACGGGCCGGCCGCGGCGGGCGCCGACGCGGGTCGCGGTCTCGCGGTCGGGCGAGAGATGCACGTCGTGCCGGTTCATGGGCCGCAGCCCCACGGCCCGGATCGCGTCCAGATTGCGGGCCACGGTCCCGTGGTAGAGGTACTCCGGCGGAGTCGCCGGGGGCAGTCCGAGGTCGACCTCGACGGAGTGGCCCTGGCTGGCGCGGATGCGGGTGCCCTCCACGGCGAAGCGCCGCTTGTCGTTCGTGGCCACCACATGGTCCAGTTCCTCGCGGGTGATCCGGAAGCCGTGCGCCGCCGCTGCCGCGATCAGCGTGTCGATCTCGACCCAGCCTCCCTCGCCGAGCGTGAGCCCGATCCGCTCGGGCTGATGCCGCAGATGCTTCGAGAGGTACTTCGACACCTTCACGGTGCGTCTTTCATCCATCGGTTCGTTCATCCTGCCAGCGTGCCTGGCGAGAGGCGGATCACGCATTTGATTTTGGTTCGGAGGTTTGATCCACAAGCAAGTCCGGTTATCCACAGGTGAATTGACGAATCTGTGGACAACGCACAGAAGATTCAGGGGATTTCATCAACAATCCTGTGATTGTTGTAATTTGATGCTAGATGATCCAAGGTCCTGGCCTGGACCTCCCGTTCGACGGCAGCCGTGACGAAGGCCGCCACCTGCTCGGCGCCAACCAGGTTCTCCATGGCCCGCATTGTGGCGACGGGGAGCTGAACGGAACGCGTCTCGTCCGTAGGTTCCTCGGACCGCCCCGCCCCAAGACGCTCGCGCAGGTGCCGGGTCGCGAACAGCCGCATGGCGCGCGCCAGTTCCGCGTCCACCGTCTGCTGCGCGAGCGGTCGCAGACGGCGTACGAGGGAGGCCGCCTCGGTCGCTTCCGCGTCGCTCGGCGGATGCTCACCGAGATAGCGCGCGAAGACGTGCTCAGTCGTGAACTCCAGGAAACGCGCGGCGATGTGCTCGACCTCGCCCCTCAACTCCCGCAGATGGCCCGAGATCGCGGACAGCGGAACGCCGGCCGCGTACAACTCCACCGCCACGGCGAGCTCTTGGGGACTCGGGACCAGATACACCTCGCCTTCGCCGGGGACGCGCTCCAGCACTCCGAGCTCCACCGCCTCCGCCACCGCCGCGTCGTCCGGACTGCCACCGAACCGCTCGTCCAGCTCGGCCCGCGACATGCGCACGGCCTCCTCGTCGGTCCACGGTCCGTCGACCTCCGCGACCAGTCCGAGGATCCCGCCCAGCCCCCGGCCCGCGTCCCAGGCCTCCAGGAGCTCCTTGATGGAGGCCAGGGTGTAGCCGCGGTCCAGGAGGTCGGCGATCTGCCGCAGCCGGGCCAGATGCGCGTCCGCGTACACGTTGGCACGACCGCGCCGCTCGGGGCGGGGGAGCAGCCCGCGGTCCTGGTAGGCGCGGATCGTCCGGACCGTGGCGCCGCTGTGGTGCGCCAGATCCTCGATGCGGTACGCGACCCGGACCGGCTCGTCGTTCACGCTGCCTGCCTCCCGACCCCCTGGGTACTACGCGACGGCCCCGCGCGGCGAGCCCTCCTGCGAGGGATGGTACGACCGCCGCGGACAACGGGACATGGCCGTGCCGAGCTCCTCCCGGGTGGGCAACAGGCCTTTGCGTACAGCCCTGTTGTGGGCGATCGCGCACCTCACAGCGGTGGCTCCATCCGCGCGATCGCGCGCAGCGCCCTCGGTGCCAGCCGGGACATCAGGCGGGCGCCGCGCGCCTCGGGGGTGACGGGCACGACCGCCTGGTTGCGGACGACCGCGCGCAGGATCGCGTCGGCCACCTTCTCCGGCGGGTAGTTGCGCAGTCCGTACAACCGCGCCGACTTCTTCTGGCGGCGTTTCTCCTCGCTCGCGTCCACCCCGGCGAAGTGCGCGGTCGAGGTGATGTTCGTGTTGACGAAACCCGGGCAGATCGCCGAGACCCCGATGCCCTGCCCGGCCAGTTCCGCGCGCAGGCACTCGCTGAGCATCAGCACGGCCGCCTTCGAGGTGCTGTAGGCGGGCAGCGCCTTCGAGGGCAGGTACGCCGCCGCCGACGCGGTGTTGACGATGTGGCCGCCCTGCCCACGCTCGGCCATCTGCCTGCCGAAGAGCCGGCAGCCGTGGATCACGCCCCACAGGTTGACGTCGAGGACCTTCTTCCAGTCCTCCGGAGTCGTGTCGAAGAAGGACCCGGACAGTCCGATCCCGGCGTTGTTCACCAGCACGTCCACCACGCCGTACTCGCCCGCGACCCTTTCGGCGAGCTTCTCCATGGCCTGCTCGTCGGAGACGTCGACCGTCTCGGACCACGCTTCGGGGGAGCCGATCAGCCGGGACATCTCCGCCGTGCGAGCCGCGCCCTCCGCGTCCCGGTCGACGGCCACCACACGCGCGCCGGCCTCGGCGAACGCCAAGGCGGTGGCCCGTCCGATGCCGCTGCCCGCGCCGGTGACCAGCACGAGCTGCCCGCCGAACCGGTCGGCGTACCTGCCCGTGGCGACGGTGTCCCGCACTGGCACGCCGTCCTCGTTGGCGTGCACGAAGTCCGTGATCCAGGAAGCCAGTTGGTCGGGCCGCGTACGCGGGATCCAGTGCTTGTCCGGGAGGGTGCGACGCACCAGCTGCGGGGCCCACTCCTCCAGGTCGTCGTAGAGCCGCTCGGAAAGGAACCCGTCCCCCAGGGGCGTGACGAGCTGCACGGGCGCGTGCGCGTAGGCGTCCGGGCGTGGCCTGCTCAGCCGGGCCCGCACATTGTCGCGGTACAGCCACGCGCCGTTCGCCGCGTCCGTCGGCAACGAGGAGGTCGGATAGTCGCCCGCGGGCACCTTCTCTACCCGCCGCAGGATCTTCGGCCACTGCTTGCCGAGGGGGCCGCGCCAGGCGAGCTCCGGCAGCACGGGCGTGTGCAGCAGGTACACGTACCAGGACTTGGCGCCCTGGCCGAGGAGCTGGCCGACCCTGCGCGGGGTGGGCCGCCGCACGCGCCGCTTGATCCAGTGGCCGAAGTGGTCGAGGGACGGCCCGGACATGGAGGTGAAGGAGGCGATCCGGCCCTGGGTGCGGGCGACCGTGACGAACTCCCAGGACTGCACCGAACCCCAGTCGTGCCCCACCAGGTGCACCGGGCGGTCGGGGCTCACCGCGTCGACGACGGCCAGGAAGTCGTCCGTCAGCTTCTCCAGGGTGAACCCGCCCCGCAGCGGCCGCGGGGCCGTCGACCCGCCGTGGCCACGGACGTCGTACAGCACCACGTGGAAACGCTCGGCCAGGCGGGTGGCGACCTCGGACCACACCTCCTTCGAGTCCGGATAGCCGTGCACGAGGATCACCGTGGGCCCCGCCGGATCGCCCAGCTCGGCGACGCACAGCTCGATCCCACCCGTCCGCACCCGGCGCTCGCGCGCGCCTTCGAGAGTCACGAGAGTCACTTCTCCTTCGCCCAGCGCCGCACGGTACGTGTCCGTAACGTGACACTGGCGAATGTGACAGTTGTTAGAGGCTGCGTCAATAGTCCTGCGTGGCACCTGTGGACAACCGGTCCGATGTGGATAAACCCCCGCCGGTTGTTCGACTTCAGGGGGACCCCTACGGGCCCGTACGACTGGAGTCGGACGCGGATACAGCTCCGTGGGTTGACGACCGCTGTGGCGTGCGCCACTACCTTCGACAACGTGACTGTGATCGCGACCGAAAGCCTGAGCAAGCGGTACCCCCGGGTGACCGCTCTTGACCGGCTCTCCGTGGACGTCGGACCCGGTGTGACCGGACTCGTCGGAGCCAACGGAGCCGGCAAGTCCACACTGATCAAGATCCTGCTGGGTCTCTCCCCCGCCACCGAGGGCCGCGCCCAAGTGCTCGGACTCGATGTCGCCACCCAAGGCGGCGCCATCCGTGAGCGGGTCGGGTACATGCCCGAGCACGACTGCCTGCCCCCCGACGTCTCGGCCACCGAGTTCGTCGTCCACATGGCGCGCATGTCCGGGCTCCCGCCGGCCGCGGCCCGCGAGCGCACCGCGGACACCCTGCGCCACGTCGGACTGTACGAGGAGCGCTACCGCCCCATCGGTGGCTACTCGACGGGCATGAAGCAGCGCGTCAAGCTCGCGCAGGCCCTCGTCCACGACCCCCAGGTGGTCTTCCTCGACGAGCCGACCAATGGCCTCGACCCGGTCGGCCGCGACGAGATGCTCGGCCTGATCCGCCGTATCCACACCGACTTCGGGATCTCGGTCCTGGTCACCTCGCACCTGCTGGGCGAGCTGGAGCGCACCTGCGACCACGTCGTGGTCGTCGACGGCGGCAAACTGCTGCGGTCCAGCTCCACCACGGACTTCACCCAGACCACGACGACCCTCGCCATCGAGGTCACCGACACCGACGAGCACCCGGACGGCACCAAGGCGGTCCGCGAGGCGCTCCACGCGCGCGGGGTCGAGACCCACGACGGTAGCGGGCTGCCGGGCGCCGGCCACATCCTGCTGCTGACCGCCGAGGGCGAGGAGACCTACGACCTCGTCCGCGACGTCGTCGCCGACCTCGGCCTCGGCCTGATCCGGATGGAACAGCGCCGGCACCACATCGCGGAGGTCTTCCGCGAGGAACAGACGGAAGGGACGGACGTGCAGGGCGTACGGAAGGAGGCAGTGGGCCATGGCAGTTGAGCAGTCCCTCACCCCGCGTGGTGAGCAGACCCGGATCCACGACATCGGCTACCGCCACTACGACGGCCCGCGCCTGGGCCGCGCCTACGCCCGCCGATCGCTGTACTCGCAGTCCCTGCGCGGCTCCTACGGCCTGGGCCGCTCGGTCAAGTCCAAGGTGCTGCCGATGCTGCTCTTCGTGGTGATGTGCGTCCCCGCACTCATCATGGTGGCCGTCGCGGTCGCCACCAAGGCGAAGGCCCTGCCGGTCGACTACACGCGTTACGCCGTCATCATGCAGGCCGTCATCGGTCTGTACGTCGCCTCCCAGGGACCGCAGTCCGTCTCGCGCGACCTGCGCTTCAAGACCGTGCCGCTGTACTTCTCACGCCCCATGGAGACCGTCGACTACGTACGCGCCAAGTACGCGGCGCTGGCCTCGGCGCTGTTCATCCTGACGACCGCGCCGCTGATCGTGCTCTACGTAGGGGCGCTTCTGGCGAAGCTCGACTTCGCCGACCAGACGAAGGGCTTCGGACAGGGGCTGGTCTCCGTGGCACTGCTGTCGCTGCTCTTCGCCGGGATCGGCCTGGTCATCTCGTCGATCACCCCGCGCCGCGGCTTCGGCATCGCGGCCGTCATCGCGGCGCTGACCATCTCCTACGGAGCCGTGTCGACCGTCCAGGCCATCGCCTTCGAGCAGTCCAGCTCCTCGGCCGTGCCCTGGCTCGGCCTCTTCTCTCCCATCACGCTCATCGACGGGGTGCAGACGGCCTTCCTCGGCGCCACCTCCGCCTTCCCCGGAGGGGAGGGCCCCTCGTCCGGGCAGGGAGTCGTCTACCTCGTCGTCGTCCTGGGGCTCATCGCGGGCTCCTACGGCCTCCTGATGCGCCGCTACCGAAAGGTCGGGCTGTGACCACGCTCAACATCGACCACGTCTCGCGCTGGTTCGGCAACGTGGTGGCGGTCAACGACATCACGATGACGATCGGCCCCGGCGTCACCGGCCTGCTCGGCCCGAACGGCGCCGGGAAGTCCACCCTCATCAACATGATGGGCGGCTTCCTCGCCCCCTCCACCGGCACCGTCACCCTCGACGGTCGGCCGGTCTGGCGCAACGAACAGATCTACAAGCACATCGGCATCGTCCCGGAGCGCGAGGCGATGTACGACTTCCTCACGGGCCAGGAATTCGTCGTCGCCAACGCCGAGTTGCACGGCCTCGGAGCGAAGGCCGCCCAGCGGGCGCTCGCCACGGTCGAGATGGAGTACGCGCAGGACCGCAAGATCTCGACCTACTCCAAGGGCATGCGGCAGCGCGTGAAGATGGCCTCCGCGCTCGTCCACGACCCGTCCCTGCTGCTGCTCGACGAGCCCTTCAACGGCATGGACCCGCGCCAGCGCATGCAGCTCATGGACCTGCTGCGCCGCATGGGCGACGAGGGCCGCACGGTGCTGTTCTCGTCCCACATCCTCGAAGAGGTCGAACAGCTCGCCGCCCACATCGAGGTGATCGTCGCCGGACGGCACGCGGCCAGCGGCGACTTCCGCCGCATCCGCCGCCTGATGACCGACCGCCCGCACCGCTACCTGGTGCGCTCCAGCGACGACCGGGCGCTGGCCGCCGCGCTGATCGCCGACCCGTCGACGTCAGGCATCGAAGTGGACCTGGCCGAGGGCGCTCTGCGCATCCAGGCGGTCGACTTCGGCAGGTTCACGGCGCTGCTGCCGCGCGTCGCGCGCGAGCACGGCATCCGGCTGCTCACGGTCTCGCCGTCCGACGAGTCCCTCGAGTCCGTCTTCTCGTATCTCGTCGCGGCGTAGGAGGCCAAGATGTACGACCCCACAGTCGCCCGGCTCACCTATCGAGCCCTGCTCGGCCGCCGCCGGGCCCTCATCCTCTGTGCGCTGCCCGTCCTGCTCATCGTGATCTCCGCGGCCGTACGCAGCTTCGCCGGAGCCGACGACCAGGTGGCATCGGACCTGCTCGGCGGGTTCGCGCTCGCCACGATGGTGCCGATCATCGGCGTCATCGCCGGCACCGGCGCGATCGGCCCCGAGATCGACGACGGCTCGGTGGTGTATCTGCTGGCCAAGCCCCTGAAGCGGCCGACGATCATCTTCACCAAACTGATCGTCGCGATCGCCGTCACCATGGCGTTCTCCGCCCTGCCGACGTTCATCGCCGGCATGATCCTCAACGGCAACGGCCAGCAGGTCGCCGTCGCCTACACCGTGGCGGCGCTGGTCGCCTCGATCGCGTACGCCGCGCTGTTCCTGCTGCTGGGGACGGTCACCCGGCACGCGGTGGTCTTCGGGCTCGTCTACGCGCTGGTCTGGGAGGCCCTGTTCGGGTCGCTGGTGTCCGGCGCGCGCACGCTCAGCGTCCAGCAGTGGGCGCTCGCCGTGGGCCACAAGGTCACCGGCGGCGACCTCGTCACCTCGGACGTGGGCCTGCCCACCGCGACGGTGCTCCTGGTCGTGGTGACCGTGCTCGCCACCTGGTACGCCGGGCAGCGACTGCGGTCGCTGACGCTGGCCGGCGAGGAGTGAGCCGGGGGTTCCACGCGCGCGTGCCGGTTGTCGCCACGTACGCGCGCGTGGCGCCCCCTTTTTCTTGACAGTGGCTTCACCTCTGTCCCGGCACACTGGGCGGAGGGGACGCGCGGCTAGGAGGAACGGGGATGGCGGAACCGCAAGGCGAGGAACAGAGGGAGACCGAGGACGTCTGGGACGGCCTCGTACTGGACGAGAGCTTCATACGGTCGGCCGAGACGACCGAACCGTCCGCCCGCGCCCGTATGCTCGCCGCCCGCTGGCGCGAGGGGGGACCCGACCCGCAGCCCTGGCGCTCCGACGAGCCGCCCGCGGGGTGGTTCTTCAGCAAGGCACGGCGCCGCAGGTGGCGCCGCCGGTAACCCCCTTTGAGGGGCGGCTTTATTCAGTGGCGCCCAAGTCGGCGTACGGGCACAGTAGTTATGTCCACGCCGCCGCATCGAGCCGGCGCCACGTTCTGGGAGAGGAGCGCGACGATGCCCATGAGTAGCAGTCCGTCGAGCTCCCTACAGGGCAGCCCGCGGCAGGCTCCGGAGTAGTTACCCCTCCGTTGGAGCCCGCCCGCGCGGGGGGCTGCCCGGGGCGGCCGCTTCGAGCGCGCGTACGCCGCGCGGGCCGCCCACCCGGAGGATTGGCCGAGAGGTAAGGCACCGGCTTGCTAAGCCGTGGTCGGGGTCAACCCCGCGCGCGTTCGATCCGCGCATCCTCCGCGAGACGTTGTCACCGGGACCTGGCAGGGCTGGGGTGCTCACAGGGCATCCGACGCCGCGGGCATCCGGCGCCGCGGGCTGTGCCCGCACCCGCTAGCCCAGCAACCGCTCCAGCACCACCGCGATGCCGTCCTCCTCGTTCGAGGACGTCACCTCGTCCGCGACGGCCTTGAGCTCGTCGTGGGCATTCGCCATGGCCACACTGTGGGCCGCCCAGGCGAACATCGGAATGTCGTTGGGCATGTCGCCGAAGGCGATCGTGTTCGCGGCCTTCACACCGAGGCGACGGGCGGCGAGGGACAGCCCCGTGGCCTTGGAGAGGCCGAGGGGGAGGAGTTCCACTATCCCCGCGCCCGCCATGGTGACGCCGACCAGGCCGCCCGCGACCCTGGTCGCCACCGCGGCCAGTTCGTCGTCGGAGAGCGTGGGGTGCTGCACGTAGACCTTGTTCAGAGGGGCCGACCAGAGGTCCGTCGCGTCCCTGATCGGGACGACCGGGAGCGAGCCGTCCTGCCTGCGGTAGCCGGGGCCGACCAGTACCTCGCCGTCGAGCCCGTCGCGGCTCGCGGCCAGCAGCAGTGGGCCGACCTCCGCCTCGATCTTGGCGAGCGCGAGCCCGGCCAGTTGCCGGTCCAGCGTCACCGAGGTGAGCAGCCGGTGCTCCCCCGCGTCGTACACCTGCGCGCCCTGGCCGCACACCGCGAGACCCTCGTAGCCGAGGTCGTCGAGGATGTGCCGGGTCCAGGGCACCGCGCGCCCGGTGACGACGATGTGCGCGGCGCCCGCCGCGGTCACCGCGGCGAGTGCCTCACGCGTGCGCTCCGAGACCGTCTCGTCGGAACGCAGCAGCGTACCGTCGAGATCGGTCGCGACGAGCTTGTAGGGGAACGATCCGTTTGGACCCGTGGATCCGACCGGACCAGTGGACCCGGTCGGACCGGTCGATCCGGCGGCGGCGGTCACTTGGAGATCGGCTCCAGAACCTCACGTCCGCCCAGGTACGGTCGCAGCACCTCGGGCACCCGCACGGAGCCGTCGGCCAGCTGGTGGTTCTCCAGGATCGCCACGATCGTGCGCGGGACGGCGCACAGCGTGCCGTTCAGCGTGGCGAGCGGCTGGACCTTCTTGCCGTCGCGCATGCGCACGGACAGGCGGCGCGCCTGGAAGCCGTCACAGTTCGAGGCCGAGGTCAGCTCGCGGTACTTGCCCTGGGTCGGGATCCACGCCTCGCAGTCGAACTTGCGGGACGCGGAGGCACCGAGGTCGCCCGAGGCCACGTCGATGACCTGGAAGGGCAGCTCGAGGCCGGTCAGCCACTGCTTCTCCCAGTCCAGGAGCCGCTTGTGCTCGTTCTCCGCGTCCTCGGGGTCGACGTACGAGAACATCTCGACCTTGTCGAACTGGTGCACACGGAAGATGCCGCGGGTGTCCTTGCCGTAGGTGCCGGCCTCGCGGCGGAAGCACGGCGAGAATCCGGCATAGCGCAGCGGCAGCTGGTCGGCGTCGAGGATCTCGTCCATGTGGTACGCCGCGAGGGGGACCTCGGAGGTGCCGACCAGGTAGTAGTCGTCCTTCTCCAGGTGGTACACGTTCTCCGCGGCCTGACCGAGGAAGCCGGTGCCCTCCATGGCGCGCGGGCGGACCAGGGCCGGGGTCAGCATCGGGGTGAAGCCGGCCTCGGTGGCCTGCGCGATCGCCGCGTTGACGAGGGCGAGCTCCAGGAGCGCGCCGACACCCGTCAGGTAGTAGAAGCGCGAGCCGGAGACCTTGGCGCCCCGCTCGACGTCGATGGCGCCGAGCGCCTCGCCGAGCTCCAGGTGGTCCTTGGGCTCGAAGCCCTCGGCGCCGAAGTCGCGGATCGTGCCGTGCGTCTCCAGGACGACGAAGTCCTCCTCGCCGCCGACCGGGACGTCCGGGTGGACCAGGTTGCCGAGCTGGAGGAGCAGACGCTTGGTCTCCTCGTCCGCCTCATGCTGTTCGGCGTCGGCGGTCTTGACGGCGGCGGCGAGCTCCCCGGCCTTCTTCAGCAGCTCGGCCTTCTCGTCGCCGGACGCCTTGGGGATCAGCTTGCCGAGCGCCTTCTGCTCGGATCGGAGCTCGTCGAAGCGGACGCCGGACGACCTGCGCCGCTCGTCGGCAGAGAGGAGGGAGTCGACGAGGGCGACGTCCTCTCCACGGGCGCGCTGGGAGGCGCGAACACGGTCGGGGTCCTCACGGAGCAGGCGAAGGTCAATCACCCCTCAAGGCTACCGGTGCGCGCTTCCGGCCATCGACTCGATATTCCGCTCCGTCACTTCTGTGACGTCATGAGTGAAATGCCGGACCGAAATTCCTTGATCATCAATGAGAGCCCATGAGAGCCCATGAGCGCCGGTCCGCGTCAATAAAAGGGACGGTACTCCCTGAAACGGTGCATACAGTAGTCATGAGGTTGACTGGATTCCCTTGTGGAGACCGGGACTTGAGGAGGGGTTGTCCACAGGGGTCTATGCCCCCGCAGAGTTATCCACAGGCTGTGCGGAAGATCTGTGGACTTCGGAGGTGATCGTTCCGAAAGCCGCATGCGGGACGAAGAATTCCCGGGTCAAACCATCCGTACACCCACGTTCGAGTGGAAATGCTTCGCTCCAAAGGATTGATCAAGGGAAAAGAGTGGACGAGGGGTGACGTGCGGGGCTGTGGACGAACTTGGGTCCTGTAGGCCGATTTGTCGACGATGTAATGCTTCGTTGTCGACTTGTCCCCAGGTCGAGAAGCACACCTGTGGATAACATCTGTGGATGACGAAAATCGGCAGGTAGGACTGGTGGAATGCGGAGCAGGACAGGGGAAAAGGCCGCGCCGACGAGCCGCCGACGCGAGAACCCGAACAGGCCTGGGTCCGGCCTGGAACCGGCCTCGATCCGGCCTGGAACCGGCCTCGATCCGGCCTCGATCCGGCCTCGATCCGGCCTCGATCCGGCCTCGATCCGGCCTCGATCCGGCCTCGATCCAGCCTGGATCCGGCCTAGAACCGTCCGTCCTGGCAGCGTGCCAGCCAGTCCGACGCCGCCGAGAACGCACCGTCCGACGTCCCGGGCCGCAGCGGCCGTACGTCCTCCAGGGCGACTCCGGCCCGCGGATAGGACCCGAGGAAGCGCACCTGGGGGCTGATCCGCTTGAGGCCCATCAGTGCCTCGCCCACACGGCGGTCGGTGATGTGGCCCTCGGCGTCCACGGAGAAGCAGTAGTTGCCGATGCCCTGGCCGGTCGGCCGTGATTCGATCCGCATCAGGTTGACGCCGCGCACGGCGAACTCCTGGAGCAGTTCGAGCAGCGCACCCGGGTGGTCGTCGCCGAGCCAGATGACCACGGACGTCTTGTCGGCGCCGGTCGGGGCCGCGGGCCGGGCCGGACGGCCGACCAGCACGAAGCGGGTCTCGGCGTTCGCCGCGTCGTGGATCTCGGTGACCAGCGGCTCGAGCCCGTAGGTCGCCGCCGCGAACTCGCCCGCGAAGGCCGCGTCGTACCGGCCCTCCTGGACCAGCCGGGCGCCGTCCGCGTTCGAGGCCGCCGACTCCCACACGGTGTTCGGCAGGTGGGCGCCGAGCCAGTTGCGTACCTGCGGCTGGGCGACCGGGTGGCCGGTGACCGTCTTGATGTCCTTCAGTGCCGTGCCGGGCCTGACCAGCAGGGCGAAGGCGATCGGCAGGACGACCTCGCGGTAGATCATCAGCGGCTCGCCCTTGGCGAGCTCGTCGAGGGTGGCGGTGACACCGCCCTCGACCGAGTTCTCGATCGGGACGAGCGCGCCCGCGGCCTCGCTCGCGCGCACCGCGTCGAGCGCGGCCGGCACGGACACCATGGGTACCAGCTCCCGTGTCGCGGCTTCCGGGAGCGTGCGGAGGGCGGCCTCGGTGAACGTTCCCTCGGGGCCGAGATAGGTGTAGCGCGTCGCCGACATACCCGTCACCCTAATGGGCACCGTCCCGCACGGATCACCCTTCCAGCAGCCGTTGACCCACGTACTCCCCCTCTGCCGCCCCGCCCGGCACCGCGAACAGCCCGCTCGCCTCGTGGCGGATGTACGTGGACATGGCGTCGCCGCGGTCGAGCTTGCGCTGCACCGGGACGAAGCCGCGCAGCGGATCCGCCTGCCAGCAGACGAAGAGCAGGCCCGCGTCGGGCACCCCGTCCGTGTCGAAGCCGTCGTGGAAGGAGAACGGACGGCGCAGCATCGCGGCGCCGCCGTTCTGGTCGGGCCGGGTGATCCGGGCGTGCGCGTTGAGGGGGACGACCAGGTTGCCGTCGGCGTCGGTCTTGTCGAGGTTCATGGCGGTCGTCTCGGTGCCACCGGTCAGCGGCGCCCCGGTGGACTTCTTCCGCCCGATGACGTCCTCCTGGGCCTTGACGGACAGCTTCTCCCAGTCGTCGAGGAGCATCCGGATCCGGCGTACGACGGCGTACGAGCCGTTCGCCATCCATGCCGGGTCGCCGGCGGCCGGCACGAAGATCCGCCGGTCGAAGTCGGACTCGGACGGCTTCGGATTGCGGGTGCCGTCTATCTGGCCCATCAGGTTGCGGGCCGTCATCGGACGGGCCGTTGCGCCGGGCGAGCGGTTGAAGCCGTTCATCTGCCAGCGCACCCGGGCCGCGCTGCCCGCGTCCTTCTGGAGCGTGCGCAGGGCATGGAAGGCGACCAGGGCGTCGTCGGCGCCGATCTGCACCCACAGGTCGCCGTTGCTGCGCGCCTTGTCGAGGTGGTCGGACGAGAAGTCGGGCAGTGGGTCGAGGGCGACCGGGCGCTGCTTCTCCAGACCCGTCCGCGCGAAGAAGCTGTTTCCGAAGCCGAAGGTGACCGTCAGGGACGACGGTCCGGCGTCACGGGCGACGTCCGTGTCGTCCTGCGCGGCGGCCTCGCCCGCCATCAGCCGCTGGGCCGTCGTCGACCAGCGGCGCAGCAGTGCGGCGGCCTCCTTGCGGCCCGCGCCCGCGGCCAGGTCGAACGCGACGAGGTGGCCACGGGCCTGGAGCGCGGTGGTGATGCCGGGCTGATGTTTCCCGTGAAACATCACCGTGTCCGCGCCGAGCGAGGTCAGGGGCGCTGCCTTGTCGGCGGCGGGTGCCGCCGCGTACCCGGCGGCACCTCCGGCCGCGCCCAGGGCGAGACCGGTGGCACCGGCGGTGCCGAGCAGCCGGCGCCGGGAAAAGACCCCGCCAGAAGAGGGCTTCTGGGAAAGGGCCTCTCCTGGAGGGGTGTTTTCCGTGGTGGCTTCCGGAGTGGGCAGGTCAGCCATGGTGAGGTTCAGCCGATCTTCGCGTTCTTGGTGACGGTCGTCTGGTCGATGTCGGAGGTGCGCACGGTCACCGCGATCTCCCAGTCGCCCGCCATGGGGATCTGCACGCCGATCGCCGACCAGTGGCCGGTGGCGATGCGGTCGGGGGTCACGGGCAGCGGGCCGATCTTCTTGGCCTCCAGGGTGAAGGCGACCTTCACCTCGGGGACGTCGAAGGCCTTGCCGTTCGGCCGTTCCACGAAGACGTGCATCTCGTTGCCGCCGACGCGGGCCGGGTCGAGGGTGACCTCCGCGGTGCCCTTGCCGTCCTGGCCACCCGTGTCGAACGGGAGCTTCAGGGAGAGCGACCCGGACCGCTGCGAGGAGGACGCGGTGGCCTGCTGGGCCGTTTCCTCCGTGCGCCCCGGCTCGGTGGACGTCAGCACGGTCGTCACGGCCAGCAGGACGACGGCGACGCCCGTCTCGGCGAGCACCGAGCGGCGCAGGCCGGCCCGGGCCGGGTCGGCGTCGCGGAGGCGCTTCTGGCGCGCGGTGGTCACGGCGGCCTGCTGCCGGGCGAGTTGAGTGGCGCGCCGGGAGTCTCCCGAGTTCGAGCCCCTGGAGTTCGAGCCCGCGGAGTTCGAGTCCCTGGAATCCGAGCCCGCGGAGTTCGAGTCCTCAGAGCTTGAGTCTCCAGAGCTTGAGTCCCTGGAACTCGCGGGCACCTTTGTCGGCTGCTTCGTCCGCTGTCCGGCGAGAGCCGTCGCCCCGGCTGTCGTCCCGACCGTGGCCCCGGCTGTCGCCATGGCCTTCGCCCGCGGCGCCTCGGACAGCTGCGCCGTCCACCGCCGCGAGATCCACCCGATGCCGATGAGGACGGCCACCAGGCTGATCTTGATGAGCAGCAACTGCCCGTACCACGTTCCGGTCAGCGCGGACCAGGAGCCGACCTGGCGCCAGGACTGGTAGATCCCGGTCGCGGCCAGCACGGTCACGCTGCCGAACGCGACGCGTGAGAACCGCCGTACGGCCACCGCGTCGATCTGCGTCTCGGCGGGCGCCCGGAACAGCGCCACGAGCAGCGTCGACAGCCCGCCCAGCCAGACGGCGACCGCCAGCAGGTGCAGCACATCGACGGGCATCGCGAGGCTCGCCTGGATACCGGTGGAGGCGTGCTCGGCCATCGCCCAGCTCGCCGCCAGGCCCGCCGCGACGACGGCGCCGCCGATCGCGAGCCCGAAGGTGAGGTCCCTCTTCTCGGCATCGGCATCGACGCGGTCCTTGTCGGACGCGCCGCCCTCGTCGGACCCATCGGTCTCATCCCGTCGCGCGTACGCCCCGAAGAGCACCGCGATGAACAGCGCGCCCGCGGCGAGCAGCAGCAGCCGCGAGACCAGTGCCGCGCCCGCCTTGGTCTGCAGCACCTGCCCGAGCAGGGTCAGGTCGAAGATGTCGCCGACCTTGCCGGAGCCGACGTAGGAGCCGCGCAGGAGCAGCAGCGCGAGGGTGGCGCCGGTCAGCGCGAGCCACCCGGAGACCACGAGCCGTTGCACCGGACGGACCCCGGCGCCGCGCTGCCAGCAAGCCAGTACGAAGGCCGCGCCGCCCACCAGCAGGATGAATCCGGCGTACGAGACATACCGCCCGAACCCATAGAGTGCACCGACGACTCCGCCGCCCACGGCCGGGTCGGAGAGCGCGACGGAGGTCTGCGAGGGCGCGCCGATGGAGAAGGTGAACGCGCCGGAGACGGGGTGGCTGTCCGCCGACACCACCTGGTAGGTGACGGTGTACGTGCCGTCGGGCAGCCCCGAGTGGAGCTTCACGCCATAGGTGGTGCCGCCCAGGTCGGCCGCCTTGCCGGTGTCGACGCGCTTGCCCTTGGGGTCGAGCACGCGCACCGAGTCGTCGGACATCGCGACCTTCTCGGAGAACGTCAGCGAGATCTGGGCGGGTGCCTGGCCGACCACCGCTCCCTGCTGGGGATCGCTGCCGGTCAGCGCGGCGTGCGCGGAGGCGGGCGTGGCGCCGGCCAGGACCGCGCCGATCACGGCGAGGAGCAGCAACAGCAGTGCCCGTACCCGAAAAGCGACCCCTCCAGTGGTGGTGGCAGCCGTACGGGGAGCGATGGTCTGTGTCACGGTGATCCCTCCCTCAGTGCCCGGTCTTCGGGTTGTACGTCGCGGATTTGACCGGCATGGAGATCTTCACCGCGCCCGCCTTGGTGAAGTGCAGCGTCACCGACACCTTCTCGCCCTCCAGAGGCTTGTGGGTGAGCTTTTCGAACATGAGGTGGTTGCCGCCGCTCGCGAAGTCGAGTGACCCGTCGGCGGGCACGGCGAACGACTTCTGCTCCTCCATCGCGCCGCCCTTGGTGGAGTGCAGCGTGACGTCGGAGGCGAGGCCGCTGGTGACGGAGGTCAGGGTGTCGGCGCCGCCGGAGTTGGTGACGGTGAAGAAGCCTGCCGCCATGGTGTCCATGACGGGGGCGGGCATGTAGGCGCCGGTGATCTTCAGCTCGGGCTTGCCCGCGTTGTCCGAGGAGGAGTCGTTGGAGCCGCAGCCCGCCAGCGCCAGCGCCGTGGCCGTCAGCGCCGCACATCCCGCGAGACGCCTCGAAGGGGCTCCGGGCCGGCTCACGGATTCTCTCCCTTGATGAGCTTGGGGAGGTCCTTGGTGTAGTCGTCGACGGTGGCGTCCTCGCCGTAGATCACATAGCCTCCGTCGGTCTTCGGAGAGAACGCGATGACCTGGGTGCCGTGCACGGAGACGAGCTTGCCGTTCTTGTCCTTCGCCGTCGGCTCGATGGAGATGCCCAGGGTGCGGGCGCCCGCCTGGATGGTGGGGAAGTCGCCGGTGAGGCCGACGAAGGCGGGGTCGATCCCCTTGAGCCACTTGCCGAGTGCGGCGGGGGTGTCGCGGGCCGGGTCGGTGGTGACGAACACGACCTTGAGCCTGTCCTGTTCCGCCTTGGGCAGCTGCTTCTTGGCGACGGCGAGGTTGCTCATCGTCGTCGGGCAGACGTCGGGGCAGTGGGTGTAGCCGAAGTAGATCAGCGTCGGGACGCCCTTGGTCTCGGCCCGGAAGTCGTACTTCTTGCCGTTCGTGTCGGTGAGGACCAGGTCGGGCTTCTCGAACGCCTTGTCGAGGACCGTGGCTGCCTTGCCCGTGCCGGCCTCGGCGGACACGTCGGCGATCGGCTTGTTGCTGTCGTCGCCGCTGCCGCAGGCGGAAAGGGTCAGTGCGGCGGCGGCGAACAGGGCGGCCGCGGCATACGTCTTCTTGCGCATAGAAAAATGTCCCAGATGTGAGGGCTCCGGTGTGCACCGGGGTCGTACGACCTCTCTGACGAGGGTGTACGACCTACCGGTGCACAACGAAGGGGTGCGGTGGGCCTCAGGCCTCGGTGCGCCGACGGCCGGCGAGAACGCCGTACGCCACGCCCGCCGCGCCGACGACGATGCCGACGACACCGAGAACGCGCGCGGTGGTGTCACTGCTGTCGGAGGAGGAGGCAGAGGCGGACGAGGTGGACGAGGCGGGGGCCGCCGTGGAGGTGTCGGAGGCGTCCTTGGCAGTGCCGGAGGACCCGTGGTGGCCGTCCGTGGACGCGTCGGAGAGTGTGAGCACCGGAGCCGGGTTCTCGGGCTCCTCCTGGCCCTCCTTCTGCGGCTCGATCCAGCGCACGACCTCCTTGTTGTCGTACGTCTGGATCGCCTTGAAGACGAGCTCGTCGGTGTCCTCGGGGAGCGCGCCGACGGAGAGCGGGAACTTCTGGAAGAAGCCCGGCTCGATGCCCTTGCCGGTGGCGGTCCAGGTGACCTTGGTGACGGCCTCGGAGATCTTCTCGCCGTGCATCGTGAGCGGCTTGGCCAGCTTGCTCTTGGTGACCGTCACGGACCAGCCGTCGAGGGGCTGCGGCATGACGGAGGCGAGCGGGTGGTCGGTCGGGAAGTTCACCTCGACCTTGTTGGTCGAGGCGTTGTCGCGCTCGTTGGGGACCTTGAAGTCGACGACGGCGTAACCGCCCTTGGCGGCCTCGCCCTCCGGCTGCACGCTGACGTGCGCGAAGGCGGGGGCGGAGACGGCGAGGACGGCCGAGGCGGCGACGGCACCGGCGGCGGCGATACGGGAAGCCTTCATGGAAGAGAGCACTCCACTTTCAGTCCGATGAGAAAAGAAGGAGGGTGCGCGTGCGAAGGGCGCGATGGGCCCCTGGGGGTGTCTTCGCGTGCACGCGCGCGTGCCGCACGACGGCATCCCCTTCGGATCGGTCCGGTGGAGTGGCGCGTCGTGTCAGGCGGCGAGGACGAGAGCGGTGGAGTGGGGCGGTCCGCGGCGGACGACGCTGTGCTGGAGCTCGGCGGTACGGGGCTTGGGTGGCGTCAGAAGCGCGGTGCGCCGGGCGCGCGGTGCCGCCTCGGGCGTACCCGGAAGTCCGGCCCGCAGGGCGCGTACGAGCGCGAGCGCCCCGCGTAGGGCGCGTACGAGCGCTCCTTCCGAGACCCCGTGCGCGGACAGCCGTATCAGCCGCAGCAGCGCCAGATCACCGCGGCGCAGCACCCAACCGGCGGCGACGGCCGCGAGGACGTGGCCGAGCAGCATCGGCAGGGACGGCCACACGGACATCGAGGACCCCGTGGCGGCCGACATCGCGTCCGAGGAGTGGGGCATGGGCATGGACATGGACGGAGTCGTGCCCGTGTCGAGCCGTGCGTCAGCGAGGATCTTCATGGCCTGAGCCGGGCTGATCGCCGCCGCGGTCGTGCCGCACACGAGGCGTGCGGCACGTTCCACGAGTGAGGTGTCGGCCATCGACATGGAGCCTGAGCCCGCCGTAGCGGTTCCGGCGAGCCCGAAGAGCGTGTGCAGGGCGGTCTGGCCGCCCGCGAGCAGCGCGGCGATGCCGGGCAGCGAACGCTCCCGTCCCGCCAGCGCGGCGGCGACGGCGAAGACCGCGAGGAATCCGGCGCCGAGTGTCCACAGCGGGACGGTGGCGCAGGAAGCGAGCCCATGACCGGCCGCGGCCAGCACGACACAGACCGCGGCGAACACCGCGGCCCGCAGAATCCGGAGCTCGTGTCCGGAGCGCGCCCTGCGCTGGTGGGGGGCAGTCATGGCGGGCTCATCATCGCACTGGACCTACCCGCTTCCTACTGCAGGTCCGCAAGATGACGGTCCGCGAGCCATGGTCCGGAAGATCACGATCTGGGACGAACCACCCGCACATACGCCGAACCACCCGCACATACACCGAGCGTTGTCGCGTGCGCATCCGCCGTATGGGCGGCATCACGTCACGCAGGCGATTGCGCACAGGTTGTTGCGGCAATACGTAACGGTATGTCGAGCCGCGGCCGGGAGGCTGGAGCATGAGCATCTGGTGGTCACTCCATTTGCGGCGTGAGGCTGCGAGCGTTCCGCTCGCCAGACGCCTGCTGCTCGGCACGATGGAGACGGCGGGCGTCGATCCGGACGTCTCGTACGACCTCTCCGTGGCCCTCAGCGAGGCCTGCGCCAACGCCGTGGAGCACGGCGGCGACGCCGCTCCCGGTACCGCGTCCGAGGCCTATCGGGTCACCGCCTACCTCGACGGTGAGAAGTGCCGCATCGAGGTCTCCGACTCCGGCCCGGGCTTCGCCCCGGGCCGTGCGCGTCCCGCGCTCCGCCCGGTCCGCACCGATGCCGAGCACGGCCGGGGGCTGTGCCTGATCCGGGAACTCGCCGATCACGTCCAGATCGGCAACGAACCGGGACGGGGCGGCGCGGTGGTCAGTTTCGACAAGATCCTCAAGTGGAAGAAGGACGCGCCGCTGATGGCGGTTTAGGCCTGTCCGCCGGACACGCTCTGGCGCCCGGCGGGGGCGTGCGGCGAGGGTGGAGAGAGCCTTGGGACGGGGCGTACGAGCCTGAAGGCGGCCGACGAACGGTCCGGAGGCCGCCCGTGCTTGGCGCGGGCGGCCTTGAGGTGTGTGGGGTGGTCAGATGCGGGCCGGTTCCCGTGTGGTCGGGTCGTTGTGTGCCGGGGCGATGGCGGATTGGTGGGTGAGGGTTTGGCCCTCGACGTCGACCTTGGGCAGGATCCGGTCCAGTCGGTGCGGTATCCACCAGGCGGCTTTGCCGAGCAGGGCCAGGGCTGCCGGTACGAAGGCCATGCGGACGATGAAGGCGTCGAACATGACGGCGGTCGCGAGGCCGAAGCCGATCATCTTGATCATTGATTCGTCGGCGCCGATGAATCCGGAGAACACGGCCATCATGATCAGTGCGGCGGCGACGACGACGCGGGCGCTGTGGCGGAAGCCGCTCTGGATGGCCTGGCTGGGGCTGTCGCCGTGGACGTATGCCTCGCGCATCCGGGCGACGAGGAACACCTCGTAGTCCATCGCGAGGCCGAAGACGATGCCCACCAGGAAGATCGGCATCATGCTCATGATCGGGCCGGTGGTCTCGACGCCGAGGAGTGAGGCGAGCCAGCCCCACTGGAAGACCGCGACGACGGAGCCGAGGGCGGCGAGCACGGAGAGGAGGAAGCCGGCGGCTGCTTTGATCGGGACGAGGAGGGAGCGGAAGACCACCATCAGGAGCAGGATGGCCAGGCCGACGACCACGATGAGGTAGGGGATCAGTGCGTTCTGGGTTTTGTGGGCGACGTCGATGTTGAGGGCGGTGGTGCCGGTGACCTCGAACTCGGCGTGGGTCGAGGCCTCGGTGGCGGGGCGTTCGTTCCGGATGGTTTTGACGAGGTCCTGGGTCTTGGTGTCGGTGGGTGCGGTGGAGGGGACGGCGGAGAAGACCGCGGTGTCACCCGCGGTGTTGAAGCGTGCGGGGGAGAGGGACACGATCCCGGCGGTGGCCTTGATCTTCTTTTCGATGGTTGTGACCGCGGTTTTGGGGTTCGCGGCGGTCTTGGCGTCCACGACGATGGTCAGGGGGCCGTTGAAGCCGGGGCCGAAGCCCTTGGCGAGGTCGTCGTAGGCGCGGCGTTCGGTGGTGGAGGTGGGCTTGGCCTCGGCGCCGGGCATGCCCAGCTGGAGGTCCATCACCGGTACGGCGAGTGTTCCCAGGCCCATGACCGACAGCAGGAGCACCGGGAGGGGGCGGCGCAGGACGAAGCGTGCCCAGCGGCTGCCGCCGTTGTTCGCGCCGCCTTCCGTGATCCGTCCGTGCTTGCGGGAGCGGCGGGAGAGTACGGCGTTGGGCCAGAAGCCGAGGAGGGCCGGGACCAGTGTCAGCGCGAT
>NZ_JBIBKX010000001.1:992870-1742086 GCF_042959425.1 Streptomyces sp. NPDC007896 | reverse complement strand
GGTTGATAGGCCGGATCTGGAAGGCGGGTAACCGCTGGAGGTGACCGGTACTAATAGGCCGAGGGCTTGTCCTCAGTTGCTCGCGTCCACTGTGTTGGTTCTGAAACCACGAACAACCCCATGCCCAGGGCCACTGGGTGTGGTGCGGTAGTGACAGTTTCATAGTGTTTCGGTGGTCATAGCGTGAGGGAAACGCCCGGTTACATTCCGAACCCGGAAGCTAAGCCTCACAGCGCCGATGGTACTGCAGGGGGGACCCTGTGGGAGAGTAGGACGCCGCCGAACTCATTTTAGGGAAAACCCCCGTACCGGGAAATCGGTACGGGGGTTTTCTGCGTTCGGGATCATTTTTTTGGGCCTCTCGATTCGAGAGGCCCCCTTTTTTGTGCCGGTTTACAGCCGTCCCGCTGCCTTGAGTGCCAGATACGCATCCGCGAGGGCAGGCGCCAGGTTGTCCGGAACCGCGTCGACGACGGTTACTCCGTGCCGCTGAAGTTGTTCGGCCGTGCGATGGCGTTCCGTCTGGGCCTGGGCCGCGGCTGCCGCCTCGTACACCGCCTCGGCGCTTCCCCGAGCCGTAGCCATGTGCGCGATGTGCGGGTCGGCCACTGAAGCCACGAGCACTGTGTGGCGGTGGGTGAGACCGGAGAGTACGGGGAGCAGGCCCTCTTCGATGGGGGCCGCGTCGAGGCTGGTCAGCAACACGATCAGGGAGCGGCGAGGGGCCGTACGCAGGGCCGTGGCAGTGAGGCCGCGGGCGTCCGTTTCGACGAGCTCCGGCTCCAGGGTCGCCATCGCGTTGACCAGGGAAGGGAGGACGTCGCCGGCTGAGCGGCCCTGGACCAGGGCGCGTACCCGGCGGTCGTAGGCGAGGAGGTCCACGCGGTCACCGGCCCGGGAGGCCAGGGCGGCCAGGAGGAGTGCCGCGTCCATGGAGGCGTCGAGGCGCGGGGCGTCGCCCACGCGGCCGGCCGAGGTTCGGCCCGTGTCGAGGACCAGAAGGATGTGGCGGTCGCGCTCGGGACGCCAGGTACGCACGGCGACCGTGGTCTGGCGGGCCGTGGCGCGCCAGTCGATGGAGCGGGTGTCGTCGCCGGGGACGTACTCGCGCAGGCTGTCGAATTCCGTGCCCTCGCCGCGGGTCAGGACGCTGGTGCGGCCGTCGAGTTCGCGTAGGCGGGCCAGTTTGGAGGGGAGGTGCTTGCGGCTGGTGAAGGGTGGCAGGACTCGTACGGTCCAGGACACCTTGTGGCTGCCCTGGCGGGAGAAGAGACCGAGGGGGCCGTACGAGCGGATGGTGACGCGGTCCGCCTTTCTGTCGCCGCGCCGGGTGGGGCGTAGGCGGGTGGTGAGGCGTCGACGCTCGCCGGCGGGGACCGTCAGGCGGTGGCGGGAGGCGGCCACCTCGGTGCCCGGTTCCCAGCTGCTGGGTGGCCAGGCGTCACGGAGGCGGGCGCGCAGGAGGCGGCCGGAGGGGTTGGTGACGGTCAGGGTGACATCGGCGGTTTCGCCGAGGCGTACGGAGGTGTCGCCGGAGCGGGCCAGGCCGAGACGGCGTACGGGTGCGGCCAGGGCGGCGTCGCAGGCGCAGGCCAGGGCCAGGGGAGCGTTCACGGCGAGGATGCCCGCCCAACTTGGCTCCCAGATGCCGACGGGGAGTGTGCCGAGGGCCGCCAGCAGGGCGGCGCGTCCGGTGAGCGCCATCAGCGGGGGACGGGGACGTGGGCGAGGATCGCGTTGATGACCGAGTCGGCCGTCACGCCTTCCATTTCGGCCTCGGGGCGGAGCTGGATGCGGTGGCGGAGGGTGGGCAGAGCCAGGGCCTTCACGTCGTCGGGGATGACGTAGTCGCGGCCGGTCAGCCAGGCCCAGGCGCGGGCGGTGGCGAGGAGGGCGGTCGCGCCGCGCGGGGAGACGCCGAGGGTGAGGGACGGCGATTCGCGGGTGGCGCGGCAGATGTCGACGACGTAGCCCGTGATTTCGGGGGAGACCGATGTCTTGGCCACGGCGGCGCGGGCGGCTTCCAGGTCGGCCGGGCCTGCTACGGGGCGTACACCGGCGGCGCGCAGGTCGCGCGGGTTGAAGCCCTCGGCGTGGCGGGTGAGGACGTCGATCTCGTCCTGACGGGACGGCAGAGGGATCGTCAGTTTCAGCAGGAAGCGGTCCAGTTGGGCTTCGGGCAGAGGATACGTTCCCTCGTACTCGACCGGGTTCTGGGTCGCGGCGACCAGGAAGGGCTCCGGGAGCGGGCGGGGGGTGCCGTCGACCGTGACTTGGCGCTCCTCCATCGCTTCGAGGAGGGACGACTGGGTCTTGGGCGGGGTGCGGTTGATCTCGTCGGCCAGCAGGAGGTTCGTGAAGACCGGGCCGGGCTGGAACGAGAACGCGGCGGTGCGGGCGTCGTAGACGAGAGATCCGGTGATGTCGCTCGGCATCAGGTCGGGAGTGAACTGGACGCGCTTGGTGTCGAGTTCGAGCGCGGATGCGAGCGCGCGGACGAGCAACGTTTTGGCGACTCCGGGGACTCCTTCTAGTAGAACGTGTCCGCGGCAGAGGAGGGCGACGACGAGGCCGGTCACGGCGGGGTCCTGGCCGACCACGGCTTTGGCGATCTCGGCGCGCAGGGCTTCCAGGGAGGAGCGGGCGGCGCCCGGATCCCCGGCGTACCCGGCGTTGTCAGTGGTCGGGGCCATCATGAACGGCGTACCTCTCTTTCGAGGGCGTCGAGTTGGTCGGCGAGGGAGATGAGGGCCGCGTCGTCGCTGGGCGGCGGGCCGAAGAGGAGGGTGTGCAGGGCCTGTCCGTCGCCGTTGAGGCGGGCGGACAGGGCGGGGAGCAGTGCCTCGGGCGCATGCGCCTGGGCGGGGGAGACGCCGATGAGGGGGGCGAGTCGGGTGCGGGTGGTGGAGCGCAGAGCGGCGGCCGCGCGGTCGCGCGCGTTGGCCTTGCGGTAGAGGCGGGCGCGGCCTTCGACGGTTTCGGAGGCGCGGATGGCGACGGGGAGGCGTTCGGGTACGAGGGGGCCGAGTCGGCGTGCCCGCCAGAGGGCGGCCAGGCCTGCCGCGATGAAGAGTTGAAGGGTGCCCCAGAGCCAGCCCGAGGGGAGCAGATCGAGGAAGGTCTTTTTGCCCGCGTCGGTGGCCGAGGTGTCTGAGAGGGAGGGGAGGTACCAGACCAAGTGGGAGCGGGAACCGAGCAGTTGGAGGGCGAGCGAGGCGTTGCCCTGCTTGTCGAGACGGTTGTTGTAGAGGATGTCGGGGGCGCCGATGACGACGGTGTCGCCGTTCCCGGTGGCCGCCGGGATGCGCAGCAGGGTGGGCAGGCCGTCGCTGGGGTAGCAGACGTCGGCGCCGACGTCGTTGGTGCTGTAGCGGATGCCGCCGGTGTCGGCGCTGCCCGCGCGGCGGGCGGCTGGCAGGTCGCAGCCGGGGGAGAGCGTCGAGTCGAAGCTGATCGTGGGATCGGCGGTGACTCCTGGGGCGAGGGTGCCGAGGGAGGGCGAGTCGGGGGCGATCAGGATCGTGCGGCCGCCGGAGTTCTTGGTCGCCGCGCGGAGGCCGGCCTGCTGATGGTCGGTCAGCAGGTCCGGGGCGGCGACGAGGAGGGTGGTGTCGGCGCCGGCCGCGGCGCGGGCCTCGTCCAGGGTGGTGACCACACGCGTGGAGACCCCGCGGTCGCCGAGGAGTTCGGCGGTGGCGCGGCTGCCGTAGGGATCGGCGGAGCGTGGATCGAGGCGGCCGTGCTGGGCGCCGGAGCGGATCACGGCGATCGCGACGGCGGCCGCCAGCAGGATCACGACGGCGAGGACGATGCCTCGGGTGCGGGTCCACACCTGGCGGGCGGTGGGCGACGCCGAGGTGGACCTGAGGGTGGCCTCGGTCATGAGGCGGCCCCCTGGCGGCTGTTGTGGTCCGTGCTCTGGGCGCTGCTGGTGAGTACGGGTTTGGTGCGCTCGAGGTCGCGGTCGAGTTCGGTGAGGCGGTGGTATGTGTCGGAGCCCGCGGACCGGCCGCCGTATGTGACCTCGTCGAAGTCCCGGGCGGCGGCGCGCAGTCGGTCCGTGTGGGAGGGCAGTGTGCGGGCCGCTTCGGCGGCGGCCTCGTCCGCGGTGCGGCCGGGGCGTGGGTCGAGCAGGGCGCGCTCCTCGAGGGAGCGCACGACGGCGCGCATGCGTTCCTGGACGGCTTGGTTCCAGTGGCCCTGGGCGGCGTGTGCTTCGGCGGCCGCGCGGTGTTCGGCGGCGCTGCGGGGGCGATCGTCGAAGAGTGCGGCGGAGGAGGTGGGGGTGCGGTGCGGGGTGCCGAGGCGCCACCAGAGGGCGGCCACGACCGCCAGCACCGCCACCACGATGACGACAAGTCCGAGTGTGCCGCCGGGAGTCGCCGTGGAGGCGGCGCTGAACAGTTTGTCGACCCAGTCCCAGAAGGTGTTCAGAGCGCGTTGCACCGGGCTGGGGTCGTTCTCGTGGTACATCCGTTTGGACAGTTCGCGCTTGGCCGCCTCCCGTGCGGGGTCGCGCGGGATCGTCACCGGTGGTTCGTCGTCGCGCGGTAGCGCGAGTACGGCCGTGGCGCCGGTGTGCGGCAGTGCCAGTACCGCTGTGAGAACTCCCCCCGCCGGACTCACCGCATCAGCTCCCCGGAGTGGTGCCGGGGGTGCTGGAGCCGTAGTTCTGGACACCGGCGGCACGGGCCAGGTCGAGGTCGAGGGCCTCGCGGCGGATGCGCTGGTCGATGTAGAGGAGCACGGTGACGCCCGCGGAGATCGGGAAGGTGATCATGGAGCCGATCACCGAACCGATACCGCTGACGATGAGGAACGTCCAGCCGGGGCTGCCGCCGCTGCTCAGGAAACCGGCGACGCCGTCGCCGCTCAGGGCGGAGGCGATGAGGGCGAAGGGGATCACGACGATCGACGCCACGATGTTGGCGATGATCGTGGCGAGCAGTTGGATGCCGAAGACTCGCCACCAAGAGCCGCGGACGAGCTTCGCGGAGCGGCTCATCGACTTCAGGACGCCCTGCTTCTCCAGCATCAGGGCGGGCGAGGCGAGCGAGAAGCGGATCATCAGCCAGAGGGCGACGACGCCCGCGCCGAGCCCGCCGAGGACCGCGAGCGCGGCGCCCGCGCTGCTCGAGCCGGCGACGGCGATGAGCAGGCCGGGAAGAGTGCCGACGGTGATGATCGCGACGGCGATGAGCGGAAGCAGGAAGGTCAGGGCGAACAGCCTCGGCAACCGGGGTCTGGCGTCGCGCCAGGCCTCGGCGGTGGTCACCGGCTTGCCGAGTACCGCGCGGCTGGTCACGGAGGTGAGCAGGGCCGTGGCGACGATGGTGCCGAGCAGGCTGATGAGCACGACGACGCCGGAGCTCAGCAGAGTGTCGCCCAGGGCGCGGCTCAGCTCGCCGGCGGTGGCGCTCGGGTCGTTGAGGACGTCCGTGCTCGCGCTGTCGTCCAGGACCAGGCCCTGGAGCAGGATGACCGCGATCTGTGTGACGACGGCGACGGTGAGCGAGATGCCCAGGACGGTACGCCAGTAGGTCCGCATCGTGGAGACCGCGCCGTCGAGGATCTCGCCGACGCCGAGCGGGCGCAGGGGGATCACGCCGGGCTTGGCGGCGGGCGGCGGACCGCCCCAGTTGCCGCCCCAGCCACCGGGACCTCCTGGGCCTCCGTAGCCACGGCCGGGGCCTCCCCAGCCGCCGTAGCCTCCGCCCTGGCCTCCGTGGCCGCCCGCGCCCGGGGGCTGCTGACCGCCCCAGCCGGGGCCGGGGGGCGGTGGCGGCGGGGCCTGTCCGGGGCCCTGTGGGCTGGGAGCGGACCACTGGCCGGGCGGGGGCTGCTCCTTGGACCACTTCGAGGGCGGCTCCGGCTGGTTCGTGCCACCTTGGTCCACGGGCTGCTCCGGGGGCTCGGCGGTGCCGGAGTTGTCCGGCTCCTGCCCGTCGGAGGGGGCAGATCCGGGCGAGGCCCAGCCCGGAGTGTCTTTCATCGTCGCTCCTTCACGGTGCCCGTCCGCGGTCGCGGGGGCAGGTTGGCAGCCATCGTGCCACGGTGTGCCCGGCATGGGACCGGCCCCCGTATGGGGTGGACACCTTCAATTGTCCGCCTGCTACGGGGCAGACTGGGCGGATGGCTGATCAGTACGCGCAATTCCGCGAGGGCGACGGGCCACTGGAGATACCGGCGATCCGCTGGGACGAGCCGCCCGAAGGGCCGGTGCTGGTCGTTCTCGATCAGACACGGTTGCCGGCCGAGGAAGTTGAGCTGGTGTGCACGGACGCTCCCGCGCTGGTGGAGGCGATCCGCACGCTGGCCGTGCGAGGGGCGCCGTTGCTGGGTATCGCCGGGGCGTACGGAGTCGCGCTCGCCGCCGCGCGCGGCTTCGACGTGGACGATGCCGCCCAGGCGCTGGCGGGCGCCCGGCCCACCGCGGTGAACCTGGCTGTCGGTGTGCGCCGGGCGCAGACGGCGTACCGTGCCGCGCTCTCCGGCACCGGTGATCAGCGGCAGGCTGCCGAGGCGGCGCTCGAAGCGGCGCGGGCTCTGCACCGGGAGGATGCTGCGGCCAGTGCACGGATGGCCGAGCATGGGTTGGCGCTGCTCGACGAGCTGCTGCCGGGTGGCGGGCACCGGATTCTGACCCATTGCAACACCGGGGCGTTGGTGTCCGGTGGGGAGGGTACGGCCTTCGCGGTGGCCCTCGCGGCGCATCGGGCGGGGCAGCTGCGGAGGCTGTGGGTGGACGAAACGCGTCCGTTGCTGCAAGGTGCTCGCCTGACGGCTTACGAGGCGGCGCGCAACGGAATGGCGTACACCTTGCTCACGGACAACGCGGCGGGATCACTGTTCGCGGCGGGGGAGGTGGACGCGGTGCTCATCGGGGCCGATCGGATCGCTGCCGACGGTTCGGTGGCGAACAAGGTGGGGAGCTATCCGCTCGCGGTGCTGGCCCGGTATCACCATGTGCCGTTCATCGTGGTGGCGCCGGTGACGACGGTGGACCCGGACACCCCGGACGGAGCATCCATCGAGATCGAGCAGCGCCCCGGTCATGAAGTGACCGAGGTCACAGCACCCCAGGTGCCTGTGGTGGGAGTGGAAGCGGGAGGCGGGATACCGGTGGCACCCCTGGGGACCCAGGCGTACAACCCGGCATTCGATGTGACGCCCCCCGAGTTGGTGACGGCGATCGTGACCGAAGAGGGCGCTGTGTCGCCCGTGACAGCTGAGGCACTCGCTGAGCTGTGTGGCAGGTCACGCCAGGTAACGATTTAGTTAATGGGATGATGTCGTTTATGAAGGGACGAGTCCTTGTCGTCGATGACGACACCGCACTGGCCGAGATGCTCGGCATTGTGTTGCGTGGTGAAGGTTTTGAGCCGTCTTTCGTAGCCGACGGCGACAAGGCGCTGGCCGCTTTCCGTGAGACCAAGCCCGATCTGGTGCTCCTGGACCTGATGCTTCCCGGCCGGGACGGTATCGAGGTGTGCCGCCTGATCAGGGCGGAGTCAGGGGTGCCGATCGTGATGCTCACCGCGAAGAGCGACACCGTCGATGTCGTGGTCGGCCTCGAGTCGGGCGCCGACGACTACATCGTGAAGCCGTTCAAGCCAAAGGAGTTGGTGGCGCGGATCAGGGCGCGGCTGCGTCGTTCCGAGGAACCGGCGCCCGAGCAACTGGCCATCGGCGATCTTGTGATCGATGTGGCCGGTCACTCTGTGAAGCGGGACGGGCAGTCGATCGCCCTCACGCCGCTGGAGTTCGACCTGCTGGTGGCACTGGCCCGCAAGCCGTGGCAGGTGTTCACGCGGGAGGTGCTCCTCGAACAGGTGTGGGGCTACCGACACGCGGCGGACACCCGCCTTGTCAACGTCCATGTCCAGCGGCTGCGCTCCAAGGTCGAGAAAGACCCTGAGCGGCCGGAGATCGTGGTGACCGTCCGTGGTGTCGGTTACAAGGCCGGACCGAGCTGACATGTCCCGGGACAGTGCCGCTTCGGCGCCCGGTGAGTCGGGGGACCGTTCGGGGCGGCCTGTCGGCCGGAAGGTGACGGGCTCCCGGTGGGGACGCTTCTTGGAGGGCGGGCTGCTGCAGGGCGGAGTCCAGGGCAGCCCGGTCCTTCGGTTGTTCATGCGCTGGGTGCGCCGTCCGTTGCTGCCCGTGATGAGGCTGTGGCGGCGCAACATCCAGCTCAAGATCGTCGTCACGACGCTGCTGATGTCGCTGGGTGTTGTGCTGCTGCTCGGCTTCGTGGTCATCGGGCAGGTGCGCAACGGTCTGCTGGACGCCAAGGTGAAGGCCTCCCAGAGTCAGGCCACGGGTGGTTTCTCGGTGGCCAAGCAGAAGGCGGACGCGGCCGTGACGGCCAACGGCGACGACGGTTCGAGTCCGGACGGCCGCCCGTCCAAGAACGTCAGCCGCTGGATGAGCGAACTCGTCGTCTCCCTTTCCAGTGGCGGCCAGGGCGCCTTCGACGTGGTGACGCTCAGCTCCACCACGGCCGGCAACGGTGGCGCCGGGCTCGGGCCGCGTTCCTCGGGCGGCGTCGATCCGACACTGAGCATCCCGGAGAACCTGCGCGCCCGCGTCGACAGCAACACGATGGCGGCCCAGAGCTACACCAGGGTCGTCTACAAGGACGACACGGAGTCGCAGGCCGCGCTGGTCATCGGCAAGCAGATCCTGGACCCCAACGGAGACTCGTACCAGCTCTACTACCTCTTCCCGCTGACGCAGGAGGAGAAGTCGCTGAGCCTGGTCAAGGGGACGCTCGCGACGGCCGGACTGTTCGTCGTGGTGCTCCTGGGAGCCATCGCCTGGCTGGTGGTGCGCCAGGTCGTCACTCCGGTGCGGATGGCGGCCGGGATCGCCGAGCGGCTTTCCGCCGGGCGCCTGCAGGAACGGATGAAGGTCACCGGCGAGGACGACATCGCGCGGCTCGGTGAGGCCTTCAACAAGATGGCGCAGAACCTTCAGCTGAAGATCCAGCAGCTGGAGGACCTGTCGCGGATGCAGCGCCGGTTCGTGTCCGACGTGTCGCACGAGCTGCGTACGCCGCTCACGACCGTCCGGATGGCGGCCGACGTCATCCACGACGCGCGCGTGGACTTCGATCCGGTGACCGCTCGGTCGGCCGAGCTGCTCGCCGATCAGCTGGACCGGTTCGAGACGCTGCTCGCGGACCTGCTGGAGATCAGCCGGTTCGACGCGGGCGCGGCGGCGCTGGAGGCCGAGGCGATAGACCTCCGGGAAGTCGTACGACGTGTCGTCAGCGGGGCCGAGCCGCTCACCGAGCGCAAGGGCTCGCAGATACGCGTGGTCGGCGACCAGCAGCCGGTGGTCGCCGAGGCGGATGCCCGGCGGGTGGAGCGGGTGCTGCGCAACCTCGTCGTCAATGCCGTGGAGCACGGCGACGGCAAGGAAGTGGTGGTCAAGCTCGCCGCGGCGGGCGGGGCGGTCGCCATCGCGGTGCGTGACTACGGCGTAGGCCTCAAACCCGGCGAGGCGACCCGGGTCTTCAGCCGCTTCTGGCGTGCCGACCCGGCACGCGCGCGTACCACCGGCGGCACGGGGCTCGGGTTGTCCATCGCTCTGGAGGACGCCCGGCTGCACGGCGGCTGGCTGCAGGCGTGGGGTGAGCCGGGCGGCGGTTCGCAGTTCCGGCTGACGCTGCCGCGGACCGCGGACGAGCCGCTGCGAGGGTCTCCGATACCCCTGGAGCCCATGGACTCGCGGCGCAATCGTGGACTTAATGACGCGGGACTGCCCTCCGGCGGCGGCGACAAGCTCGCCACGGTGCCGATGCAGGCCGCGGGCGGGAAGGCGGCACCGCCGATGCAGCGGACGTCCGTGGTGCCGCGACTGGCCGGGGCGTCGCCCACGGCCGATCCGACGGCGCTGCCGGGCAACGGCGCGCGTGTGGTGCCGAGGCCCTCCGGGGCCGTGCGCCGGCCGGACGACATGCCTGCCGTAGGTGGGGAGCGGACCGTGCAGGAGCGTGGCCGGGGCGGCGGCGGGCCTGAAGAACTCGGACAAGGAGAGCCCGAGGAACTCGGGCAAGGGGAGGCTTTTCGTGGGCGCTGACCGCGAGGGGAGCGGCCGTCTGCGTCCTGCGCGTGTGGGGGTGTACATCGGCTGCGGCGCACTGCTGCTGACCGGGTGTGCCTCGATGCCGGACAGTGGGGATCTGCGCGGGGTCGAGTCGACGCCGAGGCAGGACTCGCAGGTCCGCGTCTTCGCGCTGCCGCCGCGCGAGAACGCTCCGCCTGCGGAGATAGTGCAGGGCTTCCTGGAGGCACTGACCAGTGACGACGCGCAGTACGAGACGGCGCGCAAGTATCTGACGGCGAGCGCCCGCAAGGCGTGGGATCCGTACCGCTCCACGACCGTCCTCGCGGACGGCCCCAACCCCGAGTCGGAGCGCTCGGGCACCAGGGAGGGCGACTACTCGTACACGCTCTCCGGCAGCAAGGTCGCCACGGTGGACGAACAGCACGCGTACGCGCCGGACGCCGGTTCGTACCGGACGACGGTGCACCTCACGCTGCAGAAGGACACCAAGCAGTGGCGTATCGACGCGCTGCCGCAGGGCGTGGTGATGGGCAACTCCGACTTCCAGCGCAACTACGTGTCCGTCAACAAGTACTACTTCGCCTCCAATGTGCACTCCGGGTCGGGCGGACTGCTGGGGACCGTCGCCGATCCCGTCTATGTGCGGGACAAGGTGGACCCGATGACGGAGATGGTCCGATCACTCCTGAAGGGGCCCACACGCTGGCTGGATCCGGTGGTGACGTCGAGCTTCCCCTCCGACACGGAGTTGAAGAAGGGCGTCACGTCGTTGTCGCCCGACGACCGCAACAGGGTGACGGTCCCGCTGAACAAGAAGGCCGACCGGGTCGGAGAGACCCAGTGCGACAAGATGGCCACCCAGCTCCTCTTCACGCTCCAGGATCTGACGCCCACGGGCGTCGACGAGGTGGAGCTGCAGCGGTCGAACGGTTCGCAGTTGTGCGTGGTCACCAAGAGCCGGGCACAGACCATCGCTTCGCACGGCACGGCCAAGCACCCCGAGTACGAGTACTTCATCGACGGCAAACAGCGGCTCGTACGGCTGCCCAGCGCCAACAGTGACAAGCAGCCCGAGCCGGTGCCCGGTGCGCTGGGAGTGGGCGACAAGAAGCTGCGGTCGGCCGCGGTGTCGCGGAGCGAGGACAGCGCGGCCGGTGTGTCGGCCGACGGGAGTTCGCTGTACGTCGGATCGCTGGTGTCGGGCGCCTCGCTGGGGGACGCGGTGCTGCACAGCCAGGGGGCGACGGCGGACGACCGGCTGACGACGCCCAGTTGGGACGGACAGGGCGACCTGTGGGTGGCCGACCGCGATCCGAAGAACCCACGGCTGCTCCTGCTGGAGAAGGGCGCGGGTACTCCGCTGGCGGTCACCGCGCCGGGCATCGACGGCCGTGTCCAGGCGGTGCGGGTGGCCGCCGACGGGGTGCGGATCGCGCTGATCGTGCAGAAGGACGGCAAGAGCTCACTGCAGATCGGGCGCATCCAGCGCGACACCAAGACCGGCGGACGGCCCCTCATCTCGATCCTGGAGCTGCGCTCCGTGGCGCCGCAGCTGGAAGAGGTCACCGCCATGTCGTGGGCCGGGGACAGCCGGCTCGTCGTCGTCGGGCGCGAGTCCGGTGGGGTGCAGCAGATGCGCTACGTCCAGGTCGACGGCTCCACTGCGGTGGGTGCCGCGCCCTCCGCGCTGACGGGGGTGAAGGAGGTCGCCGCGTCCGAGGACGAACGACTGCCGCTGGTGGCGCACTCGGAGGAGGACGGGATCGTGCGGCTGTCGTCCGGGGAGCAGTGGCAGAAGATCGTCAAGGACGGCACGGCACCGGTCTATCCCGGGTAGGGACCTTCTTCCTCCCGGGTAGGGATCTCGCCGGGCCTCCCTCTTCGGGCAGGCCCGGCTGCCGTACGGGGTGGACCTGACCGTCGTACGAGGTGGACCTGGCCGCCATTGCGCGGTGGGTCCCCCGGACGGGTGACGGCCGTGGAGTTGTCCACAGGCGGTTGTCCACAGGGGTGGCCGGTCGGCCCGCGCGTTGGCACAGTGGTGGGCATGCGGGGGTGGTGGCAGGACCTCACCGATCTGGTGCTGCCGGCCGAGTGCGGAGGCTGCGGAAGGCCTCGCACGGTGCTCTGCCCGGAGTGCCGTGCCGCCCTGAGCGGGGCCGTACCGCGCCGGGTGCGACCGGATCCGGAGCCGCCCGGGCTGCCGGTGGTGCACGCGGCGGCCCCATACGAGGACGAGGTGCGCGCGACGCTCCTCGCTCACAAGGAACGGGGGGCGCTGACACTTGCGACACCTTTGGGAACGGCCCTGGCGGGGGCTGTACGGGCAGGGCTGGGGCGTCTGTGCCTCCCCGTCCCGGAGAGGCTGCCCACTGCCTCGGACGGGTGCCTGAGGGGCGGCAACGGGCAACTGCGGCCCAGGGGTGGTCACGGGCGCGCCCCGCTTTCCGGTACAGGGCCTCTGCTGCTTGTTCCCCTGCCGTCCTCGCGGCAGGCGGTGCGGGCGCGGGGTCATGACCCGGCGCGGCGGATCGCACTCGCGGCGGCGGGGGAGCTGCGGCGCACGGGAACACCGGCCCGGGTGCTGGCCGTGCTGCGGCAGCGGCGCGCCGTGGCCGACCAGTCGGGGCTCAACTCGCGGCAGCGACTGGACAATCTCGCGGGCGCCCTGGAGGTGGCCGCCGGAGGTGTCCGGCTGTTGGCGAGTGGGGGCCCGGTCGTACTCGTGGACGACCTGATGACGACGGGCGCCTCGATGACGGAGGCGGCCCGTGCCGTACGGGCGGCGGTGGCGCGCATCGATCCGTACCTGGACGTCGATGCATGCGTCGCGGAAGCGGGGGAAGCAACGGGAGAACGGATGACCGAGGCAACGACAGCGGATACCGATCGGACACAAGCAGCCCGGGGAATGGCGGGTATGAGCGGAGTCGGCGACATGATCTGCGCGGCCGTGGTCGCGGCCCCGCCGGACTCTTTCGAAATAAACCGGAACTGACCGGGAACTTCCATCGTTGCAGGTAATGACCAGGTCAATTCACCTGAACGGAGGTACGCCGCAGTAGAGGGTGACGACATCCGTCCAGGCGAGATATGTTCGGTTGTGAGGCAATGGCGCAGGCCGTACCTCGCCCATCCGAATGTTGTGCTGCGGGTTTCTGAATCACCCGTAGCGATGGGGTGTAGATCTTGCCCATGGGGGAGGAGGAGGTGAAAGTCACCAAGTCCGAGGTTCCGGCACTCACCGGGGCCTGGTGCAAAAGGGAGACGCTCCGCCAGTGCAGCGGAGCAATCCGGGAACGGAGTTCTGCGTGGACATCGTCGTCAAGGGCCGCAAGACCGAGGTGCCCGAGCGGTTCCGCAAGCACGTGGCCGAGAAGCTGAAGCTGGAGAAGATCCAGAAGCTCGATGGCAAGGTGATCAGCCTCGACGTGGAGGTGTCCAAGGAGCCCAACCCCCGGCAGGCCGACCGTTGCGACCGAGTGGAGATCACGCTCCACTCCCGCGGTCCGGTGATCCGGGCGGAGGCGGCGGCAAGTGACCCGTACGCGGCACTCGACCTGGCGGCGGACAAGCTCGAAGCCCGCCTGCGCAAGCAGCACGACAAGCGCTACACCCGCCGCGGCAACGGCCGGCTCTCGGCCGCCGAGGTCGCCGACCACGTCCCCGGCGCCGCGACGCTCAACGGGAACGGGACCGTCGTCCACGAGGACGACACGGACAGCGTGCCGACGAAGAAGATCGGCTCCCTCGAGGTCATGGGCGAAGGCCCCCTCATCGTTCGCGAGAAGACCCACGTGGCCGCCCCGATGACGCTCGACCAGGCGCTCTACGAGATGGAGCTGGTCGGGCACGACTTCTATCTCTTCGTCGACTCCGAGACGAAGGAACCCAGTGTCGTCTACCGGCGGCACGCGTACGACTACGGCGTCATCCACCTCAGCACGGACCCCATGGTCACCCAGGCCGGACCGGACGCGCCGGGCGGTGCGCTCGGCGGCTGACCCGCCCCGATGACGGCTGAGCCGGTGCCCCTGGAGCGCGCGTGCGCCCCCAGGGGCACCGGTGTGCGACCACTTCGCGACCCGCTCTGTCACCGCACTGTCGTCCGGGCATGGAATCATGGCCGAACCGGCCCCAACCGGTGGGTCGTTGCCTCGGATTGGCGATGGCACAGGAACGCAGGCCACGGCCTTCAGGGGGAGGAACGATGGCGGACAGCTTCGGACCGATGCGTGATGGGGATGCCGACGGCGGCGTCGTCGGCATGGGCCCGGACGCGGGCTCTCCACGCAAGGAGCCCATTCGGGTCCTCGTCGTGGACGACCATGCCCTCTTCCGCCGCGGTCTGGAGATCGTGCTCGCGGCCGAGGAGGACATCCAGGTCGTCGGCGAGGCGGGTGACGGGGCGGAGGCGGTCGACAAGGCGGCAGACCTGCTCCCCGACATCGTGCTGATGGACGTACGCATGCCGAAGCGGGGCGGCATCGAGGCGTGCACCTCCATCAAGGAGGTGGCTCCGAGCGCGAAGATCATCATGCTGACGATCAGCGACGAGGAAGCCGATCTCTACGACGCGATCAAGGCGGGCGCGACCGGTTATCTCCTCAAGGAGATCTCCACGGACGAGGTGGCCACGGCCATTCGTGCGGTGGCGGACGGGCAGTCGCAGATCAGCCCGTCGATGGCGTCGAAACTTCTCACCGAGTTCAAGTCGATGATTCAGCGGACGGACGAGCGTCGGCTCGTGCCCGCGCCGCGGCTCACGGATCGCGAGCTGGAGGTTCTCAAGCTCGTCGCGACCGGGATGAACAACCGGGATATCGCCAAGGAGTTGTTCATCTCCGAGAACACCGTGAAGAACCATGTGCGCAACATCCTGGAGAAGCTGCAACTGCACTCCAGGATGGAGGCGGTGGTCTACGCGATGCGGGAGAAGATCCTCGAGATCCGCTGAGTCGGCGCCAGGCAGGTCGGGCCGGTCACTCCGGCCGGCCAGGTCAGGCCAGTGCGCGGGTGAGTTCCTTCGCGAGGGGCTCGCGGAGGTCCGGGGCGTCCACCCGTTCCACGCGTACGTTTGTGCAGTCCACCCAGCTCGCTGCCTCCAGCAGGGCCTGGGCCACGGCAGGGACCGCCTTGGCGCCGTCCAGCGTGACCTGTTTGGCGACCAGGGTGCGGCCCTCGCGGGCGGGGTCCACGCGGCCGACGAGCCGGCCCCCGGCGAGGACCGGCATCGCGAAGTAGCCGTACACCCGCTTCGGCTTGGGCGTGTACGCCTCCAGTCGGTGGGTGAAGCCGAAGATCCGCTCCGTGCGGGCCCGCTCCCAGATGAGTGAGTCGAACGGGGACAGCAGCGTCGTACGGTGGCGGCCGCGCGGCGGTGTCTCCAGGGCCGCCGGGTCCGCCCACGCGGGCTTGCCCCAGCCCTCCACCGTCACCGGGACCAGGCCCGAGTCCGCGATCACCGCGTCGACCTGTTCGCCCTTGAGACGGTGATAGTCGGCGATGTCCGCGCGCGTGCCGACGCCCAGGGACTGGCCGGCCAGGCCGACCAGGCGGCGCAGGCACTCCGTGTCGTCCAGCTCGTCATGGAGCAGGGGCTCGGGGACGGCGCGCTCGGCGAGGTCGTACACCCGCTTCCAGCCGCGGCGCTCCGTGCACACCACCTCGCCGTACATCAGCGCGCGCTCTACGGCCACCTTGGTGCCCGACCAGTCCCACCACTCGCTGGTCTTCTTCGCGCCGCCCAACTCCGTGGCCGTGAGGGAGCCTTCGGTGCGGAGCTGCTTGATGACCTGGTCGTAGGTGCCGTCCGGCAGGTCGTGGTTCCAGTGCGGGCGGGAGCGGTAGGCGCGGCGGCGGAAGGCGAAGTGGGGCCATTCCTCTACCGGGAGGATGCAGGCGGCGTGGGACCAGTACTCGAAGGCGTGGGTGTCGGTCCAGTAGGCCTGGTCCACGGCTTTGCGGCCTACCGCGCCCAGGCGGGCGTACGGGATGAGTTCGTGGGAGCGGGCCAGGACGGAGATCGTGTCGAGCTGGACCGCGCCGAGGTGTCGCAGGATTCCGCGGACGCCGGCCTTGCGGTCGGGGGCGCCCAGGAAGCCCTGGGCCCGTAGGGCGATGCGGCGGGCTTCTTCGGCGGAGAGGTCGGTGGTGGGACGCGGGAGGCTCGTCATGTTCCACACGGTAGGCGGTGCCACTGACAGTGGACTCGCCCCCGCCGCCCCTACCCGCCCCAGCCCCCGCCAGGGGCTCCGCCCCTGCACCCCGCCGGCGGGGATGCGCCCACGGAACCCCACTGGGGGATGCGCCCCGGCACCCCACAGGGACTGTGCCTCTGGACTCCCGAGGGCTGTCGCCCTCGCATCCAGCCGGGACTGCCCTCTCAGATCACCGCAAGGCTTCGCCCACCCCGGCGGGGCTGTGGCCCTGGACCCTCCTGGGGCTGTCGTCTCGGACCCGCTTCGGGCTGATGAGGTCTGGACTTGGCCTTGGACGGTGGGTGGGGTGGGGGGTGCTTTACGGGGTGGGGGGAGGGGACGGCAAGTACGGGGCCGTTGATGGCAGGCCCAGGTCTGAGGGGAGTAGGGAGCCGATCCAGCAGTCGCGGCGTACGCCTTTGTTGTTGAGGGCGGAGCGGAGGGTGCCTTCCAGGGTGAAGCCGGCGCGTTCGGCGACCGCGCGGGAGCCCTTGTTGCCGACCTCGGCGCGCCATTCCAGACGGTCGACGGCGAGGCTCGTGAAGGCCCAGCGGGCGGCGGTGAGGGTGGCCTCGGTGATGTAGCCGTAGCCGCGGTGCTCCTTGGCCGCCCAGAAGCCGACCTCGCCGACGCCCAGGGAACGCATGCTGATGGAGAGCATGCCCACCAAGTCCCCCGACAGGAGGAAGGCACCGAAGGTGAACATGGAGCCGTCCGCCCAGCCGTCCGGCACCATCTGGTCCGTGAAGCCCGTCGCATGCTCGCGGAGATAGGGCGAGGGGATCGTGGTCCAGCGCTGGATATCGGGGTCCTGGACGGCTTCGTACACCGCGTCGGTGTCGTGCGAGTCCACGGCGCGCAGGAGCAGCCGGTCGGTGTTGAGCGTGACGGGGTCCATCGGCCGATTCTGCTAGGGCCGCCGAAAGGGCGCCATTCCTTTGCGGCGAGTGACGGTTCGGTTACTTTTCGCAGCGCGGGCACGGCACCTTCCGCAACCCCTGTCCGTTGTCCTAGTGGCTGTCACTGGCAGACCTCCCGGCGCGGTGGGGTCCTCGCTTACGATGGCCGTTGCTCAAGCTGTGATTTGAATCTGACATTGAACCCGACCGTCCCAGGCCCGACCGGCAAGGAGACAAACCCCCGTGTCCGTCCTCTCGAAGATCATGCGTGCAGGCGAAGGCAAGATCCTGCGCAAGCTGCACCGCATCGCGGACCAGGTCAACTCCATCGAAGAGGACTTCGTCGACCTCTCCGACGCCGAGCTGCGCGCCCTCACTGATGAGTACAAGCAGCGGTATGCGGATGGGGAGAGCCTGGACGACCTGCTCCCCGAGGCCTTCGCCACCGTGCGTGAGGCCGCCAAGCGCGTCCTCGGTCAGCGTCACTACGACGTGCAGATGATGGGTGGCGCCGCGCTCCACCTCGGCTACGTCGCGGAGATGAAGACCGGCGAGGGCAAGACCCTCGTCGGCACGCTGCCCGCGTATCTGAACGCCCTCTCCGGAGACGGCGTCCACCTGATCACGGTCAACGACTACCTGGCCGAGCGCGACTCCGAGATGATGGGTCGCGTCCACAAGTTCCTGGGTCTGAGCGTCGGCTGCATCCTCGCCAACATGACGCCGGCCCAGCGCCGCGAGCAGTACGCGTGCGACATCACGTACGGCACGAACAACGAGTTCGGCTTCGACTACCTTCGCGACAACATGGCCTGGTCGCAGGACGAACTCGTCCAGCGGGGCCACAACTTCGCGATCGTCGACGAGGTCGACTCCATCCTCGTCGACGAGGCCCGTACGCCGCTCATCATCTCCGGCCCGGCCGACCAGGCCACCAAGTGGTACGGCGACTTCGCCAAGCTGGTCACCCGGCTGAAGAAGGGCGAGGCCGGCAACCCCCTCAAGGGCCTCGAGGAGACCGGGGACTACGAGGTCGACGAGAAGAAGCGCACCGTCGCCATCCACGAGCCCGGCGTCTCCAAGGTCGAGGACTGGCTGGGCATCGACAACCTGTACGAGTCGGTGAACACGCCGCTGGTGGGCTACCTGAACAACGCCATCAAGGCCAAGGAGCTCTTCAAGAAGGACAAGGACTACGTCGTCATCGACGGCGAAGTCATGATCGTCGACGAGCACACCGGCCGTATCCTCGCCGGCCGCCGCTACAACGAGGGCATGCACCAGGCGATCGAGGCGAAGGAAGAGGTGGACATCAAGGACGAGAACCAGACGCTCGCCACGATCACCCTGCAGAACTTCTTCCGCCTCTACGGCAAGCTCTCCGGCATGACCGGTACGGCGATGACCGAGGCCGCCGAGTTCCACCAGATCTACAAGCTCGGCGTCGTCCCGATCCCGACCAACAAGCCGATGGTCCGCAAGGACCAGTCGGACCTGATCTACCGCACCGAGGTCGCCAAGTTCGACGCGGTGGTCGACGACATCGCCGAGAAGCACGAGAAGGGCCAGCCGATCCTCGTCGGTACGACGTCGGTCGAGAAGTCCGAGTACCTTTCGCAGCAGCTCTCGAAGCGGGGCATCCAGCACGAGGTGCTGAACGCGAAGCAGCACGACCGTGAGGCCCCGATCATCGCCCAGGCCGGCCGCCGGGGCGCCGTGACCGTCGCCACGAACATGGCCGGTCGAGGCACGGACATCAAGCTCGGCGGCAACCCGGACGACCTCGCCGAGGCGGAGCTGCGTCAGCGTGGCCTCGACCCCGAGGAGCACATCGAGGAGTGGGCCGCAGCCCTCCCCGCCGCCCTGGAGAAGGCCGAGCAGGCCGTCAAGGCGGAGTTCGAAGAGGTCAAGGAGCTCGGCGGCCTCTACGTGCTGGGCACCGAGCGCCACGAGTCGCGTCGTATCGACAACCAGCTGCGCGGTCGTTCCGGCCGTCAGGGCGACCCGGGCGAGTCCCGCTTCTACCTGTCGCTCGGTGACGACCTGATGCGGCTGTTCAAGGCCCAGATGGTCGAGCGCGTGATGTCGATGGCCAACGTGCCGGACGACGTGCCGATCGAGAACAAGATGGTCACGCGCGCGATCGCCTCCGCCCAGTCGCAGGTCGAGCAGCAGAACTTCGAGACGCGCAAGAACGTCCTGAAGTACGACGAGGTGCTCAACCGGCAGCGCGAGGTCATCTACGGCGAGCGCCGCCGCGTCCTGGAGGGCGAGGACCTCCAGGAGCAGATCCAGCACTTCACGGACGACACGATCGACGCCTACATCGCGGCCGAGACCGCCGAGGGCTTCGCCGAGGAGTGGGACCTGGACCGGCTGTGGGGCGCCTTCAAGCAGCTCTACCCGGTGAAGGTCACCGTCGACGAGCTGGAGGAGGCGGCCGGTGACCGTGCCGGTCTGACCGCCGAGTTCATCTCCGAGTCCATCAAGGACGACGTCCACGAGCAGTACGCGGCCCGTGAGGAGCAGCTCGGCTCCGAGATCATGCGGGAGCTGGAGCGGCGGGTCGTCCTGTCGGTCCTCGACCGCAAGTGGCGCGAGCACCTCTACGAGATGGACTACCTCCAGGAGGGCATCGGCCTGCGCGCCATGGCGCAGAAGGACCCGCTGGTCGAGTACCAGCGCGAGGGCTTCGACATGTTCTCCGCCATGATGGACGGCATCAAGGAGGAGTCCGTCGGCTATCTGTTCAACCTGGAGGTCCAGGTCGAGCAGCAGGTCGAGGAGGTCCCGGTCGAGGACGCCGCGCCGTCGCTGGAGAAGAAGCAGGACGTCGTGCCCGCGGGTGCGCGTCCCGAGATCCGCGCCAAGGGGCTCGACGCCCCGCAGCGTTCCGACCGGCTGCACTTCTCCGCGCCGACCGTGGACGGTGAGGGCGGCATCGTCGAGGGCGACTTCGCCAGCGACGACGACGAGCCCGTGCGTTCCGAGGCGGACGGCCTCACGCGCGCGGAGCGCCGCAAGCAGCAGAAGAGCAACGGGCGGCGCCGCAAGAAGTGACCGATCGGCTCGCGAGAGCTGACGAGAGCTGAGTGGTGGTGAAGGGCCGGGCACCTGCGGGTGTCCGGCCCTTTGCGTTGCTCAGTGCGGGTTCAGGGGCCCGCGGGACTTGCCAGCGGGGCGTTCAGGGCCCCAGGAGCTGCTCAGTCGTCGTCCGGGCGGGGCATGCGGGGGCCGCCCAGTTCCACCGCCGTGCAGCGCCAGCGGAGGTCGGGGCCCTGTTCCAGGCGGAAGGCCATCGCGCGGAGCCGGTCGCCCGCGCCGATGCGGGCGAAGGCCTCGATCGCGCCGGGCCGTGGCACGTAGTAGCCGATGTCGCGGACGACCGGGTGGGTGCCGCGGGTGCGCAGGGGGCCGCGTTCGGCGAGCCAGGCCAGCTCGTCGTAGGCCCGGCCCGCGGTGTGGCGCAGCATGCAGTGGACGGGGCGTTGGCCGCTGAGCACGGCGAGGAGGCGGTCGGCGAAGAGGTCGGTGGGGCGGGGCTGCGGCGGCGAGGACGGCGGTGAGGACGGCGGCGACGGCAGTGGGTGGTCGACCGGTGGCGGCAGGAGGAGGGTGCGGGATGCGGCCTGCGCCGGGGGCGCCTGCGGTGGGCTGTCTCCCGGGGCCGGGCGGGGTGCGCCCGCGCCCGGGGTGCGCGGTGGTGTGGTGCCGGGGCGGCGGGTGTCGTGGCGGCCGGGTGGGCGGGTGCCCGGGCGGCGCTTCGTCCTGGTCATCACCTTGTTCATGCGTCGTCCCCGTTCATGCGTCGTCCCCGTTCGCCGCGACCGGTTGATACCGGGCGGTAACTTCGTGTTGGGGATCTTCTACGAGGCGGGAGCGGGTCTCCGCAAGGACGCCCGGCGCGCGCCGCGGCGGCCGGAAGGTTCACCTATCAGAGTGAGAGGGAGGGGCGGGAGGCCTGACGGGGCAGGGCTGCACCGGGTGAATCGCGGGCCGGGGGTGGACGCCGTACGGGGAAGGTACCGGGACCCGAAAGGGGACGCCCGCACGTATCCTGAAGGCCTTCCCGGGAGGCGCGGGACCGCCCTTCCGGGAGCCCTCCGACCCGGGAACCCTCCCGACTACGAAAGCGGCCAGCCATGCGCGTCTACGTCCCCCTGACCCTCTCCGGTCTCGCCGAGGCGTACAAGACGGGGGAGCTGGCGGCGGGACCGGTCGTCGCGTACGCCGTCACGCCCGCCTTGCGCGAGTGGTACCTCTCCGACGACATCGAGGAGCTCGAGTACGCGGCGCTGAACCGGGCCGCGCTGGCCTCGCTGCGGCTGCTCGCGGGGGAGTCGGGCGCGGTGCGGCGGCGGGTGGTCGTCGCGGTCGACGTACCCGACCGGGCCGCGGTCGCCGATCCCGACCGGGGGCTCGATCCGGTGGCGCTCGGTGAGGTGCGGGTGTCGGGTCCGGTGGCCCTGTCCAAGGCGGCCGCGGTGCACGTGGACGCCGATGACGCCGGGGAGGATGTCTCGGCCGCCGTGGACGCGCTCGGGGCGGCCGATCACGGGGACGACGACGCGCAGTTCATCGTGGACGGGGCCGAGGACCACGAGTTGTTGTGGTTCGCGACGCAGGAGATCCCCAACCTGGTCGGGCTGGAGGACTGAGCCTGCGCCGAGGGGCGTTGTCAGTGCGGGCGGGTAGTTTCTTGGTATGGGGAAGCAGGGCGCAGCAGCGCACATCGTGTGGGACTGGAACGGGACGCTGTTCCACGACAACGCCGCGATCATCGGGGCGACGAACGCCGCGTTCGCCGAGTTGGGGTTGGAGCCGCTCACGCTGGAGCGATACCGGGAGTTGTACTGCGTGCCGGTGCCGAAGTTCTACGAGCGGTTGATGGGGCGGCTGCCGACCGATGCCGAATGGGTGGTCATGGACGAGACCTTCCATCGGTACTACGCGGAGCACCGCATCACGTGCGAGCTCACCGAGGGGGCGACGACGTTGCTCGCGGACTGGCGGTCGGCGGGGCGCAGCCAGTCGCTGTTGAGCATGTATGTGCATGAGGAACTGGTGCCGCTGGTCAGGGGGTTCGGGATCGAGCCGCACTTCGTGCGGGTGGAGGGGCGGGTCGGGCCGTCCGGCGGCAGCAAGGCCGAGCACATGGTGCGGCACATAGGTTCGCTCGCGGGCGTGGACCCGGAGCGCACGGTGGTGATCGGGGACGCCGCCGACGACGCGGTGGCCGCCCTGCACGTGGGGGCGCGGGCCGTGCTCTACACCGGCGGTTCGCACAGCCGCGCCAGCCTCGAAGGGGTCGGCGTGCCCGTGGTGGACAGCCTGGAGGAGGCGGTCGAGGAGGCCGAGCGACTGATGGCGGCGTAGGCCTGTTGTTCGAGCTCGCTGCCCGGGGTGTGCGGTGCCCCTCGCCGGCGGGGCAGCCGCGTACCCGGCGCAGATCTCGCCGGCGGGGCAGCCGCGTACCCGGCGCAGACCTCGCCGGTGCTGAGCCGCGTACCCGGCTCACATCTCGCCGCACGCGAGCCGCCACGCCGCCGGCACCTCACCGCACGCCGGCCGCCTACCCCCGTCCGCCTCACCGCCCCGAGGCGATCAGTCCACCGGTGCCTTCGTCCTCAGCACCGTGAGGAACTCGCGCATCCAGGCCGGGTGGTCCGGCCAGGCGCGGGCGGAGACGAGGGTGCCGTCGACCACCGCCTCCGCGTCCTGGAAGGTCGCTCCGGCGGCCTGCATGTCCAGTTCCAGTGCCGGGTAGGCGGTGACGCGGCGGCCGCGCAGGGCGTCGGCGGCGGCCGTGAGGAGCGGACCGTGGCAGATCTGGGCCACGGGCTTGTCGGCGTCGAAGAAGGACTTGAGGATCTTGCGGAGTTCGGGGTCGTTGCGGAGGTACTCGGGCGCGCGGCCGCCCGGGATCACCACGGCGGCGTACTGGCCGGGGTCGACCTCCGAGAATGCGAGGTCGGCGGGCCAGGTGTAGCCGGGCTTCTCCGTGTACGTGTCGAAGCCGGGTTCGAAGTCGTGGACCACGAAGCGGAGCTGCTTGCGGGTGGGGGCCGCGATATGGACCTCGTAGCCCTCCTCGCGCAGGCGCTGGTAGGGGTACAGGACCTCCAGTGATTCCGCCGCGTCGCCGGTGACCATCAGGATCTTCGGTGTCATGTCGGTGCCGCTCCCTTCGGTAGAGCTTCGGTGGAGCTTCAGCGGGTCCCCAGCGGGTCCCAGCAGGTCCCAGCAGGTCCCAGCGGGTCCCAGCAGGTCCCAGTAGGTCCAGCAGGTCCAGCGGGTCCTAGCGGGACTTCAGAGGGGCTACAGGTCTATTCCGCCTCTGCTCCACCGCCCTCGTCAACGTGGTGCCGTAGGAGAGGGTTACCGGAGGACTGCACGTTCCCGTCCCTTTCGTCCCTGTGCATACTGTCAAAGTTCCACCCCCGGTTTTGTACACATACGGCTCATGACGGGCCCCGGGTAGGGAGCGATAGCCTGGTGGCGTGATCAGCGCGATATCTCGCGGGGGCCCAGTTGCCCCTGCCTCGCGCCCGGAGCGCACGGACGACATCCGTGACCGGGCGGCGATCGCTGATCTTCATGGGCGGGACGGAGCGGCGACCGCGTCAAGCACCAGCGGAAACGCGGACGCAAGCGGAATCGTGAGCGTGCTCCGTAGGCCGCGGACACCCCGGGGACGGACGACGCAGAGATCAGCGTCACAGTCGCCGCAGGTGCCGAGAATGGCCGATACCACCCCGCTCATCTCTCCATGCGGCATAGCGTCGGACCAGACCGGACACCCCGCGTCACGGCGTTACGTCGGAGAAGAGACCGTACTTCCTTCTACGTCACGCAACGGCGCGCGACAGGAGCCAGAGGACAATGCAGACCAAGCTGGACGAAGCCAAGGCCGAGCTGCTCGAGAGGGCTGCCCGGGTAGCTGAGAACAGCCCGGTCGGGGGGCACCTACCGACTGGGACGACGAGCGAGGGCACTCCGGACAAGGACACCGTGCTCGCGTTCCTCCAGCGCTACTACCTGCACACCGCCCCGGAGGACCTGACCGACCGCGACCCGGTCGATGTCTTCGGAGCCGCCTTCTCCCACTACCGACTGGCCGAGAACCGCCCCCAGGGCACGGCCAACGTCCGAGTGCACACGCCCACCGTCGAGGAGAACGGCTGGACCTGCAGCCACTCCGTCGTCGAGGTCGTGACCGACGACATGCCCTTCCTCGTCGACTCGGTCACCAACGAGCTGTCCCGGCAGGGCCGCGGCATCCACCTCGTCATCCACCCGCAGTTCGTCGTACGGCGCGATCTGACCGGCGAGCTCATCGAGGTGCTGCCCGGCCGGCCCACCATCGAGGATCTGCCGCACGACGCGCACGTCGAGTCCTGGATCCATGTCGAGATCGACCGTGAGACCGACCGTGCCGACCTGAAGCAGATCACCGCCGATCTGCTGCGCGTCCTGTCCGACGTCCGCGAGGCCGTCGAGGACTGGGAGAAGATGCGCGACGCCGCGCTGCGCATCGCGGAGGAACTGCCCACCGAGCCGACCGCCGACGACCTGCGTGACCTGGAGGTCGAGGAGGCCCGTGAGCTGCTGCGCTGGCTCTCGGACGACCACTTCACCTTCCTGGGGTTCCGCGAGTACGAGCTGCGCGACGACGACTCGCTGGCCGCCGTTCCCGGCACCGGACTCGGCATCCTGCGCTCCGACCCGCAGCACGGCGGTGACGACAGTCACCCGGTCAGCCCGTCCTTCGAGCGGCTGCCCGCCGACGCCCGCGCCAAGGCCCGTGAGCACAAGCTGCTCGTCCTCACCAAGGCCAACAGCCGCGCCACCGTGCACCGGCCGTCCTACCTCGACTACATCGGTGTGAAGAAGTTCGACGCCGAGGGCAACGTGATCGGTGAGCGGCGCTTCCTGGGCCTGTTCTCCTCGGCCGCGTACACCGAGTCCGTGCGCCGCGTCCCCGTGGTCCGCCGCAAGGTCGAGGAGGTCCTCAAGGGTGCGGGCTTCTCGCCCAACAGCCACGACGGCCGCGACCTGCTCCAGATCCTGGAGACCTACCCGCGCGACGAGCTCTTCCAGACGCCCGCCGACGAGCTGCGCTCCATCGTCACCAGCGTCCTCTACCTCCAGGAGCGGCGCCGGCTGCGCCTCTACCTGCGTCAGGACGAGTACGGCCGCTACTACTCGGCCCTCGTCTACCTCCCGCGCGACCGCTACACCACCGGCGTGCGCCTCAGGATCATCGACATCCTGAAGGAGGAGCTGAACGGCACCAGCGTCGACTTCACCGCCTGGAACACCGAGTCGATCCTCTCCCGGCTGCACTTCGTGGTCCGTGTCCCGCAGGGCACCGAGCTGACGCAGCTCAGCGACGCCGACAAGGACAGGCTCGAGGTGCGGCTCGTCGAGGCCGCCCGCTCCTGGGCCGACGGTTTCGCCGAGGCGCTGAACGCCGAGTGCGGCGAGGAGCGCGCGGCCGAGCTGCTGCGCCGCTACGGCAGCGCGTTCCCCGAGGGCTACAAGGCCGACCACACCCCGCGCGCCGCTGTCGCCGACCTGGTCCACTTGGAGAAGCTCACCCGCGACCGGAGCAAGGACTTCGCGCTCAGCCTGTACGAGCCGGTCGGTGCCGGTCCCGGCGAGCGCCGCTTCAAGATCTACCGCACCGGTGAGCAGGTCTCCCTGTCCGCGGTCCTGCCGGCCCTCAACCGCATGGGCGTCGAGGTCACCGACGAGCGCCCGTACGAGCTGCGCTGCTCGGACCGTACGACGGCCTGGATCTACGACTTCGGGCTGCGTCTGCCCAAGTCGCTGAACGGCAACGGCGACTACCTCGGCGACGACGGCCGTGAGCGCTTCCAGGAGGCCTTCGCCGCCACCTGGACCGGCGAGGCCGAGAACGACGGCTTCAACGCCCTCGTGCTGAGCGCCGGGCTGTCCTGGCGGCAGGCGATGGTGCTGCGCGCGTACGCCAAGTACCTGCGCCAGGCGGGCTCCACCTTCAGCCAGGACTACATGGAGGACACCCTCCGAAACAATGTCCACACCACGCGGCTGCTGGTCTCCCTCTTCGAGGCGCGGATGTCGCCGGAGCGCCAGCACGCGGGTGTCGAGCTGACCGACGCGCTGATGGAGGAGCTGGACGCCGCTCTCGACCAGGTGGCCAGCCTGGACGAGGACCGGATCCTGCGCTCCTTCCTCACCCTCATCAAGGCGACCCTGCGCACCAACTTCTTCCAGGAGGCGCTGGGCGGCAAGCCGCACGAGTACGTCTCCATGAAGTTCGACCCGCAGGCCATCCCGGACCTGCCGGCGCCGCGACCGGCGTACGAGATCTGGGTGTACTCGCCGAAGGTGGAGGGCGTGCACCTGCGCTTCGGCAAGGTCGCGCGCGGTGGTCTGCGCTGGTCCGACCGGCGCGAGGACTTCCGGACGGAGATCCTGGGCCTGGTCAAGGCGCAGATGGTGAAGAACACCGTCATCGTGCCCGTCGGCGCCAAGGGCGGCTTCGTCGCCAAGCAGCTGCCCGACCCGTCCGTGGACCGCGACGCCTGGCTCGCGGAGGGCATCCGCAGCTACCGGACCTTCATCTCGGCGCTGCTCGACATCACCGACAACCTGGTCGCCGGTGCGGTCGTGCCTCCGGTGGACGTGGTCCGGCACGACGGGGAGGACACCTACCTCGTCGTCGCCGCCGACAAGGGCACCGCGACCTTCTCCGACATCGCCAACGAGGTCGCCGAGAGCTACAACTTCTGGCTCGGGGACGCCTTCGCCTCCGGCGGCTCCGCCGGATACGACCACAAGAAGATGGGCATCACCGCGCGCGGTGCCTGGGAGTCCGTGAAGCGGCACTTCCGGGAGCTGGGCGTCAACACCCAGACCGAGGACTTCACCGTCGTCGGCGTCGGTGACATGTCCGGTGACGTGTTCGGCAACGGCATGCTGCTCTCCGAGCACATCCGCGTGGTCGCCGCCTTCGACCACCGGCACATCTTCCTCGACCCGACCCCGGACGCGGAGACCTCGTACGCCGAGCGCCGTCGTCTCTTCGAGCTGCCGCGCTCGTCCTGGGCCGACTACAACACCGAACTGATCTCGGCCGGCGGCGGAGTCTTCCCGCGGACGGCCAAGGCGATCCCGGTCAACGCGCACGTCCGTGAGGCCCTCGGCATCGAGGCCGGTGTCATGAAGATGACCCCGGCCGACCTGATGAAGGCGATCCTGCAGGCGCCGGTCGACCTGCTGTGGAACGGCGGCATCGGTACGTACGTCAAGTCGTCCGCCGAGTCCCACGCGGACGTCGGCGACAAGGCCAACGACGCCATCCGCGTCGACGGCGCCGACCTGCGCGTCAAGGTCGTCGGCGAGGGCGGCAACCTCGGTCTGACCCAGCTGGGCCGGATCGAGTTCGCGCAGCACGGCGGCAAGATCAACACCGACGCCATCGACAACAGCGCGGGCGTGGACACCTCCGACCACGAGGTGAACATCAAGATCCTGCTCAACGCTGTCGTGAGCAACGGCGATCTGACGGTCAAGCAGCGCAACAAGCTGCTCGCCGAGATGACCGACGAGGTCGGCGCGCTGGTCCTGCGCAACAACTACGCGCAGAACGTGGCGATCGCCAACGCGCTCGCCCAGTCGCCGAGCATGCTCCACGCCCAGCAGCGCTTCCTGCGTTTCCTGGTCAGGGAGGGCCACCTCGACCGGGCGCTGGAGTTCCTGCCCAACGAGCGGCAGATCCGTGAGCGGCTCAACTCCGGGCAGGGCCTGACCGGTCCGGAGACGGCCGTGCTCCTCGCGTACACGAAGATCACCGTCGCCGACGAGCTGCTCGCCACCTCGCTGCCCGACGACCCGCACCTGCAGAAGCTGCTGTTCGCGTACTTCCCCACCGCGCTGCGCGAGAAGTTCCGCGAGCAGATCGAGGCGCACGCGCTGCGCCGCGAGATCGTGACGACCATCCTGGTCAACGACACGGTCAACACGGGTGGTACGAGCTTCCTGCACCGCCTCCGTGAGGAGACGGGCGCGTCCCTGGAGGAGATCGTCCGGGCGCAGACCGCGGCCCGCGCGATCTTCGAGTCGAGCAAGGTGTGGGACGCGGTGGAGGCGCTCGACAATGTCGTCGCCGCTGACGTCCAGACCAGGATCCGGCTGCACTCGCGTCGTCTCGTCGAGCGGGGCACGCGCTGGCTGCTCAACAACCGGCCGCAGCCGCTCCAGCTCGCCGAGAACATCTCCTTCTTCCGCGAGGGCGTCGCGGAGGTCTGGGGCGAGCTGCCCAAGCTGCTGCGCGGTGCGGACCTGGAGTGGTACCAGCAGATCTTCGAGGAGCTGACGGGCGCCGGCGTCCCCGAGGAGCTCGCCACGCACGTGGCCGGGTTCTCCTCGGCCTTCCCGACGCTGGACATCGTCGCGGTGGCCGACCGCACGGGCAAGAACCCGATGTCCGTCGCCGAGGTCTACTACGACCTCGCCGACCGCCTGAACATCACCCAGCTGATGGACCGCATCATCGAGCTCCCGCGTGCCGACCGCTGGCAGTCCATGGCCCGCGCCTCGATCCGCGAGGACCTGTACGCGGCCCACGCGGCGCTCACCGCGGACGTGCTCGCCGTCGGCAACGGCACCTCGACCCCGGAGGAGCGCTTCAAGGCCTGGGAGGAGAAGAACGCCGCGATCCTGGGCCGCGCCCGCACCACCCTGGAGGAGATCCAGACCTCGGACTCGTTCGACCTGGCGAACCTGTCGGTGGCGATGCGCACGATGCGGACGCTCCTGCGGACGCACTCGTAGGCCACCTCTGGGTGCGCTTGACTCACTCGTGAGTGCACTTGTTTCACTCGATCGGATGTACGTCGATGGGGGCAGCCCCGGCCGGGATGGCCGGGGCTGCCCCCATTTGCGCAGGTAGGCGCAAGCGCTTCGGCCGCCCTCTTGCCTCGCTCTTGCAGATCTCTCGGGAAAACCGGAACTGGAATTTACCTATTGCTGATAAAAGGGACAATTGTGACTGTGAACCTCTCCGAGGGGCGGGCCCGTGTAGGCCGACAGGCCCCCGCACCGGCCCAGCCCGCACCTCCCGCCACTCCTCCCGGGGCGATCGAAAGGACCCGGCGGATCGTCCTCGAAGTGGTGAAGTTCGGGGCCGTCGGCGGTAGCGGTATCGCAGTCAACTTCCTGGTTTTCAACCTTCTCCTGCACGGCCTGATGTGGGCCCCGATGGCCGCCACGGTCATCGCCAGCTGTGTCGCCATGGGCAGCAATTACCTCGGCTTCCGCTTCTTCGCCTACCGTGACCGGGCCTCGCGCACCCGACGCCAGATCGTCCTGTTCTTCGCCTTCAGCGGCATCGGTGTCATCATGGAGAGCGCGCTGTTCTACATCGGCTACCACGGCCTGGGCATGGACACCCCGCTCGGCTCCAACCTGGCCAAGGCGCTGTCGATCGTGCTGGCCTCGGCGTTCCGTTTCCTGGTGTACCGCACCTGGGTGTTCGAGCAGGTGAAACACAGTCGTTAGACAGTCACCCGCAACCCTTGGCTGGCGATCGGCATCTACCTAGGTGATACGCAAATGGACTAGATCGCCTAGGTTGAACCATCAGGAATGTCTAGCATTAATAGGATGAGTGTGGATCACCCCTGCCCGCCAGCAGAAACAGCAGCCCTGCCCGCCGTGTCGGTGGTCGTGATCGTCTACAACGACGCGTCCCGGCTGACGACGGCCGTGCGCTCCGTTCTCGACCAGACCCTGCGCGCTGTCGAGGTCGTGATCGTCGACGACCGCAGCACGGACGGCTCGTACGACGTGGCGCAGCGGCTGGCCGCCGCGCACCCGGACCGCGTCCGGGCCTTCAGGCTGCCCGAGAACAGCGGCGGCTGCGGCGCCCCCCGCAACCACGGCATCCAGCAGGCCCGCGGCGACTACGTCCTCTTCCTCGACAGCGATGACGTCCTGGAGCGCAACGCCTGCCGCAACATGCTGGAGGCCGCCGAGTCCACCGGCGCCGACCTCGTCTCCGGCCTGTGCGTGCGTGTGCACGTCGACTCGCGCACCGGCAAGGAGGTCAAGTGGTACCCCTGGCTGTACGACCGCACCCGCACCCTGGAGTCCATCTCCGAGCTGCCCGACCTGCTGGTCTTCGACACGCTGTCGACGAACAAGTGCTACCGCAGGCAGTTCCTGCTCGATGAGGGCCTTCAGTTCCCGGTCGGGATCCACTACGAGGACCTGCTGTTCTCCGCGCAGGCCTACGTGGCCGCCCGGCGCATCACGCTCATCCCGAACCGGGTGTACGACTGGCGGATCGTCGAGAAGGCGGCCGCGAAGTCCATCAGCAACCGGCGTGACGAGATCGCCAACTTCACGCACCGCATGGAGATCCACCGCCGGGTCGACGAGCTCCTCGCCGAGCACGGTCTGCTGGAGCTGAAGTTCGCCAAGGACGTCAAGTGGCTCAAGCACGACCTGGTGCTGCACCTGCGCGAGCTGCCCTTCCGTGACGAGACCTACCGCCAGGAGTTCGCGCAGATCGCGCGTACCTACCTGGAGTCGATCGACCGCGTCGCCTTCGACGAGATCGAGCCGATCCACGCCATCTGCGCGTACCTCCTCCACGAGAGCGACTGGGACAACCTGCTGCCCGCCGTGGACACGCTCAGCAACCGCGACAAGATCTCCTCGCCGCTCGTCGAGCACGACGGACGCGTGTACTGGTGTGCCGAGCACATCGAGCACGACGCCTTCGCCCGGCACGTCCTGGACGTCACCGAGCTCGGCTACCACACCAAGCCGGTCGAGAAGATGTTCCTGCGCAACGCGCTGACCGGATACGAGGAGGCCGACGGCACCGTCCGGCTGGCCGGGCGCATCACCAACCCGCTCGGTGTGATCCCGCCCGACGCCCGGCTCTCCGCGCAGCTGGAGTTCTACGCCCGCCGTCCGGGCGTGCGCTTCCAGACCTTCCGCTTCCCCGTGGCCACCGTGCGCCACGAGGGCGAGGCCATCGCCTGGGAGGCCTCGGCCGACCTCGCCAAGGGCCTGCGCCCGCTCGGCATCGTGGACGCGGTCTGGGACGTACGCCTCCAGCTCGCCGTCGCCGGCGAGGGCGAAGGCGCCAAGACGGTCCGCACCACGACCCGGCTCACGACCTCCGAGCCCGAGCTGGCCCAGGGGCACCTGCCCGTCCGGCCCCGCCTCACCCGGCTGGTCGCCGACCGCATCGAGCCCGAGGTCTCCTCCCGCGGCCACCTCTCCTTCCGGCTCGTCCCGGACAAGAAGGCCAACGAACTCGTCCAGCGCGGTGTGCAGGGCCCGACCGGGCGGCTCGCCAAGACCGGCTACCGCAAGGCCAAGGCGCTGCGCAAGGAACTCGCCTCCGGTGACACCAAGCTCCGCGTCTACCACGACGTGTTCAGCCGTCTGCCCGTCAAGAAGGGCCTCGTCGTCTTCGAGAGCCACCTGGGCCGGCAGTACAGCGACAGCCCCAAGGCCATCTACGAGGAGATGCGCCGCCAGGGCATCGAGTTCGAGGCCGTGTGGGCCTACGCGGACAGTCCCCAGGGCTTCCCGGAGGACGCCACCCTCGTACGCCGCTGGTCGCTGCCGTACCTCAGGGCGCTCGCGCAGGCCGAGTACTGGGTGGACAACCAGAGCTACCCGCTGAAGGTCGCCAAGCGGCCCGAGACGACGTACATCCAGACCTGGCACGGTTCGGCGCTCAAGCGGATGGGCTTCGACGAGCCGGAGTGGAAGCTCAAGTCCCGTGAGGAGCAGGCCGAGCAGCAGAGCACCCTCGACCGCTTCGACCGCTTCCTGATCCGCTCCGAGCACGACGTTCGTACTCTCGCGCGGGCGTTCCGCCTCCAGGAGCGGACGCTGCTGCGGGTGGGCTACCCGCGCAACGACGCGCTCGTCCAGGCCAAGCAGCGCGAGGAGGCCACCGGGCAGCGGGAGCGCGGCGCACTGGCGGCCGAGTTCGGCATCCCGGAGGACAAGCAGATCCTGCTGTACGCGCCGACCTTCCGGCAGCGCGGCGGCAAGCGCCGGTTCGAGCTGCCCTTCGACGTGGAGCGCTTCGCCGACACCTTCGGCGACCGCTATGTCCTCCTGGTCCGCTCGCACTACCTCAACCACGTCGTGCTGCCGCCCTCCGTGCGCGGCCGGATCATCGACGTGACGAACTATCACGACATGACCCCCCTGCTGGCGCTCGCCGACGGTCTGATCACCGACTACTCGTCCGTGATGTTCGACTACTCCCTCCTCGACCGCCCGATGTTCTTCTTCACGTACGACTACGACGAGTACGTGCACGAGGGCCGCGGAACCTACTTCGACCTGCTGGAGAGGGCCCCCGGCCCGGTCGTCCGCACCGAGGACGAGCTGCACGCGGTCCTGGACTCGCTGGAGGAGCAGAAGGTGAAGTACGCGGCTCCGCGCGAGCGGTTCGTCGCCGACTTCGGCGAGTTCGACCAGGGCAACGCCGCGCAGAGCATCGTCGACCAGTTCTTCTCCCAGTGGAGGCGCGCGTGACCGCGTACAGCGAGCGGGACGTCTTCTTCGTCTCCAACAGCGTCGACGAGCTCGGCGGCGTGACCAGCTGGTCGCACCAGATGGCCCGGCTGTTCACCGAGCGCGGCCACCGCGTCCACGTCATCGGCATCACCGAGCCCGCGGTCGTCCAGGAGCTCGGCGAACTCCCGTACCCCACCACGACGTTGTACGACGCCCACCCGCCGCGCGTGGGCTCCGCGCGCGGCATCAAGGGGCGGCTCAACGTCGCCGAGCGCAGGCTGCGCGCCGAACGGGCGGCGGGCATGCGTGAGCAGGCCGCCAAGCTGACCCGGCTGTTCCGGGCCGCGCGTCCCGGCGCCGTCGTGATCGTCACGCAGGTGTGGGCGATGGAGTGGGTGGAGCTCGCCGACACCACCGGTCTGACCGTCATCGGCATGAGCCACGAGTCCTTCGCGTACTCGAAGGCGACCTCGCGCTTCGGGCGGGTGCAGAAGCACTACAAGGACGTCGACCGGATGCTCGCGCTCACCCGCGAGGACGCCGACCTGTGGATCCGCCAGGGCCTCGACAACGCGTCCTTCATGCCGAACCCGATCCCCTTCATGCCCGAGGTGCCCTCCTCGCGCACCGAGAACGTCGTCGTCAGCGTCGGCCGGCTCTCGGACCAGAAGGGCATCGACATGCTCCTCGACACCTGGGCCGAGGTGGCGCCCCGCCATCCCGACTGGACCTTGCGGATCTTCGGCTCCGGCGAGGACGAGGAGATGCTCAAGAAGCAGTGCACCGCCCTCGGCCTCGACGACTCCGTCGAGTGGATGGGCCGTACCAGCGACGTACCCGGCGCCCTGCGCGGCGGCTCCGTCTTCGTCCTGTCCTCCCGCGGCGAGGGCTTCCCCCTCGCCCTCATGGAGGCCATGGCGACCGCCCTGCCGTGTGCCGCCTTCGACTGCGCGCCCGGCGTGCACGAGATCATCCAGGACGGCGAGGACGGTCTCCTCGCGGCCCTGGGCAACACCGGCGAACTGGCCCGCCGCCTCGACACCCTGATGTCCGACAAGGACCTGCGCGACCGCATCGGCGAGGCGGCCCGCGTCAACATCCAGCGCTACACGACGGACGAGATCGTCCGCAGGTGGGAAGACCTCTTCACCTTCTTGGAGAGGTAGAAGTTCTTGGAGAGGTAGAAGTGAATGTGGTGGGCCGGATGATTCCGGCCCACCGAGGCGCGCACCGAAGGGGCGCGGGGAACTGCGCGCTCAGCCGCGCACAACCCGCAGCCGACAGCACACAGTTCCCCGCACCCCTGAGTCGCCCCTACTTCCCCGTGAACTTCTCGTACTCCGCGAGCACATCCTCCGTGGGCCCGTCCAGCCGAAGCTCCCCCCGCTCCAGCCAGAGCACGCGGTCGCACGTGTCCCGGATCGACTTGTTGTTGTGGCTCACCAGGAACACGGTGCCCGCGTGCTTGCGCAACTCCCGGATCCGCTCCTCGGAGCGCTTCTGGAAGGAGCGGTCCCCCGTGGCGAGGGCCTCGTCGATCATCAGCACGTCGTGGTCCTTGGCCGCCGCGATGGAGAACCGCAGCCGCGCCGCCATCCCGGAGGAGTACGTCCGCATCGGGAGGGTGATGAAGTCGCCCTTCTCGTTGATGCCGGAGAAGTCGACGATCTCCTGGTAGCGCTCCCTGACCTGCTCGCGGGACATGCCCATGGCGAGTCCGCCGAGGTAGACGTTCCGCTCACCCGTGAGGTCACTCATCAGGGCCGCGTTGACGCCGAGCAGCGAGGGCTGGCCGTCGGTGTAGATCTTGCCGTTCTCCACGGGAAGGAGGCCGGCGACCGCCTTGAGCAGGGTGGACTTGCCCGAGCCGTTGGTGCCGATCAGCCCGATGGCCTCGCCGCGGTAGGCGGTGAAGGACACGTCCTTGACGGCGTGCACCTTGCGTACGCCCGCGGCCTTCTCGGTCTGCTTGCGCCGCAGCATGCGGTTGAGCGCGGCGGTGGCGCTGCCCCGCCCCGCGCTGGTGCCGTTGACCCGGTAGACGATGTCCACGTGGTCGGCGACGACGGTGGGGACGAGCGCGTCGGCGCTGCCGGCCGCGCCCTGGGGCCGCGCGTCCTGCGTGAGGGTGTCAGCCATGTCAGCCACGTCCGTACGTCTCCTCGGCCTTCCAGAAATAGATGAAGCCGCCGACTCCGGCGAGCAGCGCCCAGCCGATCGCCAGCGCCCACACGTGGTGCGGCAGCTGGTGGGCGTGGAAGCTGTCGATCAGCGCGTAGCGCGTCAGGTCGATGTAGACGGCGGCCGGGTTGCTCTCCAGGGCGACCATCGCCCAGTGCGGCATGTGGCTGTGCTTGAGCGTCGAGGCGATGCTCCACATGACACCGGAGACGTACATCCAGGTGCGCAGCACGAACGGCATGAGCTGCGCGATGTCCGGCGTCTTGGCGCCCATGCGCGCCATGACCATCGCCACGCCCGCGTTGAAGACGAACTGCAGCGTCAGGATCGGCACGACGAGCAGCCACGACGCGCTCACGGGAATGCCGAAGCAGAGCAGGATGACGACCAGCGCGGCCATCGAGAACAGCAGCTGCTGGAGCTGCTGGATGGCGTACGACACCGGCAGCGCGGCCCGCGGGAAGTGCAGGGCTCGGACCAGGCCGAGGCTGCCGGAGATCGCCCGGGTGCCCGCCATGATCGAGCTCTGTGTGAAGGTCCAGATGAAGACGCCGGTGACCAGGAACGGCACGAAGTCGGGCACACCGTGCTTGGTGCCGAGCAGCACACCGAAGATGAAGTAGTAGACCGCCGCGTTCAGCAGCGGGTTCGCCACCTGCCAGACCTGGCCGAGCTTTGCCTGGCTGTACTGGGCGGTGAGCTTGGCGGTGGCGAAGGCGGTGATGAAGTGACGCCGTGCCCAGAGCTGGCGGACGTACTCCGGCAGGGTCGGGCGGGCGCCGCTGACGGTGAGGCCGTACCGGGCGGCGAGCGCCGCGGGATCGTCGGTGGGGGGAACCGACGTCGGCGGTGTGTGGAGGACCTGGCTCACATCCGCTGCTTTCGCTCGGGGGGTGGGATGCGCGGGCCGTCCTTGACGTTTCTTAACTGCCGCTTTGCCAGTCTCTTACGTCGGGACGGGACCGTATCGTCGCAACGCGAGACTATGGCTTCTCGACGTCGGAACGCAACCGTTTCGTCGTCACGCCCTATGCTGGAAGGCATGACGACGAACGCCGACACCACGAGTGCCGCCGCGAACGCGGGGAGTGCTGCCGGGAAGGCCCCGCGTCGTAGGGCTCCGGCGGGGGCGGCCGTGCTGCGCGAGGACGTGACCGAGGCGATCCGGGCCGCCGTTTTCGAGGAGCTCGCGGCCGTCGGCTACGCCCGGATGTCCATCGAGGGCATCGCGCGCCGCGCGGGCGTCGGCAAGACGGCGGTGTACCGGCGATGGCGTTCGAAACTGCACCTGGTGCTCGACCTGGTCTCCGCCATCGCGGTCCAGGGACTGCCCGCCCCCGACACGGGCTCCCTGGAGGGCGACCTGCGCCTGCTGTACGAGGTCACCTCCCGTGCGCTGCGCCACCCCGTGGCCGGCCAGATCATCCCGGACCTCCAGGCGGAGGCGGCCCGCAACCCCGACATCGCGGACGCCATGCAGAAGGCGCTGCGGGAAGGCCAGCAGGGAGTGGCGAGCGGGATCGTCGCGGCTGCGGCCGCGCGGGGCGAGGTGCGCGAGGGGATCGACCAGGAACTCGCGCTCGACCTCATGTCGGGCCCGCTGTACTGGCGGGCGGTGGTGGTCCGCGGGCCCAAGCTGCCGAAGGGGTACCTGGCGAGCCTGGCCCGGGCTACGGCGGCGGCGTTGCGGGCGCTGTGAGGGCGCCCGTCCGACGGGCGGGACCGGCTTGGACGGCAGGAGTGCCCTCATGAGGATGTTTCCTTCCAACGGGGCCTGGGGCGGCCTGTTTTCCGCGGTCGGTGTTCCCCGTTGAGATCGACTCTGCCGTCACCTGTTCGCCCACGGTGGCTGCCGTTCGCCTAACCTGTGCCCATGCGAGAGACGGTGCGGCAGGCGGCGCGGGCCACGGCCGGCCTCGTCATGTCCGCCGCGCTGGCCTTCGGCACGATCCTCTTCATCACCGTGCTGCTGATCACGGCCACGCTGACGCTCGCGGTCGTCGGCGCCGGGCTGCTGCCCGAGACGGTGCTGCTGATCCGGCGGATCGCCGGGGCCAAGCGGAACCTGGTGGTCCAGTGGACGGGCAAGGTGATCCCCGAGGCCTACCAGCCTATCGAGGGCCCACTGCGGCAACGGCTGCGCACGGCGGTCCGCGGCCCCGGCACGCTCGGCGACTTCCGCTGGATGATCTGCCACTACGTCTACGGCTTCCTCGGACTGCTCACCGCCCCGCTGTGGCTGCTGGGCCTGCCCGTCGACGGCGTACGGCAGGGGCTGCTGGGCCGTTCCCCGCTCGTCCTGCCGCTGATCGGCCGGCTCGCGGACCTCGACGCCGCCTGGTCCACCGCCCTGCTCAAGCCCTCCCCGGAGGCGCTGCTCGCCGTCCGGATCGAGGAGCTGACCGAGACCCGGGCCGGTGCGATCGCCGCGCACGGCGCCGAACTGCGCCGCATCGAGCGCGACCTGCACGACGGCACGCAGGCCCGGCTGGTCTCCCTGTCGATGCGCATCGGCATCGCCAAGCGGGCCTACGAACGCGACCCGGAGACCGCGCTCAAACTTCTCGAGGACGCGCAGAGCCAGGCCGAGGAGGCGCTGACCGAGCTGCGCCACGTCGTCCGTGGCATCCACCCGCCGATCCTCACCGACCGGGGACTGGCCGGCGCCGTGCGGGCGCTCGCCGCGAGCAGCGGGCTGGACGTCACCGTCGTCGTGGACGGCCTGGAGGACGGGGCGCAGAGCGGGTCCCGGGCCCCGGCGGCGGTCGAGGCGGCGGCGTACTTCGTGGTCGCCGAGTCGCTGACGAACGCGGCCAAGCACAGCGGATCCGAGCACGCCGAGGTGCGGCTGGTGCGCAAGCGCGGCGGGCTGAGCGTCCGGGTCGCCGACGAGGGGCAGGGTGGAGCTGGGGGCACCTCCCAGGCTTTCGGCTCTGGGGGAGAAGGGGGTGGCTCCGGGCTGCTCGGTATGCAGCGACGCGTGGCCGCGCTCGACGGGACCCTGCTGATGACCAGCCCCGTCGGGGGGCCGACCGTGATCGAGGTGGAGCTGCCGTGCGTGTGGTGACCGGGACAGTGGAGACGAGGCCGCCGTGCGTGTGGTGATCGCCGAGGACAACGCCCTCCTGCGGGAGGGGATGGTGCTGCTGCTGACCTCCGCCGGGCACGAGGTCGTGGCCGTCGCGGGCAGCGGCCCCGAGGTGCTGCCCGCCCTCCTCGAGCACCGGCCGGACGTCGCCGTGCTCGACGTCCGGATGCCGCCGGGCTTCCGCGACGAGGGCCTGCGCGCGGCCCTGGAGGCACGCAAGGAGATACCCGGCCTGCCGGTGCTCGTGCTCTCCCAGTACGTCGAGGAGTCGTACGCCGCCGAACTGCTCGGCGGTGGTGCGAGCGGGGTCGGCTATCTGCTCAAGGACCGGGTGGGCAGGGTCGACGAGTTCCTCGACGCGCTCGACCGGGTCGCCACGGGCGGTACGGCTCTCGACCCCGAGGTGGTCACCGAGCTCCTCACCCGCCGCCGTGACGACCCGCTCGACACGCTCACGCCCCGCGAGCGCGAGGTCCTGAAGCTGATGGCCGAAGGCCGCGACAACACGACCATCGCGAAGACGCTGGTCGTCACGGAACGCGCCGTCAGCAAGCACATCGGCAACGTCTTCCTGAAGCTGGGCCTGCCGCCGAGCGACAGCGGCCACCGCCGGGTACTCGCGGTACTGGCGTACCTCAACAGGGACTCGTAAACCGCACCGGGCACCGGAGTCCTGCCCATCCTGTGGATGACCCCTCGAACCCTTGAGGGCGGGGCATGGGGTCAGTGTGGTGTGGGGGTGTCCGGGGCGCAGCCGCGGAGGGTGTGGGCGATGACGTGTTCCAGGTCCCTGTCCAGGGTTTCGCTGGGCAGGGTGACGCTGACCGCGAGCCGCGCGAAGCCGTTGAGGGTGCTGAAGATCGGGATGGCGATGGTCTCCAGGGGGCCTTCGCGGACCTCGCCCCTGCGCTGGGCCGCCGTGATGAGTTCCGCGGCCAGGCCCCCCATGCTCTGGGAGGCCTTGACCAGGGCCTCGGACGCCTCCGGGTCGTGCTTGACGGCGAACATGAGGTCGAGGAGTTCCGCGTTGGCGGTGGCGAAGCCCACGTAGGTGCGGGCCAGGGCGCCGAGCCGGTCGGCGAAGGACTCGCCCGTGGTCTCCTGCGACGCGGTCAGGGTGGCCAGGAGCCGTTCGAAGCCGGCCAGGGCCAGCGCGTCCAGCAGGGCCTGCTTGTCCTTGAAGTGCCGGCTCGGGGCCGCGTGACTGACGCCCAGGTCGCGGGCGAGTTCGCGCAGGGACAGGGCGCCGGGGCCCCTCTCCTCGAGTGTTTCCTCGGCGCGGGTCAGCAGTGCGGCGCGCAGGTCTCCATGGTGGTAGCGGCGAGGGCGGGTCTGCATGCCCGACAGTCTATCCGGTATGTAACCGGCGACTACATTGTTGGCGCTGTCAGCTTTGTTGGCATCGTCATCATTGTTGTCGTTGACATCATTGTTGTCGGCGTCTACATTCGGGGCATGGCTACCAAGCACTCGGCTGACCAGAACAGCAAGTGGAACGCGGGCGGCATCGGTGACCAGCGCGGCCGCACGGCCGTGGTCACCGGCGCCAACAGCGGGCTCGGCATCGCCACCGTCGACGCCCTCGCCCGGGCCGGCGCCCATGTCGTCCTCGCGGTACGGGACCCGGAGCGCGGTGAGGCCGCCGCCCGCACCGTCAACGGAAGCGTCGAGGTGCGCCGACTGGACCTCGCGGACCTCGCGTCCGTGCGCGAGTTCGCCGCGTCCTGGCGGGGCGCACTCGATCTGCTGATCAACAACGCGGGCGTCATGAACATCCCCGAGGCCACCACGAAGGACGGCTTCGAGATGCAGTTCGGGACCAACCACCTGGGGCACTTCGCCCTGACGAACCTGCTGCTGCCGCACCTCACCGACCGGGTGGTCACCGTGTCCTCGGGGGCACACAAGGGGCCCGGCACCCCCCGCATCCACTTCGAGAACCTGAACCTGACCGGCGAGTACTCGCCCGTCGCCGCCTACAGCCAGTCCAAGCTCGCCAACCTGCTGTTCACCCTGGAACTCCAGAGCCGGCTGGCTGCCGCGGGGTCGTCCGTACGGGCCCTCGCCGCGCACCCGGGCTGGGCCGCCACCGGCCTCCAGGGCCGGGACGCCAGCGTGCTGCGGCGCGGGCTGATGGCGGTGGGCAACCGGTTCATCGCCCAGGACAACAAGGCCGGCGCCCTGCCCACGCTGTACGCCGCGACGCAGGACCTGCCCGGCGCCAGCTATGTGGGACCCGACGGGCTCGGCGAGATGCGCGGCGCGCCGACACTGGTCGGGCGCTCGGCCGCAGCCAGCGACCCGGTGTCCGCGGTCCGCCTGTGGGCGGCCTCCGAGGAACTGACCGGCGTCACCTTTCCCCGGCTGGAATCCGAGCAGATCCAGGGCCGGACCCCGCAGACCGTCTCGGTCTAGGTCCTGACAGCCCGGCAAGACCTGGACCGGCAAGACCTGGACCGACGGGCTCTGGGCCGACGGGGCCTGGGCCGACGGGGCCTGGGCCGACGGGGCCTGGGCCGACAGTGCCTGGGCCGACGGGGCCTGGACCGACAGGCTCTGGGGCGACGAGCCCTACGAGCGCGCCGCGCCGGGGTGCAGTCGTACCCACCCCGCCCATGCCGACGTGATCATGTCCTGGACGTCGTACTTCGCCTTCCAGTCCAGTTCCACCGCGATGCGGTCGGCGGAGGCGACGACGCGCGCCGGGTCGCCGGGGCGGCGCGGCGTGGTCACCGCGGGACGGTCGTAGCCGGTGATCGCGTTGATCCGGTCGATCATCTCGCGGACCGAAACGCCTTCTCCGCGACCGATGTTGAGGGTCAGGTCGCGGCCGGGAGAGGCCTCCAGGGCGCGGGCCGCGGCCACGTGGGCCTCCGCCAGGTCCACCACGTGGATGTAGTCCCGTACACACGTCCCGTCGGGCGTCGGGTAGTCGTCACCGAAGATGCGCGGCGGCGCGTCCTCCGTGAGCTTCTCGAAGACCATGGGGACGAGGTTGAAGACACCGACGTCGGCGAGTTCGGGGGTCGCCGCCCCCGCCACGTTGAAGTAGCGCAGCGACGCCGTGGACAGGCCCGTGGCGCGGCCCGTCGCACGGACCAGCCACTCGCCCGCCAGCTTCGTCTCGCCGTACGGGCTCATGGGTGCGCAGGGGGTCTCCTCCGTCACCAGGTTGACGTCCGGCATGCCGTAGACCGCGGCGGAGGACGAGAACACGAAGGAGCCGACGGACGCCGCCGTCACCGCCTCCAGGAGAACCCGCAGGCCCTCGACGTTCTCGCGGTAGTAGTGCAGCGGGAGGTCGACGGACTCACCGACCTGCTTCTTCGCCGCGAGGTGGACCACACCGGTGATCGCGTGTTCCTCGATCGTGCGGGCCAGCAGCTCGGCGTCCAGCGTCGAGCCGACCACCAGCGGCACGTCGGAGGGAACCCGCTCGGCGATGCCCGTGGACAGGTCGTCGTAGACCACGGCCTCCTCGCCCGCGTCCCGCATCGCGCGCACCACGTGCGCCCCGATGTAGCCGGCGCCGCCGGTGATCAGCCAGGTCATGAACGGTTGTCCCCTCGGGAGTGAGATAGGTGTGAGAGCGGTGTGAATCGGTGCGAGATCGGTGCTGCGAGATGTGAGAGCAGCGCCGGTGAGATCGCCGAGACGCTCGCGTATCAGTGAAGCAGGCGCTTGAGCCGACGGCGCACCACGTCGGTCATTCCTCCCCATCCGGGCGCCAGGCGCAGCGCCAGCGCCCCCGCGTGGGTGCGGTACGGCTGCACCAGCAGGACGCCGTAGCGCAGGTTCGGGACCGCGCGGCGGCGCAGCAGGCCCCCGCCGCCGACCGCGTGCGCGGTGACGTCCCGGCTCGAACCGTCACGGTAGTGAACCCGCAGCCGCAGGTCCCAGGTGCCCGAGCCCAGCGCCGACAGGTCCACCGGCAGCTCGCCCGACCAGGTGTCCCGGTCCGCGTCCGGTGTCAGCTCGACCGGCAGGCTCAGCCCGATCCGGCCCTCGTCCCGGTGCGTGAACTCCACGTCCGCCGAGGCCGGACCGGCCTCCGCGAGCCGTCCGTACAGGTCGTGCAGGCGCAGCCGCAGCCGTGCCGCACGCGCCTGGGGACGCAGTTCCGCGTCGACCGCGACGGGCAGCATGTGCGCGGGGCGTTCCAGGTAGTGGTCCAGCGTGACCTGGGGGAGGTCGTCCGACCAGACGGGCGTGCCGTCGGCGTCGCGGGCGTACGGCGGGCGCAACCGGGCCGGGCGGGCGGCGAGTTCCTTGAGGCGGGGCAGGTCGCGGGGCTCTTCGGAGGCGAGCACGACGCGGGCGATCAGCCGGCCCGGGGCGGTCGGGTTGACGGTGAAGTCGCCGGCGTCGAACGTCGACAGGTACGTGCGCGTGAGCTCCCACCAGCCCCGCCGGTAGTCGGCGTCGCGCAGCTCCAACTCGCGGGCGTACATGCGCAGTTCATGGTCGAGGAACTTGGCGTTGGCGGCCCGGGCGAGCTGCTTCTCACCGGCGCCGAGCAGGATCTCGTGGGCCGTGCGGTGCGCCTCGGTGCGGGAGCGCCAGTTCTCGATGTCCGCGCGGTCCAGCGAGATCGACAACTGCTGGGCGCCGCGCCGCACATGCCACACGTACACCGTGTCGGGGATCAGTGCGATGCGCGGTCCGGCGGCCAGCACGCGCGCGGTGAACACGAAGTCCTCGTAGGGGTGACGGCCCTCGGGGAAGCGGATCGTGTGTTCACGAAGGAAGTCGGTTCGGTACAGCTTGTTGACGCACAGCGTGTCGTGGACCAGGCGGGGCCGCTGCGACGGGTGGGGGATCAGCGCGGGCTTCGCGTACAGGTCGCGCTCCCAGGGGACCTCGCGGCCCGAGGGCAGTTCGCGGCGTACGCACAGACCCGCCGCGACCTCCGTGCGCTGGGCCCGCGCCGCTTCGAGCAGCGCGTCCACGGCGCCCGGCGGCAGCACGTCGTCGCTGTCCAGGAACATCACGTACGGGGCGGTGGCCGCGTCGATGCCGTCGTTGCGGGGGCTGCCGCAGCCGCCGCTGTTCTCGGAGCGGCGTATGACCTTCACGCGCGGCTCATCGGCGGCGAGGCGGTCGAGGAGGTCGGCGCTGCCGTCGGTCGAGCGGTCGTCGACGGCGAGCACCTCCCGGACGGCCGGGCCCTGAGCGAGTGCCGAACGCACCGCGTCCGTCACGTGGTCGGCGTCGTTGTAACCGATGACGACGACACAGACCTGCGAGTGGTGAGGTTTCATAGGATCCACGGGCCGAAATCGTAGGGCTTGACAGTAATTTTCCGTTAAGAGGTACTTAGTGGCCGGTCCGGAAGACGACAGGAATTGGGTGGGGGTTCCTTTCCTGCGTGTCGTTTTCCGGCCGATCCACCACGAGCACGGGAAGTCCGGAGTGCCAGAGCCGGGTGAAGGACAGCACCGCCGCGGCCGCCAGCAGACCGTTGCGGATGAGCATGAGCAAACAGCCCGTCCACGTGCTGTCGATGACCTCCCCGTACAGGGCAGGGTAGGCCACGGAGCTGACCGCCGTCGCCACGACGACGAGTGCCGCCACCGGGCGCTGTGTGGTGTGCCGCGAGGTCAGGCACACGGCGGCCAGACCGAGCAGCCACACCATGTACTGGGGGCTGATCACCCGGCTCGTCACCGTGAACATCAGCACGGCGGCGAACGCGGCGTCGTACGGCGTCGCCGCAGTCCAGTGCCGTGCGCGCACCCGCCACAGCAGCAGGAGCGCGAAGGAGACGGCCGTCAGGGCGAGCGAGAGGGTCGCGACGGTCTGGACGTAGGGGCCCACGAACTCCATCGCGCCGTATTGGTAGCGCACGCTGCCCCGCCAGCCCGCGTGGCGTGCGAAGCCGAGCACGGTGCCGCCGAGCGACTCGATCTGCACGCCCCGGCCCCCCTGCTGGCGCAGGAAGTCGAAGGGGTCGCTGAAGGCCGTCGCGAGGACGGCGAGCAGGGTGACCGCCGTGAGCGCTGCCGCCGTCCAGGCCTCCCGGCTCGTACGGCCCCGGGGCGTGCCGATGAGGGCGAGCGCGGGCCAGACCTTCACCAGGGCGCCGAGCGCGGCGAACGCGCCGCCCGTGCGCGGGGAGCGCTTCAGCGCCAGCAGGGAGACGACGGCGAGTGCCGTGACCTGTACGTCGTAGCGGGCGAGCGGGATGTGCAGCAGCAACGGCAGGCCCAGCGTCCACAGTGCCGCGCCGCGCAGGCTGCGGCCGGGTCTGCTGCCCGCGCGCGCCAGGGCCAGCACGATCACGGCGTCCGCGACGAGCGTCAGGGCCACGAAGGCGTGCGGGTACGTCAGGCCCGGCAGCAGCCCGGGCGAGAGCAGTACGGGGCCCGCGCCCGGCGGGTACTGCCACAGCCGGTCGCCCGCCGGATAGGCGCCGTGCGACAGGGTCTCGTACCAGCGGAAGTAGAGGTGACTCACCTCGCGGGAGACCCCGCCGCCGCCCAGCACGGAGAGGTCGTCGTGCGCGAGCAGCCACAGCATCAGGGCGCGGGTCGCCACCCAGGCGGCGGCGAGGGGGAACAGGCGGGATCGGCCTCGGGGGCTCAGGTATGCGCTCATCAACGCCGGATCGTAAGCTCTCGGATGCCTCGCGGGGGCCGATACGTCATCAAGAGCTAACGAAGGTTAGTTAATAGTAAGAATTTGGACATGGGGGTAAGAGTGTTAATGAAACGGTCCGGCGCCGACCGCCAGGAGGCTCCGGAGGCCTCGGCCGAGCGCGTGGCGCGGGTCGTCGCCGTGGGGCTGCCCATGGTCGTCATGCTCACGCTCGGCCTCTGGAGGCTCGACCGCGGGGGCATGTGGCGCGACGAGGCGGCCACCTACCAGGTCGCGCGGCGCTCGGTTCCGCAGATCTGGCATCTGTTGCACCACGTCGACGCGGTGCACGGTCTGTACTACCTCTTCATACATCTCGTCCTCGTCCCCGCCCCCAGCGAGGTCGCCCTGCGTCTGCCCTCGGTCGCCGGCGCCGCCGCGACCGCGGGTCTCGTCGCCGCCCTCGGGATCCGCCTGTGCAACCCTCGCGTCGGCCTCTGGGCGGGACTGCTGTACGCGGTCACCCCCCTGGCCGGGCACTTCGCCCAGGAGGGCCGCTCGTACGCCCTGGTCGCGGCCGGGGCGACGGCGGCGACCCTGCTCCTCGTGAGGGCCCTGCGCGGGGACAGGGGCTGGTGGGCGTACGGCGTGACCGTCGCCGTCACCTGCCTGCTGCACGAGTTCGCCGTACTCCTCCTGCTCGCGCACGGCGCGACCCTGGCGCTGACGCGGATGCCCTGGCGGGTGTGGTGGCGATGGGGTGTCGCGGCGGGGGCCACGCTGCTCGTCCTGTCGCCGCTCGCGCTCGTCTCCCACCGGCAGTCGGCGCAGGTGGCATGGCTGGCGGTGCCGAATCGCAAGAGCGTGGACCACCTGATGCACGCGTTCCTCAGCCAGGCCCAACTGGTGTTCGTGCCCTACGTGTTCCTGATCGCACTCGCCCTGTGGCGCCCGTTCTCGCGACGCGGCGAGGTGACCCTCCCGGCGGTCGCCCTGCCGCTGCTGCTGGTCCCGCCGACGGTCCTGATCGCGGTCTCCCGCTTCCGGCCGCTGTACGACGAGCGGTATGTGCTGTACGCGCTGGCGGGGGCGCCGCTGCTGGCGGCGGCGGGGGCCGAGCGGCTGACCGGATGGGTGTCGCGGCTGCCGAGCGCCGCGGCTCCCCGCCTCGTCGCCCTCGCCGGTGTCCTCGCCATCTCCCTCGTCCTCGCCGTCCAGTTCCCCCTGCTCCGCAAGGACCGCGACCCCGCCCGCCGTCCCGACAACCTGGCCGCCGTCTCCGCCGCCGCCGGTCGTGAACTGCGGCCCGGCGATCCGGTGTTGTACCTGCCGTCGCTCACACGTCGCTCGGCGCTGGCCTATCCGGCCGGCTTCCGCGGGGTGCGCGACGTCGCCCTGAAGACGTCCGCCACAGTGTCCGGGACGCTGTACGGGACGGAAGTGGGCCCGCGCGAACTGCGCAGCCGGCTCGACCGGCTCGACCGGGTGTGGCTGATCTGCGAACCGTTCGTGTTCCGGCCGCACTGGCATCCGGACACCTCGGTCGCGACCGAGGACACCAAACGCGCCGTACTCGCCGGGGAATTCACCCTGCGCGAGCAGATCGTCCGCAGGGGCGTCACCCTTCGCCTGTACGTACGCCACCGCTAGGACCTGTCCGGCGGATCATGCCGGAGACGCGGGGCTTGGCACGCACATCTGTGCTTATGAGGCGCCGTCGCTTCCCTCCGACCTGATCCGCCGGACAGGCCCTAGGAGACGTCCGCGCCGGCCGCGTCCAGGGTCGCGGGGTCGAGTGCCGCCGCGTCCAGCGCCGCCGTGAGCCGGTCGAGCCGGGCCTGCAGCTCCTGGATCTCCTCGAGGTTCGCGCCCGTCGCCGCGGCGATCCGGCGCGGCACGAGCAGCGCACGCTCGCGCAGGGCCGTGCCCTCGTCCGTGAGGTGGACGTGCACGGAGCGCTCGTCCACCGCGCTGCGCTCCCGCCGCACCAGACCGGCCGCCTCCAGCCGCTTGAGCAGCGGGGACAGCGTCCCGGAGTCGAGCCGCAGATGTTCGCCGACCTTCTTCACGGGCAGCTCGCCGTGCTCCCACAGCACCAGCATCACCAGGTACTGGGGGTAGGTGAGCCCGAGGTCCTTGAGGATCACCCGGTAGACGCCCCCGAAGGCGCGCGAGGCGGCGTTCAGGGAGAAGCAGATCTGCTGGTCGAGACGGAGGTAGTCCCCGTCGGACGGGGCCTGGGGGCTCGGGGTCGGCATGGCGGTCATGGCTCCAGGATAGCTCTTGCCCGCCATTAAGTTGTGCGCAATTGAATTGCGTGCTCTAATTGAGGCCGTGAGGCGGTCGGACCGGCTGCCCCGGCAAGACCTTGACTTGAGAGGGATGGTCTCCATGGACGCGCTCTACACCGCTGTCGCCACCGCCACCCACGGCCGCGAGGGCCGCGCCGTCAGCTCCGATGGCAAGCTCGACCTCCAGCTGGCCATCCCGGTGGAGATGGGCGGCAGTGGCCAGGGCACCAACCCCGAGCAGCTGTTCGCCGCCGGCTACGCCGCCTGTTTCGCCAGCGCCCTCGGCCTCGTCGGCCGCGCCGCGAAGGTCGACGTCAGCGAGGCCGCGGTGACCGGTGAGGTCGGCATCGGCAAGCAGGGCGAGGGCTTCGGCCTGGCCGTCACGCTCCGCGTCGAGCTCCCCGACTCCGTGGACGAGGCCACCGGCCGCAAGCTGGTCGAGCAGGCCCACCAGGTCTGCCCGTACTCCAACGCCACCCGCGGCAACATCCCGGTCGAGCTCGTCATCGAGTAGTTCGGGAGAGTTCCGTCGAGGTCGTGAAACGCGCCCTGCGCCCCGTGCCCCTTCAGGGGTGCGGGGAACTGCGCGTCAGGGGTGCGGGGAACTGCGCGTTCGGCCCCCACTGCCCGCGGTCTGCGAACACCTCTTCACGCACGCCCCCACCCGAGCCAGCACCTCGCCGGTCTGAGAACTCCAGGCCACCACCGTCGCCTCCTCCGGCACCCGACGCTCCCGGGTCAGCAACAGCCACCGCACGTGATACCGCCGCACCACCGCGGAGCGCCCGGCGCGCGTCGACGCGGGGTCGAGATAGCCCCGGACGGCCGTGAGCCGCCGTACCCGCTCCCGTTCGTCCAGTCCCGCGTCCGGCCACACGGGCGCGGCCAGGTTCGGGCCGTAGCCCGGGATCAGACGGGCGGCGTAGTACCCGTCGGCGATCACCACCTCGCCGGGCTTGATGTGCCGCGCCGCCCAGTCGTACGAGGGCCAGCGCGGCGGCTGGTCGAAACTCACCGGATCGAGTGAACGCGGTACGACGGCACCGGCCTGCACCGTGAGGAAACCGACGCAGGCGCCGACAGCCGCCACCACGCCCAGCGCCCGCCGCCACACCGGCCACGGCCGCGTCGCCGCCAGTTCGATCGCGAGCGCGAACTGCGGTGCCACGAGCGCGAGTCCCAGGATCCTGCCGTAGCTGTAGTGCCCGCTGACCCAGCCGTACGCCACCGCCAGGCAGTCCAGCGCGAACATCAGCACCAGTGGGTCACGCCAGGAGCGCCGCGCGCGCAGCCACAGTGCCGGTACCCCGATCAGCGCCAGCCAGAAGTGCCCGGGCACCCCCTCGTACAGCCGCCGGTGCATCGCGTCCATGCTGTGGTCCCCGGGCAGCGTGAGGACGTCGAAGTACGGCCAGAGGTGGGCGGTCAGCAGCGCCGTCGCCCCCGTGATCGCCCACCGGGCCGCCACGGCGGCGCGCCATCCCCGCTGCCACCCGGCCACGAACGCCACCGCCCCGAGCGCCGCCGCCGACGCGGTGATCGGATGGACGAGCAGGATCAGCCCGTAGAGGACGCCGAGCCCCTTGTACCCGGACAGGCTCCGCAGCCCGCTCGGGCCGACGTATCGGACCGGGCCGCCGATCCCTCCCGCGAGCGTGCCCGTGAGCGCCCAGGCCCAGAAGGTGAGCCCGATGGCGAACGTCGACGGATAGCCGAGGTTCCCCGTCATCGACATCAGCCCGAGGTAGCCGCTCGACCAGGCCCGCTCGGTACCCCACAGCAGCACCATCGCGAGCAGCGCGCACACCGGGGCCCAGGGGCGGCGGGGCGTCAGGACGCGGACGAAGCGGCCGATCCCCGTCAGCAGCACCAGCAGGTTCAGCGGCACCGAGAGCCGGACCACCTCCCAGCCCGCGAGGCCCGTCAGCCGGGCGAAGGCGCCCTGCGCCACGGTGTACGGCGAGTAGAAGGGGCTGCCCTCGCCCGGCAGGTCCGCCGTCGGATGGGCCGGATGCAGGAGGTTCGTCCGGAGGCGCTCGACGACCGCCGCGTGCTGGCCGAAGTCGCAGCACATCGGCACCCGCCAGGAGGCGAGGCACAGCACCAGCCCGAACAGTCCGCCGAAGACCTGATAGGGCGTGGGGCGCCAGGGGGCGCCGTGCAGCGCGGTCGCGCCGCGGGCGGTCCGCCGGACGAGGAGGTCGCCCTCGGTCTGAGCTGTTCGGGTCATTTGTCGTATATGCCCACCGAAGCCGACGGCTTTGCCGAACTTCACCTCATCGAGCGACTCCGACGTCCATTCCGGCGTCCATCCCGGCGTCCGTTGCGGTGTTCAGCCCCGCGTCCGCCCGAAGAGGGCCCGGCACCGTGTCGAGACCCCGCACCCGCGGCCGTACGACCTGTTCCAGCAGCAGCGGAAGTCCCACCACCGGCAGCACCCACGCCAGCACGATCAGCCGGTCGCCGTGGATGCTGATGTCGGGGTGTGCGGCCTGGTTGAGGACGCCGGTGAGCGCGCCCGCGACCAGGAACACCCCGAAGGCCGGACGCTGCCGCAGCGCGCCCCGGGCCCCGGCCAGCAGGGCCGTCAGGAAGAACGGCTCCCAGAGCTCGCGGCGCAGCCACTCCACCCAGAAGTTGACCTCCAGGTCCAGGAACTCCGGCCACGGGCGGCTGCGGTCGGGCCGGGAGAAATGGGCCGTGAGCAGGTCCTGGAGGGACTCCGACTCGGACGGGTAGCCCAGCACCTTCGCCGCGAGCAGGGTGACGGCCACCCCGCAAGCCGCCACCACCCCCACCTCCCGCAGCGGCCGCGCGAGCCTGCGCAGCGGTTGCCGGACCCCTCCGCGCCGGATGCCGAGCACCGCACACGCGCCCGCCAGGCACAGCCCGAGGAACAGGGCCTGCGAGTGCTTGACGGCGAAGAGCGCGGCCAGGGACCCGCCGACCAGCGCGGTCGCGGCCCGCGTCCGGCCCCCCAGAGCGAGTGCGCAGCCCCACAGCGCGGCCAGCGTCAGGGCCAGCAGCAGGCCCTCGGTCATGGGCCGCATGGCGGTCGTGCCGCACGGCAGGACGTAGAAGAGGGCCTGTCCGGTCAGCGCCGCGACGGCGGGGGCGCGCAGGGTGCGCAGCACCAGGAAGGCGAATACGCCCCCGGTGACCGTGATGAGGACACTCGACGTCCACAGGCCCCACTTCACACCGAGGACGGTGATGAAGGGGACCAGGAAGACCGGGTAGCCGGGGCGCGCCTCGAAGATCCGCATGAAGCGCGGCGGCATGAACGGCACGGTGTGGCCCGCCGTCTGACCGGCGCTCAGCCGCTTCGAGACCCACCCCCACTGGTCGCGTCGGCACTCCTCGACGACCTGCCCGGCCGGGCTCGGCTCGCGGAAGTGGACGACGTTGACGCTCTGGTCACGGCGCGCGATGGACGCCCGGCCGGCGCAGGCGTAGTCGATGGTGGCCGCGGCCGCCTCGTGCTTGCTCGCGCCGCGCAGACTCAGGGCGTACGACAGGTAGTTCTTGGTGTCGGGGGTGTCGCGGCCGGTGACGTTCGCGAGCTGGAGCACGGCGAACACGGCGGCCAGGACGATCACCCAGAACCGGGGCGGTCGCGGCTTCACGAACGGGCCGAGGACGGTCATGAGGGCGCTCACGACGGCGTGAGGACGTCGTGTCCCGCCTGCGCGGGCACCACCGCCACCGACACCGGGTGCTCGAGGCGCTCGCCGAGCATCAGCGTCCGTACCACCCGCTCGGCCGCCCGCCCGTCGTCGAACGCGCAGAACCGCTCCCGGAACCCGGCCCGCAGCCGTGCCGACTCCTCGTCCCGCCAGGACCCGGACGCGAACATCCACGCCAACTCGCGGTAGGAGCCGGCCACATGGCCCGGCGCGTCGGCCGTGATGTCGAAATATGCGCCCCGGCTCGCGGCGTACGCGCCCCAGTCGTCCGCGTGGATCACGATCGGCCGGTCCAGGTTGGCGTAGTCGAACATCAGGGCCGAGTAGTCCGTGATCAGCACGTCGGAGGCGAGCATGAGGTCCTCGACGTGCGGCTCGTCGGTCGCGTCGAGCACGACCCCGCGCCGGTGCAGCTCGGACAGGCCCCTCCCGCGCGAGGGGCCGTCCGTGAGCGAGGGGTGCAGCCGTACGAGGAGGGTGTGGCCCTCGCCGAGGTCGTCGGCGAACCGGGCGAGGTCGATCCGGTCGACGAGCCCGCCGCGGACGTAGTCGCGGCGCGTCGGCGCGTACAGCACCACCCGGTGGCCGGCCGGGATGCCGAGGCGGGCGCGGACCGCCGCACCGTCCTCGGGCCGGGCCCGTACGAGGACGTCGTTGCGGGGGCTGCCGGTGCGCAGCGAGGTGAAGTGGCAGGGGTAGGCGCGGTCCCAGACCAGTTCGGAGTGGCGGTTGGCGACCAGGCTGTAGTCCCAGCGGTCGGCACGGCGCAGCATCTGCGGCACGTCGAAGCCGTGCCGGGCGCCGGGCTTGTCGCGCAGGTCGGCTCCCATGTACTTCAGCGGGGTGCCCTGGTGGGTGTGCACATGCACGCTGCCCGCGCGCTTGACCAGGGTGCCGGGCCAGTTGACGTTGTTGATCAGATAAGTGGCGCGGGCGGTGACCCGGCGGTAGCCGAGCGAGTCCGGCAGGACGTACTCGACGCCGGGCGGCAGCAGCGGCACCTGGTCCTCGCGCACCACCCACACCCCCCGGACGTGCGGGGCGAGTTCGCGCGCCGCGTGATAGATCGCGCCCGGGTCGCCGAGCACCCCGCGGTGCGAGAACGCCGAGTACACCGCGAGGTCCGGGTCCAACGACCGGTGCTCGTACGCCGCGGACCAGCCGCTCTTGACCCGGGTGGCCGCCGCCCTGCGCACCTGGAGCCCGCGCCGCCCGAGTTCCGCGCCGAGCCGGCCGGACTGGCGCCGGACGAGGTAGGTCGCGTAACCGCCCTGAAGGACGCGCAGTTCGCGCGGCACCGGGCCGCCGCCCTTGTGCTTGCGGAAGAGGGCGGCCGTACGCCGGAAGAACTCGCCCTTGTCGGACGCGGGCAGCCGGTCCGGCTTGGCGAGGATGTCCAGACAGTGCTCGCCCATCTTGCGGTGCAGGAACGGGCGCCAGCTCGACAGCTGCGGGCGGGAGTCGACGAAGGCGAAGACCCGCTCGTACTGGTCGTGGATGTCGAAGTGCTTGCGGCTGGTGGTGGACAGGATGTTGCCCTGACGGCGCTGCCGGTAGTTCAGGCAGATCCGGTCCAGGGTGGCGATCCGCTCCGCGCTGAGCAGGACCGGGAAGGTCCAGGGGGTGTCCTCGTAGTAGCCGGGCGGGAAGGTGAAGCCCTCCCGCTCGACGAACGCGCGGCGGTAGACCTTGTTCCACACGACCATCAACAGGTCGAGGATCTCCGGGTGTTCGGCGGCCGTGAAGCAGCCGTCGCCGCCCTCGGCCAGCACCTGCGCGAGGACGTTGCGGCGCGTACCGCCCCACCAGTAGGTGCGCGCGTAGTCGAAGACCAGCACATCGGGGTCGGCCGTCTCGTCGAGGCGGTCGGCCATGGCGCGCAGGGCGCCCGGCGTGAGGGAGTCGTCGCTGTCGAGGAAGAAGAGGAAGTCCCCCGTCGCGTACGGCATTCCGGCGTTGCGGGCGCGGCCGAGGCCCACGTTCTGCGGCAGGTGCAGCACTCGCAGGCGCGGTTCGCGGGCGGCGTACTCGTCGAGGATCGCGCCGCAGCCGTCCGGCGAGCAGTCGTCGACCGCGATCACCTCGATGTCGGTGTACGACTGGTCCAGGACCGAGTCGAGGCACTCGCGCAGAAAGCCCTGCACCTTGAAGACGGGGACGATGACGCTGAAGCGGGGCACGTCAGCTCCTTACGAGGGTGGACGCGGCGGGGGCCGGAAGGCGCTCGGCGAGGGGGATCACCGGGGGGATCGCCTCGGGCGGCCGGCCCAGCAGCACCCTGCGGACGACTCGCTCGGCGGCCTGCCCGTCGTCGAACTGGCAGAAGCGCTCACGGAACGCGGCCCGCAGGGCCCGCGAGGAGTCGTCCGCGTAGGAGCGGTCACGGAAGGCCCCCGCGAGCTCCCCCGGGGTGCGCACCACCGGGCCCGGCGGTGCCTCCATCAGGTCGAAGTAGACGCCCCGCGTCTCCCGGTAGACCTCCCAGTCGTCCGCGTACACGACGATCGGGCGGTCGAGGTTGGCGTAGTCGAACATGATCGACGAGTAGTCCGTGATCAGCGCGTCGGCGGCCAGACAGACGTCCTCCGAGGACCGGTGCCGGGTCACGTCGATGATCCGGCCGCTGCTTCTGCCCCTGCCCTCGTCGTAGAAGTAGTGGGCGCGCAGGAGCACGACGAACTCGTCGCCGATCTCCTCGCAGAAGGCCTCCAGGTCGAGCCGGGACTCGAAGCCGGTGCTGTAGTCGCGGTGCGTGGGCGCGTAGAGGAGGGCGGTCCTGCCCTCGGGGACGCCCAGTCGGGCGCGGACGCGGGCCACGTCCTCGGCGGTCGACGTGTAGTAGACGTCGTTGCGCGGATAGCCGTACTCCAGGGCCTCGTACGTGCCGGGGAAGGCCCGCTCCCACATCTGGGTGGAGTGCCGGTTGGAGGAGAGGTTGTAGTCCCAGCGGTCCATCCGGGCCAGCAGCTTGGTGAAGCTGCCGGTCGCGGCGGCCACGATCGGATACGTCGACTGGTCGACGCCCATCGTCTTCAGCGGTGTGCCGTGCTGGGTCTGCAGGTGCACGCTGCCGGGCCGCTTGACGACACCGTCCGCGAAATTGGCGTTGTTGACCAGGTACTTGGCACGGGCCAGCACCTCCCAGGCGCGCGGGCTGCCGATCACCGCGTACTCCAGACCGTCCGGGACCTGGTCCACCGCGTCGGCCTCGACCAGGAACACCGAGCGCAGATGCGGGGCGAGTTCGAGGGCCTTGGCATGGATCGCGGCCGGGCTGCAGGCGTAACCGCGGCCCCAGTAGGCGCAGTACACGACGAGGTTCTCGTCGAGGGGGAGGCGCAGTTGCACGGCGTACCGTGCGCGGGCGCTCAGCCGTCGGGGACGTGGCAGCTTCCCCCAGGCTCCCGACTTCGCTCGACCAGGGGGGACCCCCATCCCCGCCCTCGTCATCCGCCGGCTGACGCCGCGCAGCGCGCGGAACGCGCTGTACGCGCCGGCCGCCAGGAGCCGGTACTGCACCCCGATGCGGCCCGGCGGCGGCCGGAACCCGGCGGGCCGGTGGCGCCGGTAGAGGCGGCCCGCACGCCGGAAGAAGGCCCGGCGCCGGTGCAGCGGAAGCCGCTTGGGATGGGCGGCCGACTTCAGAACCGCCGCGAAGAGGTCGCCGAACAGCGCCCGCGACCGCTCCACGGACAGCTCCTCCTCGGCCGCCCGGCTCAGCACCAGGTCGATCTGGTCGAGGAGCTGGAACTGGTGCTCGCCCGGCGTGTTCAAGCGGCTGCCCTGCCGCCGCGGCCGGTGCCGTACGACGACCTGGCGCAGCACCGCCAGCCGCCCGGCGGCGACCGTCACCAGGCCGCCCCAGCCGAGATCCGTGAAGTGCCCCGGGGGAAAGGCGAGGCGCCGCTCCCGCAGGAACGCCCGGCGGTAGGCCGCGCTCCACGCCGGAAGGCCCGCCCCGGTCAGCCGCGGCGCCCGGTCCGGGGTGAACACCCCCTCCGGGGTCTTCGGGAGCGGCGGTGTGCTGGTCTCGACGTCCCACCAGTGGACGCGTTCGTGCCCGAAGTAGAGGACGTCCACCTCCTCGCGCCCCTCCTGGAGTCTGTGGTCCAGGGCGGCCAGCGCGCCCGGCACCAGGACGTCGTCGCCGTCGAGGAAGAGCAGATACGTGCCGCCCGCCGCCCCGGTCCCGGTGTTGCGCGCCCCGCTCAGTCCGTCCGCGGGCGGTGAGTGCACCGGGGCGACCCGGGAGTCCCGCGCGGCGTACCCGGCGGCGACCTCGCCCGCCGGGGAGTCCGGCCCGTCGCAGACCGGGATCAGCTCGAAGTCGCCGAAGGACTGGTCGAGGACCGAGTCCAGTGCGAGGGCCAGGCGCCCGGCGACTCCATGAGTGGGGACGATGATGCTGAAGCGGGGCATTCTGCTCTTTCTCTGCTTACTTCACTGGGCTTGCTTCTCTGGTTGCTTCTTGGGCTACTGCTGGGGTGCCGGTGGGTGTCAGCGCCCGGGCCGCCCGGCGGGGCGCCAGGTGACGGGTCTCGTCGGTGTGGGCCGGGAGGGGCTGGAGGGCATGCCTGCTCCGGTTCAGAGGGTCTCGGCGACGGTGACGGGGGTGGCGGGCGCGGGCACGGTGGCCAGGGGAGTCCGGGTGCGGGCGGCGGCCGACGGGACCGGGTGGCGCTGCGCGGGCGACAGCACCCGCGGCAGCCCGCCGCTCTCGCCCAGCACGACATGGCGTACGACCCGCTCGGCGGCGCGCCCGTCCTCGTACGGGCAGAACCGCTCGCGGAACGCGGTCCGCAGCTGGGTCGAACGGGAGCCGCGCCAGTGGCCGGTCGCGAAGATGTCGATCAGCTCGTCCTCGCTGCGCGCGACCGCGCCCGGCGGGAAGTCCCGCAGGTCGAAATAGGTGCCCCGGGAGGCCTGGTACGCCTCCCAGTCGTCCGCGTGGATCACGATCGGCCGGTCCAGGACCGCGTAGTCGAACATCAGGGAGGAGTAGTCGGTGACCAGCGCGTCCGAGGCCAGGCAGAGGTTCTCGATGCTCGGGTGGTCGGAGACGTCGATGAGCCGGGCCCCGGAGCGGGTGCTCAGCGCGGCGGCGTACGAGTGGTGGGCGCGGGTCAGGACGACGAACCGGGGGCCGAGCCGGCGCAGGACGCGCTCCAGGTCGAGGGCGAGGCGCTGGGTGCGGCGGTAGTCGCGGTAGGTCGGCGCGTACAGGACGGCGACCGTGCCCTCGGGGATGCCGAGGGACTGGCGCAGCCGGGTGACGTCCGTCGAGGTCGCCCGCTGGAACACGTCGTTGCGGGGGAGGCCGTACTCCAGCGTCGTGTACGAGGCGGGGAAGACGCGCTCCCAGATCAGGGTGGAGTGGCGGTTGCCCGACAGGCAGTAGTCCCACTTGTCGGCGCTGCGCAGCAGCTCGGCGAAGTCGGTGTCACGTGCGGCCGCCGGGCGGTCCTGGAGATCGAGGCCCATGTACTTGAGCGGGGTGCCGTGCTGGGTCTGGATCATGATCTGGCCGGGGCGCTTGACCAGTCGGCGGTCGAAGTTGACGTTGTTGACGAGGTACTTGGAGCGGGCGAGCGCCGTCCAGTACGCCGTCGTACCGGGCCGCAGGCGGCGCGTCGAGGCCGGGATCGTGTGGTGGTGCTCGGGGTGCGCGATCCACGCCGTACGGATGTGCGGGGCGAGCTCGCGGAACGCGGACTCCAGGGCGCCCGGGTTGCAGCCGTGGCCGCGCCCCCAGTAGCTGGAGAAGACGGCTCGGTCGGCGCGCAGCGGCAGGCGGAGCTGGACGCGGTAGTGGAACTGGAGGGCGCCGCCGCGGACCTTGCGCAGCAGTCCCTTGACGCCGCGCAGGACCTTCTTGTGGGTACTCGTGGCCAGGCCGAGCAGGCGGTACGTGCGGTGGTTGCCGAGCCGGACCAGGGCGTGCCGCAGGCGGGTGCGGGGGCGGACGGGGGCGCCCGGGGCGCGGTAACGGCGGTAGTGGGTGCGGGCCTTGCGCAGGAACTCGGCGCGGGTGCCGCGCGGCAGCCGCCCCCGCTTGGTGAACACCGTGGAGAGGTGGTCGACCATGCGGCGGAACAGGACCGGACGCCAGCGTGCCAGCTCCGGGTGCGCGTCGAGATGCGCGAAGACACGGTCGTACTGCTCGAAGATGTCGAAGTGCCCCCGGCTGCTGGTGCCGAGGATGTTGCCCTGTCGGCGCTGGCGGTAGTGCACACAGACCCGGTCGAGGGTGGCGATCGTCTCGGCGGAGATCAGCGCCGGGTAGGTCCAGGGGGTGTCCTCGTAGTAGCCGGGCGGGAAGGACAGGCCCTCGCGCTCGACGAACTCCCTTCGGTACGCCTTGTTCCACACCACCATCAGGACCCTGAGCAGCCCCGGCCGGTCGTCGAGCCGGAAGGGCGCGGGGCCTCGCTCGCTGAGCTGCTCGGCGAAGTGGTTGCGGACGATGTCCCCGTTCCAGTAGGTGCGCGCGTAGTCGTAGACCAGGACGTCCGGTTCGGCGGTCTCCTTCAGCCGGTCGGCGATCGCGCGCAGGGAGTCCGGGGTGAGGGTGTCGTCGCCGTCGAGGAAGACCAGGTAGTCGCCGGTGGCGTGTTCGAGCCCCGCGTTGCGGGCGCGGCCGAGGCCCACGTTCCCCGGCAGGCGGACCGGGCGGACCCGGGAGTCGCGGGCGGCGAACTCGTCGATGATCGCGCCGCAGGCGTCGGGCGAGCAGTCGTCGACGGCGATCAGTTCGAGGTCCGGATAGGACTGCTCCAGCACGGATTCGAGGCATTCGTGCAGGTACGCCTGAACCTTGTACGCGGGGACGATGACACTGAACCTGGGCAAGGGACATCCATGGGTCGGCGCGGGCATACTGCCCGGCAACGGCCGAAGGAGTGACTTGGTTACGCCAGATGTGGCATACGGGGGATTCCGGGTGAACGCCGAGGGGCGAGCCGGTGTCCGGCTCGCCCCTGATGTGGTTATTTGTCCGGCTACTTCACCGCGCCCGCCATCACCCCGGACACGAACTGACGTTGGAACGCGAAGAACACGGCCAGCGGGATGACCATCGAGATGAAGGCGCCGGGCGCCAGCACGTCGATGTTGTTGCCGAACTGGCGTACCTGCGTCTGGAGTGCGACCGTGATCGGCTGGCTGCCCGCGTCGGAGAACACCAGCGCGACCAGCATGTCGTTCCACACCCACAGGAACTGGAAGATGCCGAGCGAGGCGATCGCGGGACCGCCGAGCGGCATCACGACCCGCAGGAACAGGCGCAGTTCACCCGCGCCGTCGAGCCGGGCCGCCTCCAGCAGCTCCCGGGGGATCTCCGCGAAGAAGTTCCGCAGCAGGAACACCGCGAAGGGCAGACCGAAGCCCACATGGAAGAGGATCACCCCGAAGATCGTGCCGAAGATGCCGATCTTGCCGAAGAGTTCGGCGATCGGGATCAGCGCCACCTGCACGGGGACGACCAGCAGACCGACCACCGCCAGGAACCACCAGTCGCGGCCCGGGAACTCCATCCAGGCGAAGGCATAGCCCGCGAGCGCGCCGATGACGACGACGAGGACGGTCGCCGGGACGGTGATCAGCACCGTGTTCCCCAGCGAACCGGTGATGTCACTGTTCTCCAGGAGCTTCTGGTAACTGTCCACGGTGAGCTGGGAGGGCTCGCTGAAGACCTTCCACCAGCCGGACGCGCTCATGTCCTCCGGTGTGCGCAGCGAGGACAGCAGCAGCCCGACCGTCGGCACCAGCCAGAACAGGCCGACGAGCAGGAGGAAGACCCGGACGATCCCGCCGCTGACACCGCTCGCGAGCCGGGAGCCGAGCGACTGCCTGGCCTTGACGCCGGTGAGGGGCGCGGTCTTCGTCGGACCGCCGACCTGGGTGGTCATCGCCGTACCTCCCGTCGCAGTCGACGCACGTTGAACCACACCACCGGGATCACGAGCAGCAGCAGGAACACGGCGATCGCGCTCGCGATGCCCGGCTGGTCCTCGGAGAAGCCCTTCCGGTACAGCTCCAGGGCCAGCACGTTCGCGTCGTCCTGGGACGAGCCCGGCGGGATGATGAAGACCAGGTCGAAGACCTTCAGCACGTTGATCATCAGCGTGACCAGGACGACGGCGAGGACGGGCGCGAGCAGTGGAACGGTGACCCTTCGGAACACCTGCCACTCATTCGCCCCGTCCACCCGCGCCGCTTCGAGGAGTTCACGCGGCACACCGGCGAGCCCCGCCGCGATGAGCACCATGGCGAAGCCGGCCCACATCCAGACGTACGCTCCGATCACGGCCGGGGTGACGAGCGACGGGCCGAGCCAGTCGACGCCGTTGTACGGCTCGCGGAAGTTGCTCGCCGGGAGCCGGAGCCGAGCCCCGTCGGCCTTGTCGGAGAGCGTGAAGGTGCCGTCGCCCCGCACCTTCGCCGAATCGACGACCTTGCCGTCCTTCACCGCCTCGATCTTCATCCCCACATAGCCGAGTTCGCCCGGGTCGACCTGGCCGAGCCTGCCGACGCCCTTGCCCCGGGTGAAGTCCTGCCAGGCGGTGCCGGTGACCTTGCCGGGCTCGGACGGTGCCTGTACGGCCTTCTTCGCGCCGCTCGGCATCTTGTCCGGGGCGACCCCGACGAGCGGAAGGGTGACGGACTGCCCGGCGTGCACGGCCTGTTGGGTGAGGAACCCGCCCTTCTCCGGCCGGAGCGGCGACTGCCGTCCCGGGTGGGCGTTCGGGAACGCCGACGACTCGGCGAAGGTGTCGTGCACCCCCACCCAGACCGCGTTCGCGACCCCCTTGTTCGGGTCCTGGTCGTACACCAGCCGGAAGATGATCCCCGCGGCGAGCATCGAGATCGCCATCGGCATGAAGACGACCAGCTTGAACGCCGTGCCCCAGCGGACCCGTTCGGTGAGGACCGCGAAGACGAGACCGAGCGCGGTCGCGACGGTGGGCGCGAACACGACCCAGATGACGTTGTTCTTGAGGGCGGTACGGATGCCGTCGTCGGTGAACAGCGCCTTGTAGTTGTCGACCCCGGCGAAACCGTCGCCGGACTGGTTGACGAAGCTGCGGATCAGCGAGTACCCGATCGGGTAGACCACGAGCGCGCCGAGCAGCACGAGACAGGGCAGCAGGAACAGCACCGCCACGGTCCTGCGCGTGCCGGTCACGCTCTTGCGCGTTCGGGCCGGAGGAGCCGGTGCGGTTCCTCCGGCCGTTGCCGACGTCATCGCCGGATCAGCTTCCGCTGCCGTACGCCGCCGCCGCGTCCTTCTCCAGCGTCGCCTGGGTGCCGGCGACGTCGGTCGGGTTCTTCAGGAAGTCCTGGAGGTCCTTCCACTCACCCTTGCCGGGCGTGCCGCCGAAGGCCTGCGGGGCCTGGTCGGACATGTCGAAGCGGAAGTCGTCGCCCGACGCGATCAGGGACTTGGCGATCTTCTGCTGCACCGCGTTCGGGTACGCCGAGTTCGGCACGTTCTTGTTGGGGGAGAGGTAGCCGCCCAGCTTGGCCTGGATCGTCGCCGCGTCCGGGGAGGCCAGGAAGGTGGCCAGTGCCTGCGCCGCCTTGGAGTCCTTCAGGATGACGGCCGCGTCGCCGCCGGACACCACGGGCGCCGCGCTGCCCACGGCCGGGAACGGGAACACCTTCGCGTCCGTGCCCACCTTGGCCTTGGTCTCGCCGATGTTGACCTGTGCGAAGTCACCCTCGAAGACCATGCCCGCCTTGGGCTGGTCGCCGCCGGTGAAGGTCTGGGTGACGGAGCCCGGGAACTCCGTCTGCAGGGCGCCGTTCGCGCCGCCCGCGACGTAGTTCTTCTTGCCCCAGATCCCGGCGAGGGTGGTGAGGGCCTGCTTGACGGACGGATCCGTCCACTTGATCTTGTGCTGGCTCAGCTGGTCGTACTTCTCCGGGCCCGCCTGGGAGAGATACACGTTCTCGAACCAGTCGGTGAGGGTCCAGCCGTCGGCGCCGCCGACGGAGAACGGAGTGACACCGGAGTCGTAGACCGTCTGCGCGGTGGTCAGCAGCTCCTGCCAGGTCTTGGGCTCCTTCGCGCCCGCGTTCTCGAAGACCTTGGCGTTGTACCAGATCAGCGACTTGTTGGCGGCCTTGTAGTACACGCCGTACTGCTTGCCGCCCACCTTGCCGATGTCCTGCCAGCCCTGCGAGTAGTTCTTGGCGAGTTCGGCCAGGGCCTCGGGACCGAGGGGTTTGGCCCACTTCTTGTCGACGGCCTGTTTGATGGCGCCGGGCTGCGGGAGCAGCGCGACGTCCGGCGGCTGGCCGCCCGCGATCTTCGAACCGAGGAAGTTGATGATCGGGTCCTGGGCCGCCACGAAGGTCACCTTCGCGCCGGTGCGCTTCTCGAACTCCGCTAGGACCGTCTTGAAGTTCTTCTGCTCCTCGCCGGTCCAGACGGCGGCGACTTCCAGGCTCTCGCCGTCGAGTTTGGGGAGGGTGACGGTGTCGCCGCTCGCACTGGCACTGCTCGTACCGCCGTTTTCCTTCTTGTCCTTGCTGCCACCGCCACACGCGGTGAGGGCGAGCGCGACGACGACGGCGGCTGCTGCGGCCTGTGCGGCCCTGGGTGACCTGCGGTTCTGTGCGGCTCTGCGTGACCTGTGCGTCGAGTGGTTGGGCGACCTGTGTGTACGAAGAGCTCTGTGCATCACTGCCCCGTTCTCGTTCTTCGTCGAACGTCCGGCGCTGTCCCGTGCGCTCTGGTCTACGCCTGGGGCATCGAGGGCGGCAAGAGCGCCTGCGCTGTCAAGTGGGTGATCGTGATTGGGTCGTGACGTGGGCGGCTGTGCGAACGCGGTGCGGACTCTGTGCGGCGGAGGCGCTCCGGCGGTGGAATGGGCGCACGGAGGACTCGAACGCCGGGTGATGGCGGGTCAGTCGGGCGGCGTGGGGTGGACGGTGCCGGTGTGGGCCGAGCCGTCGAGAGGGCTACCGGCGGTGTGAGTGCCCGCGGTGAAGGCGCCGTCGGTGAGGACGGGCACGGTCGTACTCGCGTCCACCTCGACCGCGATCGCCACGTCGTCGGCGAAGCCGCTTTGGGCCAGTTCCAGGGCGGAGGAACAGGCGGCCACGGCGCCGGCCGCGTCGGGGGTCCCGGTGTAGGCGGTCCCTGCGGCGGCGGCCTCGGGCGACAGCGGTCCGGCGCAGCCCGTCGCCCGGAGTGCGGCGATGACCGCTCCTGCTCCCATCAGGTCCTCCAGCCCGGGCCGCAGGCTGCCGTCCGGCCGGCGCTCGCCCGCGGCGATCACGGCGAGTGGCCGTTCGAGGGTCCCGTAGCCATGGAGCGCCAGCCATCGGCCGACGGCCGACGCGTTGCGCAGACAGCCCGCGACCACGGTCGATCCGGCCGCCGCCGCGGCGATGGCGGATCCGTTGGGCGAGGGGAGGACGAGCCGGGGGGTGAACGGGGCCCGACGCAGCGCGGCGGGGGACAGCGACCAGGGAGAGGCCGGGGTGACCGCCCGCCGTCCGACGGCCAGTTTCGCGGCGTTGTCCCGGGCGAAGACGGGCGCCGTCTCGTCCCGCCAGGCATAGGGGTGGACCCGGGTCCCCGCCTCGACGGCGACGTTCACGGAGGTGGTGAACGACAACACGTCCACCACCACGAGACACCCGACCCCGCCCGCGACCTGCTCCGCCCCACCGGCCTCCCACTCGAACCGGACCCCGTACGCCTGCTGCAGATACCAGTCACTCACGTCACTCATGACGGCCGAGTGTGGCGTACGGCCGTCGAAGACCTACAGCAACGACGGCATCTCCACCGCCGCCACCGACCTCGCCGCCCGCTCCAGCGCGCTGGCCAGCAGGGCCAGGTCCGTGGGGCCGTTGCCGAGTTCGCGGACGGGGCGGCGGGCCGGGGGGTCGCCCATGCGGTGCCATTCGAGGGGGACGACCGTGGGGCGGAGGGTGGCCGTGCGGGGGATGCGGCCCGTGACCCGGCCGGCCTGGAAGGGCGTGAGGCGACCGTCGGGAGTGGACAGGCGGCCCCGGCCGGGGGCGGGTTCGTCCGCGCCGGGGGACACCGGGTCGAGGGAGATACGGAGCGAGGCGGCGCGGCCCAGTTCGGTGGTCGCCGTGCGGCCGTCGTCCGCGGCGGCCGCCACCAGGTGCACACCGAGGCGGTCACCCTCGCGGGCGACGGCCTCCAGAGCCCGTACGACCGAACCGGCCGCCGGCCGTCCCGGGGAACCCAGCGCGGGGGAGAGCAGCGCGTCCAGGTCGTCGATGATGACGACGAGACGGGCCAACGGGGGGCCCGGATCCGTCCGTTCGCGGGCAGCCGCCGGGCGCAGCCGCAGGGTCGAACTGGGGGGCGCGTCGAGATCCGCGGCGCCGGAGGCGGAGGGAGAGGCCGGGCCGGGCTTCGCTCCCGGGGTGGGTTTGGGCGTGCGCTGGGCGACCATCCGGCCCGACACCTCGCCGCGCGTGTGCCACTCCGCGAAGCCGAGCCGGCCCAGAAGCTCGGCCCGCCGCTTCAGCTCGGCGCTGAGCGACTGGGCGAACTCCCGCATCCGTACGGGGTCGTTGGCGGTGAGGTGGGTGGTGACATGGGGCAGGTCCGTACAGACCCGCAGCCCCTCCGCTCCTTGGCCCGCGCCGTGGCCCCCGGTGCTGTCCCGACCGTCCATCAGCACGATCCCGAGCCGGTCGGGGCGCTCCGCGGCGGCCAGGGACGCGGCGATCGCGCGGAGCAGCTCCGTACGACCGCTGCCGGGCGGGCCCTCGATCAGCAGGTGCGGGCCCTCGGCGGGGAGGTCCACCGCGACCGGGCCGCGCGGCCCGGCGCCGAGGACGGCCCGGCCGCGGCCGCCGAGCGCTTCCGTGTCGTCCGCCGCGTCCGCCCAACGGGCCATGAGCGACGCAGGGGTGGCCCGGGCCAGCCCCAACTCGTCCAGCAGGCGGGCCGCTTGAGGGAGCGGCGCGGACACGCGCGCGTGGCGGTCGGCATGCGCCCCGTCCGTACGGAGGGGGGCGAGGGCGCGGGCGAAACGCTCCGCCCAGGCCAGTGACACCGCGTCCACCGCGGCGACCGTGCCGTGCCCCACGGGTCCCTCGGATCCCACCCGCATCAGCCGCAACGCCGTCGCCACGTCCCCGCTGAGCAGCGCGACCGCTCCGCACTCCCGGAACGCCGGTGACGCTTCGCAGGCCGCCTCGTACGTCTCCGTCACCGGGGACGCGGGCGACGCGGACACGGTCTCGGCCAGACACACCACATGTATGCCTGCCCGCGCGCCCTCGTGCGTCAGCCGCAGCACCGCCTCCCGTACGTCGGCGCCTCCGGGGTCCCCGTCCACGACGAGCACGGTGAACGGCCCCTCGAAGTCCCGGTCCCCGCCCGTCGGGTCCTCGTCGCGGGCCCAGGACGGGCGCCGTGCGCCGCCCCGCGCGTCCACGGGGACGCGATCGGCCTTGTCGTACGCACCCCGGGCGCCGCCCGTTTCCGTCAGCTGGTCCTCCAGGCGGCGCAGGAGCTCGTCCGTGCGGGCCGTCGCCTGTTCACGGTCGTAGGCGAGGAGGAGACGGCAGTCCTGGCCGTGGGTGGGGCGCAGATGCGGGAGCCAGCCGAGCCAGGACCACTCGGCGGTGCGCTCCTCCACCGTGCGGGAGCGGTCCGCGCTGATCAGGACGATGTCGAGGGCATCGGGGGAGTGCAGCGCGGCGAGCTGGGCGACCACCGAGCGGGCCAGCCCGGCCAGCCGCGCCCGCGGCCCCGCCAGGCCCAGTGAGCCGATCTCCCGCAGGCCCGCGGTCACCGGCACCGCCGGTACCAGCCCCGAACCGTCGGGCGCCGCCCGGTCCGCCGTCCCCAGCCGCACCGTCAGCGTCTCCGGGTGGCCCGGGCCGCGCTCCCACAGCCGCGGTCCCGGACCCAGCGCGGTGAGCAGCAGCGTCGCGGGATCGGGCCAGCTCTCCGGGGCCTGCGGGGGCAGGGAGGCCGTCAGGAACTCCGCCGCCCCGTCATCCCCGTCCGTGTCGTACGGATCCCCCGGTCCGGTGCCCGGCAGCTCGTCCCGGCCGCCGGCCAGCCGACGCGCCCACGCGCCGAACCCGCCCCGCTTGCGCACACCGGGCGGTACGTCGGTGCCCCGCGTGGGGGTGCCTTTGCGGGTGCCCGGCTCGGGGCCGGCCGCGGCTCGGGGCGCGGCTTCGCCCGCCGACGTGCCGGAGCCGGACGGCCGCGCGGGCCCGCCCTCGATCCGGGGCGCACGGCTCTCGATCCGGGGCGCCCGGCCCTGCTCGGGCACGACCGGGCCGTGCTCCTGCGCTCCGGGGACGCCACCCGCGGCCCCCCACTCCGCCGATCCGAAGCCGTGATGTGTGTCACCGACGGGCGGCACGGGCAGCGCGCCGGCACCGGAGCCGCCCCCCACGCGCGCGTGGGGCACGACAGGAGCGGAAGGACCGGCGGGGGCCGCGGGAGCGGTGGAGGACGACGAGGGGCCGGGGCCGGTGGGCGGCTTCGGGCGGGCGGCCGTACCGGTCGGGGTGGTGACCCTGACGTGGCCCTCCCCGTCGGGCGTCGTGCCCACCGGATCCGCGCCACCGGGCGGAGCCAGTCGCAGGGCGGACTCGCCGACGCGCAGGAGCGCGCCCTGCCCGAAGCGGACCGGGCGGGTGCCGACGTGGGTGCCGTCCAGCGTCGTGCCGTTCGTGGAGCCCAGGTCGGCGACCGAGACGCGGCCCTCGGGAGTGACCGTGACCGCGCAGTGCAGGCGGGAGACGTCGGGGTCGTCCAGCGGGACGTCCGCGTCGGCGGAGCGGCCGATGTCGATCCGGCCGCCGTGCAGCAGATGGACGCCGCCCGCGTCGGGGCCCGCGACGACATGGAGCCGGGCCGCGACCCCGTCCACGTCGGGACCGGGTTCGGCGGGGGAGCCCAGGGACAGCACGGCGCCGTCCGTCAGGGGCGGCTCGCCCAGCGTGCAGCGCTGGCCGTCGAGGCGCTCGGCGCCCGCGTACAGCACGACGGGACCTCCGCCGAGCTCGCGACCGCGGTCGTGCTGGCCCGCGCCCTCACCGCCGACCGCCGAGGCCAGACCTGTCGCCACCGCTGCCAACGCCGTCCCGGCGGGAGCGGTGACCAGCACATCGCAGGCCGCGGCCCGCCCCCGCGGCTCCGAGGGAGAGCCCAGCGGGTCTACGACGGTCAGCCGGATCTGCATCGCCGCCAGCGGTCCCTTCCGCGCAGGCACCCGCGAGGAGGGCGAGGCAGTGCCGCGGTCCCCCCACCGCAGATTCCCCCACCGCACACGGGCACGTCGGCCAGTACTGAAGGCATCCTCGCACCTGTCACTGACAACACGCCCGCCACCCACCGGCAAGTGATCTTGATTGGTCGGCTCTGCCCGTAAAAGTGCCTGACCAGTGCCCGACCGGTGCCCGCTTGAGATCGGTCACGTCGCCCCCGCGGGCGCCGTTCGGCAACCAACAGCCGCATGCGAGCGTCTTTCCATCGAACATGTACGGGACCGCGTACGTAAGCGCTTATGCGAAACACAGGCGCTTATGGGAAGCAGTGGAAGGCACAGGAAGACGACAGTCCGGTGCCAGGTGTCTCGGCACTACAGTGGGGCGGAAACCGCCGCAGCACGTTGACGACGGCGGACGGACCAGGCAAGCAAGCAACAGGGAGCGCATGACGTGCGGCCGGTAGGGAGCAAGTACCTCCTTGAGGAGCCGCTTGGGCGCGGCGCCACAGGCACCGTCTGGCGAGCCCGCCAGAGGGAGACCGCGGGCGCCGAGGCGGCCGTCGCCGGCCAGCCCGGCGAGACCGTGGCGATCAAGGTCCTCAAGGAAGAGCTCGCCAACGACGCGGACATCGTGATGCGGTTCCTCCGGGAGCGCTCCGTCCTGCTGCGCCTGACCCACCCGAACATCGTGCGGGTACGGGACCTCGTCGTCGAGGGCGACCTGCTCGCCCTGGTCATGGACCTGGTCGACGGCCCCGACCTCCACCGCTACCTGCGCGAGAACGGCCCGTTCTCGCCCGTCGCCGCCGCCCTGCTCACCGCCCAGGTCGCCGACGCGCTCGCCGCCAGCCACGCCGACGGCGTCGTGCACCGCGACCTGAAGCCCGCGAACGTCCTGCTCAAGCAGGACGGCGGCCAGATGCACCCGATGCTCACCGACTTCGGCATCGCCCGGCTCGCCGACTCCCCGGGCCTCACCCGGACCCACGAGTTCGTCGGCACGCCCGCGTATGTCGCGCCGGAGTCCGCCGAGGGGCGCCCGCAGACGTCCGCCGTCGACATCTACGGCGCGGGCATCCTGATGTACGAGCTGGTCACCGGGCGTCCCCCGTTCGCCGGCGAGTCCGCCCTCGAAGTGCTGCACCAGCACCTGAGCGCCGAGCCGCGCCGCCCCTCCACGGTCCCGGACCCCCTGTGGACCGTCATAGAGCGCTGCCTGCGCAAGAACCCGGACGAGCGGCCCAGCGCCGAGAACCTCGCCCGCGGGCTGCGCACCGTCGCCCAGGGCATCGGTGTACACGCCAACTCCGCACAGATCGCCGCCGCGGAGGGCGTGGGCGCGCTGCTCGCCCCCGACCCGGCGCCGGCCGCGGTGCCGGGCGTACCCGGTGCGGCCGACCCCACGCAGGTGCTGCCGCACGGCGCCCCGGGGGCCTACGACCCGAACGGCGCGACCAGCGTCCTGCCGCACACCGGCGCCCCCGGCATGCCCGGTGCCGCCGACCCCACCGCCGTACTGCCGCACCGCGGCGCGGCCGACCCGACCGCCGTCATGCCGCCGGTGCCCCAGCACCAGCCGGGCGGACAGCAGGGACAGCCGGGGCAGGGCGAGGACCCGCACCCCTGGCAGAACCAGCTGCGCGCGGCCCGGGACCGCAACGAGCAGACCCAGGTCCAGTACCTCGACCCCGACCAGGACCCGCTGCGCCGCCGTCCCCAGCGACAGGTCGCGCGACCCCAGCAACAGCAGCGCCCGCCGCAGGGCCAGCAGCCGCCGCCCGGATACGGGTATCCGCAGCAGCAACAGCCGCAGCAGTACGCGCAGCAACAGCCACAGCAGTACGCGCCCCAGCAGCAACAGCCGCAGCGCCGCCAGCGGCAGCAGCAGCCGCAGGGGTACGCCCCCGCGCCCCAGCAGCAGCCTCAGCGGTACGCGCCCCCGCCGCAGCAGCCCGAGGCGCCGGCGCCCCGGCAGTCGCGCGAGCCGCGGCAGCGCAGCGCCAACCCGATGAAGATCCCGGGACTCGGCTGCCTCAAGGGCTGCCTGTTCACGATCGTCATCCTGTTCGTCGCCGGCTGGCTGGTCTGGGAGTTCAGCCCGCTCCAGCATTGGATCGGGACGACCAAGGGGTACTGGGGTGTGCTGAAGGACGGGTTCAACACCGCCACCAAGTGGATCGGGGATCTCGGCGGTTCCGGTAATTAGCTCCCGCCGATTCCCTTTTGATTCCCGGTGAATCCCTCGCGACTCTGGGGATTTGTCGACATCTGACGGGTGATTTCCGTCTCCGGAGTGAAGGTTGGCTCTTCGGACGCGTACTTTTAGCGGCAACACGCGTCAGTAGGAGCAGTCTTGGCACGGAAGATCGGCAGCCGGTACACCGCCCACCAGATTCTGGGGCGGGGCAGCGCCGGCACGGTGTGGCTCGGCGAGGGACCTGAGGGGCCCGTCGCCATCAAGCTGCTGCGCGAGGACCTCGCGTCCGACCAGGAGCTGGTGGGCCGCTTCGTACAGGAGCGCACGGCTCTGCTCGGGCTCGATCACCCGCACGTCGTGGCGGTACGGGACCTCGTCGTCGACGGCAATGACCTCGCACTCGTCATGGACCTCGTACGGGGCACGGATCTGCGCACCCGGCTCGACCGGGAACGGCGGCTGGCGCCCGAGGCCGCGGTCGCGATCGTGGCCGACGTCGCGGACGGGCTGGCGGCGGCGCACGCGGCCGGGGTCGTGCACCGGGACGTGAAGCCGGAGAACGTGCTGCTGGACATGCAGGGTCCGCTGGGCCCGGGGGGCTCGCACCCCGCGCTGCTCACGGACTTCGGTGTGGCCAAACTCATCGACTCGCCGCGGCGGACCCGGGCCACGAAGATCATCGGGACGCCGGACTATCTCGCCCCCGAGATCATCGAGGGGCTGCCGCCGCGGGCCGCCGTCGACATCTACGCCTTGGCGACGGTGCTGTACGAGCTCCTCGCCGGGTTCACGCCCTTCGGGGGCGGGCATCCCGGTGCGGTACTGCGGCGGCACGTGACGGAGACCGTCGTACCCCTCCCCGGTATCCCCGAGGAGCTGTGGCAGCTGCTCGTGCAGTGCCTGGCCAAGGCGCCGGCGTCGCGGTTGCGGGCGTCCGAGCTGGGGGCGCGGCTGCGGGAGCAGCTGCCCTTGCTGGCGGGCATGCCGCCGCTGGACGTCGACGAACCGGACGGGGAGTCGGCGGAGGACGCCCCCGAGGCGGGCGAGACGGCGGAGCCGACGGCGCCGGCCTCGCGCGCGCGGCGGGGGGCGGTGCCGTTGGTGCCGGGGGCTGCGCCGGACTCCAACCGGGACACGCATACGTCGATGCGGGTGCCGGGGCCGGACGAGCTGGCGGGTGGGGCGCGCGGGACGGCTCGGGTGCCGCGGGCGGCGGGGGCGCCTCGGCCGGGGTCGGCTCGGCACCGGGCGTCGGCGCGGCGACGTCGGATCACGTTGGGGGTGGCGGGGGTCGTTCTTGTCGCCGCGGTGGGGGTCGGTACGTGGCTGGCCACGTCGGGTGACGACGCGGGCGCGACACCGCACGACACGAAGAACTCGGCCCCGGCGTCTCCCTAGCCCCCACTCCGACCCGGGGCTCCGCCCCCGACCCCGGGTTGTTTCGTCTGGCTGCGGGTGGGTGGGGGCTGGTCGCGCAGTTCCCCGCGCCCCTGGGGGCGGGGGCTTCGCCCCGAGCCCCGGGCCGGGAGCCCCCGGGGAGGGCTTGCGTCGCCCCCGTCGGGCGAGGGGCAAGCCTCGCTTGCGGCAGCCGTTACGCTGGAGGCGTGGCAGTCGTCGATGTATCCGAAGAGCTCAAGTCCCTCTCCTCGACCATGGAGTCGATCGAGGCCGTCCTGGACCTCGACAAGCTGAGGGCAGATGTCGCCGTGCTCGAGGAGCAGGCGGCCGCGCCGTCCCTGTGGGACGACCCGGACGAGGCGCAGAAGATCACCAGCAAGCTGAGCCACCTCCAGGCGGAGGTCAGGAAGGCCGAGGCGCTGCGCGGGCGTATCGACGATCTGAGCGTGCTCTTCGAGATGGCCGAGGAGGAGGACGACCCGGACACCCGTGCCGAGGCCGAGTCCGAGCTCGTCGCCGTCAAGAAGGCCCTGGACGAGATGGAAGTCCGGACGCTGCTCTCCGGGGAGTACGACTCCCGTGAGGCCGTCGTCACCATCCGTGCCGAGGCCGGCGGCGTCGACGCCTCCGACTTCGCCGAGAAGCTCCAGCGCATGTACCTGCGCTGGGCCGAGCGCCACGGATACAAGACCGAGCTCTACGAGACCTCGTACGCGGAAGAGGCGGGCATCAAGTCCACCACCTTCGCCGTCCACGTCCCGTACGCGTACGGAACGCTGTCCGTGGAGCAGGGCACCCACCGCCTCGTGCGCATCTCGCCGTTCGACAACCAGGGGCGCCGCCAGACGTCCTTCGCGGGTGTCGAGATCCTGCCCGTCGTCGAGCAGACCGATCACATCGAGATCGACGAGTCCGAGCTGCGCGTCGACGTGTACCGGTCGTCCGGCCCGGGCGGCCAGGGCGTCAACACCACCGACTCCGCAGTGCGCCTCACCCACCTCCCCACCGGCATCGTCGTCTCCTGCCAGAACGAGCGGTCGCAGATCCAGAACAAGGCGAGCGCCATGAACGTGCTCCAGGCCAAGCTGCTCGAGCGGCGCCGCCAGGAGGAGCAGGCCAAGATGAACGCCCTCAAGGGCGACGGCGGCAACTCCTGGGGAAACCAGATGCGTTCGTACGTCCTGCACCCCTACCAGATGGTCAAGGATCTGCGGACCGAGTTCGAAGTCGGTAACCCCGAGGCCGTTTTCGGCGGGGAGATCGACGGATTCATCGAGGCCGGAATTCGCTGGCGCAAGCAGCAGGAGAAGTAGTTCGAGGTATCAACATCACCTCGATGCCTCTTTGTCGACAAGGCAACTGCCGCCCATCGGGCGGCAGTTGCCTTTTGTGTGGGGGAATTCTGGGTTTTACGTCACAGTCACATGTCCGCACGGCAGGCAAATGTCATTGATCCGGACATCGCGTACGCAACGACCTTGACGTTGCTGTGAAAACTGGGAATGGTGGCGCGTGGCATGCGTATCTCTGGGGCGCATGTGAACCGGGGGGCTGAGAGCCACCTGTGACGCCGTGGCCCCGGGCGCTGCTCCATTGACGATCAGCTACTGGGGGTAGCAAACAAATGACCAAGAAGACGCGGATCCGCGTGGCACGCATAGCAGCCGGTGTGGTGATCGCCGCCGGTGCTTCGCTGACTGCCGCGGGTGCCGCCTCGGCTCTCGACATCAACGTCGGTGTCACGGTCGACGGAGACCCGAGCGCCACCCCGACCGTCACGGGCATTCCGACCGACCCGCCCACCACCCCGACCGACCCGACGACGGACCCGGGCACGCCGACGGACCCGGGTACGCCCACCATCCCGAGCACGCCGACCGGCCCGGCCACGCCGACCACCACGCCGCCGACGGACGAGCCCACCGACCCCACCGAGAACCCCACCGAGCCCACCGACCCGACGGACAGCCCGACGGACGGTTCCGGCACCGGCACCGGTGGCAATGACAGCAACCCCGACGGCGGCTCCAAGCCCGTCGAGCAGGGCAAGGGTTCCTCCGGCCTGACCGACACCGGCGCGAACACCTCGTCCGACACCTCCGCCCAGGGCAAGAAGGGGCAGCTGGCCGAGACGGGTGCCGCCGAGACCACGTTCCTGCTGGTCGGTGCCGCCACGATGATCGCGGGCGGTATCGGCTTCCGTCTGCTGCCGCGCCTCGCGAACGGCCGCGGCGCCGCTGCCTGACGCAGCTGATCGCAGCACAAGAGGGGCCCGGAGCAGCTTGCTCCGGGCCCCTCTCGCGTCAGACACATCAAGGATGCTTCAAAAGGTGACCGCCTCAGATGGTGACCGCCATAGCGATCGCCTCAGAGGGTGACTGTGGTCACACCGCCGCTCTCACGAGACTCATACCGTCTGGTGCGCCAGCAGTGCCATCGCCGCGATCAGCACGGCGAGCAGCGCGATCAGCGCCATCGGGTTCAGCCCCGCGAAGGGGCTCTCCTGCTGCAACCGCTCCCGGTTCGCGCGGCAGACCGGGCAGCGGCCCTCGCTGACGGGCGCCGCGCAGTTCGCGCACACCAATCGGTCGTACGTCATGCGCTTGCCCTCCTTGCGCCGTCCTCCGCCGTCTACATAACGCTGCGGGGAACGCAACCGTTCCCCTTCCACTGTGCCAGGTTCCGCGGGAAACGGCGCGGCTCGCCTTATCCTGCCCTGTGCTCCGCGGGTTAGGCGGGGAAACGGGCGCTTCCGGAGGGGCGGCCGGCGTCGGGATCGCGGCCGCCGACCGGTGGGGGCCGGGCGCGCAGCTCCTCGCGCCCCTACGGGGTGCCCGTACAAAGGCCCGTACAAAAGGGCCGCGCAAAAGACCTGCACAAAAACGCACAAGCACCGCACAACCCCCGCGCAACCCTGACCGGCGACTGCGCTCGTGCACCCGGTTCGCGTATGGTCACGCTCACCTACCCCCGGCGACCCGTGGTGCATCCGTGATCCGATTCGACAGTGTCTCCAAGGTCTACCCCAAGCAGACCCGCCCCGCTCTCAGGGATGTCACCCTGGAGGTCGAGCGTGGTGAGTTCGTGTTCCTCGTGGGATCCTCCGGCTCCGGAAAGTCCACCTTCCTGCGGCTGATCCTCCGCGAGGAGCGGACCAGCCAAGGCCAGGTGCACGTTCTGGGCAAGGACCTCGCGCGCCTCTCCAACTGGAAGGTGCCGCAGATGCGCCGCCAGCTGGGAACCGTTTTCCAGGACTTCCGCCTGCTGCCGAACAAGACGGTCTCCGAGAACGTAGCCTTCGCGCAGGAGGTCATCGGCAAGTCCCGCGGCGAGATCCGCAAGTCCGTGCCCCAGGTGCTCGACCTCGTCGGGCTCGGCGGCAAGGAGGACCGGATGCCCGGGGAGCTGTCCGGTGGTGAGCAGCAGCGTGTGGCCATCGCGAGAGCCTTCGTGAACCGGCCCAAGCTCCTCATCGCGGACGAGCCGACCGGCAACCTCGACCCGCAGACCTCCGTCGGCATCATGAAGCTGCTCGACCGCATCAACCGGACGGGCACCACCGTGCTGATGGCGACGCACGACCAGAACATCGTGGACCAGATGCGCAAGCGCGTCATCGAGCTGGAGCAGGGCCGCCTCGTCCGCGACCAGGCGCGCGGCGTCTACGGCTACCAGCACTGACGACGGTCCACGGAAAGGCTTAGCAGACGCCATGCGCGCCCAGTTCGTTCTGTCGGAGATCGGTGTCGGTCTCCGTCGCAATCTGACCATGACCTTCGCGGTCGTCGTCTCGGTCGCCCTCTCCCTCGCCCTGTTCGGCGGTTCGCTGCTGATGAGCGACCAGGTGAGCACCATGAAGGGCTACTGGTACGACAAGGTCAACGTCTCGATCTTCCTCTGCAACAAGAGTGACGCGGAGTCCGACCCCCACTGCGCCAAGGGGGCCGTGACCACCGAGCAGAAGGACCAGATCCTCAGCGACCTCAAGAAGATGACCGTGGTCGAGAAGGTCGCGTACGAGTCGGCGGACCAGGCGTACAAGCACTACAAGGAGCAGTTCGGCGACTCCCCGCTGGCCAGCTCCCTCACGCCGGACCAGATGCAGGAGTCGTACCGCATCAAGCTGAAGGACCCGCAGAAGTACCAGGTCATCGCGACCGCCTTCGACGGCCGTGACGGCGTGCAGTCCGTGCAGGACCAGAAGGGCATCCTGGACAACCTCTTCGGGCTGCTCAACGGCATGAACTGGGCCGCGCGCGCGGTCATGGCGATGATGCTCGTCGTCGCCCTGATGCTGATCGTCAACACGGTGCGCGTCTCGGCGTTCAGCCGGCGCAGGGAAACCGGCATCATGCGGCTCGTGGGCGCCTCCGGGTTCTACATCCAGGCGCCGTTCATCATGGAGGCCGCGGTCGCCGGACTGATCGGCGGAGGTGTCGCCTGCGGATTCCTCTTGGTCGCGCGGTACTTCATCATCGATCACGGCCTCGCGCTGTCCCAGAAGCTGAATCTGATCAACTTCATCGGCTGGGACGCCGTGTTTACCAAGCTGCCGCTCATCCTCGCGACGAGTCTGCTGATGCCCGCGCTTGCGGCGTTCTTCGCGTTGCGCAAGTACCTGAAGGTGTGACGCATGCCAAGGGGGCCGTACTGCCAACCGGCGGTACGGCCCTTTGCGTTGTCCTAGACTCACCGCCATGTCAGGCCGAGACCTGTTCTGCCAGCCCCGCCGCGCAGGCCGCGGGGCCGCCCTGACATTGCTTTTCGCGAGTGTCCTCGTCGCGGGGGCCGCGACCGGGTCCTTCGGTGATCCCGACCGGAAAACCGCGCCTCCTTCGGCGCGTTCGACCTCGGCGGCCCACCGCGAGACGGTCACCGACGCCGCCGCCGAGGCGATGGCCGACGGCAAGTCCCCCATGGAGGCCGCGGAGCGGGCCGTCAGCCGCAGCGGGGACCGCTGGGGCGCCGTCTACTCCCAGGGCGAGTACGAGGAGTTCGAGGAGGCCCTCGACGGCCAGTACACGGGCGTGGGGCTGTGGGCCCGGCGCGGGCGTGACGGCCGTATCGAGGTGACCCGGGTGCAGAGCGGCTCGCCCGCTGCCGCCGCCGGGATCCGTACGGGCGACCGGCTGCGCAGCGTCGACGGCGAGAAGGTGGACGGCCGGCCGGTCACCGAGGTCGTCTCGTTACTGCGCGGGGACGCGGACGACGCCGCCGCCGGTACGAAGGTCTCCCTCGGCCTGGAGCGCGGCACGCGCGCGTGGAGCCGGACGCTGCGCCGGGCGAGGCTGTCCACGGACTCCCTGACCGTCCACAGGCTTCCCGGCGGCGTCACCGTGATCAAGGTCGCCGCCTTCACCAAGGGCGTCGGCGACGCCGTACGGAACGCCGTCGAGCAGGCCCCCGAGCACGCCGGGATCGTCCTCGACCTGCGCGGCAACTCCGGCGGACTGGTCACCGAGGCCGTCACCGCCGCCTCCGCCTTCCTCGACGGCGGCCTCGTCGCCACCTACGACGTCAACGGCGCGCAGCGCTCCCTGCACGCCGACCCCGGCGGCGACACCACCAGACCCCTGGTCGCGCTCGTCGACGGCGGCACGATGAGCGCGGCCGAACTGCTCACCGGAGCCCTCCAGGATCGCGGCCGTGCGGTCGTCGTGGGCTCCAGGACCTTCGGCAAGGGCTCGATCCAGATGCCGAGCCGGCTGCCCGACGGCTCCGTCGCCGAGCTGACCGTCGGCCACTACCGCACCCCCGCCGGGCACGCCGTCGACGGGCGGGGCATCACCCCCGACCTGGAGGTGGACGCGGAGGCCCTGGAGCGGGCGGAGACCGTACTGAGCGGTCTCGGCGACCCTTCGTAGTCGCCGCGCTCGGTGCTCTTGTAATCGGCTTTCCCCCGGACCCCCCTGTAGTGCGAAAATGGCAGCACTATGAGTAAGGGAATGTACGTACCGAAGGAGTCCCAGCCCAAGCAGGGCGGAGGGGCCGCGAAGGCCAAGGACGGCAAGCGCAAGATCGTCGCGCAGAACAAGAAGGCACGGCACGACTACGCGATCATCGACACCTACGAGGCCGGGCTCGTGCTCACCGGCACCGAGGTGAAGTCGCTGCGCCAGGGACGCGCCTCGCTGACCGACGGCTTCGTCCAGATCGACGGGAACGAGGCGTGGCTGCACAACGCCCACATTCCCGAGTACAGCCAGGGCACCTGGACCAACCACACGGTGCGTCGCAAGCGCAAGCTGCTCCTGCACCGCGAGGAGATCGACAAGCTGGCGTCGAAGTCGGAGGAGACGGGTCACACGATCGTGCCCCTCGCCCTGTACTTCAAGGACGGCCGGGCCAAGGCCGAGATCGCGCTCGCCCGCGGCAAGAAGGAGTACGACAAGCGGCAGACCCTGCGCGAGAAGCAGGACCGCCGGGAGTCGGACCGCGCGATCGCGGCGGCGAAGCGGAAGCAGCGGGGCGAGTAGCCACGGGGAATACGGTGGCATCGACGTGCGTTGGTCACGTACGATGGGATCTGCACCTCACAGCGGGTGCGCAACCCTCCTCGGAGGGGCTTGAAAAAACAACATGGGGATGATCGGTTTCGACAGCGGCTGTCGAAGCAGGGGAAGCGTGTCGAGGAAGCGACAATGATCTCGTTAACCATATGTCGCAACCAATAATCGCCAATTCCAAGAGCGATTCCCAGTCCTTCGCCCTCGCTGCCTAATAAGCAGTGAGTGAAGGACCCTTAATGGGTGTCAGCCCGGGGGTGTTCCCGACCCGGACCCTGGCATAATCTAGGGAACTAAACCATCGAGCCCGGTCACGGGGTTCGATGGGAAATCAAACAGTGACTGGGCCCGTCGGCGACTTGTTCGCGTGATCACCGGGGCCGAGAAAATCGCAGCGAACTGCACACGGAGAAGCCCTGATTCTGCACCGGTGGACGCGGGTTCGATTCCCGCCATCTCCACGATCAGGAGGTCCTCCCGGACCTCCACATCCCATGTGGGCAAAGGCCCCGTCGCTTTCGAGCGGTGGGGCCTTTGTCATGCCCGGCGACCGACGCGCCGACCCTGCCGGGCCCCGGTTCTGCGCCACCACCAGCCCGCGGTTCGCGCTCGCGGACGTGACCGTGGCACATAAGGAGGTGACACCCGGTGGAGCGCTTCACCGCATTCGATTTCGGTGCCTCGTGGGTGATGAGTCCTTTCTCTGAACGGAGTGCATCGTCACATGGTTGGCCGTCCATCGTGATCGACAACGAACGCCGGCACCTGCTCGTCCGCGCCAGGGGCGAGCCGTCTCCGTTGTACGAGCCGGAGGGTCCCGAGACTTACGAGGACCCGGGCGCCTTCACCCGTAACACCCCGCTGAACGATGACGGGCTGCTCCTCCCGGCGGACTTGGCGGATGCGCTGCGTTCCTGGTCGTCGTCCCGCCCGGCGGACGGTTTCCCGTCCCGTCGGCACAGGCGGAGGCACGTCGAACGGGGCCTGGAGGTCGCCCAGGCGGTGGCGAGACACCTGGGCTCCGCATGGGTGGTGCGGTACTGGGACGAGAGGCAGGCCAGGGCGAAGTTCGTGTGCTGGGGATGCGGACGCCTGGACTGGGCCCTCGACGAGCACGGCGAGCCCCCGCACCCGCTCCACATCGTGGTCGAAGGCGAGTTCAAGTGGTATCCGCTCCGCGCGGAGGGATTCGGAGACTTCGCGCCGGACGGTCCCGTGGGCGGTCTTCATCTGTCCGAGGAACTGGTGGCCGATCTGTACACGTGGGCGAAGAGCATCGACACCACGGTGAACCTGGACCTGCGGGACCGGGAGGACGGCAAGTACGACGACGAGTGGGAGCGGCTGTTCCACGAAGGGACGGAGCTGGCCAGACGTGTCGCGCGCGAGCTCGGCCCTGCCCGGAAGGTGACCTACAAAGGTCTGGCGAACGGTGGTCCGGCCGCCATGACGTCGGTCACCTGGCAGGGGGACCGGGAGGTGTGAAAGTCCGTTGGACGCGACCGGTGAAGTGCGTTTCGTGTGTGCCGTGAGAGGCCTGAAAGGGTGGAGGGGACGACTGTGACGGGACGGCAAGAGCCGTACTACGTGGACTACGACGCAGACTTCGGGCTCAGTGGGCTGACCGAGGCGTTCACCCTCTCACCCGCTCCGCAGAACACCGGCGCGGCACTGGGGCTCGTGACGGCGAAACTCGACGCGTACGACCGTGAGTGTCCTGTGGGCAGCGTCGACCATCTCAGCGCGGATGAGCGGAGCATCCTCGGCTATGACACCAGCCACGACGAGTGGGGGTACGCCGAGGAGCTGCGCGAGGACGTGCGCGGGCTCGTCGAGTCCCCGCTGGCGGACGAGGCGATCCGGGCCGTATGGCGAGCGGCCGCCGGGGACGCGTGGGATCCCGCGGCGCACGGCATGAGCGCCCGTGACTGGCTGCGGCGCATCGACGAGACCTGCGCCGCACGCCCGCCCCGGAAAGTCCCCGGGCGGCGCCCAGCACCTTCCTCGTGGTGGGGCGCCTGGCGGCCGGCGGCCGACGAGGTGCGTGACGACGTCGTCGCGGAGATACGGTCCTGTCGCGAGCAGTCGGCAGGCCCCCTCCCTTCCCCCGGCCCCCTCCCTTCCCCCGACACCCTGTCGGCCCTCGAAGAGGTGGCCGCCCGCGTGCATCCCGATCTCGGCTTCCGGCTCTTCCTCCGCGCGCTGAAGGTGCACTCCGTGCGGATCGAAAAGGCGCGCTACGACCGGTTCCAAGCGCTCGGTGAGAGGTTCGGCCACGCCGCTCCGCTCATCGACTTCGGTCTCGACGTCGCGTGGCCGCCCATCGACACCGCCCGCCGCGATGCCACCTGGGACTTCGGGCTCTCCCACCTCGCCGGGCAGGCACATCAGGACTGGTGTGCAAACCGGGAGGAGCTCCGGAAGGCAGCCGAGGGCGACGGCATCGGGCAGACCCCGGGCTCCGGGGCGGCCGTCCTCCTGGAGGACGCGCTCCGGCTGCTGCGGTCCGCACTGCCCGACGCCGCGGTCACCGCCCTGTGGGCCGGCGCCTCGGACAGGCCAGGGAGTACCGACGGCCGGGACTGGCTTCGGCTGATCGCGGACGTGTGCCGGGAGCGGCTGAGGGAGGCCGCCCCCGCGTACACACCCGTTGTGGCGCCCGCCCGCACCGAACTCGCCGACACGGTGCTGCGGGAAGTCCGGGAGACAGCACCCGCGGTGGTGGACAAGGTCATCAGCCCCCACTGGCATCCCGTTCCCGCTACGGACGTCATGGACGCGCTGGAACACGTGGTCACCCGGATCGATCCCGATCTCGGGTTCCGGTTGTTCCTCCGCGTCCTGAACGCGCTGTCCGTGCGACTCACGCAGGAGCAGTACGACCGGTACGAGGCGATCGGCGAGCGCTTCGGGTACGGCGAGTATCACGTCTCCGACGTGGATCACCTGATCGAGGCCGGCTGACCCGCCTCAGCGCAGGGTGAACGTGGACAGCCGCACACCCCCGCTCAGCACCAGGTACACGCCCGTACGCCCCTTCGCCGCGCCGGAGAGGGCGGTGGTCACCGTCGTGTAGTCGTACGGGGATGCCGTGCCGTCCGTACGAGCGGTGCCGACGAGCGGGCCGGTCGGCGAGCCCAGCCGGACCTCGACCGTGCCGGACGAACCGGCGACGCGTGCGCTGAACTCGGACGCGCCAGAACCCAGTTGGGCATCCGCGAACCTCAGCCAGGCCCCGTCGGCCGTCGCGCCCACCGCCGTCCCGCGCGCCTTCGACTCGTCGACCAGACGGACGGAGGCGGGCGAGTAGTCGTCGAAGTTCTCGGCGCGCGTCATCTTCGTGAGGTCCCGGGGCGGGATCGTCTCGCCCCGCACCGTCCATGACGTCCGGGAGCGGATGTCCGAGGACGAGGCGCCGACCAGGACGTCGTACGTGCCGCTCTCCACCACCCACTTCGAGCGGGTGACGTCCCAGTGCGCGAGGTCCTTCGCATGGACCTTCAGCCGGACGGTCTTCGTCTCGCCCGGCTTCAAGGACACCCTCGCGTACGCCTTCAGCTGCTTCAGGGGCTGCTTGTCCCTCGATGCCCGCTGGTGGGTGTAGAGCTGTACGACCTCGTCGCCCGCCCGCTCGCCCGTGTTCGTGACCGCCACCTCGTAGCCGCCCAAGACGTGCTTCAGCGCCCCGTAGCGGAACGTCGTGTACGACAGGCCGTAGCCGAACGGGTAGAGCGGCTGCCCCTGGAAGTACTGGTACGTGCGGTCGGACTTGATGATGTCGTAGTCGAGGATCGAGGGGAGGTCCGGCATCGACCGGTACCAGGTCTGGGTGAGGCGGCCCGCCGGGTTCGTGTCGCCGTAGAGGACGTCGGCGAGCGCGTTGCCCGTCTCCTGGCCCGCGTGGGTGGTCCACAGGAGGGCCGGGACCTCCTTCTGGAGGGCGCCGAGAGTGGTCGGGTAGCTGTTCTCCACGATCACGACCGTCTTCGGGTTGGCCGCGCGCACCGCCCTGACCAGGGACTCCTGTGACGGGGCCAGGCCCATGTCGGTACGGTCGTGGTTCTCCCGGCCGTTGATCGACGGCATCGAGCCGACCACGACGACCGCCGTGTCCTTGCCCTTCACCGCGGCGACCGCCTCGTCCACACCGCTGCGGACGACGTCCTTGGAGTAGTGGGCGGCCCCCGACTTCTCGACCAGGCCCAGGGTGCCGTCGGGGCCCGTCGGGCCGAGGTAGACCGGGTTCGACCACCAGGACTCGGTGGTCTCGTATCCGGCGTACCGGAGCAGGTACGTGCCGTCGTCCTGCTGCTCCAGCTTGAACTGCTGCTGGACGTACCAACCGTTCGGCTGGACCTGGTCGTTGACGAAGTTCGACCAGTTGTATCCGACGTACTTGCCGTTGGCGGCCGAGCGCAGGGTCACGATGCCGGAGCCCCAGTCGAACGCGTCGAACTGGGCCGCCACCCCTGTCTCGGTGCTCTCCTTCAGGGCTCCACCGGCCTGAGACGCCCCCGCCGTCACGTACTTCCCCGTCGCCGTGTCCTTCAGCGCGATGCGGTCGACGCCCTCGCTGCTCCCCACCGGGGTACCCAGCTTCGTGGCGATGCCGTCGGCGGGCGTGACCGCGTACGGCAGTGTGCCCGAGTACCAGTCCGTATAGAGGGTGTCGGCGAGCGGTCCGACCACGGCCACGTTCTTCGCCGAGGTCTTCAGGGGCAGTACGCCGTTGTTCTTGAGCAGGACCGCGCTCTCCGCCGCCGCCTTGCGGGCCAGCTTCTGGTGGGCCGGGCTGTTGATCACGGACTGGTCGATCGAGCCGTATGTGCCGCCGTTCGGGTCGAACTCGCCGAGCCGGACGCGGACGGCGAGGATGTGGGAGACGGCCGTGTCGACGTCCGACTCCTTCAACAGGCCGGAGGTCAGGGCCGACGTGACGGCCGTGGTCGTCGGGGTCGAGTCGCCGTTGTTGTCCGTGAAGCTGTCGATGCCCGCCTTGAGCGCCGCCGCGTCGCCCTCGGCGAGGGTGTCGTAGTAGTTCTGGGTGCTGGGGAGCAGGTTGCCCGGGGCGAAGGCGTCGGTGACGTTCAGGAGATCTCGGGAGGTCCACGTCCGCACGACGTCGTCCAGGTCCGGGTTCACCGTGTCGGGGCGGCCGTTGACCAGGTTGTACGACGCCATCACGCCCGTCGTCGCGTCCGCCTCGACGGCCGGTTTGAAGGCCGCCTCGTCATACTCGTGCTGGACGCGTGGGCGCAGGTCGGAGGACGTGGTCGCGCGGTTCACCTCGTTGTTGTTGGCGAGGTAGTGCTTGAGGGTGGGAGCCGTCTTGAGGTGGTCGGGGTCGCCGCCGGTCAGGCCCTCGCCGTACGCCGTGGAGATCGAACCGGTGAGGTACGGGTCCTCGGAGTAGCCCTCCTCGTTGCGTCCCCAGCGCGGGTCGCGCAGCAGGTTGACCACGGGCGCCCACAGATTGAGGCCCCATCCGTCGGGGCGTTCCCGCTGGAAGCCGCGCGCCTCGTCGCCGACCGCCGAGCCGACCTGCTGGATCAGTGCCGGGTCCCAGGTGGAGGCGAGGCCGATCGCCTGGGGGAAGACGGTCGCCCTGCCGAGCCAGGCGACGCCGTGCAGGGCCTCGGTGCCGGTGCGGAAGGACTGGATGCCGAGGCGGGGGATCGCGGGTTCGTACTGGTGGAGGAGGGAGACCTTCTCGTCGAGGGTCAGCCTCCCGAGCAGGTCGTTCACTCGTTCGGTGACGGGGAGGCGGGGGTTGCGGAAGGCGTACGCGGGGTCGTCCGCCCCCGCCGGAACGGTGGCTGTCAGACCGGCGGTCAGCGCGAACGCCAGGACGAGGGAGGCCCGCTGTCTTCTCCCGCTTCCTCTGCTTCTCTTGCCTTTCCTCATGTCACGGCTCCTCAAGAGGTCAGCGTGCGCGGTGCGGTACTCGCGCGTTCCGTCAGCCGGGGTGCGAGGAGCGTGGCCTCGGGTACGTCGGTGCCGCCCAGCTTCTTCATCAGCAGTTCCACCGCCCGCGCGCCCACCTCGGTGGACGGGATGGCGACGGAGGTGACGGGGACACGGACGTTCTCGGCGAGCTCGTCCGGGCAGATCGCGGTGACGGAGAGGTCCACGGGAACGCGCAGACCGAGCTGCTCGAAGGCGTCGATCAGCGGTTCCAGGACCGGTTCGTTGTGCACGACGACGCCGGTGAGCGCCGGCTGCTCGCGCAGGAGCTGTTCGGCGATCCGGCGGGCGGCGGCGGGCGAGGCCTCGCAGGGATGGACGCAGGACGCGAGTCCGTTCCGGTCGGCTGCGGCGGTGAAGCCCTCCACCACGCGCTGGGCGAACGCCGTCCCCCGTACGTACACCTCCGGCGGCGACCCGACCAGCGCCACGACCCGGTGCCCGAGCCCCGCCAGCCGCTCGACGCACAGCTCGCCCGCCGCCTTGAAGTCCAGGTCGATGCAGGTCAGCCCGGCGGGCCCGGCAGGGAACCCGATGAGGACGGAGGGGCGGTCCAGGGCGCGCAGCAGCGGCAGCCTGGGGTCGTGGAGCTGGACGTCCATCACGATCAGGGCGTCCACGAGCGCGGTGTCCGCGACCCGCCGCAGCCCCTCCTCGCCCTCCTCCTGCGTCAGCAGCAGGACGTCGTGGTCGTGTTGCCGCGCCGCCGTCACCACCGACACCGCGAACTGCATCACCACCGGCACGTGGATGCCCGCCCGCAGCGGCACCACCAGCGCCAGGACGTTGGACCGGCTGCTGGCCAGCGCCCGAGCCCCCGCGTGGGGGCGGTAGCCGAGCTCGCGGATGCTGGCCTCGATGCGCTGCCGGGTCTCCTCGGAGATGGGGCGCTTGCCGCTGAGGGCGTAGGAGACGGTACTGGGGGAGACCCCGGCGTGCCGCGCCACATCGGTGATCTTCACCATCACTCGGACTCCAGCTCCAGCTCCAGCTCCAGTTCGGGTTCCAGGTCCAGGGACAGGAATCCCGTCCCCGCCTTCGCCCGTACCTCGCGTCCGCCCGCCGTCAGCCCCCAGGGCGCCGCCGGATCACTCGACGAGGCGCGCAGGGTGTTGCCCTCACGGACGACGGTGAAGGTCACCCCGCCCACCGGCACCGTGACCTGGGCGCCCCGCTCCAGGCCGTACGCGCGCAGGGTGACCCCGTCGGCGTAGACGTAGTCGGGCCGGTCGTCCACCGCGCCCACCGGGATCACCGCGCCCGGCCGCACCAGCAGCGGCACGCTCAGGAAGCCGTGCCGCTCGCGCACCCAGCGCGGACCGGTCACCGTCCGCCCCGTGAGGAAGTGGGTCCAGGTGCCGTCCGGAACGTAGTAGGAGACGTCTCCCTCGTCACTGAAGACGGGCGCGACCAGCAGGTCGGGGCCGAGCATGTACTGCCGTTCCAGATGAGCGCACCCCGGATCGTCGGGGAATTCGAGGACCATCGCCCGCATCATCGGTACGCCCTCCGCGTGGGCGGCGCGCGCGGCCTCGTACAGATAGGGCATGAGGCGGAGCTTCAGCCGGGTGAACAGCCGCAGCACGTCCACGGCCTCCTCGTCGAACAGCCACGGCACCCGGTACGAGGACGAGCCGTGCAGCCGGCTGTGGGAGGAGAGGAGGCCGAAGGCGATCCACCGTTTGAAGAGGGCGGGTGTCGGCGTTCCCTCGAAGCCGCCGATGTCGTGGCTCCAGAACCCGAACCCCGACATCCCAAGGCTCAGCCCACCCCGCAGCGACTCGGCCATCGACTCGTACGTCGCCTCGCAGTCGCCGCCCCAGTGCACCGGGAACTGCTGGCTGCCGGCCGTCGCCGAGCGCGCGAAGACGACGGCCTCCGCCTCGCCCCGGTGCTTGCGCAGCACCTCGAAGACGGTGCGGTTGTAGAGGTAGGTGTAGTAGTTGTGCATGCGTTCCGGGTCGGCGCCGTCGGCGTACGCCACGTCGACGGGGACCCGCTCGCCGAAGTCGGTCTTGAAGCAGTCGACGCCCTGGGCGAGCAGCGCCTCCAGTTTCGAGGCGTACCAGTCGCGGGCGGCCGGGCTGGTGAAGTCGACCAGTGCCATGCCCGGCTGCCACAGGTCCCACTGCCACACACTGCCGTCGGGCTTCCTGAGCAGATGACCCAGGGCCTTGCCCTCCGCGAAGAGCGGGGAGCGCTGCGCGATGTACGGGTTGATCCAGACGCAGATGTGCAGGCCCTTGTCCTTCAGCCGGGTCAGCATGCCTTCCGGGTCGGGGAACACGCGCGGGTCCCACTGGAAGTCGCACCAGTTGAACTCGCGCATCCAGAAGCAGTCGAAGTGGAAGACGGAGAGGGGGAGTTCGCGCTCCCGCATGCCGTCGATGAAGGAGGTGACGGTGGCCTCGTCGTAGGAGGTGGTGAAGGACGTCGACAGCCACAGGCCGAAGGACCAGGCGGGCGGGAGGGCCGGGCGGCCGGTGAGCTGCGTGTACGTGCGCAGGATGTCCTTCGGGGTCGGCCCGTAGATCACGTAGTACGTCAACTGCTGTGTCTCGGCGCTGAACTGGACCCGTGAGACCGCTTCCGAGGCGACCTCGAAGGAGACCCGGCCCGGATGGTCGACGAAGACTCCGTAGCCCGCGTCCGTCAGATAGAACGGCACGTTCTTGTAGGCCTGCTCGGTGGCGGTGCCGCCGTCGGCGTTCCACATGTCCACGACCTGGCCGTTCTTGACGAGCGGGCCGAAGCGCTCGCCGAGGCCGTAGACCTGGGTGCCGACCCCGAGGTTCAACTGCTCGCGCAGATAGTGGGCGCCGGTCGCGTCCCGCATGATGCCCATGCCCTTGGGGCCGCTGGTGGTGAGGACGCGGCCGTGGGCGAGGAAGTCGACGTGCCAGGGGGTGGTACGGGCGACCCGGACGGACAGGGCGCCCGCGGTGAGGGTCGCGTGCTCGTCGTCGTGCTCCACGGTGGGGGTGCCGTGCTCTTCCGGGGGACATCCCCCGGACCCCGGGACGCCCCTGTGCAGCTCGAAGCGGGGGCCGCGCGGTTCCTCGCCCTGGAAGTGTGTGAACGTGACGCCGATGACGTCCGGCATCGGCGCGTGCGCGCTGATCGTCACGACCGGTCCCTTCAGCAGGTCGCCGCGGTGGCGGATGGGCTGGGTCGGCGCGTGGATGTCGAGGGTTCCCTGTGCTGCGCTGACGTCGAGGACCTCGACCGGGTGGGCCGCGGTGACGCCTTCGCGCAGCAGCCAGTAGCCGTCGGTGAACTTCACGCCCACACCCCTTACTTGACCGCGCCCACGGCGATGCCGCGGGTCAGAGTCCGCTGGAAGACGAGGAAGAAGACGATCGCGGGGAGCACGCCCAGGAGGGCCGCCGCGTTGGTCATGGTCGCGTCCATCAGACGCTGGCCCTGGAGGACGCCGAGCGCCACCGACACCGTCTGGTTGTCGTTGGAGATCAGCATGACCAGCGGCAGCAGGAACTCGTTCCAGGTCCAGATGAAGAAGAAGACCAGGAGGACGCCGATGGTGGGGCGGCTGACCGGCACCACGATCCGCCACAGCACCTGCCACTTGTTCGCCCCGTCGATCCGGGCGGCCTCGATGATCTCGCGCGGGAACCGCCCGAGGACGGAGGACAGGAGATACGTGCCGAAGGCCGCCTGGACGACGGTGAACACGATGATCACGCTGAGCCGGGTGTCGTAGAGGCCCGCCTGCTTGCTCAGGTAGTAGATCGGGTAGACCAGCGCCTCCTGCGGCAGCATGTTCGCCAGCACGAAGAAGGCGAGGACCCAGGTGCGGCCCTTGATGCGGCCGATGCCGATCGCGTACGCGTTCAGGACGGACAGCACGGCGGCGCCGATCGCCACCGAGCCGGAGATCAGGATCGAGTTGACCAGCTTCTGGCCGTAGTCGACGCGCTGCCAGAAGTCCTTGAGGCCGTCGAGGTAGAGGCCGTGGGGAAGGCTGAGGGGCCCGTTCGAGGAGTACTCGGCCGGGGACTTGACCGCGTTGATCGCGACGATGCCGAACGGCAGCACCATGAACAGGGCCGCGATGATCAGGGCCACGAGGACGGGATAGCGGCGTACGGCGGTCATGCGCGGAGTCCTTCCTCGGCGTCCTCGGCGCGGGTCTGGAGCTTCAGACCGATCAGGGCGAGTACGAGGATGATCACGGTCAGCACGGTGGAGATCGCGGCGCCGTAGCCGACCTGGGTCTTCTCGAAGAAGGTGGTGAAGGAGAAGTAGGACGGCACGTCGGTCGCGCCGCCGGGACCGCCCTTGGTGAGGACGTACACCGCGCCGAACACCTTGAGCGCGGCGATCGTGCACCAGAGGAGGACGACGTAGATCTCCGGGCGGATCTGCGGCAGCGTGATGTGCCAGAAGCGGCGCCACCAGCCCGCGCCGTCCAGCTCCGCCGCCTCGTACAGCTGCGGGTCGACGCGTTGCAGCCCCGCCATGAAGACGACCAGCGGGAAGCCGATCTGCACCCACACCATCACGCCCATGACGCTGTAGAGGGCGAAGTCGGGATCGCCGAGCCAGTCCCGCTGGAGCGAGCCGAGGCCCACCGCCTTCAGGAGTGCGTTCAGGGAGCCGTTGTCGGGGGCGAGGATCCAGCTCCAGACGATGCCGGCGACGGCGATGGGCAGGACCTGGGGGAGGTAGAAACAGGCGCGCAGGACGGCGGCGATCTTCGTACCGAAGTGCTTGCCGACGAAGTCGAAGAGGGCGGCGGCCAGCACGAGCCCGAGGACCGTCGGTACGGCGGCCATGGCGACGACCATGAACAGGCTGTGCCGGAACGACGCCCAGAACTCGGAGTCGTGCGTCAGCTCGCGGTAGTTGGCGAGCCCCGACCACTTCGGCGAGCCGACGCCCTGCCAGTCGGTGAAGCTCACGCCGGTGTTCATCAGGAACGGGACGACGATCACCGCGAGGAAGGCGAGGACGCCGGGGAGAAGGAAGAGGGCGTAGGAGGTGTGGGGGCGGCGCGGGCGCGTCGTACGGCCGTGGTGCCGTTGGCGCCCCCGCACCACCCGGCTGCCCCGTTCGACGGTGACCGTCATGTCTTCGGCGCGCCCTTGTCGTACGCCGTCTGGAGCGCGCTCAGATAGGCGTCCGGTTTCTCGCTCCCCGTGATCAGCTTCTGGGTCTCGGAGACGAGGACGTCGTAGAAGCCGGCGACCGGCCAGTCCGGGTAGAAGGCCAGACCGTCCTTGCCGGAGAGCGTGTTGAAGTCGGCGATCAGGGTCTTCGCCTTCGGGTCGGTGATGGCGGCGGTGTCGGCGCCCACCGGGACCCCGCCCTTGTTGCCCAGCAGGTTCTGGATCTTCCGCGACATGGTGATGTCGATGAAGTCGTAGGCGAGGTCCTTGTTCTTGGCGCCCTTGGGGACGACCCAGAGGTTGCCGCCGGAGCCGAGGGTGAGGTTGCTGCCCGGCCAGAGGAAGGTGCCCCAGGCGAACTTGTTCTCCGTCTGGAACCGCCCGTACCACCAGCTGCCGCTGAACAGGATCGGGCTCTTGCCCTGGATGAAGGAGACGCCCGCGTCCTCGGCCTTGAGCGAGGTGGACGTCTTGCTGATGTAGCCCTTCTTCACCCAGTCGGCGAAGGTCGTGGCGGCGTACGTCCAGGCGGCGTCGTGGAAGTCCGTCCTGCCCTTGTAGAGCTCGTACTTGTCGACCCACGAGCGGTCGGCCTTGGAGAGGGCGAGCTGGTACAGGTACTGCTGGGCGATGTACTCGGCGCCCGCATTCGCCAGCGGGGTGATGCCCTTCGACACGAACGTGTCCATGGCGGCGGTGAGTTCGTCGAGGGTGGTGGGCTCCGCGATGCCGTACTTCTTGAAGAGGTCCTTGTTGTAGAAGACCATCGTGTACTCGGCGTAGTTGGGCACGCCGTACCACTTGCCGGAGCCCATGACCCCGTTGGTGTCGTACTGGCTGGTGGTGCGCACACCCGCGCTGAGCTTCTTGTCCCAGCCGCGCTTGGCCGCCTCGGCGGTCAGATCGGTGAGAAGCCCCTGCTTGGAGAGCAGTCCGGCCGTCGCGTTGCCCTTGTTGTACTCCATGATGTCGGGCGCGTCGTTCGAGTTGAGGACCATCGGGGCCGTCTTCTGGATCTGCTCGAAGCCCTTCTCCTCGAACTTCACCTTGACGCCGGGATGCTTCGCCTCGAACTCCATGACGGCCTCGTTCCAGGCCACGCCCATCGCGCTGTCCGGCGCTTCGTAGTGCCACAGCTTCAGCGTCTTGCCGTCCGAGGAACCGCTGTCCGAACTGCCACAGGACGCCAGCAGCAGGGAGCCCGCCAGGGCCGCCGCCGTCGCCACCGCACGCCTTCGTGTCGTCAACATCCATTGCCTCCGGGGGAGTTGGATGGGTTTCGGGACCGTCACGCAGCGTTCGTCGAATCGTTTCGATGCGTGACGTCGAAGCGCTTCGACGGGGGAAGGTATGTGGGGGTCCCGGGCGCGTCAATGGGGTGCGCGGGAATTGGGGCCGAGGGATTGGCGGCGGTTCGGCGGGTCGGACGAGCGGTAGGCGTCCCGTGTCCTTGACGCGCGGGTGGGCGTGAGCGGGTACGCGTCCGTCACCGGGCCCTGAGCCGGGAGAGGGCCGGTGGGATCGCGAGGGAGATCCCCAGCGCGCTCCCCGCCGCCGCGACCGGCACCCCGTACCCCGCCGTCGCCGAGATGTGTTCGACCACCCAGCCGCCGGTCGCCGAACCGCAGGCGATCCCGCCGAGCAGGCCCGTCACCGCGAGGGTCATGCCCTCGTTCAGCCGGCCCTCGGGAGTGCGCTGCTGGACGAGGGCCATGCCGGTGACCATGGTCGGCGCGGTCGCGGCTCCGGCGAGCAGCAGCGCGCCCGCCAGGGCCGGGAGCGAGCCGGTCAGGGAGGCCGCGAGCAGAGGGAGGGTCAAGAGGGCCGTCATGGCGGCGAGGCACAGCGGATGGCGCCGCTCGGCCGGACCGGTCGGCTTCCGCGCCCCGTACAGCAGCCCCGCCACGCACGACCCGGCCGCCTGGAGGGCGAGCACCGCGCCCGCCGCCGACCGGTGCCCCTGCGCGTCCGCGAAGGCGATCGTGACGACCTCCATCGAACCGAACACGGCACCGGTGGCGAGGAAACAGAGAAGCAGGGGCGGCATTCCGGCGGCCAGGAGGGGCGACTTGGAGGGGGTACGGGGCTGGGGCGGCGGTTCCGTCGAACGCTGGGCGGTGAAGATCAGCACGCCGGTCATCATCAGCACGCCGGCCACCAGCGTGCCCGCCTCCGGGAAGAACGTCCCGCACAGGAAGGCCGCGCACACCGGGCCCAGCATGAAACAGAGCTCGTCCGCAGCTTGTTCGAAGGAGTTTGCGGTGTGCGCGGCGGCCGGGTCGTCGCGGAGGAGGTGGGCCCAGCGGGCGCGTGACATGCCGCCCGTGTTGGGGGTGGTGGCCGTGGCGGCGTACGCGGCGAACAGGGTCCAGTCCGGCGCCCCGAAGCGCACGCACAGCAGCAGCGCGATGCTTCCCAGCAGGGCGAAGGCCGTGGCCGGCACCGCGATCCGGGCCTGGCCGTGGCGGTCGACGAGCCGTGCGGTCCAGGGGGCGACCAGCGCGGTCGCCGCGAGGCCGGTCGCCGTCACGGCGCCGGCGAGGGCGTACGAGCCGCGCGAGCCCGCGATCATGATCACCGCGCTGACGCTGAACATACCCATGGGGAGCCGGGCGAGCAGGTTCCCGACGGTGAAGGCGCGGGTGCCGGGGATGGTGAAGAGGCGGTGGTACGGGGTTGTCCGGCGGCGCGGGGCCGTCCGACGGCGCGGGCGGAAGTCGGCGATCACCAGGCTGTCGCCGGTGGCGGTGAGCAGGGGCAGGAACACGTGCTCGGAGGGCTGTTGCGGCATGGGTCAACCGTCGCCGGGTGTGGGGTGGACGGTCCAACACTTACTCCGTGGCCATTGACGCACCCGCGTTGTAAGTTCGCGCGATGCCCGCCCCTCTCCATCACCACCTCGATCCCCGACTCCTGCGCGGATTCCTCGTCGTCGCCGAGGAACTGCACTTCACGCGGGCCGCCGCCCGGCTGTACGTCGCCCAACAGGCCCTCAGTCGTGACATCCGGCGACTGGAGCGCGAACTCGGGGCGGAGCTGTTCGTGCGGACGACCCGGCAGGTGACGCTGACCGCCGACGGCGAGCGGCTGGTGCCGTACGCGCGGCGGGTGCTGGAGGCGCAGGACGCGCTTCTGTCCGCGTTCGCGGGGGACGGACCGGAGCGGCCGCTGCTCGTCGACGTCAACTCCCCGGGCCTCGTCTTTGACCGCGTCCTGGACCGGGCCCGTGCGCTCGCGCCCGACTGCGAGCTGATGGCCCGCTTCGAGAGCGGGCTCACCGGCGCGGCGGGGGAGATCCTCGCGGGGCGCCTGGACGCGTCGTTCGGACGGTTCGCGGGCCTCGATCCGGCGGTCCGGACCCGGCTCGAACAGCAGCCCGTACGGTACGAGCCGATGGCCGTGATCCTGCCCGAGGACCATCACCTCGCCGCCCTGGACGCGGTGCCGTTGGACGCGCTCGCGGGCGAGACCGTGTACGCCGGGGCGGGGAATCCGCGGACGCGGGAGTGGACCGACTTGGCGCTTCACCTTTTCGAGGGACGCGGTATCGCGCTGGCGCCACCCGCGCCGGTGGCCGTCGGAGCCGATGAGTTCCGGCGGGTCATGGCCAAGAAGCGGAACCCTGTCCTCGCTGTGGTGGATTTTCCGGCCATGTCTGAAACCGTGCGGAAACCGCTTGTTGGACCCGTGCCGTTGTCACCCGTGTCATTGGTGTGGCGGAAGGGGCTGGTGCACCCCGGGATCGATGCCCTTCGACGAGCCGCCGGCGAGCTGGCTGCAGAGGAGGGGTGGCTGCGGCGCCCAGCGGACGGTTGGATTCCGGCCAGCGATGAGCTGGTGATGGCGGGGCAGGATTGACACATAAGCACACGGGTCTTCTGCATGCGCTACATTCATGGTCCGGGTGCAGTGTGGTAAAGGGGGGCGCTCGGGACGGGTGGGGGCTCGTTCCGGACGACATATACGTAATACCCGGAGTCGTGCGCGCACCCGAAACCTGTCCCTGGGGGGATGTGCGTGCACGTGGAGAAGTGGCGGAAAGACGCCCAACCTGATCACCGAGATGTCGATCAGGCGGAGGGGTGTGGAGCCGGGGAGTCGGCCGCGCCGGCGGGGTCCGGAGAGTCGGTGGTGTGGCCCGAGCCCGCCCGTGCGACGTCGACGTGGCCGCAGATCGCGGGCGGCGCCACCGTGGGGCTCGCCGCGGAAGCGGAATCTGACACCGATGTCGAACGCGGTGTCGAAAGAGAGCCCGGAGCTGGCGTGGAAGGCCGATCGGGCGCCGATGCGAGAACGGGGACGGAACGTGGATCGGGCGCGGAGGGTGTGCTCGGCGCGGGCCGGTCGCCGGGTGCGGGCCGTTCGTCCGGTTCCGAGGATCTGTCCGGTTCGGTTCGTCCATCCGGTTCTGAAGTTCTGTCCGGTGCGGGTCGTTCGTCCGATATCGGTCGTCGGTCGGGTGTTGAACGACGGTTCGGTGTGGACCGTCGGGTGAGCGCGGACGACGACGCGGGCGCGGACCGCCTCGGCGCGGAGCGTCACGAAGAGGCGAACCATGGAGAAGCGGCGGATCTGTGGGCCGGGGCGGGCCGTCGTGCCGGGGTTGTCGACCGGGCGGCCGGACCGGACGACGTTGCCGGGGTGCCCGATCAGCCCGCCGGGCCGCGTGACCGTACGGGAGTGGATCGAGGAGAAAAGGCTGCCCTGGAGGCCGGGTTGGCCGGCCGGGCCGCGGCGGCTGCCCGTGCCGGGTCGGACCGTCGTGCCGGGGCTGCCGGGGCTGCCGGGGTTGCTGGGGCTGCCGGGACTGCTGGGACTGCTGGGACTGCGAGGTCTGCTGGGGTTGCCGGGACTGTTGGGACTGCGAGGGCTGCTGGGGTTGCCGGGACTGCTGGGACTGCCAGGGCTGCTGGGGTTGCCGGTGGGGCGGTCGGATCGGACGGTCTTGCCGGGGTGCCCAACCAGCCCGCCGGGCCCAAGTCCAGCGCCGGGGTGCCCGACCGGCCCGCCGGACCGCGCGACCGTGCCAGAACGGATCAGCGCGCCGGGGTGCTTGATCAGTCTGCCGGGCCGCACGACCGGGCCGGGGCGGATCGGCGTGCCGAGGCGACCAGCCAATCCGCTGGACCGCGTGACCGCATCGCACCGGATCAACTCGCCGGAGTGCCCGACCAGCCCACCGGACCGCGCGACCGCGCCGGAGCCGATCGCCGCGTCGGCAAGGACGATCGGCCGGTCACGGGTGGCTGGCCGGACGCGCGCAGGCGACCTGACGGCCTCGGCAGACCTGACACCCTCGGCAGACCCGACAGCCTCGGCCGATCCGACACCCTCGGCCGACCCGAGATGCCCAGCCGACCCGACACGTCCAGCCGACCCGACACGTCCAGCCGACCCGACACGCCCGGCCGACCCGACACGCCCGGCCGACCCGACACGCCCGGCCGACCCGAGAGGGGAGGCTGGCCGGTCGTGGACCGGAGGCCGGACACGCTCAGTCGGCCGGTAGCGGACCGCAGGCCGGACACGCTCGGTCGGTCGGCCGTGGGCCGTGGGGCCGACACGCCCGGCAGGCCCGCGGCCTCGCCCTGGGAGCAGTCCGGTGAGCCGGGACACACCCACGATCCGCACGAGGTGACGGTTCAACTCGACGGAGTCGGACGGCGCAAGACGGAGGGCTGGCTGGTTCAGCAGGCCAAGGACGCTCCCGGTGCCCAGGACGGCTCGGACGGCCCGGTGTTCGTCGACGAGTCCGGCCGCCGCAGCCGCAGGTTCCGCCGGCTCGGCATCCTCGTCGCCGTCGCCTGCGCGGTGTACGCCGTCGTCATCGTCGCCACGCTGCTGTCCGGGAACTCCAACGCGCCCTGGCTGCCGGTGCCCGGCCAGCAGGACGACACGCCGGCCGGGAAGGTCGAGACCTCGCCGCTGCCCACCGACTCGGTATCGCCGTCCGGTTCGAGCGGCGCCGCACCCGGCGCGAGCGCCTCGGTGAGCGACGGTACGGCCCCGGCACCGAGCGTCAGCCCGACACCGGGCGCCTCCGCGAGCGCCACCGGTCCGGGCACGTCCGCGGACCCGAAGCCCTCGACGTCCGTCACCACCAGGCCGAAACCGAGCACCAGCACCACCAGGGACCCCGTCACCCTGCCGTCCCTCCCGGTGTCCGACTCGCCCGACCCCAGCCCCTCGGAGGACGGCGCCGCCTCGCCGAGCCCCTCGGAGAGCACGGTCGGCGCCGGCGGCACCGACACGGTCGCCGACAGCCCCGTAGAACCGGGCCCCATCGCGTCCGAGCCCGGCATCACCCGCTCCTCGTCCCCGGAGAACCCGGTGAGCCCGGCGACCCCGCAGAACCTGGAGAACATCCTCTGATGGCATCCCGTACCAACGCGCACGGGCCCGCTCCCCGCGCGCGGCGTCCGGCACCCGATGTCCGGCGCCGACGGCTGCCCATGCGCTGGCTGCTGCCCTCGCTGCTCCTCGTCGCCATGCTGGCGATGCTGATGCTGCGCGGCTATGTGCACAGCGAGATCCTCGCCGACCACCGCATCCAGCCCGAGGCCGCCACCGACAAGGTGCCGGACAAGATCCTCGACGGCGGCCCGGTCATCGACACCCGCGGTGGCCGCACGAACAGCCTGAACATCCCTGACCACCGGCTCGTCCTCACCTTCGACGACGGTCCGGACCCCACCTGGACGCCCAAGGTCCTCGATGTTCTGAAGAAGCACCACGCCCACGCCGTCTTCTTCGTCACCGGCACCATGACCTCGCGCTATCCGGAGCTGGTGAAGCGCATGGTCGAGGAGGGCCACGAGGTCGGCCTGCACACCTTCAACCACCCCGACCTCTCCTTCCAGTCCACGAAGCGCATCGACTGGGAGCTCTCCCAGAACCAGCTGGCGCTGGCCGGCGCGGCGGGCATCCGCACCTCGCTCTTCCGGCCCCCGTACTCGTCCTTCGCGGACGCCATGGACAACAAGTCCTGGCCGGTGACGGAGTACATAGGCACGCGCGGTTACATCACCGTCGTCAACAACACCGACAGCGAGGACTGGCAGAAGCCGGGCGTCGACCAGATCATCCGCAACGCCACGCCCAAGGGCGGCAAGGGCGCGATCGTCCTGATGCACGACTCCGGCGGCGACCGCCACCAGACCGTGCAGGCGCTGGACAGGTTCGTGCCGGAGCTTCAGGAGCGCGGGTACCGGTTCCAGAACCTCACCGAGGCCCTCGACGCGCCCAGTGCGCACACCCAGGTCACCGGCCTCGAACTGTGGAAGGGCAAGGCCTGGGTCTACCTGGTGCGCGCCTCCGACAACGTCACCGGCGTCCTGGTCGTCGGCATCGCGATCATCGGCGTGCTCGTCTTCACCCGCTTCGGCATGATGCTCCTGCTCTCCGCCCTGCACGCCCGCCGGGTGCGACGCGAGGACTTCCGCTGGGGTCCGGCGCCGGTCACCGAACCGGTGTCGGTGCTCGTGCCGGCGTACAACGAGGCCAAGTGCATCGAGAACACGGTCCGTTCCCTGATGGCGAGTGAACACCCCATCGAAGTGCTCGTCGTCGACGACGGTTCGAGCGACGGCACGGCGCGGATCGTCGAGGACCTGCTGCTGCCGAACGTCCGCGTAGTGCGCCAGCACAACGCGGGCAAGCCCGCGGCCCTCAACCGGGGCCTGGCCAACGCCCGTCACGACATCGTCGTGATGATGGACGGCGACACGGTCTTCGAACCGGCCACCGTCCGTGAACTCGTCCAGCCGTTCGCCGACCCGAGCGTCGGCGCGGTCGCGGGCAATGCGAAGGTCGGCAACCGCGACTCCCTCATCGGGGCCTGGCAGCACATCGAGTACGTGATGGGCTTCAACCTCGACCGCCGGATGTACGACATCCTCGGCTGCATGCCGACCATCCCCGGCGCGGTCGGCGCCTTCCGCCGCTCCGCGCTGGAGAGGGTCGGCGGCATGAGCGACGACACGCTCGCCGAGGACACCGACATCACGATGGCCCTGCACCGCGACGGCTGGCGGGTCGTCTACGCGGAGAAGGCACGCGCGTGGACGGAGGCGCCGGAGTCCGTCCAGCAGCTCTGGTCCCAGCGCTACCGCTGGTCGTACGGCACGATGCAGGCGATCTGGAAGCACCGCAGAGCGCTCGTCGAACGGGGCCCGTCGGGCCGCTTCGGCCGGGTGGGTCTGCCGCTGGTCTCGCTGTTCATGGTCCTGGCCCCGCTGCTGGCCCCGCTGATCGACGTCTTCCTGCTGTACGGGCTCGTCTTCGGCCCGACGCAGAAGACGGTCCTCGCGTGGCTGGGTGTCCTCGCCGTCCAGGCGGCCTGCGCGGCGTACGCCTTCCGGCTGGACCGTGAGCGCATGAGGTATCTCATCTCGCTCCCGCTCCAGCAGATCCTCTACCGGCAGTTGATGTACATGGTCCTTCTCCAGTCCTGGATCACCGCGCTCACCGGAGGCCGGCTGCGCTGGCAGAAGCTGCGGCGCACGGGCGTCGTGGAGGCACCGGGATCGATCCCGCGGCAGCGGGCGGCACAGAGCGGGAACGATCGGAGGCCGGTCGCATGACCACGCACGAGTACACGGCGGGTGCGACGCCGCCGCTGGGATCGGCCCGGGTCCACCCCGAACCGGCACCATCGCCGACACCCACCCTGGGATCGGCCCCGGGACCAGCCCCGGATTCGGCCCCGCGGTCCGCTTCCGCGCCCAAGAAGCCCGGCCGTGACCGCTACCTGGACCTGCTGCGCTCGATCGCCCTGGTCCGTGTGGTCGTCTACCACCTCTTCGGCTGGGCATGGCTGACGGTCGTGTTCCCCTCCATGGGCGTGATGTTCGCGCTGGCGGGCTCGCTGATGGCCCGCTCGCTCAGCCGCCCGGCCCTCGGTGTGATCCGCGGCCGCGTCCGCCGCCTCCTGCCACCCCTGTGGGCGTTCAGCGCGGTGGCCCTCGCGCTGATGTTCGCGGGTGGCTGGAACGTGGTGAAGGACCCCGACAACGGCGGCACCTGGGGCCTCGTCAAGCTGATCGACTACGTCATTCCGATCGGCGCCCCGCCCTTCCCCTGGCACGTCGGCTCCAAGTCCGGCCTGCTGGAGGACACCTGGGCGGTCCAGGCGGCGGGCCCGCTCTGGTACCTGCGCGCCTATCTGTGGTTCGTGATCGCCTCGCCCCTGCTGCTGTGGGCCTTCCGCAGGGTGCCCTGGGCGACGCTGCTGGCCCCCCTCGCCCTGACGGCGGTCCTCGGCACCGGCCTGGTCACCATCCCCGGCGAGACGGGCAACGCGATCTCCGACTTCACGGTCTACGGCGGCTGCTGGGTCCTGGGCTTCGCCCACCACGAGGGCGTCCTGCAACGCGTCCCCCGCTATCTGGCGATCTCCTGCTCGGCCCTGCTCATGGCCTTCGGCCTGTGGTGGGCCTCGGGACACCTGGGCCCCGACGGCTGGGACCTGAACGACATCCCGCTCGCCCAGGCGGCCTGGTCCTTCGGCTTCGTCGTCATCCTGCTCCAGTACTCCCCGTCCTGGCAGGAACTCCCCGGCCGGCTGGCCCGCTGGGACAAGCTGATCACCCTGTCCAACAACCGGGCCGTCACGATCTACCTCTGGCACAACATGCTGATCATGGCCACGGTCCCGATCATCGACCAGGCCTACAACCTCCCGTTCATGCAGAGCGACAGCGCGGTGGCCGCGCTCGACTCCTCGTACATGGTGTGGATGTTCCTCCTGGTCTGGCCCCTCATCGGCCTGACGATCCTGGCCTTCGGCTGGATCGAGGACATCGCCGCCAAGCGCAGCCCGAGGCTGTGGCCCAACGGCGCGAAGAGGAAGCAGGGCGGCTCGCGGGGGAGTCACCGGGTCTAGACGCAGGCAGGGGGGCGACGGCACCCCGGACGTCCTCACCCGGACGTTCACATCCGGAAGTCCTCACCGTCGCCCCCTCCCCCTCGTGAGAGCAACGTTCCTTTCCGGTCACTCACAGCCACAGCCTCGAAACGCGTCCTCCCTACCTTCGGGACTCAGTCAGTCGTTGTACGACACCTGGGCATCGCACCGGAGAACCGTGGAGGCGTCATGACAGCCCCTAGTACAGCCCCCGCACCGAGCAGGGGAGGCCGCTGGATCCAGGAGTGGGATCCGGAGAACGAGACCTTCTGGAAAGAGACGGGTGAGAAGGTCGCCCGGCGGAATCTGCTCTTCTCCGTGCTCTCCGAGCACATCGGGTTCTCGATCTGGACCATGTGGTCGGTGATGGTGCTCTTCATGGGCCCCGAGTACGGGCTCACCCCGGCCGACAAGTTCATGCTCACCTCGATGGTGACGCTGGTCGGAGCCGTGGTGCGGGTGCCGTACACCTTCGCGGTGGCGATCTTCGGCGGCCGGAACTGGACCATCGTCTCGGCGAGCCTGCTGCTCGTCCCGAGCGTCGCCGCGTTCGCGGTGATGAAGCCGGGGACCTCCTTCAACACCTTCCTGCTGGTCGGGCTGCTCGCCGGCATCGGCGGCGGCAACTTCGCCTCCAGCATGACCAACATCAACGCCTTCTTCCCGTTGAAGAAGAAGGGCTGGGCGCTCGGCCTGAACGCGGGCGGCGGAAACATCGGCGTGCCCGTCATCCAGCTCGTGGCGCTCGCGATCATCGGCGCGAGCGGGGGGCCGAGGGTCCTGCTGGGGATCTACATTCCGCTGATCGTCGTGGCCGCCGTGCTCGCCGCCGTCTACATGGACAACATCGCGTCCGTGAAGAACGACACCGGCGCCGCCAGGGACGCCGCGAAGGACGCCCACACCTGGATCATGTCCTTCCTCTACATCGGCACCTTCGGGTCGTTCATCGGCTACAGCTTCGCCTTCGGGCAGGTGCTCCAGAACCAGTTCGGCCGCACTCCGCTGCAGGCGGCCTACGTCACCTTCATCGGCCCGCTGCTCGGCTCGCTGATCCGGCCCGTGGGCGGCTGGCTCGCCGACCGCTACGGCGGCGCGCGCATCACGCTGTGGAACTTCGTCGCCATGGCCGGCGCGACCGGTGTCATCGTCGTCGCCTCCACCCAGAAGTCGCTTCCCCTGTTCACGATCGCGTTCATCGCGCTGTTCGTGCTCACGGGGCTCGGCAACGGCTCGACGTACAAGATGATCCCGGGCATCTTCCAGGCCAAGGCCGTCGCCAAGGGCCTTGAAGGGGAGGAGGCGGCCTCCTACGGGCGGCGGCTGTCCGGGGCCTCCATGGGCCTCATCGGCGCGGTGGGCGCGCTCGGCGGCGTCGGGATCAACCTCGCCTTCCGGCAGTCCTTCCTCTCCTACGGCTCCGGCACCGGCGCCTTCGTGGCCTTCCTCGCCTTCTACGCGGTGTGCTTCCTGGTGACCTGGGCCGTATACCTTCGCGGCCCCGCCACCCAGACCCGTACGGCCACGGCCGCAGAGGCGAAGCCGCAGCTCAGCTACGTCGAGGTCTGACGTAACACGGGTGACATCAAGGGGTACCGAGCCTGTCACGGGGCGTTGACAGGCTCGGTCGGCCGTATCCGCACGAAGCCCCCAGCGCGAGACGAGAGCCATGGACGACGAACAGCAGCGACCGGCCCGGCAGGACTGCGGCCCCCTCGCGGGGTTCACCGTGGGCGTGACGGCCGCGCGTCGGGCCGACGAACTCGGGGCTTTGCTCCAGCGACGCGGCGCCGCCGTCCAGCACGCGCCCGCCCTGCGCATCGTGCCGCTCGCCGACGACAGCGAACTCCTCGCCGCCACCAAGGAGCTGATCGACCAGGCGCCCGACATCGTGGTCGCCACCACCGCGATCGGCTTCCGCGGCTGGGTCGAGGCCGCCGACGGGTGGGGGCTCGGCGAGGCCCTGCTCGGTCGGCTGCGCGGGGTCGAACTGCTCGCGCGCGGCCCCAAGGTCAAGGGCGCCATACGGGCCCAGGGACTGACCGAGGAATGGTCGCCCTCCTCCGAGTCCATGGCCGAGGTGCTCGACCGGCTCCTGGAGGAGGGCGTCGAGGGCCGCCGTATCGCCGTACAGCTGCACGGCGAGCCGCTGCCCGGGTTCGTGGAGTCGCTGCGGGTCGCCGGAGCCGAGGTCGTGGGGGTCCCCGTCTACCGGTGGATGCCGCCGGAGGACATCGGTCCCGTCGACCGGCTCCTCGACGCCACCGTCACCCGGGGCCTGGACGCGCTCACCTTCACCAGCGCGCCCGCCGCCGCCTCCCTGCTGTCCAGGGCCGAGGACCGCGGCCTGCTGTCCGAACTCCTCGCCGCCCTCCACCACGACGTCCTGCCCGCCTGCGTCGGCCCCGTCACCGCGCTCCCTCTGCAGGCGCACGGCATCGACACCGTCCAGCCCGAGCGCTTCCGGCTCGGCCCCCTCGTCCAGCTGCTCTGCCAGGAACTCCCCAGCCGGGCCCGTACGTTGCCCATCGCCGGCCACCGGGTCGAGATCCGCGGCCACGCCGTGATGGTCGACGGGGCGCTGCGGCCCGTACCGCCTGCCGGGATGTCGCTGCTGCGGGCCCTGTCCCGCCGCCCCGGCTGGGTGGTCGCCCGGGCCGAGCTGCTGCGGGCGCTGCCGGGCGCGGGGCGGGACGAGCACGCCGTCGAGACGGCCATGGCCCGGCTGCGTACGGCACTCGGCGCGCCCAAGCTCATCCAGACCGTCGTCAAGCGCGGCTACCGACTCGCGCTCGACCCGGCCGCCGACTCCAAGTACGCCGACGGGTAAGTCCGTCGGTACAGGAGCAGGGCGCGGGCGAGGCAGGCCAGGGCGAGCGTCGACAGCAGGGCCCGTACGACGTTCCAGGCGACCCAGGTGTCCTCGAACCTCTGGCGTACGGCGGCCGGGTCGGCGATCGTCGCGGGGTTCCCGGCGTTTGCCAGGCGGTTGTTGAGCGGGATGTTCACGGCGAGCGTGAACAGGAAGGCCAGCGCGTACGCGGCGAGGGCGGCGAACACCCACCACCGGTGGGGGGACTTCCGCGACTGCCAGGCGCAGACCGCCGTGAGCACCAGTGCGCCCATGAAGCTCAGGAAGAACACCGGGTTCTGGATCACGTCGTTGATGTTCTGCATGACCTCGATGAAGACGCGGTCGTCACTGCGGGCCAGTGACGGCATGATGTCGCAGGCGAAAATGTAGAAGACCCCGGCGATCAGGCCCATCGCGACCGTGGCCGCACCCAGGACACCTCCGGCGGTGATACGCCGCCCCGTGCTGTTCTCTGTCATGTCATCGAGTCAACCGGCGTGGTGCGGCTGCGGACATGGCCGAGGCGCGCGGTCCCATAAGCGGGCGTCCACCCCCCTGACCGGCACAGGTCTTCCGGTCGCGGGTGCAGCCATGCACTGTAGGGGGTACGACCCCTACCGACCCCTCACGGCGGTAACCCCAAGGTGGTGACAGGCACATGGCATCGGGCATGGCCACGGCCTCGTACGAGCTGAGGTTCGACTCCGGGCGGATCTGCCTGGACCTCCTGGCGACCACCCACCCCGAGGAACGGCTCGACGCGGTGGACCGGCTGCGCGCCTGGATCACCCGCTCCGGGCTCGTCCCCGCGGGCACCCCGCTCGCGGCGGCCGACATCTCCTGGCTCGTGGGCTTTCACGAACTACGCGCTCATGTCGCCCAGTTGGTCCGCGGTGAGCTGGACGCGCGGCCCGCCGACACCGCGCTCGCCCGCGTCAACGCCATCGCGCTCACCGCCCCGCCCGCCCCCTGGGCCGTACGCGCGGACGACGGCTCGCTGCGGCGTCGGCTGCACACCCCGCCCGGCTGCCCCGGGCTGCTCGCCGTCATCGCCCGCGACGCCCTCGAACTGCTCACCGACCCGGTGGCGCGCGCGAGCCTGAGACAGTGCGAGGGGGACAACTGCCCGATCGTCTACCTCGACACCTCCCGGGGGCGGCGCCGGCGGTGGTGTTCCAGCGAGGTGTGCGGAAACCGGGAGCGGGTGGCCCGGCACCGGCGCCGGGCGGCCCTCGCCCGCGCGTGAACCGTGCGTGACTTGCGTGAACCGTGTATGAAACGCGTCACAGCGTTGCGGTCCCGGCGACTCGATCCGGAGCCTTCGCTTCACCCCTATGTGATGTGTTGATCGCTTGTAGTGATCAACAAAGTTCCTTCACAACTCTTCCAAGAAATATGTCCCACCTCTTTGAACATGCGCACGCCCAGACACGTACTCCGGGACGAGCGACCGACTGGGGGATCCCCCGGACACCGGAGGTAGGCGTGCGCAAGGATTCCGCCGTGGCTGATGAACGAAGGTCAAGGGCCCGACATCGCATGAATCCGTCTGCGTCGGCTTCGTCGAACGAACCCGACGAGGAGCTGATGCGTGCGCTGTACCGGGAACACGCGGGTCCGTTGCTCGCGTATGTGCTGCGGCTGGTCGCGGGGGATCGGCAGCGTGCCGAGGACGTTGTGCAGGAAACACTCATCCGTGCCTGGAAGAACGCCGGTCAGCTCAATCGGGCGACCGGTTCGGTACGACCCTGGCTGGTGACGGTCGCCCGGCGCATCGTCATCGACGGCCACCGCAGCCGGCAGGCCCGGCCGCAGGAGGTGGACCCGTCACCGCTGGAGGTCATCCCCGCGGAGGACGAGATCGACAAGGCGTTGTGGCTGATGACACTGTCGGACGCGCTGGACGACCTGACCCCTGCTCACAGGGAAGTTCTGGTCGAAACGTACTTCAAAGGGCGTACGGTCAATGAGGCGGCCGAGACGCTCGGCATACCCAGCGGCACCGTGCGCTCCCGGGTGTTCTACGCCCTGCGGTCGATGAAGCTGGCGCTGGAGGAGCGGGGGGTGACGGCATGAACACATACGGGGGTTACGGAACGGGCGGTCCAGGAGCCATGCAGGGACCACGGGGACAACAGAACCCCGGTGACAACATTCACGAAACCGTCGGCGCCTACGCCCTCGGCATCCTCGACGACGCCGAAGCGACAGCCTTCGAGGCCCACCTCGCCACCTGCGAATGGTGCGGCCAACAGCTCGACGAGCTCGCCGGGATGGAACCGATGCTCGCCGCGCTCGCGGATCTGCCCGCCTCGCAGGGCACCCCTGCCATCGGTGAGTCGCTGGCCGCACGCCCGAGCCCACGGCTCGCGGAGCGGCTGGTCGACGAGGTGTCCGAGCGACGCGCGGTCAAGCGCCGGCGCGGCCTCTACCTGGTGGCGGCCGCGGCCGCGCTGATCATCGGCGGCCCGCTGACGGTGATGGCCGTCAACGGCGGCGGCACCACCACCACCGCGTCGCCCGACAAGGCGATGGCCACCAGCCCGGCCAAGGCCGCCTTCGACGTCATGACGGACAAGAAGTCGGCCACGGACCCGAGCACCAAGGTCAACGCGGTCGTCGCGATCGAGAAGAAGGACTGGGGCACCCACGCCGTCCTCCAGCTCAAGAACGTCAAGGGCCCGCTGAAGTGCTCCCTGATCGCGGTCGGCAAGAACGGCGAGCGCGAGACGGTGACCTCCTGGGCCGTCCCGAACTGGGGCTACGGCATCACGAACGCCAAGACGGAAGAGGCGAAGAAGCCCCTCTACGTCCACGGCGGCGCGGCCTTCAGCCCGAACGAGATCGACCACTTCGAGGTCATGACCTTCGACGGGAAGCGGCTCGTCGAGGTGAACGTGTGAGCGATCTCAGGGCGCGCACGTAGCCTCACGGGGTCCCCTTCGCGTACGGTTGACGGCTGCCCAGCACGTCAGAAGGGGGCCCGGTGGCCGCTCAGGCTCAGCAGGAAACCGCGCTCGACCAGATCCACGATTCCGCACAGGACGATTCCGTACGGGATCGTGAGATCAGCGTCGAGCAGCAACATCTGGACCGGGTGTACCGGCGCCTCGAGGAGAAGATCCACGAGGCGGAGTTCCTGATGAACGACGCCGCCCAGCGCGGCCAGGTCGGTACACCGGGGGCGCTCGCGGAGCGCGACGCCCAGGTGTTCCGCGCGGGGATTCATCTGAATCGCCTGAACAACGAGTTCGAGGACTTCCTCTTCGGCCGGATCGACCTGCTGCTCGGGAAGGACGGCCAGAAGGGTCCGGACGGCGCCTACACGGCCGTCGAACCGGCCGAGGGTGTCGTACAGGTGGACGAGACCGGTCAGTACGCCTCCATCGCCGAGACGCTCCACATCGGCCGCATCGGGGTGCTGGACGCGGACTACGCGCCGCTGGTCATCGACTGGCGGGCGCCCGCCGCGGCCCCCTTCTACCGCTCGACACCGGTCGACCCGGGCCGCGTCGTACGCCGCCGGGTCATCCGCTCCAAGGGCCGCAAGGTCCTCGGCGTCGAGGACGACCTGATGCGTCCCGAGCTCAAGGCCACCCTCGACGGCCGGGAACTCCCGGTGATCGGCGACGGAGCCCTGATGGCCGCGCTCGGCCAGGCCCGCAGCCACACCATGCGCGACATCGTGGCGTCCATCCAGGCCGAACAGGACCTGGTGATCCGCGCCCCCGCCGCGTCGGTGACCTACGTGGAGGGCGGCCCCGGCACCGGCAAGACGGCCGTGGCCCTGCACCGGGCGGCCTACCTCCTCTACCAGGACCGCCGCCGGTACGCGGGCGGCATCCTGATCGTCTCCCCGACCCCGCTCCTGGTCGCCTACACCGAGGGCGTGCTGCCCTCCCTCGGCGAGGAGGGCCAGGTCGCCATCCGTGCCATCGGCTCCCTCGTCGACGGCGCGGAGGCCACCCTGTACGACTCCCCGGCCGTCGCCCGTGCCAAGGGCTCGTACAGGATGCTCAAGGTGCTGCGGAAGGCCGCCCGGGGCGCGCTGGAGACGTCCGGCACCGGCCCGGGCCGGTCCACCGCCGACCGGGACCGGTCGGAGCAGCTCGCCTTCGGCGAGGAGGCCGCCCCGGCCCCCGCGGGCACCCCCACCCGCCTGCGCGTCGTCGCCTTCGGGCGGCGCCTGGAGCTGGAGGCCGCCGAGCTCGACCGCATCAAGCACAACGCGCTGAGCGGAACCGCGCCGGTGAACCTGCTGCGCCCGCGCGCCCGCAAACTGCTGCTGGACGCGCTGTGGGCGAAGTCCGGGGCCGGTACGCGGCACACGGACCCGGAGCTGGCCGCCGAGCTGCGGTCGTCCTTCGACGAGGACGTCGCCTCCGAGGACAGCTTCATCGACTTCGTGAACGCGTGGTGGCCGGAGCTGACCCCGCGGGGCGTCCTCGACGCCATGGCCGACGAGCGGCGCCTGGGCCGCTGGGCGCGGCGGATCCTCAACCCCGGCGAGGTGCGCCGGGTCGCGCGCTCGCTCAAGCGGGACGGGCTGTCCGTCCACGACGTGGCGATGCTGGACGAGCTCCAGGCGATCCTGGGGATGCCCGTCCGGCCCCGCAGGCGCCGAGAGCTGGACCCGCTGGACCAGCTCAGCGGTCTCGAGGAGCTCATGCCCGTACGCGAGGAGTCGCAGCGCGAGCGGGCCGAGCGGCTGGCGCAGGAGCGCGTCGAGTACGCGCACGTCATCGTCGACGAGGCGCAGGACCTCACGCCCATGCAGTGGCGGATGGTGGGCAGACGCGGCCGGCAGGCCACCTGGACCGTCGTGGGCGACCCGGCGCAGTCCTCGTGGTCGGACCCGGACGAGGCCGCGGAGGCCCGTGACGAGGCCCTGGGAAGCCGTCCCCGGCGCCGCTTCACCCTCACCGTCAACTACCGCAACCCCGCCGAGATCGCCGAGCTGGCCGCCAAGGTCCTCGCCCTCGCCATGCCCGGCTCCGAGTCCCCCTCGGCCGTACGGTCCACCGGGGTCGAGCCGCGTTTCGTGGCGACGAACAACGCGGGCGCCGGCGTACGGGACTCGCTCGCGGGGACCGTGCGCGCCGAGGCCGCGCGCCTGCTGGACCGTGTGGACGGCACGGTGGGTGTCGTGGTGGCCATGAACCGGCGCGAGGAGGCCGCCCGCTGGCTGGCCGGGCTCGGCGAACGGGTGGTGGCGCTCGGGAGCCTGGAGGCGAAGGGACTGGAGTACGACGCGACGGTGGTCGTCTCGCCGGCGGAGATCGCCGACGAGTCGCCCGCGGGGCTGCGGGTGCTGTACGTCGCCCTCACCCGGGCCACGCAGCAGCTGACGATCGTCTCCGGCGACCGCGACGAACCCGACGCGAACGGGGTGCCGGATCTGCTCCGGGACTGACGCCCCCGGGGCCGACGCCCCAGATGAACTCTCGGGGTGGGAATTGCCTTACGGGGATCGTTTGTTACCTTGGATGTGACACCGGCCCGATCCAAGCCCCCGGGCCCAACCTTCGTCGCTACGAGCGACCACTTGCCGCGAGGCGAGCATGGCGGGTCGGTGTCACTGAACGAGGAGAGGCTCACGTCACCTGACGTGAGCCTCTTTCGTTGTCCGGCTTTCGTCGGTCGACCGTTTCCTCTAGGGGCACGTCTTCTCGTATGGTGGAAGCCGCCTTCCGAAATTGTGCGCCCTACCTGCGAACAAAACGTTCGCAATCCGGGGCGGCTACCACGTACTGAGGGGTAGGTGCGACGATCGGACGGCGTACCCGCGACACAGCAGTACACGGTGAAAGCAGAGGAAGTCGGCCATGGCAACGGCGCCCAGCGTCTCCTACTCGATTACGGTCCGGCTGGAGGTGCCCGCGAGCGGAACCGCGGTCTCCCAGATCACCACGGCCGTAGAGTCCCACGGAGGCTCGGTGACCGGCCTCGACGTGACCGCCTCAGGCCACGAGAAGCTCCGGATCGACGTCACCATCGCCGCGAGCTCCACGGCCCACGCGGACGAGATCGTCCAGCAGCTGCGCGGCATCGAGGGCGTCACGCTCGGCAAGGTCTCCGACCGTACGTTCCTCATGCACCTCGGCGGCAAGATCGAGATGCAGTCCAAGCACCCGATCCGCAACCGTGACGACCTCTCCATGATCTACACCCCGGGCGTGGCCCGCGTGTGCATGGCGATCGCCGAGAACCCCGAGGACGCCCGCCGCCTCACCATCAAGCGCAACTCCGTTGCGGTCGTGACGGACGGCTCCGCCGTACTGGGCCTCGGGAACATCGGCCCGATGGCCGCCCTCCCGGTCATGGAGGGCAAGGCGGCCCTCTTCAAGCGCTTCGCCGGCATCGACGCCTGGCCGCTGTGCCTGGACACCCAGGACACGGACGAGATCGTCGCGATCGTCAAGGCCATCGCCCCCGGCTTCGCGGGCATCAACCTCGAGGACATCTCCGCGCCGCGCTGCTTCGAGATCGAGGCCCGGCTGCGCGAGGCCCTCGACATCCCCGTCTTCCACGACGACCAGCACGGCACCGCGATCGTCGTCCTCGCCGCCCTCACCAACGCCCTGCGTGTGGCGGGCAAGGCCATCGGTGACATCCGGGTCGTCATGTCCGGCGCGGGCGCGGCTGGTACGGCCATCCTGAAGCTGCTCATCGCCGCGGGCGTCAAGAACGCCGTCGTCGCCGACATCCACGGTGTCGTGCACGCGGACCGCGCGGACCTCGTCGACGCGGCCTCCGACTCGCCACTGCGTTGGATCGCCGACAACACCAACCTCGAGGGCCTCACGGGCACGTTGAAGGAGGCCGTGCGCGGCGCCGACGTGTTCATCGGCGTCTCGGCCCCGAACGTGCTCGACGGCGACGACGTGGCCGCCATGGCCGAGGGTGCCATCGTGTTCGCGCTCGCGAACCCCGACCCCGAGGTCGACCCGGCAATCGCCCGCCAGACCGCGGCAGTTGTCGCCACCGGCCGCTCCGACTTCCCCAACCAGATCAACAACGTGCTGGTCTTCCCGGGCGTCTTCCGCGGCCTCCTGGACGCCCAGTCCCGCACGGTCAACACCGAGATGATGCTGGCCGCCGCGGCCGCGCTCGCGGACGTGGTGACCGAGGACGAGCTGAACCCGAACTACATCATCCCCAGCGTCTTCAACGACAAGGTCGCGGGCGCGGTCGCCGGAGCGGTGCGCTCCGCGGCGAAGGCGGCGGGTGTGACCGCGGCGGAGTAGGGCACTCGGCGCTGGTGCGGGCGTCGCCGGGGGCTGCCGCCCCCGCACCCCGCACCGGCCCGGACGGCCTCGTCCTCGAACGCGAGACGGGCCGGGCGGCCCCGCCGGATGATCGCGGCCGGTGGTGATTCAAGCGGTGTGACTTGCTGTGACGATCGCCACGACCGCGGCGCGTCGGCGCGTCGCGGGATGCGGGGTCCCTGGCCGCCCTCTAGGGTGGCGGCCAGGCTCAGGCCTCCCAGGCCCTGCGGTCCGCTGCCGGGAGCGGACGGAGCGTCACCACACTGAGGCAGTGGCGCTTTTCGTGTGACTCCCAAGGGTGTTCGTGTGACTCCCAGGGGTGCCGGATTGGCTTTCCCGCCGCAGGTGGGGGCAGGATGCGTCTTCGGGCGCGAGGGTCTGGCTACGGACCCGGGTCCGGGGACCGACCGAGGGCCCTGGCAGCATCGGCTTCGCCGCATCCAACATGCGGCTCTGCCGCGTGGCACGCCTCAACGGCAAGAAGAACACGGGAGTAACAACATGAACCGCAGTGAGCTGGTGGCCGCGCTGGCCGACCGTGCCGAGGTGACCCGCAAGGACGCCGACGCCGTTCTGGCCGCGTTCGCCGAGACCGTCGGCGAGATCGTCGCCAAGGGCGACGAGAAGGTCACCATCCCCGGCTTCCTGACCTTCGAGCGCACCCACCGTGCCGCTCGCACCGCGCGCAACCCGCAGACCGGCGACCCGATCCAGATCCCGGCCGGCTACAGCGTGAAGGTCTCCGCGGGCAGCAAGCTCAAGGAAGCGGCCAAGGGTAAGTAAGCCGCGTCCGTGTGCCACGGGACGGCGCACGAACCGCAGTAACGCCAATGGGGCGGCCCCCTTGACCGGGGGCCGCCCCATCGTCGTACGTACGCCTGGAGCTGTCGCCCGCGCGACAGCGTGGCTGTCCGGACGACAGACAGCCGCGCCGTCCGAGCTATCCGAGCGCCTTGCCCGGCAGTTCCACCTTCGCGCCCAGCTCCACCAACTTCTCCATGAAGTTCTCGTAGCCGCGGTTGATCAGGTCGATGCCGTGGACGCGGGACGTGCCCTGGGCCGCGAGCGCGGCGATCAGGTACGAGAAGCCGCCGCGGAGGTCGGGAATGACCAGGTCGGCGCCCTGGAGCTTGGTCGGGCCCGAAACGACGGCCGAGTGCAGGAAGTTGCGCTGGCCGAACCGGCAGACGGAGCCGCCGAGGCACTCGCGGTAGAGCTGGATGTGCGCGCCCATCTGGTTCAGCGCGGAGGTGAAGCCGAGGCGGGACTCGTACACCGTCTCGTGGATGATCGACAGCCCCGTGGCCTGCGTCAGGGCGACCACCAGCGGCTGCTGCCAGTCGGTCTGGAAACCGGGGTGGACGTCCGTCTCCAGGGCGATGGACTTGAGCTGCGAGCCCGGGTGCCAGAAGCGGATGCCCTCGTCGTCGATCTCGAACGCGCCGCCCACCTTGCGGTAGGTGTTCAGGAACGTCATCATCGAGCGCTGCTGGGCGCCGCGGACGTAGATGTTGCCCTCGGTCGCCAGCGCCGCGGAAGCCCAGGAGGCGGCCTCCAGGCGGTCCGGGAGGGCCGCGTGGGTGTAGCCGCCGAGCGAGTCCACACCGGTGATGCGGATCGTCCGGTCGGTGTCCATGGCGATGATCGCGCCCATCTTCTGCAGTACGCAGATGAGGTCCTCGATCTCGGGCTCCACGGCCGCGTTGGACAGTTCGGTGACGCCCTCCGCGAGCACCGCCGTCAGCAGCACCTGCTCGGTCGCGCCGACGGACGGGTACGGCAGCTGGATCTTCGTGCCGCGCAGCCGCTGCGGGGCCTCCAGGTACTGGCCGTCCTCCCGCTTCTCGATCTTCGCGCCGAACTGCCGCAGCACCTCGAAGTGGAAGTCGATCGGCCGGCCGCCGATGTCACAGCCGCCCAGACCCGGGATGAACGCGTGCCCCAGACGGTGCAGCAGCGGGCCGCAGAAGAGGATCGGGATGCGCGACGAGCCCGCGTGGGCATCGATGTCGGCGACGTTCGCGCTTTCCACGTGCGACGGGTCGAGGATCAGCTCGCCCGGCTCCTCACCCGGACGGACCGTCACGCCGTGCAACTGCAGCAGCCCGCGCACGACGCGCACGTCGCGAATGTCGGGGACATTGCGCAGTCGGCTCGGAGCGCTGCCCAGCAGGGCGGCGACCATGGCCTTCGGTACGAGGTTCTTCGCACCGCGGACACGGATCTCGCCCTCGAGCGGGGTTCCGCCGTGGACAAGCAGTACATCGTCAGAGCCGTTGACGGTCATGTATCTCGCGTTCCGATGAGTTGGGCAGGAGTATGCGTCGGCAGGCCGGTTGGGCGGGAGCCGAAGAGCAAGGGTAATCGCCGCCTACCCCCCTTAAGTAAGCCCAAGGACCACCCAGCTAGGTCATAGCTTTGCCACAACACGAACCGTTCCGAATCGGGCACACGGGGTCACCGGTGACCGTGTGCGCGGGGGACGCTCCTCTGCGCCCTGAGCTGCATTCACTCGGGTACGGGTATTGGGTCCCCCTACGCGGGGAAGATGCGGGATCATGTCTGGCATGACCGAGGTGTCCTCGCTCACAGGGCGGCTGCTCGTGGCCACGCCCGCCCTGGCGGACCCGAACTTCGACCGCGCGGTGGTGCTGCTCCTCGACCACGACGAGGAGGGCTCGCTCGGTGTCGTCCTCAACCGGCCGACCCCGGTGGACGTCAGCGACATCCTGGAGGCCTGGGCCGACCTGGCCGGGGAGCCCGGCGTCGTCTTCCAGGGCGGCCCGGTGTCGCTGGACTCGGCGCTGGGCGTCGCGGTGATCCCGGGCGGCGTCGCCTCCGGGGAGCGCGCACCACTCGGCTGGCGGCGGGTGCACGGCGCGATCGGCCTCGTCGACCTGGAGGCCCCGCCGGAACTCCTCGCCTCGGCCCTCGGCTCCCTGAGAATCTTCGCCGGATACGCGGGCTGGGGCCCAGGTCAACTGGAGGACGAACTGACCGAGGGTGCCTGGTACGTGGTGGAATCCGAACCGGGAGACGTCTCCTCCCCGTCCCCGGAGCGCCTCTGGCGCGAGGTCCTGCGCCGCCAGCGCAACGAACTCGCGATGGTGGCGACGTATCCGGACGACCCTTCACTTAACTGATGTCCGTGACCTTCAGTACCCTTGGCCTTTATGAGCACTCTTGAGCCTGAGACCCAGCCCCAGCGAGGCACTGGGACGGGGACCCTCGTAGAGCCGACGCCGCAGGTGTCGCACGGCGACGGGGACCACGAGCGCTTCGCCCACTATGTCCAGAAGGACAAGATCATGGCGAGCGCCCTGGACGGCACGCCCGTCGTGGCCCTCTGCGGCAAGGTGTGGGTCCCGGGCCGCGACCCGAAGAAGTACCCCGTGTGTCCCATGTGCAAGGAGATCTACGAGTCCATGGGCGCCGGCGGCGACAAGGGCAAGGGCGGCCAGGACAAGTAACGGGCGCCGCCGAGGACCGGCGGCCCGACGATCACAAGGCCCTCGGGGCGCGTTCCGGCGCGCCCCGAGGGCCTTTGCGTCGTGTGCGCCGATGGTCTTTGCGTCGTAGCGCCGATGGTCTTCGCGCCGGGTGCCGTTGCACATGGTGCGCCCCGTGGTCACAGAGTGGTTGAGACCTCTTGTGGACATGTTCATGTAGTCCATAGCCTCCGGTGTGTTGTGCAGAGCGAAACCGCCATTGCGTATGTTGCAACGCCCCCCCATCGGAGGATGCTCGATGAAGCTCTCTGCGAAGCTGCCCGTGAAGCTCCCCGCCCGAACGGCCGTCGCCCTCGCCGCCCTTGTCGTCGCCACCGCCTGCGCCCCCCAGACCTCCGGCAACTCCTCCTCCGGAACGGACGAGAAGACCGGCACGCTGCGGGTCTGGCTCTTCCAGGAGGTCAACAACGGGCCGAAGGAGAAGGTCGTCGACGCGGCCGTCAGCACCTTCAAGAAGGCCCACAAGGACACCAAGGTCACCATCGAGTACATCCCTGTGGAGACCCGCGCCCAGCGCATGAAGGCCGCCTTCAACGACCCGAAGAGCGCCCCCGACGTCATCGAGTACGGCAACACGGACACCGCCGGATACGTCAAGGACGGCGGACTCGCCGACGTCACCAAGGAGTTCACCGACTGGAGCGAGGCCAAGGACGCCGACCCGACCGCCAAGCAGTCCGTGACGGTGGACGGGAAGATCTACGGCGCCCCGTTCTTCGTCGGCGTCCGCGCCCTTTACTACCGCACCGACATCCTCAAGGACCTCGGCCTCGAAGCCCCCAGGACCCAGGCCGAGTTGGTCTCCACCGCCAAGAAGATCCGTGCGGCCGAGCCCGGCCTCTACGGACTCGTGGTCGGCGGCGCGTACACGTACGGCGCGATGCCCTTCATCTGGTCCCAGGGCGGCGAGATCGCCCAGGGCAAGGGCGGCTCCTACGCCGCGACCATCGACAGCGCGGACGCCCAGAAGGGCATCAAGGCCTACACGTCGCTGTTCGGCTCCGACAACTGTCCCGCCGCCAAGTGCGCGGGCATGACCGGCAACGACACCGTCACCGCGTTCTCCTCCGGCAAGGCGGGCATGGCCATCGGCGGCGACTTCAGCCACGCCGCGATCGAGGCCGGGAAGATCAAGGGCAAGTACGCGGTCGTGCCACTGCCCGGTGTGAAGCCGGGCTCGGTGGCGCCGGCGTTCGCGGGCGGCAACAACATCGGCGTCCTGAAGAGCACCTCGCACCGCACCCTCGCCGTCGACCTGATGGAGCAACTGGCGAGCAAGAAGACCCAGAGCGAGCTCTTCGACGCCATGGGGTTCCTGCCGACGTACACCGACGTGCGGGACGAGGTCGCGAAGAAGCAGCCGTTCGTCGCGCCCTTCGTGAAGACCCTGGCCTCGGGCGCCAAGTTCGTGCCCGCCTCGGCCGCCTGGTCCCAGATCGACGCCTCGCTCGTCCTGCCGACGATGTTCCAGGAGGTCATCAGCGGCAAGAAGGACGTGGCGGCGGCCTCGAAGGACGCGGCGAAGAAGATGAACGACGCGTTCAGCTCCGTGGGGTGAGCGGATGACCACGCAAGAGGCCGTCGCCGAACCGGTCACGGTCCCGAAGGCCGTGGCCGGCGCCCCCGGCCGCCGGCGCGCCCGCTGGACCCCCTGGCTCTACCTCGCCCCCGCCCTCGTCGTCCTCGGCGCCCTGCTCGTCTACCCCATCTACCAGCTCGGCCTGATCTCGCTCCTGAAGTACACCCAGGCACAGGTCAGCGGCGGTGAACCGACCGCCTTCGAAGGATTCGGCAACTACACCGCCCTCTTCGCCGACGACCAGTTCTGGCAGGTCCTGATCGCCACGCTGGTGTTCGCGGCGGCCTGCGTGCTCTCCACCCTGGCCGTCGGCTGCGCCCTCGCCGTGCTCCTCACCCGCGTACGGGCCCTGCCGAGGCTCGCGCTGATGCTGGCCGCGCTCGGCGCCTGGGCGACCCCGGCGGTCACCGGGTCCACGGTCTGGCTGTTCCTGTTCGACCCCGACTTCGGGCCCGTCAACCGGGTCCTCGGAATCGGCGACCACTCCTGGACGTACGGGCGCTACAGCGCCTTCGCGCTCGTCCTGCTCGAAGTGGTCTGGTGCTCCTTCCCGTTCGTGATGGTGACGGTCTACGCGGGGATCCGCGCCGTACCGTCCGAGGTGCTGGAGGCGGCCGCCCTGGACGGCGCCTCGCAGTGGCGGATCTGGCGCTCGGTGCTCGCACCGCTGCTCCGCCCGATCCTGGTGGTCGTCACCATCCAGTCGGTCATCTGGGACTTCAAGGTCTTCACGCAGATCTACGTGATGACGAACGGCGGCGGCATCGCCGGCCAGAACCTCGTGCTGAACGTGTACGCCTACCAGAAGGCCTTCGCCTCCTCGCAGTACGGCCTCGGCTCGGCGATCGGTGTGGTCATGCTGGTGATCCTGCTGGCGGTCACGCTGGTGTACCTGCGGCTGCTGCGCAGGCAGGGGGAGGAACTGTGAGCCTGATACCCGGCTTCGTACGGCGTCCCCGGCGCCCCTGGCGGCTCGCCGCCGAGGCGTCCGCGCTGCTGATCGCGGTGGTCGTCGCCTTCCCCCTCTACTGGATGGTGCTCGGCGCCTTCAAACCGGCCGGGGAGATCGAGTCCACCGAGCCCCGGCCGTGGACACTTTCGCCCTCCCTGGATTCGTTCCGGCGCGTCTTCGGGCAGCAGGAATTCGGCCGCTACTTCGTCAACAGCCTTGTGGTGGCGGGGTCCGTGGTCGTCATCTCGGCGCTGATCGCGTTTCTCGCGGCGACAGCGGTCACCCGATTCCGCTTCCGTTTCCGGACCACCCTGTTGATCATGTTCCTGGTCGCGCAGATGGTGCCCGTCGAGGCGCTGACGATCCCCCTCTTCTTCCTGATGCGGGACTTCGGCCAGCTGAACACGCTGGGCTCGCTGATCCTGCCGCACATCGCCTTCTCGCTGCCGTTCGCGATCTGGATGCTGAGGGGTTTTGTGAAGGCGGTTCCCGAGGCGCTGGAGGAGGCCGCGTACATCGACGGGGCGAGCCGTACGCGATTCCTCTGGCAGATCCTTTTCCCGCTCGTCCTCCCGGGGCTGGTGGCCACGAGTGTCTTTTCCTTCATCTCGGCCTGGAACGACTTCCTGTTCGCCAAGTCCTTCATCATCAGCGACACCTCGCAGTCCACCTTGCCGATGGCCCTCCTCGTCTTCTACAAGCCCGACGAGCCGGACTGGGGCGGCGTGATGGCGGCGTCCACGGTGATGACGATTCCGGTGCTCGTCTTTTTCGTACTCGTACAGCGACGCCTGGTCTCCGGCCTCGGCGGAGCGGTGAAGGACTGACGTGAACGATGTGATTCCGGCGCCCCGCGCCGTCGAGGGCCCCCTGCGCTGCGGGGTCGAACTCGACGCGGAGACCACCCTGTGGGCCGCGCCCGGCACGGACGCCACGGAGCGCTGGCTGCGCGCCACGCTCGGCGCGGGGCTCGGCCTGCCGCTGCCACCAGGGCCGCAGGACGCCCGCAACGCCGTACGGCTGCTCCTCGACGACACCCTGGAGCCGGAGGCGTACAAACTCAGCGTCGTCGTCAACTGGGGCATCGAGATCCGGGGCGGCAGCGCGGCCGGGGTGTTCTGGGGCGCGCAGACGCTGCGGCAACTCCTCGGCCCCGATGCCTTCCGCCGTGCCCCCGTCCGGCCGGGGAGGACCTATGGAATCGCGCACCAGATCATCGAGGACGCCCCCCGATTCCCGTGGCGCGGCGTCATGCTCGATGTCTCCCGGCACTTCATGCCCAAGGACGGCGTCCTGCGTCACCTCGACCTCATGGCCGCCCACAAACTCAACGTCTTCCACTTCCACCTCACCGACGACCAAGGCTGGCGTGTTCAGATCAAGCGGTACCCGAAGCTGACGGAGGTCGGATCCTGGCGGGCGCGCACGAAATTCGGCCATCGTGCCTCGCCCCTGTGGGAGGAGAAGCCGCACGGGGGCTTCTACACGCAGGACGACATCCGCGAGATCGTCGCGTACGCGGCCGAGCGGCATATCAGTGTCGTCCCCGAGATAGACATCCCGGGGCACTCGCAGGCCGCCATCGCCGCGTATCCGGAACTGGGCAACACCGACGTCATCGACACGACCTCCCTGACCGTCTGGGACACCTGGGGCATCTCCAAAAACGTACTCGCCCCCACTGACAACACCCTGCGCTTCTACGAGGGGGTGTTCGAGGAACTCCTCGAGCTCTTCCCGGCGGACGCCGGCCCGCTCACACCGTTCGCGCCGTTCTCGGGGTTCGCGCCGTTCTCTGGGTTCGTGCACATCGGCGGCGACGAGTGCGCCAAGGACCAGTGGAAGCAGTCGCCGACCGCGCAGGCGCGCATCAGGGAACTGGGGCTCGCGGACGAGGACGAGTTGCAGTCCTGGTTCATCCGGCACTTCGACAACTGGCTCTCCGCGCGCGGGCGTCGGCTGATCGGCTGGGACGAGATCCTGGAGGGCGGGCTCGCGGCCGGGGCCGCGGTGTCCTCGTGGCGCGGCTACCAGGGCGGCATCACGGCCGCCCGCGCCGGCCACGACGTGGTCATGTGCCCCGAGCAGCAGGTGTACTTGGACCACCGGCAGGCCGCGGGTCCGGACGAGCCGGTGCCGATCGGATATGTCCGCACCCTGGAGGACGTCTACCGCTTCGAACCCGTTCCGCCCGAGCTCACCGAGATGGAGGCACGGCATGTGCTGGGCACTCAGGCGAACGTGTGGACCGAGGCGATGGAGGACCCGGCGCGCGTGGACTACCAGACCTTTCCCCGGCTCGCGGCCTTCGCCGAGGTCGCCTGGAGCGCCCTGCCCGCCCCCGCCGAGCGGGACTTCGCCGACTTCGAACGGCGGATGGCCGCCCACTACGGGCGGCTTGACGCCCTGGGAGTGGCCTACCGCCCGCCCACGGGCCCCCTTCCGTGGCAGCGGCGCCCAGGTGTGCTCGGACGTCCGATCGAGGGGGCGCCCCCAAACGTGTGAGGTGACTCCCGACCGGCGTGTCCCGGCCCGCTCGCCCCGACGCAGTGGCCCCACAAGGCAAAAGGCGCCCAAGGGCCACCGAAGAGTGGCAATCCGTACCGACCGGCGATGCCGTAGGAAAACGGACCATCTCCCTGGTGAGGGGGCGAATGCCTCCTAGCGGACCCCCGCGTCGAGGTCCGGGGAAGATGTGCCAGAGTTGCCACGTCCGCCCTGTCAGCACGTACCGTACGCGCAACACAGGTGGGACCAGGTGGGGCAGCGGGAAGGGGCAGCCGGTTTGACCACGCACGCACCGCAGGCGGCGCAGGCCGTGACGCTGCCCGCCTCGCTGGACGAGGCAGTGGCGGCGCTGGCCGCCATGCCCGCCGCCGTCCCCGTGGCCGGCGGCACCGACCTCATGGCCGCCGTCAACTCCGGACAGCTGCGGCCCGCCGCGCTCGTCGGCCTCGGCCGGATCAGCGAGATCCGCGGCTGGCAGTACCAGGACGGCCACGCGCTGCTCGGCGCCGGCCTCACCCACGCCCGTATGGGGCGCCCCGACTTCGCGGCCCTCATCCCGGCGCTCGCCGCCGCCGCGCGCGCCGCGGGACCGCCGCAGATCCGCAACGCGGGCACCCTGGGTGGCAACATCGCCTCGGCGGCTCCCACGGGGGACGCGCTGCCCGTGCTGGCAGCCCTGGAAGCCACGCTGATCATCGCGGGCCAGGGCGGAGCCCGCCGCGAGATCCCGGTGTCGCACCTGCTCGCGGGCATGGAGATGCTCCGCGGCGGCGAACTCATCGGCTACGTGCGTGTGCCGCTGCTGCACGCGCCGCAGGTCTTCCTGAAGGCGACCGGACGCACCGGACCCGGGCGCGCCATCGCGTCCGTGGCGCTCGTCCTGGACCCGGCGCGGCGCGGCGTGCGGTGCGCCGTGGGTGCCATAGCGCCGATGCCGCTGCGGCCCCTGGACGCGGAGGCGTGGGTCGCCCAGCTGATCGACTGGGACAACAGTCGGTCGATCGTGCCGGAGGCGCTCAACGCCTTCGGGGAGTACGTCGCCGCGGCCTGCATCCCCGATCCCGTCCCGGCCGAGGACGGCTCCGTACAACAGCTTCCGCCGGCCGTACTGCACCTGCGGCGCACCGTCGCCGCGCTGGCCCGACGAGCACTGGGGAGGGCACTGTCGTGACCGACGACCAGCACGGAGAGGGCACTCCGCGGACCAGCGGCAGGTGGGACCCCCTCCCGCAGGGGGACTACGACGACGGCGCCACCGCCTTCGTCAAGCTCCCCGAGGGCGGAATCGACGCCCTTTTGGCGGAACGTGAGACGCCCCTCGCGGCGCCCGGCCACGGCTATGTGCCTCCCCGGATCGCCGCTGCGCCCCCGGCGGCCGACCCCGGGGCGACGGGCACCTGGGCCGCACCGGCCGAGGCCGTCCAGTGGCCGGACCCCAACGCCGCACACCAGGAAGCCGTACGCCACGAGACCGGGCGCCAGGAGTCCGGGTATCAGCAGGCCGCGCACGACGGGTTCTCGTACCACCCCGGCGCCACCGGCCAGTGGGACTTCGGGGAGGCCGCCCGGGAGGGTGCCTCCTCCGGTCACCACCCGGCCGACGCGCCCGGGCACGACGTCACCGGACAGTGGTCGATTCCGGTCGCCGAAGGTGATCTTCCGGACGAATCGGGCGAGTTCACCACGTCGGCCCTGGTCGAGCAGTGGGGCGGCACCCCGCCGGCCACGCTCCCGGGCGGCGCGGCAGCGCCCTGGGCGACCACGGAGATCGGTGAGCCGTGGTCCGCCGCACCGCGAGCGGCGACCCCCGAGGCCCCGGGGGCCTCTGAGGGCCCCGTGGAGCCCGCGCGGCACACGCATGCGGAATCGGCCGCCGAGGCCGCCCAGGCGGCCGCGCAAGCCGCTCACGCGGCTCCTGAGCCGGTCGCCGGGCCCATGTCCGCGACGGCCGAGGCGTACGGGACCCCGGACGGGGTCGAACCGGACCCCGACCCGGCCACGCCGGCCGCCCCGGCAGCGGTCCCGGAGGACTCCTCGGAGTACGTTTCGGAGCGTCGTTCCGAGCACCCTTCGGAGCACCCCGAGTCCCCCGCGCCGGACGCCCCCGGCGCGGAGGCGAGCGACCCGGACACCCCTGCGCCGCCCCCGCACGACGAACACCCCCTGGCCTCCTACGTCCTGCGCGTCAACGGCGCCGACCGCCCCGTGACCGACGCCTGGATCGGCGAGTCGCTGCTCTACGTCCTGCGCGAGCGCCTCGGCCTCGCGGGCGCCAAGGACGGCTGCTCGCAGGGCGAGTGCGGAGCCTGCAACGTGCAGGTGGACGGGCGGCTCGTGGCGTCCTGCCTGGTGCCCGCCGTCACCGCCGCGAGCAGTGAAGTGCGTACGGTCGAAGGCCTCGCCGCCGACGGACAGCCCTCGGACGTGCAGCGCGCCCTCGCCAAGTGCGGCGCGGTGCAGTGCGGTTTCTGCGTCCCGGGCATGGCCATGACCGTGCACGACCTCCTCGAGGGCAACCCGGCCCCCACCGAACTCGAGACCCGCCAGGCGCTGTGCGGCAATCTGTGCCGCTGCTCCGGCTACCGCGGGGTCCTGGACGCCGTACGCGAGGTCGTCGCCGAACGCGAGGCGCACAGCGCGGCCGCCGCCGAGGCCACGCCGGACGTCGACGAGCCGCGCATCCCGCACCAGGCGGGGCCCGGCGCGGGCGGCGTCAACCCGTCGGCGTTCGAGGACCCTTCCCCGTACGACTCCCAGGCGCCGTATGAGCAGCCGTACGGCCAGGACGGAGGCCAGGCGTGAGCAACGAGACCGCGACCGCTACTCCCGCGGCACCCGACACCGGCCCCGAGCCGCTGCCGCACGGGCTCGGCGTGTCGCTGCCCGCCGCGGAGGCCCGCGCCAAGACGGAGGGCACCTTCCCGTACGCGGCCGACCTGTGGGCCGAGGGCCTGCTGTGGGCGGCCGTGCTGCGCTCGCCGCACCCGCACGCCCGCATCGTGTCCATCGACACCAGCCACGCGCGCGAGATGCCCGGCGTACGGGCGGTCATCACCCACGAGGACGTGCCCGGCGCCGCCCTGCACGGCCGCGGCCGTGCGGACCGTCCGGTGTTCGCCTCCGAGGTCGTACGCCACCACGGTGAGCCCATCGCGGCCGTCGCCGCCGATCACCCGGACACCGCCCGGATGGCCGCCGCGGCCGTCATCGTCGAGTACGAAGTGCTCGAGCCGGTGACCGACCCCGAGCAGGCGTTCGAGGCCGAACCCCTGCACCCCGACGGCAACCTGATCCGGCACATCCCGCTGCGCCACGGAGACCCGGACGCCGTCGGCGAGATCGTCGTCGAGGGCCTGTACCGCATCGGCCGCCAGGACCCGGCCCCGATCGGCGCCGAGGCCGGACTCGCCGTGCCCCGCCCGGACGGCGGCGTCGAGCTCTACATCGCCTCCACCGACCCGCACACCGACCGCGACACCGCCGCCGCCTGCTACGGCCTGGAGCCCGAGCGGGTGAAGGTCGTCGTCACCGGAGTGCCCGGCGCCACCGCCGACCGCGAGGACCAGGGCTTGCAGCTCCCGCTCGGCCTGCTGGCCCTGCGGACCGGCTGCCCGGTGAAGATCACCGCGACCCGCGAGGAGTCCTTCCTGGGCCACGCCCACCGGCACCCCACCCTCCTGCGCTACCGCCACCACGCCGACACCGAGGGCAGGTTGGTGAAGGTCGAGGCGCAGATCCTGCTCGACGCGGGCGCCTACGCCGACACGTCCGCCGAGTCGCTGGCCGCCGCGGTCTCCTTCGCCTGCGGCCCCTATGTCGTCCCGAACGCCTTCATCGAGGGCTGGGCCGTGCGCACCAACAACCCGCCCTCCGGCCATGTGCGCGGCGAGGGCGCCATGCAGGTCTGCGCCGCGTACGAGGCGCAGATGGACAAGCTCGCCAAGAAGCTCGCCCTCGACCCCGCCGAACTGCGCCTGCAGAACGCGATGGCCACCGGGGACGTGCTTCCGACGGGCCAGACGGTGACCTGCCCGGCCCCGGTCGCCGAACTGCTCCAGGCCGTACGCGACTACCCTCTGCCCGCGCTCCCCAAGGACACCCCCGAGGACGAGTGGCTGCTCCCGGGCGGCCCCGAGGGCGCCGGCGAACCCGGCGCCGTACGCCGCGGGGTCGGCTACGGCCTTGGCATGGTCCACATGCTCGGCGCCGAGGGCGCGGACGAGGTCTCCACGGCCACGGTCAAGGTCCACGATGGCGTCGCCACCGTCCTGTGCGCGGCCGTCGAGACCGGCCAGGGCTTCACGACACTGGCCCGCCAGATCGTCCAGGAGACCCTCGGCATCGACGAGGTGCACGTGGCGCCGGTCGACACCGACCAGCCGCCCGCGGGCCCCAGCTGCCGTGGCCGCCACACCTGGGTGTCGGGCGGAGCGGTCGAACGCGCCGCGAAGATGGTCCGTACGCAGCTCCTGCAGCCCCTGGCGCACAAGTTCGGCATGTCCACGGAGCTCCTCCAGATCACCGACGGCAAGATCACCTCGTACGACGGTGTGCTCTCGACCACCGTCACGGAGGCGATGGACGGCAAGGAGCTGTGGGCCACCGCGCAGTGCCGCCCGCACCCGACCGAGCCGCTGGACGAGGCGGGCCAGGGCGACGCCTTCGTGGGCCTGGCCTTCTGCGCGATCCGCGCGGTGGTGGACGTGGACATCGAACTGGGCTCGGTACGGGTGGTGGAGCTGGCGCTCGCCCAGGACGTCGGCCGGATCCTCAACCCCGCCCAGCTCACGGCCCGTATCGAGGCGGGCGTCACCCAGGGCGTCGGTGCCGCGCTCACGGAGAACCTCCGTACCGCCCGTGGCCTGGTCCGCCACCCCGACCTCACGGGTTACGCCCTCCCGACCTCCCTGGACGCCCCCGACATCCGCATCGTCAAGCTCGTCGAGGAGCGCGACGTCGTCGCCCCCTTCGGCGCGAAGGCGGCCAGCGCGGTGCCGGTCGTGACGTCCCCGGCGGCCGTCGCGTCCGCCGTACGGGCGGCGACGGGCCGCCCCGTCAACCGCCTCCCGATCCGTCCGCAAGCCGCCGTGGTGACCGCGTCATGAGCACCCCCGAGCCGACGACCCACGATCCCGAGCCGACGACCCACGATCCCGAGCAGCCGCGCTACGAGCCTCCGCCGAGCGTCGGGAAGCTGGCGCTGTGGGTACTGCTGTTCGTCGTGGCGGCCGTGGTGGTCGTCCTGGGCGGCGTGTACTTCACCTGAGACGGCTGACGGCTGACGGCCGCGGCAAGGCGCCCCCCGATGGCTTGAACCCGCGTGTTTCCGGGCCGTACGGCCTGCGTGCCTGCGGGTTTCCGGCGTTGTCAGTGGGGCGGCGTATGGTTCTCGGTCAGTGGGGAACTGCCGCTGGGCGGCGGCGAGTTCCCCGCGGGAAGCACATATGCGTTCACATGCGCGGGGGAGCCATGAGTACGACTGACACCGATGTCGTCGGCGCGATCACGCTGACCGAGGACGAGCTGGATCCATACATCACACACACGGACACACGGCAGTGGCTGACGGGGCCCGGGCTGCCGGCCGAGGGCACGCTGCTGGGCTTCGGCGCACTGCGGGAGCACGGGCTGCGCAGGGTCGCCGACCTCGCCGGTGACGCCGACAAACTCGCCACGGAGCTCCAGGACCAGCTGGTCGTGGGAGCCCTGCGGACCTTCGACCGGGACCTGGAGTCGATCGTCCTGGACGGGGCGACGGGGAAGGTCGCCACGACGTACTTCTTCTCCGACCCGGCTCTGATGGACCTCGCGCCCCTGGCCCCCTCCCTGGAAGCCCTGGTGCGCTTCTCGGCGGCGACAGAGGAACTGACGGCGTCCCGCGGACGGTTCGCCTCCTACGAGGGCCGGTTCGGCCCGAAGGCGGTCACGGAGGCCTCCGAGTCCCTCGCCGCGGTCTTCGGGGCGGGCGCGGGCGGCGAGGTGGCGCCGTACTGGCGGATGGCCGCCCTGATCCGCCCCCTCGCCCGGATCGCGGGCCCCGGCGAGGGCCTCGCCCTCGACCTGCCCAAGCGGCTGCTGGACGAGGAGTTCGGCGCGGGCGCGATCATGCGCTTCGAGGATGTCGACTTCCCGCCCGCGCTCGTGCACGAGCCGACCCGTCGCTTCCTGCGCGAGACCGGCCTGCCCGAGGACGGCCTCCTCTTCCAGCTGGACACGGAAGTGCCCCTGCCGGCCCTCACCGACTACTACGCGGACCAGCGCCCCGACGACTTCTCCACCGACGAACTCCCCCCTACGGCCGACCGTCTGATACGCCTCGGCTACCTCATCGAGGACACCAGCCTCGTGGTGGACGGCACCACGGGCGCGGTCCTCGCCTGGAGCGAGCCGGACATCACCCTGCGCCCCCTCAACGCCGACATCTCCACCCTCGCCTTCACCCTCTGGCTGCTCCACCGCGAGAAGGCCCTCGACGCGACCCACGACCTCACCGACTCCTACGAGCAACTGGCCGCCACCATGGCCCAGACCCTCGCCACGGTCGACCCGGTCGCCTGCGACCCCACCCCCACGCTGGAGGGCGACGACGGCTGGCGCTACTGGCCGGAGATATTCGAGGACGAGGCGGGCGGCACCCTCCACGGCTAGTCCACGGACGGCCACACCTCCCACGCACGGATCGGCCGCCCCCGAGCCACGGGAACGGCCGATCCACCTCGCAGGAGGCCGTGGTGGACCTCGACAGCGCGACAGCCGTGGGACGGGCTCGCGAGAGCCTGCCCGCTACCCGGGTCGCGCCGACGACGCGCGGCGAGCACTGGATCTACCTCGGGGTCACAGGAGTTCGGGGTGGCGCGCTTCCTTGCTGCACAGCATGCCCTGTGCCAAGGCGCTTCTCGCAGAGGCGAAGGTTCGCAACGGACTGATCCGGAAGACCGAGACGGACCGGCCGGACGACGACGACGGCGCGGCCGGGGCTCTCGTCTCAAACGCGTTGACAAAGGGGGCGGGCATTTGCGCCTGCCCCCTCCTCGTGTCACTAGCTGGCACTCGTCCAAAAGCCGCGCCAAAGCACTGAACGTGGCGAGTTGCTCCCATACATCCTGCTCGGTCAACTTGTCGCTCAGCGTTCAGACCGGAAACCACGACAAACAGGGGAAACGAGATAGCCCCGCGATGCCACGGTAGAAACATGATCGAAAAATATGTTCACCATCTAATTAGATGACGTAGTGTCACAACGGCTCGCCGGACTGCCCGAGCGAGCGTAAGGAGGGGGTACACGATGCGCCACAAGATCGCGGCCTTAGCCGCAACCACCGCTTTCCTCGCCGGCGGGGCACTCGCCACGGCGACGTCGGCGTCGGCAACTGTTGATCCGCCCAGCGGCGGTTGGGACCACACGTGGACCACCACGGACTCCACTCCGGGTGGCACGGTCTACATCGCTGAGTACGGCGACATCGTCTCGCTCTGCGACACGGACGCCGACGGATACGCTCCCCGGGTCCAAATCGCCAGCCAGGACGGTTCCGGCGCCTATGACATCCGCTACACACTCACCGCCTCGGGCGGAGAGGGAGCATGCGTCTCGGCCCGTGCTTCGCAGGGGGGCGTGTACGACCTCCCTGAGAACACTGAAATCGGCGTCACGATCTGGCTGGGTCCGAACCGCGACTATCAGGCCACGCACTATTACCTCAACGACAACTAGCCGGCGTGCAGGGGAGGAAATGCCCCTGCACGCCCTGCGTGGCCAACGCGCCGGCGCCGCTGGACCTCCGTCGCCAAACCTCTGAGGTCAACTGAGTCGGAAACCGGGACGGAAACCGGGACGGAAACCGGGACGGAAACCGGGACGGAAACCGGGACGGACGGTCAAAAGGGCGGCACCCTGCGGGGGTGCCGCCCCTTTCGTTCTGACCGGTCAGGACAGGTAGAGGCCGTGGCGGGAATTGAACCCGCGTAACTCGCTTTGCAGGCGAGCCCCTGAACCACTCGGGCACACGGCCGTTCTCAGGTGCGGCACGGCTCACTCGTTCCGAACCTGATGGGTTGAACGTAGGCGGGGCGGAGGATGGGCTCAAGGGGTGCGGCGGCGCTGCAACGGGACTGCCATACGCCGTTCATGAATGCCGGTTCTCGGACCCTGGGCGTACGACCAAAGGCCCAGACGATCACGGTCTTCGGACAGGAGTCACTGTCGGTTGTGGCCCTTACGCTGGCGGCCATGACAGCGCTGGAAGCACGTGACGCCGCGACCGCCCCGCCCGAGGACAAGGGCGCGGGAGGTGTGCTGAGCCGTCCCTACCGGGCGCTCAGCATCGGGATCGTGTTCGTGGAGCTGCTGATCGCCTTCGAGGCCACGGCCGTCGGAACGGCGATGCCCGTCGCGGCACGGGAGCTCGACGGGGTGTCGTTGTACGCGTTCGCGTTCTCGGCGTATTTCACGACGAGCCTGTTCGGGATGGTGTTCGCCGGGCAGTGGGCGGACCGCCGCGGGCCCCTGGCGCCGCTGACCACGGGGATCACGGCCTTCGCGGCGGGACTGCTGCTGTCCGGGACGGCCGGGACCATGTGGCTGTTCCTTCTCGGGCGGGCGGTGCAGGGGCTCGGCGGCGGTCTGGTCGTCGTGGCGTTGTACGTCGTCGTGGTGCGGGCCTACCCGGAGCGGCTGCGCCCGGCGATCATGGCGGCGTTCGCGGCGAGCTGGGTGATTCCATCCGTGGTCGGACCGTTGATCGCGGGCACGGTCACCGAACACCTGGGCTGGCGCTGGGTGTTCACCGGGATACCGGTGCTGGTCGTGTTTCCGCTGGCGCTCGCGCTGCCGCGGATACGACGGCTGTCGTCCGGGCGGTCGGCGGACGCGGGGACCGCCGGTCGCGAGCCCTTCGAGCGGCGGCGCATCCGGCTGGCGCTCGGGATCTCGCTCGGCTCCGGACTCCTCCAGTACGCCGCCCAGGACCTGGACCCGCTCTCGCTCGTCCCTGGCCTCGCGGGCGCCGCGCTGCTCGTCCCGGCCGTCCTCGGGCTGCTGCCGCGCGGCACCTACCGGGCGGCGCGCGGGCTGCCGTCCGTGGTGCTGCTGCGCGGGCTCGCGGCCGGGTCCTTCATCGCCGCCGAGTCCTTTGTGCCCCTCATGCTGGTCACCCAGCGCGGGCTGTCGCCGACGCTCGCCGGGTTCTCCCTCGCGGCGGCCGGCGGGACCTGGGCGCTGGGGTCGTATGTGCAGTCGCGGCCACGGACGGAGCCGTACCGGGACCGGCTGATGTTCCTCGGGATGGTGCTGCTCGCGGCGGCCATCGTCGCCGTGCCCAGCGTGCTGATTCCCGCGGTGCCCGTGTGGATCGTCGCCGTCGCCTGGGGGTTCGGCTGCTTCGGGATGGGACTGGTGATCGCCTCGACCAGCGTGCTGCTGCTGCGCCTCTCGACGCCGCAGGAAGTCGGCTCCAACTCCGCCTCGCTCCAGATCTCCGACGGCCTCTCCGACATCGTGCTCCTCGCGGCGGGCGGCGCGGCCTTCGCGGCGCTGGGCGGCGGCAAGGTCGCGGAGACGGCCACCTCGACGGCCGAGGGTTCCCACCCCACCGCGTTCGCCGCCGTGTTCCTGCCGATGGCGGGGGTGGCGTTGGTGGGGGCCTGGGTGACCACGCGATTGCGAGAGCGCTGATCTGGAAGGAGAGCGGTGTTCCGGTTCGGCCGAGTGCGGTCATCGGAACCGCCCGAGCTCGTACTGCCTGGTCATCGCCATGGCGGCCGGTGAAGAGCACGACATCGGGGTGATCGGTGGGCGGTCACGGTGTTTGTGAGGTGGGTCCCATCCGCGGGTGACCCGGCGTCGTCCGCGCGTTGACCACTCCGGGGCGCCGGTAGGGTGGCCCGGTTGTCATACGTAGCCGAGCCGCTCGACCAAACCACGGAGACCGTGACTACCACCGCCGCCAGCGCATCCACCTCGCACCACCTCTCACCCGCCTTCCCCGGCCGCGCCCCCTGGGGTACCGCCAGCAAGCTGCGCGCCTGGCAGCAGGGGGCGCTGGAGAGGTACATCCAGGAGCAGCCGCGCGACTTCCTGGCCGTCGCCACGCCCGGCGCCGGCAAGACGACGTTCGCGCTGACGCTCGCGTCCTGGCTGCTGCACCATCACGTCGTGCAGCAGGTGACCGTGGTCGCGCCGACCGAGCACCTCAAGAAGCAGTGGGCGGAGGCCGCCGCGCGGATAGGGATCAAGCTGGATCCCGAGTACAGCGCCGGTCCGCTCAGCAAGGAGTACCACGGCGTCGCCGTGACGTACGCGGGTGTGGGCGTGCGGCCCATGCTCCACCGCAACCGCGTCGAGCAGCGCAAGACCCTCGTCATCCTCGACGAGATCCACCATGCCGGTGACTCGAAGTCCTGGGGCGAGGCGTGCCTCGAAGCGTTCGAGCCCGCCACGCGGCGGCTCGCGCTCACCGGTACGCCCTTCCGGTCCGACACCAACCCCATCCCCTTTGTGACGTATGAAGAGGGAAACGACGGGATTCGGCGGTCTTCCGCCGACTACACCTACGGGTACGGGTCCGCTCTGGGGGACGGGGTCGTGCGGCCCGTCATCTTCCTCTCCTACAGCGGCAACATGCGGTGGCGCACGAAGGCGGGGGACGAGATCGCGGCCCGGCTCGGCGAGCCGATGACCAAGGACGCCATCTCGCAGGCCTGGCGCACCGCGCTCGACCCGCGCGGCGAGTGGATGCCCAGTGTGCTGCGCGCCGCCGACCAGCGGCTGACCGAGGTCAGGAAGGGCATCCCGGACGCGGGCGCGCTCGTCATCGCCTCCGACCAGGACTCCGCGCGCGCGTACGCCAAGCTCATCCGTGAGATCACCGGGACGAAGGCGACCCTCGTCCTGTCCGACGACACGGGCGCGTCCAACAGGATCGACGAGTTCAGCCACAGCGAGGACCGGTGGATGGTTGCCGTCCGCATGGTGTCCGAGGGCGTCGACGTGCCGCGGCTCGCCGTCGGTGTGTACGCCACCACCATCTCCACGCCCCTCTTCTTCGCGCAGGCCGTCGGCCGTTTCGTACGGTCCCGGCGGCGCGGCGAGACCGCCTCCGTCTTCCTTCCGACCGTCCCCGACCTCCTCGGCTTCGCGGGCGAGATGGAGGTCGAGCGCGACCACGTCCTCGACAAGCCCAAGAAGGAGGGCGAGGAGGACCCGTACGCCGAGTCCGAGCAGGAGATGGACGAGGCGAACCGGGAGCAGGACGAGGACACCGGCGAGCAGGAGCAGTTCTCCTTCGAGGCGCTGGAGTCCGAGGCCGTCTTCGACCGAGTGCTCTACGACGGCGCCGAGTTCGGGATGCAGGCCCACCCGGGGAGCGAGGAGGAGCAGGACTACCTCGGGATTCCGGGGCTGCTCGAACCCGACCAGGTGCAACTGTTGCTGCAGAAGCGGCAGGCGCGGCAGATCGCGCACAGCCGCAAGAAGCCCGACGACGAGGCCGACCTTCTCGAACTGCCCGCCGAGCGGCGGCCCGTGGTCTCGCACAAGGAGATGCTGGAACTGCGCAAGCAGCTCAACACCATGGTCGGCGCGTACGTCCACCAGAGCGGCAAGCCGCACGGCGTGATCCACACCGAACTGCGCCGCGTGTGCGGGGGGCCGCCGAGCGCGGAGGCGACGGCGGGGCAGTTGCGGCAGCGGATCGCCAAGGTGCAGGAGTGGGCCACCCGAATGCGGTGACGCTGGGCGCTGTGCCGGGGCGGTTGCGGTTCGTGGGGCGACGGGTTGTGCTTCGGCTGTGGGCCGGTGGGGGCTGGTCGCGCCCACGCGGCGGAGCCGCATGATGTCAGCGCCCCGCGCCCCTTTCAGGGGGCGCGTTCCTGTGCGTGTGCGCTGTACGTACGAGGACAAAGGTGCCGCAAAGGGGAAGAGTTCGTACCAGGTCATGACCGGATTCTGGACGGAGACTTCCGCTGAGCGAACCGGCTCGCTACTGTCCCGCTACGCACACGCCCCGTGGCAGCGCCGCCGCGGAGCGCAGCCGTGTAGCGACTCCGCCCGGGAAGAGCCCGGGTCGTCAGCCGACGGCGGCCTCTGAAGCGCGTCGCCGACGGGACTCGGAGACGCAACCGCCGCGAGGGGCCGCCGACCTCACCACTAAGGAGTGGGCGTCGTGACCGCGGAGACCTCTCAGACGCTCGACCGGGGACTGCGCGTCCTCAAACTGCTCGCCGACACGGACCACGGGCTGACCGTCACCGAGCTTTCGAACAAACTGGGCGTCAACCGGACCGTTGTGTACCGCTTGCTCGCCACGCTGGAGCAGCACGCACTCGTACGCCGGGATCTGGGCGGCCGCGCCCGGGTCGGCCTTGGGGTACTGCGGCTGGGGCGTCAGGTGCATCCGCTGGTACGGGAGGCCGCGCTGCCGGCGCTGCGCGCGCTGGCCGAGGACATAGGGGCCACGGCCCATCTCACGCTCGTCGACGGGACCGAGGCGCTCGCCGTCGCCGTCGTGGAGCCGACGTGGACGGACTATCACGTCGCCTACCGTGCCGGGTTCCGCCATCCGCTGGACCGGGGCGCCGCGGGCCGCGCGATCCTCGCCGCCCGGCAGCCCGGGCCGGCCGACGCCCCGGGATACACGCTCACGCACGGGGAGTTGGAGGCGGGTGCGAGTGGTGCCGCCGCTCCCCTGATAGGGGTGACCGGGGTCGAGGGCAGCGTCGGTGTCGTCATGCTCGCGGACTCCGTGCCGGAACGGGTGGGGCCGAGGGTCATGGACGCGGCGCGGGAGGTCGCGGACGCGCTGCGCTGACGCTCCGCGCTGTGCCGAGTCGACGCCTCCGCACTCCGTGGCGCTGAGGCCCCGCACCCTGCCGCGCTGACGCTCCGTGCTCCGCGCTCCCTTGCGTTGACGCTCCGCGCTCCGCCGCACTGCCCCCCCGCGGCCTGTCGCGCCGACGGTCCTTGTTTCCAGTCACCCCCTGGCTTTGGCCGACCCGCCAAACCACCCCCGCCATCTCTGGCCGATGCGCCCACCGCCCGTCGCCCCGCCCTCCGCATCATCAGGGCACTGAAGGCGGAACGGTGAACGGTGGAGGGAGACAAGGCGTGGAGACGGAGACGGTACGTACACGGCCGGACGTCGGCCGAGGAGGCGGACGGGCGGCTCGGCTGACCCGGCGTCAGGGCGTCGGATCGCTGGTCGCCGAGGCCGCCGGGAGCCCGCTCAGGCGGACGATGGGCGTCGGGCAGCTCACTTTGCTCAGCGTGGGCGCCACGCTCGGCACCGGCATCTTCGTGGTCCTCGGCCAGGCGGTGCCCGAGGCCGGTCCCGCCATCGTCGTGTCGTTCGTCCTGGCCGGTGTGACCGCGCTGTTCTCCGCGCTGTCGTACGCCGAGCTGGCCGGCATGATCCCGGGCTCCGGCTCCTCGTACAGCTATGCGTACGCCACCCTCGGCGAGCTCGTCGCCTGGGTGTGCGGCTGGTGTCTGATCCTGGAGTACGGGGTGTCCGTGGCCGCCGTCGCGGTCGGCTGGGGGCAGTACGTCAACGAACTGCTCGACCTGACCGTCGGGGTCACCCTCCCCGACACGCTCAGCGCGCCGCCCGGCGCCGGCGGTGTCCTCAACATCCCCGCCGCCGCCATCGTCGTCCTCGCCATGGTCGTGCTGCTGCGCGGAGCGAAGGAGAGCGCCGTCGCCAACACCGTCATGGTCGGCGTGAAGATCGCCGCCCTCGTGATGTTCTGCGCGGTCGCCTTCACCGCCTTCCGGGCCGGGAACTTCACGCCCCTCTTCCCGCTCGGCACCGCCGGCATGAGCGCCGGCGCCGCCTCGCTCTTCTTCTCCTACATCGGCTTCGACGCCGCCTCGACGGCGGGGGAGGAGGCGAAGAACCCGCAGCGCGACCTGCCGCGCGCGATCATCCTCTCCCTCGTCCTCGTCACCGCCCTGTACGTCCTCGTCGCGGTCGCCGCGCTCGGTGCGATGCCCTGGAGGAAGTTCGAGGGCACGGAGGCCACGCTGAGCCAGGTGCTCGTGCAGTCGGTCGGCGGCGGCAGCCTGTGGCCGATCCTGCTCTCCATCGGGGCGGTCGTCGCCACCACGAGCGTCGTGCTCACCGTGCAGTACGGGCAGATCCGCATCCTCTTCGCGATGTCGAGGGACGGGCTCGTGCCGCCGCTGTTCTCCAAAGTGCACCCCACCACCGGGGTGCCGCGCGCCAACACGGTCATCGTCTCCACCTTCATCGCCGTGCTCGCCGCGCTCGTCCCGCTGGGCGCGCTCGCGGACGCCACCAGCATCGGTACGCTCTTCGCCTTCATGCTGGTCAACCTGGCGGTCGTCCTGCTGCGCCGCCGCAGCCCGGAGGCACCCCGCTCCTTCCGGGTCCCCTTCTCGCCGGTGACGCCGATCCTGGGTGTGGGCTTCTGCGTCTACATGCTGTTCAGCCTGGGGTCGGACACCTGGGTCGCGTTCGGCGCGTGGATGGCCGTCGGCCTGGTGATCTACTGGCTGTACGGGATCAAGCACTCCAAGCTCGGAGACAAGCCCGGAGACAAGCCCGGCGAGAAAATCGGCGGGAAACTCGGCGACAAGCTCGGCGACGAGGAAGTGGCGTGAACACCCTCGACCTCACCGCCGACGTCGTCACGCTCACCCGTGCCCTCGTCGACCTCCCCTCCGAGAGCGGCGAGGAGGCCCGGCTCGCGGACGCCGTCGAGGCGGCCCTCGCCGCCCTCCCGCACCTCACCGTGGAGCGGATCGGCAACTCGGTGGTCGCCCGCACCGGCCTCGGCCACCCCGAACGGATTCTGATCGCGGGCCACTTGGACACCGTGCCCGCCGCAGGGAACCTGCCGTCCCTCCTGCGGGGAGACCTCCTGTACGGGCTCGGCGCCTGCGACATGAAGGGGGGCGTCGCCATCGCACTCCGGCTGGCGGCGACGCTCCCCACGCCCACCCGCGACCTCACGTACGTCTTCTACGAGTGCGAGGAGGTCGAGGGCGACCGCAACGGGCTCGGCCGGATCGCCGCCGTACGGCCGGAGTTGCTGAAGGCCGACCTCGCGATCCTCATGGAGCCGTCCGACGCCGGGGTCGAGGCGGGCTGCCAGGGTGTGCTGATGGCCGACATCACGGTCCGCGGCGAGCGCGCGCACACCGCGCGCGCCTGGCGGGGTGTGAACGCCGCGCACCGCGCCGGGGCCGTCCTCCAGCGCCTCGCCGACCACACCCCGGAACGGGTCGTGATCGACGGCCTGGAGTACCGGGAGGGGCTGAACGCCGTCGCCGTACGCGCCGGGGTCGCGGGCAACGTCGTCCCCGACGAGTGCGTGATCACCGTCAACTCGCGTTTCGCGCCGAGCCGTTCGGCCGAGGAGGCGGAGAAGTACGTACGGGATCTCTTTCCCGAGGACGAGTACGAGGTCGACGTCACGGAGGTCGTGCCGGGCGCGCTGCCCGGGCTCGACCGGCACGCGGTCGCCTCGCTCGTCCGCGTGCTGGACGCCACGCCCCGTCCGAAGCTGGGCTGGACGGACGTGGCCCGTTTCGCCGCCCTCGGCACGCCCGCCCTCAACTACGGCCCGGGCGATCCGGTCCTCGCGCACACGGCGGGGGAGTACGTCCCGGTGGCGCAGCTGCGGGCGTGCGAGGAGCGGCTGACGCGGTGGCTCACGCCGGGAGGCCGCTGAGCCACTCCAGCGGGAACTCGGTGAAGACGTGGGGTGCCTCAGTGGCGGCTGCCGAGCCCGCCCAGCGTCCTCAACTGGAGCCACAGCACCAGCCGTTCGTCGGGATCGTCGAGGTCGATGCCGAGCTGCTGCCGGGCCTGCCGGAGGCGGTAGCGGCAGGTGTTGGCGTGCACGGCGAGCAGCCGCGCCGCGCCCGCCATGTCGCAGCCCGCTTCCAGCCAGGCGACGAGGGTGCGGGCGTACTCGGTGCCGTGCTCGGCGTCGTACGCGAGGACCCGCCGCCATCCGCCCGCTCTCAACTCCCGTCGCTCGCCCAGGATTTCGGCAAGCCGCAGCAAGGTGACGCGCGGCCTCACCTCCTCCACGGTCGCCACCGGCAGCTCCGGGCCCAGAACCCGCAGGACGAGGTCGGCGTCGTCCCGGGAGGCCCGCACCTGCGCGAGCCCGGAGACCACGTCACCCAGCCCGGCCCGTACGGGCACCCGCAGCGCCTGCCCGGCCCGCCCCACGATGTCCTCCGCCAGCCCTCGGTGGCTGTGTCGATTCGTTCGCCTCCGGGGCGCTCCAGCCGGTGTCGAGCGACCGACCGTGCTCACCCCTCCGGGCCTCCGCGCGCTCGGCCGCTCGACACCGGCGCGCCCCTGCGGCTCACGGGCCCCGCCACGCTCCCCGACCGCCGGCAGCAGCGCGTACACGACCCCGTCGACGAGGACGCCCGCGTGCCGTCCGTAGCGCGCCTCGCACTGGAGGCGTACGAGGTCCAGGAGCCGTAGCGAGGTCTGTTCGACGTCCGCCGCCGAGACACTGGAGTCCAGGACGAAGGCGGCCACGCGCACGGGCGCCGGGTTTCCGTCCGGGCCCAGGCCCAGCCCCAAGCGGTGGGCGGCGCCCGCCGGGTCGGCGGTGCCGTCGAGCAGGCGGCGCAGCAGGTCGCCGTTCTGGTGGCGGGCCAGCTCCTGCGCGGCGCGGGCCCGCAGCAGGAGCAGCGCCGCCGTGGACGCGCCCTGGACGAGGGCCTCCTCGGCGTCCGGCGCGAGGCCGCCGTCGTCGACGACCCAGAGTGAGCCGAGGGTCTCGCCGCCGGCCCGGACGGCGACGGCGAGCCGCGGCAGGTTGTCGCTGCCCTCCAGCGCGGGCAGCCGGACCACGCCCTCGGCCGCGAACAGCACCCGGTACTGCTCCGAGTTGGCGGGGCTCCCGGGTACCTGGAGGCCGAGGATGCCCGTACGGCGGTCCTCGTCGACCGGCTGCCCGGCAACCGTCGAGTAGGCGAGGATCCGCTGCCGCGGGTCCTCGATCGCGGTGGCGCCGCCGACGGCCGCGGCCACCGCGTCGGCCAGCGCGAACAGGTCCCCCAGACCGCTCCCGGCGGCCGACGGCCGCGCCCCGATCGCGGAGGCGAGCAGCAGATGCACGTGGTGCCAGGCGGCGTCCTCGTCCACGGACAGCAGGGCCACACCCGCCGACTCCGCCTCCGCGAGCGGGCCGTCCGGGCCGCGTACGACCAGCCCGCTCATCCCCGCCTGCGCCGCCGCCCGCGCCAGCGGCCCCGCCGCGGACGCCCGCACCCCGACCGCGAGCAGCAGCGCCCCGGGCGCACGGGGCAGCGGCGTGTGGGCGTCGTACAGCAGCGCCTCGGTGACGGGCACGGTGAGCCCGGCGGGCGCGGTGTGCAGCCGTACGGAGGGGCCGCCGACGACGTCCAGCAGGTCACCGAGGGTGCAGGCGTCCACGAGGCTCCTTCCGGGGAACGGGAATGGGGATGGGGGTGGGGGTGGGGATGACAAGGATGGTCGGCCGGTTTCGGACGGGCGTGGTTGGCCGATCTCATCAGGAACGTACGCGCGTGTTGTCCTGATGTACAACGTGGGCGCCGCCGCGAGCTTCGAGACTCGGTTCCATGACCGAAGTGAGCATCCGTACCGTTCACGACGTCGCCGGGATCGGCGAGGTGGCCGACCTCTTCAGCGACGTCTGGCAGACGCCCCGCAGCAACCCGCCCTATCCGGCGGAGGTGCTGCACAGCCTGGTGCACGCCGGGGGTGCGGTGCATGCCGCGTACGACGGGACACGGCTGGCCGGAGCCGCCGTCGCCGTGTTCGGGGAGCCGGGGCGGCAGGACACGTACTCCCTGGTCGCCGCGGCCGATCGCGGGGTCGGGTACGCCGTGAAGCAGGCCCAGCGCGCCTGGGCCCTGGAGCGCGGCGCCCGCACCATGCGCTGGACCTTCGATCCGCTGGTCGGCCGCAACGCCCGCTTCAACCTGGTCAAGCTGGGGGCCACCGGCACGGAGTACCTGGTCGACTTCTACGGGCCCATGGCGGACGGGGTGAACGACGGGGACGAGAGCGACCGGCTGACGGTGACCTGGGATCTGGCCGCGCCCAGTACACCCAGTGCGCCCAGTGGGCCCAGTGCGCCCAGTACATCCGGGGAGACCGGCGACCGTGACGCCGCGCCCGCCACCCACCTCGCCCCCGACGACGCCTTCCTCGTCCGCCGCGACACCTCCGACCGGCACATCTGGTGCCGGGTCCCGGACGACGTCGTCAAGCTGCGCGCCTCCGACCCGGTGCTCGCGCTGCGCTGGCGCCACGCCGTCCGCGCGGTCTTCACGGAGGCCTTCGCCGAGGGGTACGTCGCCACGGGGATGTCCCGCGACGGCTGGTACACCCTCACCCGCCCCACCACGGAAGGCGCCTCATGAAACTCGAACGCGTCGAAGTCGTCCACATCGCGCTGCCCCTCGTCACCCCCTTCCGTACCTCCTTCGGGACCATGACGACGAAGGACACCTTCCTCCTGCACGTCGTCACGGACGCGGCCGAGGGCTGGTCGGAGTTCGCCGCCGACCCCGAGCCGCTGTACTGCTCGGAGTTCGTGGCCGGCGCCGAGATCGTGCTCCGTGACTTCCTGCTGCCGCGCGTGGCCGCGCTCCCGCATCTCACGGCCGCCGCGCTCGCCCCCGCGATGGCGAAGACCAAGGGGCACGAGCTGGCCAAGGCGGCCCTGGAGACGGCCGTCCTCGACGCCGAGCTGCGCGCGTACGGCATGTCGCTCGCGACCTACCTCGGAGCCGTCCACGACCGCGTGCCCGCCGGAGTGTCGGTCGGCATCAAGGACTCCGTCCCGGCACTCCTCGACGACGTCGAGCGCTACCTCGCCGAGGGATACGTCCGGATCAAGCTGAAGATCGAACCCGGCTGGGACCTGGAGCCCGTACGGGCCGTGCGCGAGCGCTTCGGGGACGCGCTGCCGCTCCAGGTGGACGCCAACACGGCGTACTCGCTCGCGGACGCCGAGCACCTGCGCCGGCTCGACGCGTTCGGACTGCTGCTCATCGAGGAGCCACTGGAGGAGAACAACCTCCACGCGCACGCACGGCTCCAGCAGCGCATCGCCACCCCCGTCTGCCTCGACGAGTCCCTGCACAGCGCCCGCGACACCGCCTCCGCGATCGCCATGGACGCCTGCCGGGTCGTCAACGTGAAGCCCGCCCGGGTCGGCGGCTACCTGGAGGCGCGCCGCATCCACGACGTCGCCCACGCGCACGGAGTGCCGGTCTGGTGCGGCGGCATGCTGGAGACGGGCATCGGCCGAGCCCCGAACCTGGCCCTGGCCGCCCTGCCGGGCTTCACCCTCCCCGGTGACACCTCCGCCTCCAGCCGCTACTTCGCCGAGGACATCACCGAGCCCTTCGTCCTTCAGGACGGTCATCTGCCGGTGCCGCGCACTCCGGGCATCGGGACCGAGCCGCTGCCGGAGGCGCTGCGCCGCTTCACCACCGCCCGGCGGGACCTGTACGGAGGCCGCGCCGAGCGGTGACGTTAGATTGATCCTGTGCTCTCTCGCCTCACACGCCTCCAGGCCATCGCCGTCTGCGCCGCTCCCGTCGTGGCCCTGCTCGCCACGGCGGCGTTCGCGCCGCTGCCGTTCTCCGTGGCGCAGCCCGGCATGACGGCGAACGTTCTCGGCGAGAACAAGGGCGACCCGGTGATCACGATCAGCGGAGCGCCCACCCGCACGACGAGCGGGCAACTGCGGATGACGACGATCGAGGCGACCGGGCCGGACGCGAGCGTCAGCCTCGGTGACGTGATCGACGGCTGGTTCCGTACGGACCGGGCCGTGATGCCGCGCGACTCGGTCTACCCGAGCGGGAACTCCGTCAAGGAGATCGAGCAGCACAACGCCGACCAGATGAAGCAGTCCCAGGACACGGCCACCGAGGCGGCGCTGTCCTATCTGCACGAGAAGAACGACGTGAAGGTCACGCTCAAGCTGGCCGACGTCGGCGGGCCCAGCGCAGGACTGCTCTTCACGCTCGGGATCATCGACAAGCTGGACGGCGACGGCAGCGGCGGCGACCTCACGGGCGGTCGCAACGTCGCGGGTACGGGGACGATCGACGCCGACGGCAAGGTCGGCGCGGTCGGCGGGGTCGCCCTGAAGACGCAGGCCGCCCGGCGCGACGGCGCGACGGTCTTCCTGGTCCCGAAGGCGGAGTGCTCGGACGCGAAGTCGGAACTGCCCAAGGGGCTGCGACTGGTTCCGGTGACCACGCTCAAGGGCGCGGTCGACGCGCTGGTCTCCCTGGAGAAGGGGAAGGGCTCGGTCCCCAGCTGTTAGCGGGCCGCGCCAGCGAGCGGCAGCTGCTGATGGCGGCTGCTCAGGTACTGCCAGAAGTTCACGCCACCTCCCCGGCCGTCGGTCAGTGCTCGGTCGCCGCCTGCTCCACCAGCGGGATGATCCGCAGCGGAACGGGGTTCTCCATGACGATCGCCGTGGAGGCCCGGACGATGCCATCAAAACCGACGACCCGGTCGATCACACGTTGGAGATCGGCGTTCGAGCGGGCCACCAGGCGGCACAGCATGTCGCCGCTGCCGGTGGTCGTGTGCAGCTCCAGCACCTCGGGGACGGTCGCCAAGTGCGCCCGTACGTCTGTGCCTTGTCCCTGCCGGATCTGCAGCGTCGCGAAGGCCGTGACGGGGTAGCCGAGCGCGGCCGGATCCACCTGCGGACCGAATCCCCGGATGACTCCATTCGATTGAAGGCGGTCCAGCCGGGCCTGCACGGTGCCGCGCGCGACCCCGAGCCGCCGGGACATCTCCAGCACGCCGATGCGCGGCTCCTCGGCCAGCAGCACGATGAGCCGGCCGTCCAGGTGATCGATTGCCATGCCGCCCTCCCGGGTGGTCATCATGTACAGAACGCCCGCAGGCGTGGGCGCTTTGCTGAGCACATTGTCCAGCTCTCTCGCAAACTATTGCGCACCTTGTGGAACGGAGAGAGTCTGCGGCCATGACGCAGACCACACACCTCACTCCCGACACCGCCCGGCAGGCAGACCCCTTCCCGGTCAAGGGAATGGACGCGGTCGTCTTCGCCGTCGGCAACGCCAAGCAGGCCGCGCACTACTACTCCACGGCCTTCGGCATGCGGCTGGTCGCCTACTCCGGACCGGAGAACGGCAGCCGCGAGACGGCGTCGTACGTCCTCGAGAACGGCTCGGCACGCTTCGTCCTCACCTCCGTCATCAAGCCCGCCACCACCTGGGGCCACTTCCTGGCCGAGCACGTGGCCGCGCACGGCGACGGGGTCGTCGACCTCGCCATCGAGGTCCCGGACGCACGCGCCGCGTTCGCGTACGCCGTCGAGCACGGCGCCCGCCCGCTCGCCGAGCCCTACGAGCTCAAGGACGAGCACGGCACCGTCGTCCTCGCGGCGATCGCCACGTACGGCGAGACCCGGCACACGCTCGTCGAACGCACCGGCTACGACGGCCCGTACCTCCCCGGGTTCACCGCCGCCGCCCCGATCGTCGAACCGCCCTCCCACCGCACCTTCCAGGCCATCGACCACTGCGTCGGCAACGTCGAACTCGGCCGCATGAACGAATGGGTCGGCTTCTACAACAAGGTCATGGGCTTCACGAACATGAAGGAGTTCGTGGGCGACGACATCGCGACCGAGTACAGCGCGCTGATGTCGAAGGTCGTCGCCGACGGCACGCGCAAGGTCAAGTTCCCGATCAACGAGCCCGCCATCGCCAAGAAGAAGTCCCAGATCGACGAGTACCTGGAGTTCTACGGCGGCGCGGGCGTCCAGCACATCGCGCTGAACACCAACGACATCGTGCAGACCGTACGCACCATGCGCGCGGCCGGGGTCCAGTTCCTGGACACGCCCGACTCGTACTACGACACCCTCGGCGAGTGGGTCGGCGACACCCGGGTCCCCGTCGACACCCTGCGCGAGCTCAAGATCCTCGCCGACCGCGACGAGGACGGCTATCTGCTTCAGATCTTCACCAAGCCGGTCCAGGACCGGCCGACCGTCTTCTTCGAGATCATCGAGCGACACGGCTCGATGGGCTTCGGCAAGGGCAACTTCAAGGCGCTCTTCGAGGCGATCGAGCGGGAGCAGGAGAAGCGCGGCAACCTGTAGGGATCAAACGCGGATATCTGTCACCTGTCACCTGTCAGCGGTTATCTGTCATCTGTCAGCGGCTATCTGTCAGCGGGCAGCGGGCAGCGGGCAGCGGGCATCTGTCATCTGTCAGCGTGACCCCGTGCGCCGCGGTGCCGGTGCCGATGCCGGTGCCGATGCGGGTGCCGATGCGTGTGGCCTGGGTCGACGGGGCGCCCGCGGGGCCGCCGGGTTCGCCGGATTCACGGCAGCGCCCGGCGGCCCGGCCGCGCCCTCCGGTTCCGTCGGGGTCTCGTCCTTCGGCTCGGGCAGCGGCTCCGCCGGCGGCTCGCCGAGGGCGGCCAGGGCCCGCCGGGCCTCGGGGGCGAGGACGGGGGAGAAGTACGGGTTGATCTGGAGGGACTCCGCGATGTGGCGGCGCGCCGGCGCGAGCAGGCCCAGCTCGCGTTCGATCTGCCCCCGGTGGAAGACGTACAGCGCGCTGCGGACGCCGCCGCCCTTCGTCTTGTCCGTCGCCTGCGTCGCGAACTTCAGCGCCTCCTCGTCCTCCTCGGCCCGGTGCAGCGCCCACCCCAGCGCGTCCGCGACGGCGACACCGGGCTGGCGCTTCCACTCCTCGCGCAGCCGGCGCACCGCGTCCTCCGGATCGCCGTGGTCCGCCTCGAACAGCCCGAGGACCAGTTCGTCGTCGACACCGGCCGCGGCGTCGGTGCGCACCCGCTCCCGCAGCAGGGCGTACTGCGTCCCTGCCGCGTCGCGCCGCCCCAGCGTCTCGTACAGCTCGCCCAGCTCCAGCGCGTACCGCGGATCGGGCTCCTGGGCGAGCGCCGTCTGGTAGGCACGCAGCGCCTCCGCGTTGCGCCCGAGCGCCGCCAGCGCACGCGCCTGTCCGGCGAGCGCGCCGTGCTGGTCGGGATCGTTGCTCAGCGCGGCCTCGTAGTAGCGCAGCGACTCCTCGCGGTCCCCGCGCTCCCAGGCGAGCCGGCCCGACTGCGCCAGCCAGGTCGCCCGCTCGGCCGGAGCGGTGGCGCCCGCCGTGGCGTCCGCGAGGGCGGCCACCGCGTCCTCGCGCCAGCCGCGGTCCCAGTACACCTGGGCGGCCTCGACCAGCACCGGTGGCCCGTGGTGCAGCCCTTGGAGCTTCTCCAGCGCGCCGCGGCTCGCCTTGTAGTCACCGAGACCGGTGCAGGAGTCGATCAGCAGCGGATACGCCGTCCACCGCTTCGGCGCCAGTTTCAGTGCCTCCTCGGCCCACTTCCGCCCGGTCCGGAAGTCGTTGCGGGCGTTGGCGAGCGCGGCCAGCCCCTCCAGCGCCGTCAGGTTCCCCTTCGGCTTCGTCTCCAGTGACGTGCGCAGCGCCTGCTCGGCCTTCGGGAAGTACGCGGGCGTGGCAGTCCGCTGCCCCTGCTCCACGTACGCCGCGCCGAGCACCGCCCACGACTGCTCGTCGCGCGGATGGGTGCGCAGATGGGCCTCGTGGTCCCCGATGAGCGCCACCAGATCGGGCAGCGCGGCGGGCACCCCGGCCCCCACCGCCGTCCCCGCCCGTGTCACCGGACCCGGCGACGGAGGCGCCGCGGCCCGCCGCGCCGAGGGCATCAGCACCAGCACCCCGCCGAGGACGACAGACCCCGCGACCAGGCCGATCAGCACGTGCTTGGCGACGGAGGGACGCCGCCCGGAGGGCCCCTGGGGCGCGAGCCCCGTGAGCACCGGCTGTCGCTCTTCGATCTCCATGCCGCTCACTGTGCGTCAATACGAAGACCACACCCCGGCACGCCAAGCCCCGCGTGGATGGGGTTCACACCGATGGCCCCGAGTGCGACGCTGTGATCATGAGCCGTATCGAAGCCCCGCGCGACGAAGTCACCGGCAACCTCGTGGACCGCCTGCTGAGCGGCCTGCCGGCCGAGGCCGTCCTCATCGACCCGGACGTCACGGCCTCGTACGCGAACGACATGGCGAGCTTCTGCGAGGCGGGCACCCCCGCCGTCGTCGTCCTGCCCCGTACCGTCGAACAGGTCCAGCACGTCATGCGGATCGCGACCGAGCTGCGTGTCCCGGTCGTCCCGCAGGGTGCCCGCACCGGCCTGTCCGGCGCCGCCAACGCCTCCGACGGCTGCATCGTGCTGTCGCTGGTGAAGATGGACCGCATCCTCGAGATCAACCCGGTCGACCGGATCGCCGTCGTGGAACCCGGCGTCATCAACGCCACCCTCTCCCGCGCCGTGAACGAACACGGTCTGTACTACCCGCCGGACCCCTCCAGCTGGGAGATGTGCACGATCGGCGGGAACATCGGCACGGCCTCCGGCGGCCTGTGCTGTGTGAAGTACGGGGTGACGGCCGAGTACGTCCTCGGCCTCGACGTGGTGCTGGCCGACGGACGGCTCATGTCCACCGGACGCCGTACGGCGAAGGGGGTCGCCGGGTACGACCTCACCCGCCTCCTCGTCGGCTCCGAGGGCTCGCTCGGCATCGTCGTACGGGCGATCCTGGCGCTCAAGCCGCAGCCGCCCCAGCAGTTGGTGCTGGCGGCGGAGTTCGGATCGGCGCGGGCCGCCTGCGACGCCGTGGTCCGGATCATGGAGGGCGGGCACGTCCCCTCCCTCCTCGAACTCATGGACCGTACGACGGTCAAGGCCGTCAACGACCTGGCCCACATGGGCCTCCCGGAGACCACCGAGGCGCTCCTCCTCGCCGCCTTCGACACCCACGACCCGGCCGCCGACCTGGCCGCCGTCGGCGCCCTGTGCGAGGCCGCGGGCGCGACGCAGGTGGTTCCCGCGGAGGACGCGGCGGAATCCGAACTGCTGCTCCAGGCGCGGCGGTTGTCGCTCACCGCGCTCGAAGCGGTCAAGGGCACCACTATGATCGACGACGTGTGCGTGCCACGCTCCCGGCTCGGCGACATGCTCGAAGGCATCGAGCGCGTCGCCGAGAAGTACTCCCTGACCATCGGTGTCTGCGCGCACGCGGGCGACGGCAACACCCACCCCACCGTCTGCTTCGACGCCGACGATCCCGACGAGTCGCGGCGCGCCCGCGAGTCCTTCGACGAGATCATGGCCCTCGGTCTGGAACTCGGCGGCACCATCACCGGCGAACACGGCGTCGGAGTCCTGAAGAGGGAATGGCTGGCCCGCGAGCTCGGACCGGTGGGCGTGGAGATGCAGCGCGGCATCAAGGCCGCCTTCGACCCACTGGGCATTTTGAACCCGGGCAAGGTGCTCTAGGACCCCACCTCGGCCGTACCCATGGGCCGAGTGCGGTCACCCCCGTCACGCCTGCACCAGGGCGGGCTCGGCCCCAGGCCGCGGACGCGGTACGCCGATCCGCCCGCCCGTAGGACACCGGCGCACGGCGGATTCACTCGCCGTCCGCCGACTCGTCCGACGGCCACGGGTCGCGCAGCCACAGTTCGTCGTGACAGCCCGGGGTCGGGGCCAGCAACTCGGCGAGGCCCTCGTCGAGGCCGAGTTGCTGGGCCTCGAAGCCCGGCGGGACCGCCCGCAGGGTGTGCTCCAGCCAGGCGGACACCTGCGCGGTGGGCGCTTCGAGGAGGGCGTCCCCGTCCGGGGAGCTGAGCGCCATCAGGACGACGCTGCGCCCCGCGACCTTCGTCGGCCACACCCGTACGTCGCCGTGCCCGCACGGCCTGAACACCCCCTCGACGAGCAGTTCACGGGCGAAGGTCCAGCTGACGGGATGGTCGGAGCCGATGTGGAAGGTGATCTGGACGGCGTACGGGTCGTCGGAGCGGTAGGTGAGCCGGGCCGGTACGGGGATGCTGTGTTCGGGCGACACGACGAGGTTGAGCTCGAGTTCGCGTTCCACCACGGTGTGCATGTCGATGCGCTTCCTTTCGGGTAGGGGCCCTCGGGGCGGGCCCGTACGAGTGGAGAGCGCGATCACGCGGAACCATTACGCGGGTTCGAAGAAGCTTTTTGGCGGGCGTTCCGAGGCCGTGTTCCGGGCGGCGACCGCTTGTGGCGGAACCTTGCTCGAAAGAGGTGGGTACGGCGGGAGCGCCGCTGACAGGCGCGCCCGTCTGATAGATGTGGAGCCCCCAAAAGCCCCCGAGCAGATACGGGACGACGGACATGAGCGCCCCAACCCCGGCCCCCGGCGACGACCGGCCCCGTGAAGGGTATTACCCGGACCCCTCCATTCCTGGATATGTCCGGTACTGGAACGGTGCCTCCTGGGTACCGGGTACGAGCCGTCCCGCGCCCTCCGACGGCGTACCGCTCACGCCGCCGTCCGGCAACCGGCCCACGGCCTCCGTTCCCGCGCCCGCTCCGGCCCCCGCCGAGGAGACCGGCCCGCACTTCTTCGACGAGGACCCGCAACCCGCAGCCGAGCCGCGCCGGGTGAGCCCGGCCGAGGCACAGCACGGCAGCAGGCCCGAGCCCGCGGCCGCGTGGGGCGCCGACCGCTCCCAGCAGACCGGGTTCGGCGGCGAGCAGGACCGCCGGGTGTCCTGGGGCGCGCCCCCGACGGCCGACCCGCGGCTGGCGCGCGCGGCCGAACCGGGAGACGCGGTCGTCCAGCCGGACGGTGAGTCCGCCCGCGCCGACGGCACGGCGACGATCCCGCCCGCGGACTTGGGCGGCGCCGCGCAACCTCCCGCGTCCGGCGGCACCGTGGTGTTCCGCCGCCCGACGGGACCGGCGCGGGCCACGGGCGCCGAGGGCGCGTCCGCGGCCCCGACGAGCGGCGCGCAGTTCGCCGGCACCGGTCACCCCGACGGTGCCGCGGAACCCGCTCCTTCCGAGGGCACCATGATCTTCCGCCCGTCCGCCCCGCGCACGGGGCCGCAGCGCGGGGCGCAGACCGGGGGCACGACTCCGGCCACCGGCGCACCGGGGGCGGACACGCCCGCGGCGGGCGGCCCGGCCGGGGCCGGGGGCGGCTTCGGCGCCGGGCAGGCCGCCCAGGCCGCGGCGGAGGCGGCGGCGGCCCAGTCCGCCGCCGCGCGGCAGCCGGCCACCCCCGCATCCGCCACCCCCTCCACCCCCTCCACCCCTTCCACCCCTTCCGCCCCTTCCGCCCCATCCACCCCTTCCGTGCCCCAGCAGTCCACCGGCCCCGCCGCCACGCCTCTCACCAGTGGCCCCGGTGGGGGACAGCCGTCCTGGGCCCAGCAGGTGCACCGGCTCGCGGGTGACCCGGGCGCCGACGGGCAGCCCGTCGTGCCGTGGAAGCCGCCGGTGGACGACGTGTTCCAGGCCGCCGCGCGCAGACAGTCCGAGGCGCGCCCGGCGAGTCTCGGCAGGCGACTGCTGGCCCGGATCGTGGACACCGCGGTCCTGGCGACCGTCACCGCCGTGGCGGCCGTACCCCTGGGCACCAAGGCGATCGACCACATCAACGAGAAGGTCGACGCGGCCAAGCGGTCCGGCCAGACCGTCACGGTGTGGCTGCTCGACGGCACGACCGCGGGCTACCTCGGGATCGTCCTGGCCGTCCTGCTCCTCTTCGGCGTCCTCTACGACGCGCTGCCCACCGCCAAATGGGGCCGCACCCTCGGCAAGAAGGTGTGCGGCATCGAGGTCCGGGACATCGAGGGCCACGAACCCCCGACCTTCGGGCGGGCCCTGCGCCGCTGGCTCGTCTACGCCGTCCCCGGCGTCCTCGTCATCGGTGCCGTCGGCGTCCTGTGGTGCCTGTTCGACAGGCCCTGGCGCCAGTGCTGGCACGACAAGGCGGCCCACACCTTCGTGGCCGCGTAGCCGCCCGTACGCCGTCGTAGTGGCCTGACGCTCAGCGCGGCGGCGCGGCCGCCGGGGGCCCGGTCCCCCGGACGGCCGCTCGCCGGATGCGCGGCGGCGGGGTTCGCGGTCGACTCGGGCCATGAGCAGCGAACCGCCGCCCCCGGGTTCGGGTCAGCCACCGGACGAGGATCCGTTCAAGAAGCAGCCCCCGCCCGCCGAGGGCGGCGGCGGCTCCCCGTACGACACCCCTCCGTCGCCGACCCCGCCCCAGGGCTCCCCGTACGACTCCCCGTACGGCGACCAGCCGCCTCCGCACGGCGGCGGCGACCCCTACGGCCCCGGCGGCCCCTACGGCGGCGACCCGCTGGCCGGCATGCCTCCGCTCGCCGACAGCGGCAAACGCACGGTGGCGAGGATCATCGACATGATCCTGGTGGGCATCGTGGTGGGGCTGCTGTCCTGGGCCTTCGGGGTCATGCAGTACAACATGAACGCCGACAAGATCGAGTACAGCAGGAGCTTCGGGCAGTCCGTGATCGCCGCGGTGCTCTACACCGGCTACGACACCATCATGATCAGCAGGTCGGGCCAGACCCTCGGCAAGAAGCTGTTCAACCTGCGCGTGGCCAACCTCGACAACGGCTCCACGCCCTCCGTGCAGACCACGCTGGTCCGCTCGCTGGTGCTGTGGATCCCGTTCGCGTTCTGCTGCGCGTGCATCTGGACCGCGATCGCGGGCGGTTGGAGCTTCTTCGACAAGCCCTACAAGCAGGGCCTGCACGACAAGGCGGCCAAGACGGTGGTGGTCAGCACGGGCTGAACGGGCTGAACGGGCTGACGTACGCGATCAGCCGCACTCCATGAGGAGACGGCTGACCGGGACAGCGGCGGGTTCGTGGAATCACGGGCCCGCCGGTTCGCGTACGGCGGAGACAGACGCCGACGACACGGACACGGACATGGACGCGGCGACGGACGCGGTCTCGCGCTGTGCGGGCACCCGCTCCTGAACGGGGGCCGGTGCGGGAGCCGGTACGGCGGCCACGGAGCCGGAACGCACGCGCTTCGGCAGCGGAACCGTTACGGCGACGAGCAGTCCGAGAGCGAGTGCCGAGAGGGTGATCACCGCGATCCCCAGGCCCGAACTCGTCTGAGACAGCAGCAGCATGGCGAGGGTGGAGAAGATCACGGTGCAGGAACCGTAGGCGAGCTGTGCGGCGGTCGGACGAGGCATGGCGATTCCTCGGGGTGGGGGTACTCCCCCCGTGCCTCTCGCGATGGGGGAGGATGCGGACAACAACGGGATCGGACGGCGACCGGGACGATCGACAACGGGAGTGGGGCCGCCGATCAGGGTGGGGCTGCGAATCGTGGGACGACAACGGTGTCGACTTGTCAATCCGTTGACATTCCAACGTTCCGCCAATCGACTCTATTCGCCTGCATGCCCGAGTGGAACGTCCGGTAAGCGTGACCTTACCCACGGTGCCGGAGCACAGGGGGCGCACGGAGTCATCGCGTCCACCAAGTGGACGGACGGACGCGCCCGTTGAGAGGGCCGATCACGGTTCGGATACCGAACTGCCGCTCCGCATAGTGCAGTTGCCAGGTTCAAGTCAAGATCTGTCTTTTCTTTGGTAACTCCGGTCGAATGTCGTCACTTGACACGCGTATACGCGCGCGGACCTCCATCACCCCGGGATCCCCCCATCCGCGCGAACGGAACGCAGGGGAGGACTTCAAGTGACCAGCAGACCATGGACGTTCAGAGCGGCCGCGGTGGGTGTGGCCCTCGCGGCGGCCACCGCCACGTTCTCGACGTTCGCCGTTGCGCAGGCGGATGATGCCGCATCGGCGGCGGCCTCGGCGAGCGCGAACCGCCACGAGCCCCAGCCGGCCGGCAACGAGGCCGAACACGACCTCGACGGCCCGCTCAGCAAGACCCAGGAAGCACAGCGCGAAGAGGCCCTGAACCAGGTCATATCCGGGGACGCGAAGGTCCAGGACCGGAACGGTTCGCAGGTCGTCAAGCTCAAGGGCAAGAACAAGTACGTCGAGCTCGGCCGCGAGAAGACCGACAAGATCTTCACGATCCTGGTCGAGTTCGGCGACCAGGTCGACAGCCGCTACGGCGGCACCGCGGGCCCGCTGCACAACCGGATAGCCGCGCCCGACCGCACCCAGGACAACAGCACGGCCTGGCAGGCGGACTACAACCAGGCGCACTTCCAGGACCTCTACTTCGGCACCGGCAAGAACACCGAGTCGCTGAAGAAGTACTACGAGAAGCAGTCCTCGGGCCGCTACTCGGTCGACGGCGAGGTCACCGACTGGGTCAAGGTCCCCTACAACGAGGCCCGTTACGGCTCCAACAAGGCGTCCACCGGCGCCTGGTACGCGGTCCAGGACGGTGTCACCGCCTGGGTCGCCGACCAGAAGGCGGCCGGCAGGTCCGACGCGGACATCAAGGCGGACCTGGCCAAGTACGACCAGTGGGACCGCTACGACTACGACGGCGACGGCAACTTCAACGAGCCTGACGGCTACATCGACCACTTCCAGATCGTGCACGCCGGTGAGGACGAGTCCGCGGGCGGCGGCGCGCAGGGCGAGGACGCGATCTGGGCGCACCGCTGGTACGCGTTCGGCACCGACGCGGGCGCCACGGGTCCGGCCGGCAACAAGCTCGGCGGCGCCGCGATCGGCGACACCGGCATCTGGGTCGGCGACTACACCATCCAGCCGGAGAACGGCGGGCTCGGCGTCTACGCGCACGAGTACGGCCACGACCTCGGTCTGCCGGACGAGTACGACACCACCAACTCGGCCGAGAACTCCACGGGTTTCTGGACCTTGATGTCCTCCGGTTCCTGGCTCGGCACCGGCAAGAACGCCATCGGTGACCTGCCCGGCGACATGAACGCCTGGGACAAGCTGCAGCTGGGCTGGCTGAACTACGACACGGCGAAGGCCGCGACGAAGTCGAAGCACAAGCTGGGTGTCGCCGAGTACAACACCAAGAACAAGCAGGCCCTCGTGGTCTCGCTGCCGGACAAGGCGGTCACCACCCAGATCGTCACCCCGGCGCAGGGCTCGACCCAGTGGTGGAGCGGCAGCGGCAACGACCTCAAGAACACGCTGACGCGTTCCGTCGACCTCACCGGCAAGTCGTCGGCCGCCCTCACGCTCGACGGCTGGTACGACATCGAGGCCGACTACGACTACCTGTACACCGAGGTCTCGACCGACGGCGGCGCCAACTGGACCGCGATCGACGGCACGGTGGACGGGCAGCCGATCCCGCGCGACGGCAGCGGCAAGCCCGCGCTGACCGGCACGGTGGACGCGTACAAGAAGCTGTCGTTCCCGCTCGACGCCTACGCGGGCCAGAAGATCGACCTGCGTTTCCGCTACCAGAGCGACGGTGGCGTGGCGCTGAAGGGCTTCGCGGCCGACGAGATCGCCGTGACCGCGGACGGTTCGGCGCTCTTCTCGGACAACGCCGAGACCGCGGACGCCGCGTGGACCGCCGCCGGCTTCTCTCGCGTCGGCGGGTCCTTCACCGACGACTACCCGCAGTACTACATCGCGGAGAACCGTCAGTACGTCTCGTACGACAAGACTCTCAAGACCGGTCCGTACAACTTCGGCTTCTCGACGACGCGTCCGTCCTGGGTGGAGCACTACCCGTACCAGAACGGCCTGTTGATCTGGAAGTGGGACACCTCGCAGAAGGACAACAACGTCAGCGCGCACGCGGGCTACGGGCAGATCCTGCCGGTCGACTCGCACTCCACCGCGCTGAAGTGGTCCGACGGCACGCTGATGCGCAGCCGGATCCAGTCGTACGACTCGCCGTTCAGCCTGTACCGCACGGACGGCCTGACGCTGCACAGCGCGGACGTGGCGACGAAGATCCCGTCGAAGCCGGGGGTGCCGGTCTTCAACGACCACACCAGCACCTACTACGACACGACGGCCCCGACCGCGGGTGTCAAGATCACTGACACCAACACCAAGATCAAGATCGTCAAGGAGGCCCGCGACGGGTCGACGATCTCCCTCGAAGTGGGCCCCGCGGTGAAGTAACCGGTATTTCCGCAGGTCAGGAGCGTATCGGCGGCGACCCCCTGGCGGGTTGCCGCCGATCGTGTTTAGGTGCGTCCTGTGGATTTCTTATTGACACCGGTGCGCGCGGGGGTGTGACTGCATGGCCGCAGGAGGTTTCTGCAAGCTGCCGAACGGCAGCGTGGTGGTGGCGCTGAACCTGCCCAGCCCGGCGGGCCCGGGGCCCGGCTGCGTGCGCTTTCTGGTCCTGGCCCAGAACCGCGCCCGCGCCCTGACGCGCCTGCGCAACCTCGGCCTGCGCGCGGTCTACCTCCGGGGGAACGCGGCCCCGCCCACCCCCGACGAGATCACCGCCGTCCTGCACCACCCCGACGGCCTCATATGGCGCACCACCCCGGACAGCGGCGTCCAGGGCCCCGACCTCACCCAGGAACTGTGGCGCCCGTTCAAATCCCTCCTGAGGCGCCCGGCGACACCGGCGTAGGGCTCTGTGCCGCCCTTCAGGCCACGGGTTGGACCACGGGTCAGACCACGGGCTTGCCCGTGAGCTCCACCCCGGCCGCCCGCAGCTCCTCCAGCGCCCGGTCCGTGGTCTCCTCGGAGACTCCGGCCGTGAGGTCCAGGAGGACCTGGGTGCGGAAGCCGCTCCGGACCGAGTCCAGGGCGGTGGCGCGGACGCAGTGGTCGGTGGCGATGCCGACCACGTCCACCTCGTCGATCTCGCGGGCGCGCAGCCAGTCACCCAGCGTGACCCCGTTCTCGTCGGCGCCCTCGAAACCGCTGTACGCCGCCGCGTAAGCGCCCTTGTCGAAGACGGCGTCCACCGCGCCGGAGGCGACCGCCGGAGCGAAGTTCGGGTGGAACCCGACCCCCTCCGTGCCGGCCACGCAGTGCGCCGGCCAGGAGTGGACGAAGTCGGGGTTGTCGGCGAAGTGGCCACCGGGAGCGATGTGGAGGTCACGCGTGGCGACGACATGCCGGTAGCCGGCGGGCGCCTGCCCGATCAGCTCCGTGATGGCGGCGGCCACATCGGCGCCTCCGGCCACCGCGAGGCTGCCCCCCTCGCAGAAGTCGTTCTGCACGTCTACGACGATCAAGGCGCGGCGCATGGTCGGTGTCCTTCGACTGTGTCGACTGTGGGGTCGGTGAATGTGGCAGGGGGTGTGCGGGACCGGCCTGTGGAGCCGAGCCTAGAGACTTCACGTGCGGCGCGGGAGGGGGCATTCGGTTACGGCCTGCTGCGGCGGCCGGTGCGGTGTGCGTGTTGCCGTTGCATTCCCGCTGACCGCCCGTTCATTCGTGTTTGCCCAAGGGTGGCCGGAGCCGGCCGGAGCGCCGCCCCGCGCGCGCTCCGGCGCACCCCGCGCACACCGCAGGGGCCGTATCAGATGTATTCCGTCGGAATGACCGGTTCCCCGCGCGAGAGCTGTGTCGCCGAAAGCGGCAGGTTGGCGCGGGAGGACGCGTGCCGGTCGCGTACGACGTCGAGGGGCTCGCGGGAGATGACCTGCCCGCCCTTGACGAGCTCCACCAGCAACTGTCGGTCGGCGAGGCCCACGGGGACCGCCCCGGTGCCGATCACCTCGGCCTCGGCGACCCCCCGCTCGTCGAGTCGGCGCGCGGCCCACTTGCGCCCGCCGATCGAGGTCTTGCCGCCGGTGGACTTCTTGGCCACGGGCGCCAGCGGAGCCTTCGGGTCCGCCGACTCGGCGCGGGCGACCAGCTTGTAGACCATCGAGCAGGTGGGATGGCCGGAACCCGTCACCAACTGCGTACCGACCCCGTACGCGTCGACGGGTGCCGCCGCCATCGAGGCGATCGCGTACTCGTCCAGGTCCGAGGTCACGATGATCCGCGTGTCCGTCGCGCCCAGCTCGTCCAGCTGCTGCCGCACCCGGTGCGCGACCAGCAGCAGGTCCCCGGAGTCGATCCGTACGGCCCCGAGCTCCGGCCCGGCGACGTCGACCGCCATCCGTACCGCCTCCGCGACGTCGTACGTGTCCACGAGCAGCGTCGTCCCCCGGCCCAGCGAGTTCACCTGGGCCTGGAAGGCGTCCCGCTCACGGTCGTGGAGCAGGGTGAAGGCGTGCGCGGAGGTGCCGACGGTCGGGATGCCGTAGCGGAAACCGGCGGCCAGGTCGGAGGTGGTCGTGAAGCCGCCGATGTACGCGGCCCGCGCCGCCGCCACCGCGGCCAGTTCATGCGTCCGTCGGGCGCCCATCTCTATCAGCGGCCGGCCCCCGGCGGCCGACGTCATCCGGGAGGCGGCGGCCGCGATGGCCGAGTCGTGGTTGAGGATGGAGAGGATCACCGTCTCCAGGAGCACGCACTCCGCGAAGGACCCCTCGACCCGCAGGATCGGCGAGCCCGGGAAGTACACCTCGCCCTCGGGATAGCCCCAGATGTCCCCGCCGAAGCGGTACGAGGCGAGCCACTCCAGGGTCGGCTCGTCCACGATGGCGTTCTCGCGCAGGAAGCCGAGGACGTCGGCGTCGAAGCGGAAGTTCTCGACGGCGTCGAGAACTCGCCCGGTGCCCGCCACGACGCCGTAGCGCCGCCCCTCCGGCAGCCGCCGCGTGAAGACCTCGAAGACCGAGCGTCGCTCGGCGGTCCCCGCGGCCAGTGCGGCCTGCAGCATCGTCAGCTCGTACTGGTCCGTGAAGAGCGCCGTCGAGGGAACGTCCACCGGCAGCCCAAGGTCCGCTGTGTTCATAAGGCCGAATGGTACCCCCATCTCGTCACTCTGACGATTTGTGGGGGCCGTTGTATTCCGGTGGTATCCCGTTGTATTCCGGGGGTCCGTTTGTGCGGGCCCCCCTCTCTGGTGGCAGCATGGGCCGTGTGACCGCTCCCGCACCCCTAGAGATCGAAAAGACCGAGTCGGCGGAGGAGGTCTTCGCCGTACCCGAGCCCGACGTCCCCTGGGTCACCATCGTGCACAACGACCCGGTCAACCTCATGAGCTATGTGACGTATGTCTTCCAGACGTACTTCGGCTACACCAAGGACAAGGCCACCAAGCTCATGCTCGACGTCCATCACAAGGGCCGGGCGGTCGTCTCCAGCGGCACGCGCGAGGAGATGGAGCGCGACGTACAGGCCATGCACGGCTACGGTCTGTGGGCCACCCTTCAGCAGGACCGGAAGTAGCGGGACCGGAAGCCGTCGGACCGGCGGCCGTCGGACCGGCAGCAGCCCGAGCCCTCCCTGTAAACCGCGAGCAGGACCGGAAGTAGCGAACTCACTCCATGCCAGGACACTTCGAACCGCTCCCCGGCGGCGGCGCGGCCGTCGCGCTCGACGAGGTCGAGATCTCCATCATCCGTTCCCTCGCCGTACAGCTCTTGGAGCTCATCGGTCCCGGCCCCGCGGAGAACGCCCCCGACGACCCGCTCGCCGAACTGTTCGCGGAGGGCCCCAGCGAACCGCCCTCCGACCCCGTGCTCCAGCGCCTCTTCCCGGACGCCTACGGCGGCCCCGACGTCGAGGCGTCCTCGCCGGAACAGGCGGAGGAGCAGCGTGCGTACTCCTCCGAGTTCCGCCGCTTCACCGAGAACGACCTGCGCGCCGGCAAGCGCGAGAACGCCCTCGCGGTGATCCGCTCGCTGGACGCCCTCACCACGGCGGGCGACGGAGGCGCGGTCCTCAAGCTCTCGCCCGAGGAGTCCGAGCAGTGGCTGCGCGCCCTCAACGACCTGCGCCTGGCGATCGGGGCCCGGCTCGACGTCGTCGACGAGGAGGACACCGACCTCCTCTACCGCCTCCCGGACGAGGACCCGCGCAAGCCGATGGTGATGGCGTACCTGTGGCTGGGCGGTCTCCAGGAGACGCTCGTCGAGACGCTGATGCGCTGACCGGGCGCCGAGATGCCCTGTTCGAGCGCCGAGGTGCCCTGTTCGGGCGCTGAGTGGGGAAGCGGTCGGTGAAGCGGCCGGTATGCCCTGACCAGGGGTTGGTTCAGGGTTCAATCGGTGTTCGCTCAGAGGACGCTCAGATCCGGATAACGATCCCGTCACCGTCATGGCCTGGTATGCACACCTGGGTGCTGTTTGTCCGCTTCTCCCTGTGGCATGCCTTACATCACCCGCGGGCTGCCCATGTTGCGGCCGTGATAAATCTTCACGACCGCCCGACAGGACACCACCCATGTCCGGTCGGGTGCGCCACCGAGCCGGCGACCGCCGGCCAGGCACAGCTCCATCACATCCGGGGGGATCGGAACCCGATCCGAGGCCAGAGGACTGGCTCGGACCGGCATGGAGAAAGGCGCACCACACATGACCTCATCGCAGGTCGACAAGACCGACGAGCCGCGTGCCGGCAGTGAGGCCGTGGGCGGCGACGCCCCCGAAGAGGGGTACGAGCGCGGGCTCGGCAGTCGCCAGGTCCAGATGATCGCGATCGGCGGCGCCATCGGCGTCGGCCTCTTCCTGGGCGCCGGGGCGAACATCGCCAAGGCGGGGCCCAGCCTCATCTTCATGTACGCCCTCGCAGGCGTGATCATCTTCTTCATCATGCGGGCGCTCGGCGAGCTGCTCCTGTATCGCCCGGTCTCGGGCTCCTTCGCGGAGTACTCCCGCGAGTTCCTCGGCCCGTTCTTCGGCTACTTCACCGGCTGGACGTACTGGCTGATGTGGGTGGTCACCGGCATGGCGGAACTCACCGCCGCCGCGATCTACGTCCACTACTGGTTCCCGTCCATCCCCCAATGGGTGACGGCGCTGGTCTTCCTGATCGTCCTCTTCGTGGCGAACCTGATCTCGGTGAAGCTCTTCGGAGAGATCGAGTTCTGGTTCTCGATGGTCAAGGTCACCGCCCTGATCGGCATGATCGTGATCGGCCTCGGCGTCCTCACCTTCGGCTTCAGCTCGGCCGGTGACACGGCCTCCGTCGCCAACCTCTGGCAGTTCGACGGCTTCTTCCCCAAGGGCATCGGCTCGTCCCTGATGACCCTCCAGGGCGTCATGTTCGCCTACCTCGCCGTCGAGCTCGTCGGCGTCACGGCGGGCGAGTCCGAGGACCCGGAGAAGACCCTCCCCAAGGCGATCAACACCCTGCCGTGGCGCATCGCGCTCTTCTACGTCGGCGCGCTCACGGTCATCCTCTGCGTCGTGAAGTGGACGGAGTTCGCCCCGGGCGTCAGCCCCTTCGTCGAGGCCTTCGCGAAGATCGGCATCCCGGCCGGCGCCGGCATCGTCAACTTCGTGGTCCTGACCGCCGCCCTGTCCTCCTGCAACTCCGGCATGTACTCCACGGGCCGCATGCTGCGCACCCTGGCGGACAACGGCGAGGCCCCCAAGGTCTTCAGCAGGCTCTCCTCGACCAAGACCCCGGCGTTCGGCATCACCGTCTCCATGCTCTTCATGGGCATCGGCGTGATCCTGAACTACATCGTCCCGGAGAAGGCCTTCGGCTACGTCACCTCGGTGGCCACCGCCGCCGGCATCTGGACCTGGCTGATGATCCTGGTCAGCCACATCCTCTACCGCCGCGCGGTCGACGCCGGACGCCTGCCCGCCTCCTCCTTCCCGGCCCCGGGCGGAGCGAAGTGCAGCTGGATCGCGGTCGTCTTCCTGCTCTTCGTCACAGGTCTCATCGCGTACGACGCCGACTCCCGCGTCTGCCTGTACGTGATGGCCGGCTGGGCCGCGGCCCTGGCCATCGGCTGGTGGGTGCTCAAGGCACGCAACCCCGAGGTCACCGAGCGCCGCGAGCCGGCGTTCGAGAAGGTCGGCTGACCTTCCCGGTTCAGCATGGCTGACCTCCCCGGTTCAGCATGGCCGACCCTCCTGGTTCAGCATGTGGGCCGCTCCGTACCACTCTTCGGTACGGAGCGGCCCTTCTGCTTATCCTGACCGACATGCTGACCATCACCCAGGCCCTCGTCGACCAGATCGTCGCGCACGCGCGCCAGGACCACCCCGACGAGGCGTGCGGCGTCGTCGCGGGCCCGGCCGGCTCGGGCCGCCCCGAGCGCTTCATCCCGATGCTCAACGCCGCCCGCTCTCCCACGTTCTACGAGTTCGACTCCGGCGACCTGCTGAAGCTGTACCGCGAGATGGACGACCGCGACGAGGAGCCGGTGATCATCTACCACTCCCACACGGCGACCGAGGCGTACCCCTCCCGCACCGACATCTCGTACGCCAACGAGCCCGGCGCGCACTACCTCCTCGTCTCCACGGCGGACGCGGACGACGCGGGTCCGTTCCAGTTCCGCTCGTACCGGATCGTCGAGGGAGAGGTGACGGAGGAGGAGGTCACGGTCGTGGACGCGTACTGATCCCGTCCTGACTCCGCCCCGATCCCGAACTTCGGGCAGAATTCATCCACCATCTGAGATCACACTCCGGGACCCGGACGGGGAATCGATACGATGAGCCCATGGTTTCCCAGGACGTGAGCGACAAGACGCCGGGCATGCTGCTCGTGGCGCGGCTGCACGTCGACCTGTGCAGGCTGCAGAGCGCCATCTGTACGCGCTGAAACCTGCCGCCGTACGGCCGTGAGCCACGGCTCCGCGGGGCCGCAACCGGCGTCCCGCCCTGCTGTTTCCGCGCTGCCGCGCGCCCACCGACCTGACTTTTCCTTCCGACAGGAGCCCGCAACCATGGCCATCGAGGTCCGCATCCCCACCATCCTCCGCACCTACACCGGCGGCGAGAAGGCCGTCGAGGGCGGCGGCGCGACCCTCGCCGAGCTCTTCGCCGACCTCGAGACCCGGCACGCGGGCATCCAGGCCCGGATCGTCGACGACGGCCAGCTGCGCCGCTTCGTCAACGTGTACCTGAACGACGAGGACGTCCGCTTCCTCGACGGCATCAACACCAAGCTCACCGACGGCGACAACGTGACGATCCTGCCGGCCGTGGCCGGCGGCATGGTCTGATCGGCTGCTGATCGCTGATGCGCTACGACTCCCCGCTCGCCGCGGTGGGCAACACCCCTCTGGTGCGCCTGCCACGGCTTTCGCCGTCCGCCGACGTCCGGATCTGGGCGAAGCTGGAGGACCGCAACCCGACGGGTTCGGTCAAGGACCGCCCGGCCCTCCACATGGTCGAACAGGCGGAGAAGGACGGCCGGTTGACGCCGGGCTGCACGATCCTGGAGCCGACGAGCGGGAACACCGGCATCTCGCTGGCCATGGCGGCGAAGCTCAAGGGCTACCGCATGGTGTGCGTGATGCCGGAGAACACCTCTCAGGAGCGGCGGGACCTGCTGGCCATGTGGGGCGCGGAGATCATCTCCAGCCCCGCGGCCGGCGGTTCCAACACCGCCGTGCGCGTCGCGAAGGAACTGTCGGCCGAGCACCCCGACTGGGTGATGCTCTACCAGTACGGGAACCCCGACAACGCGGGCGCCCACTACGCGACGACGGGCCCCGAGATCCTGGCGGACCTCCCCTCCATCACGCACTTCGTCGCCGGCCTCGGCACGACGGGCACCCTGATGGGCGTCGGCCGCTACCTCCGGGAGAACAAGCCGGGCGTGAAGATCGTCGCCGCGGAGCCGCGCTACGACGACCTGGTGTACGGCCTGCGCAACCTGGACGAGGGGTTCGTCCCCGAGCTGTACGACGCGTCGGTCCTCACCTCCCGCTTCTCGGTCGGCTCCGCCGACGCGGTCACCCGCACCCGTGAGCTCCTCCAGCAGGAGGGCATCTTCGCGGGCGTCTCCACCGGGGCCGCGCTGCACGCCGCGATCGGTGTCGGCAAGAAGGCGCTCGCCGCCGGTGAGTCCGCCGACATCGTCTTCGTCGTCGCCGACGGCGGCTGGAAGTACCTGTCGACGGGCGTCTACACCGCCGCGACCACAGAAGAGGCCATCGAAACCCTCCAGGGCCAGCTCTGGGCGTAGGGCTCCGCCCCAGGCCCCGTGAGGCGGTTTTTCGGCTGCGGGTGAGTGGGGGCTGGTCGCGCAGTTCCCCGCGCCCCTAAGGGGCGCTGCGCGCATCTTCAGCCCGTCCGGCGTTTGAGGACGAGGCCGTTCAGGCCGATCGGGGGTGTGGGGGCGGAGCCCCCGAGTAGGGAGGGGACGGGTAGGGGCGGCGGGGGCGAGGGACAGCCTCAGCCGGCCAGGTAGCGGACCTGGTCCCAGAGCACCGGATCCACCACCCCCACCCGCCGCCGGAACTCCCACAAGGGCACCTCGCGCAGCTCATCCGTCTCCAGGAAGCTCGCCCGCCCATGCGCATCGCCGACGGCACCCGGCGGCAGCGGAATCACCCCGGCCCGCTCGTCGTGGTACTTGCTCGTGATCTTCGCGACGGTCACCCGTTCGCCCCGCACGGCCAGCACCAGACACGGCCGGTCCTTCTCCCCGGGCCCGTCCTCGTACGGAACCTTCGCCCACCAGATCTCCGCCGGCCGCGGCCGAGGTATCCGCAGCCGTTCCCGCCGCCCGGGCGGCCGAGTCCGGCCGGCGGCCCGGTCTCCTCGGCGCCCTCGGCGTCCACGGCGCCCCCAGCCGTCCACCAGCGTCGCGACCAGCGCGAGCAGCACCACGGCCGCCAACGCGAGCCACCAGGACGTGTCCATACCAAAGAAGGTACCGGCGCGCACTCCGCCCCGCCCCCTACCGCGAGACCCAGGCATCCGACCTCCGGTCGACCGTCCATCCGAACCGGTGACACCACAGGTGAGTTCGCCCACAACAGCCCCTGGTGGAGGAGCGACCCGCCCTTTTGCGCCTTACGCTCGACGGACCGCACGACCCCCGTTCCCGTATCTGCATCCGAGTACCTGCACCCCGCATCTACTCTCTGCACTTCCTGTCAGCGCGGAGGTTCCAGCTCTTATGAAGCTCACCGTCGTCGGCTGCTCGGGGTCGTTCCCGTCCGCGGAATCGGCCTGCTCGAGCTACCTCGTCGAGGCCGACGGCTTCAGGCTGCTTCTCGACATGGGCAATGGTGCCCTTGGCGAGCTGCAGCGCCACTGCGGTCTCTACGACCTCGACGCGATCTTCCTCAGCCATCTGCACGCCGACCACTGCATCGACATGTGCGCGTACTTCGTCGCGCGCTACTACCGCCACGACGGCGGTCGCTGCGACCCGCTCCCCGTCTACGGACCCGAGGGCACGGAACAGCGACTGACCACCGCGTACGCGGACACTCCCACCGCCTCCTCGATGAGCGAGGTCTTCGACTTCCACACCGTCAAACCGGGCACGTTCGAGATCGGCCCGTTCACCGTGCACACGGAGCGGGTGCGCCACCCTGTGGAGGCGTACGGCATCCGTATCGAACACGACGGGAAGTCGCTGACCTACTCCGGGGACACCGGTGTCACCGACGCGCTGGACGAACTCGCCCGGGACACCGACCTGTTCCTCTGCGAGGCCGCGTTCACGCACGGCAAGGAGAACATCCCCGACCTGCACCTCAACGGTCGCGAGGCGGGTGAGAGCGCCGACCGCGCCGGCGCCCGCCGCCTGCTGCTCACCCACATCCCGCCGTGGACGGACCCCCGGATCAACCTGGCCGACGCCCGCGCGGTGTACTCGGGCCCCGCGGATCTGGCGACGCCCCGGGCGACGTACGAGATCTAGAAGCCGTCGTAGGGGATCCAGAGGCCGTCGTAGGAGAGGCCGCAGGAGAGCCGGAATTCGCCGCGGCGTCGGAGCCGCGGCCACCCGTACGTACGAAAGGGCCCCCGGAGGATTCTCCGGGGGCCCTCGGTCGTGTGCGGGGGGCTACTTGGCCTCCGCCTTCAGCAGCTCCGCCAGTTCCTCGTCGGACTCGCGGCCCGGCGTGGGGAGGTTCCACTTCGTGATGGCGAAGCGGAAGACCGCGTAGTAGACCACTCCGAAGCACAGGCCCACCAGGACCAGGCCCCACGGGTTGGTCGCGATGCCGAGGTTCAGGCCGAAGTCGACCGCGCCGGCCGAGAAGCCGAAACCGTCCTTCATGCCGAGCGCCCAGGTCAGCGCCAGCGAGATGCCGGTGAGGACCGCGTGGATGGCGTACAGGACCGGCGCGATGAACATGAACGTGAACTCGATCGGCTCGGTCACACCCGTCACGAACGAGGTCAGCGCGATCGAGAGCATCATGCCGCCGACGACCTTGCGGCGCTCGGGACGGGCGCAGTGCACGATCGCCAGGCACGCGGCCGGGAGGCCGAACATCATGATCGGGAAGAAGCCGGTCATGAACTGGCCCGCGGTCGGGTCGCCGGCCAGGAAGCGCGCGATGTCACCGCTCTTGCCGTGGTAGTCGCCCGCCTGGAACCACGGGTAGGAGTTCAGCAGGTGGTGCATGCCGATCGGGATCAGCGCACGGTTGGCGACACCGAAGATGCCGGCGCCGACGGCACCCGAACCGACCAGCTTCTCACCGAAGTTGTGCAGACCCGTGCCGAGGACCGGCCAGATGTAGCCGAAGACGATGCCGATCAGCAGACCGGCGAACGCGGACAGGATCGGGACGAGCCGGCGGCCGCCGAAGAAGCCCGCCCAGTCGGGCAGCTTGGTCCGGTAGAACTTCTGGTACAGCAGGGCGACGACTATGCCCATCACCACACCGCCCAGGACCTTGGCGTCCACGGGGGCGTTCACCATGACCACCTTGCCGTCGACGGCCGTGGCCACCTTCGGCAGGTTCTTGTCGGTGAACGTCGCCAGCACGTTCTTGAAGACCAGGTAACCGACCACCGCGGCGAGCGCCGTCGAGCCGTCCGACTTCTTCGCGAAGCCGATCGCGATGCCCACGGCGAACAGCAATGCCATATTGTCGAGGATCGCGTTGCCACCGGCCGTCATAAAGCCGGCGATCTTGGTGAGGAACGTGGGGAAGGACGCGCGCCCCAGCATGTCGGTGTTGCCGAGACGCACGAGGAGCGCGGCGGCGGGCAGTACGGCGACCGGCAGCATCAGGCTACGGCCGATGCGCTGCAGGACAGCCATCGCGCCGGAGCCCTTCTTCTTGTCGGCCGCGGGAGCGGCACTGGCCGTGGACACAACTTCCTCCAGTGTGCGTGGTCTATACCACTCGGTGGTGTAGACCTGTTGTAGCACGGTGAAGGTGAGATAAGGAACCCGCGAATTTTGTGGCCTGGGTCATAAGGGGAGGAATCAGTTCCGGGCGCGACGAAGCCGCGCGACCGGCACCCACCGGCCCGCGGTTCGTGAACGAACGGCCTACGCCTTGGTCGTGTCCTCGTGCTCCTCCTCCGACTCCCTCCCCGGAGTCTTCAGATCGAACTTCGTGATCGCGAACCGGAAGATCACGTAGTACGCGACCGCGAAGCACAGCCCGATCGGCACGATCGCCCACGGTCTGGTCGCCAGATGCCAGTTGATGACGTAGTCGATGACCCCGGCGGAGAAGCTGAAACCGTCGTGCACGCCCAACCCCCAGGTCACCGCCATCGACACCCCCGTCAGCAGCGCGTGGATCGCGTACAGCACCGGCGCGACGAACAGGAAGGAGTACTCGAGCGGTTCCGTGATGCCCGTGACGAACGAGGTCAGCGCGACCGACAGCATGAGCCCGCCGATCTCCTTGCGACGCTCGGGCCGGGCGCAGTGCGTGATGGCCAGGGCCGCCGCCGGCAGCGCGAACATCATGATGGGGAAGAAGCCGGACGTGAACTGTCCGGCGTTGGGATCGCCCCACAGGAACATGTTGATGTCACCGTGCACGGTCGTCCCGTCCGGCGCGGTGTAACTGCCGAACTGGAACCAGACAGGCACGTTCAGGAACTGGTGCAGGCCGATCACCAGCAGCGCCCGGTTGGCCACCCCGAAGACACCGGCACCCCAGGAGCCCAGCCCCACCAGCCAGTCGCTGAAGTGCTCAAGACTCCGTCCCACCGGCGGCCAGACCCACAGGCACAGCACGGCGAACGCGATGGCCACGAACGCCATGATGATCGGCACCAGCCGCCGCCCGTTGAAGAAGCCGAGCCAGTCGACCAGCCTGGTGCGGTGGTAGCGCTGCCAGAAGTACGCGGTCATCAGTCCCATGGCGATGCCGCCGAAGACCCCCGGATTCTGGTAGGTGAACGGGGCCACGGAGAAGTCGGCCGCCTGGCAGCCGATGTTCGTGAGGGCCTTCATCCCGCCCGTGCAGCTCACCGGGAACTGGCGCAGCACGTTGTAGTAGACGAGGAAACCGGCCACCGCGGCGAGCGCCGTCGACCCGTCCGACTTCTTCGCCATGCCGATGGCCACGCCCACGCAGAACAGCATCGGCAGCCCGAGTGAGCCGTCGAGCAGCGCGCCGCCCGCGCCCCGCATGATCTTGGAGACATTGCCCCAGCCGAGCCCTTTGTCGCCGAACACATCAGGCTGGCCGAGCCGGTTGAGGATGCCCGCGGCCGGCAGCACGGCGATCGGCAGCTGGAGGCTGCGGCCCATCTTCTGAAGACCCTGGAACAGCTTGTTCCAGCGGGCCCGTGCGGGCGCGGGGGCGCTGTCGGCACTCATGGGCGTCCTCCGGACGGGGCCGGGTTGGCGACTGCACGCCCACTGGTGTAGACCAGTCGACGAACGGTTGCGCTGTCGTGAACGCCATCATTCGGTACGCGCGACATGGCCGCTCGCAAAGATGGGCCAACTGTGGGTTACTGCGACAAAGCGGTTCTGATCAGGGAGTAGGACATGGCCACGAAGGCTGAGAAGATCGTCGCCGGGCTCGGCGGCATCGACAACATCGAAGAGGTCGAGGGCTGCATCACCCGCCTGCGTACCGAGGTCGTGGACCCGAGCAAGGTCGACGAGGCCGCCCTGAAGGCCGCCGGCGCCCACGGCGTCGTCAAGATGGGCACCGCCATCCAGGTCGTCATCGGCACCGACGCCGACCCCATCGCCGCGGACATCGAAGACATGATGTGAACCGAGAAGACATGATGTGAACCGACGCGAACCGACGTGAGTCGATCTGGGTCGATGTGAGTCGAAGGGGCACCCTTGAGCCCCGTACCTCACCCTTGAGGGGCCGCTTCCACAACCGGAGGCGGCCCCTCGGCCGTATGCCGCTAGGCTCAACGCCATGTCTCGAATCGACGGCCGCACCCCCGAACAACTGCGCCCCATCACCATCCAGCGCGGCTGGAGCAAGCACGCCGAGGGCTCCGTCCTCGTCTCCTTCGGCGACACCAAGGTGTTCTGCACCGCCTCCGTCACCGAGGGCGTCCCGCGCTGGCGCAAGGGCAGCGGAGAGGGCTGGGTCACCGCCGAGTACTCCATGCTTCCCCGCGCCACGAACACTCGCGGAGACCGCGAGTCGGTCCGCGGCAAGATCGGCGGCCGTACGCACGAGATCTCGCGCCTCATCGGCCGCTCCCTGCGCGCCGTCATCGACTACAAGGCGCTCGGCGAGAACACCATCGTCCTCGACTGCGACGTCCTCCAGGCCGACGGCGGCACGCGCACGGCGGCCATCACCGGCGCGTACGTGGCGCTGGCCGACGCGATCACCTGGGCGCAGGCCAAGAAGCTGGTCAAGCCCGGCCGCAAGCCCCTGACCGGCACCGTCTCCGCCGTCTCGGTCGGCATCGTCGGCGGGATCCCCCTCCTGGACCTCTGCTACGAGGAGGACGTGAAGGCCGACACCGACATGAACGTCGTCTGCACCGGCGACGGACGCTTCGTCGAGGTCCAGGGCACCGCGGAGGCCGAGCCCTTCGACCGCAAGGAGCTGAACGCCCTGCTCGACCTCGCCGTCGTCGGCTGCGACGAGCTCGCGGCGATCCAGCGGGCGGCCCTCGAGGCAACCGCGGAATAACCCTTCGCGTTCTTAGGGGTACGGGCGTACGGTCCAGCCGTGCGCCCCCGTCGGCCCCCGCACGGGCCGAGCCGACCGCGCCACGGGGTCGACCACATGTTTGTCCACGGGGAGGGACCGTTCCATGGCCGCGCGCCACCGACGCCGCACAGCCGCATTCGCCGTTGCCGCCGTACTTGTCGCCCTGCCGGCGGCGGTGGGCTGCGACGCCGTCAACAAGGCCCTGGATTGCGTCCAGACCGCCGACTCCATCGCCGACAGCGTCACCGACCTCCAGCAGGCCGTGGAGAACGCGGCGAACGACCCGACGCAGACCGACGAGTCCCTCAACGCGATCGAGAACAACCTCGACAAGATCGGCGACAAGACGGACAACGCCGACGTCAACAAGGCGGTCGACGACCTGAAGAAGGCCGTCGGCAACGTCCGTACGGCCGTCAAGAACGGCGACAACACCCCCGACGTCAGCCCGGTCACCGACGCGGCCGGAGAGCTGACGAAGGTCTGCACGTCGTGACGAGCGGCTCTCCGGCCCCTGGATACTGGTCCCCATGACCCGCCTGATCCTCGCCACCCGCAACGTCGGAAAGATCACCGAGCTGAAGGCGATCCTCGCCGACGCCGGTCTCGCCCATGACCTCGTCGGCGCGGACGCCTACCCGGACATCCCCGACGTCAGGGAAACCGGCGTCACCTTCGCCGAGAACGCCCTCCTCAAGGCCCACGCCCTGGCCCAGGCCACCGGCCTGCCCGCCGTCGCCGACGACTCCGGCCTCTGCGTGGACGTCCTGAACGGCGCCCCCGGCATCTTCTCCGCCCGCTGGGCGGGACGGCACGGGGACGACAAGGCCAACCTGGACCTGCTCCTCGCCCAGCTCTCGGACATCGCCGACGAGCACCGGGGCGCCCACTTCGCCTGCGCGGCGGCGCTCGCCCTGCCGGACGGCACGGAGCGCGTCGTCGAGGGCCAACTGAGGGGCACTCTGCGCCACACCCCCACCGGCACCAACGGCTTCGGCTACGACCCCATCCTCCAGCCGGAGGGCGACACCCGAACCTGCGCCGAACTCTCCCCCGAGGAGAAGAACGCGATCAGCCACCGGGGGAAGGCGTTCCGGGGGCTGGTGCCGGTGGTTCGGGAGTTGCTGGGCTGAGAGAGCCTACGAGAACGGCCTGCGTATCTTTCGATTCGCAGGCCGTTTGCTGTGCGGCGGAAGGGATTCGAACCCTCAAGCCGTTTCACGGGCCACAGATCCTAAGTCTGCTGCGTCGCCGTTGCGCCACCGCCGCTAGCCGCCTGCCATCGTACCGGGAGTCGCCCGCCGCCTTCTGCCTCCCCCGCACCAGGTGCTTGTGATCGCGTGGCAGTGGGGACACAGCAACCGCAGATTCTCACGCCGGTGCCGGGGCGACCGGACATGGCGTCCGACGTGTGGATCTCGTTCCGACGCGGCCCTGCGGGAAGCGGTCGCGGGTAGCCTTCGGCGGGTGACCGTGGAGTTCGACGTGGGTGCCGAATGGGCGGCCGTCGAGGACCGGGCGGGGGCCTGGCGCTTCGTCGAGGGCTTTGCCCGGTACTGGTGTGAGCCGATCAGTGCCCGTGACGGCTGTTCGTACGAGGAGTTGACCGATGCCGAGTACCGGCTCCGCTCGCCGCTGCCGATTGCCCTGTGGGATGTGTACGGGCTGCTCGGGAGGCGTGCGGACCTGACCGGCGTGCAGGATCCGCTGCTCCCGCTGGAGCAACTGCGCATCGTCGACGGTGCTTTGGTGTTCCGGTTGGAGAATCAGGCGGTCGCCGAGTGGGCCGTTCGGCAGGAGGACCTGGAGAAGGACGATCCGCCCGTGGTCTTCCGGCGTACGGACGGCGGCGCACATGACTGGTCCCCCTTCCTCGACCGCTTCTCCCTCGCCTGCGTCGAGATGGTGCTGTCCGAGTCCGTACTCGCCCATGACGAGAAACGCGCGGACAATCGCCCCCTCGAAGAGAGCGAAACCCTCGACGCGCCGCCGGCGGGGTTCGAGCGGCTGTCCTTGCCCGACTACCCGATGTGGGCCGTCGACGCAGCCGTGGTCCGCTGGTTCTCGTCCCCCGACGCCCTGCTCCGGGTGGACGCCGGTGACTGGCTGTGGGTCCTCGGCCGGACCGCGCCCGCCCTGGACGCGGTCCGCGCGCTTCTCCCCGGTGACTGGATCAACCGGCCGTTGTGAGGAGCCCCGCGCCCGGTCAGTGCCCCGAGGTCACCTTCAGGCCCACCACCGCCACCAGGAGCAGACAGACGAAGAAGATGCGGGCGGCGGTCGCCGGTTCGCCGAGGACGAGCATGCCCAGTACCGCCGCGCCGGCCGCGCCGATGCCGACCCAGACGCCGTAGGCGGTGCCGATGGGGAGGGACTTGGCGGCGTAGGAGAGGAGGACCATGCTCGCGATGATGCCCGCGCCGGTGAGGACGCTGGGGACGAGGCGGGTGAAGCCGTCGGTGTACTTCATGCCGATCGACCAGCCGACTTCGAGCAGACCGGCGACGAGCAGCAGGATCCAGGCCATGAGAGGCACCTCCGTGAGTGATCAACAGGGGTGCGTCGTCTTTGCCTGGGAGCTCTTTCGCTCTCCGCCCGGTACGGCGCGTCTCGTCGGGGTCCTTCCAACGCCTTCCACGGTAGCAAAGCACAGGCAAAAGGGGCTGGTGACCATGGTCACCAGCCCCGTCGGTTCAGCTGCGCCCTACAAATACAAGCCGGTCGAGTCCTCGGAGCCCTCGAAGCGGTCCGCCGCCACGGCGTGCAGATCGCGCTCGCGCATGAGCACGTACGCGATTCCCCGCACCTCGACCTCGGCCCGGTCCTCGGGGTCGTAGAGGACACGGTCGCCCGGTTCCACCGTCCGTACGTTCTGCCCGACCGCGACGACCTCGGCCCAGGCGAGGCGTCGGCCGACGGCCGCCGTCGCGGGGATCAGGATGCCGCCGCCGGAACGCCGCTCGCCCTCGGCGGCGTCCTGCCGCACCAGCACGCGGTCGTGCAGCATCCGGATGGGCAACTTGTCGTGGTGGGGGGTCTTCTTGTCCCGATTGGCGCTCACGTCCAGAACCTACCTGCCTTTGAGTCGTCCGTCCGCAGCCGGGTCGCGCCCGGCCGAGTCGAGTCGAGCCGATCGGGCCGGGGCTGAGTCGAGTCGAGCCGATCGGGCCGGGGTCGAGCCGATCAAGTCGGAGCCGAGCCGGGGTCGAGCCGTTGTCAGCGCTTGCGGCGCCGTGAGCCCGCCACCATCAGGCCCACGAACCCGACCGCGACGAGTGCGAGGGGCACGATGCGCTCCAGGCGCGGCGCGCCGTCCTCGGTGACGAACTGCCCCTTCACATCGCCGACCACCCGGTTCACGCCGACGTAGGCGCGGCCGAGCGTGTGGTCGATCTGGGAGGCGACCTTGGCCTTGGCGTCCCCGACGATCGTCTTCGGGTGGACGCGCACGCCGAGCTCGTCGAGCGTCTCGGCGAGTGTTTCGCGGCGGCGCTTGATGTCCGCCTCGATCTGCGCCGGAGTCCTGGTATCCGACGTTCTCGACGTATCCGACACCGCGCTGCCTCCGTGGTCGTGTTCCGATCTCTGCCTCTGTGCCGTCGACAGTCTGTCAGCTCGGGCCGCCGCTCACCCCTCGGCACCCCCATTACGCTCGTTCCCGTAGTTCCGTAAGCATTCACCCCGGCCACGTGAGGTACCGATGAGCGAGCGACTCCAGCCCGGCGACACCGCCCCCGCCTTCACCCTGCCCGACGCCGACGGCAACGAGGTCTCCCTCGCCGACCACAAGGGCCGCAAGGTCATCGTCTACTTCTACCCGGCCGCCCTGACCCCCGGCTGCACCAAGCAGGCCTGTGACTTCACGGACAACCTCGACGTGCTGGCCGGTGCCGGGTACGACGTCATCGGCGTCTCCCCGGACAAGCCCGAGAAGCTCGCGAAGTTCCGCGAGAAGGAGTCCCTGAAGGTCACCCTGGTCGGCGACCCCGACAAGACCGTCCTGGAGGCGTACGGCGCCTTCGGCGAGAAGAAGCTGTACGGCAAGACGGTTGTCGGCGTCATCCGCTCCACGGTGATCGTGGACGAGGAGGGCAAGGTCGAGCGGGCGCTGTACAACGTCAAGGCGACCGGGCACGTGGCGAAGATCATCAAGGATCTGGGGATCTGAGTCCCGGCGCGGGTCACTGCGCGGATCACTGTTTTCGTGACGTCAGTCCGCTCAGTGGCCCCGCTCCCGCGGTCGTCCCCGCCGTACCGCCGCCGTCCGTGGTCCCGCCCGACGGGGCCGCGGTGTCGCCGCCGGTGGTGGTGCCCGCGTCCGTCGTGCCGCCGGTGGTCGTCCCGTCGGTCGTGCCGCCCCCGGTGGTGGTGCCGCCGTCCGTCTGGCCCTGCGTCTGACCTTGGGTCTGACCCTCCGTCTGGCCCTGGGTCTGGCCGTCCGTCTGGCCCTGGGTCTGCCCCTGGGTCTCGTCCGAGGGCGGGCTCTGGGTGGCCGTCCCGCCGGTGGTCTGGCCCCCGTTGTCCTGGCCGCCGGTGCCGGGGGTCTGGTCGGTGGGGCCGGTGCTCGGGAGCTGCTGCTCCTCCGCGCCCGGCTGGAGCTGGAGGTCGAAGTCCTTCGCGCTGCTGCCCTTGAGCGCGGCCTTCGTGTACTGCGCCCAGATCTGCGCCGGGTAGCCGCCGCCGTTGATGCGGGCCTGGCCGAGGGCGCCGTAGAGCGACTCGTGGGTGCCGGTGTCGGGGTCCTGGCCCATGACGGAGACGACGGTGGCGAGGTCGGGGGTGTAGCCCGCGAACCAGGCCGCCTGGTCCTCCTCCGCGGTGCCGGTCTTGCCCGCGGCGGGCCGGCCGGCGGCCAGCGCGGCGGTACCGGTGCCGCCCTCGACGACGCTCTGCAGGATGGACGTGGTGGTGTCGGCGGCCTCCCGGGTCACCGCCTGCTCGGTGTCCTGCTTGGGCAGGCTCACGGCCGACGTGCCGTCCTTGGTGACCTTCTCGACGAGCGTGTACGTGCCGTGCTCGCCGTGGTTGGCGAGTGTCGCGTACGCCTCCGCCATGTCGAGGACGCTGGCCGTGGACGGGCCGAGCGCGATGGACGGGGTGGCGGTCAGGTCGGGGGTGTTGGAGGGGATGCCGAGGGCTTCGGCGGTCTGCTTGACCTTGCCGGGGCCGACGTCGACGGCCATCTGCGCGTACACCGCGTTGACGGACTTGTCGGTGGCGGTGCGTACCGTGATGGGCCCGTACGAGCGGTTGTCCTCGTTCTCGGGCGCGTACGAGCCGCCGCTCCAGCCCTGCACGGGGCGCTTGTTGGTGCCGTCGTAGACCGTGTTCGGGGTGATCGTGCGGCCGTCCTGCGTCTGCGAGCCGTTCTGCACGGCCGAGGTGAACACGAGCGGCTTGAAGGTGGAGCCGACCTGGTAGTCACGGCGTGTCGCGTTGTTGACGTACTGCTTGGTGTAGTCGATGCCGCCGTACATCGCGACGACCTTGCCGGTGGCCGGGTCGATGGAGACGCCGCCGGCGCGGACGTACCGGTCGACCTTGCGGTTCTTCTTGTCGAGGTTCGACATCACCTGGTTGTCGACGGCCTTGACGAAGGCGTTCTGCCGGGACTTCTGGAGGGTGGTCGTGATGCGGTAGCCGCCGGTGGTCAGGGTGTCCTCGTCGATGATCTTGTTCGAGACGAGGTAGTCCTTGACCGCCTGCACCAGGTAGCCGCGCTGGCCCGACATGGCGGCCGCGACCACTTCCTGCTTGGGCTGCGGGAACGTGACCTTGGCCCGGTCCGCCGGGGTCAGCCAGTTCTTCTTGACCATGCCGTCGAGGACGTAGTTCCAGCGGGCGAGCGCCGCGGACTTGTTCTCGGGGTGCGCGACCACGTCGTACTCGCTCGGCGCGTTCAGGAGCGCGGCGAGGTAGGCACCCTGACCGATCGTCAGGTTCTTGGCGTCGACGCCGTAGTACGCCTGGGCGGCGGCCTGGATGCCGTACGCGTTGCGGCCGTAGTAGCTGGTGTTGAGGTAGCCCTCGAGGATGTCGTCCTTGCTCTTCTGGCGGTCGAGCTTGATGGAGATGAAGAACTCCTTCACCTTCCGCGTGGCGGTCTGCTCCTGGCCCAGGTAGTAGTTCTTCACGTACTGCTGGGTGATCGTCGAACCGGACTGCCTGCCCTTGCCGGTGGCGGTGTTCCAGCCGGCGCGGATCATCGCCTTGGGGTCGACGGCCGACTCGGTGTAGAAGTCGCGGTCCTCGGCGGCGAGTGCCGCGTGCTGGGCGTCCTTGGAGATCTGAGCGAGCGTCACGTTCTCGCGGTTGACCTCGCCGTCGCGGGCGAGCTGGCTGCCGTCCGCGTACAGGTAGACGTTGCTCTGCTTGGTCGCGGCGGCGTTCGCGGGCGGGATCTTGACCAGGTAGTAGCCGAGTGCGAACAGGCCGATCGCGAGCAGTATCGCGCCGAGGAACGTGCCGAGCACCATCCGCCAGGTCGGGATGAGCCGCCCCCAGCCCGTCCGCTTCCGCCTGGGCTTCTTCCCCGCCTTGCCCGGCATCCCCGGCGCGTCCGTCCCACCCGGATCGCCGTCGCTGCCCGGCCCGCCCGGTGCCGCTTGAGGCGCCGGTTCCGGTTCCCTCGGGGCCCAGCCCTGGCTGCTCTGCTGCGGCTGCGGCTTGTCACTCATCTGTTCGCCGGACTCCTGTTTCGCATCGTACGTTCCCGTACGCCCTCATACGCCTGGTGCGCCCCCTGATGAAGACTGTCGCACCAAGCGTTCCGTTCCCGGATCCCGGCACGTGTCGCGCCTGAAAATGCCTGGCAGGCGAAGCCGGGCGGGGGCTAGGCTCCTGCGCTTCGGCCACAACGGCCCCTTTGACGCAAGGAGGACATCCTCGTGGGGACAGGGCGGTTGTACACGGCCGTCGCGGTGGGCGGGTTCCGGCGCTACGCCACCTATCGGACGGCGACGGCGGCAGGGGTGTTCACCAACACCGTCTTCGGGCTGATCCTGGCGTATGTCTTCATAGCGCTGTGGGACGAGAAACCGCACCTCGGCGGCTATGACCAGGCCCAGGCGCTCACCTATGTGTGGCTCTCCCAGGCTCTGCTCATGGCGATGGCGACGATGGGCGGCGGCTTCGAGGACGAACTGATCGAGCGCATCCGTACGGGTGACATCGCGATCGACCTGTACCGGCCCGCGGACCTCCAGCTGTGGTGGCTGTCCCAGGACGCGGGGCGGGCCATGTTCCATCTGCTGGGGCGCGGAGTGGTGCCCCTGGCGTTCGGCGCGCTCTGCTTCGAACTGGCGCTCCCCGCCGACCCGCTGACCTGGATCGCGTTCCTGATCGCGGTCGCGCTCGGAGTGGTCGTCAGCTTCTCGCTGCGCTACCTGGTGGCCCTGTCCGCGTTCTGGCTGCTCGACGGGGCGGGCGCGGCGCAGATGTCCATGATCGCGGGTGTCTTCTGCTCGGGGATGATGCTGCCGCTGAACGTCTTCCCGGGCGCGCTGGGCGAGGTCGTACGCGCCCTGCCCTGGTCGTCCCTGGTCCAGGGCCCCGCGGACGTTCTGCTCGGCACCGCGGACCCCCTCGCCACGTACGCCTTCCAGGCGAGCTGGGCGGTGGGGCTGCTGGCCCTGGGCCGGCTGATCCAGTCAGTGGCGACACGGAGGGTGGTGGTGCAGGGTGGCTGACTCGGCGGAGGTACCGGAAACCTCACGGGGCTCAGGGGACTCGGTCACCTCCGGGGAGCCGGTGGCTTCGGCGGTCCTGGGCGCGCCGCAGGGGACGTATGTCCGAGTGCGGGACGGAGTCCGCGCCTACCGGTTGATCGCCGGGATGTGGATCCGCTCCACGATGGCCTACCGCGCCTCCTTCGTGATGACCACCTTCGGGAACTTCGCGGCGACCGCCCTCGACTTCGTCGCCGTCCTGCTGATGTTCTCGCGGGTCGACCGGCTCGGCGGCTACAGCCTGCCCGAGGTCGCCTTCCTGTACGGCATCTCGGCCACCTCCTTCGGGATCACGGACCTGGTGGTCGGCTCGATGGACCGGCTCGGGCGCCGGGTGCGCGACGGCACCCTCGACACGCTCCTCGTACGCCCCGTCCCCGTACTCGCCCAGGTCGCCGCCGACCGCTTCGCGCTGCGCCGCCTCGGCCGGGTCACCCAGGGGCTGCTGGTCCTCGCGTACGCGATCGCCGTGCTCGACATCGACTGGACGCCGCTCAGACTGCTCATGGTCCCGCTGATGCTGCTCTGCGGCGCCGCCATCTTCGCGGCCGTGTTCGTGGCGGGCGGAGCCTTCCAGTTCGTCGCGCAGGACGCCTCCGAGGTGCAGAACTCCTTCACGTACGGCGGCACCACGCTCCTGCAGTACCCGCCGACCGTCTTCGCCAAGGACCTGGTGCGCGGGGCCACCTTCGTGCTCCCGCTGGCCTTCGTGAACTGGCTGCCCGGGCTGTACGTGCTGGGCCGGCCCTATCCGCTCGACCTGCCGACCTGGATCGCCTTCACCCCGCCCCTGATCGCGGCGGGCTGCTGCGCGCTGGCGGGACTCGCCTGGCGGGCGGGACTTCGTTCGTATCGCAGCACGGGGAGTTGAACCGACATGGAAACAGGCCTGATGACGGACCCGGTCAGGGATCCGGTGGGCGACTTCATCGCACTCGACGGCGTCGAGAAGGTCTTCGACGTCCGCAAGAAGACCGGCTTCCTGCGCAGCGAACGGCGCCAGGTACGGGCCGTGGACTCCCTCTCCTTCACCGTGGCGCGCGGTGAGATGGTCGGCTACATCGGCCCGAACGGCGCGGGCAAGTCGACCACCATCAAGATGCTCACCGGCATCCTCACCCCGAGCGCCGGCCGGGTGCGGGTGGCGGGCATCGACCCGTCCCGCGAGCGGACCCGCCTCGCGCAGCGCATCGGGGTCGTCTTCGGGCAGCGTACGACCCTGTGGTGGGACCTTCCGCTGATCGACTCCTACCGCCTGATGCACCGCATGTACCGGATCCCGGACGCCCGTTACCGCGAGAACCTCGACCGTTGTGTCGAACTCCTGGATCTGGAAGCCCTGTTGGACGTCCCGGTGCGCCAGCTCTCACTGGGGCAGCGGATGCGCGGCGACATCGGGGCGGCGCTGCTGCACGACCCCGAGGTCCTCTACCTCGACGAACCCACCATCGGCCTCGATGTGATCAGCAAGGCCAAGGTCCGTTCCTTCCTGCGGGACCTGAACGCCGAGCGCGGCACGACGGTGCTGCTGACCACGCACGACCTCACCGACATCGAGCAGCTGTGCCGGCGGGTGATGGTCATCGACCACGGGCGGCTGATGTACGACGGTCCGCTGACCGGGCTGCACGAGGTGGGGGAGAGCGAGCGGACCCTCGTGGTCGACCTGGAGCGGGAGCTCCCGCCGATCGAGGTGGACTCGGCGCGGGTGGTGAAGGTGGAGGGGCCCCGGCAGTGGCTCGCCTTCCCCGCGACGGCGTCGGCGGCCGAGCTGGTGGCGCGGATCGCGGCCGAATTCCCCCTGGTCGACCTCTCGGTGCGGGAGCCGGACATCGAGGCGGTCATCAGCCGCATGTACGCGGAGAAGGCTCTCTCGTAGGCTGGCTCCCATGACCGAGGATGCCCCTTCCAGGGGAAGCGACGACCAGCGACCGACGCCGCCGGACCCCGGACCCCCGAGCCCGGAGCTCCGGGCCTCCGACGCCGATCGTGAACGAGTCGCCGAACAGCTGCGGGACGCCCTCGCGGAGGGCCGCCTCGACATGGAGGAGTTCGAGGAGCGGCTGGAAGCGACGTTCAAGGCACGGACGTACAGCGAACTGGCGCCGCTCACCCGCGATCTGCCCGGCGTGCACGCCGTGGCCCCGGTCTCCATGGTCAAGCAGCCCGAGGAGAGCGGGAGTTGGGCGGGGCGGATCGTCGGCGGCGAGGGCTCGTCCTCGTGGGGTGTCGCGATCCTGTCGGGCTTCGAGCGCAAGGGCCGCTGGACGGTCCCCAAGCGCTTCAACTCCTTCGCCTTCATGGGCGGCGGTGAGATCGACCTGCGCGAGGCGAACTTCGCGGACCGCGAGGTCGTCGTCAACGTCGTCGCCGTCATGGGCGGCGTGAACGTCATCGTGCCGCCCGGCGTCGAGGTCGTCGTCCGCGGCATCGGCATCATGGGCGGCTTCGACCACCGAGAGGAGGGGCGGGCCGGGGACCCGGGTGCTCCGCGCGTGATCGTCACGGGCTTCGCCTTCTGGGGCGGCGTCGGCGTGGAGCGCAAACTGACCCGTGCCGAGCGGCTGCGCCTGAAGGAGGAGCGCCGCCAGGAGAAGCTGGAGCGCAAGAGCGCCCGCAAGGAACTGGAGGGCTCACGGCGGGACGGCCTCGGCGACATGTTCGACGCCCTGGACGACGCCCACGACCTCATCCGCGAACGCCACGAGGAACGCAGGGAGCGCCAGGAGGAGCGCCGGGAACGGCACCGGGAGCGCAGGGACGAGCGGCATCGGCGGAGGCACGGCGGCTGGTGAATCCCGGCCAGGTGGAGCGCCCCTTTCAGGGGCGCGGGGCTGTGACATTGGGCGGCTCCGCCGCGGGGGCGCGATCAGCCACAGCGCTGCCGCAGCCGAAAAACGACCGGACCCTACAGCTCCGCAGGCGCCGCCCCCTTCAGATCCCCGAGATCGAACACCTCCGCCATCCGCTCGTACCCCTTGTCGCTGGGGTGCAGATGGTCCCCGGAGTCGTAGTCGGCCCGCAGTCGCCGCGGATCGTACGGATCCCGCAACGCCGCGTCGAAGTCGACGACGGCGTCGTACACCTTCCCCGCCCGGATCTCCGCGTTGACGGCCCGGCGTACGGCGTCACGCGACCGTGAGTACCCGCGGTGCCCGCCGAAGGGCATCAGCGTCGCCCCGACGACCCGCAGTCCGCGCGCATGCGCCCGCCGCACCATCTCCCGCAGTCCGTCGGTGACGGTCGCCGGATCGACCTCACCCTGGTTGCGCAGGATGTCGTTGACGCCGAGGTCGATGACGACGGCCTTGACGTTCGTACGGCCGAGCACGTCGCGTTCGAGACGGTTCAGGCCGCTTGGGTTGTCGGCGGGCCGGCCGAGTCCTTCGGCCAGGACCTGGTTGCCGCTGATGCCCTGGTTGACGACGCTGTAGCGAGGCAGGTCGCCGGAGCCGGCCGCGGCGCGCAGCCGGTCGGCGAGGACGTCCGTCCAGCGGTGGTTGGCGCCCTCCGTGGAGGTGATGCCGTCGGTGATCGAGTCGCCCAGGGCGACGACGGTGCCGACGGATTCGTCGCTCAGTACGTCGAGCGCGGTGAGGTAGCGCCAGTGCGGGGTCTGCTCGGTGTACGCGGTGGCGGTCACGTCCTCGGTGCGGTCGCCCTGGGCGGCGTACGAGATCTGCCGTGCGTGCGGGTGGTAGGTGACCGGGCCGGACGAGGTCGGGGAGTACGTGGTCACGAGGACGTCGGAGTCGCGCGGGACGCGCACGCGCACGGCGTCGCTCATGATCTGCGCTCCGGCCGGGACGATCACGGTGGTGCTGCCGGAGAAGGTGAGACGGCGCATGGTGTCGGCCACCGCCGCCGCGTCGTTCTCGGCCGCGGCGACGGCGATCGAGGCGTGCGTGATGTTCAGCGACTGCTGTCCGTAGAGGTTGGACAGGGTGATGCGGGCTTCGGTGCCGCCGACGTCCGTGTGCACGACGTTGCGCAGGGAGCGGCCCGCCATGCCGTTCGTCTCGGTGCCGGGCTCGGCTCCGGCGGGGGAGGCCGACCAGGTGCCGACCCAGGTGCCGGCGGAGGCGGGGGCGGCCGAGTCGCGCGGGGCGCGGTTGTCGGCGGTGGCGTTGCGGCCGCCGGTACCGTCGTCGGCGGCGACACCCACGTATATGGCTCCGGATATGGCCACGATCACGGCGATGACGGCGGCCAGCAGGGCATAACCATGACGCTTGGTCATGCGGTGCGTGTCTCCTCGGGCGAGGGGAGCCCGAGGCTCCGAAGTGATGATCACATGATGGGGTACGGGGTGGAGAAGAAATCGACGGGACCCCCTCCCGTGGCCTCGAACGACCCTGCGACGCCCCGGAGGTGCCCCTGAGACGCCCCTGAGATTTCCCGGAGGCGGCCCCAGGATTCCCCTGAGTTCCCCCCGCCCGAACAGACGCAGGGAACTCCTGTTCCGTTCCGGGAGTCGGTCAGGAAGGGACAATGTGTACGGAGCCCTCGGACGGCGCGGCGAACGGGTGGAGTGAATGGAACGAACAGAACCGGAAGACGCGGGCGCCGAAGGGCAGCCCGCCCGGTCCGGCGCCTCCGGCAACCGCGCGAGGACCGCCGTCGACCAGGCCGAACGCGCGACGGCCGGCCCCGGCCGGGAGCGGCGCGCGACGACCGAACCCGGCCCGCCGAACCGCGCGATGACGTCGTTCAGCGCCGCCGACGAGGAGAAGCGTCGCGGTGTCCGCCAGATGAAACTGACGGCCACCGGCCTGCTGCTCTTCGTCGCCCTCGTGTACGTCCTCGCGACATGGGCGTCCCACGAGGGCGCCGGCCCCTGGGCCGGCTATGTCGCGGCGGCCGCCGAGGCCGGCATGGTCGGCGCGCTCGCCGACTGGTTCGCGGTCACGGCCCTCTTCCGCCACCCGCTCGGCCTGCCCATCCCGCACACCGCGATCATCCCCACCAAGAAGGACCAGCTGGGCGTCTCGCTCGGCGAGTTCGTGGGCGAGAACTTCCTCTCCTCCGACGTCGTACGACAGCGCCTGCGCGCCGTGGGCATCGGCAGCCGTCTCGGTGCCTGGCTCGCCCAACCGGAGCACGCCGACCGGGTCACCGCCGAGCTCGCCGCCGCGCTCAGAGGTGCCCTGACCGTGCTGCGCGACTCCGACGTGCAGGCGGTGGTCGGAGAGGCGATCACCCGCCGCGCCGACGCCCAGGAGATCGCGCCCGGCATAGGGAAGATGCTGGAGAAGATCGTCGCGGACGGCGGCCACAAGCGGGTCGTTGACCTGGTCTGCATCCGCGCCCACGACTGGCTGGTGCTCCACGACGAGCAGGTCATGGACGCGATCCAGGGCGGCGCGCCCGGCTGGACCCCGCGCTTCGTCGACAAGAAGGTCGGCGAGCGGGTCTACAAGGAGCTGCTCCGCTTCGTCACCGAGATGCGCGACGCCCCCTCCCACCCGGCCCGCGGCGCCCTCGACCGCTTCCTCACCGACTTCGCCTCCGACCTCCAGTCCGACACCGACACCCGCGCGCGCGTGGAGCGCCTGAAGGGTGAGGTGCTCGGCCGCGGCGAGGTCCAGGACCTGATCGCCTCCGCCTGGACGGCCGTACGGTCCATGATCGTGTCCGCCGCCGAGGACGAGCGCAGCGAGCTGCGGCTGCGCGTGCGGGCCTCCCTGCTCTCGCTGGGCGCCCGCATGGCCACCGATCCCAAGCTCCAGGCCAAGGTGGACCGGTGGGTGGAGGGCGCGGCGGTGTACGTGGTGACGACGTACCGGACCGAGATCACCTCCCTCATCACCGACACGGTGGCCGGCTGGGACGCCGAGCACACGACCAGGAAGATCGAGGCCCACATCGGCCGTGACCTGCAGTTCATCCGGATCAACGGCACGGTGGTGGGCTCGTTGGCCGGGTTGCTGATCTTTACGGTGTCGCGGATCGTGGGGGCGTAGATCCCTCTCGGGAGGGCGTGACCGCACTCGGGCGGGCGTAGGCAGTGCTCCGGAGGGAACCCGGGCAGGCGTCGCTCGGCGAGGAGGGAGCCTCATGTCCACCGTTGAGGAAAAGGGCCGGGGGGAAGGCCGGGATCAAGGCGGGGGCCGGGTCACCACCGCCGTTCCCGCTCGTCTCGACCGCCTCCCCTGGTCACGCTGGCACTGGACCGTGGTGATCGGCCTCGGCACGGTGTGGATCCTCGACGGACTGGAAGTCACGGTCGTCGGCAACATCGCCGGACGCCTCTCCGAGCCCGGCAGCGGCCTGCCGATCACCTCCGCGCAGGTCACCGGCACCGCGGCCGCCCTCTATGTCGCCGGCGCGTGCGTCGGGGCGCTGTTCTTCGGCCGCCTCACCGACCGCTTCGGCCGCAGGAAACTGTTCATGGTCACCCTGGCGGTGTATCTGGGGGCCACGGCCCTGACCGCCGTCTCCTTCGAGCCCTGGTGGTTCTTCACCTTCCGCTTCCTCACGGGCTTCGGCATCGGCGGCGAGTACGCGGCCATCAACTCCGCGATCGACGAGCTGATCCCCTCCCAGTACCGCGGCCGGGTCGACCTGATCATCAACGGCAGCTTCTGGCTGGGCGCGATCGGCGGCTCCCTGCTGTCGATCGTCGCGCTGGACACCGACCTCTTCCCGGCGAACATCGGCTGGCGGCTCACCTTCGCCCTCGGCGTGGTCCTCGGCCTGGTCATCCTCCTCGTACGCCGCAATGTCCCGGAGAGCCCACGGTGGCTGCTGATCCACGGCAGACAGGAGGAGGCCGAGCAACTGGTGGACTCGGTGGAGGAACGGGTCCGCGCCGACCTCGGCGGCCGCGAACTGCCGCCTCCCGCCGGGGAGATCACCATCCATCAGCGCAAGAGCATCGGCTTCCTCACCATCGCCCGCACGGTCTTCGCGACCTACCGCAAACGCGCCGCGCTCGGCCTCTCCCTCTTCATCGGCCAGGCGTTCCTCTACAACGCGATCACCTTCGGCTTCGGCGCGATCCTGACGAAGTTCTACGACGTCCCGGCGGGCGCCACCGGCTACTACTTCGCCGTGATCGCGTTCGGCAACTTCCTCGGCCCGCTGCTGCTGGGCAAGCTCTTCGACACGGTCGGCCGCCGCCCGATGATCTCGTCGACGTACCTGCTCTCCGGGCTGCTGCTGTTCGGCACGGCCTGGCTGTTCGGCCGGGGCTCGCTGAGCGCGGTGACCCTGACGGCCTGCTGGTGCGTGGCCCTCTTCTTCGCCTCGGCGGGCGCGTCGAGCGCCTATCTCACCGTCTCCGAGATCTTCCCGATGGAGACCCGCGCGATGGCCATCGCCTTCTTCTACGCCATCGGCACGGCGGCCGGCGGCATCAGCGGACCGCTGGTCTTCGCGAACCTCACCCAGTCCGGCGTGGTCGGCGACACCGTGCTGGCCTTCCAGATCGGCGCGGGCCTGATGTGCGCGGCGGGGCTGGTCGCCGCGTTCCTGGCGGTGAAGGCCGAACGACGCTCGCTGGAGGACATCGCGACCCCGCTGTCGGCGACGGCACCCGCCGACTCCGCCTGAGTACAGGAACCTGATCACGGGAACCTGAGTACGCGTACTCTGTCGGCCCGCCGCCCGGGCGGGGACCCTCGTACGCATGACCGAGAAGCTGTTAGGCCCTCTGCGAACGCGCCCCTGGCCGGAACGCTGGCTGACGCGCGTGCTCGGCGCCGCCCTCTCCGGCGCGGCGTACCTCCTCTGCCTCCCCTGGGACCTGCGCAACCGCCCCGGAGCGACCGGGTCGATCACTGAGACGACCTCGATGACCGTCCTCGGCGCCGTCCTCCTCGGCGTGGCCCTGCTGCTCCTGGCCGCCTACCTCGGCCGCCGGGACGCGCTGGCCTGGCCCCTGCTGCTGGTGGCGGGGCCGCCGGCCGCACTGATGTACGTCTCCTTCCACTCCCACCCGGAGCCCCCGGACGCGGCGGTCTGGCCGCTCACCTGGGCCTTCTTCACGCTGGTGGTCGCGGCGGGGGTGCTGATCGCGACGGCGGTGGCGAGGCGGTACCGGGCGGCGGACTGGGCGAAGTCCTCGGGCTCCGGCGACTCCGGCGACTCCTGGGACTCGTCGGACGAGGCGCTCAGCCTCGCCCGGTGGTGGTGACCGTCTGGCGGGGACGGGAGGAGGACTCACGGACCGTTGAAGCGACGATTCACGGACCGTAGAAGTACTGCGAGCCCTTCTCGATGAAGTACGCGGCGTAGATGCGCCCGAGGGCCGGCTTGCCGCGGTACATGCCCACGTACGGGCGGGAGGTGTCGACCACGACGGGCCGTGTCATACAGGCGAACCGGACGCGTTGGCGCTCCTCCGCCCACCGCACGGCGGCCGGGTCGACGCGGTCGCTGACCAGGACGGGGAAGGCGCCGACCCCGTTCTGCAGACCGACGGGCAGGCCGCCCTTGGTGTCCTTGGCGTACTTCGTCACCTGTTCGGTGAAGCCCTCGACGACGGGCACGGTGATCTCCGGAACCGCCGCGGCCACGGTGAACAGATAGAGCTTCGTCGCCATCCAGCGCAGCCGGAAGTCCGACCGTCGCCCCACCAGCACGGGCACCCCGGCCCAGTCCTCCCAGCGGGTGACGCACCCGTCGGCCGTCAGCCGGCCCTCCAGGGTGGCGAGGTAGGCCGCCGGGGCCGAGGGCGTCGACGGATCGTGTGGTCCGTACACCTGTCCATGCATGAGCCGGATCCTAGGGCTAGGCGCCCGTGGTGGACCCCGGTCGGACAATCATCAGGATCGTGACGGTGGCCCAGAGGAGGTTGAAGAGCCCGGTGACCATGGCGAGCCGGGCGGTGTCCCGCGGGCCGACACGGCTCGCTCCGGCGTACGCCGCACCCTGCCCGCCTCCCCCCACGCCTTCCTCTATGGACTCCTCCATGCCCTCTATGCCCTCCATGAGCGCGGTCTGCCGGGGCAGGACCAGCGCGGCGAGGACGACGGCGGCCAGGGCCGTCAGCGCGATCGAGGCGATCAGCCAGGTGTCGCCGAGCACACCCATGTTCTTGGCCGTGGCGAACCCGAACACGGGCACGGCGACGCCGACCGTCGCGTACAGACGGCAGATGCGGTGCAGCACGCGCACGGTGGAGAGGGCCTGGGCGTCTCCGGGCTCGGCGAGCGCCTTGCGCGCACTGGGCGGGAACATGCTGGCGGCGACGGTGACAGGCCCGACGGCGACGATCGCGGCGAGGACGTGCACGGCGAGAAGGAACTTGTTCACGGGCTGACGCTAGGGGTGCGCGCGATCTTGCAGAAGTGGCACTTCTGCCAGGGTCCAACGGATTCTCGCCACCCGCCGCGCCACAGGGAAGCGGCGGCCCGATCGCGGCACTACGAGGACTACGGCACTGTAGGCGCCCTACGAGGCTACGAGCCCCCCTTGGCCACAATCCGCCGTATGCCTACGCTCTGGCCATGCACACCGTGGCCGTACTGGCGCTCGACCAGGTCATCCCGTTCGACCTCTCCGCCCCGATCGACACCTTCGGCTGGGCCCGGCTGCCGGACGGACGGGAGCCCTACCGGATCCGGGTCTGCTCGCCCACGGCGGACGAGGAGGTGAGCGCGGGCCCGTTCATGATCCGCGCCCCCTACGGCCTGGAGGCGCTGGCCGAGGCCGACACGATCATCCTGCCCGGCGTCGCGAACCCGGCCGCCCCGCTCCCGCCGGGCGTGACGCAGGCGCTGCGCGCGGCGGCCGCGAACGGCACCCGGATCGCCTCGATCTGCGTGGGCGCCTTCGTCTTCGCCGCCACCGGCCTGCTGGACGGGCTGCGCGTCACCACGCACTGGGTCGCGGCGCAGAACCTGGCGGCCAGGTACCCCGCCGTGACCGTCGACCCGAACGTCCTCTACGTCGACAACGGCCAGTTCCTCACCTCGGCGGGCGCGGCCGCCGCTCTCGACATGTGCCTGCACATGATCCGCCAGGACCACGGTTCGGCGGTCGCCGCGCACGCGGCGCGGATGTCGGTCATGCCGCTCGAACGGGAGGGCGGCCAGGCCCAGTTCATCATCCACGACCACCCCCCGGTACCGGCCGGCGCCACGATGGAGCCCCTCCTCGCCTGGCTGGAGGAGAACGCGGAGCGTGAGCTGACCCTGGAGGACATCGCCGCCCATGCCGGCATGAGCACCCGTACGCTCAACCGCCGCTTCCGCGACCAGACCGGCACCACACCGCTCCAGTGGCTGTACCGCGCCCGGGTCCGCCGCGCCCAGTACCTCCTGGAGACGACCACGTACCCGGTCGAACGCGTCGCGGCCCAGGCGGGGTTCGGTTCACCGACGGCGTTCCGGGAGCGGTTCAAGCGCGTGGTGGGGACGAGCCCGTACGCGTACCGCCGGGCATTTCAGGTGACGGGACCCTCGGTCACGCTCTCGGCCTCGGGCGCGGCCTCGGCCTCGGGCGCGGAGTCCGTGTCCGCCGCCGCGGCCTCGTAGGCGCGCAAGGTGTCGATGACCAACTGCCGCTGATCGGGGGTCAGCGGTTCCAGCGCCTGACGCCAGGCGGTGGCTCCGCGCGCCAGCCACGCGGAGATGGAGGGCCGTTGGGCGTCGGTGATGCTGACGATGCGTCGCCGGCGGTCGGCCGGGTCTTCCCGCCGCTCCAGGATTCCCTTCCCGCTCAGCTCGCCGACCATGAGGCTGACGGTGGTCGGCGCGACTTCGAGGCGGGCGGCGAGGTCGTTCACCGTCAGAGGGCCGTCGAAGAGCAGGTACGACAGCAGCGACAGGTGTCGCGGAGCGAGCGCCAGCGACTGGAGCTCCTCGGGCACCGGGATGCGCTTGGCCCGCCCGACCATGCGAGGCATGAGCAGCAGCAGCGCCCTGACGGCGTCGTCGACGCTCGTTGACATCGTCCATCCCTCTAATTAGCTGTGAGGGCAAAGATGCTTTGCCCTCAAAGGGAACCTGGCGTCATGGTACCGATCCACGCGAACGGAGATCCCTCATGCCACACCTCACCGTGCAGATCCGCGAGGAGACGCTCGACGGAGACGTCGAACCGAAACTCGTCCGGGCGCTGACCGACGCGGTGGCCGCCGTGGTCGGGGAGTGGGCGCGTACGGTCGCGGTCGTGGAACTGTTCGGCGTCCCCGAGCACCGCTGGGGAACCGCGGGCATACCCGGCAGGGCACCCGCACCGCTCGTCACGCTCACCCTGCGTGAAGCGGGCCTGACCCACCCTCAGATCCCCGACGCGCCCGCCCGCTTGATCAGGTCCCTGACGGAAGCGGTGACCACGGTCCTCGGTGAGTCCGTACGGGAGCACGTCTCCGTGTTGATCGTGGGTGTCCCGGCCGGACGCTCGGGGGTGGGCGGGGAAGCCGCCTGACCCGGTGCCGACACAGTCGGCCCAGGAAAGGACCGCCGACGGGCTCAGCGCGAGGGGCGGGCCCGGCGGCGACCGTCGTACGTACTCAGGCCCGTACCGTCCTCAGGCCAGTACCGTCGCGTACTCGCTCAAGCCCGCCGGTCGGCCACGGCCCAGGAGGCGAGGGCCACGGCACCGGCGACGCCGAACACGGAGGGCCAGGCGCCCACCTTCTTGGCCAGCGGGTGGGACCCGGCGAAGGCGGCGACGTACGCGACGGTCAGCACCCCGGCAGCCTTCCCGCCGGCCTGCCGACGCCACTGCTGCGCGGCCGTGGCCCCGGCGGCGGCCAGCACCACCCCGCCGAGCTGCCGCTTCTTGGTCCACCGGGCCACGCCGTACCCGCCGATGAGCCCACCCGCGGCCACCGCCGCGGCCGGTACCTTCGCCATTGCTGCCTCCCGCTCCTGCCTGCGTCTGTCGAACAAACCGAGGCTAACGCGCACGAACGGACGCCCGACGACCGCCCTACCTCCGCCCTACCTCCGCGCTACCCCCGGGCGACCGTGCGGGGACTGTTGTAGGCGGACACGCTGAGCGCCGGACGGTTCGACGGCAGCGCGTGAGCCGGCCAGGACAAGGTGACCGTCCGCGACTCGCCGGGCAGCAGCCAGAGATAGTTGTCGCTGTACAGCGTCGGCAGGACGCGGTCACCGCTGTGATCGTCCAGCAGTGACATCCGGACCATCGGGGCGAGGGCCGACCCACGGTTCTTGACGACAGCGGTCAGTTCACGCCGGGTACCGGAGCGCGACACGCGGGTGATCGAGGCCGAGAGCCTGACCTTCGGGAGGTCGTTGAGTGCCTTCATCGCGGCCGGAGTCCGATGGCGCCAGTAGGTATTGGCCGAGAGCGTACGACCCGCGTGGTCCTCGAGGGTCAGACGCAGCAGGTGCAGATCGGGCAGGTCGTCGCTCCAGTCCACGGCGAAGGAGCGGGTGGTGGCGGCCGACGCGACATCGACCACGGCCTTCCTGGTCCCGCCGACCTGGCGACCGGTGAGGTCGTGGATCCGGGCGGTGACGGTCGCGCCCTCGACCGCGCGGCGCGTGTGGTTCACCACGAGGAGCTGCCATTTCAGCGGGTCGGCCTGGACGTGCAGGGGCTCGCAGGCGGTGCGGGCACCGTAGTAGGTGCCGTTGACGTCGAAGTCGTAGTCATAGGTCTGCCAGACGGTGCTGTGCCAGGCGGGGTGGGACATCCACAGCATGAGGCCGCTGGCGTCGTCCCACAGGTGGGCGTTCCACGCCTCGAACATGCTGCGCGCGTTCTCGTAGTTGACGAACTGCGCCTTGCGGGCGAAGTCGTCGAGGCCCGTCGCGGTGCCCAGGCGCGCCTCGATCGCCGCCCGGTACTGCTGCGGAGCCTGATTCCCGCGTTCACTCCAGTCGTGGTAGTACCACGCTCCGCCTATCGGCCACTCCTTCTCGTCGCCCACCAGATTGCGCATGCTCTCGGCGGTGGAGACGACCGGCATGCCGATCTCGGTGTGGAACCCGAAGCTGTTGCTGCCGTAGGTCGACGGGTCGTAGTACTTCTCGGGCTCCACCCAGTTGTAGGGGCCGCCGCCGGTGATGATGCCTCCGGCGGAGTTGTTCTGGTAGAGGATGCCCGGGGCCTGTTGCTCGACGGCGTCGCGCATGCCCTTGTCGATGGCGGCCGGCGGGTCGCCCTCGTTGGCGCCGCACCACACCACCACACAGGGGTGGATGCGGTAGCGCAGTACGGTGTCGCGCGCGATCGCGTTGAACGCGTCATGGTCCGGCGGGTCCATGGCCCAGGCATTGGGGAAGTCGTTCCACACCAGGATGCCGTGTTCGTCGCAACTGGCGTAGAACTCCTCCCGGTTGATGCTGCCGACCCAGTTGCGGATCATCGTGAAGTTCATGTCGCGGTGCATGCGCACCGCCGCGTCCATCCGCTCGGCCGGCATCCGCCGCAGCAGTTCGTCCCAGCCCCAGTTGCCGCCCCGGGCCAGCACCCGTACGCCGTTCACGCTGATCTTCAGCGGCACGGGGCTGTTGTCCACGGACTTCACGTCCGTCCAGGTGTCACCGTCGGACGACACCTGGATGACGTACGTCTTCGGATAGGCCTGCTCCCACAGGATGGCCACGCGGTCGAAACTCTGGGCGGAGCCGAGGTCGACCTGGATCCACTGGTGGTCCTCGTACTGCGACGACCACCGGCTGTCGGGGCTGCCGTCGGTGGCGGCGGCGGCCGGATGGTCGGACTCCTCCGTGGAGGCCGTGGCCGCCTTGTGCAGGGCCAGGTCGGTGCCCGGACGGGAGCTGTCGATCACCGACAGGGACCAGAGGGAGTTGCCCCAGCTGGTGTGGCGCACACCGCAGTTGATCCGCACGAAGCGGGCCGTGCGGGCGGTGAAGTCCTCCACCTGCAGGCTCGCCCGGTCGGTGTTGAACGGCAGCGGTACGGCGGTGTTGTCCACGGACTTCACGTCCGTCCAGGTCGAGTCGTCCGTGGACACCTGGACCACGTACGTCCGGGCGTAGGCCTGCTCCCACACGAGATCGACGCCGTCGAAGGACTGCGAGGACCCCAGGTCCACACGGATCCACTGATCGTCCTGGTAGGCCGAGGACCAGCGGGTGCCGGGGTCACCGTCGGTGGCGTTGCCGGGGCCGTGGTCGTCGCCGTCCGTCGTGGAGGAGGTGGCGCTCGCATGCAGGGCGAGGTCGGTGCCCGGCCTGGCGCTGTCGGTCACGGACAGGGTCCACAGGGAGTTGCCCCAGTCCGTGGCCCTGGTCAGGCACCTGACCCGCACATACCGGGCCTGCTGCCTTCCGACCTCCAGGGACTGGGCGCAGGCGTCACCGGACGAGGTGAAGGGCAGCGGCACGTCGTACTCGTAGCCGAACTGGCGGATACCGAAGCGGGTGGTGCGCCGGTCGCTCTGCGTCCCGTCGACCGAGGCGGCCAGGGTGAGGTCGTGAAGGTCGGGGCTGCCGAGCCCGTTGGGCCACCACAGTGCGGGGTTGCGCAGCCGCAGCCGGCTGAAGGCGTCCGGAGCGAAGGTGACGTCGACGCTCCGGCCGGCCGGGACGGTGACGGCCTTGGAGACACGTAGGTCGCCGAAGGACGCGGAGACGGTCGTGGTGTGCTCGGCCGCATCGGCGTTGCGGACCGGGACGGTGATGGTGAGTTCGGCGACGGAGGTGTCGGGCAGGTTCGGCAGAACCGTGTCCACCCGGGGGTCGCCGATGACCACGGGACCCGTGGATCTCAGCCGGACATGGTTCCAGATCCCCGAGACCCGGTCCCGTACGGCGGGCATCCAGTCCCACCCCGAAGCGGCCAGATACGTGGGCGAGTTGAGATTCATCTGGCCCGCGCCCGCGTCCACCCAGGACTCCCCGGCGGGACCCTTGTCGCCCGGGCTGCCGGGGACGGGCATCGGCGTGATCTTCACGGCCAGCGCGTTCTGGCCCTTCGTCCCCGTCTCGACGATCCACTCCGTCACGTCATGGGCCGAGCGGGCGAACGGGTAGGTGAGCCCTCCCACCTGATGTCCGTTGAGCCAGATGTCGGCCTGATGGTTGATGCCGTCGAACTCCAGCCAGACCCTGCGGCCATGACCGGTGCGCAGGCCGGACGGCAGCTCGAAGTCGCGCTTGTACCACCAGGAATGGCGGGAGAGCGCCTCAGGGATGTGCAGATTGTTCAGACCGGCGACCGGGTCCGGGAGCTTTCCCTGGTCGACGAGTGAGGCGAGGACCGTGCCGGGCACGGTGGCGGGCAGCCAGCCGCTGGTGTCCACGGTCGGCTTCGACAGGTCGGGGCCCTCGCCGTCGGCCCAGTCGTCCAGGGTCAGCCGCCAGCCGGACTCCAGTGGCACCGTGCCGTCCGCCGCGACGGCCAGCCCGGGAGCCTCGCCGTGGTGGATTCCCCAGTCGGTCCAACCGGTGGCCGAGGGCCGCCGCCCGCCGACCGTGCCGTACACCTCGAATCCATTCAGGCCGAGCGGATGGGGACTGGACCGCCGCTGAGCCGTCATCCGCACCCACCGCGCCGTCACCGACCGGGCCAGCGGGATGTCCACCACTCCACCCGTACCGGCGGTCGTGCGGTACACGCTCGTCCAGGAGCTGCCGTCCGTGGACGTCTCGACCACGAAGGCGAGCGCGTAACTGGACAGGATCTCCTTGCCGGTGGTGCCGTCCGCCTTGTTGCCGGTGGCGGGCGGCGTGAAGACCGGATCGCTCGCGTCGGCCTCGAAGGTGAGCCGGACCCGCGTCACCTGGCAGTCGGCCTGAAGATCGACCGAGATCCACTGCGGATCGTCCCCCGCCGCCGCGCGCCATCCGCTGCCCCGGACCCCGGGCGACGCGAGACGGTCGACCACGAACTCGCCCGGAGTCGGCGCGTAGTCCGTCGAGGAGACCTCGACGGGGCGGTAGGCGGCGAGTTCACCGGACGACGCCGCCGCGGTGAGCGCGTCACCGCGCCCGGCGGCCGTGCTCGTCGCCGGGAACAGAGCGTTCAGACCGAACCCACCGAGAAGAGTCGAACCCGTAGTGACCACCGACCGCCGGGAAGGACCGGACGGATCCCGCGGCGCATGTGACTGACCTGCCATGAACGTGAGTCCCATCAGAAAACAGCGCGGCCGACGAACACGCGGTGGCGCCGGAGCCGTGGCATGACAACGTTGCCAGGGGTTGTGACAACGTTGCCAAAGGTGGCCGCGAGCTCAAGCTTCTGTCAAGACCTCTCACACGATCACCGTGTTCTGGCGGCACGATAACTGTGCCCCGATGCGGTCACCACATGCAGAGCAGCAAGTCGCCCTGCGGCCAAGGGAGTCATGAAGCGGATCGCGGAACCTCCGGCGTGCGGCCACAAGGCGTGGCCTTCGCTGAAAGCCATCCGCCGAACCAGCGAACCAGAACGGTTGATCACTCACTCCCGATAAACGGGTGGCGCATTCCTGTACGTATGCCCGGTGGGACTCGTCCAACTGGCGATCCCCGTATGCGGATCCCGCGTCACCCTCCACCCGGGATGGTGGGTCTTCAGCCGGTGATGCCGCCGACACAACGGCTGCAGATTCTCAGGAACCGTCAGCCCACCCGCCTCAGGACGCTCGTGATCGAACGGCTCGACGTGATCGACATCGCAGCGATGCGCAGGCATCCGACAACTGGGAAAGGCGCAGTACTGGTCGCGGGCAATGACCTGCCGCTCGGCATCGGCCGTGGGCCGGTAGGTGGTCGGATCGACTTTCACGAGCAGCCCACTGCCAGGATCGGTAATGAGCCTCCGCCAGATCGTCCCCGGAGCAAAAGCGATCTCCCGCGCCTGCCCTGCGGTGATCGGCCCGTACCCCTTCAGCTCGGCGGGGCCGTCCTCGGCTCCAACCAGAACATCAAGAGGCACCGTGACCTGCACGACGGCAGCAGCGCGCCCCCGCACCGGACTCGCGCAATCTCCCACCACACCATTCCGATTGACCACAAGGTCGTACAACGCGTCGGCACGCTTCTGCGCCAGAGTCCGCCCGTCATTGTCGAACGTGGCCGCATGCGCATCGACGGCCTGTCCCATCTCGGCAGCCTGCTCAGCAGGCAGGACGGCGCCGAAGAGGGCCATCCCATCCTCTCGCGGATAAAGGACAGTCTCCCGATCCGCCTTGCGCCGCCGATGCCGCTCTTCAGCCCCGTCCGGATCGGCCCTATGAATCTGCCGACGCAACAAGGCCCGAGTCTGCCCGACGGCCAACTCCGGCATCTTCGCGACCACGACAGCCTCAACCTGCCCAGCCGTCTCCGGCTCGAGAACCGCACACAATTCCGTGACGGCCTCAGCCTGCAGATAGGAGATCTCCCCACGCTTCAGCAACTCCAGAGTCGCTCGATACCGAGCGCACAGCTGCTGCGCCACATCGAGCCGCCGCGAAGCGGTACCGCCGGCCAGCCGCAAGGCACAAGCCACTTCATCGCTCGTGGCATCCCACTCCCGCAGCAGCCGAGCATCGAACGCCTCACCGGCTGCGGCAGCATCGGTCCCAGAATCCGCGTACTCCCCAATCGCCGCCAGCACCTCGACTTGCATCCCCTGCATCCAGGCAAGATGCCTCTCGAACACAGCCAGGGCATCAATCCGCCCCCGCGCCGAAAGCCGCTCACCGGCCAACTCGACCAGCAACCCCAGGGTCTCCACCGAAGGCGCGCACGACCGCAATTCAGAGATCCACCCATCTGCCACCGCAGACGACACATCGACTTCGGACTCCACCGCAACAGCCACCGCGCTCACCCCCGTCCCCCATGAGAGCGCCGAACCTCACCCACCCACTAGCGGTCCGACCCTTCCATTATCGCTCACGGAGAGTGATATCCCCAGCTCATTGCCGCATTTCATCCGTCAGAATGATCCACCCCGGAACCGGGAACTCCGCCTGTCGCCGGCCAGCCGCCAGCCCACGCAGCGTGTCATCGCAACCGTGCCATACAAGATGACCAGTGCCCTGGCCCACCCGGACCATCCCAGACACGCTCGCGCCCCACCCTCCATCCGGAAGCCGCCAAACCAACCCGGCGTGCGCGGAAGGCCATAGGCGTCCCCCAAGCCACAAATTCCCGGCACCCGGCAACGCGAGGAAACCCCACCCCCACTTCCCCCGCCGCCCCCTTTCGGGCCGCCCGGCCAAGAGCACTCCGCGGTGGAGGGGTGAGAGTCAAGAGTGGAGCGCAGCGCAATCGGCGCAGCCGACGCCCGAAGGGCGCTCTTGACGCTCACCCCGGAACCGCCACACTTAGCAAAACCGGGCGGCCTTGGGTGCCTCGATGCCAACGTGATGTGAGTCGGCGTTCTCGCCGCTTCTCCATGAAGAGTCGAGGCAGCAGGCCGTCCTGACCATGCGGTGACTGTTCCTCTTCGGTCGGAGTTCAGATTTTGGGTTCGACGGGGAAAGGCAGTTTGTTAGCCCAACTGGCGAGAGCCGCGGCTGCGATTTCACGGGCCTTGCCATCGGCAGCTGTTTCCGTGAGCAGGGTTCGTCCGGCGTTGGGAAGGGCGAGCTGTCGGTAGAACTGAAGATCTTCGAAGCCGTTCACGGCGACGTCGTGGCTGTTGGCGGCGTAAACGAGGCGGGGGATACGGGCCCAGTAGCAGGCGACCAGACACATGGGGCAGGGCTGGCTGCTGGCGTACATCACGGCGTCTTCCATGAGGTGGCGCCCGAGTTCTGCACCGGCGGCACGGAGAGCCATGACTTCGGCGTGGGCGGTGGGATCCCGGAGTTCGACGACCGAGCTGGTGCCCGTGGCGATGATTTTCCCGTCGATGACGACGAGGGCGCCGAAGGGGGTTTTGCCTTCGTCTTCGAGGGCGTGCCGGGAGAGCTCGATGGCTTACGGGCGGGGGAATGCTGTCCTTCGAGTCATCCCGCCGATGCCGTAAGAAACTTGTGCCATGCCTCGGCCGACACTGTGACATGAGGGCCGCCCGGCACTTTGGAATCCCTCACCAGTACACCTGCGGGTACGAAGGCGGCCTCCACGCACTCTCCGCCGGCACCATTGCTGTAAGACGAGGTGAACCATGCCGGACGGCCGGGGTTCGTGGACTCTGCAACGCTCACTGTGCGAATTCCTTCAGGACGGACTTGATCAGTTGGGTGGAACGCTGAGGACTCAAGGCCGCGGCTCGTAGCCCGTCGAACGCCCTGGTGTACTCACGAACATGATGCTCTCCCTCCAGATAAACGGCATCGGTGATGCCGTCCCGGTACACCAGGTCCGGTGCTTCCTGTGCTGGGAAGCCCAGCATGGTGAAGGAGCCCGAAGCCGGATAGGTGCCCGAGTCGAACGGCAGGACCTGCAGGGTCACAGTCGGCAACTCGGCTGAATCCAAGACGCGTTCAAGCTGGTCTCGCATCAGTGCTCGATCTCCGATGATGTGGCGCAGCGCGGCCTCGTTCACAATGAACCAGGCGTCGGGGGCATCGGCTTGCGACAGCATGGTCTGGCGCTCCGCGCGCACCCGTACGGCCCTGTCGATGTCCTCGGCGGACATGTGGGCGCCGGTCGTGTGGAGTTCGCGGATGTACGGCTCGATCTGCATCAAGCCCGGGATCAACTCGCACTGGTACTGGCGAAAAGTGGAGGCGTCCTGCTCCAGGCCGATGTAGATGCTGAACCACTCGGGCACACCCGCTCCGTGGATTTGCCACCAGCCGCGCGTATTGGCCTGCCGGGCCAGTGACTTGAGGAATTCGCGAAGTTCGTCGGCGGTGGCGTAGAAGCGGCACAGCGCGTCGATGTCGGACGGCTGGACCCGGCCGATCCCCGTCTCCATCCGATTCACCTTGGAACCGCTCCAGTCCAGGGCCTCGCCGACCTGCGCGCAGGTCAGCGAGCTCCTCTCGCGCAGCTTCTTCAGCTCGATCGAGAGACGGCGGCGGCGTGCCGTCGGTGAACCAGCCATCTCAACCATCCCTTGAATAGTGGGTGTTCAGTCTCGCGCCAAGGTCCGTGCCTGCCAATCACTCGGAAGTGGGAATCCCGTCCTGCACATTGCACGCCGGGATGTGCCCGCGTCACTCTGGTTCACGACGCAACTCACCGTGAGGGTGCGTGACGCTCCGCTGATCATGTGGAGATGGCATGCGACGAGAGGGGTCTTCGTGATCCAGGAAGCGTGTATGTCACGGAAGCCGTGGGACCTGGACTTCACCGCGGAACCCGAGGAAGTGGCTGCCTTGCGCCGCCTCATGCGACTGCACCTGGGGGTGTGGGGCCTGCACGAGGTCACCGACGCGGCCCAGCTCTGTGTGAGTGAGCTGGTGTCCAACATCATCACGCACGTCGGCGCGGGCACCCCGGCCACGCTCGCGGTCTCGATGAACGGCGTTCATCTGCGCATCGAAGTCCATGACCCCGACACGCGCGCCCTACCCACGCTTCTCGACGCGAATGTCGAGTCCGAGTCCGGGCGGGGCATGGCCCTCATCGACGTGGTCGCCGCACGGTGGGGTGTCCAGCTCCGCCCCGACCGGAAGGTTACGTGGTGCGAGCTGGCGACGGGTCTCGCATCGCCGAACGGTCATGTGGAGGGCCCCGGCGTGCTGCGGGCCGAGGCCTTGCTGGAGCTGTGCGCGAATGCGAGACCGCCCCGACTGTCCGGGGCGGGAAGACTGGGGAGGGTTGTGGCCGAGGAGTCGGTGATCACGGCTATCACGGACTTCCTTCACTGGCTTCGGGCGCACGGCTGCGACGTGGACGATGTTTTGGACCGTGCCCAGTCCCGCTATGACGCCGAACTGAACGGCCCGGTGTGCTAATTGACCCGAAGGTCGAGCTCCTGACGCAGGAGCGCAGCGCCAAGGTCCGAGGAAAGCCACCTGTGCGGCCGCAGTGGTGGGAACCGGCAACGGAATGTCAGCTCCGCGCCGGTGTCGGGTCCCACCGGGATGGTGCATGGCCGGCGAACGGCCCGGATTCAGCCGGACACTATGTTCGCGAAGAAGCCGAGATGAGGATCTTCCGGGGTGCCGACGAGCAGCGCGCGGTCCAACAGGATGTTGTTGTGTTCGCAGCTCGTCTCCGGGAGCATCACGCAGGCGTGGCAGGCCGCCAGGTTGATTCCGCCGGCGCCCGACGCCTCGGTCTCCATGCAGAGCGGGTCCGAGGAACACCACTCGGCACGACGGACGGCCGAACGGACCGTGCGAGCGAGAATCTCCGGCTCACCTTGAGCGACCAGGCCACCCAGACTGCCCGCGGAGTCGCTCGTCGCCGTGTAAATGAGTACCCCGGCCATGTCGTCGGTGGCATACAAGCGTTCTCGCAGGGACGCGGCCGGGTAGCCTGCCTCCAGGCTCCACTCGTTGATGAGGATGTGAGCCAGGGTGTGCAGCAGCACCATGCGAGGGGTGGCGGGGGAGGAGACGACGCGGCTCGGGTCGTCGGCCCGCTGCTCCAACACCCGCTGGTGGGCGGTACGCATCCGTTCGATCCGGGCCGCCACCGCTGTGGCTTTCTCCCAGGCGCCGAGTCGATCCTCGTTCAGACGGAGAAAGACTCCCTCGCCCCGAACCTCCATGGCAGGGAGCCAACGCAGGGAGCGTTCGGACAGCGGCATCTCCTTGGGATCGGCCGTCGACTCTGCGTCGACGAGCCGGGTGAACGCCTTCAGGGCGCGCACCTCGCGGAGCTTCTTGACCAGCATCGGGCCGGTGACGCCTAGCGGGTCGAGCGCGCTCTGGTCGCCCAGCGGGGTCTCGCAGACGAACTCCTCCTCACGGGAGTGCTCGCTCTCCTCGTTGCCGGAGCGGAGACGCTCGTATTCCTTGTCGCGCAGGGCGCGATAACGATGGTCGAAGGAGGGCGCCTCGTCGCCAGTGGGGTCTTCCTCTCGCTCGGCGTCGAGGAAGGCCATGACTTCGTCGATCGGAACCGGGCTCTCACCTTTGAAGACGAACTTGAGGCACATCTCGACCTCTGTGCGGCTGTTCAGCTCGCGCAGTTGCTCCCAGTGTTCGGCGAGCGGATCCGCGCGGCCATTGCTCCACGGCGGGATGGAGAGCGCCGACTTCAACACCGGTTGCCAGACTGCCGACGAACCGCGCTGCAGGGTGCGAAGGGCGAGTCCGCATCCGCCCGTGGTGGCGGACGCACCGAGCCAGGGACGGGAGCCGCGGCACTTCAGGCCCAGGTCCTTGAGCGCTCTCCTCCGGAAGGAGCCCTCCATGGAGACCTCGGGAGCCTGCCCACAGGTGCAGGAGACGAGGATGGAGCGCAGCGAGGAAGTACGCCCGGACGTGCGCATCTTGAGCTTCCCCCCGCACTGTGCCGCCGTCGAGGCGTCACGGTCCGTGGAACGGTGCACCCACTGCCAGTACGGGAACTCGTCGAGGTGCCCGGCCTCGCAGGCGACGACGAAACGGGAGGGAACCAGGTCGACCTCGCACGTGCCGCAGATGCTTCGACCGGCCGGCGGGTTGAAGTCGCGATGTCGTTGCAGGTCGTTGCACTCGGGGCAGGAGTGCATCAAGGGAAAACGTCGGACCCGGACACCGTCTTTGCTCGTGTCGTCGGAAGCGGGCGGCAGCTGGAAGTAGTCGACGCCGAGCACTCGGGCCAGCCGCCGTTCGTGGATCTGCGGCGACTCATCACGGCTCCAACTCTGCTCGGCCTCGTCGAGTCCCGAGACGATGAAGGACTCATGGTCGACGGCGATGAGCGACCCGACGCCGTACGTGGTGATCGCCTGGGCGCGGCGGACCGCACCGCGCCGCGGAAAGTTGTGGGCGGGTGCGGCGCCGTCCGCGCCGGTTCGGCGACGGCGGGCGGGGGGCGGGGTCATCGGGTTCCCTCCATGAACAGGGCGGTCTCGGCGTCGACGTCACGCAGGCTCCACAACGTGGGATACGCCCCGGTGCCCTCGGACTCGTCGTCATAGGCCTTGAGGAGCGATGGTGCGCGACTGCCTCTCTGAGGCTCGAACAGCAGGCCGTTACGAATGTCGGCCTCGTCGCACCACCACCCGACGAACTCGTCGAAGGCCCGGGACACGGCGTTGGTCTCCTCCCGGGTGACCGCGTCCACGCGTTCCATAAGGATCGTCTTGATGGGGCCACGGAGTACGTCTTCGTAGGACTCGACCTTTCCGGCGCCATCGTTGGGTCGGGCGGCGGGGATCATGATGCGGGCGAGGGCGACGATCACCGCGTGCAGGCCCCGATATCGGGCGCGGGCGGAGAACGGTGTGACGGAGGTGGACTCGACCTCTCGGTACAGGGCCGAGTGGAAATGTTGGAAGCTCTCGTAGTGGGAACGGTCCCGAGAGCGCGTTGAGTTGAGCATGACCGCGACCAGGCCGGGGTGCGCGCGACCGACGCGGCTGGTCGCCTGGATGTACTCGGCGGTCGTCTGCGGCTGGCCCATCACGGCCATGAGACCGAGGCGGTCCACGTCCACGCCGACCGCGATCATGTTGGTGGCCAGGAGGACATCCACGGTGTCCTCGTCAGGCAGCCGCTTCTCGATGCCCTTGAGGCGGGTGGGGATCTCGCTGGCGTCGATACGGCTCGTCAGCTCCGAGTAGTTGACGACCGGGCGGACTTCCACCCCCTCACGCTCAGCGAGCACCTCCAGATAGGCCACCACGTCGTCGTGGACCTGAAGTTCGGCCGCGGACAGCAGCCGGAGGCTGTTGAAGTAGCCGACGAGACTCCAGTAGGCGTCGCGTACCTCGTCCTCGGTCTTCGCCTGCTTGGCCCGGTGCAGCAGGGTGGCATACGTGCGGATCAGGAGGGTGGCCTGGCTGGTGCCGGGGGCCAGAAGGCCGACGTAGCGGCGGCTCGCCTTTTCCTCGCGCGGTGTCTCCACGGCGAACCACGAGTCGCGGGCGTCGAGGCCGGCGGGCGGGAACTGCCGTACTTCGCGGGCGAAGAGGTGGCGTCCTTGGTCGGCTGCGCGACGGATGGTGGCTGTGGAGGCGATCACCTTGGGTCGGCCGGCGAGTGCGTCCACGGCGGTCTCGTAGAGGCCGGTGAGTGTTCCCAACGGGCCAGAGATGAGGTGGAGTTCGTCCTGGACAATCAGTTCCGGGGGCGGGGTGCCGCCGTCCGGGTCGTCGTCGCGGTTGAAGAGTGCGGAGGTCGCCGGACGCCACGGCATCGACGCGAACTTGTCCACAGTGGCGATCACCAGTGTCGGCCGCGCGTCGTACACCGCCTCGTCGATCAGGTGGACGGGCAGGCCGTCGGCGAAGTCGCAGTCCGCGCCGGGGCATCGGACGTGCATCCGCTTCGCGTCCTCGTCGGCTTCGTAGTTCCGTGCGTCGAGGCGGGTTCCGCACCAAGGACAGGCGTGCAACTGGACGGGATTCTCGGTGGCGAGGCGCTTGTCGAGATTCGCGCGGAGCTCGTCGAGCTTCAGGCCTGCCTCGGTCAGCGTGTTGGGGGTGGCCGAGCGGCCCACCCACATCCCGACGGAGAACTCTTCGTGGCCCAACTCGGGTGTTCGACGCCGCATGTGCTCCATGGCGCAGAGAAGGATCGCGGCGCGCTCGAACTGCTGGAGGGTGAGCAGCCGCAGCGTGTAGCGCATGAGGACGGTGACGCCGCCGCCGTCCGTGCCCTTGCGGATACGGCGCAGGAACGAGGTGAAGGCGATCAGGCCGAGGTAGGCCTCGGTCTTGCCACCACCGGTGGGGAACCACAGCAGATCGGAGATGTTCCGATCACGATGCTCGGGGTCGTCGATGCCGGCCAGGCACAGGAGTACGAACGCGATCTGAAAGGGACGCCAGCGTCCGGCGGTCGGTTCGGGGACACCGACGCGTCCGCCCTTCACCCAGGCGCTGCGAGCACGCTGGTCGGCCATGGCACGGTTGGCAAGTCGGAAAGCCTTCATCAGATCGGGCTTGGTCCGCAACAGCTCGATACCCTCGCGGACACGGTCGAGTGCCTCGCGGCAGGCCTTGACCTGCTCCCGCGCGGGTTCCTCGTGCGTCCCGCCGGCCAGATCCTCCGTCTCGGCCGCCTTGCGGTCGATCCAGCGTTCGTACCCGTCGGCGAGCCCTTCCAGAGCGGTCAGGATCTCGGCATCGGACTTCTCCGCCAGCCCCAGCATGGACAGCGCCGAGCTGTCGATCTCGGGGTTGGAGTCGGTGAGCAGCACCTCCACCGTCGGCACGAACTGGCTCCGCACCTCGGGGACGGCGATCTCCGGGGCGGTTTCGGTCATGCCGATAGGCCACGGATTCCAGTCCCATTCGGCGGCACAGCCGTGCCCGACGGCGAAGGTTGGGGCGTGGCGGTGCAGCAGCCGACTCGTGGCGACCTCCGGGTCGTGGGCGGCGTCCGGAGCCGGGCGTTCGACGAACGCGTCGGAGCCGTCGGCGGCCCGGACCGTCAGCCCGCACTGGAAGAGGGAGAACGCGTCCTGTAGATCCCACTCGCCGATCTTCTGCGTGTTGATCAGAGTGACCGTGATCGTGACCGTGCCGGTGGTCTTGTCAAGGCGACGGATGTTGACGTGCAGTGAGGCTTCGTCGCTGAGCGGGATCGGATCTTTCGGAGCGGCCTCGGTCACGACGAAGCGCTGGTCGGGGAGGGAGAGTTCCCGCCGGTGCCACCGTTCACGCTGGTCGGCGACGGTACGGGCCTCGGCGCGACGGGCCGGGATCCGCTTGCCGTCGGCGTCCGTGGGCTCGTAGACGGCCGCACGCGCCGAGACCACGATCCTGTCGCTTATGGCCGGCTTGACCGCGAAGGTCAGGCCCATCGAGGAGGGCCGCCTGTCCCCCGAAGCACCGACCTCCGGTGGGGTGCCGGACTCCTCGCCGTCGCCGCGGGTGCTGACGGGAGCGTCGTCCGGACCGTTTTGCTTGGCGGCCTCTTCCTCCTGCCGTTCTTTCGTGGCACGCGGATACAGCACGCCGGTCAAGTAGCGGTCGATCGGCGCGTCCTGGGTGAGTACCTCGTCCCGTTCGTCCGGCACGGCGTCCTCGGAGGGGCCCAGGAGTTCACGGCGGAGCCCCGCCAGGAGTTCCTCGTCCCGGACCCGGTAGTGCTCGGAGTGTCGGCCTGCCACCTGCGTCATGCGCCCTGCTCCTCGTAGTTGTCGGCTCTCCGGTACCGGCCGATGCCGGTGATCCGCGGGACGATCCACACGCCTCGGTCACCGAGACCGGCGTTCGTGCCGGCGGCGGTGCTGCCCGTCACGGTCTCCACGGTGTCGATCCGCAGGTCATGGATCTCGTCGGGCCACCAAGGGTCCCAAGTACGGTTCACCTTCTGCACTTGGAACAGGTCCTCGCGGAACCGACGCGAGGCCTCGCCGATCTCCTTTCCGTCGTGCACCAGAGCGTACGGCGGGCTCTGCGTCTCACCCATCGGCAGGTCGTGGAGCCTGCGCAGCAGCACCTCATGGCCGGAGCGCACCTGTTCCAGGAGATACGCCTGGGCGGCGACGGCATCGGTCTGATGACCGGGCGGGTCGTCCCAGCACACGTCGCCCGACTCGGCGACGATCCCGTACCTGTCGTACGACCGCCACGACCCGAGGTAGCGACGGCCGTGGCGCTGATTCCCTGCCCGCTTGAAGTGCGGCAGTTCGGGAGGAGCCACGTGGTACAGATCCTGGCGGGCGCGCGTCATGGCCACGTACAGGGCGCGGGCTTCGGCGGGAAGGTCCAACTCGTCCTGGTACCGCTTGTGGAGCTCGGCGAGGGCCGGTGGCGTCAGGACGATCGACCGTTCGAATTCCAGGCCCTTGGCCCGGTGCACCGTGGAGACGACGATACGGGAGGTCTCCGGGTCGGCCGCGTCGTCCGGGAACCTGCCCTCGGCGACCGCGCGGCGCAGCCTGTCCAGGTCCAGCACCCCGCGCCCTGCTCCGCGCGCGACCCTACGCAGCGCCGTCCACAGTGCGGCGGCGTCAGGTTCGTAGGGAAGAGGGATTTCCGAGAGGAGCGTACGGAACCGGTCCTCGGTAAGGCCGGTCGCCTCCGTGCGACGCAGCAGCTCGGCCACCCAGTACGGCACCGGACGCTCCTCCAGTGGGCGCCGAAGCCGGTGGTCGATTCCGTGCGCGTGCAGCAGACCGGAGACCATGAGGGCCTGCTGGTTGTCACGGGTGAGGACGGCGCAGGTGTCGGAGAGGTCCCGCAGGCCGTCGAGGGTGAACTCGTCGTCGAGGTCGCCCATGCCGTTCGCCGGATCCAGGAGGAGATCGCGCAGTTCGTCGTAGAGCTTCCCGGCCTCTTCCGGGTCGTTGACCTGCTGGAGAAGGGGGCCGTGCGCCAGAGCGACCCGGGCCTCGGCGGTGGTGGCCCGGAAGTTTCGCGTGAGACGCAGCTCCACGAGGTCGTCGGGGTAGGAGAAGCGCAGCCAGTCGAAGAACCGGCCGGTCTCGTCGGCGCGTTCGCCCAGGTCCTCGATCTGGAAGCCATACACGGACTGGGCGGCGTCTCCGACGACGGTGAACCCGCAGCTGTCCTGGTACCGGTCGAGAAGCGTCTCCACCAGCTCACGGCGCCCACCCAGCAGGTCCTGCACCTCGTCGATCACGACATGGGCCGGTGGCACCGCGTCGCCGACCTCCAGCGCGCCCTTCTCGATCGCGCGGGTCGCGGCGGCGATCCGCTCGTCGAAGCCGACCGCACCCCACTCGCCGTCCGGATGCGCCTGAAGGAGCACCTCATAGGCCCACGCGTCGAAGGTACGGGCGCGTACTCGGTGGGCTCGTTCCCCGTGCCGGGAGATCCGTTCGCGCAGTTCCCGGGCCGCTGCCCTGGAGAAGGTGAGCACCAGGATCTCGGCCGCCTCCAGCGCTTGGTCGGGGTCCTCGTGGCCGCACAGTGCGTCGAGCCGGCGTACCAGGGTGTGCGTCTTTCCCGCCCCGGCGCCAGCGGTGACCAGAACCCGCGCGTCCCACGGCTGCTCGACCACGGCCAGTTGCTCGTCGGTGAGCGGTGGGCTGTCCTGGTAGACGTCGGTCACTTCCGGCTCCAGAGGTGCTCGAACTCGGTGAAGGCGAGGTCGGTGTCGAAGTTGGTGATGTTGTCGCTGATGTTGAGGATCAGGCAGTTGTCCTTGCCGCCATTGCGTGGTCCGCGCAGTCCGCGACCGATCATCTGCTGGTACACGTTGTGGCTGTAGACCGGCCGGGCCACGACCACGGCACGCGTGGCCGGCGCGTCGAATCCCTGGGTGAGCACACCGTAGTTGGTGAGGACCCGGATGCGTCCGCTTCGGAAGTTCTCGATGCGAGTGCGACGGTCCTGCGTACTGGTCGTCGAGTCCACGGCGGCGGACGGGACGCCCCGGTCGTTGAGCATGGCTGCCAGGTATTTGGCATGGTCGACGGAGGTGGCAAAGAGCAGCGTCGGCCAGTCGTCCGGCAGCTCGGCCACCGAGTCGACGATGCGCCGACTGCGCCCGTGGTCGTCGGCGAGTCGCTGTTCGGCGGAACGGGAGAGCACGGCCATGCGGTCGGCGTGTGTCTTCTCGTCCCGTGTGAGTTCGATGCGGCCGCCCTCAAGGGTGCGGTGCTCGACCTGGGCGAGCATGCCCCAGTCCTGGAGGTCGCGATACGGGTCACCCGAGGGGAAGACTCCTTGGTCGAGTCGCCGGTTGCCGAAGCGGCTGACCAGGCGGCGGGTCTCCTCCTCGTTGGTGTTCCGGAACGGGGTGGCGGTCAGGCCGAGCAGATGCCGGCCGGTCTCGTACTGGGTGAGTCCCAACTGGCTCAGGATCTCGGTGTACCGCTTGGAGATGGCGGTGTGCGCCTCATCCACGATCACCAGCGTGGCCTCACGCAGCCAGGCGTACTGGTCGGTGCCCAGGCACCGTTCCAGCTTTGCGTCGGTGGCGACCACCAGGTGCGGGTGGTCGACGACGTTCCCGACCTCGTTGGTGGTCCACAGCCGGCTGATGGTGAGCGGGCGTTCGGCGCCCACCTTGCTCCATACGAACTTCCAGCTCTGGACAGCCTGTTCGCACAGCTCTTCGGTCTGCGCGATCCACAGCAGCGGACCCCTGAGGCCGCCGACCCGCTTCACCCAACGGATCACGGCCTCTGCGGTGACCCGGGTCTTGCCGGCGCCGGTAGGCAGGGACAACATGCCGCGTTGCGGGGCCAGCCGGTCGAGCATCGTGGAGATGTTCCGTACCAGGTCCTCCTGGTACTCGTGGAGACTCGGGAAGTCCCGAGGGCCCTCGACGGTCTCGAACGCGGGCGGGGACGGAGTCCTCGAACCGGCGAACGAGACAGGCAGTTTCAGTTCCGAGACGAACGCGATGGCTGCCGACGACCCTCCGTACCCGACCGGCGCGTTGGGGAAGCGTGCCTGGATGTCCCGGGCGTGCTGCTGGAGCACTCCGTCACCGTGCGCGTTGAACGCCATCTGCGCGATTCGGCGCCCGGACGGCTCCACGCCATCGGTCGCCTGCAACTCGGCCTCCATCAGCCCCTCCGGGAGGCCGGCCCGGAGCGCGGCGGCACCGATCAGCAGCTCGATCTTGGCCACCACGTCGGTGGTGTCGCGCACCGCCTTCTGTGCCGCCTTCAGCTCGCTGTCGCGAGCCATGCGGTCCTGGTGCTCCAGCACCGCGCGGCAACCGGCGGCGCCGAGGCCGAGGCCGAGTTCGCGGTCGATGAGACGCAGCATCGGCTCGGGCTCCAGAGGCACGCGGACCTTGACGGTGCCGTCCTGGCGCACGGCGTCCAAGGGGGAGGCGTGCGTGCCGTTCGGCGTACGGGTGACCTCCTCCAGTTCGCTGCACCGTTGCACCATGCTGTTCCGATGCCCACTGTTCAGGCGCTGCCGCAGAGCGGGGAACAGCTCGACCAGAGGCACGGGGTCACCCTCCGGTACTTCACGGGTCTCCCGGCTGATCACGTCGGCGTAGCGGAGCATCCCCCACTTCTCGATCATCAGCTCGGCATCCTCGGCGGTCGGTACGAGGAGCGCAGGGAGCTGTTCGGCACGGAGCGCCCGGTACTGAGCCGCTCCGACGGCGATCGTGATCTCGTCGTCGGGACGGGTGCCCCAGACCTCGCCGATCCGGCAACGGGTCAGGGAGTCCTCGGGGAAGTCCGCGCCGAACCGGGTCAGCATCACGTACGTGGCACCGACGAAGGAGTCGTCTTCGCTGTGGGTGACCTCGTCGAGAAGCGCGTCCCAACGGTCGGCGGGAACTTCGTCGACGGTGGTCGGGAGCCGTAGCCTGCGAGCCTTCTCGGGGGAGATGTCCGCGACCGGCAGTACGTCCCGGTAGCCGGCGAGCTGGGAGCCGACGGCCTCCTTCAGCGGCTTGATCCCCTGGGAGGTGGCCACCGTGCCGAACTTCCTCAGCATCCACCGGATCGGCGAGATCACCGCCTGGCGAGTACTGGTCTGCGCGCCGATCTGAAGCGTCCAGTTGTCCACCACGGCGTCGTCGGGCAACACCTTCAGGAAGGCGGCGCGTGATTCCTCGGAGAGAGCTCGGAAGAGGTGGAGCGGGCCACCGATCGCGGCGCCCTCGACCTTCATCCGGTTCAGCGTGGGGCGCGGGGCGCGACTGTCCAGGCCGCGCAGGTAGGCGGCGTGGACAGTCGCGCGATACTCCTCGAACCATGCCTCGTCCGCCCGGGGCTGCACCCCGCCGGACGGCCGCTCCCGCAGACCGACCTGGGGGAAGAACGGGGTGTCGTCGGAGTGGAACGCCATGTCGACGGCGATGCTCGGATCGCGCGTCGCGTCGACGACCGTACCCGGCAGCATGCAGTTCTCGACCGGCCGGAACCGGCCGTCGGCGGTCCGCACCCGGAGCGTCGAGCGCGCAGTGGGCACCCGCTCCAGGACCTTGTGGGCCAGGCGACGCACCCCCGCCTGACGGAACAGCTCCCAGAACCGCTCCCAGTCCGAGTCGCTGTAGTGATCGAAGCCCTGGTCGAGGACGCTGACGAACCGGCCCTCGACATCGGCCTCGCGAATGCCCAGGATGTTGAGCGCGTGAGCCAGCGACGGATCCTCGGCCAGTTTGTCGACCACGTACACCAGTGCCTCGCGCAGTCCGCCCTGGTCGGCGCGGCGGAACACCTTGCCGTGTACGGGGGCGATGAGACCGTGCTCCTCGGTGAGCACGATGTGGGCCGTGCGGGCCTCCTCGGCGTAGGGGGAGTGGGCCTCGATCATGTCCGCGAGGATTCGGATGGCCACTGCAGATGCTTCGGGGGTCCCGCTCTCGACCAAGGCCTCCAGCCACTCACGGACGCCGGTCCGTTCGTGTCCGGCCGCGCCGATGATGTGTTCGACCTTGCCGGAACGGAGGGCGTCCGCCTCCGCGCTCGGGTGCAGCCAGTTCGAGGGGCGCCCGGGGCACTCGTTCCACATCCGCAGCCAACCGGACAGCTTCCTCAGGTCCCTGTCGAGCCGCGGGTGGATCCGCAGTTCGGTAGGGACGCGCAGGACGCCGTCCTGGTCGGGCAGGGAGGGGCGGTCCGCGGTGCGGGCCCAGACCTCCCTCGTCAGGAACTCGTCGGCCCAGCTGATCGCCTCCTTGACGCGGCCGGGCAGCAGGGGGAGGTAGGCGGCCGGGTCCTCGGCCGGTGCCAGGGCGGGGAGGGAGTCGACGACCAGCTTCGCCGACACCCTGATCATTTCTTGGTTGAAGGGGGAGGAGTCCAGCAGGTTCTGCCTGTCCTCGTTGGTCTTCCAGGCTCCGTTGAGAATGCCGCTCAGCGACATTTCGTACTTGGTCGGGAAGAAGGACCAGAATTTGCCGCGTCCGCGTGACCGCGGGCTGACGTACAGGCCGCTCTCCGGATCCTTCTCCAGGGCCGGGACACCCCAGGCGAGGTCGAGCAGAAGCCGGTCGTGCAGCTCTCCGGCATCCGCGCGAGCACTCGGACCGGGCTCGTGGGTGGTGCTGAACACGCGCCACCGGTCAGTGGTGACGGCCTTTCCGGTCCGCTCCTCGACCACGGTGTGCAGGTCGTCGGTCTGTCGGGCGGTCAGCGTACGTCGGACCATGGGCCGGGGCCGGCGGTCCTCCAGCACGACCTTCGCGACGTGCGGGGAGAAGAGCTGGAAGCCCACCGGGAATTCCTCGCGAGGCTCGCCGTGGTCCTTGGCGCGACCGCCGTGCATGTCCCTGCCCAGCCGGTCGTCGGCCCTGGGGAGCAGAGGCAGTCGAACGACGGTGGTGGCCCAGTCCAACAGCTCGTTCAGGACATGATCGGCAGCGCGCTCGGCCTGCACGTCGAGAGGTCGGGCCATCCGCAGCACGGGGGCGTCGAAGTCCGGGCCGTAGCGTGCCGTCACGCCAGGTACGGCCTTGATCTGCGCGTACGACCAGGCGCGGTCGAATCCGAAATTTCCCGTGCTGCTGAAGAATTCGGGCGCGTCGGTTACCACGAGGACCGACTTGACGCCTACTCCGAAGCGTCCGATCTGCCCTCCACGCTTCTTCGACATGCTCATTCGAAGAATTGTCTCCGCGCCCTCAGGGGCGACCGGGTTACCCTCGTTCGCGCAGTACAAATGGGTGTCCGTGAGGATGATATAAACTCGTCCACCCGGCTCGTCGGCCATTTCGTCTGCCGCGTTCTGGACGAGTTCGAAGAGCTGGCGGTCGCCATATCCGCCCTGGGTGATCCGGCGCTCACCATTGGCGTGCTCGGCCACGAGACCAGCGTCCACCGCGTAAGTCTGCAGGACGCGTGAGGACTGTTCGAGAACGGTTTGGACTACGGAAGAGGACGAAGGCGGCACTGCTCTGCACTCCTGAGTTGTGAAAGTCCGAGTGAAATGTCAGCGATGGGGCCGGCCGCGCCGGCTTCGTCGAAGCTGGCGCGTGTGCCTGTCGTGGTGCTGGTGTATTGGCGTCGCAGTGCCTTCGGAGAACGTGAAGGCGTTGGGGGTTCGGGCCTGCCGAGAGGAACGGCTTGGGGCTGTGACCTGCTCCTTTGTTGCTACCTCGCTCAGGTTGTGGGGAACTCGTCCGGCGGCAGACCGGGAATCCTGCCGTCGGGACAGTCCTTCTCGGGCAGGTCGTAGTCCTGGAGAATCTTCATCACCTCGGCCTCGGCCTCGGTCTTGGCCGCGTTGATTGCCAGTTCGAATGAACTCATTTCCCGAGACGAAAACAAGAAGTCGTTGTATCCCTGCTCAATCATGAATGGCACACCCATATTCAGGTTGCACAGGGGTGAATTGGGCACACGTCCCCCGCGAAAATGGATGAAATCGATAGCGAATCCCCATTGGGATTCTTGTTGGCTGAGAACACTAGTGGGTGTTGGCCCGGTGCCGCCAGCCCTTTCGTCGAAATGCTTCTGCGTTGGTGGAGTGGCGACTTGGTGTGTGCCTCGGTCTCCTGTTGCGGGGCTGAATTTGGGTGCACTTCTCCCCGGGTCGCCCAGCCTTCCCGATTTCGGGTTTCGTGAGCGAGATGGGATCCCCATCGTCAACAACCGTATCGAGAGTCACCCGAAGGTGCAACCCCAACTCCCATTCATCCGGGGGGAGTTGATCGCTCCATTCATGGAAGTGGCGCATAAGGGGAGAGAATTGGCCATTCGAGGCAACTTGGACACCGAGTCAAAGGGGTCCAAGCGATGGGGGCGATCAACTGTTGGTTGACGCTTCCGTGCGTGTCAAATTAACCTCGTGGTCCACAGCACATGATCTGCATGGACTCCGAGGAAGAGCAGGTGACGCGTGGAGACAGGTGAGGAGTTCGGGCCTTGGCTGGCCCGACAGCTCAAGCTCGCGGGGAAGACGCAGGCCGAACTGGCCGACGAGCTCCAGCTGACTCGGGCCGCCGTGTCCGCGTGGATCACCGGCAGGTCGACTCCTCGCCCGACCGTTATGACGGACATCGCCAAGGCACTCGGCACGGACGTGGGTACGGTGCACACCCGCACCACCGACACCCAGGCCGGCCTGCCGGTCACCTGGTACCACCGTCCCGGCTACTCCGACGGTGGTCGTGACCTGGGCAATGCCGCTGCCTTCGCCTTCGACGCCGACGTGCAGGTCCTCGCCCGCGAGACCTGCCAGAACAGCCTGGACGAGCGCCTTACGGAGAACGGTCGTCCGGTCCGGGTCCGTTACACCCTGCACGAGCTCACCGGTGAGGCCCTGGACTCCTTCCGCGAGGCGATCCTCTGGAACGATCTCTTCCCGCACTACTCCGCCGTCTCGGAGGCCGCCGGTAACCAGAAGGTCGGTCGAGTCGTGGACGCCGGTGTACGCGACATGTACGAGAAGGGCCGCTTGGTCCTGCTGCGTGTTGACGACTACAACGCTTCCGGGCTCATCGGTGACGACTATGCGGACGGCAAGTTCGCCGCTGTGGTCAGGCGTCAGCTGGAGAGCCTCAAGTCCGGCCCCGGCGCGGGTGGTTCGTACGGCCTGGGTAAGGCGACCCTGTGGGCCACCAGCGCCCTCGGACTCGTGCTCATCAACTCCACTCTGTCCGTACCTCACGAGGGACGTACCGAGCGCCGGGTCATCGGCCGTCTCGAACTGCCGTGGCGGGAAGTGGACGGCGAGCCGTACGCGGGCCCGGCCTGGTTCGGGCGCCCCGATCCCGATTCGCCCGGTGCGATGGTCGCCCGTTCCTGGTGGGCGGACGAGGAGACCGTGGCACGCCTGTATCTGACCAGGGAGAGCGACGAACCCGGTACCTCCTTCCTCATCGTGGGCGCGCACGACGTCGCCAGCCTTGAGGGCAAGTCCGACGCCGACGACGAGTCCAGCGGCGACGAGGAGGGCGACGAGGACACGCGTGACATCCGCAAGATGCACGGCCGTCTGGTAGAGGCACTGGGACGTGACTTCTGGGCTGCGATGACCGGCGGCGGCAGCAGGCTCCCCCTTCTGGAGGTCTCTGTCCGTGCTTTGCAGAACGGCAAGGAGGTCGTGCCGGAGAAGCAGGTGGACCCGTCCGTCGAGCAGCCCGCCCGGGCTCGTGCCCTCAGGGCGCACTACGAGGGCACCACGGTGGATCGTCTCACCGAGGCCGGGCAGGTTGCGGCGCGGAGCGTCCCGCTGAAGTTGCCGCTCTCCGGCGGCGTCCATGGGACGTTCGGTACGCACCAGGCGGTCCTGTTGGTCACCCAGGCTGAGGGGGACAGAGACGGCGACGGGGGGAAGAACCAGGTGCACTCGTTGCGCGGCAACCGCATGACCGTCAAGAGGGTGGGGGTTCAGAGGCTGCCGCTTGGGACCAACCCCTTCCAGGCCGTTCTGTTGGTGGGCGAGGCAGCCGGAGAAACAGCCCCCTTCGCGAAGGAGGCCGAGGAATTCCTGCGTGCGGCGGAACCGCCTGAGCATGACCGCTGGGGACAGACGGAGGAGCTGACTCTGCGCTGGTCGCCGTCCGCATACCGGCGGATCAACGCGCTGACCGCCGAGGTCAATAGTGCGGTCAGGGAACTTGTCGCACGGCCGAAGCGCAGCAACCGCGAAGGCGGTGAGGCTGTACGCAAGGCGTTGACTGTGAGAACGAGGCCCAAGGCCAAGGCGCCCGCCGGGCCGGTGGTTCCGGTGCTGGACAAGCTCGACGCGACAGTCGGCGACGACGGGGAATGGCGGATCACCGCAGAAGTAAGCATCCCGCGTGGCGACGAGATCGTCCCCATGGTGCCGGTCGCGCAGTTGGATGTGCGTTCCGGAGGCCGTCCGAAGTTGGAGTGGGCGGAACTCGTGGCCGTCGAGGGCTGCGAGGTGGAGGGCGGGACCCTGCGCTTCCCGCCCGGTACGCGTCGCGCGAAGTTCCGAGGATCCACCGACGTCACCAGCCACCCGGTCAGGACCACGCTCACCCGCCTCGTCCTCGAACTCCGCGCCGGCAAGGGGGAGTGACGCGTGAAGATCTACCCGTACAAGCGGCTCAACCGGCCGGTCGCTCTCAGAGTGACCTCGGTCTCCCTCAAACTCTCGGACGGCACCCGCGACCAGCTGGAGACCACCGCGTACTCGACCCAGCAGCAGTCCGTCGCGCTTGGCATCGCCGGCCACACCGACTGGGTGAGCGCCACGATCGGCCTGTCGGCGACGTTGCCACCCGGGGCGAACGCGCCGGACGCGGCCTGGTCCGATCTGCGTGTCCTCGCCGTGCTGACCGACGGCGAGACCAATGTCCGCACCTCTGCGGATCTCACGCTCGACGCGGAGGGCGGGCGGGACTGGTCGGGGTCGCTGGAGGTGCTCCGTGACGACCACTTGGGTCGGGTTTCCCTCGCCGTGTACGCCGTCGGGACGGTGGACGGAGTGCGTGGACGGTCGATCGCCGAGACCGACCGGAGCTGGATCGTCGACACGGTCTCCGACGAGCCCGTCCGTGGGCTCCAACTGGACGTTCAGACGGCATCGTTCAAGAGGAGCTCCCGGGAGTGGCTCCAGGCCTACGCTGACGCGCCCTGGATCGTGGACGCCTCGGCCAGAGTCCCCACCGTGTTCGTGAACACCGACGTTGAGGGTGTCATCGGCCTGCTGGACAGCAACGGCTCGGGAATGGACAGCAAGGTACGTGACCTTCTGGTCGCCCAGATGGCCACCGACGTCTGGACCGCGGTGTTCCACGGTGCCATCGGGGATCTGGAGGTGGAACCCGGCGGCGGCCCGGTCTTCCCGACCGACTGGCAGGGCGAGGTGCTGCGGGAGATGCTCCCGGACGTCGTTCCCGGCGTCCACGTTGAGGAGGCCCTACGACAGGTCCACCGCCGGCGTACCGGTGAATCGGGTTGGGTCGAGCTACAGACCCGTATCCACTACGCGGCGGTCCGCCGTGCCGATGCCACCAAGGCGCTCGCCTATGTGATCCGCAGTCTGGAACAGATGAACCGCGAGAGTGAGACGTGATCACCCAACCGAACCATGTACCGGAGCGGCTGGCGCTGCTCGCCACCTCGGCCGTCGACCCGTTCCTCACCGGAGAGCTGCTCAGAGGCGAACAGGTACACGGCGGCATCGATCTGGCCAAGGTCGTCGAGCCGCTTCCCGAGGACGACGCCAGATGGTGGGTCGAGCCGATCCGAAGTCTGGTGGAGGACGCCATGTTCGAGTTCCGGGAGGACCGTACCCGAGCCGACGCATGGCTCGCGCCACGGCTTCATGCCACGCTGCGCCTGACACGGCGAGAAGCGGCGGACAAGCGGCTGTGGAACCACCTCGCACTGGCGGTGGCTCCCGACTACGTGGTCTGGCGTCACCTTTCGGAACCGACGGTGAAGAGGCCGGAAAGGCGTGTCGCCGCGGAGCGCTTCCGGGGACCTGCCGACCGGCAGTGTTTCTCACGCCTGTGGTGGGCAGCGGAGCTGTTCAGGAACGGGGCGGACTACGAGCCGGTCGAGGCAGCCTGTGGAAACCAGGACCTCATCCACAGCGTTCTGAAGAAGGAGATGATCGACCACCGTCCCACTGCTCAGGCCATGGTCCGCCTGCTGAAGAGCGGACTGGTCACCACGGGGCGAGAGGTCGATGGCCTCAGCGTCGCGATCAACGCGGCCGGCGCGACCCTGATCTACGACATCCTCGGGCAGGACCGGCCCCGTGACCCCGTCCACCTGCGCGACTGGATCGCGGAAGCGGAATCGGCGCCACCGGTCGAGCGGTACGAACTCCCGAAGGGGCCCGACGAGGACCCTGTCCCGGAGGAGTCCGTGGCCGCGCTCACCAGCTACTTTGCAGAACTGTTCGAGACTGCGCCGGTCAGGGGCAGGAAGCCCGGGGATTGACCTGGCGCCGGACTCGGACTACTTGGCCGACGCATTCTTTCCCTTGCGCGGGCGCATGGATGAGGGCGGCGGCACCTGGTCCTTGGCCTGCGGGCACCTGCTGGTGCAGTTGTCGGCGGCCCCGCAGCCATTGCTTCGCAGCTTGGCCCGCTGCTCCTCCGTGGCTGGCTGCCACGGCTTACTGAGTGCCTCTGGGTCCGGCTCGGGGAGTCCGAGAGCGGCGCTCAGCAGGTGCGCACCGAACAAGGGCGGTACGGCGTTCCCCACCTGCTGGGCCTGCGCCGTACCGGACCACGGATAGTCCGGTGGGAAGCTCTGCAGCATCCCCGCCTCGTTCATGCTGAACCGCGGGCCCTCGTAGACGATGTTCTCGTCCAGGTGCTCGAAGACCACGAAGCGGGAGATGCGACCGGTGACGGTGGTGGCGGGCTGCTGGTCGGTCCGCACTCCACGCCTCCCAGGGTTCCCCGAACTGCCGTAGTTCGAGCGGACCAAGAAGGGAGTGACACGCCCGGGATGTGAGCCCACCGGGTCCGAGAGGGCATCACGCATCGACCTCCAGGAGAGCCTGTCCTCGGCGCTCCCCGACGTGCCACTCTCGTCAAGGGTCGGCTGACGGACCTGGTCAGGTGCGCTCGTCCCGTTGTTCCGGTTCCATTCCTTCGCATCATAGGAACGGTGTGTAGGGGTGGGGAGCGAGGGCTCACCAAGCCCTTCGCGCCGAGCGATCAACACCGCGCGAGATCGCGTCTGCGGTACCCCATAGGTCTCAGTGTCCAGAACGCCGACGACAACCTTGTATCTGGTCCCGTCGGGGAGCCCTGTCTCGGCCAGCACCTTGGCGTAGTGCTCCCAGAGCGGAGCCACTGCGGGGACCTGCTCCAGGACGATCACATCGTACGGTCGGTTCTCACGGTTGGGGCTCCGCGTTGCCTGAATCGCGTACCGGAGAGGTTCGAGGACCAGCGCGGTGCGTGGATCGGGGAGATCCTTGAGTTCTTCGTCGATCTTCTTGTCGGAGTCACCTGGCATCAGCCTGTCGATGTACTTCTTGACCCTGTCCAAGGCCTGGCGCCCGGCGCCGTGCCCGGCCACTGAGTACGTCTGGCACGGAGGGCCACCGGCGAGCACGTTGATCTCCGGCGGCAACGACTCGAAGGCATCCTTGCGTACCGCGCTCACATCGGCGTGAAGGGTGTCCAGTCCGGCGGCGTACCGAGTCAGGCATGCGCTCCTGTCCCACTCGATACCGAGACTCGGGATGTCGAGCGAGTGACCGGCGACGTCCAGCCCTCCAGGACCTGCGAAGAGGTCAAGGATACGAGGCTGGTCGAGGATGGGCTTGTGGGACGCCGTGCTGGTCATGTGGCGGAAGTCTAGCCGGCCGAGGGGACTGGTGGATCCGGAATGAGCGCTGCGGCGACAGCCCGCCCCAGCGCCTTCCCCACGGGCGGTGGTGTCGCGTGGCCGATCTGGCGGTACCGGGCAGTCTTGCGCCCGGTGATCTCCCACGTCTCGGGAAAGCCCTGCAGCAGTGCCGCCTGCCTGGGCGTGATCTTCACCATGTGGTCCCTGCCGAGTTCGGGATCCCATACGAAGCCCGCGTCGGGAACCTCATCGCCCACGGTGTGACCGTTGACACCCATGGTCGCCCACTTCCGTTTGGCTCCCGTCGGTCCCAGATCTGCGCCGCCTCGGTTCTTCGAGCCGCCGACCAGGGTCGGAGCCGGTCGATCGGCCTGGGCGGCCCAACGGGCCGCGTCCTGCCAACCGCGCGCGGCCATGGACGGTTCCAAAACGGCACCGACCGTCGTCGGCCGCTGCACCGTCGGTGTCGGTGGCCGGAACGCCTCGGCCCACTGGCGCCCGATGGCGACCAGGATGCCCTGCTTGCGGTTCTGGGGCACGCCGAAGTCGACGGCGTTCACGACGAACCAGCTGAACTCGTACCCGAGGTGGGCCAGTTCGGCTCGCGCGAAATCACGAAACTGCTGGTAAGCGTCCGAGTGCGCGAGCTCGGGAACGTTCTCGATGAGTACCGCACGAGGCCTGATCGCATGGACGAGATAGACCGTGGCCTTCAGCAACTGTTCCTCCGCACGCGAATCGGCGCGTCCGACAGTCGCACTGGACTTCACTCGTGGCAGGCCGGCCGAGAGGAGGTCCACGTCGTGGCTCACGGGATGCTCGGCCGGGTCGAAGTCCATCAGGTCGGTTTGAAGGACGTTCCAGTGCGGCCGGTTGGCCCGCAGCGTGCTGACGGCGAGTTCGTCGTCGTCCAGCAGCAGGCGCGGCTCGAACCCCGCCTGCTCCAGTCCGAGGGCGAGGCCGCCCGCTCCCGAGCACACATCGACGAAGGTCAGATCCCCCACTTTTTCCCCCTCCTCGTGCGTTCTGCCAGACGCCACTCCACAGCCGCTCTCACCCGCACGGCTACTTCCTCGGGAGTCTCATGCTCCCAGAACCGCAACACCATCCACCCCTGCGCGGTCAGGTGCTCCGTCGTCTCCCGGTCGCGGGCCATGTTCCGGTCGAGCTTCGTACGCCACCACTCAGCGTTGGCTCTCGGTTGCGTGGCGTGATCCGGGCACCCGTGCCAGAAGCACCCGTCGATCAGGACGGCCACCTTGGCACGGGTGAACGCCACGTCGATGCGCCGCCGCGCCATGCCCGGTACCGGGTACTCCACGCGGTAGCGCAGGCCTGCGGCGTGCAGCAGGCGTCGCACTGCCAGCTCGGCGTTCGTGTCCTTGCTGGCCTGACGAGACATGCGCGCCGAGACGCCGGGGGAAGAGGGCCTCACGTTGTCCAATGGTGTCGCGCCTCAGGAGTGTGCGTCTTCTCGGTCGATGACGATCGCATCCTGCCGGCCCGAGTCGATCGCACGGAACCGAACCAGCGGGCGACCGGTGCCCACCGACGACTCCGGCGCGACGAAGGAGAAGGCCATGACAACGTCACCGGGTTCCACCGTCCCGTCGGAGGCGAGGCGGGGCTCGGACTCGACCACCGGGTAGAGCAGCAGTGCTCCTCGACGCGGGCGGACGAGCTGCTCGACCGGCGCGTTCCCGGCCGTCTCGAGGGCACCCGCGATGCGCAGGGCGGCCGCGCGGTGCTTGGGCTCACTGAGCGCGCCGAAGAGCGAGCCGCGCCGGCGGGTACGACGGGCTAGCGTGAACGGGCCGTGCCCCATGAGGCGGGCCTCCGTGCGTTTGGCCGAGGTCTGCAACGGCGTGATCACAAGCCAGTCGTCGATCGTCGCCGACTGGCGCCCCACTTCGAGCAGGAACTCCAGGTGCGGCGAGAACTGGCTCGGGATGGACCACCGCAGGTCGCACAGCACCCTGGTCAGCGTCTCGTGCGTGACCGTCCCCACCCGTGCCTCGTACGTGGGGTCGTCCCCGACCGACAGGCGCACCGGGTCCTGGCCCAGTGCGGCGAGTACGGGCTCCCAGCACTCGGTGTTGTCGGCCAGCTCGTCCGGGGTCTCCGGATAGGCGGTCGGCTCCACCCAGGTCCCCGGCGACCGTACCTCCACCAGCTCCGCATTGAACATCTTGTTCCGAGCCGACGGCTTCACCCACGGCAGATGCTGGGTCACCAGGGGTGGGATCTGGGCGGGGGTGACCTGGGGGCGGCCGTCCACCAAGGGTGCGTAGCGGGCCAGCTCGGCGCGGAAGAGTTCCTCGTCGCGGCAGATCGCCTCGAATGCCTCGTACAGGTCGACCGTCTTGGCGTTGCGGCCCTTGCCGAGCTGCTCCTCGCGGCCGATGTACAGCCGGACGAGGTCCCGGTAACCGGGGCGGAAGCCGAACCAGCGGCCCATCTGCATCAGGGTGTCGGCCTGCTGCGTCGTGCGGCGGTAGTACGTGATCGTCAGGCCCGCGACAGTGAATCCTCGGGACAGCTTGGTGCCGCCGACGAGGATCTTCCAGACGTTCGGGGTGCGGTCGAAGTCGAGGTCGGGCTGGGCGTAGTCGCGTTCGCTCTCGCCGTTGACGACAATGACGGGGGTGCCGCCCCTGTTGATGAGTTGGCGGGCATCACTGACGTGCGGCTTGAGGTCCGCGTACGTAGCGGGAGTGGGCAGGGAGCTGTCCGCGTAGGTGTGGAAGTCCTTGTCGAAGAGGGACGCCAGACGAGCGTGGCCCTCCGGGCCCGTGTACGCGGCCTTGTCCCACATGGTGTTGATGCGCAGGGCGAGCGCGGCGTGCTCGGCCATACGGACCGATTCGTGCACGAGCATCGTGTGGTGCCGGAACTCGTCGGAGGGGACGCCGTGGGCTTTGCGGTAGAGCTTCAGAGCGCCCGTGAGCATGAAGGCGTCCAAGGCTTCCTGGAGGCGGTCGCCCGTGGAGTCGTAGATGCCCCGGACATGCTTCTTCTCGGCCTCGGCTTCACCCTCGTCGAAGGTGTCCAGGTCATGGAAGTCCTGAACGCCCATATAACCGGTGGGACGCGGGAGGGAGATCAGGAAGTCGCGCGGGAAGAGGTCCTCTTCGTCACCCGGGTCGATGAACACGTTGGCGAAGGGAGTCGCGGTGTAGCCGACGTACTGGGCGCGAGGCAAGAGGTTGAGTAGCTTGCTGATCTGGCCGTTGATCGCGGTGCGGGTGACCTTGCCGTCCTCCCACTTCTTCGGGTCGGTCGTGTTCACCGAGGCCTGGTCGGACTCGTCGTCGATGATCAGGGCCGGTATCTCGCCGAGGATCGGGCCCATCTTCTTGAGGTCCTTGACCAGCTTCTCCAGCACCGACTTGTTCTTCTTCACGACCATGACGCGTGCGCGGGCAGCATGCAGGTTCGCGGGGTCGTACAGGGGACGGGTGCGGTCCGGCTTCTCGAACTCCAGGGCGCTGATGCCGCGTTCCAGTGCCATGTAGTCACGGTCGCGCGAGGTCAGACGCTCGATGTCGAAGGCGCCGAGCATGGAGGGGCGGGCACCGAACGAGACGAATTTCGCGGGCCAGTCCTCGTCGTCCTGGTAGTCGATGCCGACCAGGGCGTCCAGGTCGTTCGGGTCGGCGGCGCCCAGGATGTTCTCCTGGCCGATCAGTTCCATGTCGAGACGGCGCTGGGTCTGGCCGCGCAGCAGGTTCAGGGTGCCGCCCAGAACGATGACCAGGCGGTAGCCCGCGTCGATGGCCTTGGCGGTGACGCCGGTGAAGTTGGCGGTCTTGCCGGACTGCACGTAGCCGACGACGAGTCCGCGCGCGCCATAAGGGTCGTCACGGGTGGGGTCGGCAAGCCGTTCCACGACCGCATGGGCGGCCTCGTCCAGACTGGAGACCGCCGCGTCGCTCCAGCCCTTGCGGCGCAGCAGTCGCTCGTACGAAGTCCAGTAGAAGGAGCGGTTCGCCGCCTGCCCCCGGGTGTACCAGGGCTGGAACTCGCGGCTGATGGTGACAGGACCCGGTTCCGTGTGGACCGGGACCGCACCGTCGAAGGCTTTGCGTAGATCCGTTTCGAACGCGAGCTTGTCGTAGACCTCGGCGCGGCGCTCCGGGGTGCGCGGCGCGCTGGCCGACCACGTGGGGGACTGTTCGAAGTCCCATGCGGTGAGCTTGCGGCGCCAGAGGGCGAGCAGCTCGTCGCCGGGGCCCGCGGCCAGGATGCGGTCGTGGAAGCTGGTCATGTCCGTGTCCGACGGTTCGTCGGTGTCGGCGAGCGCGAAGGCGAGCTTGGCGAAGTGCTTGGGGCCGCGTCGGCTCATCGCGTCGAGGACTTCGCCGTGGAGGTCGGTGACGCGGTCAGGAGCGGGCGTGTTCTCGGCGGTCACGGCGGCTGGGTGGCCTCTCTGGTGTACGGGAAGATGCGGGGGAGAGGGGTGGACTAACCCTCGGTGCGGGCGAGTTCGGCCCGTACCGCGGTGACGAGCACGCTGTTCCACAGGGCGACCTTGTCGGTCTGATTGGCCCAGACCCGCTCCTTCTGGAAGATCTCGTTGAGCATCAGATAGAGAAGGCTCTTGAGGACCGGGGCGTCGTTGGAGCCCCCGCGCCGGCCGCCGTTGAAGGCGTGCCTGTAGTCCTTGTTGAGGAAGACCAGGCGCTCCTTGTGGTCGATCGTGAAGACCAGTTCGGCGGAGTCGACGCCGGGCGGCACGTCGAGTCTGGCCCAGGTGAAGGTGATGGGGTCGTCGCCCTCCAGCTGGGGCAATTCGTCCCGCAGCGTCCGCTTCAGCTTCGGGTCGATGCCCTTGCCGGGCGGGATGACGGCCATGCGCTTGACCTCGGTACGCCGCTTGGCGGCTTCGCGGTAGGTCGTCTCCGCCTCACGGATGAATTCGGTGAAGCTGTGGCCGGCGGTGGAGTCGGCCGCTTTCTCCAGCCCGCGGGCGAACGCCGGGGTGACCTGGACGCCGTCCTTCTTGACGGTCAGGGCGAACACGTCGTTGGGCTCGGGCGGCAGGTCCACGGCGATCCGGGCGAGAGCGAAGTGGCCCTCCGGGCTGCGGGTGTCGTTCCAACCGCCGGCCTGGACGAGTCTGTCGTTGCGGTAGAGGTAGAAGCCTTGGCGCTCGGCGAGCGGGCCGATGCCTCGGTAGGCGACCAGGGGAGACTTGGGCGGCCATATGTGCGCGGTGAGCGCGACGTCGCCGACGCCCTCGACAGGCGCGACGTACGTACGGGGATAACCCGGGCGGCCCGGGACCCGATAGCCGAAGGGGTCGATGTGCTCCACGCTCCGGTGGTCGAGTTCCTCCCGGGTGTGGACATCCTCGACGACGATGTCCACGTGGAAGCCATCGCGGGCGAGGAAGCGATGGAGGTGGAGACCGAGGTGGGTCTCGAGCCGTTCGATCGCGTCATTGAGGTAGCGGTCGGTCTGACCGGTGGTGATGGTCTCGAACGCGCGGACCTGGTCCCAGCGCACGATCGTGCCGTGCCAGTCGATGATCCCGTCGTAGCGGTCGACCAGGTCCTGGCTGTACGTCGCATCGACGATGTCGCAGGTGAAGTCGGCCTGCGCGCGGGCGGTGAGCCAGCGGCGGCCGGCCGACGGGCTGCGCTTGGTCCGGCTGATCACGGTGAGCGCGTCGGCGTGCGAGAGGGAGGCGGCCTTCAGCCCGGCGCCGAAGTGTCCGAGGGCCCCGGCGGCGTACTTCTCGCGCCCGCCGACGGTCATCGCCGTGTCCAGGCTCGTCTCGTCCATGCCGTGACCGTCGTCGATGACGAGCAGGCCGACGAGGCGGTCCCGTCCGCCGCGCTCGCCGGTGTCCCGTAGGAAGCTCACGACGACGTTGTGGGCTCCTGCGTCGATCGAGTTGTCGATCAGGTCGGCGATGGCCGCCTCGAAGCCGTAGCCCTGGTGCGCGAGCGATTCGAACGACCTGGCCGCCGGGGGGAGCCGCTTGCTTCCGCTGGTGGGTACGTCGAATTGCCAGTCCGAAGACGGTTGGTAGGGCGGCATACAGGTGTTCCTCGCGGGCCGGGACATGCCCGGGATGCGAGCGGGCATGCCAGTTCAGCTGGTTGCATGTGACGTTAGCGTGAGCGAGTTGTGAAGGAGTAACGGGATCGGAACAAATGCGCTCGATGTCCCTGGATGCGTTCCAGGGGGCGAACCGTAGGAGGCGTGGGGGAGGCGTCCAGGGTCGGGAGGTGCTCCTCGCGGCGGTGGGATCGAGGCGGCGTTCGCCCTGGCCTCTTGGGCGCTGGACACGGGGCTCCAGTACCGTTGCGGCCGGATCGTGGAACGCTCCCGTGCGGTCCGCCGGTCGTTGTCGTCTGCCCAAGGTGGTACGGGATTTCGATGAACGCCTTTACGGCGTCTACCTGTAGGAGGGGATTGGCCGTGCGCGTGGGGATTACCGGGCATCGGGGTCTGAGTCGAGACGTTGAGCAGCAGGTTCGCCGGCTTCTTGAGGTGGCTGTTCGCGAAATCGATGCGGCTGAATTGGTGGGGGTCTCGTGCATCGCGGACGGCCCGGATGCGTGGTTCGCGGAGGCGGTGCTGAAGCACGGCGGAGCTCTCGAAGTCGTCGTTCCCGCTGAGCAGTACCGCGAAGGTCTCCCGGAGAGTCACTGGCCGGTCTACGACGCGTTGATGCGTCGTGCGGCACAGGTGCATCACACAGGCATGGCGGCGTCGGACTCGGACGCGCACATGGCGGGCAGCGAGATCTTGGTGGGCTTGACCGAGGAACTGTTCGCTGTCTGGGACGGGAAGCCGGCCTGGGGGTACGGGGGCACTGCCGATGTGGTGTCGTACGCCGAACGGAACGGGGTCCCAGTACGCGTGTTGTGGCCAGAGGGTGCAACACGTGGGTAGGACCGCTGCTTGTGCCATGCGGCTTCAGGACCCCCGCCGCCCCGCACTCAACCCGCAGCAGCGGCGGCCGTCTCTCACCCGAGGCTAACTAGGACGGCAAAGCAATGGCTTCGCCAGTTCGGCGCACGGGCGGTCGCCGTGGGAGCGGATGATGTCCTTGCCGACCTCGTTGGCGAGGTAGCGCAGGAATCCCGCGGCGAGGGAGTTCGCGGGCGGCTCTCCGTAGGTGTACGCGTACTCGGTCTGCCAGTACGGGTATGCGCCCTCGTCCGCGCCTTCGAGGGTGGCCGGGTAGCCGTTGATGCGTACCTGCTGGACGTCGTCGTGTGCGGTGGCGGCGCCGACCTCGCTGTGGCCGAGGGCTCCGGGCGTTGAGGCCACGGTGCTCAGGAGGGTCTCGGTGTCAGTGACCTCGCAGCGGCTGGCCTTGGTCTCGTCCAGCGCCGTGCAGTCGTTCGCGGTGACGGCCAACAGGGGTTTGTTGCCCAGTACTTGGCGTTCCAGTGTGGTCCGGGTGCCCGAGCCGGGGTTGCGGCTGACGAGGTGGATGGGCACGTTGTTGCCCTTCACCTGGCTCCAGTTGGTGATCTTTCCGGCGTAGATGTTCCTGATCTGTTGCAGGGACAGGTCCTGGACGCCGGCGTCCTTGTTGACGACCAGGGCGAACAGGGACAGGGCGACGGGTCTGGGGAGCAGTTGTGGACGGCCGTCGCTCTTGGGCCCGTCGCTGAACGCCAGCCGGTCACCGAGTCCCTGGCTGCCCGTCGGTTTGGTCTTACGCCCCGCCGCGGCCAGGGCGTCGAGCCCCGACACGCTGCCGTGGAACGTGTCGGCGGTGATGGGTATGAAGGCGTCGGGGCAGGTCCTGTGGTACTGCTTCGCCGCCTCCTGGAGCACTGGCGCGAACGCGGTGGAGCCGGACAGGGTGAGCGTCCCAGTGGCGCAGTCCAGTGGTGCGGCCGTGGCATCGTGCCTGGTGAACGTGAGGATGGACTGGACGGCGCTGACCATGACGAGGAGGGCGAGCACCCACCTGACCGGCTTCGAGGCGAACGGGTAGTACTCGGTCTTCTTGATCTTCCCGCGGCGTACTCCGCCCACGATGCTCGCGACGACCTCGGGCTCGGGGAACTCCTCGTCCGTGAAGCTCTCCTCGCGTTCCAGGACCGCCAGCACCTTGTAGTGGTCGCCGCGGTTCAGTTTCACCTTGGGCAGTTCGATGACGCCGTCGGTGACCCCGAGGCCGGGGACGCGCGGTGTGGGGTGCTGGTCGTCGCTGCTCGGCGTGAAGAAGCCGCGCAGCTCGTTGCGGCTGAGTTCGGTCACGACCATGCCGACGACGCGGCGGCCCCGGCACTTGACCTGGATGCCCGCGTGGCCCCGGTCGGGCGCCAGATAGCTGTTCTCCACGATGGGGGCCCAGCCGCTGTTCTCGATCCGCAGCAGCACGAAGGACGGATCACGCAGCGGGCCGCCGTTGGTCCGCTGCATCTGATGAAGCACCCCGGCGTACGGTAAGGCGCGTTCGTCCCGGGCCGTCGTGTCCATCTGGACTCGGTAGCCCAGCCGTTTGCGGCCGACGAGGACGAACTCCCAGAGCGCCGCGATCCCGGGAAGGGCCAAGCCCAGTACGGCGAACGCGAGTTGCCAGGAACCGGTCACGGTCGACTCCCGCAGAAGAAGGGGCTGGGAGGGCCATGGTGGCGGTCGGGTTCCCGGGGCGCCGGGGGTGCTCAGATCCTTGCGATTGATTTCACCGGGGCGTCACCTGGGACACCTGGGGTTCGCCGGGCAGGGCGACGCCATGACTTCGGGAGCCGGGGGGGTAGCTGATGACGCCCGGTACCCCCGGCCCCGAGGCCGGGGAGCCGGGGGGAAGAGAGTCGCGTTACTCGGCTGTGGCTACTCGTTGGTGGTCCCGTGGCACTCCCCATACCCCCGCCCCGCCCCACACCAGCACTCAACCCCCCGCTGCGGCGGCCAAGCCACCGCCAGCCCCCGTGCCGCCAGCGTCGTCGCGTACTGCGGGAGCAGGGTCGCGTCCGACGGGGAGGAGGCCTCCGAGGCGGCGAAGGCCTCGTAGGACGGGACGGTTCCCGTGACGATGCCGAGGTTCGGGGTGCCGGAGGTCGCCAGTTCCCGTAGCGAGGCCTCTATGGTCGCGAGGTGTTCCTCGTGGGAGGGGTACTCCGAGGAGAGGGTGGGGTACGCCGTCAGGAGTTCCGTCAGTTCGGTGGTCGGCCAGTGGAGGATCGCCACCGGGAACGGGCGGGACAGTGCCTCCCTGAACGTGCCCAGCTCCGCCCTCAGGCGGGAGATTTCCGCCTGGAGTTCGGCGGGGTTGTCCGAGCCGAGGGACCAGACGCGCTTCGGGTCGTGGAGTTCGTCCAGGGAGACCGGGGACGAGTGGAGGGTGTCGGCCAGGGTGTCCCAGTTGTCGTGGGCCGCACCCAGCATGCGGCGGACACGGTGGCGGCCGAAGAGGAGCGGGTGGGTGGAGTACGGGGGCTCCGACGTCTCCGTGAGGAGGAGCTGTGCGGCCTGGGTGAACGTCTCCTGCGCCGCTTCCAGTTCGTCGTGGGACTCCAGGGCCTCGGCCACGATCACCCAGGGGGCCGGGTCCCGGGGCGACGCGGCGCGGATGCCGTCGATGATCGCCCGGGCCTCGGCCTCGTGGCCGTACTCCCACAGGTTCGACGCCTTGAGGGCGCGGACCAGATGGGGGTGCTCCAGGGGCGTCGAGGACGACAGCAGGCGGTCGTAGAGCGCGGTGGCTCCGGGGCGGTCGCCGGCCAGTTCGAGGTGGGCCGCGGCCTGCACGAGCAGGTGTTCGGCGTCCTCGGGGTAGAGGCCTGCGGTCCGCTCCAGGCGCGCTGCTTCGGCGTTGTGGTCGACGTGTTCGGCAGACGTGTCGGGGCGCATGGGGGACACCGTACTGCCGATGCCGTACGAGGGAGAGATACCTGCAGGCCAGAGGGCGGGATCTCTTCGTTGCCCTTGAGTGCCGACGAATGGTTCGGGCGGTCATGGGGCTGGTGAGTTCGGGGCGCAGCCCTTATCTTGCGGGCCCGGTCAGGGAGGCGAGGCAGTCGAGGAGACGAGGCATCGGAATGCGGGCTCCCGGCATCGTGCGGCGCGGACTCGGGGTTCCCGGCGTCGTGGATCACGGCACTCGGCGGCGGCGGGCCGCGTACCGGCGGGTGGTGTGGGGCGGGGGCGAGGTTCTCGTCACCGTCGGCCTCCTTCTCCTGCTTCTTGTCGTGCATCAGCTCTGGTGGACCAATCGGCAGGCCCGGGAGGGCGCCGAGAGGAAGGTCCAGGCGTTGGAGAAGGAGTGGGGGAGCGGGGAGGGGGAGGGGAAGAGGAAGGGCGAGGGGCAGGATCAGGGGGCGGGGGTGTCGGGTGCGGGGAGTGGTTCGGGTGGCTCGGCGGGGGGTGGCGCGTCCTCCGGAGGTGGCTCCGGGGCGTCCACCGGGAGTGGGCGGGCGCAGGGAACGCCCCGGTCGTCCCAGGCGTACGCCGTTCTCTCCATTCCCCGGCTAGGTCTTCGTGTGCCCGTCGCGGAGGGGGTAAGCAAGCGGGATGTCCTCAACAAGGGGTACGTGGGGCACTACCCGCACACCCAACAGGCCGGACAGGCCGGGAACTTCGCGCTCGCGGGGCATCGGAACACTCATGGGGAGCCGTTCCGGTACATCAACCGGCTGCGGCGGGGGGACGAGATCGATGTTGAGACGGCGGCGGGGCGCTACGTCTACGTCGTCGACAAGACGCTTCCGCAGACCTCCGCGCATGACGGAGGGGTCATTCGGGAAGTGCCGCGCAGTACCGTTCGGCCCGCCTACGGGTACAGCGTGCCGGGGTACTACATCACCCTCACCACCTGCACGCCCGAGTACACCTCCCGGTATCGGCTCGTGGTGTGGGGCACGTTGACCTCCATGCGCCCCCGTTGACCACGATCACCGCCCCGCCCGGCCGGCGTCAGCCCCGCTCCCGAAGAGCCAGCAGGCTCGCGCCCGCCACCAGCGCCAGCCCCGCCGAGACCGCGATCGCGATGTCCGCGCCGTGCGCGAGCCCGCCCGTGGAGGTGACGATCGCGATGGTCAGGGCCACGCCGGCGCAGGAGCCGATGTAGCGGAACGTCTGCTGCGCGCCCGAGCCCATCGCGGCGCGGGTCGCGGGGACGGACTCGACCGCGACGAGCGGCAGTGCGGCGTTGAGGAGCCCGCTGCCGACGCCGGAGACGAGGAAGCCGGGCAGCAGGCGGGTCCATGAACCGGCGTCGAGCGCACCGAGCATCGTCAGGACGCCGGCCGCGTGCAGCGCGAAGCCGAGGGCGAGTTGGTGGCGCGGGGAGATCCGGCCCGCGAGGCGCCGCACCTGCAGGGCGACCCCGAAGGACAGCCCGGACCAGAGCAGGAACAGCCACGCCGTGTCCAGCGCGGACAGGCCCAGGGTCTGCTGGAGCAGCGCCGGCAGGAAGCTGAACAGGCCGATCACCGCGAGGCCGGTGAACAGACCGCTCGCGGAGGAGGCGAGGAAGCGACGGTGGCGGAGCAGGGAGAGGTCGATCATGGGCGTACGGGTTCGGCGTTCGACGAACGCGAACGCCGTTGTCAGGACGGCGAACGCCGCCAGCAGGAGGCCCACCGACGGGCGCAGCCAGCCGTCCCGGCCCAGGGTGAGCGCGGCCACCAGGGCGACGAGCGCCAGGCCGAAGGTGAAGGCGCCGGCCAGGTCGGGGCGACCGCCTCGGGAGGCCCGGGACTCGGTGAGGGCGCGGGTGCCCAGCAGGGCGACCAGGAGCGCGGCGCCGCCCAGGACGGCGTACGCGATCCGCCAGTTCAGGGTCTGGGCGATCGCACCGGCGAGCAGCGGACCCAGGGCTATGCCGCCGCTGACGAACGCGCCCCACACGCCGGTCGCGTGCAGCCTGCCGCGGGCGGTCGGGAAGGCGTGGACGAGCAGGCCCAGGCTGCTGGCGAGGATCGCGGCGCTCGCCGCGCCCTGCGCGACCCGGGCCAGCGTGAACAGCCAGGTGGAGGTCGCGAGCGCGCCGAGCGCGGTGGTGATGCCGAGGGCGACGGTGCCGGAGAGGAAGATCCGGCGGCGGCCGTAGTCGTCGGCGAGGCTGCCCGCGACCAGGAGCAGTGCGGCGAGGCCCAGCGGCGTGCCGTTGAGCAGCCAGGCCTGGGCGGAGACGGGGGTGTGCAGTGCGGCGGCGGTGTCGGGGAGCGTGACCATCGGCGCGGTGTACGTCATCAGGGCCACGGCGGTGGCGGCGCTGGTGACGGCGAGGGTGGCGGTCGCCCGCGGGGGTGTCTCGGGGTGTGTGCCGGGGGGTGCCGAAGACGCCTTCGCGGTGGTGGCGCGGTCGAGCTGGGACATGGTCTGCCCTTCGGGCTCCGGAGCGGATCGGTGGAGAGGTAGGTTCAGTCAATGAACCAGCCTGGTGGGTCGACCGTAGCATCTTAGGTTCGTTCACTGAACCGACATGTCGAAAAGTGGCTACAGTGGGGTCATGGCTCTCGGCAAGGACTACGCGACGCAGGAGTGCTCGATCGCCAGCGCGCTCGAGATCGTCGGCGAGCGGTGGACGCTCCTCGTCGTGCGCGACGCGCTCTACGGCGTACGGCGCTACAACGACTTCCTCGTCCACCTCGGCATCCCGCGCGCCGTCCTCGCGTCCCGACTCCAGGCGCTGACCGCCGAGGGCATCCTCGAGAAGCGCCGCTACCGGGAGTCGCCGCCGCGCGACGAGTACGTCGTCACCGACCGCGGCATCGCCCTGTGGCCGACCCTGCGCTCGCTCGGGCGGTGGGGCCGCGAGCACCTCGGCGAGGCGCCGCTGCGCTACTTCCGGCACGCGACCTGCGGTACGGAGCTCGGCCCGTACGGCGAATGTGCCGCGTGTGGAACCGTCGTACCCGTCCCGGACGTCGAAATGGTGCCGGGACCCGGACTCGATCCGGACCCGGCGGATCCGGTCAGCCGGGCGCTGCTCAAGCCGAGGAGGCTGCTGGAGCCGATCGACACCGGTCACGCGTAAGACCGACACCGGTCATGCGTAAGCAGGTACGGGGGACGTGAGCCCGCGTACGAGAGGGCGAGAGGAGGGGTGGTCCGTGGTCCGGAGCTCGGCGAACGTACGCCCCGTCGCCCTTCTGCTCGTGCTGCTCCTCGAACTCGCCGTGCTGGACGCAGGCAGCCTCCCGGCAGCCGTCGCCGTCGCGTTCACCGCGACCGCCGCGGCCGGTGCCGCGCTCGCCGTATGCGCCCTCATCGGCTCGCGCCGCGCGTCCGCCGTCCCGCGTACGCGGGTTCGTACGGCGATCCGCGACCGTGAGCACCGTACGGCGTTCCTGCCCCAACGTGATCCCGACGCCTCGGGGCGTCCGCGCCCCCGAGCGCCCGGGCGGGCCCTCCTGACGGCCGCCGCGTAGGGATCCCAGCAGGACTCGCCAGAACTCGCCAGTCGTACAACCCCAACCCCTGTCTGCGTACCCCGCGCGGGTCGTCATGCCGACGCGTCATTTCTCATTCCGGCACGACGAGACCCCCGGAGGGCTCATCCATGTCCACCTCCATGTCTGCTTCCGCGTCCGCACCCATGTCCGCTTTCGCCGGGCTGGTCGAGCGGCTCGCCGATCTGCTCGAACCGCTGTTCCATGCTTCCGCGGCCGCCGCCGCGATCGTCCTGTTCACCGCGCTCGTACGACTGCTCGTGCATCCCCTGTCCCGGGCGGCGGCGCGTGGACAGCGGGCGCGTGCCGCGTTGCAGCCGAGGATCGCCGAGTTGCGCAAGAAGCATCGGAAGGATCCCGAGAGGTTGCGGAAGGCGGTGCTGGAACTGCACGAGAAGGAGAAGGTGTCGCCGCTGTCCGGGATTCTGCCCGGGCTTCTTCAGCTGCCGGCTTTCTTTCTCCTGTACCACCTGTTCTCCAGCTCCACCGTCGGCGGTGAGGCCAATGAGCTGCTGAGCCACCAGCTGTTCGCCGCGCCGCTCGGCGACCGGTGGGTCGACGCGCTCGGGGGCGGTGGAGTGTTCGGTGCCGCCGGGCTCGTCTACCTCGGTCTGTTCGTGGTCGTCGGCGCGGTGGCTACCTTCAACTACCGGCGTACGAAGCGGACGATGGCCGCCTCGGTGCCCGCGGCCGGCGGGGCGGAAGTGCCCGGCCTCGGTGCGGTGAGCGCGTTTGTGCCGTTCCTGTCCTTCTTCACACTCGCCACCGTGGCGGTGGTGCCGTTGGCCGCCGCGCTGTACGTGGTGACCAGTACGGCCTGGAGTGCCGTGGAGCGAGCGGTCCTGTATCCCTGAGGGTGTGGCGGCGGTCCAGTCCGTGAACGGGGTATTGCGGAGTGGACGTGCAGCTTGGAGGATCGACCAGTCCTCCGATGGCTGCACCCATCGGCGGCTGCCCGCGATCGAGGGAGATTGATCATGAAGCTGCTGCGAGTCGGTATGGCGGGATCGGAGCGGCCCGCGCTGCTCGATGCCGAAGGGATTCTCCGGGATCTGTCGGGTGTCGTGCCGGACATCGACGGGGCGCTGCTCGCCGACGACGCGGCGCTCGGGCGGGTCCGTGCGGCCGCGGAGTCGGGGGAACTGCCCGTGCTGGACGCGGACGGGCTGCGCGTCGGGCCGCCGCTCGCCCGGATCGGCAAGATCGTCTGCATTGGGCTCAACTACCACGATCACGCTCGCGAGACCGGGGCCGAGCCGCCTGCCGAGCCGGTGATCTTCTTCAAGGCGGCGGACACGGTGGTCGGGCCGGACGACACCGTGCTCGTGCCCCGCGGGTCCGTCAAGACCGACTGGGAGGTCGAACTCGCGGTCGTCATCGGGCGTACCGCCCGCTATCTGGAGTCGCACGAGGAGGCGCTCGCGCGTGTCGCCGGGTACGCGGTGGCGCACGACGTCTCCGAGCGGGAGTTCCAGATCGAGCGCGGGGGGACGTGGGACAAGGGGAAGAACTGCGAGACGTTCAATCCGCTGGGGCCCTGGCTGGTGACGGCGGACGAGGTTTCCGACCCGCAGGATCTTTTGCTGAAGCTGTGGGTGAACGGTGAGCTGAAGCAGGACGGGACCACGGCCGAGCAGATCTTTTCGGTGGCGGAAGTGGTCCGGTACGTCAGTCAGTTCATGACGCTCTATCCGGGGGACGTCATCAATACGGGGACGCCGGCGGGGGTTGCCTTGGGGCAGCCGGAGCCGAAGCCGTATCTGCGGGCCGGGGATGTGGTGGAGCTGGAGATCGGGGGGTTGGGCAGGCAGCGGCAGGAGTTCAAACCCGCGTAGGCACTCCGTTGGGTTTGGCGGGGGGTGCGGGTGGGTTTGGGGTGCGTTGTCGGGTGCCGGTTCGTTGTGGCTGGTCGCGCAGTTCCCCGCGCCCCTGAAAGGATGCGCAGTTCCCCGCGCCCCTGAAAGGATGCGCAGTTCCCCGCGCCCCTAAAAGATCGCGCAGTTCCCCGCGCCCCTGAAAAGAAGCAGGGGCGCGGGTGCGGGACTTACCTTCCCAGGAACTGTTGGAGCGCCTTGACGACCATGGCGTGGTCTTCCAGTTGGGGGAGGCCCGAGACCACCACCGTGCCGATGACGCCCGTGCCCTCGACCGTGAGGGGGAACGCGCCGCCGTGGGCCGCGTAGGTGTCGGGGTCGAGGCGGGAGGAGGCCTCGAAGGTGGTGCCCTTGGCGCGGAAGCGGGTGCCGACGAGGAGCGAGGAGCAGCCGTAGCGCTCGACGACGCGGCGCTTGCGGTCGATCCAGGCGTCGTTGTCCGGGGTCGAACCGGGCAGGGCCGCGTGGAAGAGCTGCTGGCCGCCGCGGCGGATGTCGACGGCGACCGGAGCGGCGGCCTCGCGGGCCATGCTCACGAGCAGAGTGCCCAGGGTCCACGCGTCGTCGTACGTGAAGTGGGGGAGTACCAGTTGCCGCTCCTGGGACTCCAGTTCCGTGATCTGTTCCGCGAGCAGCCGCGCGGTGTCCTCGGTGCTCACAGGGACACCGCCGTGCCCTCGGTGGCGGAGCGGCGGGCCGCCTCCAGGACGTCGAGGGCGGCCGCGGCCTCCTGTGCGGTGACCGGGTTCGGGGCGCCGTCGCGGAGGGCGGCGGCGATGGCCGCGTAGTACGCGGGGTACGCGCCGGGGAGCGTGGGCTCGGGGCGGCCGCCGCCCGTGAGCGGGGACTCGCCGGAGCCGACGCGGCCCCACAGGGACTCGGGCTCGACACCCCACTCGGCGGTCGCGCCGGGACGCCTGCCCTCGCGCAGGTCCGCCTCCTGCGGGTCGAGGCCGTGCTTCACGTAACCGGCCGCCGAGCCCAGGACGCGGAAGCGCGGGCCGAGTTGGGCGGTCGTCGCGGAGACGTAGAGGTGGGAGCGGACGCCGTTCGTGTGCGTGATCGCGATGAAGGTGTCGTCGTCGGTCTGCGCGCCGGGGCGGCGGACGTCCGTCTCGGCGTACACCGAGGCCGCGGGGCCGAAGAGGACGAGAGCCTGGTCGACGACGTGGCTGCCGAGGTCGTAGAGGAGACCTCCGATCTCTGCCGGGTCGCCGGACTCGCGCCAGCCACCCTTGGGCTGTGGGCGCCACCGCTCGAAACGGGACTCGAAGCGCCATACGTCGCCCAGCTCGCCCTCGTCGAGCAGCTTGCGGAGGGTCAGGAAGTCGTTGTCCCAGCGGCGGTTCTGGAAGACGGACAGGAGCAGGCCGCGCTCGTCCGCCAGCGCGGCCAGCTCGCGGGCCTCCGCCGCCGTACCGGCGAGGGGCTTGTCGACGACGACCGGCAGGCCCGCCTTGAGGGCGGCGGTCGCGAGCGGGACGTGGGTCTTGTTCGGGGAGGCGAGGACGATCAGGTCCAGCTCGCCGGCGCGCGCCCAGAGCTCTTCGGGCGTGGCGGCGAACGAGACTCCGTCGCCGAACTCGGCGCGGGCCTGCTCCTGCCGCTCCGGGTTCGAGGTGACGATCGTGTCCAGGGCCAGGCCCTCGGTCGTGGCGATCAGCGGGGCGTGGAAGACGGAGCCCGCGAGGCCGTAACCGACGAGGGCCACGCGCAGGGGAGGAGTACCAGTCATGACGTCCACTTTCGCAACGCTGTTGCCAAAGTGCAAGCGCGGGGGACAATGGCGTACGTGAACAGGACCAATGCCGAGTCCGGAGTGAATCTGCTCGCCCTGCGCAGCCACAACGCCGCGCTCGTGCTCGATCTGCTGCGCACGGCGGGGGAGGGCGGCATCAGCCGGCTCGAACTCGCCGAGCGCACCGGGCTGACCCCGCAGGCCGTCAGCAAGATCACCGCTCGGCTGCGGGCGGACGGGCTGGCGGCGGAGGCGGGGCGCCGCGCGTCGACCGGCGGCAAGCCGCGGACCGTGCTGCGGCTCGTGCCCGAGGCCGGGCACGCGGTCGGGCTCCACCTCGACCGCGACGAGGTGACGGTCGTGCTGTGCGACCTCACCGGCGCGGTGGTCGCCGAGCGGCGGGTTCCGCTCGATCTGGGGGCCGGGGCGGAGGCGGTCGTCGAGTCGGCGGCGGCGGAGGTCGAGGCGCTGCTCGCGGGGGCGGGGGTGTCCGTACTGGGCGTGGGCGTCGCCCTGCCGGGGCCGCTCGACCATGCCCGGGGTGTGCTGCATCGGGTCACCGGGTTTCCCGAGTGGGACGGGTTCCCGCTGCGGGATGCGCTGGCGGGGCGGCTCGGGGTGCCCGTGGTGGTGGACAAGGACACGAACGCGGCGGCGTTGGGGATCGCGGTGGTGGGGAGTGGGAGCGAGAGGGGGAGTGGGAGTGGGAGTGGGAGTGGAGTCGGGGCGTCGGGGGGTGTCTCCGCCGGCTCTGCCGACTCTCCCGGCTCTGCTGACTTTCCCGGCTCTACCGGCTCCTCCGGCCCTTCCAGCTCCTCCGGCCCTTCCAGCCCCTCCGGCCCTCTCGAATCCTTCGCCTATCTGCATCTCGGTACGGGGCTCGGGGCGGGGCTCGTGATCGGTGGGGGCGTGCACCGGGGGGCGCGTACCGGGGCTGGGGAGTTCGGGCATCAGGTCATTCAGCTGGACGGGCCGCCGTGCGGCTGCGGCAACCGTGGCTGCATCGAGGCGTTGTGCCTCGCCGCGGTGGACCGCGGTGCCGTGGGTGAGGCGGCGCGGGTGCTCGGGGTGGGCGCCGCGAATCTGGTGGGGCTGCTGGACATCGACCTCGTGCTGCTCGGCGGGCGTACCGTCGCGGCGCATCAGGAGGCCTTCGTACGGGGTGTCGGTGCCGTTCTTGAGGAACGGGCTCGGCTGGAGGGCGTGGACGACGGGGCGGTTCCGGTGCGGGTGGCGCCCGGCGGGGCGCGTGGGGTCGCGGAGGGCGCGGCGCAGTTGCTGCTGGCGCCGTTGTTCGGGCGCGGGGAGGGCTGAGCGGCGCGGCTGGTCGGGGCGATCTCCGGGGCCGGGCGGCTCGGCCGTTCGAGGGGACGTCGGGGGCCGGGCGGGGTGTGTCGCGGGCGTGGCGGGGTGGTGGGCGCAGATCGGTGTGGGACGGTCACGGGGCCGTTGCCCTGTACGCCGTCGCCCTCACCGCCCGACGCTCCCGATCCCCCTCTCGACCCCCTCCCGCCGCCCTTGATCGGCAAAGGCCCCTCATGCGACTGCGCAAGACCAGCCCCTTAGCCCTGACCGCCGTTGCCCCCGCCCTGGGCCTCGGGCTCGCACCACCGCCCGCCGCACAGGCGCTGACGCCTGTCGGGCCCACCGCGAGCCCCCGCCCCACCTGTGCCGCGCCCGACACCCGGGCCTTCCCGATCAAGACCCGGATCCATGGCGGGCCGGACGCCTATGACGTCGGCGGCGACTTCCGGACCTGGTACATCGACCTGACCAACACCACCGCGCACACCTGCGGCAACATCCACCCGATCGTCGTACTCGTGGACAGCAAGCGGGTGCTGCGGCCGGAACAGACGCAGCTGGAGTTCTACGAGGGGGAGCGCACGCATCCCGTCCAGTTCGAGAAGAGCGACCAGGACGAGAACGTCGGGGCGTTCGACGACGGGTTCCCGGGGTTCACGGTCGGACCCGGCCGGACGCTCACCGTGAAGGTCCGGCTCTCCGTGACCTCCGACGCCGCGGTGCCGAACGACGTCGTCGCCAACGCGGCCGTGGTGCAGCGCCACAACAACGACGGGGACTGGGTGGGGGAGTCGAACGCGTACCGCTTCCGGATCGACGACGAGAGCAGGACGAGCGACGGCGACGTTGTGGAAGCAGGGGGCACGGGGGGCACCGGGAGCACGGGGGGCACGGGGGACAGCGGTGACGGTGGGGGCAGCGGTGGCGCCGGCGATGGCGGAGGCGGCGGCGGTACGAGCGCGGCTCCCGACGCCAGCGGCACCGCCACGGGAAGTAGCACCGGTAGCAGCACCGGTAGTAGCACTGGCGGCGTCACCGGCACTGGCACCGGCAGCCCCACCGGCGCCGGTGACGGTGACGGTGACGGTAATGACGGCGGTGACGGCGGTGACGGTGGTGGCGGCGGTCGCGACGGCGGTGACCATGACGGTGACGCCGCAGGAAAGGAAAGGAACGGGTCCTCGTCCGCGGACGAGCTGGCCATGACCGGGCCGCGCGGAGCCGCCCTGGCGGTGGGCGCCACCCTGCTCGCCGCCGGGGGCGTGCTGCTGGCGGCCTCCCGCTGGTCCCGGTCCCGGCGTCGCTGAACCCTCCCACCGGCGCACCGCCCCTACCGCGTCCGCGACCATCCCCCCGTGCACTACCCGAACGACCAATCGCCCGGCGCCCCCGTCCGCTCAGGCATCCCGGAGCACGGCCGTATCCCGAAGTACTACGCGGTCAAGGCGCACATCGCCGTGCTGATCGAGGAGTTGGGCGAAGGTGGACCCCTCCCCACCGAGCGCGATCTCGCCGAGAAGTACGAGGTCGCCCGCGAGACGGTACGGCAGGCCCTGCGGGAGTTGCTGCTCGAAGGGAAGCTGCGGCGGCAGGGGCGCGGCACGGTCGTCGCGGGACCGAAACTGGAGCAGCCGCTCTCCCTCGCGAGCTACACCGAAGACGTACGGCGGCAGGGGCGCACCCCCGGTTGTACGCTCATCTCGCTCGGATCGAGACGGTGCCGGCGACGCCGCGCGAGGCGCTGCTCATCGGTACGCCGCCCGCGCTGCCGATGCTGCTGATCCACCGGGTCTCGCGGGACACGAAGGGGCGGCCGCTGGAGCGGGTGCGGACGCTGTACCGGGGGGACCGCTTCTCGTTCACGGCCCACTTGGGCAGTTGACGTTCACCGCGCACCTCGGCGGCCGACGCGCGGCGTGCCGGGCGGGCTCGGGCCCGTCCCTTCGGCCACGTAGCCGCCCGTCGCCGTCGCCCTGACCGAGCTCATGGACGGCGTCGCGCTCCTCGAGCCGGACCGGGCCGACATCGACAAGGACCTGACCTCGTACGTCGAGGACCGGAAGACGGCCACGGGAAGCTGACACTCCACCCTGACTAGGCTGGGGGCGTCGGCACATCGTCGTTCCGGCGCCCCCGGATCGTGTGCGTATGTACGCCAGGACGGCAGTACGCCAGGACGGCAGGAGAACCAGCACCATGGCAGAGCGCAAGCCCATCGAGTCGTGGCTCACCGACATGGACGGCGTCCTCATCCACGAGGGTGTGCCGATCCCCGGCGCGGACGCCTTCGTCAAGAAGCTGCGGGAGTCCGGGAAGCCGTTCCTGGTGCTCACCAACAACTCGATCTACACCGCTCGCGACCTGCACGCCAGGCTGCGGCGCATGGGCCTGGACGTGCCGGTCGAGAACATCTGGACCTCCGCGCTCGCCACCGCCAAGTTCCTGGACGACCAGCGGCCCGGCGGCACCGCGTACGTCATCGGCGAGGCGGGCCTGACCACGGCGCTGCATGACATCGGGTACGTCCTGACCGACCACGAGCCGGACTACGTGGTCCTCGGCGAGACCCGTACGTACTCCTTCGAGGCCATGACCAAGGCGGTCCGGCTGATCAAGGGGGGCGCCCGGTTCATCGCCACCAACCCCGACGAGACCGGCCCGTCCACCGAGGGCCCGCTGCCCGCCACCGGCGCGGTGGCCGCGCTGATCACCAAGGCGACCGGCAAGCAGCCGTACTTCGCCGGCAAGCCGAACCCGCTGATGATGCGGACGGGGCTCAACGCCATCGGGGCGCACTCCGAGACCAGCGCGATGATCGGCGACCGGATGGACACGGACGTCCTGGCCGGCCTGGAGGCGGGCATGGTGACCTATCTCGTCCTCACCGGGCTGACCACCCGCGAGGAGATCGAGCAGTACCCCTTCCGGCCCTCCAGGATCGTGGACTCGATCGCGGACCTCGTCGAGCGGATCTGACGCCGCACGCACCGAGGGTCACCGGCGGGCCCCAAACCATTCGAGACCCGTTTGGAGCAGTTGGGGGCGTTTGAGGATGCGTCCCGGGGCCCGGAGGGGGAGTCTCCAGGTATCTGGAGGTTCACGATGGGTTCATGTCGACTCGCTCTCTGTGCACGACTCACTCTCTGTGCCGGTGCGGTGCTCGCGGCGGCGTTCACTCCCGCCGCGTACGCGGCGGACGGCGGCGTCTCCGTCTCTCCCGTGTCCCCGGCTCCCGGCAGCGACATCCAGCTGCGGGCGCTGGGCTGTACGGGGACGACCGGTACCGCGGTCTCTACGGCGTTCGTCGCGGACGCGCGGCTCACCGGCCAGGGCGGGGTGCTCGTCGGTGACACCCGCGTCCGTTCGTCGGCCGCGGCCGGTACCTACGAGGTCAAGGTCAGCTGTGACGGCCGCCAGGACCGGGTGACCGGCACGGTCACGGTCGCCGCGGCGGGCGGTCCGACCTCCCTGAGGTCCGCCCTCGCCGTCCCGACCCCCTTGAGGTCCGCCCTCGCCCTCCCGACCCCCTTGAGGTCCGCCCTCGCCGTCCCGACCGGCCTCGCCTCGCCCGTCGCCCCCGTGCACGCGGGTGGTGGCGGCACCGCGCACTTCGCGTCCGTGGACGCCCGCTCGTCGAGCCCCGGCACCAAGCACGCGGTGATCGGCCTCGTCCTCGCGAGCGCCGCCGCGGTGGCGGTCGCGGTCCGCAGCGCGCGCCGGGGCCACGACACCCGGGACTGACATGTCCGACGACATGCCCGAACACGGGCGTTCCTCCGGCGCCGGCCGGCTGCTGACCGGTGTCGCCTGGGCGGTGCTGCTGCTCGGGCTGTGGCTGTGGGGCCGTGAGCTGACCGACGTACGGCAGGGGATATCGGCGCCGACGACGGGGGACATCGCGGCGGTCGGACGACCGCCCGAGGTGCTGCTGCCGCCCGCGCTGAAGCCGCTGACGAACGCCGCGCCGCAGCGCATCGACATTCCCTCGATGGGGGTGCAGGCGCCGGTCGTGGGCCGCGGGCTCGACGGGCAGGGGGCGATCGATCCGCCGCCCTTCGACCAGCCGGGCGTGGTCGGCTGGTACGCGGCCGGTGTGCGGCCGGGGGCGGCCGGGACCGCGCTGTTCGTGGGGCACGTCGACACCCAGACCCGGCCCGCGGTCTTCTACAAACTCAGCACGGTACGGCCGGGGCAGACGGTCCGGGTGGTCCGCGACGACGGGACGGTCGCCGAGTTCACCGTGGACGACGTGCAGGTCTTCCCGCGCGACCACTTCGACGCCCGACAGGCCTACGGGCCACGGGAGTCGGGGCGGGCCGAGCTGCGGCTCGTCACCTGCGGCGGCACCTTCGACCGGGTGAGCCGCACTTACACCGCGAACGTGGTCGTGTCGGCGTACCTCACGGGCCGCGGACGATGAATCGGGTGACCCGCAGACGATGAATCGGGTGACCGCGGCCGGTGCCCGGTCACCGGTTCCACCTGTTCCGGTCACCGGTTCCACCTGGCCCGGTCGGCGGTTCCACCTGGCCCGGTCGGCGGCCCGCTCCCCCGGGAGCCGCCGACCGGGCTGGTCCTCGACCGCGCGCGCACGGGCTGCGGGAGTAACCCGGCGGTCGGCGCGGGAGGTTCAGGGTCCGTTTGAGGCAACTCTAGAACGTATGAGCGTTCTGGCCTAGGACCTGTCCCCGGGGCTGTAACAGCTCACCGACAAGGGGTGGGCGATCTCGTGGGCGAGGCGCCACCTATGTCACGATTGACCCCAAGGACAGTGCACCCGAGGGGGAGTTGCATGTACGGCAGTAAGGGGGCCGGGGCTCGGGCGTCCGTTGCGGTGGTGGGGGCGTTGCTGGTGCTCGCGGGGTGTTCCTCCGGGGGCGGCGGCGACAAGAGCGACGGTTCCGGTTCCAAGGTCACACAACAGCCCAAGAACTCCGACCCGTTCTGGGTCAACCCGGCGGGCAACGCGGCCGAGCAGGTCGTCGCGTACGTCAAGGCGGGCAAGAAGGACGACGCCGAGCAGATCCGCAAGATAGCCGAACAGCCGACCGGCGAGTGGATCGGGCCGGAGAACCCCGAGCAGGAGGCGCGCGGTTTCACCGAGGCGGCGCAGCAGGCCGACCGGGCGGCCATCCTGGTCCTCTACAACATCCCGCACCGCGACTGCGGCCAGTTCTCGCAGGGCGGCGCGGCGGACGGCGACGCCTACAAGGCCTGGATCGACGGGGTCGCCCGCGGTATCCAGGACCGGCCCGCCACGGTGATCCTGGAGCCGGACGCCATTCTGCACCTGGTCAACCAGTGCACTCCGGCGCAGTTCCAGGAGGAGCGGTACTTCCTTCTCGAGACCGCGGTCACCAAGCTCAAGGCCCTGAAGAACACGAAGGTGTACCTCGACGCGGGCAACGCGGGCTGGGGCCACCCCGACCAGATCTTCCAGCCGCTGAAGCGGGCGGGCATCGACCAGGCCGACGGCTTCTCCGTCAACGTCTCCAACTTCTACTCGACCCGGGACTCCATCGCGTACGGCAAGCAGCTGTCCGCGAAGGTCGGCGGCAAGCACTTCGTCATCGACACCAGCCGCAACGGAAACGGCCCCTACACGGCCGGCGACGCGGACGAGAACTGGTGCAATCCGCCGGGGCGCGCGCTGGGTGAGACCCCGACGACCAAGACCACCGATCCGCTCGTCGACGCGTATCTCTGGGTCAAGCGGCCGGGTGAGTCGGACGGCGAGTGCAAGGGGGGTCCGAAGGCGGGCGACTGGTGGCCGGAGTACGCACTGAAGTTGGCCAAAGCTTCAAACTGACGGCAAGTTCCCCGCGCCTTCAGGGGCGCGGGGAACTGCGCGCTCAGCCCCCACTCAGCCGCAGCCGAAACCGGCCCGACCCAGCGGAGCGCTACGGCACCTTGACCCACTGGGCCTTGCTCGGGGTCCCCTGGTCGTCCGTCACGAACAGCATGTACCAACCGGACTCCACGAGATTCCGGTTCTTCGGCACGGTCACCGTGACCCCGTTCTTCGTCTTCTTGAAGTCCAGCGCGATGGAACGCTGGTCGACGTCGGTGACGTGCGTGGACGCGCTCGGCCGGATCAGCCGGGCCGTCCTGATGGTCGACGCGTGCTGCGAGGTGAACGTCGCCGAGCCGCCGCGCGCGATCGTCTTCGGGCCGCCGGTCAGATCGGGCCGCGAGTCCCGGTAGAGGTACGGCGGCGTGTAGATCTCGATGCGCTGCTCGAACGTGGCCGGTTTGGTGTTGGCCTTGTCCGCGTAGAGCGAGTTGGAGCCGAAGAACATCACCCGGCCGTCGGGCAGCAGGATCGAGCCCGAGTGGTAGTTGCGGCCCACCAGCGGATCGGCGACCCGGTCGAAGGTGTTCGACTTGGTGTTGTAGATCCGCGCCTGGAGGATGTTGGAGTCGCTGCGCCCCCGGTAGTCCTCGGAGCCGCCGGAGACGAGGACGGTGTCGTCCGGAAGGATCGAGGACTGCGGGTAGCGGGTGCCCTTCTCAAACTCGGGCCCGTCCACGAACCTCGGGTTCTTGTCCTTGAGGTCGATCAGCCGGGTCTTCTTGCTGGACAGCTTGGACTCGCCGACCCCGCCGCCGCCGATCACCATGTACTTCTCGTCCTGCGCGGGCGGCAGCAGCACCGTGCCGGACGTCTCCATCATGTTGGGGTCGCTCAAGCCCGGCAGCTTGGTGAACTTGTTGCTGGCCACGTCCCAGATGCCGGGGTCGCGGCCCACGTTGTCCGGTCCGTAGCCCGCGTTCGAGCCCGAGTAGAACATCTCGCCGTTCTGCATCAGGGAGATCGCCGGGTAGGTCGGGAACTGGCGGATTCCCTTGGTGTACGTCCACTTCTTGGTCTTCGGGTCGAACACCTCGTTCTTGCCCGGGACCAGCTGGCCGATCTCGTCCAGACCGGAGAGGCTGAGGATCTTGCCGTCGCTCATGGTCGTGAGCGTCGGGTACCAGCGTGCCTCGTTCATCGGGTCGACCTTGATGTACTCCTCGGCGACCGGATCGAACTCGTACGCGTCCCGGATGCCCTGGAAGTCCTTCTTGTCCAGGGCGAGCTTCTGTGCGATGCCGTAAGTGTTGCGGGCGTCGGCGCCGGTCAGGCCCTGGATGCGGTAGTTGTCCTGGGTGCCCGTCTCGTACTTCTGGCCGCTCTGCTGCGCCTCGACGTAGATACGGCCGAGGCCCGGGTCGTTGCGCAGGAACTTGCCGGTCGCCTTGTCGAAGACCTTCGTCGCGCGCGGGACGAGCACCGGGTCCTTGGAGACGAACGTCTTGCCGTTCTCCTTGCCGGTGAACTTGGTGCCCGCGGGCAGCGTGATCGGCTTGTCCGGGTTCTCGTTGTGGACGACCATCAGGCCGCCCGCCTTGGTGACGTCACCCTTCAGGGTCTCGTACCGCTTGGTGCCGCCCGCGATCAGCAGATTGCCGTTGGCGAGCTGGGTGTGGCCCGTGCAGAACAGGTCGGCCGGCGTCGGGATCTTCTTGATGGTGCCCTTGACCGGGTCCCAGATCCGCGTGTCGAACTTCTTCGCGTCGAAGTTGTCCTGGTTGTTGCCCGAGCCCGCGATCAGCAGGATCTTGCCGGTGTGCAACAGGGCCGCGTGGATGGTGTTCTGTCTGTACTCCTTGGGGAACTGGATGATGTCCCAGTGCCCGTTCTTGGCTTTGTACTCGGGCTTGTTGATCGTGTACTCGTGGTATTTCTCCGTGCTGAAGCGGTACACCCACGGCCCGTTCATCCCGGCCAGCGCGAGCACCACCGCCCCGCCTATCGCAAGACGACGAGCACGGCGGCGACGGGCACCGTCTTTCATTTCTTACGTCCCCCAAGGGAAATCTGCATGGTCTGGTCATTGCCTCCGCCGCTGCCGCCGCCCTCTGCCGCAGCCCAGCTGGGCTTGTGCTGCGGGGCATGCGGGGCATGCGGCGCGTGCGGGGCGTGCGGTGCGTGCGGTGCGTGTTGCTCCTGCTGGGGCGCCGAGGCCTGAGCGGGCAGCGGCACCGTCTCCTCGGGTGAGGCGGGCGCCGCCGACGGCTTCTTCTTCGCCTGGCGCAGCGCCCACCGCCAGGCGAGGATCGGCGAGGCGGTGATCAGCAGGGCGAAGGAGGCCCAGGTGATCATCGCGGGGTGGGAGTGCCCGAGCAGGAGTCCGGCGACGATCGAGCCGGCGAAGACCAGGATGAAGAACAGGTGGATCCGGAAGGTCCCGAACAGTGTGTCGGGGCTGGCCGAATCGCCCTTGGGGGTCACCACGAACTTGCTCTTGCGGCGCAGCACCGCGTCCATCAGCGAGCGGGCGTAGATCGGCGCGGAGAGCGCCGACATGATCATGCCCGCCACGCCGCCCGAGCCCTCGGGCTCGTGCGGGGAGACGTTGTGCCGGCGGTTCCACACGTACAGGCCGATCTGCAGCGCGGAGGCGTTGCCGTACAGCATCAGCCAGACCGTCGGGTCGATGTTCACACCGGATGCGCCCAGGCCCAGGAAGAGTGCGCAGCTGAGGGCCGCGAGGATCCAGTTGAGGGCGGACATCGGGTAGAAGATGATCATCATGGTGTAGTTGAAGAGCTTGCTCGGCGGAAGCGAGAAGAAGCCCTTCCAGTACTGCTTGAGGATCGTCTCGTAGGTGCCCCGGGACCAGCGCAGCTGCTGGGTGAAGAAGTCCGTCCAGGCGTTCGGGCCCTCGCCGACCGCGAGGACGTCCGGGGTGTAGACCGAGCGCCACTTCCTGCCCGTCGCCGGGTTCTTCGCGCGGTGCATCTCGAAGCCGGTCGCCATGTCCTCGGTGATCGAGTCGTACAGACCGCCGATCTGCTTGAGCGCCTTGATGCGTACGGCGTTGGAGGTGCCCACGAACATCGGCGCGCCGTAGCGGTTGCCGGCCCGCTGGATCAGCGCGTGGAAGAGGAACTGCTGCGACTCGGCGGCCTTGGTGATGGGGTTGTCGTAGTTGCCGTAGACCTGCGGGCCGATGACGAAGCCGATGTCCGGGTCGCGGAAGAAGCCGAGCATCCGCTCCAGGTAGTTGGGCAGGGGCACGTGGTCGGTGTCGACCGAGGCGAAGAAGTCGTACTCGTCGCCGTGCGCCTCCAGCCAGGCGTTGTAGTTGCCGTGCTTGGTCTTGGCGCGGTGCGGGCCCTTGGCCTGGTTCCACTTCGCGACGCCCTTGCGGGAGAAGTGGTGCACGCCCAGGCGCTCGCAGACCTCCTTCACCTCCGGGTCGTCACCCTCGTCGAGGAGCCAGATGTGCAGAAGGCCCCGGTGGCGCAGCTTGACGGCCGCCTCCAGGGTCTTGGTCACCATGGCGAGGGGTTCCTTGCCGGGTACGAAAGAGGTGAGGAAGGCGACTCTGGTGCCGGTCTCCGGGACCACCGGGATCGGGTCGCGGGCGACCAGGGTGGCGTGCGCGTTCGACAGCACGTTCATGCAGCGGAAGAACTCGATCAGACCGATCGAGACCAGCATCACGATGTCGAGCACCGGCAGGAAGTCGTAGGCCGGGTAGTCGCGTTCGGTCCAGTGCTCCGGCTGGAGCAGCCAGCCCAGCAGGATCAGCGACAGCAGCGGCGCGGCGCCCAGCATCAGAGCGGCTCGTACGCGGTGCGGCTCCTGGGACAGCAGCGAGCGGTACTGCACCTTGTACGGCTTGTTCGGATCGGGCTGTGTGAGGGGACCCGCGAGCCGGCTGTAGTGCTCGTAGTCGTATCTCGGCAGGGTCTTCTTGATCCTGCGGAAGTTGCTGCCGGTCCGGTGCGATGGCATCCGGAGCTGGGTCGTCTCAGACGGGTCGAAGTTCTGCCGGGCGCCCGTCGGCGTCGACGTCATGAGTCATTCCCCCCGCACGCACGTCCAGGTGCGTGTTCGTCGGTTCTTGTCGCCCGTTCGAGTCCCCCTTGACCGTCACGGACGCATGCTGGCAGGTCGGCATCACCACATCCTCCACACAACGGAGACATAGAAATGCGACCTTCCGGTTGCATGATGCCCCCCTCGGCATCGGTTCATGAACGGGGCCCCCAACCCCCCATGGTCGCAACCGGCCATACCCCCAACTGTCAGGTATCGACAGTCCCTTGAAGCCCAGGGTTCTACGGTGTTCATCATGATCGCAAGATGCGAAACGCGGTGTTAACCGGTCATACGCGCTAATTGGGATGCGTGTACGAAGATGGGGTCACCGCCCCATACGCCGGGCGCATATGCCCGGTCCGTATGCGCCTCTGTGCACCTCTTTGTGCTGGTTCTCCCCGCGGGGGGCTCGCCTCGCCCGTAAAGCCGAAGGGCCCCTCACGCTGGTGAGGAGCCCTTCGGTGTCGGTGCGCCGCCAGGGACTCGAACCCCGGACCCGCTGATTAAGAGTCAGCTGCTCTAACCAACTGAGCTAGCGGCGCTTGCTGACCCGAGAACTCTACCCGACCGGGGAGGGTGCTCCGGACCACGGGGGTGCCGTGAAGTGAGCGGTGAGGTGTCCCGAACCGGCCGAAAGTGGTCCCTGTACATCATTCGGACCGTCAACATGCGACAAGAGACGACAGTTGCGAAACTGGCGAGTGTGCAGAAGTGCGGAGATATGAACCTGTGGTGTGAGGGGAATCTCATGGAGGCTCCGGTGTTCGAGGAATTCGATCCCGCGAGCGATTGCGATTGCCCCGGATGCGTGCACTGGCGGCGCGTCATTCCCCCTTCCGTACTGCCCGGGCCCGTGGGACACCCGGCGGCGCGGGGCGCGCTGCTGCTGGCCGCGGCGGGCACCGTCCTCGCCGCGGGCCAGTCGGTGCCGGCCGTGGCCGCCGCGCACGGACCCGCCCGGCCGGGCGACCCCCGAGGTGACGAGCCCGGCACCCCGCAGGGTGACAAGGCCCCGCTGCGCGGCGTGGACGGGGGCCCGGCGGGGTCCGCGAAGCCCGGGGCCGGGGGCGAGCTCCCCGCGACCACCCGGGCGGCGATCATCAACCGGGCCAAGAAGTGGGTCGCCTCGCGGGTGCCGTACAGCACGTCCGAGTACTGGGCCGACGGATACCGGCAGGACTGTTCGGGCTTTGTCTCGATGGCCTGGAACCTGCCGGGAAACGAGTGGACGGGCAGTCTCGGCACGTTCGGCGTACGCGTTTCACGCGACCAGTTGCAGCCCGGCGACATACTCCTCTTCCACAATCCGGCGGATCCCGAGAAAGGCTCGCACGTCGTTCTGTTCGGCGGCTGGTCGGACTACACCCACACGTATTACCTCGCCTATGAACAGACGCGCCCGCACACCCGCGGGCAGTCCACTCCGTACGCCTACTGGACCAACTCGGACCGCTATGTGCCCTACCGCTACAAGGGGCTGGCCGAGGGGAAGAGCGGCGCGGCGGCCTCGGCGCCGGGGGTCACGAGCAGCCGCTACCCGGGCCGGTCCTTCTTCGGCCCCGGCGCGGACAACCCCCAAGTCACCCGGCTGGGCCGGCTCCTCGTGGAACGCGGCGCGGACCGCTTCTACCCGACCGGATCCGGATCGAGCTGGTCGGACGCGGACCGGCGGGCCACCCAGGCGTTCCAGCGGGCGCAGGGCTGGCGCGGCACGGACGCGGACGGGCTGCCGGGGCCGGGGACCTGGTCCTCTCTGGTGGGGAGGAAGGGCAGGGACATTTCGGCGCCGGGGAGGCCGACGCCGGGGGCCCCGGCGGTGGGCGGACCGGGGACGAAGGGTTTATCGGCCCCGTCCGTGCCCGCCGCCCCCTCCGTCCCGACCATTCCGTCCGTCCCGACCATTCCGTCCGTCCCGACCATTCCGTCCGTGCCGTCCGTGCCGTCCGTGCCCGGCTATCCGGGGCGCGGGCTGTTCCGGCCGGGCGCCGACAACGAGTTCGTCACCCGGCTCGGGGAGCAACTCGTGAAGAAGGGGTTCGGCACGTACTACACGTCGGGTCCGGGGCCGCGCTGGGGCGAGGCGGACCGGCGGGGCGTCGAGGCGTTCCAGCGGGCGCAGGGCTGGCGCGGCGGCGCGGCGGACGGCTGTCCGGGGCCGGAGACCTGGCGCCGGCTCTTCTTGTGACAGGGCCGGGATCACTCTTCCACGCGCGGAGGCATGGAGGCAGCTATGAGTACGACGACTTCACCCACCCCGGAGTCCGGGGGGACGCCGGAGGGCGGCGCTTCCCGGTCCGCCCGGCTCATCCACAACGAGGCGACCACCGAGATCCCCGTCCATCTGCTCTTCCGGGACGACCCCGAACCGGTCTCCGTGCCGCTCTCGCCCGCCGTGGTGGGGCGGCGGCGCGGCACGGGCGAACAGCCCCGGATCCGGCGTCCCATGCTGGGCCGGGCCCCGCGCCCGGTGCCGGAGGTCGACCCCGAACTGGTGGAGCGCCCCGCACGGGTGCTGCCCGGAGTGGCGGGTGTGCTGGCCGGTGCCTGCGGGGTGGCCGGATGTGTACTCACCACCTGGTGGTCGGGTGTGCTGCCGCACAGCGCGGGGAGGGTGATCGGGCTGCCCTGGTACGCGGGCGCCGGGCTCGGCCCCGCGCAGTGGGCCGCGTACGCCGGGGCCGGCGCGCTCGGACTGTTCGGGTTCGGCGGGCTCTCCCGCGGCCGGACCGGGCGGGCCTGGGTGCTCGGCCTCTTCGGCCGCTACCGGGGCACGGTCCGGCGCACCGGGCTGCTGTGGATCAACCCGATGGTGCTGCGGCGCCGGGTCGACGTACGGCTGCGGCACTGGCGCAGTGAGCCGATGTCGGTGGTCGACGCGAACGGGGTCGCGCTGCGGGTGGTGGTGCTCGTGGTGTGGCGGGTCAAGGACACCGCGCGGGCCGTGCTCGGCGTCGAGGACCACGAGACGTATCTGCGCGAGTGCGTGGAGGCGGCGATGTCGCGGATGCTCTCGCAGCTGCCGGCCGAGGCGCCGCCCGCCGTCATCAAGGACGTGGCGACTCTGCGCAACACGGACGCGGTCGGCGAGGTGCTCACCGGGATGATCGCCGCGGACACCGCGCCGGTCGGCCTGGAGGTGTTCTCGGCGCAGCCGACCCGGATCGAGTACGCCCCCGAGGTCGCGGCCGTGATGCAGCGCCGCCGGATCGCGACCCTGGACGCCCAGCACCGTGACACCGTGCTCACCTCCGTCGTCGACTCCGTCGAGGACACGGTGACCCGGCTGACCATGCGCGGGCTGGTCGAACTCGACGACTACGAGCGCAAGGCGCTGGTGAAGGACCTGACGGTGGCGTTCTACACGGGGCGCAGGGAGGCCTCGCCGTGACGGGGACCGACAGCGGGGCCGTGACGGGGACCGACAGCTTGGTAATTGGTCTGGACATGTTCAAGTCGTGGCAATAATCTGGGACTTGGTCTAGACCTGAAAATCGCGCGCACGGCTCACGAGAACCTCCCCCACGTCCTCCAGGAGCGGCAGCATGCGCATACGGACGCCCAGGACCCCTGCGGCAAGGGTCCGTGCCACCAGGAAAGCCAAGCTGTACGCCGCTGTCGTGGGCCTCGCCACGGCGGGCACGTTCGTGCTCTCCACCGGCGGAGCCGACGCACACGGCTACACCGACCAGCCCCTCAGCCGGCAGAAGTTGTGCGCCGCCAACGGCGGCAGTGTTGCCAACTGCGGTGACATTCAGTGGGAGCCCCAGAGTGTCGAGGGCCCGAAGGGCTTCCCGGCGGCGGGTCCCGCGGACGGACAGATCTGCTCCGCGAACCACACCAACTTCGGCCAGCTCGACCAGCCCAAGACCCCCTCGGGCGCGGCCTGGCCGACGACCAGGGTCACCGGCGGGCAGAGCTACACCTTCCGCTGGCAGTTCACGGCCGTGCACGCCACGACCGACTTCAAGTACTTCGTCACCAAGTCCGGCTGGAACCAGAACCACGCACTGACCAGGGCGGACCTGAACACCACCCCGTTCCTGACCGTCCCGTACAACGGGCAGCGCCCGCCGTCCACGCTCAGTCACACCGGCACGCTGCCCTCCGGACTGAGCGGTCACCATGTCATCCTCGGCGTCTGGACGATCGCCGACACCGCGAACGCGTTCTACTCGTGCGCGGACGTCACGTTCTGAGCGCGTCCCGACCGGAAATGTTCTGAGCCTCTCTTGAGGAGCTCGCGCACCCCCCACGGGTAGGTTCCACGCACGTCGACATGACCATGACGGCGTGCGTGGAGCTGTACCGGACAACGGGGGAATGTCGTGGACGTGTTCTTCTATGCCGTGCCAGGGCTGATCATGGCCGTTGCCATATTCATGGCGGTCGCGGTGATCCGTCGCTCACTGGACATGAACCGGGCTTGGAGCAGCGGGCTGACTGCCGAGGCGCGCTGTTTGCGGTCCTTCACGACGACCAGCGGTGGCGGGGGCGACACCTCTGTGAGTACGACCCTGCACCACGTGTACGAGTTCATGACGCGCGACGGCCGCTCGGTCCGCTTCGAGGAGAAGAACGGCCCGGCGACGATCATCGAGGGTGACATCGTCACCGTCCACTACATCGCCGAGCGCCCGGAGAAGGCCACGGCTCACACGCCGAGCCGGGGCAAGCTGGCTGCGGGAACCGTGGGCATCTTGATCTTCTGTACGGTGATCATCCTCTTCTGTGTCGGCTTCATCGTGGGTGTCCACGGGTTCTTCTCGATGGACGACTCGTCCGGCGGGGACGACTTCGAAGGCACGGGCCTCCCCTTCTGACGGTCCGTCAATTATCGTGCGCCCCCATGGGGTCCATGAGGCGTACCGTCGCGGAACTCGTACAGGAACGGTGGGGCGACCACCGGCCGGGGCTGTGGTTCGAGGGGCGGGTGCGCAGCCACCACCAGGTGGCCGCGGGCGCCGCGGCGCGGGCGGCCCTCCTCGCCGACCTGCTGCCGCCCGGCGCCGCACCGCACGTCGGGGTGCTGCTCGACAACACCCCCGAATATCCGCTCTGGTTGAGCGCGGCGGCCCTCTCCGGTGCCGCCGTCGCCGGGATCAACCCGACCCGGCGCGGCCCCGAACTGGCCCGCGACATTCTGCACACCGAGTGCCGTGTCCTGGTCACCGAGCGGACCCACCTGCTGCTCCTCGACGGCCTCGAACTGCCCGGCGTACGCGTCCTGGTCACCGACACCGAGGCGTACGGGGAACTCCTCGTACCGTACGAGGGCGCGAAGCCGGACGCGGCGCCCTCCGTGTCACCGGACGCCCGCCTCCTCCTCTACTTCACCTCCGGCTCGACCGGCGCCCCCAAGGCCGCGATCTGCACCCAGGGACGGCTGGCCGCCGCCGGGCGCTCGCTCGTCGAGCAGTTCGGGGTGCGCCCGGACGACACGCACTACATCTGCATGCCGATGTTCCACGGCAACGCGGTGATCGCCGACTGGGCGCCCGCGCTGGCGGCGGGCGCGGGGATCGCGCTGCGGCGGCGCTTCTCGGCGTCTGGGTTCCTCGCGGACGTACGGGCCTGCGGGGCGACGTACTTCACCTATGTGGGCCGCGCGGTGCAGTACCTGCTGGCCACGCCCGCCCGCGGCGACGACCGTGACAACCCGCTGCGGATGGGCTTCGGGACGGAGGCCGGGGCCGTGGACGCGGCCGCCTTCGAGAAGCGCTTCGGGGTACGGCTGGTGGAGGGGTACGGCTCGTCCGAGGGCGGCGCCGCCATCCAGTGGACGCCCGGCGCCCCGGCGGGCGCGATCGGGCGGGCGGCACCCCGCGACGACCTCGCGGTGGTCGACCCGGAGACAGGGGCCGAGTGCCCGCCCGCCGTCTTCGCCGAGGACGGGAGGCTTCTCAACGGGGACGAGGCGATAGGGGAGTTGGTGAACCGCGGACCCAACCCCTTCGAGGGCTACTGGCGCAACCCCGCCGCGGACGCCGACCGCCGCCGCGAGGGCTGGTACTGGACCGGGGACCTCTTCTACCGCGACAGCGACGGCTTCCTCTACTTCGCCGGGCGGGCCGACGACCGGCTGCGCGTCGACAGCGAGAACCTCGCCGCCGCGATGATCGAGAACATCCTCACCCGCCACGAGGACGCCGCCGCCGTGGCGGTGTACGCGGTGCCGGACCCGGTGGCCGGGGACCAGGTGATGGCGGCGATCGCGCCGCGCGAGGGGGCCGGATTCGACCCGTCGGCCTTCGCGGCCTTCCTCCTCGACCAGCCCGACCTGGGGACCAAGATGGCACCCCGCTTCGTCCGGATCGTGACGCGGATGCCGGTCACCGCCACCAACAAGATCCACCGGGTGGGGCTGCGCCGCGAGGGCTTCCGCTGTGCCGACCCGGTGTGGTGGCGGCCGCCGGGGCAGTCCGCGTACCGCAGACTGCGCGAGCCGGACATCGACGGGCTGCTGGCCGAGTACCGGGCGCGCGGACGCGAGAAGTTGCTGCCGACCGGGTAGATTCCGGGCGCGCTTCCCGCGCGGGGGGTGCCCGCCGGCCGGAACTTTCGGCGACCCGGCGGACGTCCCGTCTCAGAGAGTCCCGGGACAGAGGAATCCCCTCCGCCCCACAGGGGGAGGATGCCTCCGGACAACTGTGCCGTGCGCGCCGAGGAAAGCCGAAGAAAGAGGGAACATGCGTCACCTGATCCGGGTCGTGAACATCGCCGGTGCCGCACCGCCATCGGGCGCGTGGGGGCGGGCGGCGGTCCGGGGACGGCGCGTGGCGCGGCACCGGTGACGGCCGAGGGGCGCTACCGCGTCCTGGTCGCCGGCTACTCCGTCTCCTCGTACGGCACCTTCCTCAACATGGTGGCGCTCAACCTGTTCGTGTACGCCACCACCCACAGCGCGCTCGCCATCGGACTGTTCATGGCGGTGCGGCTGGGCGCGGGGTTCCTGGCGGGGACGGTCGCGGGGCGCGTGCAGGCCCGGTTCGGGGTCAAGCCGGTCATGCTGTGGGCCAATATCGCCCAAGCCGTTGTCATGTTCCTGCTGGTAGTGACGCCGGACGGGGGACTGCGGACCGGCGTGCTGTTCACGGTGTCCGCGGCCGTCGGGGCGTGCAGCACCGTGTTCATGGTCGCGCTGCGCAGCTCCATCCCCGACCTGGTCGGCGCGGAGCGGCGCGCCTGGGCCAACTCACTGATGGTGGGCGGGCGTTCGCTGGCGATGGTCGCGGGGTTCGCCTCGTCCGGTGTGGTGGTGCCCTGGCTCGGCTTCACCGCCGCGTTCCTGGTGGACGCGGCGAGCTTCGTGGTGTGCGCGGCGGCGGTCGCGTGGCTGCCGGGCATCGAACGCGCCCCCGAGCCCCCGCGGGCGCCCGACGAACCCCGCGAGAAGCGCGGCGTGTGGGCCGCGACGACGGCGCTGGCCACCGTGCCCGCGCTCGGCCTCATGATGTGCCTGCGCACCGTCGACGCCCTCGGCTCCTCCTCGCACAACGCGGCCCTGCCCGTCTACTCCAGCACGCTCCACCCGGACGACCCGGCCGCGTTCGTCAGCCGCTTCTGGCTGTTCTGGGCGCTGGGCAACGTCCTGGCGCAACAGGTCATCCAACGCTGGGCCACACGCTCCGGACGGGCCGTCGGCGCGCTCGGCTTCGGCCTCGGCACCATCGTCATGTCCTCCGCCTTCATCCTCGGCTTCGCCGGGTTCCCGATGGCGGCGACCGTGCTGATCGCCCTCGTCGCGGGCGCCGCGGACGGGCTCACCGAGGTGTCGTACACCTCGCATCTGCAGACCCTGCCGGAGACCCTGCGCGGCCACGCCTTCGGGCTCACGGCGACGGTCGAGAACCTCGGCTTCGGGATCGGCATGATCGGGGTGTCGGCGGCCCTCGAATCGTTCTCCGCGTTCACCGTCGTGGCCTGGTCGCACGGCCTCGCCATCATGGTCGCGGGGATCTACCTGCTCCGGTTGTACGCGGTCCACGGCGCCGGCAAGGAGGGGACGAGCGGTGCGTACGGCAGTCGTCGGGATGGCGCTGAGATTTCCGGGAGCTGACACCCCCGACGGGTACTGGCGGGACATCCGGGCGGGCGTGACGCACGTACGGCGGTTCACCGACGCCGAGCTGGCGGCGGCCGGGTTCGCCCCCGAGGAGTACGGCGCGCCCGACTTCGTGGCCGCGAGCGCCCCGCTGCCCGGCATCGACGGCTTCGACGCGGCCTTCTTCGGGATGAGCGCCCGCGAGGCCACGGTCACCGATCCGCAGCAGCGGCTGTTCCTGGAGTGCGCGCACCACGCCCTGGAGGACGCGGGGTACGCGCAGCCGCGCGCCGGGGTGCGGATCGGGGTGTGCGGGAGCACCGGCTACCGGCTGTACTCGCTCCACAGCTATCTCGCCAACAACCTTCGGGAGGAGGCGGATTCGGGGGAGTGGCAGCGGCAGAAGCAGGCGCAGGTCGGCAACTACCCCGATTTCGCGGCCCCTCGGGCGGCCCACCGGCTCGGACTGACGGGCCCGGCCCTGAACGTGGCCACGGCCTGCTCGTCGTCCCTGGTGTCCGTCCATCTCGCCTGCCAGGCCCTGCACTTCGGCGACGCGGACCTCATGGTCGTCGCCTCTGCCGCCCTGCACGTGCCCCAGGTCACCGGGCACCGGCACGTACGCGGATCGACGATCTCGCGCTCCGGGACCGTGCGCGCCTTCGACGCCGACGCGGACGGCACCGTCGGCGGCAACGGCGTCGCCGCCGTCGTCCTCAAACCGCTGGAGAGGGCGCTCGCCGACGGCGACACCGTGTACGCGGTGATCGCCGGGTCCGCCGTCACCAACGACGGCGCCGACCGGGCCGGGTTCGCCGCGCCGGGCTCCACCGGCCAGCGCGACGCCGTGCTCGGCGCGCTGCGCGCGGCCGGGGTGCCCGCCGACTCCGTCGGCTACCTGGAGGCGCACGGCACCGGCACGCTCAAGGGCGACCCGATCGAGTTCGCCGCCCTCACCGAGGCGTTCCGGCTGCACACCGACCGCACCGGCTTCTGCGCGCTGGGCTCCACGAAGTCGGCGATCGGCCACCTGGACAGCGCGGCCGGCCTTGCGGGGCTGATCAAGGCGATGCTGGTGCTGCGGCACGGGGAGATACCGCCGCTGGTGAACCACACCCGCCCCAACCCGGCCCTGGACGTGACCGGGAGCCCCTTCGTCCTGCCCACCCGCGCGCTGCCCTGGCCCGCCGAGGAGGGCCGCCCGCGCCGGGCCGGGGTGCACTCCATCGGGATGGGCGGGACGAACGCCCACGTGATCCTGGAGGAGGCGCCGACCCCGGCCCCCCGCCCGCCGGACCGTGGGCAGGCCCCCGCACTGCTGCCGCTGTCCGGCCACACCCCCGAGGCGCTCCTCGCCTCCGCACGGGCCTTCCGCGACCATCTCACCGAACACCCCGGGACCGACCCCGCCGACCTGCTCCTCACCACCGCGCTCGGGCGACGGCATCTGGAACACCGGCTGGTGGTCACCGCCGCGGCCGGCGACACGGCGGCGGCGCTGGACGCCTTCGTGCGGGGCGAGGCGGGGGCGTACGCGCACGGCGTCGCCGGGGCGGAGGCGGGCGGCGGACCGGTGTTCCTCTTCACCGGCCAGGGCAGCGGGTACGACGGGATGGGCGCGGCGCTCGCCGAGCGGTTCCCGGTGGTGGCCCGCACGTTGGAGGAGTGCGCGGGGATCCACCGGGACGAGACGGGCGAGGAGGGATTCCTCGACCGGTTGCTGGGCGGCGCCGACGGTGGTCCTGCGGAGGCAGCGCGGGCGCGGGACCCGGAAGGAGAGCGGGCCCGGGACCCGCAAGGAGCGCGGGTCTGGGACACCGCCTTCGCTCAGCCCGCGCTCTTCGCCCTCCAGGTCGCACAGGCGCGGCTGTGGCGGCGGTTCGGCGTCGAACCGGTCGCGGTGGCCGGGCACAGTGCCGGGGAGTACGCGGCCCTGTGCGTGGCCGGGGCGCTGACGCTGGAGGACGGGCTGCGGCTGGTCTGTGAACGGGGGCGGCTGATGCGCGACGGCACCCCGGCCGGGGGCATGCTCGCGGTGTTCGCCGCCGAGGACGTCGTACGGAGGCTGGTCACCGAGGTCGACGGACTCGAACTCGCCGTGGTCAACGGGCCGGGGCAGTACGTCGTGGGCGGACCGCCCGAGGCGGTGGCCGCCGCCCACGCCCGGCTCGCGGAACGCGGCACGCCCGCGGAGCCTCTGCCGGTGGACCGCGCGTTCCACACCGCCCTGCTCGACCCGGTCCTGGCGGAGTTCCGGGACGCCTGCGGAAAGATACGACTGCGGCCCACCAGGACCGAGTTCGTCAGTGGTCCGGACGGGGTCCGGCACCCGGTGGGCTGGCTGCCGGACGCCGACCACCTCGTACGGGGGACCCGGCGGCCGGTGGACTTCGCCGCCGTACTGCGCACGCTGGAGCGGACACCCGGGCGGCCGGTCCAGCTGGAGATCGGTCCCGACGCGCCCCTCACCGGGCTCGTCCGGCGCGCCCGGCCGGATACCGCCGCCGTCCCCACCCAGCGTCGCGACGACCGTGGCCTTGGCACCCTCTGGGCGGCCGTCGCCCGGCTGCACTGCGCGGGCCACCGGCTCGACTGGGCGGCTCTCCTCGACGGCTGCGACGCCCGCCGGATCCCGCTGCCGCCGTACCCCTTCCAGCACCGGTCGTACTGGACAGGACCGCCGCCCACCCCCTTGGCCGACGACCGCAAAACGGAGGACGGCATGACCGAACAGGCCGTACTGGCACGGGTGCTGGCACTCAGCGCTCGCCATCTCGGATACGCGCCGCAGGAGATCGCGGCGGAGCGGACGTTCGTCGGGCTCGGCGCGGACTCGCTCCAGCTCATAGGAATGGTGCGGCAGCTGGAGGCCGAGTTCGGGATCGAGATCGGAATGCGGGAGATCCTGGAGGAGGCGGGGACCCCACGGCTCGCGGCCCGGCTGATCGCGGAGCGGACGGGGCAGGGGGCGGCCACCGCGGGCGTCACCCCGGACGACGAGCCCGCGCATGCCACCCCCGCCGACGAGCCCGTGCACGTCACCCCAGCTGACGAGCCGGTGCACGTCACCCCCGACGACGAGCCCGTCCACGCCACCCGTGCCGAGGTCGAGGAACTCGCCCGCCAGATACGCCAACTCGCCGAGACCCAGACCAGAATGCTCGGTCAGCTCTCCGAGGCCGTGGCCCTGCTCACCGAGGGCCGCAAGGCGGTCGGAGGATGACCACGGCCCAGACCAGCCCCGAGTCGCGGGCGAGCGCCGAGGCCGTCGCCCGAACCGTCGCCGTCTCCGGACGGCTCGACGAACTCCTGACGGCGGCCCGTCACCGCACCGAGCCCCCCGCCGAGCCGCTTGCCGAGCCCCCCGCCGAGCCGCTTGCCGGGCAGCCCGCCGAGCCGCTTGCCGGGCAACCCACCGGGCAACCCCTCCACCACGAACCCAACAGCCCCCATGGCCCCCACGTCACCCTCCCCCCTGACTCCGGCATGTCCGGCACCGGTGCGAGCGAGGCCCAGCGGGCCCACGCCGACGACCTGGTCCGCCGCTTCACCGAGCGGACCCGCACGTCGAAGGAGCTGGCCCAGCGGCACCGGACGGTGCTGGCGGACAGCCGGGCCGTGGTCGGCTTCCGGCGGTCGACGAAGGAGATGCAGTACCCGATCGCGGCCCGCTCGGCGCACGGCGCCCGGCTGACGGACGTCGACGGCAACGACTACACCGACATCACCATGGGCTTCGGCGCGCTGCTGCTCGGCCACGAGCCCGCGCCGGTGACGGAGGCCGTCCGCCGGCACCTCGCCGACGGACTGCGCCTCGGACCGCGCTCCGAGGACACGGGCGTGGCCGCCGAACTGCTCGCGGAACTCACCGGCATGGAGCGGGTGGCGTTCGCGAACTCCGGCACCGAGGCCAACTCCGCCGCCCTGCGGCTCGCCCGCGCGGCCACCGGACGCGACCGCGTGGTCATGTTCCGCGGCTCCTACCACGGCCACATCGACTCGGTCCTCGGCCGCCCGGGCCCCGACGGCCGCCACGCCGTCCCCGTCTCGCGAGGCATCCCCGTGAGCGCGGTGTCCGAACTCCTCGTCCTCGAATACGGCAGCCAGGAGAGCCTGGACGTCGTCGACGAACTCGGCGACACGATCGCCGCGGTCCTCGTCGAACCGGTCCAGTGCCGCAACCCCGCCCTGCGCCCCGTCGCCTTCCTGCGCGCGCTGCGGGAGCTGACCACCCGGCGCGGAATCGTCCTCCTCTTCGACGAGATGCTCACCGGCCTGCGCCCCCACCCCCGCGGCGCCCAGCACCACTACGGCGTCGTCCCCGACCTCGCCACCTACGGCAAGGCCCTCGGCAGCGGTCACCCCATCGGCGCGATCGCGGGCCGCGCCGACCTCATGGACGGCATCGACGGCGGTTTCTGGCGGTACGGGGACGACAGCCGCCCGACGCGCGAGACGACCTTCTTCGGCGGTACGTACATCCAGCACCCCCTGTCGATGGCCGCCGCCCGCGCGGTCCTCACCCACCTCAAGGAGCGGGGCCCGGGGCTCCAGCAGACGCTGAACGCCCGCACCGACGCCCTCGCCGCCGACCTCGACGACTTCTTCAGCGCCGAGGAATTCCCCCTGGAAACAGCCCACTTCGGCTCCATGTTCCGCTTCACCCACCGCGCCGACATGGAACTGCTCTACCACCACCTCCTCCTGCGCGGGATCTACGTCTGGGAGTGGCGCTCCTTCTACCTCTCCACCGCGCACACCGACAACGACGTCGAACGGATCACGGACGCGGTGAAGGACTCACTGCGGGAGCTGCGCGCGGGCGGCCACTTCCCGACGACGGGCCGCCGCGGCCGACGTCACAGCCACGGCAACGCCTCCGAGCGGCCCGCCCCCGACTTCGGCGTCTACTTCTTCGGCGACCACCCCGACGGCGAGGACAGCGCCCAGGCCTACGAACGGCTGATCGAGACCGCACGCTTCGCCGACACCCACGACTTCAGCACGCTCTGGCTGCCCGAACGCCACTTCCACTCCTTCGGCGGCCTCTTCCCCAACCCGTCCGTCCTGGCCGCCGCGCTCGCCCGGGAGACCCGCCGCATCCGTCTGCACGCGGGCTCGGTGGTCCTCCCGCTGCACGACCCCGTGCGGATCGCCGAGGAGTGGGCGGTGGCCGACAACCTCTCCGGCGGCCGGGTCGGCATCGGCTGCGCGAGCGGCTGGCACGCGAACGACTTCGCCCTGCACCCCGACCGCTTTACCGACCGTACCGAGATCGCCTTCCGACACCTGGAGGACGTACGGCGGTTGTGGCGCGGCGAGAGCGTCGCGCGCCGTACCGGCGAAGGGCACCCCATCGACGTACGCCTGCATCCGCGACCCGTGCAGGAGCTGCCGCCGATGTATCTGGCGACGTCCGGGCGGCGTGCCTCGTACGAGGAGGCGGCCCGCCGCGACCTCGGGATCGTCACCAACCTCATGAACCAGACGGTCGAGCAGCTCGCGGCGAACATCCGCCACTACCGCCGGCTGCGCGCCGAGGGCGGCCTCGACCCCGACGCGGGCCGCGTCACCGTCCTGCTCCACACCCACCTCGCCGAGGACCATGCCGCCGCCCGGGCCGCCGCGCGCGAGCCGATGAGCCGCTATCTGCGCTCCTCCCTCCAGATGCGTTCCGCCGCCAGCGCCCTCGGCGGACGCCCCGAGGACATGGCCGACGCGAGCGAGGCCGACCTCGCCTACCTCTTCGACCGCGCCTACGACCGCTACTGCGACCAACGGGCCCTGATCGGCTCCCCGGACACCTGCGCGGCCACCGTCGACGCGCTGCGGGCCGCGGGCGTCGACGAGATCGCCGCCCTGGTCGACTTCGGACTGCCGCCGGAGGAGATGCGGGCGGGCCTGGAGCAGCTGGACGTGCTGCGCCGCCGCTACCACGAGCCCCCGACGGAGGTACGCGAACGGCGGGCTCCCGCGACCCCCGCCCAGCGCCGCCTCTGGCTCGCCGCCGCACTGATCGCCAACCCGGCCGCATACAACGAGATCCAGGGCGTACGGCTGCGGGGTCCGCTGGACGTCGAGGCGCTGCGGACCGCCGTGGACGGCCTCGTCCGCCGCCACGACGGGCTGCGGACCGCGTTCGTGGCCGGGGGAGACGGGGTCTTCCAGGTCGTAGGGGAGGACCGGGACCGGGCACGTGCGGCCCTGACCGTCGACGACGTCCGGGGCCGGGACGCCGACGAGGTGATCCGGGCCGCCCTGCGGGAGGAGAGCACCCGCGCCTACGACCTCGCGTCGGGGCCGCTGTTCACGCCCCGGCTGCTGCGGCTCGCCGACGACGACCACGCGCTGATCCTCGCCATGCACCACCTCGTCACCGACGGCCACTCCGCCGGGCTGGTCGCCGCCGACCTCGGGGAGCTCTACCGGGCGGCGGTGGAGGGGCGTGCGCCCCGGTTCGAGCGGCCCGCCGGGAGCACGCTCGACACGATCGCGGCGACCGGGGGAGCGGACGACCTGGACTGGTGGCGCGCCCACCTCGGGGACGGGCCGGGCGCGCCCGCGCTGCCCACGGACCGGCCGCGCGCCCGTACCGTCGCCGGACGGGGCGGGGCCGTGGGGCTGCGGCTCGGCCCGGAGCGGGCGGGGCGGCTGCGGGAGTGGAGCGGGCGGCAAGGGGCCACCCTGTTCGCGACGCTGCTCACCGCCTGGCGGATCGTGCTGCGCCAGTACGCCGGACAGGACGACTTCGTCATCGGGTCCACCTTCGGCCGCCGCACCCCCGAGACGCGTGACACCGTCGGCTTCCACGTCTCCCTGCTGCCGCTGCGCGGAACCCTGACCGACGGCACGACACTCACCGACGCCGTACGCGCCACCCGGGACACGCTCTTCGCCGCCGACGCCCGCCAACACGTCGACCTGGACGCCCTGTCGGCGACCCGCCACCCCGACCCGGGCAACCCGCGCCCCCTCGTCACGGTCTCCGCCGACCTCGACACCGCGCCCCTGACCGCCCTCGCCCTGCCCGGCCTGCGCGCCACCCCCCTCGACGGCGGCACCGAGTCCGCACCCCTCGAACTCGCCCTCATGGCGACCCGGCTCCCCGACGGAGACCTCGACCTGCGTCTGCGCCACGACGCCGACCTGTTCGACGAGGCGACGGCACGGGGGTACCTGGACCGTCTGGAGAGCGTGCTGGCCGGCATGACGGCGGGCGCCGCGGAGACGGTCGGCGACCTGACACCGGGTTCCGCCACCCCGGGCACCCCCGACGACGCCCACCGTCTGCGTACCCTCTGGCAGCACACCCTCGGCACCGCCGGTGATCTCGACCCGGACGCCAACTTCTTCGATCTCGGGGGGAATTCGATCGGCGCGATCAGACTGGTGAACCGGGTCCGGGACAGCTTCGGCGTGGAATACCCCTTGGCGGACTTCTTCGCCGACGCCACGCTGGGGGCGATGACCGCCCGGCTCGCGCCACCCCGGGGCGTGACCGTGGTGGACACGGCGCCCGTCAGCGACCAGCAGGCCCGCATGATCGCGGGCGTCCTGGGCATGCCCCGCCCCGAGGTGTGGAACATCCCCACCCGGATCCGTTTCACCGGCCCCCTGGACGTGGCCGCGCTGCGCACGGCGGTGGCCGGGCTGCTCGACCGCCACCACGGACTGCGGTGCCGCTTCGTACCGGGAGACGGGCAGCCGGTTCCGTCGAACGGAACGGACGACGGGACCGGCTGGCGGCAGGAGGTTCTCGACGTGCCGCCCCCGGCGCTTCCCGTCGAGGACCTCACCGGCATCGCGGCGGAGTCCGAACGGCTCGCGCGCGCGGAGGAGTTGTGCCGGGAGACCGCCGCGACGCCCATCACGGTCACCGGCTCCGTACTACCCGTACTGCCCGTCCTGCGGCTGCTGCGCGTCGCGCCCGACCGGTGGACGCTGATGTTCGTCGTGCACCACATCTGCGTCGACGGCTGGTCCCTCTCCCTCCTCCTGGACGAGCTCGCCGCGCTCTACACGGCCGCCGCCGCGGGCCGCCCGCACGGTCTGCCCGAACCGGCGGCGCAGTGCACGGACTACGCCCGCTGGCAGCGCGAGCACGCCGACCCGGCCGAGGAGGCCCGCAGGACGGCGTACTGGACCCGGTATCTGGAGGGGGTCCCGGCCGCGGTCGAGATCCCCGGCGACCGGGCCCGGCCCGCCGTGCCGAGCGGACACGGCGACACCCTGCGCGGTACCGCCTCCGGTGAACTGCGCAGAGCCGTCGAGGAGTTGGCGGCGGCCCGGCACACCACGCCCTTCGGGGTCGCGGCCACGGCGCTCGGCGTACTGGTCGCCCGCCGGTCCGGGACGCGGGACATCGTGATGGGCACGCCGTACGCGCACCGCGAGCGCAGCGCGTTCGAGTCGATGGTCGCGCTGACGTCGACCGGCGTGGTCGTCCGGGTGACGCCCGACCCGGACGAGACGCGTGGCGCCCTCGTGGAGCGCACCGGCGCCGGCGCCCTGGAGGCGACGGCCCACGTCCTGCCGACCGCGCGGATCGTGCGCGCCCTGCGCGAGAGCGGCGCCCGCGCGGTGCCCGAGCGCTTCCCGCTGACCATCGCCTTCCAGAACTCCCTGGACACGGACATCGAGATCCCCGGACTCGACGTCGAGGTCGACGACCTCGCCCCGCCCGTGTCCCGCGGTGACCTCTCCTTCGGTCTCGCCCCGCGCCGCGACCCGGCCAAGGGCTACCGCACCTTCCTGGAGTACTCCGCCGATCTGTGGGACCCCGCCACGGCTCAGGAGCTGCTCGACGACTGGCAGGCCGTCCTCGCCGAACTGTGCACTCGGCCGGACGCGCCCGTCGCTTCACTCCTCAACCCTCTCCAGCCCCTCCGAAAGGCGTGAGCGCCCATGTCCCCCACACATGACCGCAGTCACAGCGACGATCTGCTCTCCTTCGTCCGCTCCAGCCCCTCGCCCTACCACGTGGTCGCGAACGCGGCCCAGCGCCTGGAGAAGGCGGGCTTCCAGGAGCTGCGCGAGACCGACGACTGGACGGCCGGTGCCGAGGGCGGCCGGTACGTCGTCCGCGCCGGAGCGCTGCTCGCCTGGTACGTCCCCGCGGGCGCCCCGGCCCGCACCCCGTTCAGGATCGTCGGCGCCCACACCGACTCCCCGAACCTGCGGATCAAGCCCGAGCCCGACACCGGCTCCGCGGGCTGGCGGCAGATCGCCGTGGAGATCTACGGCGGGGTCCCCCACAACACCTGGCTCGACCGCGACCTCGGCGTCTCGGGCCGGCTGACACTGCGCGACGGAGCCAGCCGCCTCGTCTGTGTCGACCGGCCGCTGCTGCGCGTGCCCCAGCTCGCCATCCACCTCGACCGCGCCGTCAACGAAGGCGTCGCTCTCGACCCGCAGCTGCACATGACCCCGCTGTGGGGACTCGGCCCCGCCCGGCCCGGCGCCCTGCTCGCCCGGGTCGCCGCCGAGGCGGACACCGACGTCGCCGAGGTCCTCGGCTGGGACCTGATGCTGCACGACATCCAGCCGCCCGGCTACCTCGGCGCCGACGAGGAGTTCCTCGTCTCATCGCGTCTGGACAACCAGGTCTCCGTGCACGCGGGCGTCACCGCGCTGGTCGCCGCCGCCACCGCCGCCCGGCCGCCCGCCCACATCCCGGTGCTCGCCGCCTTCGACCACGAGGAGGTCGGCAGCGGCTCCCAGTCGGGCGCCCAGGGCCCCCTGCTGGAGCGGGTGCTCGGCCGGTCCGTCGCCGCGCGCGGCGGCAGCGCCGAGGACTTCAACCGGGCCCTGGCCGGCGCCTTCTGCGTCTCCGCCGACATGTCGCACGCCGTGCACCCCAACTACGCCGAACGCCACGACCCGGACCACCACCCCCTCCCCAACGGCGGCCCCGTCGTCAAGGTCAACGTCAACCAGCGGTACGCCACCGACGGCACCGGAGTCGCCGCCTTCGCCGCGGCCTGCGAGCGCGCCGAGGTGCCCTGGCAGCCGTTCGTCTCCCACAACGCCATGCCGTGCGGCACCTCGATCGGCCCGATCACCGCGGCCCGGCTGGGAGTCGCCACCGTCGACGTGGGCGTACCGGGGCTGTCGATGCACTCCGCGCGGGAGCTGTGCGGGGCGCAGGACCCCGGTCTGCTGGCCCGGGTCCTCACCGAGTTCGTCACCACGGGCTGAGCCCCGGCCCCTCTGTAACCGGAACCAAGACTCGGGAGCGATGTCAGCAGTGGAAGAGACCCACCTCGTCTGTCTGCCCTTCGCCGGGGCGGGCGCGTCCTTCTTCAAGCCGTGGCAGGACCGGGCGCCGGAGGGGCTGCACGTCCTGCCGGTGCAACTCCCCGGCCGCGAGGAGCGGTTCGTGGAGGAGCCCTACACGGACGCGGCGCGGGCGGCCGCCGAGGCGCACAGCCAGGTGACCCGGCAGCTCCCGGAGGGCGCGCGGGTGGCGGTGTTCGGGCACAGCCTCGGCGCGGTGCTCGGCTTCGAGCTGGCACACCGGCTGGAGGCCGAGCCCGGCGTCCGCCTCGACGCCCTCCTCGTCAGCGGCGCGCCGGGCCCGTGGAGCGGCCGCGCGGACCGGGCGAGCGGTCTGCCCGACGCGGAGTTCCTGGCCCGGGTGCGCACCTTCGCCGGATACGCGCACCCGGCCCTGGAGCACCCGGAGATGCGCGAGCTGCTGCTCCCGCTGCTGCGGGCCGACGTACGGATGCACGAGACGTACCGGCCCGCCTCCGACCGCCCGCTCGCCGCCCCGGTCCTCGCCCTGCGCGGCCGCGACGACGAGCTGGTGAGCGCGGCCGAGGCCGCCGAGTGGTCCCGCGCCACCACCGGAAAGCTCACCACGGCGGAGCTGGACGGCGGCCACATGTACCTGACGGAGAACCCGGGCGCACTCCTGCGCCTGATCGGGGCCGAACTCCGCGCCGGACGCGCTCGGTGAACCCGGTGAACCCTGTGAACCCGGTGAACCCGGTGAACCCGGTGAACCCGGTGAATCCGGTGAATCCGGTGAATCCGGTGAGCCCGGGCAGCCCCAGGCTCTCGGACAAGGTCGCCCTCGTCACCGGCGCGGCCCGCGGCATCGGCCGGGCGACCGCCGTCGCCTTCGCCCGCGAGGGCGCCGACCTGATGCTCCTGGACATCGCGGCGGACCTCCCGGGTGTGGCCTACCCGCTGGGGTCCGAGAGCCAGTTGGCGCACACGGCGGAGCTCTGCCGGGAGACGGGCGCCGCCGTCCGTACGGCCCGGGTCGACGTACGGGACCTGGCCGCGGTGCAGTCGGCGGTGAAGGAGACGACGGCCCGCTTCGGACGGCTCGACGTGCTCGTCAACAACGCCGGGATCGCCGCCCCCTCCGGCCGGGCCGCCCACGAGATCGAGGAGCACGAGTGGCAGCTGATGCTGGACGTGGACCTCTCCGGGGCCTGGCGCACGATCCGCGCGGCGGGCGCCCTGATGACCGCGCGGGGCGCCGGCTCGATCATCAACATCGCCTCCACGGCCGGGCTGGTCGGCTACCGCCACTTCGCCGGGTACGTCGCCGCCAAGCACGGCCTGATCGGCCTGACCAAGGCGGTCGCCCTCGACTACGCGCCCCGCCGGGTGCGCGTCAACGCCATCTGCCCCGGCTCGGTCCGCGACGACCCCCGTGTGGAGGGCCGGATGCTCGCCGAGATCGCCCGCGCCCTGGACGTGCCGGTCGCCGAGCACGAGCAGACCTTCGTCCAGGCCCAGCCCATGAACGCCCTCGTCGAACCGGACGACGTAGCCACCGCCGCCCTCTGGCTCGCCTCCGACGAGTCCCGCCAGGTGACCGGCACCGTCCTCACGGTCGACGGAGGCTTCTCGGCCCGCTAGGTCCTGTCCCCACGGTTGGAGACCGAACGTGACGTGTCACGCCCTCGCCGCGCGCCTTCCCGCCGCCGTCGATCCCGGGCCCCTCCTCGACGCGGCCGTACGCGGCTGGTGGCCCGAACTGCCCGAGCGGTGGCCGGTGTTGTGGAGCGACACGGTGCCCGCGCGGTTCGCCGCACACCGACTGCGGACCGAACTCCACCGGCCGCTGGACGTATCGGGCCCGGCGTTCCGCGCGGTCCTGCTGCGGTACGAGGACGGGGGCGCCCATCTGGTGCTGGTGGCGCACCACGCGCTGCTGACCCCGGGCGTGCTCCAGGACATCGCCCACGTCCTGCTCGGCCACCGCCCGGCCACCGAAGTGACCGCTCCCCTCGGCTGCGACGAGCCCCCGAAAGGCCCACACAGGCCCCGTATCGACTGGGCGACGGGCGAGGAGGGGGCCGGTGACCGGACGGGCAGGGTCACCGTCCCGGTACCGGCCGGGGCCCCTGCTGCGGCCCTGGTCCTCGCACGCTACGAGCACCGCGACCCGGGGGACGGACTACCCGCGTACGCCACGGTCCTCGCCGAGGTGGGCCCGGTGGACCCCACCTTCAGTCACAGACTCCCGTTCCAGTCGGCCCCCTTCCCCCTCACCCTCGTCCCGCGCGGGACCACCGTCGAGCTGCACCACCAGCTCCGGCACATCGACGAAGCCTCCGCCCGGGCCTTCGTCCGCCACCTCACCCACGTGCACGGTCAGCTGGGCCACCGCCCCCTCGCGGAGATCGAACTGATCCCCCGCGAAGAGGCGGAGCGCCTGCTCCCGCCGCCCGCCGGCTTCCTCGGGTCCGCTGTTCCCTCCCGTATCGACACCGCCTTCGACGCCCGCGCCGACCGCCACCCCGACGCCCCCGCCCTCACCCACGACGGCACCACGACGACGTACGGGGCACTGCGCGAGCGCGCCGAGCGCCTCGCCGCCGGACTGCGCGCCGCCGGGGTACGTCCCGGTGACCGGGTCGGCATCCGGCTGGAGCGGGGCGCCGACCTGGTGGCGACGATGCTCGCGGTGCTGAAGGCGGGCGCGGCGTACGTACCGATGGACCCGGCGCACCCCGAGGAGCGCCTCGACCGTACGGCGCGCGACGCGGGCGTACGGCTGGTCGTCCGGGACACCGCGTCCTACCTGGGCGCCGCGCGGGCCGACCGGCTGCCGCAGGGCTCCCCGCGGGATCCCGCCTACGTCATCCACACCTCCGGTTCGACCGGCCGCCCCAAGGGGGTCGTCGTCCCGCACGCCAATGTTCTCGCCCTCCTCGACGCCACCCGCGAGGACTTCGCCCTCACCGCCGACGACACCTGGACGTTCTTCCACTCCGGCGCCTTCGACTTCTCGGTGTGGGAGATCTGGGGCGCCCTGCTGACCGGCGCCCGGCTGGTGGTCGTGGACCACTGGGTGGCGCGCTCGCCGGAGGACTTCCACGCGCTGCTCGTACGGGAGTCGGTGACCGTCCTCAGCCAGACGCCGTCGGCCTTCGGGCAGTTGCGGGCGGTGGACCTCAGCGCGAAGGAACGGCTGTCGGTGCGGCTGGTGGTGCTGGGCGGGGAGGCGCTGGACACCCGGCCGCTGCTCGGCTGGTTCGACCACCACCCGGAGGACCGCTGCCGCCTCGTCAACATGTACGGGATCACGGAGACCACCGTCCACGTCACCGCGGCGACCGTCACCCGGCGCGAGGCTCTGGCGGCCTCCCGCTCGGTGGGCCGCCCGCTGCCCGGCTGGTCGGTGTTGGTGCGCGACGAGCGGGGGCGCCCGCTGCCGACGGGCGCGGCGGGGGAGATCTGGGTGGGCGGGGCCGGACTCGCCCTCGGATACCTCGGGCGGCCCGAGCTGACGGCCGAGCGGTTCGTGAACGATCCGTACGGACCTGGTCGGTGGTATCGCAGCGGTGACCTGGGGCGGCTGCGTGCCGACGGTTCACTGGAGCACCTGGGGCGGATCGACAGTCAGGTGAAGGTGCGCGGACACCGGATCGAGCCCGACGAGATCCGGGCGGTGCTGCTGGAGGACCCGGTGGTCACGGCGGCGGCGGTGGTGCTGAGCGGGGACGCCTTCGAGGACGCGGCGGGGGTGCGGATCGACGCGTATGTCGTGGCCGACGGGGACACCGGTGACGTACGCCGTCGGGCCGCCCGGCTGCTGCCCGACCACATGCTGCCGACGACCGTCACCGCCGTCCCCGCGCTGCCGCTCACCCCGAACGGCAAGCTGGACCGCGACCGTCTGGCGGCGACGGCACCCACGAGGCCCGCACCGGTGCCCGCGCCCACCGGAGACCTGGTGACGCCCCCCACGGGAGACCTGGTGACGGCCCTCGCCGGAGTCTGGGAGGAGATCCTCGGTGTCCCCGTCGGCCCGGACGACAATTTCTTCGAGCTCGGCGGGAACTCGCTCTACGCGATCCGTGTCGGCACCGCCCTGCGGGAACGCGGGCTGCCCGCGCTCCCCATGCGGCTGCTCTACACGACCCCGACGGCCCGCGCCCTCGCCGAGGCGCTGGGACATGTTTGAAGGCCCCCCACAACCGTGAAGGGCCTTCTCATGTGCGCCGCCAGGGACTCGAACCCCGGACCCGCTGATTAAGAGTCAGCTGCTCTAACCAACTGAGCTAGCGGCGCATGACTCCCGCCTCCCGCTCTCGCGGTCGGCGACAAAAGAAATACTACCTGGTCCGGACGGGTGCTTCCGACCACCCAGGGCCTGATCCAAAAGTGCAGGTCCTAGATGGCCAGGGAGAGCAGGACGGGGGTGGCGCCGCGGTTGAGGGTGTCGGCGGCGCGGCGCAGGCGGTGGGCGTGTTCGATCGGGAGGGAGAGGGCGAGGCAGCCGACCGAGGAGCCCGCGGTGATGGGGACGGCCGCGCAGACCGTGCCGATCGCGTACTCCTGGAGGTCGAGCACCGGCACCGTGGCCGGCTGGGCGTCGAGCCGGGACAGCAGCAGCCGCTCGTTGGTGATGGTCCGCGAGGTGAGGCGGGCCATCTTGTGGCGGGAGAGATGGTCACGCCGGGCGTTCAGGTCGAGCTGGCCGAGGAGGCTCTTGCCGACCGCGCTGGCGTGGGCCGAGGAACGGAAGTCCACCCATTCGTTGACCGCGGGGGTCGCGGGACCCTCGGCGCACTGGGTGACGTGCACCTCGCCGTCGATGTAGCGGCTGATGTAGATCGCGGCGCCGACCGAGTCGCGCAGCCGGTCGATGGTCTGCTGGAGTTTCTCGCGCAGCGCCTGGTCGCGACTGCGGGCGGAGCCCAGCCGGCCGAGGGCGGCGCCGGCGACGTACGCGCCGTCGACGACCTGCTCGACGTACCCCTCCCGGCGCAGCATCCGCAGCAGTACGGTCAGGCGCTCCGCGCCGAGGCCCGTCTGGCGGGCCAGCTCGACGTCGGTGACACCGCCGGAGTGCCGGGCCACCGTCTCCAGGACGCGCAGGGCGTCCTGGGCCGAGTGGTACGGCGCGGTCGGCTCGTTCATCAGCGCCACGGTTTCCCCCTGCGCTTTTTGGGCCATCGATCCGGACAGCTGAGCTCCTCCACGATAACTGTCAAACGCTCGGTGGGGAGGGGCTGTTGGCGAGAAAGTCGGCGCGCTCCGGTTCGCCCAACAGGAGTGCGACACTCTGGCATATGCCGAGGTCATGGCTCAGTGGGCATGCCACGCGGTCCGGACCTCACACCTTGTCGCGTTCACTTTTTGTAGTCACAGGATCGCGCTGAGGAATTCCCGGGTCCTTTCGTGCTCCGGATCGGTGAAGATCCGGTCGGGCGAACCGGACTCGATGACATGGCCAGAATCGAACATCAGCACCTGGTCCGAGATGTCACGGGCGAAATTCATCTCGTGGGTCACACAGAGCATGGTGATGTCGGTGGTGCGGGCGATGTCGCGGAGGACGTCGAGGACGCCCGTGACCAGCTCGGGGTCGAGCGCGGACGTCACCTCGTCCAGGAGCAGCACCTGGGGCCGCATCGCCAGTGCCCGTGCGATCGCCACCCGCTGCTGCTGTCCGCCGGACAACTGACTCGGGTAGGCGTCGCACTTGTCCGCGAGGCCCACCATCTCCAGCAGCTCCCGGGCCCGCGCCTCGGCCTCGTCCCCGGACAGCCCGAGGACGGTGACCGGTGCCTCGGTGATGTTGCGGAGCACCTTCATGTTCGGGAAGAGGTTGAACTGCTGGAAGACCATCCCGATCTTCTTGCGGACCTCCCGGATCTGCTTCTCGGGGGCCGGGTGGAGCCGCTCACCGGCGACCGTGATCGTGCCCTCGTCGGGCTTGGCCAAGGTCATCAGCAAGCGCAGGATCGTCGTCTTGCCGGAGCCGGACGGACCGATCAGCGTGACGTGCTTGCCGGAGTCGACGCGGAAGTCGAGGCCGTCGAGGACGGTGTTGTCCCCGAAGCGCTTGGTGACCTTGTCGAAACGGATCAGCTCGCCGCCGTCCACCGGCGGATTGGTGTGCGCGTCGGGGTCTTTCATCAGGGGGGTGTCAGCGGACAAGACGTCGCTCCAGGGCTCGCAGAAGGAGGGAAGCGGGATAGGAAATGAGGATGAAGGCCACGCCGATGACCGTGAGCGGCTCGGTGAACTGGAAGTGCTCCTGCGAGTACAGCCGCGCCTCGCCGAGCATCTCCAGCACGGTGATCGCCATCAGCATCGGGGTGTCCTTGAGCATCGAGATGACGTAGTTGCCGAGCGCGGGCACCACCCGGCGGATCGCCTGCGGCAGGATCACCGCGGTCCAGGTGCGCCGCAGCGGCAGGTTGAGCGCCGTGGCCGCTTCCCACTGGCCGACCGGCACGCCCTCGATGCCGGCCCGGTAGACCTGCATCGTGTACGTCGAGTAGTGCAGCCCGATCGCGACGACACCGGTGGTCAGCGCGGAGAACGTGACGTTCCACTCGGGCAGCACGTAGAAGAGGAAGAACAGCTGCACCAGCAGCGGGGTGTTGCGGATGAACTCCGTGACGACCCCGACCGGCCAGCGCACCCAGCGCGTCGGCGTGCGCATCAGCAGGGCCCACACCAGACCCAGGGCGAAGGAGATCACCGAGCCGAGGGCCAGCGCCTGCAGGGTGACCAGCAGTCCGTCCCAGAAGTGCGGCATGAAGTCGCGCACCGCGCCCCAGTCCCAGTTCATGCGGCACCTCCCGTCGCACCGACGCCGGTGGCTTCCGCGCGCCGAAAGGTGCTCGTGGCGGGCTGGGGAGCCTTGCCGATCCCGGCCTTCAGCCGCCGCTCCAGCGCGCGCATCAGCCGGGTGATCACGAAGGCGATCGCGAAGTAGATCAGCAGGACGTACGCGTAGATCTCCGCGCTCTGCTGGAGCGCGAGCCGCACGAGGTTGCCGCTGAAAGCCAGATCACCCATGCCCATGATCGACACCAGGGCCGTGCCCTTGAGCAGCTCGACCAGCAGGTTGCAGAAGGAGGGGATCATCTCGGGCACCGCCTGCGGCAGCAGGATCAGGCGCATCCGCTGCCAGGGCGTGAAGCTGAGCGCGATGCCGCCCTCGCGCTGGGCGGGATCGACGGCGTTCAGGGCGCCGCGCACGATCTCACTGCCGTACGCCCCGTAGGTCAGCCCCAGGGCCAGCGTGCCCGCCCACATCGGGACGAGCTGCCAGCCGAACGCGAGCGGCAGCACGAAGTACACCCAGAAGATCATGATCAGTGCGGAGGTGCCGCGGAACACCTCGGTGTAGAAGCCCGCGAGGAAGCGGACGATCCACCGCCGCGAGGTGCGTGCGACACCGACGGCGAACGACACGGCCCCGGCCACCAGCGAGCCGAGGAACAGCAGCTGGACGGTGACCCAGACGCCTTTGAGTACGAGTTCCCAGAGTCCCGAGGTCATCCGCGGCAGAGCTCCTTCGCGGTCATGTCGGTCATCTCGGCCCGGGTGAACCCGAAGGGCCGCAGGATGCGGAACAACTCCCCGCTGGCCTTCAGCTTCTTCAGTTCCACGTTGAAGGCGTCGCGCAGCCGCGTCTCGGCGGAACGGAACGCGAAGCCGCCGCCGTCGATGTGCGGCTTGCCTTTCACCAGGGGCGCGAACGGCTTCGTGCTCTCGGCCTTGCGGGACTTCTTGACGACCTCGCGGCTGGCCAGCGCGGTCCCGGCGAAGACGTCGGCGCGCCCCGCCTCGACGGCGTTCAGTCCGGCCACCTGATCCGGCACGATCAGGATGTCGCTCTCCTTGTACCCGGCCTCGATGGCGAACTGGATGTCCGCATAACCCGTGCCCGTCGCGAACCTGGCCTTCTTCGCGACGACGTCCTTGTAGTCGTGCAGCCCCTTCGGATTGCCCTTGCGCACGACGAACGCGTCCAGCATCTGATAGTCCGGGTCGGCGAAGATGACCTGCTGACAGCGCTCCGGGTTGATGTACATCCCCGCGGACACGACATCGAACTGCTGTGAGTTCAGGCCAGGGATGAGCGAGCCGAACTCGGTCGGCACGGGCTGCACCCGGTCGACGCCCAGCCGCTTGAAGACGACCTTGGCGAGTTCGGGCGCCTCGCCCGTCAGCTCGCCGTTCTTGTCGATGTAGCCGAACGGGATCTCACCGGCTATGCCCAGCCGTACGACGCCCTGCGCCTTGAGCCGGCCGAGGAGATCACCGCCGTTGTCGGACGCGGTGGCGACCCGGGTGCAGCCGGCGGCGCCCAGCGCGCCGACGGCACCGAGCGCGGAGACACCCGCGAGCAGCGACCGCCGACTCGGACTTCGTTTCTCCGCGTCGGTCCCGTCATTCCCGTCATTCCTGAGTGGTGGAGCCATGGCCGCGCGGCTACCCGAGAGCATGCGAAGTATTCGGATCGATTTCGGCCCCGTACGACGGCGAGTGACGTCGAGGCGCCCTTGACTCCGGGGAGACCATGGAATGCATGGCTGATCGATTCATCGAGGTCTCGCTGGTCAAGCGAGGAATCCACTGCACGGCGAAACTGCTGGACGACCGGGCGCCGATCACCTGCGCGGCGGTGTGGGACGCGCTTCCCCTGGGCGGCGACGTCTACCACGCGAAGTACGCACGCAATGAGATCTACGCCCTTTTCCCGCCTTTCGCGAAATCGGAGCCACCACTGGAAAATCCGACAGTTACGCCTATTCCTGGAGACCTCTGTTATTTCGCCTTCGCGGGCACGGAACTGGGCACCAAGGCCTACGGCTACGACACCGACGTACGCCCCGGCACCACGGTCGTCGACCTCGCCCTCTTCTACGAACGCAACAACCTGCTGCTCAACGGGGACGTGGGCTGGGTCCCGGGCATCGTCTGGGGCCAGGTGACCGAGGGCCTGGAGGCGATGGCCGAGGCCTGCAACGACCTCTGGCGCTCGGGCGCCCAGGGCGAGACGCTCAGCTTCCGTAGGGCGTAGGGCGTAGGGCGTAGGGCCGCGGGGCCGTGGGGCTCAGGGGCGTCCCTGGAACCCCGGCGGCGGAGCCACCCCCGCGGCGCCCGTCTCGTACAGGACGTGTGCCGTGCGCAGGACGAGGTCGTCGCGGTGGCGGGCGGCGACGATCTGCAGGCCTACCGGGAGACCGTCGCCGTCCGTGCCGACCGGGACGCTCGCGGCGGGCTGCTGGGTCATGTTGAAGGGGTACGTGAACGGGGTCCACCCCGTCCAGCGGCGGTGGCCGGAGCCCGGCGGCACCTCCACCCCCGCCGCGAACGCCGTCAGCGGCAGGGTCGGCGTCACCAGCACGTCGTACGACTCGTGGAAGCGCCCCATCCGCCGCCCGAGCTCCATCCGGACGTCCACCGCGGCCAGGTAGTCCAGCGCGCTGGACCGGGCGCCCCGCGCGCAGATCTCCCGCAGCCCCGGGTCCAGGGACTCCCGCTGCCGTGGCCCGAGCCGCTGGGTCACCCGGGCCGCACCGCCGAACCACAGGACGTGGAAGGCCTCCACCGGGTCGGTGAGATCGGGGTCGGCCTCGGTGACGTACGCGCCGAGCCCCGCGAGCCGCTCCACCGCCCGCCGCACCGCCGCCGCGACGGCCGGCTGGACCGCGACCTGCCCGCCGAGGGACGGCGAGTACGCGACCCGCAGCCCGCGCACATCACCCTCAAGGGCCTCGACGAACGACCCGTCCACCGACCCGAGTGCCGACCAGTCACGGGCGTCCGGCCCGCTGATCACGTCCATCATCAGCGCCGCGTCGGCCGCGTCCCGTGTCATCGGCCCCACGTGCGAGAGCGTCCCGAACGCGCTCGCGGGGTACAGCGGCACCCTCCCGTACGTCGGCTTCAGACCGAAGATCCCGCAGAACGCGGCCGGGATGCGCACACTGCCGCCCCCGTCCGTGCCCAGCGCCAGCGGACCCGCCCCGAGTGCGACGGCCGCCGCGCTGCCGCCGCTGGAGCCGCCCGCCGTGCGCGTGACGTCGTACGGATTGCGGGTGACCCCCGACAGCGGCGAATCCGTGACGCCCTTCCAGCCGAACTCGGGTGTCGTCGTCTTCCCGAGGAACACCGCCCCGTGCTCGCGCAGCCGGGCGACGGACGGCGCGTCCTCGTCCCAACTCCCCTGGGGATCAACCGTCCTGGAGCCGCGCAGGGTCGGTCCGCCACGCAGCAGCAGGATGTCCTTGACGGAGACCGGTACCCCGTCCAGCAGCCCGGCCGGCTCACCCCGCCGCCAGCGGTCCGCGGACCGCGCCGCCCGCGCGAGGGCCGCGTCCGCGTCGATACGCACGAACGCGTTCACGGCCCGCTGGATCTCCACGGCCCTGCGCAACGCCGCCCGCGTGGCGTCCACGGGGCTGAACTCGCCCTTGCGGTAGCCGTCGAGGAGTTGTACCGCGGTCAGCTCGACGAGTTCCGGCATCGGCCCCTCCAGAGGAAGTCGAGGAAGTCTCAGTGTCCCGGTACGTATCCGCGCTTCTTGTCGACCACGTTCGGCAGCGGTCTGCCCGCCTCCCAGCGCTCGTACATCTCCACGAACTGTGCCCCGAGTTCGTCCCGCCAGCCGACCGTGTCCCCGCTCATGTGCGGCGACACGATCAGCCCGGGGACACCCCACAGCGGGCTGTCCGGGCCGAGCGGCTCGTCCTGGAAGACATCAAGGGCCGCGCCCGCGATCCACCGCTTCGACAGCGCCTCGGCGAGCGCGTCCTCGACGACCAACTGCCCCCGGCCGACGTTGATGAAGCGCGCCGAGGGCTGCATCATCCCGAAGCGCCGCGCGTCGAACATGCCGTACGTGGCCTCCGTGAGCGGCGCCGCCGACACCACCCAGTCGGCGCGCGCCATCAGCCGGTCGAGCTCCTCGGGCCCGTGGATCCCGGTGCGCGCGGTACGCCCCACCAGGGCCGTCGTCACCTCAAGCGCCTTGAGCGTCTTGACGATCGTCCGCCCGATCGGCCCGGAACCGACCACACACGCGCGCGTGCCCGCCACCCGCTGCGACTCCCGGTGCCGCCACTCCCGCTGCCGCTGCAGGTCCCACGTCCTCGGCAGGTCCTTGGCCATCGCGAGGACCAGCGCGGCGACGTACTCGGCGATCGGCCGGTCGAAGATCCCGCGCGCGTTGGTCACCACCGTGTCGGACGCGGCGAGTTCGGGACACATGAGGTGGTCGACGCCCGCGCTCGCCGTGTGCACCCAGCGCGGCCGGGGACCCTCGCCGGGCCAGGCGCGGCGCACCGCGTGCGAGGTGAAGTCCCAGACCAGCAGTACGTCCGCGCGCGGCAGCCGCTCGGCCAGCGTCGACTCGTCGGCGTGCTCGATCCGCACCCGGCCGGTGAGTCTGCCGAGGCGCGGGAGCGGCTCGGCGTCCAGGACGAGGAGGGTGGTGCGGGACCCGGCGCCGGACCCGGATGCCGGGGCCGACGCGGATACGGGGCGGGGCGGGCGAGGGAAACCGTTTCGCAATGCGAGTCCGCTTTCCTGAGAGTTCCGAGAGTTCGGAGAGTCCCGAAGGGTTTCGGAGGCTTCCTGAGTTCCTGAGTTCCTGAGTTCCGGAGAGGACGAACCCGCGGGGCGGGTGGGGGTGGCCGGAGCCGTCTGAGATGCGCGGATTGACCACGCTCGCACCCGAACCTACCTTCGTCAACACGGACGCACACACGGTCCGTTGCCCCTTCGTCTCCCTTCGTGAGGCCGGTGCTGCCATGGACGTCTCCTTTCTCGGCGGCCCCCGCCCACAGCGCGGGATCGGCGTCGTCGCCCCCTTCGACTTCGCCCTCGACCGCGAGCTGTGGCGCTGGGTCCCCGACGACGTCTCCCTGCATCTGACCCGCACCCCGTTCGTGCCGGTCGAGGTGAGCCTGGACCTGGCCCGCCTGGTCTCCGAGCACGAGACGCTCGGCGACGCGGTCCGCGCGCTGAACGCGGTCGCGCCCGAGGTCGTGGCGTACGCGTGCACCTCCGGAAGCTTCGTCGGCGGGGTCGCGGGCGAGCGGGCGATGTGCGAGGCGATGACGCGGGCGGGGGAGGTGGCGTCGCTGACCACCTCCGGCGCACTGCTGGAGGCGCTCACCGAGCTGGCCGCCCACCGCATCGCTCTCGTCACCCCCTACACGGTCTCGGTGACCCAGTCCCTGGAGGAGTACCTCGCCGAGGCGGGCGTCCATGTCACCGGGCGTGCCTTCATGGGCCTGACCAGGCACATCTGGAAAGTTCCGTACCGTGATGTGGTCGACATGGCCCGACGCGCGGTGCGGGGCGAAGGGGCCGACGCCCTCTTCATCAGCTGCACCAACCTGCCGACGTACGACGTCATCCCCCAGCTGGAGGCGGAACTGCGCGTACCGGTGATCTCGGCCAACCAGGTGACGATGTGGGCGGCACTGCGTCACCTGGGTACCCGGGCGGTGGGCCCCTATCAGCGGCTGATCGATCAGTCCGCGCGCGGGGGACCTGTACTGCCGGAAGAACAGGAAGGTTGGGCATGACCGCACTCGGATTCCTCTACCCGGGCCACTCGGCCGAGGACGACTACCCGCGTATCGAACAGCTCCTGGGCAGCGACGTCCGCCTGCAGCTGGTCCACACGGACATCGGGGAGGACGCCCACCGGATCGACGCGCTGCGCGAGATGGGCTCGCCGGCCCGGCTCTCGGCGGGCGTCGAGGAGTTGCGGCTGTCCGGCGCGGAGGCCGTGGTCTGGGCGTGCACCAGCGGCAGCTTCGTGTACGGCTGGGAGGGCGCCCACGAGCAGGTGCGCGCCCTGGCCCGGGCCGCCGGGCTGCCGGCCTCCTCCACGTCCTTCGCGTTCGCGCACGCCGTCCGGGAGATCGGGGCCCGGAGGGTCGCGATCGCGGCGACCTATCCGCAGGACGTGGCGGACCTCTTCGCCGGGTTCCTTCGGGAGGCGGGGGTGGAGGTCGTGTCGAGCAGGGCCTCAGGGATCATCACGGCGGCGGAGGTCGGGACCTGGGGCGAGGCGGAGGTCCTCGCGCTCGCCCGGGCCGGCGACCACCCCGACGCGGACGCCGTCCTTGTCCCCGACACGGCCCTCCATACGGCGGCGCACCTGCCGGCCCTGGAGAAGGACCTCTCCAAGCCGGTCCTCACCGCCAACCAGGTCACGGTCTGGGAGGCCCTACGCCTCGCCGACCGCAAGGTGAACGCCCCCACCCTGGGCACCCTCTTCACAAAGGAGCCCATCATCCAGGTGTGACGCCCCCGGGGTGTCCACTTCGTCTGCGGCCGGGTGGGGTCCGTCCGCGCAGTTCCCCGCGCCCCTGGAAGCCTGGGGCGCCGGGGCGTAGCCCCGTGCCCCAGGGGCGCGGGGAACTGCGCGCCAAGCCCCCACCGGCCCGCAGCCGAAGAAGCCACCTCGGGGGTCTGGGGGCGGAGCCCCCAGGTTGAGGATGGGACGGGTAGGGGCGGCGGGGGCGAGAGACTCTCCGCGCGTACCGGGGCGCGGTGCCGGGAATAAGCGGGGACTGTCTCCTGTTGGCGACCGGAGGACAGCAACACGTACGCAACAGGAGGCACCCCGGTGGACGAAACGGACGAGATCCGAGGCACCGCGCAAGGCACCGCGCCCGTACCCCTCTCCGTACTGGACCTGGTCACCGTGGGCGCAGGCCGCACCGCGACCGACGCCCTGCGCACCAGCGTCGCCATCTCCCGCCTCGCAGAGTCCCGCGGCTTCCACCGCTACTGGGTCGCCGAACACCACTCCATGCCGGGCGTGGCCTCCTCCTCACCCGCGGTGATCCTCGCCCACCTCGCCGCCCACACGACCCGCATCCGCCTCGGCTCGGGCGGCGTCATGCTCCCGAACCACGCCCCCCTGGTGATCGCGGAGCAGTTCGGCACGCTGGAAGCCATGGCCCCGGGCCGAGTGGACCTGGGCCTGGGCCGAGCCCCCGGCACCGACGGCGCCACCGCCGCCGCCCTCCGCCGCACCGACCGCCTGAACGAGGGCGCCGACGACTTCCCCGAGCAGCTCGCGGAGCTGACCCGCTTCCTGGACGACGACTTCCCGGCCGGCCACCGCTACGCCCGCATCCACGCGGTCCCGGGCCCCGTCCAGTCGACCTCCCCGGGCGGCGTACAGTCCCCGCACCGCCCCCCGATCTGGCTCCTCGGCTCCTCCGGCTTCAGCGCCCGCCTGGCCGGAGTCCTCGGCCTCCCCTTCGCCTTCGCGCACCACTTCTCGGCCCAGAACACGATCCCGGCGCTGGACCTCTACCGCGAGTCCTTCCGGCCGAGCGCCGTGCTGGACGCCCCGTACGCCCTGATCGGCGTCTCCGCCCTCGCCACGGACGACGAGAAGGAGGCCCGCCGCCAGGTCAGGGCCGCGGCCCTGAACATGGTCCGTCTGCGCACCGGCCGCCCGGGTCTCGTCCCGACCCCCGAGGAGGCGGAGGCGTACGACTTCAGCCCGATGGAACGTGAGTTCGTCGACTCCTGGAACGCCAACGTCATCCACGGCACCGCGGACGAGGTCCGCGCCGGCCTCGACGACCTCCACAAGCGCACCGGCGCCGACGAGCTGATGCTCACGGGCAACGCCCACGGCGGCGACGTACGCCTGCGCTCGTACGAACTGATCGCGGACGCGTACGGGCTGCCGAACGCGGACTAGCGCCCGTTCGCCGTCGAGCTCTCTGTCAGAAGCTCTCTGTCAGAAGCTCTCCGTCAGGAGCTCGCCGTCAAGAGGGCGGAGATACGATCCGGCGCCACCGGGCGGGAGTACAGCCAGCCCTGCCCGGTGTCGCAGCCGATCCCGCGCAGCCGGGTCGCCTGGGAGGCGGTCTCCACGCATTCGGCGGTGACCGTCAGGCCCAGCCGGTGGGCGAGTTGGATGAGGGCCTCGACGATGACCTCGTCGGCGGGGTTGGGGTGGGCGCCGCCGTCATCGCCGTCGGGCCCCTCGTACTGGAAGCCGCGGACGAAGGAGCCGTCCAGCTTCAGCACGGAGACCGGCAGGCGGCTGAGGTAGGCGAGGTTGGAGTAGCCGGTGCCGAAGTCGTCGATGGCGATGCGGACGCCCATGTCGCTGAGGGCCTGGAGGGCCTGGAGGGGCCGCCCGGCCGAGCCCATCACCGCCGACTCCGTCAGCTCCAGCTGGAGCAGATGCGGGGCGAGACCCGTCTCCGCGAGGATCTCCGCCACATCCGCGACCAGGTCGGAGTCCCACACCTGCCGTACGGCGACGTTGACGCTGACGAAGATCGGCGCCGCGTCCGGGTGTTCCAGCTGCCAACGGCGGGCCTGGCGGCAGGCCGTGGCCAGTACCCAACGGCCGAGCTGCACGATCGAACCGTCTTCCTCGGCCAATCCGATGAACCGATTCGGCGTCAGCGTGCCGAACTGCGGATGGTTCCAGCGGACCAGCGCCTCGACCCCGAGCACCCCGCCGTCCTCCATGCCCACCAAGGGCTGGTACTCCAGGGCGAATTCGTTCCGGTCGATCGCCGCCCGGAGGGTGGAGGAGAGCGCCTGACGGGTCATCCGGTGGGCGTTGCGCTCCGGGTCGAACAGCGTCCAGCGGCCCTTGCCGTCCGCCTTAGCCCAGTACAGCGTGGTGTCCGCGGCCTGCATCAGATGGGTCGCGCTCGTCCCGGCGACGCGCCGCTCGACGACCCCGATCGACGCGGAGACCGACAGCCGCTGCCCGGAGAGGTCGAAGGGCGCCTGCAGTGACTTCAGGACGGACTCGGCGAGGTCGGCCAGCTGGTCCGTTCCCGTCGAGTCCTCGACCAGCAGGGCGAACTCGTCGCCGCCCAGCCGGGCGACCAGGGGAGTGGCCCCCCGGGCGTAACCCGCCTCGTCGGCGCAGCGCGTCAGCCGTTCGGCCACGGCCGCGAGCAGCCGGTCGCCGACCCGGTGGCCGAGCGTGTCGTTGACCGCCTTGAACCCGTCCAGGTCCAGATAGCAGAGCCCGATCCGGCCGGTGCCGCCCTCCTCGTACGCCTCCGCCTCCAGGGCGGACGAGAGCCGCTCGAAGAACAACGTGCGGTTGGGCAGCCGGGTCACCGGATCGTGCATCTGCAAGTGCCGCAGCCGCGCCTGGAGTTCACGGCGGGCGCTGATGTCCGCGATGGACAGCAGCACCGCCTCCTCCTGCGCGGGCAGCGGCGCGACCGTCACCTGCACCCAGAGCGAGTGCCCGTCGGGGTGTTTGAGGCGGCGGGCGCAGCGCAGCCGGGCCTGTCGGCCGCGCAGTACCTCGCGGTACGCGTGCCAGGCGCGGGCGTCGGAGGCCAGATCCACCAGATCGGCCGCGATCCGCCCCACGAGCGCGCCCGATCCGGTGCCGAACAGCGCGCCGAGCGACTCGTTGGCGGTGACGACCAGACCCTCGCGGTCGACCACGGCCATCGGAAGGGGCGCGGCGCCGAAGGCGGCACGGAACGCACCGGGAGATGGCGAGGTCCCGGCGGGCGGGACGAGCGCCGCATCGGGGACGGACTCGGAAACGCCAGGAATTGACTCGGGCGTGTCGGGGATGGACTCGGGCGTGTCGAGGGGGGACTCAGGCGTGTCGAGGGTGCCGAGGGGTGTTTCCGCCGGGGCGTACGAGCCGGGAGAGGCACCGGCGCAAGGGGATGCGCCGGGGGGTGAAACAGCGGAGACGGATGCGCTGGGAGGCACCTCGGCGTACGTACGAGGAGACGTACGCGGAGATGTGTCGATGTGACGCTCTGTGACGGCCGACCGGATGAGATCTGCCGTGGGCGTCGGCCCTTCGGACGTTCCGCTCACCGCTCGCTCCCGCAGTGCACTCGTTCTTCGTATGGGTCTCTCGGGTGGTCGGCCGGTGCTGGACGGCCGAACAAGCCGTGTCCGTGCAGGAAAGTGTGCCGATCATAGAGGCTGGTTCCGGAGCCTTCCAGCCACAGTCCAGTGTCCCGGAACAACCACCGGTTCTGACAGATCGTTTCTGCCTGCATCTGGACCGGTTCCTGCGCCTGGCGATCGCATGTGACGTTCCGTGAGTGTTCGGGGTGTCGTTCGGGGTTTCGGCTGCTCACGGCTCCTCACTCTTCTGGTGCAGGCAAACAGGGCGAAGCGTCACGAACTACCCCAGGCTGGGTGCGGTGTCCCGAAAACCGCATCCGGAGGTCGACGTGCCGCGTCAGCGCCCCCTGAAGGGTCTCGCCCGAGAGGCCCTGCGGCGTCGAAGCCGTGATGTGCCGCGGGTTCCTGACGTCCTGACGGTTCTCGGCGTGCCGCGGGTCCTCGCCCGTCCGGGTGCGCTGTGGGCCTTCGCCCGTCCGGGCGTGCCGCACTGGCGCAGCGCCGCGGCCGTGTTCACCTCCATGTCGGCGCTGGCCGCGACTTCCCTGATCACGGGCCCCGCGCTCGCCGAACCCCTCTTCTCCCCCTGCGCCCTGAAGCGGACCGAGGCCCACCACTCGGAGGGCCTGGACACCTGGAACGCCGACTATCCGCGCCCCACCCGCCCCCTCGACGCGGTGCTCGTCTATCTGTCCTTCCCGGACTCCCGGCCCCGCACCACGCCCGCCGAACTGGCCGCCGACTACTTCCCGGCCACCAGCCAGTTCTTCGAGCGCGCCTCGTACGGCAAGTTCACACTGCGCCCGCATCCGCAGCGCGACTGGATCCGGATGCCGCACACCTCCACCTCGTACGCCATAAAGCGCGACTGGAACGCCGCACGGCGCGGCGACTATCTGCGTGACGCGGTCGCCGCGGCCGACCGGCAGGTCGACTTCTCCCGCTACGACATCGTCTACTTCGTGGCCGACCCGGACGCGCCGGGCGTCGACTCCGACGCGACGAAGGTCGTCAACCTCGATACCCCCATCGAAGCCGACGGCAAGGACATCCGCCGCGTCGTCACGGTCTTCGAGAAGCACCCGCCGGACCACCTCGTCCTCGCCCACGAGACGGGGCACGTCTTCGACCTGCCCGACCTCTACCACCGCCCCGCCGACGGAAAGGGCGACTGGGACACCTACGTCGGCGACTGGGACCTCATGGGCAGCCAGTTCGGCCTCGCCCCCGACCTGTTCGGCTGGCACAAGTGGAAACTGGGCTGGCTGGAAACGCGCCAGGTGGCCTGCCTGCGGGAGCACGGGACCACGAGGCTGACCTTGGAGCCGCTGGAGTCGGGTCCGGTGACGGGCGGGGCGGGGACGGCGGCATCAGGGGCGCCGGCTTCCGTCGCGAGCGCCCCTGCCCTGGCCGGTCCGACACCGGCTTCGGGCCCCGGGAGGCCGCCCTCGGACTCGGAGGGCTCCGCCTCGGGGCCCGGGGGCTCGGTTCCCGGTCCCGGGGGGGCCGTCTCGGGCCCCGTCTCCGGGGGGTCTGTCCCGGGCTCCGGGGCGCCCGTCTCGGGCCCCGTCTCCGACCCCGTCTCCGGGGGGTCTGTCCCGGGCTCCCGGGCGCGGACCTCGGCCCCGGCCCTGTCGGCCTCGCGGGCGGTCCTGCCGACCTCGGCACCGGGGGCGCGCATCTTCGGTTCCGGCCGCGGTACCAAATTGGCGGTCGTCCGTACGGGTCCCGACAGCGCGCTGGCCTTCGAGGCGCGCACCTCGACGGGCAACGACGGCGCCACCTGCACACAGGGCGTCCTGATCTACCGCATCCGCAGCGAGGCCGACTCCGGCGGCGGCCCGGTCGAGGTCATCGACGCCCACCCCCACTCCGAGTCCTGCTGGGGTGAATCGGTCTACCCGCCCCTGGCGGACGCGCCCGTCGGACTCGGGGAGAGTTTCACGGTCCCCGGCGAGAAGGTGCGCGTCGAGGTCGAGGACCGGACGGCGTCCGGGGCGTGGACGGTGAAGATCACGACAGGCTGAGCCCCTCGCCCGCGCGGAGCCGGGCATGCAAGAAGACACGTAAGAGGCCCCTCGCTTTCGCGAGGGGCCTCTTACCGTCTGTGCGCCGCCAGGGACTCGAACCCCGGACCCGCTGATTAAGAGTCAGCTGCTCTAACCAACTGAGCTAGCGGCGCCTGCTGACGTCGTAGACCTTAGCATCCTGATCGGCGGGAGGAAAAATCGATATCCGCACCGCGGCGGAGGCGGCCGTGCGGGCCGCCCGGACGGCCGCCCACACCAGGATCTCGGGCCCCGGAAGCCACGGATGCCGGGTGTCGGGGGCCACCAGCCAGCGGGACGTGAGGTGGGCGACGGGGCTCAGTGCGGGCACGGTCACGGCGTCGCCGACCCCGTGGCAGAGCAGCGGAGGAATGGCGTGGACGCGCCCGGATTCCCCCGACGCACCCGCCCCCCACTCCTCCCACTCCAGGAGCGACGGCAGGCGCTGTGCGGTGCCCGGCGCGCTGAACAGCAGCATCCGCCCGCGGTGCACGGCCACCGGGCCGGAGCCCGGCCCCTCGTCCCACAGCCGGTCGAGCATCCGCCGGCCGAAGATCGCGGGTACGTTGACGATGTCGAAGGCGCTGCCGCAGGGCAGGACGACCGGGGCGGTCGGGCGTTCCTCCCAGAGGGTGAGGGTGCTGCGCGGATACGTTCCTGCCGAGGCGAGCCAGGCGGCTCCGTCCGGGGTGACGCCGCAGACGTCGAACCGGTCGGGCAACGGGGCGGCGGAGCTTGCCGAATTCCGTGTGCTGCTCATGCCTGTCAGATCTACCGTCGGTAAGCATCCGCCCTCCGAGAGTTGCGAGAACCCGGGACAGAACGCCGGGGAGGGAGTACCTTGCCCCCTTGGCATATGCCAGACCTCTGGGCTGTCAGGGGCGCGGGGAACTAGGCGACAAGCCCAGGCGGCGGGGCCGAGAGAGCGCGGCGGCTACACGGGACCGAACGGCTCACGCATGGTCGCCCACCCCATGCCCGAGCCCCCGCCCGTCCCCCTCGACCCCCCGCAACAGATCCCGCCCGAACTCGACCATCTTCTTCGCATAGTCCTCGGTCCACTCGGCGCGCTCCGCGATCGCAGCCGGCGTAAGCCGGTCGAACCGCCGGGGATCAGCCAGCTGCGCGGCGGCGATCGCCTGGAACTCGAGCGCCCGATCGGCCGCGGCGCGAAACGCGAGCGTCAGCTCCGTGGCCCGCGCCAGCAGCGCCCGAGGATCGTCGATCGACTCGAGATCGAAGAAGTGCTCCGGATCACCGGCCGCCTCCGCGGGCTCGAAGAGCAGGGGCGCGGGGCGTAGCCGCGGTTCGTTCCGACGCGGCGTGGGCTCCGCCATGTCTTCTCCTCCTCGTACGGTTCAGGGGCCCGCTTCGTGGGTGGGCCACCGTCCATTCTCCCCCGTCCGCGCAAGTAGGCCCGTGTGAGCGGACCCGCACAACCGTGCAAGCCGGACCCACGGCCACCACCTATGGATCCGCTGTGATCCGAGGTGGATCTACGGTCGCCACACCACCCGATGCTCCGCCAAATGCGACAGCACCGCGTGATTGGCCTCCCAGCCGTCGGGAAACTTCACCGTGACCCCCAGCTGCACCGGCTCCGTCGACGGATGGTCGTCCAGCAGTTCCGTCACTCCCGCCCGGCACACCACGATGCACGCGTGCCGATGCCGCGAGGCGAGGACGCACAGCCGCCCCGTCTCCAGATGGAACGCGGTCGCGTCGGGCCGTCCGGACAGCGGATGCAGCACCACGGTGACATCGAACTCCCGCCCCTGAAGCCGATTCGCCGTGTCGACGGTGACGTCCGCGACGCCGAGGTCGGCGAGCGCCGCCCGCACGGCCGCCGCCTGGTCCCGGTGCGCCGTGCCGACGGCGATCCGGTCGGCGGTCAGCGGCACCGGTTCCTCCGCCCGCTCCGAGGTGGCCGCACCGCCCCGGTCCAGCAGCCGTCGTACGACCTGGGCCACCGCCCGTACCGCCTCCGGGTCCGTACGCGGCGTGTGCCGGGCCGGCAGCTCCAGCAGTCCCCAACCCGCCTCCGCCGCCTCGTCGATGACCCGGTCGGGACCCGAACCGTCCGACGCCACACCGAACTTCAGCCGCCGGTCACCATGGCCCGTGCCGCTGCGGAACGGCGTGTACGGGTAGAACGCGTCCGAGACGAGCGGCGCCGCGGAGGCCGGCAGCCGCCAGGACACCGGGAGGCGGTGCTGCGGCAGTTCGGGGTTGTGGGCCAGCAGTGTCGTCACCGCGGACGCCGACGGGTCGTACGACAGCCCCGCCCACTGCTCCGAGCCGACGATCGCGAACGGGTCCAACTGCCCGGGGTCGCCCACGAACAGCGCCCGCTCGAAGAGCCCCGCCACGGCCAGCAGCGCGTCCGACCGCATCTGGTAGGCCTCGTCGACGATCGCGTGCCGCCACGGCTCGACCCCCTTGACGTGGGCCCACTTGGCGGCGGTCGAGACGACCACGTCCAGTCCGGCCAGATCGCCGGCCTTCGTGGACTTGCGGACGTTCGGCAGGTCGTCCAGCGCCTTGTCGTAGGGGTCGGGATCGCTGCTGTGCAAGCGCCCTACCGGCAGCTCCGCGTTCTTCTCGGCGAGTCGCAGCACCAGGTCGTCGACCTGGGCGTTGGTCTGCGCGATGACCATCAACGGGCGTCCTGCGGAGGCGAGTTCGAGCGCCGCGCGGACGACGAGGGTGGATTTCCCGGCGCCCGGGGGAGAGTCGACCACGACGCCGCGGTGCGTGCCGTGCAGGGTGTCGCGCAGGATCGCGTCGGTGGCGCGGCCGGCCGCGGCTCCGGGATCGAAGACGGTGGTCACAGGAGGTCCTCCTCCGTCATCGGGTCCGGCTGCGGCACCGCGTCGGGCTCGCCCGGCGGTCCGCCGTGCGTCCACGGGGTCTCCTCCGGGTCGGGCAGCTTCGCGCCGCCCCGCTGCTCGTGCTCGAAGAGCGTGAAGCAGAGGTGGTCCCCCTTCTCCGGCACGGACCCGGTCTCGGGTTCCTTGCCGCGCCCCATCTTGTCGACGATCCGCAGGACCACCAGCCCGTCGCCCCCCGATGACTCCTCGTACCCGACGAACTCGGCCGCCTGCGGCTTTCCGCCCAGCGACCGGTACACCTTCGTCCGCTCCCCGAGGTGCGGCCGGTCGTCCGTGCGCACGGTCACCAGGGGGCGGGGGCTCGGCCGCTTGCTCTCGCTGTACGCCATGACGACATCCGTGACCTCACCCGCGAAGGCCTCGCCGACCAGCCGCCGCCCGGCCATGACCAGCGGATCGTCGAGGGCTTCCTGCGCGTCCAGGCGGGCCTGCTCGCGCTCGCGCGTGGCCAGCTTGTTCGCGGCGGTGACCGCGTCATCTCGGCGTGGCTGCGGGGGCTCGCCCGCGGTGATCCGGTCGCGGTGGCCGGTGAACGACCAGCGGTCACGGGTCCACCGGTCGGCCGCGTGGGTGCCCTCGGGGAGCGTCCGCAACAGGTCGAGGCCGCGCCACACCGCGTCCCAGGTGGGCCGGGTGATCTGCTCGACGAGGGCGTGGATCTCCCGCTCGGCGGCGGTGAGTTCACCGAGCCGGTCGTCCGCCTCCAGGCCGTCCTCGGCGGCGGCGAGGGCGGTCCGCGCGCGGTCGTAGCGCTCGATGGCGGGAGCGAGCAGTTTGTTGTCGAAGGCGGGGTCGGTGGCCGGTCCCGCGGGCGGGCACACGAGCTGCCCCCGGGCATCCCGCCGCGACTCGGCCCGCAGCGCGGCCTGCGCGCCCGACGCACCCTCCGGGGGGTCTATCCAGGCGAGCAGCGCCCCCAGGTGCTGGTCCTCCAGGCTGCTCTGGCCGGTCGCCCAGTGCCGCGACAGCACGTCGGTGAGGGCGAGCAGCAGGGCGGAGCCGGGCACCCGGGCCCGCTCCCCGAAGTGCGTCAGCCACCGCCCGAGCAACGGCACCCGGGGCGGCGCCGGATGGGGCGCCTCCGGCTCCTGCTCCGCGGTGCGCCGAAACCGCATGGAGCGGCCGAGGAGCCGTACGAACTCCACACCCGCGCGGCTCGGCACGATCAGCTGCGGGGCGTCCGCGCACAGTTCGACCTCGACCTTGACGCGCTTGCCGGTCTCGGGATCGGTCTCGCTGCGCTCGGCCGCCTCGACGTCGTCGGCGTAGGTGTCCACGTACGGCAGTACGACATCGGCCAGCTCCGCGAGGAACGCGAACCGCAGGTCGCGGTCCCGGGGTTGCGGCACGACCAGCAGGCGGGGCGCGTCCCGGTCCGTGCCGACCAGCGCCCCGAGCGGGGCCCCGGCCTCACCTGCGGTGGTCAGCGGTACGAACACCAGGGGCCGCTCGGCGAGGTGCCGGTGGCGCACGGTGGCGACGGGCTGGGCCCGCCCGCTCTCGACGGCCTCCAGCCGGGCGAGGGTGGCGATCAGCGACAAGGGGCCACCTCCGGGAGGACTTCGCCGGCCGGCTCCTGTCGGCCGGCGGGCGGTGTCGCGTGCCCCAGCAGGGCCTGTGACCGCAGCGCCGCGGCCCTGCGCAGGGCCACGACCGCCGGGTCGTCGGGGTCCCCGGCCGCGCCGTGGGCCGCCGCCAGGACCTCACCGATCGTCGTCAGCCCGCCCAGCTCGGAGCGGAGCGACCGCCCCAGGGCCGTCACCACACCCTCGGCGCGGGAGCGGTCGCGGCAGTGGAAGGCGAGCTCGCAGGCGGCCAGGCACTCGGGGGCGTAGGTCGCGGAGACGGACTCGACGGCGGTCGTCAGGTCGGCGGCCGGGAGGTCGGGGGCGAAGCAGGTGCCCTCGGGGAGGGTGTCCGCGATGTCCTCGACACGCGTGAGGCGGGCCAGCTGGCGGCGGGTGACCGCGCGCTGCTTGCGGATGTCGACGGCGGACGCGGTGGGCAGGTTGGAGAAGTCCTTGGGGCAGACCAGCAGGACCCGGTGGCGGACGTCGGGACCGGCATCGCTGTCGCCGAGGCGCGCCGCCACCTCCTCCAGGGCGAGCACGTACACCGCGGACTGGCGGGCGGCGGCGCCCACCTTCGCCGGGTCCGCGGAGCCGTCCAGCATCGGGAAGGACTTGATCTCGACGACCGTCCAGCTTCCGTCCGGGTGGACGACGACGGCGTCCGGCTCCAGGAAGGCGGGGGAGCCCGCGACGTCGAGGGCGAGCATGGGGTGGTCGAGCAGGGTCCAGGCGCCGGCCGTGGTGGCCTCGCGCAGGGCGAGCGCCGTACGGGCCGCGCGCCCTTCGGGGCCGACCGCGCTCAGGTCGGGGACGACACCGGCCGCGGGCGGCTCGGCGCCCGGGTCCAGCTTCTCGTGCACCAGCCGCAGCAGCTCAGCGCCGCCGTCGGCCTTGACCCGGGCCTCGAACGCGTTCCCCCGCATGAAGGCGAACTGGGACTGGCCGAAGGCGGACGGTGAGCCCAGCGCGTCCGCCAGCTTCGCCTTGTCGACACCCGCGCCGTCCAGCAGGGCGCGCCGCTCGCACCCGGGGTTCGCGGCGAGCGCCGCGAGGGCCCGCGCGTCCAGCGCCTTGGGCGGTACGGCGGGACCGCGCAGCTCAGCGAGCCGCTGTCGCAGCGCCTTCTCCCGCGTCCGCAGGGGAGGCACCCGGCTCGGCTTCGGGCCCGGTTCGGGACTCGCGCTGTCGGGGAATTCGCTCACCCGTGGAAGTCTGGCATCCGCCACTGACAATTGAGGAACGTGCGCCGTGCGAGGCGCCCGCGATCCATGGGATGCGGGCACTCAGCAGCCCCTGCACGCGGTCCGCGAGCCGCATCACGTACGGGGTCAGCAGCAGCCCGATCCCCATCACGGCGGCGCCCGCCGCCGCGTCGAGGAAGTAGTGGTTGGCGGTGCCCATCACGACGATCGTGGTCAGCAGCGGATAGGCGATGCCCGCGAGCCGGACGACGGGCGTGCGGCCGTAGCGCCACAGCATCACTCCGCACCACAGCGACCAGCCCACGTGCAGGCTGGGCATCGCCGCGTACTGGTTGGTCATGCCGCCGAGGCCGCGCGGCGCGCTCGCCTCGCCGCCCCACCAGCCGTACGAGCTGTACTGGGCCATCGTGTCGACGAAGCCGTGGCCCGCGGAGAGCAGCCGGGGCGGGCAGGTCGGCATCAGTGTGAAGCCGATCAGGCCGATCAGCGTGGATGTCATCAGCCAGGTGCGGGCGGCGCGGTAGCGCACGGCCCGGGAGCGGAAGAGCCAGATCAGGATCGCGGGCGTCACCAGGTAGTGCAGCGACGCGTACCAGAAGTCGGCGGGGACGCCGAGCCAGGCCTCGCGGGTGAACAACCGGTTCAGCGGGTGCTCGGCGTTGAGGTGGAGGACCTTCTCGATGCGCAGGATCTCCAGGCCGTGACCGACGGCGTCGTCGGTGTCGCCCCGGGCGAGCAGCCGGCCCGCCGAGTACGACGCGTACACCATCACGAGCAGCGGCAGCTCGGTCCACCAGCGCAGCCGGGTGTGCGATGCGGCGGCGCGCAGTTCGGTCCACCGGCGGAGCCGGGCGCGCGGTGCCGCCTCGGTCCGCCGTGCATCGGTCTGCGGCATCCGATCGTCCTCCCCCATCTGCTTGCGTGATCTGCTTGCGTGACCTGTGGCTGTTGCTTGCGTGACCAGCCGATTGCGCCCCGGTGACACGGCCATCCGATTTTACGGTGTATGTGAACGGCTTAAGGAGGCGCCCCCTGGTCGTCAAAGACGCAGAGATCTCCCGCCGGGTTGCCCGACGCGGAGGTGAGACATGATGGAATCACCCATCTCTCAGGTCCGCGTCTCTTCCTCGTCCCGCACGTCCTCCACGCGAACCGGAAAGGCTTCTTTTCATGGCACCGCGCATCCTGCTGGCCCGGCACGGTCAGACGGAGTGGTCACTGTCCGGCAAGCACACCGGCAGGACCGACATCCCGCTCCTGGAAGAGGGCCGACGCGGCGCCAAGGTGCTGGGGGAGCGACTGCACCGGGCGCCCTTCGACGGACTGGCGGGGGTCGAGGTGCGCACCAGTCCGCTGGCACGCGCGCGGGAGACGTGCGAACTGGCCGGCTTCGGTGAGCGTGCCACCACCTGGGACACGCTCATGGAGTGGGACTACGGCGCGTACGAGGGCATGACCCCGGCCGAGATCCAGGCGGTCCGCCCGGGCTGGTTCATCTGGCGCGACGGCGTCCCCGAGGGGGAGACCCTGGAGCAGGTCACCGCGCGCGCGGACGAGGTCGTCGCCTGGGCCCGCGCGGAGGACCGGGATGTGCTGGTCTTCGCGCACGGGCACATCCTGCGCTCGATCGGCGCCCGCTGGCTCGGCCTCCCGCTCGACTTCGCGGCCCGTATCCGCCTCAACCCGACCTCGCTGTCGGTGCTCGGCTGGGCCTACGGAGAGCCCGCGATCGAGGCGTGGAACGACTGCGGGCACCTGACCGCGTAGGCGCAAGGCCGGCGGCCGGGATCACGGGATGCGCGGCAGACTCGCGTGGCGCTCGAGGAACGCCGACACACCCGACGCCCGGCGGTGCGGCAGCAGTACGCGCGCGGTGCCCGCCAACATGGTCTGGATACGCGACGACTGGACCTCGCCCAGCAGGTCGAGGACGCGCAGACCCGCGAGGGCGGCCTCGTCGGGGCGGCCGCCGCGCGCGAGGTCGTCGGCGAGCTCGGCCGTGTAGAGGGCGATGTTGCGGGTGAAGTGCGGGTCCTGGAGGTGCGCGGCGCGCCGGGCGTGCCGGGCCGCGCGGGTCCAGTCGCCCAGCGTCGACCAGCACTGCGCCTCCAGGCCCTCCAGTTCGGCCTCTCCGTAGAAGGTCATCCACTCGGGATCGGTCTCCGAGGGGCCGCGTTCGAAGAGTGTCTGCGCGCGGACGAGCGCCTGCTCGCACCCCGTGCGGTCGGCGAGTCCGGCCCAGCCGCCCGCCTCGCGCAGCGCGAGCAGCGAGAGCAGTCGCGGGGAGCCGAGCGGGCGCGCCGCGCGCTGTGCCGCCTGCGCCGCGCGCACCGCCTCGCGCGGTCGCCCCGCGTCGCGTGCCAGGAACGCCGTGTTGCAGAAGGCGTGCGCCTCGAGGGCCGGGTCGCCGGACATCCTGGCGGTCGCCAGTGCCTCGGCGTAGTGCGAGCGCGCGTCCTCGAAGCGCCCGGAGTCGTGTGCCAACCAGCCCACCGAGATCGCCAGTTCGCCCGCCCCCGCGTACAGCCGGTCGGCGGTGGTCTGCCGGGTGGTGCCCGCGTCGAGCAGCTCGTAGGCCGTCCGCAGCGGTGCGGCGGCCCGCCGGTAGAGTCCGTCGGCCCCGTGCCGGTCGTCGAGCAGCCGGATCCGGCGGACGGCCTCTTCGAGGGCGCCCGCCTCGGAGGTCCCCACCCGGTGGACACGGCGGTCCGCGGCTGCGGCCGGAGCGCCGAAGGCGACTCCGAAGGGGCCCAGTGAGGCCGCCGCCACGGTGGCGGTGCCTCCAGTCATGAATGCGCGACGTTGCACGTCGCTCTCCTCGTGGTTCTCGTGCGTGTCGTACGGGTCCTGCGTGTCATACGTCTCGTGCGTCTCCTCCGTCTCACCGGTGGCGTTCGTCGGGCTCGTGGTGTGGGGAGGGGGCGCTTCGTCCGTGCCGCGCGCCCCTCGGCCGCGTACGGACGAGCGGGGCGAGAAGCCCAGGTCGGTCAGCGTGCGGCCGGGGAACATGTGCAGGAACACTCGTTCGTAGGCGTAGTTGGGGCAGCGGATCTCGCCTGCCTCGACCCGCCCGACGTAGCGCGCGTCACAGCTGACCCGCTCTCCGATCTCGCGCGCGGCCCTCCGCACCGCCGCGGCGAACTCGCCCGGCGAGCGCTGTGCGCGCAGCCGCCGGAAGGCGAGATTCGGCCGTGGTGGCCGGGGGGACTGGGACGAGGTCACCGCTGACGACGCCATGGCCGGGCCCTCTCTTGCGAACCGTCGAACCATGCCGGACTCAAGGCGAGTTGTCCGTGTTGCGGCGTGTGTCGCCTTGTCCCGGCGGAGCAAGAACGTACCTGCTGTGACGGTGTCGCCACGCTGGGTTTGGCTACAAAACGGATATCTCATCCACGATCTGCCATGAACTGCCATCCTTTGCGGCTGAGTTGTGCCGTAGCCGTTGACGTTCTGACGCGTTGAACCCTGTGGACCGGGAGCGCACCCGAACTCCCGACCCACTCGTGCAGGAGGAGGGGTTCCGTGTTGGAGGCCGGGATGGAGAGCACCGAGTTTCGTACGCGGCTGTCGACCGCCGAGCACCGGCCGTCCCCCGAGTGCGACGCCCCACCGGAGCCGGTCGCCGACTGCGACCTCGTGACGGTTCCGGCGCGCCAGGGGCTGGAGGCGGTCGACATCCTCCGCCGCGGCGCCTGCGACTCCGTCGGGCCCGTCCTGCTCGACGACGGCTGCGACACCCTCGGCTTCCTGGTGCCGCCCGGCACCGCGGACGCCTGGGACGTGCCGGGCAGCACCTGTACCCAGACCAACGGCCGCGGCCTCAGCCTGGTGGCACCCGAGCCCCCGGTCGAGGGCTCGGACTGGCTGCTGCCGCCCGGCACCGCGGACCTCGCGACCGACCCGGCCGTGCTGCGGGCGGCGCTGGGCGAGGCGGCCCGGCTGATCGAGGCCGCGGACAACTGCCGCTGACCCCGCAAACACCGGGCGGCCGCCCCACGGGTTGCCGCTGCGCCGACCTCCCTGTACGGCCTGATAATGGCAGGATGGGAAGGTCGAGGAGCAAGCGGTCCGACGACGCGCGGGGCGCGGCGCGTGACGCGTCGCGCGGTTCGCGCCGCGGGCAGGCGTCCGCCGACGCCGTCGTCGAGACGGTCGAGGGCGGCCTCGCCGAGCTGATACCCGACCGGGACCGCCCGCGCGCCTGGACCCTGCTCATCGACGGCGCCCCCCAGTCCCACGTCGACCTCGACGACCCCGCCCATCTGAGCTTCGAGTACCAGCGCCGCCTCGGCCATGTCATCGACCTCGTGGCCCCGCCCGGCAAGCCCGTGCACGCCGTCCACCTCGGCGGTGGCGCCTTCACCCTCGCCCGCTACACCGCCGCGACCCGCCCCCGCTCCACCCAGCAGGTCGTCGAACGCGACGGGGCCCTCGTCCAACTGGTCCGCCGTGAACTCCCCCTGGACCCGAACGCCCGCATCCGGGTGCGTTCCCTGGACGCCCGCGAAGGCCTCGCCAAGGTCCCCGACGGCTGGGCGGATCTGGTGATAGCGGACGTGTTCAGCGGCGCCCGCACCCCCGCGCACCTCACCTCGGTCGAGTTCCTCACCGACGTCCGCAGAACCGTCAAACCCGGTGGCCTGTACGCCGCCAACCTCGCCGACGGCCCCCCGCTGGCCCATCTGCGCGGCCAGATCGCCACCGCCGCGACCGTCTTCCCCGAGCTCGCCCTCATCGCCGACCCCACGGTCCTGCGCGGCAAACGCTTCGGCAACGCGGTCCTCGTGGCCTCCGGTCACCCCCTGCCCCTGGCCGAACTCACCCGGCGCGCCGCCTCGGACCCCCACCCGGCCAGACTCGAACACGGCAAACAGCTCACCGACTTCACCGGAGGAGCGGTGCCGGTACTGGACGCGGCGGCGGTGGCATCCCCGGCCCCGCCGGCTTCCGTGTTCCGGTGAGTGTGACGCGGCCCAAAGGGGCGCGGGGAACGGCGCGCCCAGCCACAGCAAACCCGCACCCGACCCGCAAAGCCGGCGCAGCTAGTACGTGCCGATCTCCACCCGCGGCGGCCCGTCGTGCCACGTACAGAACACCGACACCCGATCCGCCCCCGAAGCGAACTCCACCCGAATCCACGACTCCGTCTTCCACACCTGCATCGACCACCCCGAACCCGGCGTGGCCGAGACGAGCGTCGCGGAGGTGGTACCGAGATCGAAGACGGCCCGCCCCCCGTCGGTGTCGTAACTCTTGACCTGCCCGGCGGGTCCCGAGGCGCTCGGACTCGGGTCGGCGGAGGGCGATTTCGAGGGGGCCGGCGTCGCGGTCGGCCGCGGACTCGTCGTCGGTTTCGAGGCGGATGGACCCGGGCTCGCCGGTGGCCGACCCGTCGACGAGGCAAGCGGCTTGGACCCCTGTGTCGTCGCCCTGCCCACCGTGATGGGCAGCGCGCGCGGCGGATCGTAGGCCGTCCCCGTCATGACCGTGTGGACGCCCCACCACGACAGCGTGACCGCCGCGCCCGTGGCGAGCGACCAAGCCAGTACGTGTACGAATCCTCGGAGCATCGCGGGCCATACTGCCTCACGCGCCCCATGGGTGTCTCCCATGTCTTCTGACAGAACGGCGGCCCGAGTTATCCACAGGCACCGGACCGGCATCGCACAGATGGCGTACGGTGCGGCGCATGGCAAGTGTGCTCGTGGTCGAGGACGACCAGTTCGTACGCAGCGCTCTCATCCGGCATCTGACCGAAGCCGCGCACACGGTGCGCAGTGTCGGCACCGCCCTTGAGGCGCTGCGCGAGGTTGCCCATTTCTCCTTCGACGTCGTCATCCTGGACCTCGGACTGCCCGATCTGGACGGGGCCGAGGCGCTGAAGATGCTGCGCGGCATCACCGACGTCCCGGTGATCATCGCAACCGCGCGGGACGACGAGACGGAGATCGTCCGCCTGTTGAACGACGGGGCGGACGACTATCTGACCAAGCCGTTCTCGGTCGAGCACCTGTCCGCGCGGATGGCCGCCGTCCTGCGCCGCTCGCGGGCGACGGGCGATACACCCCCGTCGCCGGTCATCAGGGTCGGCGGCCTGTCCATCGACCCGCTGCGCCGCCAGGCCGAGCTGGACGGCGCCCGACTGGACCTCACCCGGCGCGAGTTCGACCTGCTCGCGTTTCTCGCCGGGCGGCCCGGTGTCGTCGTCGCGCGCAAGGAGCTGCTCGCCGAGGTGTGGCAGCAGTCGTACGGGGACGACCAGACCATCGACGTCCATCTGTCGTGGCTGCGCCGGAAACTGGGCGAGACGGCGGCGAGGCCGCGCTATCTGCACACGCTCCGCGGGGTCGGCGTGAAGCTGGAACCACCGGGCTTGGAGCCGCCGCGATGAGGTGGGCACTGGTCAAGGTGTGCGTGGCGGTGACCACGATGGTCGTGGTGGCCTTCGCGGTCCCACTGGGGCTCGTCATCAAGGAGATGGCCAGGGACCGAGCCTTCTCGAACGCCGAGCGGCAGGCCGCGGCCATCGCGCCCGCGCTGTCCATCACCACCGACCGGGACCAGCTGGAGCGGGTCGTCGCCTCCGCCGGCTCGGGCGACGGGATGGCCGTGCATATACCGGCGAGCGACGGCGCCAAGGCGGTCGACATCGGACGGCAGCGCGCCGCCGCCAAGGACATCGCGACCACACGCAACATCGGCCGGGCCTCCACCGCGGAGGTCCCCGGCGGTTCCATCCTGCTCCAGCCCACCGCGCTGAGCTCCGGCGAGATCGCGGTCGTCGAGGTGTACGTCCCCGAGTCCGAGGTCAGCAACGGGGTCGGCACCGCCTGGGCGGTGCTCGCCGGGGTCGGGGTCGCGCTCATCATCGGCTCGGTCGCGGTCGCCGACCGGCTGGGGGTACGGATGGTGCAGCCGGCACAGCGACTGGTCGAGGGCGCGCATGAGCTGGGGGAGGGGAAGCTCGGCGCAAGGGTGCCCGAGGAGGGGCCGAACGAACTGCGGCTGGCGGCGGTGGCGTTCAACTCGATGGCGGATCAGGTCGTGCAACTCCTGGCGAACGAGAGGGAGTTGGCCGCTGATCTCTCGCACCGCCTGCGGACCCCGCTGACCGTGCTGCGCCTCAACACGGCCTCGCTCGGTGACGGGCCGGCCGCCGAGCAGACGCGGGCGGCGGTGGCGCAGTTGGAGCGGGAGGTCGACACGATCATCCGGACGGCCCGGGAGGCCAAGCCGCAGACGGCGGCGACAGTCATCGGCGCCGGGTGCGACGCGTCCGAGGTCGTCCGCGAGCGGATGGACTTCTGGTCGGCGCTCGCCGAGGACGAGGGGCGCAAGGTGCGGGTCGCGGGAGTGGACCATCCCGTACGGATACCCGTCGCCCGGGCCGACCTCGTCGCCGCCCTCGACGCGCTCCTCGGGAACGTGTTCCGGCACACCCCGGAGGGCACGGCCTTCGCGGTCGACGTGCACAAAAGCGAGGACGCGGTGATCGTGCTGGTGTCGGACGCGGGCCCGGGCATCATGGACCCGGAGGCCGCGATGGCACGGGGGAAGGGTTCCGGGAGCGACGGTTCGACCGGCCTCGGCCTGGACATCGTGCGCCGGCTCGCGGAGTCGACGGGCGGGGACGTGCGGATCGGTTCGTCGGTGCTGGGCGGCACCGAGGTGCGCATATGGATCCAGCTGGACGGGCGGGCTCCGGTGCGGCGCGGGCACAGGGGAGCCGTGCGGCGGCGTAGGCGAGGCGTGGGCGTGAGCTGACGCAGGTCGGCGCGAGTCGGGCGTTGGCGTGGGCCCGGCGAGGGCCGGGCGTGTGGCCAAATTGGTCTCTACCTTTAATCGTCCCCGATGCCTTCCTTAAGCGCACCATAAGATCGCCGACGTGCGTCCCGATCAGGCGCTTTGCCCGATTCCGGATCGCTAGCGTGCTGCTCACCCCACCCCCCGTGAACCGCGAAGGCAGGCACACGCGATGAGCACTACGCACCGGCGCAAGGTCAGTGGCAGGAACAAGGCGATAGGCGGGATCGTCGCCGCGGCCGTGGTCGGCGGTGGCGCCTTCCTGTTCTCCGGGACCGCGCTGGCGGCCGGCGTCGGTGCCGCGTACACCAAGACCAGTGACTGGTCGACGGGTTACACCGCGCAGTACGTCATCACCAACGACACCGGCCAGGCGAAGGGGGACTGGACGCTGGAGTTCGACCTGCCGTCGGGCGCCGGGCTCAGCTCGCTGTGGAACGGAACATCGACGGTGAGCGGGCAGCACGTCACCGTCAAACCGCCGTCCTGGGACAAGGACGGGCTGGCGGCCGGCGAGTCGGTCACCGTCGGCTTCGTCGTCAACGGCACGGCGGACCCGAAGGGCTGTGTCATCGACGGCGCCAAGTGCTCGGTGGACGACGGCGCGACGCCGGAGCCGAGCGGCCGCCCGACCCAGTCGCCGACCCCGACCCCGACTCCGACATCCACCGCCACTCGGCCCCCCACGTCGACCCCGACCCCCACGTCCACCCCCACCCCCACCCCCACTCCTTCGGCCTCGCAGACCACCGGCAGTGGCACGACGACCGGCGCGGGCTTCGCGCCGTACGTCGACACCTCCCTCTACCCGGCCTTCGACCTGGTCGGCAGCGCCACGGCCACCGGTGTGAAGGACTACAACCTGGCCTTCATCACCGACGGCGGCGGCTGTACGCCGAAGTGGGGCGGGGTGACCGACCTCGCCAGTGACGGCGTGGCGTCGCAGATCGGCGCGCTGCGGGCGAAGGGCGGCGACGTCCGGGTGTCCTTCGGTGGCGCCTCGGGCTCGGAGCTGGCGACGACCTGCTCGTCGGCGGACGCGCTGGCGGCGGCGTACGGGAAGGCCGTGGACGCGTACAACCTGACCAAGGTCGACTTCGACGTCGAGGGCGGCGCGCTGCCGAACACGACCGCGAACACGAACCGGGCGAAGGCGATCGCGAAGCTCCAGCAGCAACACCCGAACCTGGACGTGTCCTTCACCCTCCCGGTCATGCCCGAGGGCCTGACCCAGGACGGCGTGAACCTGCTCTCCAGCGCCAAGTCCAACGGTGTGAAGATCTCCGCGGTCAACATCATGGCGATGGACTACGGCCCCTCGTACAACGGTGACATGGGCACCTACGCCGAGCAGGCCGCCACCGCCACCCAGGCCCAGGTGAAGAGCGTCCTCGGGCTGTCGGACAGCGCGGCGTGGAAGGCCGTCGCCGTCACCCCGATGATCGGCGTCAACGACGTCGCCTCCGAGATCTTCAAGGTCGACGACGCGGCCCAACTGGTCGACTTCGCCAAGTCGAAGGGCCTCGGCTGGCTCTCCATGTGGTCCGCCGCCCGCGACAAGCAGTGCCCGGGCGGTGCGAAGAACTCCGCCGACGCGACCTGCAGCTCGATCGTGCAGGACGCGGGCGCGTTCTCGAAGGCGTTCGGCGCGTACAAGTAGCGGACCCCGCCAGGGGGTTACCCGCCGTGGCGGAACAGGGCCGTCCAGTGAGCCCAGGCGATGGCCGTAGGGGAGAGGTCGACCGCGTCCCCCTGGAAGCCCGCGGCGGCCAGATGAAGGGCGTTGCGCCCCGGCCCGCAGCCCAGATCGAGGGCGCGGCACCCCCCCAGGTGCCGCGCCCCCTCCCCCGCTTCCCCCGGACAGAAGGACTCTGTGGCCTGCTCGCCCCAGGGGCGAGTGACCTACTCGGCGTCGGTCGGCGTCGTCGGCGGCAGGGAAGCCGTCCGGGCCACCTGCCCGTACCAGTGCGCGCTGGACTTGGGCGTACGGGCCAGGGTCGCGTAGTCGACGTACACCGCCCCGAACCGCTTGTCGTAGCCGTACGCCCACTCGAAGTTGTCCATCAGGGACCAGAGGTAGTAGCCCCGCACGTCCGCGCCGTCGGCGATCGCACCGCGCACCGCCGCCAGATGACCGTGCAGATACGCGATGCGCTCGGGGTCGTGGACGCGGCCCTCCGGGTCCGGCTTGTCGTCGTAGGCCGCGCCGTTCTCCGTGATGTACAGCGGCAGACCCGGGGCCTCCCGCGAGTAGCGCATGATCAGGTCGTGCAGGCCGGTCGGGTCGATCGTCCAGCCCATCTCCGTACGCTCGCCCGGGGTTTGGTGGAACGCGACATCGTCCGCACCCGGCCACGGCGAATAGGCACTCGCCCCGTGCCCGTCCGCGCGCGGGCCGTCCGCCGACTTCTCCGCCGCCGACACCAGCGCCGGGGTGTAGTAGTTCAGACCGAGCGCGTCGAGCGGCTGCTTGATCACCGCGAGGTCGCCGTCCAGGACGTACGACCAGTCCGTGATCGAGGAGGTCTCCGCGAACAGGCCCTCCGGGTAGGCGCCGTGCAGCATCGGGCCGTGGAAGACGCCGTTGGCCAGGTTGTCGATGCGCCGGACCGCCGCCAGGTCCGCCGGGGACGGGGAAAGGGGCCTGACCACCGACGAGTTCAGGCTGACCGCGACCGTGTTGCGGGCCGGCATCACGGACCTCAGCGCGGTGGTGCCCAGGCCGTGCGCCAGGTTCAGGTGGTGGGCGGCCTTGAGTGATGCCGCCGCGTCCGTACGGCCCGGCGCGTGCACACCCGAGCCGTAGCCCAGGAACGCGCTGCACCACGGCTCGTTCAGGGTGATCCACTGCTCCACCCGGTCGCCCAGCGCCTCGCCCACGATCTGCGCGTACTCGGCGAAACGAAACGCCGTGTCGCGCTCCGGCCAGCCGCCCGCGTCCTCCAGGTCCTGTGGGAGGTCCCAGTGGTAGAGGGTGATGGCCGGCTTGATGCCGTGCGAGAGCAGTTCGTCGACGAGGTTGCGGTAGAAGTCCAGGCCGCGCTGGACAGCGGGGCCGCGGCCCGTCGGCTGCACCCGGGACCAGGAGACAGAGAAGCGGTACGCGGACAGGCCCAGCTCCGCCATCAGGGCCACGTCGTCGCGGTAGCGGTGGTAGTGGTCGACAGCGATGTCACCGGTCTCACCACCGGCCGTCTTGCCGGGCGTGTGGCTGAAGGTGTCCCAGATGGAGGGCGTACGGCCGTCCTCCCGCACCGCCCCCTCGATCTGGTACGCGGAGGTCGCCGCGCCCCAGAGGAAGGCGGGGGGAAAGGTCACGGGCGATGCGGACTCAGGCATGGAAGCGCTCCCATAGGAGGTCGTGGAGACCGACAGTAAGAAGAGGGGGAGGGAAGAGGCAGAGAAGAGGGGGGAGGAGGGGCCGGGGCGGCGGTGGCCCGGCTCCCCTTCTCCCACCGGTGAACGAGGTCAGCCCTTGACGGCGCCCTGCATGATGCCGCCGACGATCTGCTTGCCGAACAGGGCGAAGACGAAGAGCAGCGGCAGCGTGCCGAGCAGCGCGCCCGCCATGATCAGGGACTGGTCGGGAGTGAAACCGCGGCCGAGGCCCGCGACCGCGACCTGCACGGTCGGGTTGCCGGTCTGGGTGAGCACCAGGAACGGCCACAGGAAGTCGTTCCACGTCTGTACGAACACCAGCATGCCGAGCACCGCCATGGCGGGCCGGGCGGCCGGGAACACCACGTGCCAGATCACCCGCCAGCTGCTCGCGCCGTCGACGCGGGCCGCCTCGATCAGCTCGTCCGGCAGCGCCTGGATCAGGTACTGCCGCATGAAGAACACCCCGAACGCGCTCACCAGCGACGGGAAGATCACCGCCTGGAGCTGGTCCGTCCAGTCGAGCTTGGCGACCATCATGTAGAGCGGGATCACGCTGAGCTGCGGCGGCACCATCATCGTGCCGACGACGATCAGCATCAGGGCGCCACGGCCCTTGAAGCGCAGCTTGGCGAAGGCGAACCCGGCGAGCGTCGACAGGAAGACCACGGTCACCGCGGAGACACCCGCCACGAACGTGGTGTTGACGAACGCCTCGCCCAGGTTGGCCTCCGTCCAGGCGACGTCGAGATTGTGGAAGAGGTTCGAGCCGAACCAGAACGGCGGCGGGGACTGCGCCAGCCGGTTGGTGTCGCGGGAGGCGGCGATCGCGGTCCACACCAGGGGGCCCAGCGAGCCGATCGTGAACAGCGCGAGGATGACGTACGCGAGGGGTCCCGCGTGCATCTGCCCGCCCGCGCGCGCCGACTTGGGGCGCCGCAGACGCTTCGGCGGTTCGGGTACCGCGTCCGCCGGGGGTTTCGTCAGGGTCGTCGTCACGGCCGGTTCTCCTTAACTACTGGCGCGCAGCCGGCGCGAGATGACGTAATTGACGATCCCGATCACGATGAGGATCAGGAACATCGTCCAGGCGATCGCGGAGGCGCGGCCCAGGTGCTGGTTCACCCAGCCCTGCTCGTAGAGGTACAGGCCGAGTGTCTGGAACTGGTGCTCGGCGCCGCCGGAGGCGCCCTTGTTGGCGTCGAACAGCAGCGGCTCGCCGAAGACCTGGCTCGCGCCGATGGTCGAGACGACGACGGTGAACAGGATCGTCGGCCGCAGCGACGGCAGCGTCACATGGAAGAACTGCTGCCAGCGGTTGGCCCCGTCCAGGGCCGCCGACTCGTACAGGTCCTGCGGGATCGCCTGCATCGCCGCCAGGTAGATCAGCGCGTTGTAGCCGGTCCACCGCCAGATGACGATCGTCGAGACGGCGATCTGCGAGGGCCACTTGTCGTTCTGCCAGTCGATCCTGTCGAAACCGATGGCGTGCAGCGCCCAGTTGATCATGCCGTAGTCGCGGCCGAACAGCAGCACGAACACGAGCGAGGCGGAGGCGATCGACGTCGCGTACGGCGCGAGCATCATGACCCGGTAGAAGATCGAGCCGCGCAGCTTGTAGTTGAGGATGTGGGCGAGGCCCATCGCCATCAGCAGCTGCGGGACGGTCGAGATGATCCCGATGGTCAGGGTGTTCTTCGCCGCGTTCCAGAAGAAGTCGTCGTCGAAGATGCGGGTGTAGTTGCGCAGGCCCGCCCACTGCATGTCGGTGGGCGCCGTCAGCTCCACCGTGTGCAGCGAGGCCCAGCCCGTGTAGATCAGCGGGAACAGGCCGAACGCGAGGAACAGCAGGAAGAACGGTGAGACGAACGCGTACGGGCTCCACCGTATGTCCCGCTGCCAGCGGCGGGACAGCCGGTTGCGGCGCCGCTGTTCCTTCTCGTCGGGTACCGCGGCGGGCGGACGGCCCGGGGCCGCGCCCCCCTCCTCGGTGGGGGGCGCGGCGGTGTCGTGCCGGGTGGCCATACCGGTCACTTCTCCAGGTTGTTGTCGATGGTCTTGGTGGCCGTGTTCCAGGCCTCCGCGGCCGACTTGCCCTTCGTGACGAGGATGACGCCGTTGTCGGTCAGACCCTGCTGGATGATCTGGTCCTTCGGGCCGATCACCTGGGTCGGGATCGCCTTGGCGGCCTCGGCGAAGACCGTGCCGATCGGTGTGTCACCGGTCATCGTGTTCTTCGCGCCGGTCACCTGGGGCAGGCTGTAGGCACCGGGTGCGCTCGGGAAGCTGCCCTGCACGTTGAACAGCTTGGCCTGCTGGGCGGGCGCGGTCAGCCAGGTGACCAGCTTCTCGGCCTCCGTGACGTGCTTGCCGCTCTTGGGCACGGCCAGGAAGGTGCCACCCCAGTTGCCGGACTTGGGCGCGGCGGCCACGTCCCACTTGCCCGCGGCGTCCGGCTTCGACTTGCCCTTGAGGTAGCCGAGCATCCACGGCGGGCAGGCCACCGCGGCGAACTTGCTGTTGGCGATCGTCGTGTCCCAGGCCGGCTGGAACTGCGTCTGCGCGCCGACCAGCCCCTCCGAGGCGGCCTTCGCGGTCAGGTCGAAGGCGGACTTGATGGCCGGGTTCGTCTTGTAGATGACCTTGCCGGAGGAGTCGTAGAACTTCTCCTGCTCACTGCTGATGACCGCGTTGAGCAGACCACCGGGGGAGTCCATGAAGGTGGTGCCGCTGGGCGCCTTCTTCTTGTACGTTTCACCGGCGGCGACGAGCTTGTTCCAGTCGCCCGCCCACAGCTGCCCGACCTTGTCGCGGTCGGTGGGCAGGCCGGCCTGCTGGAAGAGGTCCTTGCGGTAGCAGATCGCCATCGGGCCGATGTCGGTGCCGAGTCCGATCGTCTGGCCGTCCTGGGTCGTGGCCTGCTGCCACTTCCAGTCCAGCCAGTTGCTCTTGCTCACGCCCGAGACCTTGGACAGGTCGACGAGCTTGCTCGCCTGGGTCTGCACGACCTCGGCGATGTTGCCGACTTCGACGGCCTGGACGTCCTGCAGCCCGCTGTTGGTGGTGAGGTGGTTGACGAGCGCCGGGTAGTAGTTCTCGTTGCGCTCGACGACGTTCTCGGCGATCTTGATGTTCGGGTTGAGCTTCTCGTACTCGGCGTAGAGGCCGGCCTCCTTGAACCCCTGAGTGCCGAAGAGACCCAAGGTGATCGTGGTCTTGCCCTTGCCTCCGCCCGTGTCACTGCTGCTCCCACCGCTGCTTCCACCACTGTCGTCGGCACAGCCGGCCAGCAGCCCTGTGGTCAGCGCGGCGACGGCCGCGAGGGCCCCCAGACTGCGGGACCGACGGGTGATCGTGCGCATTGCGTCCTCCTGTTGCCTGACGTGCCGACCCCCCGGCCAACTGCACTGTTGGGCCCGTTGTTTCTCGCTGCGGCTCGGGCGGGGAACGTGCGGGATGTGTATGTGTCAGGTACCGTGGGAGCGCTCCCACAGGTGATGTGTTGAAGAGTCGTCGGTTCGCGCGGGGGTGTCAAGGGAGCCGACGCGGAGAGATGCGTTCAGTTATCGGCCTGTTAACTAACTCCGGGGAGCGGGAGGGAGGGGGACGGCGGACGGTTGAAGTGGCTCGTGTCAGTGGGGTATTGGCCCCGGCGGAACGGTCGATCGACGGCCCCTGGCCGAGATCGGCACGGAACCGTTCACGTACGGGTTGCCGAGGTCCCGGTGGTGAACGGGGCTGTTAGATTCCAGGCCAGTCGCGGAGCGCGCGACGTCGACGGGAGGCGGACCATGGCAAGCCACGGAGCGCGGGGCCGGGGAGGCGGCCGGCCGACCTTGGAAGAGGTCGCGGCACGCGCGGGCGTGGGCCGCGGCACGGTGTCCCGGGTGATCAACGGCTCCCCGAGGGTCAGCGACGCGACCCGCGCGGCCGTCGAGGCGGCGGTCGCCGAACTCGGCTACGTCCCGAACACGGCGGCACGCGCCCTCGCCGCCAACCGCACGGACGCGATCGCCCTCGTCGTCCCCGAGCCGGAGACCCGCTTCTTCGCGGAACCGTACTTCTCGGACATGCTGCGCGGCGTCGGCGCGGAGCTCTCCGACACCGAGATGCAGCTGCTGCTGATCTTCGCGGGCAGCGACCGGGAACGGCAGCGCCTCGCCCAGTACCTGGCCGCGCACCGCGTCGACGGTGTACTCCTCGTCTCCGTCCACGCCGACGACCCGCTGCCCGACCTCCTCTCCCAGCTGGAGATCCCGGCCGTGATCAGCGGTCGCCGCTCGGCGGACGAGACTCTGCCGTCCGTGGACTCCGACAACTACGGCGGAGGCCGCATGGCCGTCGAGCACCTGATCGCCCGGGGATGCCAGAGGATCGTCCATCTGGCGGGGCGTCTCGACGTCTTCGGCGCCCAGCGCCGCGTCGACGGCTACCGCGAGGGTCTGCGCGCGGCCGGACGCGAGGCGGACGACCGGCTGATCATCCCGGGCGACTTCACCGAGGAGGGCGGCCGGCGCGCGATGACCGAGCTGCTGGCCCGCTGCCCGGACCTGGACGCGGTGTTCGCGGGCTCGGACGTGATGGCGGCGGGCGCCCGCCAGGTCCTGCGCGAGGTGGGCCGCCGCATACCGGACGACGTGGCCCTCGTCGGCTACGACGACTCCGCCATCGCCCGCCACATGGACCCGCCCCTGACGAGCGTGCGCCAGCCGATCGAGGAGATGGGCCGCGCCATGATCGACCTGCTGCTCGGGGAGATCGCCGACCGCCGGCCCGCGGTCTCGCGCGGTCTGGAGAAGCGGCAGGTCGTGCTGCCGTCCGAACTGGTGGTGCGGGCCTCGTCCTAACGCGCGGAAAGGCTTCGATAGGGCAATCTGATCGGTATGGTCCTCCATCCGTTGCTCGGAGTCGATGAAGTGCCCGCCATGGAGCCCTACCTGGGCAGGGTGGGGGAGGTGTTCCAAGCGTTCCCGGAGCAGGACTCGGGGTGCGTGTCGTACGGCGTCCGTCTGCTCGACGGGGCGCGCTGGTTCGTCAAGGAGGCGGTGACCGACGACGGACGGCACTCGCTCGAACGGGCCTGGGCCTTCCACCGGGCCGTACGGCACCGGGCGATCGTGCCGCAGGTCCACCGCATCGCCGTGGGGCGCGGCGGCGCGGCGGTGGTGATGCCCTGGCGGGAGGGCGAGGTGCTGTATCCGGCCATGGTGGGCGGACGGCGCGACCGTACGAGCCCTGGCACCCCCATGGCCCGTTTCCGCGCCCTGCCGATCTCCCGCGTCCTGGCCGCCTTCGAACGTGTCCTCGACGCCCATCTCGCGGTGGAGGTCGCCGGGCATGTCGCGGTCGACTTCTACGACGGCGCGCTGCTGTACGACTTCAGGGGCGACGTCGTCCACCTGGTCGACCTCGACGAGTACCGGCCGGGACCGTTCGTGGTCGAGGAGGAACGCCTGCCGGGTTCGCGCCGGTTCATGGCCCCCGAGGAGTTCGTGTGCGGGGCCGTGATCGACACCCGTACGACCGTCTTCACCCTGGGCCGCACCGCCCGGCTCCTGCTGGACGCGGGCGACGAGGAACGCGCCTGGCGGGGCACCCCGGCCCAGCAGGCGGTGATCGTCCGGGCGACCCGGTCCGACCCCGAGGAACGCTTCGAGGACGTCCACCGGTTCGCCGACGCGTGGCGGGCCGCCAATCACCCGCACGAGGGCTGAGGTCACCGCCGTAGCGGCAGCTCCCACCGGACTTCGCCGTCCTGGTACCGGTCGGTCGGGCCCAGCCCGGCGGCCGCGGCGACGACCGCGGAGGCCCGGTGGTCGGGATGGACGTGCGCGACGACCGTACGGACGCCGGGCTCCTCGCCCAACCGGCCGACCAGCCCCCGCGTCGCCTCCCCGGCGAACCCCCGCCCCTGCCAGGGCATGCCCACCACCCAGGCGATCTCCGCGACCTCCCCGGTGACCGTCGCCTGGACCGTACCGACGAGACACCCCTCCTCGCGCAGCCGCAGGACCCAGTTGCACCAGAGGACGGCCGGGTCGGGGGAGCCCGCGACGAGGCGTTCATAGCGTGAACGCAAGGCCTCGGGAGTGGCGGGTGTGCCGCCGATGAACGTGTGCAGCGCGGGGTCGGACAGCACCTCGGCCATTTCCCCGGCGTGCTCGACACGGAGAGGCAGAAGATCGAGGCGGTCGGTGCGCAGGGTGTGGGTGGGCAGGTGGGGTGGGGGCATTGGGTGAGCCTAGAGGGCACACCGGACACGCACGGACTCGGCCGTACGGCCGCACGGCACGCCGTACGACTGAGGCCCGGTCCGCTTGTGCGGACCGGGCCTCAGTCGATCAGGGTGAGTGACGGGACTTGAACCCGCGACATCCTGGACCACAACCAGGTGCTCTACCAGCTGAGCTACACCCACCACGACCGGTCTTGGTTTCCCTGACCGGCCGAGAAAAAGTGTACAGGGTCCGAAGGGGTGCTCGCGCCAGGCTTTCTCCGGGGTCCCTCGGGGCCCCGGACATGCGTCATTCGGTGGACACCACGTGCTTCGCCGCGATGGCGCGGGCGGTGTCCGAGTCGGGGCCGGGCTGCGGGACGAAGATCGCCTCGCGGTAGTAGCGGAGCTCCGCGATGGATTCGCGGATGTCGGCGAGGGCGCGGTGGTTGCCGTTCTTCTCCGGGCTGTTGAAGTAGGCCCGGGGGTACCAGCGGCGGGCCAGCTCCTTCACCGAGGAGACGTCCACGATGCGGTAGTGGAGGTAGTCCTCGAGGGCCGGCATGTCGCGCGACAGGAAACCCCGGTCCGTGCCGACCGAGTTTCCGCACAGCGGGGCTTTGCCAGGGTCCTTGACGTGCTCACGTACATAGGCGAGGACCTGTGCCTCGGCGTCGGCCAGGGTCGTGCCCTCGGCCAGTTCGTCGAGGAGGCCCGAGGCCGTGTGCATCTGGCGCACCACGTCCGGCATCGTCTCCAGCGCCCGCTCCGGCGGGCGGATCACGATGTCCACCCCTTCGCCGAGCACGTTCAGTTCCGAGTCGGTGACCAGTGCGGCCACCTCGATGAGTGCGTCCTCCGACAGCGAGAGCCCGGTCATCTCGCAGTCGATCCACACCATGCGATCGTTCATGGCCCTAACCCTACGGCGCGCTCCGGCGCACGGGCAGGTCCGGGACGGCGGTGACCTGCGTGGTGGCCTGGGACGGCGGCGGCCCGGGACCCTTGTCGGGTTCCGGGCCGCCACCGTCTCGCGTCATTGCCTCAGGGCGCGCTGCGCTGCCCCGGCAGGCGCCCGGCCGCGTACAGTTCGGTGCCCGTCTTGCCCGGCTCCGTCGACAGGGACGTCGAGGGGCCCAGGGCGGTGGCGGCCGCCGTGCGGCGGGTCTGCAGCGGCACCGGGCTCTCCTGGCTCAGGGCAGGCGGTGGCCCGGCCTGGCCCGCGGAGCCGTCCACGTCCGACGGCCGTTCCGACTGCGGCCTGCGCGCGCGGTACGCCGCCCGGTACGCGGCCGGGGACGAGCCGAGCTGGCGCCGGAAGTGACCCCGCAGCGCGACCGGCGAACGGAAGCCGCAGCGTCCGGCGACCTCGTCGACCGAGTAGTCGGAGGTCTCCAGCAGCCGCTGCGCCTGCAGTACGCGCTGAGTGATCAGCCACTGCAGGGGAGCGCTCCCCGTGAGCGAGCGGAACCGGCGGTCGAAGGTGCGGCGGCTCATGTACGCGCGTGCCGCCAGCGTCTCGACGTCGAACTGCTCGTGGAGGTGCTCCAGCGCCCAGGCGACGACCTCCGCGAGGGGGTCGGCGCCGATCTCCTCTGGTAAAGACCGATCGAGATAGCGCTCCTGACCGCCGCTCCGGCGCGGGGGCACGACCAGACGGCGGGCCAGCGCGCCGGCCGCCTCGTTGCCGTGGTCCGTCCGCACGATGTGGAGACAGAGATCGATTCCGGCCGCCGTACCCGCGGAGGTCAGCACGTCCCCGTCGTCCACGAAGAGTTCTCGCGGGTCGACGTGGACCGACGGGTAGCGCTTGGCCAGCGTCGGTGCGTACATCCAGTGGGTCGTCGCCGGTCGGCCGTCCAGCAGTCCGGCGGCGGCCAGCACGAAGGCGCCGGTGCACAGTCCGACTATGCGGGCTCCCTCCTCGTGCGCCCGGCGCAGCGCGTCGAGCGCCTCCTCCGGTGGCGGAGAGGTGATCGAACGCCAGGCCGGCACCACGACGGTGCCCGCCCGCGAGATCGCCTCCAGGCCATGCGGCGCGGTGAGTTCCAGGCCCCCTGTGGTCCGCAGCGGGCCTTCTTCGCCGCCGCACACCAGAAGTCGGTAGCGCGGCACGCCGGCGTCCTGGCGGTCAATCCCGAACACCGACAGCGGTATGGAACTCTCGAAGATGGGGCCGCCGCTGAACAGCAGCACCGCGACGATCTCCTTGCGGCGTCGCCCGGAAAGTTTCCGGGCCGCGGCTTCCGGCGCGGCAGTGGAGTCGTGGCTCATACTGCTAAGCCCCCCTCGGTGGTCGCGGCTCCTCGGTTGTGTCGCTCCTGCACGTTTCCCCTCGGTCCTGCACGAGTCCCCCGCCGTAAGACAGTCAAGATCGAATCTACTGTGTCCCGTGGCGCCAAGGTGACCAGTTCGGCACTCGGCAGAATGTCGACATGGCAACTTGGCGTGAAGCATTCGATCACGAAGCGTTGCACTCGTGAGCCTTGCAGGGAAGTGCGCCTCGTGTCAGTGGCCAATCCCCATAGGGTGCGTACGCCCTCCAGAGGCCTTTCGGTGCAGGTGGAACGCGGGTTGGGGGGTCGTTCGAGCAAGGGACGCGCGGGTGACCGAAGTTGGCTGAAAAGAATCGGGGGCGTGCGCGCAAACCGGTCAGTCAACCGGCTTCTTTCCTTCGCCGTGACGCCCGCCCCTGTGCGCCCCCGAGCCACTACTGCCCTGCAAGCCGTTCATGATGTGCGAGTCGGCCAAATCCTGCGTGCCACGGTGCCGTGCGGGGCGCTCGGGCGGGACGCCGCCGCGAGGGGCGTCGCGCCGTGTGTCCTGGTCGCGCGTGTCCCGGCCCCGAGCGTCCCGGACACGGGTGTCCGGATCCTGTGCGTCCTGGACCCGGGTGTCCGGATCCTGCGCGTCCCGGTTCCAGTCGCTCGGGTTCCACGTGATCAGGTTCTGCGGGGCCCGGTCCCAGGTGATCAGGTTCTCCGGGTACCCGTCTCGCTCGGCCGGGTTTCCCGGGGTCCGGTCCTGTCCGGTCGGGTTCGCCGTGTCTTGGGCCCGTGCGCCGGGATTCCGTCCGTCCGGATTCCGTGCCTGCCGGTCCCGTGCGTCCCGGTCCCGTGCGTCCCGGTCCCGTGCCTGCCGGTCCCGTGCGTCCCGGTCCCGTGCGTCCCGGTCCCGTGCGTCCCGGTCCCGTGCCTGCCGGTCCCGTGCGTCCCGGTCCCGTGCGTCCCGGTCCTGCGCGGCGCGGCCCTGGTCGCTCCGGGCCCCGGCACCCGGAGCCCCGGCCCCGGCGCTCCGGGTGCCGGGGGTGGTCCCCTCGGCGTGGGCCGTCTCGCCATGGACCCCGTCGTCCCGGGCACCGGGGTCTCTCCCCCCGCGGGGCGCCTCGGTGCGACCCCGGCGGCCATGCCTGGGGCGGCCGTGGTGGTGGTGCGGGATGCCACCGTGGCGGCCGGTCCTGCTGTGCCGGGCCCGGGGTGAGACCGGCTCGTCCGCATGGAGGCGGGCCGCGACGCGCTCGGACTGGCGCAGGAGGACCCGGCAGGCACCGGTCACGGCCGCCAGGCCCAGCGCCGTACCGGCCGCGCCGGCCAGGGAGGTGCCGAACCCGACGAGGACGACGGGGACCAGGACGCAGCTGAAGGCCGCCCACCGCACCACCTCGCTCGCCGTGTCCGGCCCGGGTGACGTGGCGGGTGCCGGGGAGGAGGGGTCGGACGCGGTCTCTGGTCCTGGCACGGTCTGCTCCCTGGTTACCTGGTACTCCAGTGCTCTCCATGGCGGTGGCTCATCGGTTCAACGCGTGTTCGACCCGCCGGTCACCTACGAAAGACCGCGCGCCTGGGTGAACCCTGTGCAAACCGCCTGTACGGGGCAGCAACCATTGCGTTAAGGGCGCCTCTCATGCATGCTCCGGGGAACGCCGCGCAGTGCGCGCGAGATCTGGGCAGAGGAGGCGTGCCGCCGTACCCTTGGGGGTATGGGGTTGGGAAGATGATTCCCGGACACAGCTCTGCCGCACGTTGTCGTCCCCACCACGAGGATCTAAACGCCGAGATACCCATGGCCGGTCACGAATTCTTCGATCCCGCGGACCGCAAGCGCCCGCTCGCCGATCCCACGTCGGCCGAGCCCCTGGCGGCGGAAGAACCCCGCCAGTCCTGCGATCCTGCCTTCAAGCACGGCGTCGTCGTCGGTTTCGACGGTTCGACGTCCAGCGAGCGCGCCCTCGCCTACGCGATCGGCATGGCCCACCGCTCCGGCTCGGGCCTGATCATCGTGCATGTCGCGAACCGGCTGCCCACCACCGTGTGGGCGGGCTGTGAACCACCGGTCTTCGTCGACGTGCCCGACCACCGCACCGAGGTACTCGGCCTTGAACTCGCGTGCGCCGAATATCTGGCCGAGGTGCCCTGGATCCTCGTCGAGCGCGGCGGTGACATCTGTCATGAACTCGAAGAGGTCGGACGGGAGTACGAGGCGGACGCGATCGTCGTCGGCTCCACGCACGGCATCGTCGGGCGCATCTTCGGCTCCGTGGCCGGACGGCTCGCGAAGCGTGCGCGGCGCCCGGTGATCGTCATCCCCTGACGCATCCCCCGACAGACCCCCTGACCTACCGTCAACTCCCTTTGGCGGGTGCCTGGAACGGCATGAATCTACTCACGCGTAGAGGTGGTTTGTGCCCTTGTGAAGGGTACATACCGGTCACCGGACCAACCGCACGGCCGGTACCACGCAGCACAACTGCACATGCATGAAGGGAGCCCGCCGTGGACAATGACGTCTCCGCGGGAAGCATCACCTCGACCCTCGGCCACCTCGCGCTCGGCCTCACCCTGTTGCTCTTCGGCCTCGGTCACACCCAAGTGATCGACGGCGTGACAGCGGCCGACTCCGTCTCGCTCGCCACCTATGTCGGTGGCATCGCGCTCTTCGTAGCCGGGCTGTTCGCCTTCCGCGACCACGACGCCTTCACCGGTACGGCCTTCACGGCGCTCGGCGCGTTCTGGTTCACCTGGGGCGTCACGGCCGGCACGCAGATGTCCGCCAACGCGACCGGTCTCTTCCTGCTCCTGTTCGCGCTCGTCGCGCTGAGCCTGACCGCGGGCGCGAGCGGCGCCTCACTTCTCACCCGAGGAACGTACGCGCTGCTCTTCGTCGCCCTTCTCCTGCTGGCCGTCGGGCAGTTCGGCGACAGCGGGGGTCTGGGGAAGGTCGGCGGCTGGTGCGCCGTCGCCGGCGGAGCGCTCGCCTGGTACGGGGCCACGGCGGCCATGGCTCACTGGCCCACCACGCTTCCGGGACGCGCCGCCGGCCGGGGGGTGACGGCCACCGGCTGACGTCGGCGCGGGCCGGGGCATGGGCGGCCCCGGCCCCCTGAAGGAACGGGTCCCTGTGCGCTGGTGGCGTGGCACAGGGACCCGTTCTCGTTCTTTGCGCCTAAGCCGGCGCCGCTCTCGCGGAGTTGGTTGCGCGCCGCGGGGGTTCCGCAATTGTCGCTTCGGTGGGCTGGTGGATTTTTACTCCACCGTCACCGACTTGGCGAGGTTGCGGGGCTTGTCGATGTCGCGGCCCAGGGCCAACGCAGTGTGGTAGGCGAGGAGTTGCAGCGGGATGCCCATGAGGATCGGGTCCAGCTCGTCCTCGTTCTTCGGGACGACGATCGTCTGGTCGGCCTTCTCCTGCTCCTGGTGAGCCACCGCGAGGATCCTGCCGCTGCGGGCCTTGATCTCCTCCAGGGCGGCGCGGTTCTTCTCCAGGAGGTCGTCGTCGGGGACGATCGCGACCGTGGGCAGCGCGGGCTCGATGAGCGCCAGCGGGCCGTGCTTGAGCTCGGAGGCGGGGTAGGCCTCGGCGTGGATGTACGAGACCTCCTTGAGCTTCAGGGAGGCCTCACGGGCCACCGGGTAGCCCCGGACGCGGCCGATGAAGAGCATCGAGCGGGCCTCGGCGTACTCCTCGGCCAGCTTCTTGATCTCGTCCTCCTGCTCCAGGATCTCGGAGATCTGCGCGGGCAGCTTGCGCAGGCCCTCGATGATCCGCTTGCCGTCGCGGACCGACAGGTCGCGGGTGCGGCCGAGGTGCAGGGCGAGCAGCGCGAACGCGACGGTCGTGTTGGTGAAGCACTTCGTCGAGACGACGCAGACCTCGGGGCCCGCGTGGACGTACATGCCGCCGTCCGCCTCGCGGGCGATCGCCGAGCCGACGACGTTGACCACACCGAGCACCCGCGCGCCCTTGCGCTTCAGCTCCTGCACGGCGGCCAGTACGTCGTACGTCTCACCGGACTGGGACACGGCCACGTACAGGGTGTCGGGGTCGACGACCGCGTTGCGGTAGCGGAACTCGGAGGCCGGCTCGGCGTCCGCGGGGATACGGGCGAGCTCCTCGATCATCTGGGCGCCGATCATGCCCGCGTGGTACGAGGTGCCGCAGCCGAGGATCTTCACGCGGCGGATCTGGCGCGCCTCACGGGCGTCCAGGTTCAGGCCACCGAGGTGCACGGTGGAGAACCGGTCGTCGATACGGCCGCGCAGCACCCGGTCCACGGCCTCGGCCTGCTCGTGGATCTCCTTGTGCATGTACGTGTCATGGCCGCCCATGTCGTACGAGGCCGCCTCCCACTCCACGGTGGTCGGCTCGGCGGTCGTACGGGTGCCCTCGGTGGTGTACGTACGGAAGTCGTCGGCCTTGAGGGTGGCCATCTCGCCGTCGTCCAGAGTCACTATCTGGCGGGTGTGGGTGACCAGGGCGGCGATGTCCGAGGCGACGAACATCTCCTTCTCGCCGATGCCGAGGACGACCGGGGAGCCGTTGCGGGCCACCACGATGCGGTCGGGGAAGTCGGCGTGCAGGACCGCGATGCCGTACGTGCCCTCGATCACCCGGAGTGCGTCGCGGACCTTGTCCTCGAGCTTCTCGGCCTGGGAGCGGGCGATCAGGTGGGTGAGGACCTCGGTGTCGGTCTCCGAGAGGAACTCGACGCCGTCCGCCTCGAGCTTCTTGCGCAGGTCGGAGGCGTTGTCGATGATGCCGTTGTGGACGACCGCGACCTTGCTGTCGCCGGACATGTGGGGGTGCGCGTTCACGTCGGAGGGGGCGCCGTGAGTGGCCCAGCGGGTGTGGGCGATGCCGGTGGTGCCCTTGAAGCGTGCGGGGACCTTGGCCTCGAGATCACGGACCCGGCCCTTGGCCTTGACCATCTTCAGACCGGCCGACTTCGGCGTCGTGACGACGATGCCCGCCGAGTCGTAGCCGCGGTACTCCAGGCGCTGGAGGCCTTCGAGCAGCAGCGGTGCCACGTCACGCCTGCCGATGTATCCGACGATTCCGCACATATATATGTATTCCTCAGCCGTAGACAATGCGGCGCAACTGCCTGAGCGTGAGCTCCGGCGGCGCGACCGCGCGGTACTTCAGGTCCGCCTCGATCCGTTCGAAGATCGTCGCGTTGACCAGGCCCTGGGCCTGGAGCTCGCGGTGGCGGCGACGGACGTAGTCCTCGGTCGTCTCGTCGAAGTAGGCGAGCACGTCCTGGACCACCCGCAGTGCCTCGCCCCGGTTCAGGGGGGTGGAGCGCGTCAGGTGATCAACAAGTTCGTCGTGCACCCGTTGATCCTGGGGTACCAAGAGCCGTTTCGCAAGAATCCTGCCCGATATCGGGCAGGTGACTGTTGAAGGTCTTATGGGGGTCTGTTAGCAAGCTGTCCATCCTGCGTCTTGTGCCGCGTCGATTGCCGGGAGCAACTTCTGTGGCCATGGACACTCCACGCATGGGCGTACCGGAGAAGCTCGCCGAGCGCATGACCATGGCAGAGCAGCACGAGTATCTCCGCGCCAAGTTCTCCCGGCGCAACATGATCAGAGGCGGGGCCGTGACCCTCGGCGCCGTCGCGGGCGGCACCTTCGTGCCCGGCGCCGTCGCACAGGCCGCGGTCCCGACGCGGGCCACCGCCACCTCGACCGAGAAGGTCGACGGCGCCCTCGTCGCCCCCTTCGGCCGTCACCTCGCCTTCGGCAATGACCCGCGTACGGAGATCACGGTCTCCTGGCAGGTTCCGGCCGAGGTGAAGAAGCCGTTCATCCGCATCGGTGCCCACCCCTGGGACCTCTCCCGCAAGATCGAGGCCGAGGTCCGCACCCTCTACACCCCGGCGGGTGTCGGCGCGAGCGGCGACCACACGCAGTACTACCTGCACGCCAAGCTCACCCACCTGCGCCCCGGCAAGACGTACTACTACGGTGTCGGCCACGCGGGCTTCGACCCCTGCGCGCCCCACCTGCTGGGCACGCTCGGCACCTTCACCACCGCGCCCTCGCACGCCGAGCCGTTCACCTTCACGGCCTTCGGCGACGAGGGCGTCGGCTACCACGGCCTCGCCAACGACGCCCTGCTGCTCGGCCAGAACCCGGCCTTCCACCTGCACGCCGGCGACATCGCGTACGCGGACCCGGCCGGCGCGGGCAAGAAGGAGGACACCGGCTTCGACTCGCGCATCTGGGACCAGTTCCTCGCCCAGACCGAGACGGTCGCCAAGCAGGTCCCGTGGATGCCTGCGTACGGCAACCACGACATGGAGGCCTGGTACTCGCCCAACGGCTACGGCGGCGAGGAGGCCCGCTGGACGCTTCCGGACAACGGGCCCGACAAGAAGAACCTGCCCGGCGTCTACTCCTTCGTCTACGGCAACACGGCGATCATCTCGCTGGACGCCAACGACATCTCCTTCGAGATCCCGGCGAACCTGGGCATCTCCGGAGGAACGCAGACGAAGTGGCTGGAGGGCCAGCTCAAGAAGTTCCGGGCGTCCAAGGACGTCGACTTCATCGTGATCTTCTTCCACCACTGCGCGTACTGCACCTCCACGGCGCACGCCTCGGAGGGGGGCGTGCGACAGGAGTGGGTGCCGCTGTTCGAGAAGTACACGGTGGACCTGGTCATCAACGGCCACAACCACCAGTACGAGCGCACGGACGTCATCAAGGGCAACGCGGTCACCAAGAAGCTGCCGATCGGCGGCACGGCGTACCCGGAGACCGACGGTGTCGTGTACGTGACGGCGGGCGCGGCCGGGCGGAGCCTGTACGCGTTCACCGCCCCGGAGTCGTACGAGGGTCACGAGAACGAGGTCGACTCCGTCGCCTCCTTCATCAACCTCAAGGACGGCAAGCAGAACGAGACGGTCGCCTGGTCCCGGGTGCGCTACCTCAACTACTCCTTCCTCCGGGTGGATGTCACGCCCGCGCACCAGGGTCGGCTGGCCACGCTGACGGTGCGGGGGATAGCCGAGACGGGCGCGGAGGTTGACCACTTCACGGTGGCTCGACGGGTTCGTTAGCCGCGGGACGGCCGGCGGGCGGTTCTCGTCGCGGATTTCTACATCCGCTTGAGGACCGCCCGTTTGGCTGTCGCGAACTCCTCGTCGGTCAAGATGCCGGACTTGTGGAGTTCGCCCAGTTCGCGCAGGCGGCGGAGCAGGGCGTCGTGGTCGTCCTCCGGGGCGATCGCGGCGGGCTGCTCCGCCGCCTGCGCGGCTTCCGGGAATGCCGTGGGATGCGGGAGCCGGGCCTGTACCGCCGCCGCGACCAGGGCCATCAGCGGGTCCTTCTTGAAGCCCCACAGCTCGACGGAGTGGGGGTCGTACTTCGGTGGGGCCTTGGTCTCCGCGCCACGGACGGTGAAGCGGAGGTAGCCGTTCTCCAGGCCGACCGCGGGGTGCCACTCGACGGTGGTGAGGTCGGCGAGGGCGAGCGAGCGGGCGCCGGCGGCGGACTTGGAGTCCTCGGTCTTCCAGTTCCACTCCAGGCGTACGTGCTCGCCGTCGAAGCTCGCGGTGCCGTCGCCGGCGGAGACGGACAGCGGTACGGAGGGGCCCGGGAGCAGATAGCTGTCGACCGGGTCGGCCGGCACCCGGTCCAGAAACAGCGCGTCCCGGACCTCGTCGACGACGTACTCGGCGACGCCGTAGCGGTCGGACTCCACGGCGAGCTGGTAGGGGTCGTTCGGCTCGGCGAGCTTGCCGCCGGTCGCCTGGAGCAGCGGGTCGGCGCCGTCGCGCAACCGGAGCCGCAACCGCCCGCTCTTCTTGCCCTGTTCGAAGGAAATCCCCGCCAACGCTCCCAGCGGGACAGTCAGTTCACCCAAGGTCTTGCGGAGCAGGCTCACGTTCTTGTCGCGCCCGGGAGTCAGCCGCAGCGCGTCGCCGTCGAAGGTCCACGTCCCGTCCTTCTGGATGATTTCCGCCATGAGGGGGATTGTTTCACCGGGTCTGCGGAAGAGTGGTCTATACCCATCCGCAATTCGTTTGCAGGGTCCTTCGAAGGGAGCGCATGTGAGACAGCACAGAACGCCCCGCCTCCTCGGTACGCTGCTGCTCGTGGCGGCCGCCGGTATCTCAGTCGCCGGTGCGGCACACTCCGAGTCGGGCCGCACCGCGACCCCGCTCGGGCAGGTGGTGCCGGCCCCCGCCTCGGTCGACGCGGGCGGATCCCCGTACCGCATCACCGACAGCACGCGTATCCGGGTCGAGGACTCGCCTCAGGCCCGCCGGGTCGGCGCGTATCTGGCCGACGTCCTGCGTCCCTCCACCGGGTACCGACTGCCCGTCACCACGCACGGCACGGGCGGTATCCGGCTGCGGATCGCGGCGGGGTCCACGGGTGCCGAGGGCTATCGCCTGGACAGCGGGCACAGCGGCGTCACCATCACGGCCGCCGCGCCCGCCGGGCTCTTCCACGGCGTCCAGACGCTGCGCCAGCTGCTGCCCGCCGCCGTCGAGAAGAACTCCGTGCAGCGCGGCCCCTGGCTCGTCGCCGGCGGCACCATCAAGGACAGCCCGCGCTACGGCTACCGCGGCGCGATGCTCGACGTCTCCCGGCACTTCTTCGGCGTCGCGCAAGTCAAGCGCTACATCGACGAGTTGGCGCTCTACAAGGTCAACAAACTGCATCTGCACCTGAGCGACGACCAGGGCTGGCGCATCGCGGTCGACTCCTGGCCGCGGCTCGCCACGTACGGAGGGTCCACGCAGGTCGGCGGCGGGCACGGGGGCTACTACACCAAGGCCGACTACAAGGAGATCGTGCGGTACGCGGCCTCCCGCTATCTGGAGGTCGTCCCGGAGATCGACATGCCGGGCCACACCAACGCCGCGCTCGCCTCGTACGCCCAGCTGAACTGCAACGGGACCGCGCCCCCGCTCTACACCGGCACCGACGTCGGATTCAGCTCGCTGTGCGTGGCGAAGCCCGTGACGTACGACTTCGTGGACGACGTCGTGCGGGAGCTGGCGGCACTCACGCCGGGCAAGTACCTCCACATCGGTGGGGACGAGGCCCACTCCACCAGCCACGCCGACTACGTCGCCTTCATGGACAAGGTGCAGCCGGTCGTCGCCAAGTACGGGAAGACGGTGGTCGGCTGGCACCAGCTGACCGGGGCGCACCCGGTGAAGGGCGCGATCGCGCAGTACTGGGGGCTCGACGACACCAGTGCCACGGAGAAGGCGCAGGTCGCCGAGGCCGCGCGGAACGGGACGGGGCTCGTGCTGTCGCCCGCCGACCGGGTCTACCTCGACATGAAGTACACCGCGGACACCCCGCTCGGGCAGGACTGGGCGGGCCTGGTGGAGGTGAAACGGTCGTACGACTGGGATCCGGGCGCCTACCTTCCGGGAGCCCCGGCTTCGGCGATCCGGGGCGTCGAGGCGCCGCTGTGGACGGAGACCATCGTCACGGGGGCCGACATCGACTACATGACCTTCCCGCGGCTGCCCGGAGCGGCCGAACTCGGCTGGTCGCCCGCGTCGACGCACGACTGGGACACCTACAAGGTGCGGCTCGCGGCGCAGGGGCCGCGCTGGGAGGCCCTGGGGATCGGCTACTACCGCTCGCCCCAGGTGCCCTGGCCCACGGCGTAGACGGCCCAACGGGAAGGACGGGGCTCAGGAGGACCGTACTCCTGAGCCCCATCGGCCTCAGAGACCCGCGATCGGGTTCTTCAGGCTGCCGACCAGCTGGAGTGCGCCGGACGGATCGGCCAGGTCCACCATTTGCCTGTTGTTGCGCAGCTGGAGCCGGTTCAGGCAGGACAGCGCGAACTCGGGCGCGAACATGTCGTACTGCCGGAACTTGTCGGCGAGTTCGGGCGCCGACTCCTGGTACTCGCGTACGGACTCGGCGACCGTCCGCCAGAAGTCGTCCTCGTCGAGGATGCCCTCGCCGGCCAGGTCGGCCGCCAGGAAGCGGAAGAAGCAGTCGAAGACGTCCGTGAAGATGGACAGGAGTTTCTTGTCCTCGGGGACCTCGACGCGGATCCGCTCGACCACGGGCGGCAGCACCGCCTGCGGGTCCATGACGGCGATCTCCTCGGCGATGTCCTTGTAGATCGCGCGCTGCACGGCGCCGTCCTTGAGGACGAGGATGACGTTCTCGCCGTGCGGCATGTAGACCAGGTCGTAGGCGTAGAAGCTGTGCAGGAGGGGCGTGAAGTAGGCGCGCAGATAGCGGCGCAGCCACTCCACGGGGGTCAGCCCGGACCGCTCGATCAGCGCGCCCGCGAAGGAGGCGCCCGTGTGGTCGACATGGACGAGGGAGGCCATGGTGGCCAGGCTCTCGCCCTCCTGGAGCGAGGGGACCGGGCTCTCGCGCCACAGGGCCGCGAGCATTTTGCGGTACGGGGAGTAGCGGTCGGTGGCGGCCTCGTACTCGAGGTGGCGGTAGCCGACGGCGGCGCGTTCGCGGATGACCGACAGGCCGGTGGACTTGAGCACCGGGTCGTTCTCGACGAGCTGGGCCAGCCAGTCGTTGATCGCCGGGGTCGCCTCCATGTAGGCGGCGGACAGACCGCGCATGAAGCCCATGTTGAGGACGCTCAGCGCCGTCTTCACATAGTGCTTCCCGGGGCTGGTGGTGTTGAAGAACGTCCGGATGGACTGCTGGGCCAGGTACTCGTCGTCGCCCTCACCGAGGCAGACCAGGTGGCGCTGGGCGACCTCCGCCGCGAAGGTCACCGAGAGCTTGTTCCACCACTGCCAGGGGTGGACGGGGATGAGCAGGTAGTCCTCGGGGTCCAGGCCCTGTTCGGTGAGGGCGGCGGAGAACCGCTCGACCGTCCCGGCGCCCAGCTCCTCGCGCACGAAGGACTCGTACTCGATGCCGACACCCGCGGTGAAGGCGGCCCGGGAGCGGTGCGCGGCCAGCCACACCAGCCGGATCGGGCTCGCGGTCTCGGGCGCGTACGAGAGGTACTCGTGCACGCCGAAGCCGAGCCGCCCGTTGTTGGCGACGAAGCAGGGGTGGCCCTCGGTCATGCCGGTCTCGATCTCCTGGAAGGAGGCCTTCGCGAGCTCGGCGGACGGGATCTGCGGCTTGGTGAGTTTGAAGCAGATGCCCGAGAGGGTGGAGGAGATCTCCTCCAGGTAGACCGGCAGCACCTCGTCGCTCAGGCCCAGCGACGTCTTCAGCTCGATGAAGAAGTCGAGTGCGGCGAGCGGGAGTTCGGCTCCGTCGCGGTGGCGGGTGATCGAATCGGGGTCGACCTGCCAGTGGCCGAGGGTGCGCAGGGTGGCGGTGAAGCGGTAGCGGGTCAGACCGTCGTCGCTGCGGACGACGTACCCGCCGTCGCCGTCGGCCTCCGGAGTGATGAGGCGCTCGTGCGCGAACTCGGCGAGGGCCTTGCGGACGAGGAGGCGGCCCGCGCGCTCCCAGCGCTCGGGGGAGAGGTGGGCCACGGCGTCGGCGAGGCTCATACGGCCACCCCCGCCGCCCGCTCGAACCGCTCCCGGGTGCAGAAGCTCAGCAACGCCCTTTTCTCCGGCTTCTCTATCTCGCGCTCGGGCACGAACCCGACGGCTTCGTTCAGCGCGTGCACGGCCGTGTTGCGCACGTCGGGCTCGACGACGACCCGTGCGGTCGTCGGATCGGCGAACAGGTGCTCCATCACCGCGGTGATCACCGCCCGGGTGAACCCGTGCACCGGCGTCTCCGCCGGCGCGACCAGGAAGTGCATGCCGACATCTCCGGGCGCGGGCTCGTACAGACCGACCAGCTCCACGTGCGCCGGGTCGTACCGCTCCATCAGGAACACGGGTTCGCCGTCCAGCGACCCCAGGAACGCGTCGTGGTACTCGCCGGCCGCGATGGCCATGTACTCGCGCTCCACGTCGTGCAGTTTCGCCTCCTGCATCATCCAGAAGGCGGCCTTGGGATGCGTCACCCAGCCGTGCAGCAACTCGGCGTCCTGGAGGGGGTCGAGAGGGCGGATGGTGAAGGTGCCCACGCCGGTGGTCGTGTCTGTACGGCTCGTTGTGCTCATACGGCGAACTCCTGGAACGCGATCGTCTTCTCGACCGGGTAGTACTCGGTGCCGAGCAGCTCACGGATGATGGACGCGTTGCGGTACGGGCCCATGCCCAGGTCGGGGCTGGTGATGCTGTGGGTGTGGACGCCCGCGTTCTGGAGGAAGACGCCGCGGCCCGTGGTGTCGATGGCGTAGTTGCGGGCCACGTCGAAGTTGCCGCGGGTGTCGTAGCGCAGCCGGTCGCGGACCGGCTTCAGGAACGCGGGTTCGGCGTACTTGTAGCCGGTGGCCAGGATCAGGCCCTCGGAGCTCAGCTCGTAGTCCTTGCCCTGCTCCTCCTGGCGCAGGCCCAGGGTGTACGTGCCGTTCTCGTGAGCGGCCGTGTTCAGGGAGGAGTTGGTGAGCAGTCGCGTCGGGACGGGGCCGCCGAGGTTCTTCTGGTAGAGCAGGTCGAAGATCGCGTCGATCAGTTCGCCGTCGATGCCCTTGAACAGGCCCTTCTGCTCCCTCTGGAGGCGGTAGCGGGTCGGCTCGGGCAGCGCGTGGAAGTAGTCGATGTACTCCGGGGAGGTCATCTCCAGCGTGAGTTTGGTGTACTCGAGCGGGAAGAAGCGCGGGGAGCGCGTGACCCAGTTCAGCCGGTAGCCGTGGACGTCGATCTCGCTGAGCAGGTCGTAGTAGATCTCGGCGGCGGACTGGCCGCTGCCGACGAGCGTGATCGACTTCTTCGCCTGGAGCTCCCGCTTGTGCTGGAGATAGCGGGAGTTGTGGATGAAGTCGCCGCCGAGGTCCGCGCAGGCCTCGGGGATGTACGGGGGTGTTCCGGTGCCCAGGACCAGATGGCGGGCGCGTAGCACCTCACCGGCCGTCGTCCGTACGTGGTACAGATCGCCCTCGTACGTCACTTCCTCGACCGTCGTGCTGAAGCGGACGCTGCTCAGTTTCGAGGCGGCCCAGCGGCAGTAGTCGTCGTACTCGACCCGCAGCGGGTAGAAGTTCTCGCGGATGTAGAAGGAGTACAGCCGTCCGGACTCCTTGAGGTAGTTGAGGAAGGAGTACGGGGAGGTCGGGTCGGCGAGGGTCACCAGGTCCGACATGAACGGGGTCTGGAGGTGCGCGCCCTCCAGGAACATCCCCGAATGCCACTCGAAGTCGGGCTTGGACTCGAGGAAGACGCCGTCCAGTTCGGCGATCGGCTCGGTGAGGCAGGCGAGGCCGAGGTTGAAGGGCCCGAGCCCGATGCCCACGAAGTCGTAGGTCTTTCCAGTGGCTTCGACGGATTCAGGAAGCGCGGTCAAGGGACTCTCCCAGGTACTGCTCGGCGTGGCCGGCGATCAGACCGAGCACGGCGGCGATGTCGTCGGCCGTGGTCTCGGGGTTGAGCAGGGTGAACTTCAGGTAGTGGCGGCCGCCGACCTTGGTGCCCGCGACGACGGCGTCACCGGAGGCGAACAGGGCCTTGCGGGCGTACAGGTTGGCGCGGTCGATCTCGGCCGGGTCGGTGACGGCGGCCGGGATGAAGCGGAAGACGAGGGTGGACAGGGACGGCTCGACCACCACGTCGAAGCGGGGGTCGGCGACGAGCAGCTTCCAGCCCTCCTGGGCCAGGTCGCAGACCTCGTCGAAGAGTTCGCCGATGCCGTCGGCGCCCATCACACGCAGCGTCATCCACAGCTTGAGGGCGTCGAAGCGGCGGGTGGTCTGCAGGGACTTGTCGACCTGGTTGGGGATCCGCTCCTGGACCATGCGGCGCGGGTTCAGATACTCCGCGTGGTAGGTGGCGTGGCGCAGGGTGGCGGCGTCGCGGACCAGCACGGCGGACGAACTCACGGGCTGGAAGAAGGATTTGTGGTAGTCGACGGTGACGGAGTCGGCGCGCTCGATGCCGTCGAGGCGGTGCCGGTTCTTCAGGGAGGTGAGCAGTCCGCAGCCGTAGGCCGCGTCCACGTGCATCCAGGCGCCGAACTGGGCGCACAGCTCGGCGATCTCGGGCAGCGGGTCGATGGAGCCGAAGTCGGTGGTGCCGGCGGTGGCGACGACGGCCATGGGGATCAGACCGTCGCGCTCGCAGCGCTCCAGTTCGTGGGCGAGGGCGAGCGTCTGCATGCGCTTGTCGTGGTCGACGGGGATCGAGACGACGGAGTCCGCGCCGAGGCCCAGGAGTGTGGCCGACTTCTTGACGCTGAAGTGGCTGACCTCGGAGGCGAAGATGCGGAGTTTGGCGGCGGTGTCGCCCGGTTCACTCCCCGGCTTGGCCTCCTCGCGGGCCAGCAGCAGGGCCTGGAGGTTGGACTGGCTGCCGCCGCTGGTGAACACGCCGTCGGCGGCCGGGCCGAGGCCGATGCGCTCGTTGGTCCAGTCGATGAGCCGGCGCTCGATGAGGGTGCCGCCGGCCGACTGGTCCCAGGTGTCCAGGGAGGAGTTGACGGCGGACAGGACGGCCTCGCCGAGCACGGCGGGTATGACCACCGGGCAGTTGAGGTGCGCGAGGTAGCGCGGGTGGTGGAAGTAGATCGCGTCCCGGAGGTAGACCTCTTCGAGCTCGTCGAGGACGGCGCTGGTGTCGTGCAGCGGGCGGTCCAGGTCGATCTGCTCGATACGGGGGGCGAGGGCGTCGACCGTGACACCCGTGAACGGTCGGTCGGTGGTGGCGAGTTTGGCCGCCACCCGCTCGATTCCTTCGGTCACGGAGCGGCGGTACCGCTCCGCGGTCGTGTCATTGAGCAGGTGCGAGCGCATGTGGGGGTCCTCCGTGCGGGAGAGTCCGAGCGGGACGGGTGGGGCGAGGGCTGGGCCGGGACGAGAAGGGGGCGGGGTCCCGGCGTTCAACTTAGGTTAGCCTAACCTAAGTCGATCTGCGACCCCGCCCCACCTGTGACTTCTCGCGAACGGTCAGTCCTGCTCGCGCAGTTGCTCCTCGGTCAGCCCGCGCCGCCAGTAGCCGACGAAGGTGACCCGCCTGCGGTCGATGCCACGCTCGCGCACGAGATGACGGCGCATCTCCTTCACGCACCCGGACTCCCCCGCGATCCAGGCGTACGGGCTCGCGGTGGCCGGCAGCCGGGCGGCGCGTACGGCGTCGACGGCCATGGGGGCCCCGTCGTCGCGCACGAGCCAGGTGATCTCCGCCTCGGCGGTGACCAGCAGGTCCTGGATGTCCTCGGCGTGCTGGACCTCCAGCCAGGCCCGGACGCGGGTGTGGGCGGGCAGCGACTCGAGGATCGCGGAGGCGGCGGGCAGCGCGGTCTCGTCCGCCCACAGGACGACCAGGTCGGTGTCGGCGGGCGGACGGAAGCGGATCGCCCGGTTGTCCTCGATCGCCGGGCCGAGCAGTACGACGCGGTCACCGGCCGCCGCGCGGGAAGCCCACTGGGACGCGGGACCCGCGGGGACCTCGGCGTCCGGCTCCACACCGTGCAGGACGAAGTCGATGTCGATCTCGCTGGTACGGCCCCGGGCGTCCCGGCGCAGCGCCCGCAGCGTGTATGAGCGCATCACCGCCCGTTCGTCGTCGGGGAGTTCGCGCCAGCCCTGCCACCAGCTGTCGCCCAGCTCGTAGGGGACGGCGGGCTCGGTCTGGCCGGGGTGCGGCAGGAAGAGGGAGAGGCTCTGGTCTTGGCCGTGGGAGGCGAAGGCCACCAGGTCGTCACCGGCGAAGGTGATCCGGACCAGCGACGGGCCGAGCCGCCTCGTCCGTACGACCTGGAGGGAGAAGAAGCGGAACGGGGCGGCTATGGCCGTCGTCATGGGTGCTCCTGAGTCATCGTCAGGGGTTCACGTCTGGGTTCACTTCGCGGGTTCACTTCGCGGGTTCACTTCAGGGGTTCGCGGCAGGGATTCACCGCGGGGTGTCAGGCGACCTTCTTGGCCTTCTCGATCGCCTCGGCGAGGTTGTCGAGGAGCGGGGTGCACTTGTCGTACGACACGATCGGCTCGGGGGAGCGGGCGATGACCTGGCCGGCCTTGACGGCGGGCAGCTTCTTCCAGGTGGCCTCGGTGATGTCGGCCGGCTGGATGGTCGCGCTGCGGTCGTCCATGATGATGATGTCCGCCGGGTACTTGTCGACGTTCTCCCAGCTCAGGTTCTCGAACCAGCCGCCGCTGGCCTTCAGGGCCTTGGCGGAGGGCTCGACGATGTTCACGCCGAGCGCCTTGAAGTACTCCAGGTCGATGGAGAGGTTCGAGCCGGAGACGTAGAAGATGTCCTGGCTCGCGGAACCGGCGAGCACCTTGATCTCGGGGCGGGCCTTGGCCGCCGTGCGCAGCCGCTCCGCGGCCGTCTCGAACTTCTTCTTCGCCTCGGCGATCCTGGCGGACTTCTCGTCGGCGCCCAGCGACACGGCGAGCGCGAGCATGCGCTGCAACGACACGGGCATCTGACGGTCGTAGACGGAGATGCCGACGCTCGGGGCGAGCTTGAGGATCTTCGCCTTGGACTCCTCGGGGACGTACCAGAGGGTGCCCGCGGAATCGAACATGGTGGAGATCAGCACGTCGGGCGCGAGGGTCGCGTACTTCTCGATGTTGAACTGGCCCCACTCGTTGCCGAGGACGGTCAGCTTGCTGACGTCCATGTCGCCGGCCTGGACGTCGGCCTTGCCGTCCTTGGTCGTGGTCGGGCCGAAGACGCCCTTGGCCTCGACGCCGTAGTCGTGGAGGGCGGCGGCGACACCGGTGAAGGCGACGATGTTCGCCGGGACCTTGTCCAGCTTCACCGTCGTGCCGCGGTCGTCCTTGAAGGTCCAGGGGCCGGACTTGGCGGCGGCGGCCTTCGTCGACTCCGAGCCACCGCTTTTGCCGTCGTCGTCGCCACAGGCGGCGAGAACGGCGCCGAGACCGAGGGCGCCGCCGGCGGCGAGGATGCCGCGTCGGGTGAGGTGGGTGGCACGGGCGTTGGACATGTGTGTGGCTGCTTTCGGCACGGGGCGGGAGCGCCCGCCGGACGAGTTCGAAGGTAGGTTAGCCTAACCTCACCAATTGTCCAGGGTGCGTGGCGCCTACCGAAATCTGCGGGCTGCCTGGGTGACGGCTTGGTCGGCGAGGCTCAACTCCCGTGTGACACACGTCGTTTTCAGACATGATGCGCGCTCAACGAGACAAGTGCTGCTCGCCCGCCGGATCAAACCTGGATGCATCGGGGTATAGAGGGAGCTGATATGCGTAATGAACGTTGACTGGCTTAAGTAATGACGTCTTTACTCTTCGCTTACTGTAAGAATCCTGTGAGCGGAGTGAAAGCGGTGAAAACGGGGTGGGGCGTCGTGGCGCCCATGTGGAGGTCGCGAAGACTGTCCGGCCTGCTGTTAGGGGGCGTGGCCGCGTCGTTGGCGCTGTCGGCGCTGCCCGTACTCCCGGTTGGGACAGCCGTGTCGGCGGCTGCCGTGGACGCAGGGCCGGAGGTGGTGGGCGAGTCGACCGCGCTGGCCCAGGCGCAGGCTTCCGGTGAACCCGTAGAAGTGACGGCGGACCGCACCGAGTACTCGACCACCAGCGCCAATCCAGACGGATCGTTCACGCTGAGGCAGGCGACCACACCGCAGCGGGTCAAGAACAGCGACGGGTCCTGGAGCGCCGTGGATCCCACGCTGGAGCGTAGGGCCGACGGCCGTATCGCCCCCAGGGGAGCGGTCGTTGACCTTTCCTTCTCCGGCGGCGGTCCGGGTTCGGACATGCTCGACCTGGCCAAGGACGGCCGGTCGATCACCTTGGGGTGGGCCGGTCCGCTGCCCGAACCGACGCTGGATGGTGCAACAGCCACCTATGCCGAGGTGTTGGCCGGGGTGGATCTTCAACTGACGGCCACGGCTGAGGGCTACCGCGAGGTGCTTGTCGTCAAGACGTCCGAGGCCGCTCAGAACCCCGCGCTGGATCAGGTCAGGCTCGCGGCCTCGGGGGACGGTCTGACCGTGGTGCCCGGCGCCGGTGGCGGTCTCAGGGCCCTCGACGAGGACGGCAACGCGGTCTTCCGTGGGCCCGCCGGGCAGATGTGGGATTCCGCCGGTGGAACCGAAACCGGGTCGAAGACTCAGCTCTTGAGGTCCGCTGCGGACGTACCCGCGAACGGGGGACCGCGGGACGACCCTTCGCAGCCCGGTGACGGCGACGCCAGTGCCGTGCTACCGGTCAAGGTGGACGACGGCACCGTAGCTGTGCACCCGGACTTGTCATTGCTGCGCGGCACAGGCACGGTCTACCCGGTCTACATCGACCCCTCCGTTGGCCTGGGTGTCTCGGAGCGCACGAAGCTCTCCTCCGACGGCGACAAGTTCTGGATGTTCGACGGGGACAAGGGTGTCGGCAAGTGTGGCACCGCGGACGGCTACTCCTGCGGCAGCGGCTACGTAGACCGCATGTACTTCGAGTTCGCGCCCACCAAGCTGGCCGGCAAGTACGTGCTGGACGCGACCTTCCGCGCCCGTGAGACATGGTCGTTCAACTGCGATCCGCACTGGACCGACCTGGTGCGCACGGACAACATTTCCGAGGGCACCCGGTGGCCGGGACCCAAGCAACTCGACCTGATGGGTGACCGCTACGTCTCGGCGGGACGAGGCTCCCTGTGCAGCCCGGACCAGCCGGATGCGTGGATCGAGTTCAACGACAACCCCGATGAGCCGGACGAGAATCTGAAGAACACGGTCCGCTCGTTCGCGGATGGCAAGATCAGCCGTCTGACTCTGATGCTGCGGGCCAAGGACGAGGGCGATCCGCGGGCCTGGAAACGCTTCGACGACAGCGCCGAGCTGCAGGTCACCTTCGCCTACAAACCCGGTGTACCTACGGACGTCGGCCTCATTCCGGGCAATGGCACCACCGCGTACTGCAAGAAGTCGTCCACCGATCCGCTCATCGTGACGCGCAAGGATCCGATGGTGCAGGCCCGGGTGCAGACCCTGGTGGAGGCCCACAAGGGCAGCGAGGAGGGCTCCCTGCAGGCCGAGTACGTCATCGAGCGCGGTGACGACTCGCCCTGGCACGAAGCGTGGACCGGTTACATGCCGAACCCCGGTTGGCACCCCGACGAGACCCTGGAGAAGCTGCGCACCAACGACCGTGCTGATGGGGGCCTGTATCGCTACAGGGCGCGGACGCAGTCGCACTGGTCCTACGACGGCAAGAGCGGCGACCTCTGGTCCTCCTACAGCTCCTGGTGCTACTTCAAGATCGACTCGCTGGCACCGAAGATGCCCCGTATCACTGCCGTTTCCCCCTACACCGAGTGCGGCACACTCTGCGACGGTAAGGGAGGCCCAGGTGTGCCCGGTTCCTTCACCTTCCAGCCCAACGCCGCCGACATCGACGCTGCCGGGAACACCGACGTCAAGGCCTATGAGTGGAAGCTGCTGTCCACTCCGGCCCGGCAGGTAGCCGGCAAACTCAAAGCCGACGTCAAGGATGTGACACCTCCGCTTTCAGGCACCCAGGTTCTCTCGGTACGGGCCAAGGACGTCTACGACCGGTGGGGTACGCCCGCGGAGTTCATCTTCAAGGTGGCTCCAGCCGCAGGCGCGGTCGGCCGCTGGCACTTCGGCGACGGGGCACCCGGCTCCGGGGTGACGGTGGCGAAGGACACCGCCACCGAGGGAACCCGGCACGACGCCACGCTGCAGACCGCAGGCGCGGGCTGGTCCACCCTGGCGCGCCGCGGCGACGCCGACTACTCACTGTGGCTCAATGACGGCTCGGACGACACACTGCGCTCGGGTTACGCCGCCACCGCAGTCCCGGCCGTGAACACCAAGGACTCCTTCACCGTCTCGGCATGGGTCTACCTGACGGACGCCTCGCAGAACCGTGTGGTGCTGTCGGCGCCCGGCACATACGGGTCGGCGTTCACGCTGTACTACTCCACGAGCTACAAGAAGTGGGTTTTCAACCGCACCGCCGCGGACGTCAAGGACAGCCCGGTCTACCTGCGGTCAATCGCTGACGCCGGGCCGCAGCCGCTGAATGCGTGGACACACCTGGCAGCCGTATTCGACACAGGAAAGGACACGGACAAGACGAACGACACCATCCAGCTCTTCGTCAACGGCCGCCCACAGGGCAAGCCGGTGGTGTTGAACTCGTTGTCCACCGCATATCAGCCGTGGACGTCCTCGGCCGGTCTGCAGTTCGGCCGCTCCCTGGTCGGCGGCGTCTATGGGGAGAACTTCCGCGGGCGCGTCGACGAGGTCTCCGTGTGGCAGGACGCCCTGAAGCCGGAGCAGATCGCCGAGGAGGCGCAAGTCCTGCAGGACGGCGTTGCGGCCAACGAACTCGTGGCGTACTGGGACGCCACATCCTCGACCGGCAACCAAGTCAAGGAGGTGTCCCCCTACCCCGCGCCGGCGCTGTCACTGTCACCCACGGGGGCCGTGCTGGACGAGGAGAACAACGCCCTTGTCCTGGACGGAACGTCGGGCTACGCCTCGGCGACGGGCCCGGTGACTGACGAGACCGGCTCGTTCACCGTGTCGGCGCACGTGAGGCTGGACTCGTTGAAGCTGGCGTCCAAGCCGGTGGGCTATCAGGCCCAAGTGGCGGGACAGGCGATCGGCGGTGAGTCCTCATGGGCGCTGTGGGTGGTCAAACCCGACACCGGCGTCTACCAGTGGAAATTCACCCGCACCGCCGTCGGAACGGATGGCAAGGTCACCCAGAGCGCGGAGGTGGCCGCCGGTGATGTCGCCGAAACGGACACGGGGGTTGATGTCACCGGCGTCTTCGATGCGCAGGAGGGGTGGCAGTGGACCGACCCGGGCGATCCGTCCAGGACCGAGGATCGGATGGGGCAACTGCATCTGTACGTTGGAGAGTTCGAGCAGCCCGGTGAGGACAGGTCAGGGTTCTCCGCGCTCCAGCAGGGCACCGGAGCTCTCTCCGCAGGCGGCCGCGGCACGGCTGTCGGATCCACGGGCTACTACCTGCCCGGCGCCCTGGACTCGCTGAGGGTCTGGACCGGAGCCATGACCGCCGACCAGGTCCGCTCACAGGTCCTGGCTACCCCAGACAACATCTGAGCCCAAGCCATCGTCCATCGCCGGGCGGCCCGCGCCGTGAGCGCGGCCGCCCGGCAGCGGTGGCACGTGCGCTGTTCCTCTTCTTTCTCCCATCCAACCCAACGGCACGCGCCGGGCTCAAGGCTGCCCGCGTGCAGGAAGAAGTCACATGAACCCCTTCGGCATACCACGGCCTGGACCGGGCCGCGGTGGCGGAACAAGAAGACGCTGGTCCCGCCGCATAGCCGCGGCCACCGGACTGGCCTTGGTTCCCGGCCTTCTCACTCCCGTCGCCTTCGCGGCGGACGCTGATCCGCTGGGCGACCCCGGACTGAAGGCGCCACGCGCCGCCAAGGTCAGCCCGTTCACCGCCGAGGTGAACAAGAAGGCCGCCGACACGGTGAAGAAATCCGCCGCGGCGGATCAGGCCGCGGCCGCGCGGGCCCACCTCGACCAGCGGCGACGGACCACTTGGCCCACATCGGGCAGGACGTCCCTGAAGGTCCCGTCGAAAGGCACGGTCAAGGCGGCCCCGGGTGCCCTGCCCGTCACTGTGGCCAGGCCCGCCAAGGGCAAGGCGGCCGCGTCTCTGACGGTGCAGGTGCTGGACCAGAAGGCGGCACGGTCGCTCGGTGTCAAGGGCGTGGTCCTGAAGGTCACCGGCCCCACGGGCGGTGGAAAGGCCCGCCTCGGCTTGGACTATTCGGCCTTCGCCTCGGCCTACGGCGGCGACTGGGCCGGGCGCTTGCAACTCTCCCGGCTGCCGGACTGCGCTCTGGATGATCCGTTCAAGGCGAAGTGCCGCAAGCGTACCGGCCTCGACTCCAGCAACGACCGTGCGAACGACCGCATCTCGGCACCGCTGAGTCTTGTGTCCAACGGCGCGCCGATGATGTTGGCGCTCGCGGCCGGTACCGGCGCCAAGTCGGGCAGCGGTGACTACAAGGCGACCTCGCTGTCCGCTTCGTCGACCTGGGAGGCAGGGGGTTCGTCGGGCACGTTCACGTGGTCGTATCCGCTGCGAGTGCCGCCCGCCGCAGCGGGTTCCGAGCCCGCCCTGTCGATCTCGTACGACTCTGGCAGTGTCGACGGGCGTACCGCGAACACGAACAACCAGGGCAGCCAGATCGGTGAAGGTTTCGACCTGACCTCGTCCTTCATCGAGCGCAAGTACGGCTCGTGCGATGACGACGGGCAGAGCGAGAAGTACGACCTGTGCTGGAAGTACGACAACGCGTCGTTGGTGCTGAACGGCAAGGCGACGGAGCTGGTCAAGGACGACACCACGGGCAAGTGGCGGCTGAAGAACGACGACGCCTCCACGGTCACCCACTCCACCGGCGCGGACAACAACGACGACAACGGTGAGTACTGGACGGTCGTCACGGGCGACGGCACGAAGTACGTCTTCGGCCTGGACAAACTCGACGGTGCGGGCGCCGACGACCGCACCGAGTCGGTGTGGACCGTGCCAGTGTTCGGGGACGATGCGGGGGAGCCCGGATACTCCGACGGGACCAGCTTCTCCGGCCGGGACAAGAAGCAGGCCTGGCGCTGGAACCTCGACTATGTCGAGGACACCCACGGCAACGCGATGTCGTACTGGTACACGGCCGAGCACAACAACTACGACAAGCTCGGCGATGACAACACCGGTACCGACTACGTCCGCGGTGGCTACCTGAAGGAGATCCGTTACGGCCAGCGCGCCGGCGCGCTCTTCTCAGCCTCTCCGGTCGCTTCGGACAAGGTGGTCTTCACCTATGACGAGCGCTGCCTTGCCTCGGGCAGCGGTTGTGACTCGATGACCAAGGACACTCGCGACAACTGGCCGGACGTGCCGTTCGACGCGGTCTGCAAGGACGATAACAAGTGCACCGGCAACGTCAGCCCGGCGTTCTTCACCCGCAAGCGGATGACGGCGATCACCACCTATGCCTGGAACGAAGCGACTTCCCCCCCTGCCTTCGAGCCGGTGGACGTGTGGTCCCTCAAGCAGCTGTACCTCGACCCCGGTGACACCGGCGACTCCACCGACCAGTCCCTGTGGCTGGATGAGATCAAGCACACTGGCAAGCGCGGCACGGACCTCTCTCTTGATCCGGTCAAGTTCAGCCATGTGATGCTGCCTAACCGAGTCGACGGCGCGGCTGACGACATCCTGCCGTTGAACAAGCCTCGCCTGAAGACCGTCACGTCCGAGACCGGCGCGCAAACGATCGTCACTTACATGGACGCCGACTGCACCGCGGGCGGCAGCAAGCCGAAGGTGGACGAGAACGCCAAACGCTGCTACCCGGTCGACTGGTCTCCCAACGGGGAGAAAAACCCCATCCTCGACTGGTTTCAGAAGTACCCGGTCAGCTCGGTGTCCACCACCGACCCGCAGGGCGGCTCCGAAGCCGTCCAGCACACCTACCAGTACTCCGGTGGCGGTGCCTGGCACTACAACGAGGACCCGATGACTCCTGCCAAGGAGCGCACCTGGTCCATCTGGCGCGGCTTCGGCAAGGTCACCCACCTCACGGGCAATTCCGGGCGCACGCAGAGCAAGACCGTCACCGTGTACATGCGGGGCATGAACGGAGACCGTGTCCTGGGCTCGGACGGGAAGACCCCGGACGCGGATGCCCGTAAGCCGGTGAAGGTCTCCGGCATCAAAGCCGCGGAGATCACCGACTCGGACGAGTACGCGGGATTCACCCGCGAATCGGCCACCTACGACGGTGACACCGAGGTCTCGGGCACGATCAGCGACCCCTGGTCGAAGCGGACGGCGACCCAGCACAAGTCGTACGCGGACACCGAGGCGTACTACGTGCGCACGGTGGCCACTCACGCTCGTACGAACATCACCAGCAAGCTCACCCCGTACGACCGGGTGCGCACGGTGAAGACCACCTACGACGACTACGGCATGGCCGACACCGTCGAAGACCAGGGTGACGACGCGGTCAAAGACGACGAGAAGTGCACCCGCACCTGGTACGCCCGAAACGACGACAAGGGTCTCAACTCCCTTGTCTCGCGCACCCGTACCGTCGCCAAGACCTGTGCCACCGCCGACTCGGCGCTCGACCTGCCCGGGGACTCGTCGCGTCCGGGCAACGTCATCTCCGACACGGCGACGATCTACGACGACACCGCGGCCACCGTCTGGTCCGCGAGCCAGAAGCCGACCAAGGGCGATGCGGTCTGGACGGGCCGGGCCAAGGGCTACGGCAGCGATGACACTCCGGCCTGGCAGAAGACCGCGACGAGCTCCTACGACACTCTGGGCCGTCTGCGTGTGGTCAAGGACGCAGGCGACCGGCTCGTCGCCGACACCACGTACGTTCCGGTCGACGCAGGACCGCTGACCTCCACCAGCGCCAGCAACTTCAAGGGGTACACGACCACCAGTGCGGTGGACTTCGCCACTGGTGCGACGGTGAAGAGCACCGACCCCAACAACAAGGTCACGGAATCCGAGTACGACAGCCTCGGACGTGTCACCAAGGTGTGGCTGCCCAACCGTCTTACGGTCCTGAAGAAGACACCGAACTACGTCTACGACTACAAGATCACAAGCTCGGCCATGTCCTGGGTGTCCACCAGCGCTCTCAAGGGTGATGGCTCCGGCTACAACACGAGCTACACCTTCTACGACTCGCTCCTGCGTACCCGGCAGACCCAGTCCCCGACCCCGCAGGGTGGTCGGCTCATCTCCCTGGGCCTGTACGACTCGCGAGGGCTGGCCATCACCCAGCAGTCCGACATCTGGGACAGCACCTCGACGCCGGCGTCCACGCCGGTCGAAACCTCCGAGGGTCAGGCCCCGATCCAGACGGACACGACCTACGACGGCGCCGAGCGTGCGATCAAGGCGGTGACCAAGGTCCACAGCGCGACCCGGTGGACCACCGAGACCACGTACACCGGTGACACTGTGTCCACGACAGCTCCTGCGGGCGGTCAGGCGACGGCGGTGGTCACCAACGCTCTGGGGCAGACGACGGAACGCCGCGAGTACCCGGGCCCCAAGCCGACCGGTACTGCTTACACCACGACCGACTACACCTACCGGCCGAGCGGCCAGCAGGAAACGATCACCGGCCCCGATCAGTCGAAGTGGTCGTACGAGTACGACCTGTTCGGACGCCAGACCGCGGCCGTCGATCCGGACAAGGGCAGGGCGGCGACCGAGTACAACGTCCTCGACCAGGTCACGAAGACCGTCAACGCCAACAAGGCTAACAACACACTCCTGTATGAGTACGACGATCTCGGCCGCAGGACCGGCATGTGGAAAACCGACAAGACGGATACCAACAAGCTCGCGGCCTGGGGCTTCGACGCTGTAGCCAAGGGACAGCAAGACACCGCCACGCGCTATGACGGTGGGGTCGTCGGCAAGGCCTACACCCAGAAGGTCACGTCGTACGACAACCTCTACCAGGTCACGGGAAGCCAGCTGCTCCTGCCTGAGACCGATCCGCTGGTGACCGCAGGCGTGCCGAAGACGCTGTCGTTCACCACCAGTTACAACCTGGACGGCACCGTGGATCAGTCCGCAGCACCGGCGGTAGCCGGCCTCGCGGCGGAGACGGTCAAGTACGGCTACAACTCCACCGGCCAGCAGCTCACCTCAAGAGGGACGACGGGCTATCTCCAGGGCGCCGGGTTCTCTCCGCAGGGCGACCTGGCGCAGCTCGCCCTGGGCATGGACGGGGGTGATTCGGCGAAGAAGGCCTATCTCACCTGGCTCTACGAAGAAGGCACCCGGCGTCTCACCCGGGCCCAGGTGACGGACGACGTTCACAGCTACCCGGTCCAAGACCTGAACTTCAAGCAGGACGACGCGGGCAACGTCACGTCCATCTTCGACACCACCACCCAGGGCGGCATCGCCAAGGCCGACTACCAGTGCTTCGCCTACGACGGCTACAGCCGTATGACCGAGGCCTGGACGCCAAAGAGCGCGGACTGCGCCGCGACGGGCCGCGCGATGTCCAACATCGACGGCGCGGCTCCGTACTGGACGTCCTACACGTACAACGCAGGTGGTCAGCGCCAGACGGAAACCCAGCACGCGACATCAGGTGACAAGACCACCACGTACAAGTACGACGACACCACGGACAACAAGCCCCACACGCTGGACAAGACGACGGGCGCCACGACCGGTAGTTACGTCTACGACAGCACGGGCAACACCATCACCCGTCCGGGCCCCGCGGCTCAGCAGACGCTGGCCTGGAACACCGAGGGCAAGCTGGCGGGGCTCACCGAGGGCACGAAGGAGACCAGCTACCTCTACGACGCCAACGGCGAACTGCTGATCCGGCGGGCGAAGGGCGACGGGGACACGATCCTCTACCTGGGGGGCGGCACCGAGGCGCGGCTGACAGTCAAGGGAACGACGAAGACCCTGTCAGGCACCCGCTACTACGCGGCCAACGGCCAGACCATCGCCTGTCGTACGGCGGTCTCCGGCACCACGGGCACGAAGCTCAGCTTCCTGGCCGGGGACCATCACGGCACGTCGAGCGTCGCGTTGGACGCGAGCACGTACGCGATCACGAAGCGCTACAGCTCGCCGTTCGGCGGATCACGCGGTACGAAAGCGACCACCTGGCCCGACGACAAGGCCTTCCTCGGCAAGCCGGCCGACGCATCGACGGCCCTGACGCACGTCGGCGCCCGCGAGTACGACCCGTCGATCGGCCAGTTCATCAGCGTCGACCCGGTCCTCTCGGTCGATCAACACCAGTCACTCAACGGTTTCAGCTACGCCGGCAACAGTCCCGTCACCCAGTCCGACCCCACGGGTCTGCAATACCCCGCTGACCAGGGAAGCAGCGGCGGCGTGAACGGCACCGGGTGCTATTTCGTCCTTCAGGACCCGTGCGGCGGCGTCACCACCAAGCCCGGCGGTGGCGGTGGTGCGGGCGGTAGCGGCTGCTACTACGTGCTGGCCGATGCGTGCGGAACTGCTGGTGGGGGAGGCGGTGGCGGAACATCCCACACCAGCAGCTCCGGGAACGTGATCGTCTTCGCTGAAGTTCCGCAAATGAAGGAGGCACCGAGGCAGTACGTTTGGCAGGCCCCGAACGGAGTGTGCGTCTGGGCAGCAGCCAGTAGTTGCGAAACCGTTCAGGAGAGCCAATCGGTGCATGCGGACGACATCGAAGACCTGCCGTGCCCTTCCGGCGAATCCAAGTGGGTCTGCAGCGCCCGCAACAGTCTTTACAAGTTCGGTGTCATGACTGGGATGACCGGTGGATCTCTTGGCTTCTTCGGACTACGGTCAGGCACTCGTTGGAATCAGACAGTACGTCTCCCGGAAGGCTTGACTAGATCACAATTCTCTGACATTGGACAAGTGTTTCGAAAGGGCCTCAACCTCGAGGCAGACGTCGTAGTACAGGGCAGTCGTGTGACGGCGAACATGACGGGAGCATCGGACCTCGACATTGCCGTGCGTGTGACGCCGGAGACGTTCGACGCCATGGTTGCCAAGCGCTGGTCGAACGTGAAGTCCGATTCCGCGAGGGCACGCACCAGAGACCGGGCGATCGAGACCGGTAAGATCACGGCGGGTGACTCTATACCAAAGCTCAGCGGGTTACGCAGTCAGGTCCAGGGCATTCTGGGTGACGAAGTGGACCACGTCGATGTATCGATCATCAAGATGGGAGGAGATTTCGACAATGGACCATTCATCGGCATCAGGTGACGAGCTTGCCGGTATTGGCCTGGACTGTTCCATTTATATCGACTCGGACAACCGGGAAGCGATCCTGCGCTGCGTCGCACACAGCCTCGGAGGCAGCATCGAGGCATCCGATATGGTCAGGGCTTCAGCAGTCAAGGCGTATGTTGCGCACAACGATTACGAGATCGACTCAGCGAATAGGTCTGATTTCGTGGCCTGGCCGTCTGTCGTAGAGTGCGAGCAGGCTTCAGGAGCTAGCGCAGAGGCGTTTGTGAACGCCATTGGCGAGTGCCTGAGTGCCCTATGGCATGCGGGTTTTCGAGCCGTCGCCGCATGCGAATTCGAGGATCGCCTTCCGCACTCTGGGGGGGTCGATCTCTTCAGCTGATGCGGCATACCCGGCGGCCTACCCTCGTGGTAGGCCGCCTGTCGCGGCTAATCCCTCGAAGGGGTACGGCGGGCTGATCTGATATGTCAGTGCTGAGCGCGCCGAGAGGGTTAAAGACGGAATATCAGAACACGCCTGGGTATCGGATAACACGAACCTGCCCAAGTTCGACCCTCGTGTCGTCCGCGACCCCAGCTTTCCGAGGTCCATGATCTGCGGAGTGTTATCCCGGTCCCGCTGGTCCGAGAGGCTATCGAGGAGTTTTGCAGAGTCGGAACAGGGGATCGTCCAACGTGCGTTAAATGGGTTCACAGTGACACCCACGGAGCGAGGCTCGATTAGCCGGAGTTTTTGACGTCTTTGGACGCGGGGCGTCGTATAGGGCGAAGTAGGACTCTGGGCGGGGAAGTCGCACGTTGCGTTGCAGCGTCCCCGCCCCTCTCTGCCTGCGTGGGGGCGACCTCTTCTTCCCAACCGGTCGGCGCCTAGTACTCCAGCTGTAGATCTTGATCATGACCGTTGAGCGGTCTGGCGCTGGTGATGGCTGGTGCGGGCACGGGCTTGGTGTCGTCGGCGCCAGTGTGACCAGCTGAGTCGATGCGCCAAGCCGCGGGCACGCTGGGCGACGAATGCGGCGAAGAGGCGCTGAATCTCGCCGCACGTCAGTGGGGCGAGTCCTGGCGGTGCGGCCGTGGTGATCCCTTCGATGGCGGCCGTGACCACGAGGAAGGCGTGCGCGAGCATGGCCAGGGTGGTCCAGCGGTGCCAGGAGGTCCAGCGGCGGACCTGGTGCTCGTCCAGCCCGGTCAGTCCCTTGGCGGACTGGAAGGTCTCCTCTATGGTCCAGCGGCGCCCGGCCACTTTGACCAGCGCGGTCAGCGGGACAGGGCAGGCCGAGTAGCAACGATAGAAGGCGAGTTCACCGGTGCGCTGGTTGCGTCGGACGAGCAGCGATCGGTGGCCCGTACTGTCCGACGGACTGTCGATCTCGACCTGGGCCCAGTCGTAGAGGCGGTGGCCTTTGGCACCGTCTCCTGCCGAGAGCTGCTGCCAGGCTTTCTTCGGCAGGCAGTGGGCCAGCACGCCTGCAGGGAAGACGCCCGCGCGCGTGGGGATCGGCCGCTTGCGCGAGACGGCCAGAACGTAGCCGATCTGACGACTCTCCAACTCTGCGCTCAGGTGAGGGTCACCGCCGTAGACCTCGTCGCCGGTGACCCATGCGGCTGGCACGCCGGCGTCCAAGGCCTGGGCGACCATCTCGGTGGCCAGGGCGGGCTTGGTGGCGAAGCTCAAGTCTTCCGGGATGCCCGCTGCCCGGCACCGGTCAGGGTCCTGCGTCCAGGAGCGCGGGATGTAGAGGCGCCGGTCGATGGCAGCGTGCCCGGCCGAGGAGGAGTAGACGAGGTAGACGGCCACCTGGGAGTTCTCGATCCGCCCCGCGGTGCCGGTGTACTGGCGTTGCACCCCGACGCTCGCGGTCCCCTTCTTCAGATCACCGGTCTCGTCCACCACCAGGACAACGTCCTCGTCTCCGAGGTGCTCAACTACGAAGTCCCGTACGTCGTCACGGACTCGGTCCGCGTCCCAGGATGCACGGCTGAGCAGGTGCTGCATGCCGGCCGGACTGGTGTCGCCGGCGTGCTCGGCGATCGTCCAGCAGTTCTTCCGCGGTAGCTCCGCGAGCAGGCCCAGAACGAACGCCCGTGCCCTGCGCCGCGGCTCCACCCGGGAGAACCGGCCTGCCACCCACGCCATCAGGTCCTCGAACACCGGCTGCCACCGGGCAGGGTCTACGCTGTGGCTCACGGCCACCGGCTGATCTTCGTTTGTCCACACAACCGACGATGATCAATGGTGGCCGTGTCCGCTTCTATGCCATCCAGCAGTACAGGCTCTCCTCCTGCTCACCGATGGCCCGTGCCAGGTCGGCAAGGCCGCTCAGGACCTCGGTTGCCGTCTCCAGGTCGAATACCTCGCCGTCTGCCGCGCGCTCCTGCACCCACAGCTGGCTGACCTCGACAAGCCGGTGCTCATCGGCAGCGGCAAGCGCATCCTGAAGCACCCGGGAAGCAGCGAGGATCACCGGGCCCTCACCATCGCCTGGGTCGGCAACGACTTCGGGCTCATCAGCGGCAACGAGTTCTTCGAAGCTGCGACCGGTGAAGATGCTCTCCCACTCGATCAGTGCCTCTTCGGCATCGAAGTTGCCGTACGTCAGCGACTCGAAGACCCCATCGGGGCCGCCTTCCACGACGGCAGCGGCAGCGTCGCGGTCCGGCGCCAGGAAGAACTTGATGATGATGCTCACCGAGGCATAGTGCCTACTCAACAGGCCCGGGTCTACTTGCCGGAAGCCGGCAGTACGCGACCAGCCAAACCGAGACGGCCTCCACTCAAGCGCCAAGATCAAGATCTACAGCTGGAGTACTAGGCGCCAGCAGGCAGCGATGTGACCGCCGCTCGAGCGGCTGGCAAGAGGAGCTGCCTCACGCTGCGCGCTTGGTCCTCCCACGGTCCCCGAACTTTCCCGGCAGTCGGTGCCTGGCTGGGGGCATGTTGCTCGAAGTCGTAAGTTGGCGCGGATCTTGCTTTTCGTGGAGGTGGTCCGTCCCTGTGGGAGTGGCGGCGACGTATATCGTCCGGGACGGTAATGGTGCGGCTGCCTCGTTGGGCCCCCTCATCCTGCTACATGGGGGTTGGTTTGACGCCCTGTGACAACAGCAGCGCTTCCATGGCGAACCCCACTGCCGCAGAGCGGACAGCGGTCGCTCTGCGGCAGTGGGGTGTGGGGCGGGAACGGGTCAGGCGCCAGTGCCTGCCTGGAAGGCCGTCAGGTTCGCGGCGGAGGAGACGGGTACCGCGCCGCCTGTCCAGTCCACCTTCAGGGAGACCTTTTCGTCCGGCGGCGTGATCAGGATCCCCGTGGGCGTGGCCTTACGGGCCCCACTGACCTCGGGGTTGCCGAAACTCAGTCCGGCCCAGGCGCTCTTGCCCGGCGCCAGCGTGATCTTGGTGGGGCTGCCGGAGCCGCGCTTGGGGTCCGGTCCCAGCTGCTTGCCGGAGCCGTCCACGAAGGCGACGCCCGGGTAGCCGTCGATGGTGCACGTGCGCCCGGAGAAGTTGGTCACGACAAGCGGGAAGTTCTCCTGCCCGGCGCCCGGGTTGTTCTCGCCGACGTTCCCGCGCAGTTGGGAGGCCGTGCAGCGAGTGCTCGTGGCGCCGCCCCCGGAGACCGAGGTGCCGCCGGAGCCCTTCGGCGCACCGGTGCCGGTGGAGGCGGCGCCCGTGTTCGTCGTGGTGTCGGCGGCGCTCGAGTCATCACCGGAGGCCTGCTGGCCCGACCCGGATGTCGTCTTCGGAGCGCTGGCGGTGCCCTGGCCGTCGTTGCAGGCTGTCAGCAGGCTCAGGGCGGCCACTGCACCGAGCGCGGACGCCACACGTCGTGCCGTCAGGAAGGTTGCCATGTCTGTTTGCTCCTTGAAACTTACAGCCCGAGACGAGCGTGTGAACGGCGCCATGTGCCCCGTCATCCCTGTGTGATGCACGCCGGCGCGGAAAAGTTCGCGCGTATCTCGGGGCGCCGTGGCGGCGCCCCCGCATGGCCAGGGGCTGTCCGCCAGCGAGGATCGGCCGGAGCCGTAGCGGGATTGGCAGATCTGGGCCGCCCGCGACCTCCGTACAGCGTGGTCACGACCGTCGGACCTGGCCCAAATCCGCCAGTCGCCCTTTCCCTGAACGGCGCGGATGTGCCCGAGTCAGGGGGTGTTCACGGGGCCTCGGCGCAGGCGGGCGCTCAGCCCGTCAGCCCCAGCTCCCTCGCGATCAGCATCCGCTGTACCTCGCTCGTGCCCTCGCCGATCTCCAGGATCTTGGAGTCGCGCCACATGCGGGCCACCGGGTACTCGTTCATGAAGCCGTAGCCGCCGTGGACCTGGGTGGCGTCGCGGGCGTTGTCGACGGCGATGGTGGAGGAGTAGAGCTTGGCGACCGCCGCCTCCTTCTTGAAGGGCTCGCCCGCGACGAGACGGGACGCGGCGTCGCGCCAGCCGACGCGGGCCATGTGGGCCTTCATCTCCATGTCGGCGATCTTGAACTGGATGGCCTGGTTCGCGCCGATCGGGCGTCCGAACGCGTGCCGCTCCTTGGCGTACTTCACCGACTCGTCGACACAGCCCTGCGCGAGGCCGGTCGCCAGGGCCGCGATGGCGATGCGGCCCTCGTCCAGGATGCGCAGGAACTGGGCGTAGCCGCGGCCCTCCTCGCCGAGCAGGTTCGCGGCCGGGACGCGGACGTCGGCGAAGGACAGCTCACGGGTGTCGGAGGCGTTCCAGCCGACCTTCGAGTACGGGGCGGCGACCGTGAAGCCGGGGGTGCCGGACGGGACGATGATCGCGGAGATCAGCGGCTTGCCGTCGGGCCCCCGGCCGGTGACCGCGGTGACCGTGACCAGGCCCGTGATGTCCGTGCCGGAGTTGGTGATGAAGCACTTGCTGCCGTTGATCACCCATTCGTTCGTGTCCGGGTCGAGGCGGGCCGTCGTGCGGGTCGCGCCTGCGTCCGAGCCGCCGTCCGGCTCCGTCAGGCCGAAGGCGCCGAGGATCTCGCCGGAGCACAGGCGGGGGAGCCACTCCCGCTTCTGGGCCTCCGTGCCGAAGAGGTGGATCGGCATCGCGCCGAGCGAGACGCCGGCCTCCAGGGTGATGGCGACGGAGGAGTCGACGCGGGCGAGCTCCTCCAGGGCGATCCCGAGGGCGAGGTAGTCGCCGCCCATGCCGCCGTACTCCTCGGGGAAGGGCAGTCCGAACAGGCCCATGCGGCCCATCTCCCGCACGATCTCGTACGGGAACTCGTGCCGCTCGTAGAAGTCGCCGATCTTCGGGGCCACGACGTCGTGTGCGAACTCCTCGACCGTGCGGCGGAGTTCTTCGAGTTCGGGGGAGAGGCGGTGGTCCAGGGACATGGGGATCATTCCTTGTGGGAGAGGGCTTTGACCGTGCGGGACGGGCTGGGTCGGCCCAGTCGCTCGGCCATCCACACGCTGGTGGCGGTGAGGCGGGCGAGGTCGACACCGGTGTCGATGCCGAGGCCCTGGAGCATCCATACGAGGTCTTCGGTGGCGAGGTTGCCGGTGGCGGACTTGGCGTAGGGGCAGCCACCGAGGCCTCCCGCGGAGGCGTCGACGGTGGTGACGCCGTGCTGGAGGGCGGCCAGGGTGTTGGCGAGCGCCTGGCCGTAGGTGTCGTGGAAGTGCACACCGAGCACGCTGGTCGGCACGCCCTCCTCGTTCAGCTCGGCGAGGAGGGTCTGCACATGACCCGGCGTCGCCACGCCGATCGTGTCGCCGAGGCTCAGCTCGTCGCAGCCCATGTCCATCAGGGCCTTGCAGACGCGTACGACCTGGTGGATGGGGACCGGCCCCTCCCAGGGGTCGCCGAAACACATCGAGATATAGCTGCGGACGTGCACCTTGTCCGCCTTGGCCCGGGACACCACCGGCTCGAACATGGCCAGGGACTCGTCGACGGTCCTGTTGAGGTTCGCCTTCGCGAAGGACTCCGTCGCGCTGGCGAACAGGGCGACATGGCGGGCGCCGAGGGCCAGCGCCCGGTCCAGACCCCGTTCGTTGGGCACGAGGACCGGGAGGTGCACCCCCGAAGACCTGCCCAGGTCGCTCACGAGCGGGAACAACTGCTCCGCGTCCGCCAGCTGGGGCACCCACTTGGGGTGGACGAAGCTGGTGGCCTCGATGGTGGTCAGGCCCGAGTCCGCGAGGCGCCGGACGAACTCGGCCTTCACCTCCGTCGGCACGGTCGCCTTCTCGTTCTGCAGCCCGTCGCGCGCGCCGACCTCGTAGATCCGCACCCGGGCGGGCAGCTCCGGGGCCGGTACGACCATGGGGAGGCCGAGTTCGGGGGTGCTCATGTCGTCTCCTCGTACGGTGTCGTCTCCTCGTACGGCGTGATCACGGCCAGCACCTGGTCCATGGCGACCGTGGTGCCCGGAGTGACGTCCAGCTCGCTGACGGTCCCGGCGTGCGGGGCGGAGACGACGTGCTCCATCTTCATCGCCTCGACCACCAACAGGCTCTGTCCCGCGATCACTTCGTCGCCCACGGCCACTTTCACGACGGTCACCGTGCCGGGCATGGGCGCGGTGAGCGAGTCCATCCCGGCGTGTGCCGCGCCGGTGAGGGAGGCGGCCACGGGGTCGTGGTCGCGCACATGCCAGGCGTCACCTTCGCGGCCGAGCCAGTCGCCGGCGCGGTGGAAGGTGTGGCGTACGCCGTCGAGGGTGACGGAGACCTGGCCGGGGGTGACGGTGTTCGTGCCTCGCGGACGGTGAGCGACGGGTTCGAGTCCCGGCGCGCGCAGGTGGAACACCACGGGTGCGGGCTCGCCGCCGAGGCGCCAACCGCTGGGTACCGAGAAGGGGTCGGTCCAGCCGCCCTCCGCCGGGGCCAGCGACGACAGCCGTACCGCGGCAGCGGCGTCGTACACCTCCTCCGGTACGTCACCGCAGCCGGAGAGCAGCCCTTCCGCCTCCCGCTCCACCAACCCGGTGTCCAGGTCCCCCGCCACCACCGCCGGATGGGCCAGCAGCCGGCGCAGGAATCCGGCGTTGGTCTGCACGCCGAGCGTGACCGTCTCCGCGAGGGCGGCGCGCAGCTTGCGCAGCGCGGTCGCGCGGTCGGGCCCGTACGCGATCACCTTGGACAGCATCGGGTCGTAGAGCGAACCGACCTCTGTGCCCTCGCTCAGCCCCGAGTCGGTGCGCACGCCGTCGCCCTGGGGTTCGTGCAGGGCGAGGACCGTGCCGCCGGACGGCAGGAAGCCGCGTGCGGGGTCCTCGGCGCAGATGCGTGCCTCCACCGCGTGCCCGGTGAGGGTGATGTCCTCCTGCCCGTACGGCAGTCGCTCGCCCGCGGCGACCCGCAGCTGCCACTCCACCAGGTCGAGCCCCGTGACCAGTTCGGTGACCGGGTGCTCCACCTGGAGGCGGGTGTTCATCTCCATGAAGTAGTACGACGACGGGTCGGAGCCGGGGACGATGAACTCGACCGTGCCCGCGCCCTCGTACCCGCAGGAGCGGGCCGCCTGGACCGCCGCCTCGCCCATCGCGGCGCGGGTGCCGGCGTCGAGGAGCACGCTCGGCGCCTCTTCGATGATCTTCTGGTGGCGGCGCTGGAGGGAGCACTCGCGCTCGCCCAGGTGGACGACGTTGCCGTGGCCGTCGGCCAGGACCTGGATCTCGATGTGCCGGGGGCGGTCGACCCAGCGTTCGACGAGGAGGGTGTCGTCGCCGAAGGAGGCGCGGGCCTCGCGGCGGGCCGCGGCGATCTCGTCGCCCAGCGCCGACGCGTCCCGCACCAGTCGCATGCCCTTGCCGCCACCGCCCGCCGACGGCTTGAGCAGCACGGGCATGCCGATCTCCCGTGCGGCCTCGGCCAGCTGAGCGTCCGTGAGCCCACTGCCGGACGAGCCGGGAACGACCGGGACCCCGGCCGCCTTCACCGTCTCCTTGGCGCGGATCTTGTCGCCCATCAGCGCGATCGCGTCCGCGGGCGGGCCGATGAAGACGAGCCCGGCCTCGGCGCACGCGCGCGCGAACGAGGCGTTCTCGGCGAGGAAGCCGTACCCGGGGTGCACCGCCTGGGCCCCGGTGCGAGCGGCGGCTTCGAGGAGCCGCTCCACCGTCAGATAGCTCTCGGCGGCCGGCGCCGGACCGATCCGTACCGCCGTGTCCGCCTCGCGCACATGCCGGGCGTCGGCGTCCGCGTCGGAGAAGACGGCGACCGAGCGGACGCCGAGCGCGCGCAGGGTGCGGATGACGCGTACGGCGATCTCGCCCCGGTTGGCCACAAGGACTGTGTCGAACATCTCGGGCACCCTCATCACATCCGGAAGACGCCGAACTGGGGGTCACCCAGTGGCGCGTTGGCGCAGGCGGTCAGTGCGAGCCCCAGCACCTGCCGGGTCTCCAGCGGGTCGATCACGCCGTCGTCCCAGAGACGGGCCGTCGCGTAGTAGGCGCTGCCCTGCCGCTCGTACTGGGCGCGGATCGGGGCCTTGAAGGCGTCCTCGTCCTCGGCGGGCCAGGAGTCCCCGCGCGCCTCCAGCTGGTCGCGCTTGACGGTCGCGAGGACGGACGCGGCCTGCTCGCCGCCCATCACGGAGATCTTGGCGCCGGGCCACATCCACAGGAAGCGCGGCGAGTACGCCCGGCCGCACATCGAGTAGTTGCCCGCGCCGTACGAACCGCCGATCACCACGGTCAGCTTGGGCACGCGGGTGCAGGCGACGGCCGTGACCATCTTGGCGCCGTGCTTGGCGATGCCGCCGGCCTCGTACTGGCGCCCCACCATGAAGCCCGAGATGTTCTGCAGGAACACCAGGGGGATGCCGCGCTGGTCGCACAGCTCGATGAAGTGGGCGCCCTTCTGGGCGGACTCGGAGAACAGGATGCCGTTGTTGGCGACGATCCCGACCGGGTGTCCGTGGATGCGCGCGAAGCCCGTGACCAGGGTCTGCCCGAACTCCGCCTTGAACTCGGCGAAGCGCGAACCGTCCACCAGGCGCGCGATGACCTCGCGTACGTCGTAGGGGGTGCGGGAGTCGACGGGCACCGCGCCGTACAGCCCGTACGGATCCACCTTGGGCTCGACGGACTGCTCGACCGCCCAGGGGAGGGGCCCGCGCGCGGGGAGCGTGGCCGCGATGTTCCGTACGATCCGCAGCGCGTGCGCGTCGTCCTCCGCGAGGTGGTCGGTGACGCCCGACACACGCGCGTGGACCTCGCCGCCGCCCAGCTCCTCGGCGGTGACGACCTCGCCGGTGGCGGCCTTCACCAAGGGGGGCCCGCCGAGGAAGATCGTGCCCTGATTGCGCACGATCACGGCCTCGTCGCTCATCGCCGGGACATACGCGCCGCCGGCCGTGCACGAGCCGAGGACCGCGGCGATCTGCGGGATCCCCGCCCCCGACATCCGCGCCTGGTTGTAGAAGATCCGCCCGAAGTGCTCGCGGTCCGGGAAGACCTCGTCCTGCATGGGCAGGAAGGCGCCTCCGGAGTCGACGAGATAGACACAGGGGAGGCGGTTCTCGAGCGCCACCTCCTGTGCCCGCAGGTGCTTCTTCACGGTCATCGGGTAGTACGTGCCGCCCTTGACGGTGGCGTCATTGGCGACGATCACGCACTCGCGGCCGCTGACCCTGCCGATCCCGGCGATCACCCCCGCGGCCGGGGCCTGCCCGTCGTACATCCCGTGGGCGGCCAGCGGGGCCAGCTCCAGGAAGGGCGAGCCCGGGTCGAGGAGTGTGTCCACGCGCTCGCGCGGGAGCAGCTTCCCGCGCGCGGTGTGGCGCTCCCGGGCCCGCTCACCGCCGCCGAGGCGCGCCTCGGTGAGCTTGGCGCGCAGCTCCTCGCCGAGGGCGCGATGGGCCGCCTCGTTGGCCCGCCAGGCCTCCGACGCGGGATCTGCCGCGCTCGTCAGCTCCGGTGCTTCGTGCATGTCCCGCGGTCCCCTCACCAGTGGTCCACCAGTTAATGAGCGTTAACGCATGTCATCCAGGTTAACGACCGCTAACCTCCCTGTCTAGAATTGCTTCCATGGCCACGAGAACCGACGCCCCCACCCGACGCGAGCAGATCCTCAAGGAGGCTGCCCGGCTCTTCGCCGAGCGAGGCTTCCACGGCGTCGGGGTGGACGAGATAGGAGCGGCGGTCGGCATCAGCGGCCCCGGTCTGTACCGGCACTTCGCGGGCAAGGACGCGATGCTCGCCGAGCTGCTGGTGGGGATCAGCGGGCAGCTGCTCACCGGCGGCAAGCGCCGGGTGGCGGAGGCCGACGGGGGCGCGGAGGCGGTCCTCGACTCGCTCGTCGAGGGGCACATCGACTTCGCGCTCGACGACCGTCCCCTGATCACCCTGCACGACCGCGAGCTGGACCGCCTGCGCGACAGCGACCGCAAGCTCGTACGGCAGTTGCAGCGGCAGTACGTCGAGCTGTGGGTGGAGGTCGTGCGCGAGGTGTATCCGGCCCTCACCGAACCCACCGCCCGCTCGGCGGTGCACTCGGTCTTCGGCCTCCTGAACTCGACACCCCACCTCGGGCGGCCCGGGGCGCTGCCGGGGCGCGGCATGACGGCGGCCCTGCTGCACCGGATGGCGCGGGGCGCCTTCGCGGCGGCCGCCGGGGACGCCGTTCTTTGATTCGGGCCTTTTTTCGAGCGGCGGCTCTGTCCCCTGCGCCATGATGGCGACCATGAACGGACATACGGCCACGGACGGACGCAGGGCCATGGACGGACACATGGCCACGGACGGACGCACGGCCGCGCATGGACGCACGGCCATGGACGGACCCGCTTCCGACTGGGTGACCCTCTTCCGCTTCGAGAACGTTCCCGGCCGCCCGCGGCCGGGGCGGCTGATGGCGGTTTGACTGCGTGACCGGGGTATCGACTGGGACCCCTTCGCCGTGTGCGATGTCCGGATCGACCTCATGTGCGGGGTCCGGTCGGACGGCCGCTGGCACGGCACCGTCGTCGTCCGCGTGCGCGCCGACACCCTGCGCCGGCTCGGCCTCCATCCCGATCAGCCGACTTCGGCGCCGGCCGACCCGCTGCCGCCCAAGTGGTGGGGTCCTTGGGCGCGTTGATCCGTGATTCGTGATCGTGGGACAGGCTGACGGCCTTCGCGCGTTCTCGCCCGGCCGGGCCGGCCGGGCCGGGGCGGGCGTGACGAGCGTCATGGGGGAGGGCGGCCGATGACTCTGGACGGTCGTCGTGACCGACGGGTAACCTGACATCTGAGCAAGCGCTTAGATTTGGGGCCGCAACCATCAATTGAGGAACCCAGACGGCGCGCAACCAGGTACGCGAGAGCGGCGCCGGCTTAGGCGCAAGGAAGGGTGGCGGCGGTGCGCCGTACGGTGTTCAACGAGGATCACGAGGCGTTCCGGGAGACCCTGCGGGCCTTCATAGAGGCCGAGGTCGTTCCCGTCTACGACGAGTGGTTCGCCGCGGGCCAGGCGCCGCGCGACTTCTACTACAAGCTCGCCGAGCTCGGTGTCTTCGGCATCCGTGTCGACGAGGAGCACGGCGGCGCCGGCATCGACTCGTACAAGTTCGAAGCCGTGATGTACGAGGAGACGGCCCGCGCGGGCGTCCAGTTCGGCGGCTCCGGTGTGCACGTGCTGCTCGGCCTGCCGTACATCAAGATGCTCGCCACCGACGAGCAGAAGAAGCGGTTCCTGCCGAAGTTCGTCTCCGCCGAGGAGATGTGGGCCCTCGCGATGACCGAGCCGGGCACCGGCTCCGACCTCGCGGGCATGAAGACCACCGCGAAGCTCTCCGAGGACGGCACGCACTACGTCCTCAACGGCGCCAAGACCTTCATCACCGGTGGCGTGCACGCCGACCGCGTCATCGTCTGCGCCCGTACCTCCGCCCCGACCGCCGAGGACCGCCGCTTCGGCATCTCCCTCTTCGCCGTCGACACCAAGTCCGAGGGCTACTCCGTCGGCCGCAAGCTCGACAAGCTCGGCCTGAAGACCTCCGACACCGCCGAGCTGGCGTTCGTCGACGTGAAGGTCCCGGTCGAGGACCTGCTCGGCGAGGAGAACAAGGGCTTCTACTACCTCGGCCACAACCTCGCCTCCGAGCGTTGGGGCATCGCCTTCGGCGCGTACGCGCAGGCCAAGGCCGCCGTCCGGTTCGCCAAGCAGTACGTGCAGGAGCGGGTCGTCTTCGGTCAGCCCGTCGCCGCCTTCCAGAACACCAAGTTCGAGCTGGCCGCCTGCCAGGCCGAGGTGGACGCGGCCGAGGCCGTCGTCGACCGCGCGCTCGAAGCTCTCGACGCCGGCGAGCTGACCCCCGCCGAGGCGGCCAGCGCCAAGCTGTTCGCCACCGAGGTCGCGCACCGCGTCATCGACCGCTGCCTCCAGCTGCACGGCGGCTACGGCTTCATGAACGAGTACCCGATCGCCCGCCTGTACGCGGACAACCGCGTCAACCGTATCTACGGCGGCACCAGCGAGATCATGAAGTCGATCATCGCGAAGGACATGGGCCTGTAAGGCCCGCGAAAGATCACCGGAAACAACTGCACGGTACAACTGACGTATGAGTCAGGCACTTGAGTCCCTGCTCGATCTGCTCGACCTGGAGCGGATCGAGCAGGACATCTTCCGCGGCCAGTCCCGCTCCGCCGTCGTCCCGCGCGTCTTCGGCGGGCAGGTGGCGGCGCAGGCACTGGTGGCCGCCGGGCGCACGGTCCCCGAGGACCGGCACGCGCACTCCCTGCACGCGTACTTCCTGCGTGCGGGGGACCCCGGCGCGCCCATCGTGTACACGGTGGACCGCATCCGCGACGGGCGCTCCTTCACCACCCGCCGTGTCGTCGCCATCCAGCACGGACAGCCGATCTTCCACCTCTCCGCGTCCTTCCAGACGTACGAGGAGGGCATGGAGCACCAGGCCGAGATGCCGTCCGCGCCCGACCCCGAGACGCTGCCCACGGCCGCCGAACTGCTGCCGCTGTACGCCGATGTCATCAAGGACCCCGTCGTCGTCGAACGGCTCCTCGAAGCGCGTGAGTCCGTCGACCTGCGTTACGTCGACGCGCCTCCGTACGGCACGGTCGGCGAGACCCGCGAACCGCACTCCCAGGTGTGGTTCCGCACGAACGGCAAACTGTCCGACGATCCCCTCCTGCACGTCGTCCTCGCCACCTATGTCTCCGACATGACGCTCCTCGACTCGATCCTGCTCGCGCACGGGCGCGGTGGCTGGGTGACCGGGGACGTCGTCGGGGCCTCGCTGGACCACGCGATGTGGTTCCACCGCCCCTTCCGCGCCGACGAATGGCTGCTGTACGACCAGGAGTCGCCGTCCGCCTCCGGAGGCCGCGGCCTCGGCCAGGCCCGCATCTACACCCAGGACGGACGGCTGGCCATTTCGGTGATCCAGGAGGGTGTGGTCCGTATCCCTCGGTAGGGCGGGGCCTGCCCGGTAGGACTGACGGGGGGCCCACCCGGTAAGACTGGGGCATGGCCATGACTGAAGCGGGAGCCGGACAGCAGGACGACGACGGTGGCGGCGAGAGCACCTTCACGGTGATCGTCGCCGCCCTCGCCAATCTGGGGATCGCGGTGGCCAAGGCGGTCGCGGGCGTCATCAGCGGATCGAGCGCGATGCTGTCCGAGGCCGCGCACTCGGTGGCCGACACGGTCACCGAGGTGCTGCTGCTCACCGCGCTGAAGCGCAGCGAGAAACCCGCCGACGAGGACCACCCGCTCGGCTACGGCCCCGAACGCTACATCTGGGCGATGCTCGCCGCCGTCGCCACCTTCGTCGGCGGCGCGGTGTTCTCCCTCTACGACGGCATCCACACCCTCGTCGCGGGCGAGGAGCCGGGCGACCCCCTCGTCTCGTACATCGTGCTCGCGGTCGCCTTCCTGCTGGAGAGCTTCTCCCTGCGCACCGGCGTACGCCAGGCGCGCGGGGAGGCGGAGCGTATGGGGGCGCCCTTCAAGCGCTACCTCCGGTACACCCCGGACACCGCCGTGAAGGCCGTGGTCCTGGAGGACTCGGCCGCGCTGATCGGCCTCGTCCTCGCGGCGGGCGGCCTGCTCGGCGGACAGCTCACCGGCTCCGGCGTCTGGGACGGCATCGCGTCTGTCTGCATCGGTCTCCTCCTGCTGTACGTCGCCTGGGTCCTCGGCCGCTCCAACGCCGAGCTGCTGATCGGCCGCCCCCTCCCCAAGCCGATGCGGGAGCGGATCCGGGCCGAACTGCTCGCCGTGGAGCACGTCGAGGCCGTACTGGAGCTCACGACCCTCGTACAGGGGCCGCGCGAGGCGCTGGTCGCGGCCAAGGTCGACTTCAGGGACGTCTCGACCGCCGCCCAGATCGAATGGGCCTGCGAACAGGCGGAGGCCCGACTGCGGCAGGCGTTCCCCGTGGTGAGCCGGGTGTACCTCGACCCGACACCGGGGTACGCCCAACGCCGCCACGAGGGACTGAACCCTTGGCCGTGACAGGGGATTTCGCCCCCCTGCCCCCTGCCGCCCGTTCTTACAGGGTCGCCGCGGAGAGCAGATACGCCGTCAGCGGGTCGTAGAACCGCGGGCTTGTGACGTGGTCGTCGAGGGGGACCGTCACCTGGAGCGTGCCCTCGGACTCGGCGAGGAAGAGGGCCGGGTCGTTGCAGTCGGCGTAGCCGACGGAGTCGATGCCGAGCTGGCCCGCGCAGCCGGCCCAGCCGTGGTCCGCGACGACCAGGTCGGGCAGGGGGCGGCCCGCACCCTCCAGGCCCTTGAGGATCGCGCGCATCGGCTCGCCCGAGTGGGTGTGCCACAGCGTGGCCCCGTGCTCCAGCACCGCCACGTCCGCGAACTGCATGACGTACCCCTCGTCCGTCTGCAGCCCGTCCGGAATGACGACGATCTCGCAGCCGGCGCCGCGCAGCGCGGCGGCGGTGGCGCGGTGCACGTCGAGCAGGCCGCCGGGGTGGCCGGTCGCGAAGAGCACCCGCTGCTCACCGTCCGCCGCCTTGCGCAGCCGCGCCGCCATCCGGTCCAGGGCGTCGATGGTCAGCTCGGGGTCGATGGTGTCCTGGCCGTAGCGGTACTCCGGGTCGTCGTTCACACCGCACCGCTCCGCCATCACGGCGAGCACGTCCTGCTCGTCGGTCCAGCGGTCGCCGAGTTCCAGGCCGAGCCAGAAGTTGCGGTCGCCGTTGGCGAGCTTGCGGTAGTGGGAGAGGTTGTTCTCGCGGGGCGTGGCGACGTCGCCCGCGATACGGGTCGTCACCAGGTGGTCGACGAGCTCAGTGCGGCTGGGGGTCCCGGATATCGGCATGCCACCCATTGTGCCGGGGCGCTCCGCTGGGAGGGCGGTTGTCCTGAACCGTGGGATGTGGGTCACTCGGCGTGAGACGACCGTTGTTGTTTTCCCGCCCACTCGCCCTCAGAACTCCCTCAACTCTCCCGCAGCGCGAACCACAACTCCATCCGTACGTCCGCGTCGTCGAGGTCCGCCTCCAGCAACGCCGCACACCGTGCGATGCGTTGGCGGACGGTGTTGCGGTGGACGCAGAGGGCGACGGCCGTACGGTCCCAACTGCCGTGCAGGGACAGCCAGGTGCGAAGGGTCTCGGTGAGGGCGGGGGTGGCGGCGATGGGGGCGAGGAGGGCGCGCGCGTGGGCCTCGGCGTCGGCGGGGGGCACGAGGTCCGCCAGGGCGGGGCGCTCACCGTGGCGGACGAGGGGCGTGCGGGTCGCCCGGGCGCGCGCCAGGGCGCGGGCCGCCTGCCCGTCGGCGGACGCCCACTCGTGCGGGCCGACCGCCGCGCTGACCCCGCAGACCCAGCCCTCCTGCGCGGTCGGCTCGCGGTCACCGGGGACGAGGACGCGTACGACACCCCCGCCGGTGTCGATGAGCGCGGAGCCCAGCGCCGCCCCCAGCGCGGACGCGGCGAGGGCGTCCGGCGCCGGGCCGTCCGCCGCGGGGCGGGCGTGCACGACGGTCCACCGGTCCTCGCCGAGCAGCGGGGCCACGTCCTCGGGCGCGGCACCCAGCAGGAGTCGTACGAGCGCCGCCGAGCGCGCCGCGCCGCTCCCGCTCTGCTGCTCCCCGGTGAGGAGGGAGAGGAGGACGGCCGCGACGGAGGCGATGGTGTGGTCCCCGGGATCCCGGCGCGGCGCCGCGACCCCGAGGACGAAGCCCTGCCCGCCGCCGAGGGCGTACGCGGCGAGGTGGGTGCCGCCCACGGTGTCGGTGGCGGAGGAGGGGGTGGGAGTGGGGGCGGAGGGGGGAGCGGAGGCGGGGGTGGGGCCCCGGGGGCCCGCGGTCTGGGTTCCCCCGGGGCGCACGACGGCGGCCAGGGTGCCGAGGGCGGTCACGGGGCCCGCCTCCGGCGATCTCCCCGCGCGGGCCAGCTCCGCGCCGTCCGGGCCGTACAGCACCGCCCAGCCGCTCACCCGCTGGGCCAGCTGCCGCAGCACCGCCGCCACCGGGTCCGGGCGCGCCGCGGCGGCCGCCAGGCTCTGCTGGGCCTCGGTGACGCGCCGCAGCTCCGCCAGCCGGGCCTGCGCCATCAGCTGCCACACCGCGCGGGCCACGCCCGAGAAGGTGGTCTGGGGCGGGACCTCCAGCAGGGGCAGGCCGTAGGTGTCGCAGGCCGCGACCAGGGCGCGCGGGACCGTGTCGTGCACCGGCGCCAGGCCGAAGCCGAGCGCCGCGCCGCCCGCCGCCACGATCCGGGAGACGTAGTCGTCGAAGTAGGTGCCCGAGCCCGCCGCCTCCGGGATGTGCACCCCGGCGGTCAGCAGCAGCTCACCGCCCAGCAGATACGGGTACGGGTCCGCCATCTCCGACGTGTGCGCCCAGTGGATCACCGTGTCCGGGTCGATGGGGCCCGCGATGTGGCGCAGGCCGAGGTCCTCCCGGGCCAGGAGGGCGGACAGCGGGATCGGTGGGGTGGGTGGGACTGGTGTGGCGGATGTGTCCGGCATGGTGGACGTTCCCTCCATCCGGATCGGCTGCAATGGATGAAACGTACACTTCAGAGTCATCTTCCGGCCACCTAAGGTCAGTGCCGTCGGCAGCCGCGGGTACGGGCGTATGTCCCCGCGATCAGCTGCCGGACTCCCGGCCGGGTATCGCTCGCCCGGCCCGCGTCCCCACGTCCATCTGCACGACACGCCACCGATGAGTGCGCGAAGGAGGGCCCCCTATGGCCGTCGACTACACAGTGATCGTCGTCTATCTGGCCGGCATGCTGGCCATGGGCTGGTGGGGCATGCGCCGCGCCAAGTCGAAGAGTGAGTTCCTGGTGGCCGGGCGGCGTCTGGGCCCCGCGATGTACTCCGGGACCATGGCCGCGATCGTCCTCGGCGGCGCGTCCACCATCGGCGGCGTCGGGCTCGGATACCAGTACGGGCTCTCCGGCGCCTGGATGGTGTTCGCCATCGGCCTCGGGCTCCTCGCGCTCTCCGTCTTCTTCTCCGCCCGCATCGCCCGCCTGAAGGTCTACACCGTCTCCGAGATGCTCGACCTGCGCTACGGCGGCCGGGCCGGTGTCATCTCCGGTGTCGTCATGTGGGCGTACACCCTGATGCTCGCGGTCACCTCGACCATCGCGTACGCCACCATCTTCGACGTCCTCTTCGACATGAACCGGACGCTGGCGATCATCATCGGCGGCTCGATCGTCGTCGCGTACTCCACGCTCGGCGGCATGTGGTCGATCACCCTCACCGACATGGTGCAGTTCGTGGTGAAGACCGTCGGCGTGCTGCTTCTGCTCCTGCCCATCGCCGTCGTCAAGGCCGGCGGGTTCAGCGAGATGAAGGCCAAGCTGCCCACCGAGTACTTCGACCCGCTGGGCATCGGCGGCGAGACGATCTTCACCTACGTGCTGATCTACACGTTCGGCATGCTCATCGGCCAGGACATCTGGCAGCGCGTGTTCACCGCCGGCAGCGACAGGACCGCCAAGTGGGGCGGCACCGTCGCCGGCACCTACTGCCTGGTGTACGCCCTCGCCGGCGCCGTCATCGGCACGGCGGCCAAGGTGCTCTACCCGACGCTGCCCAGCGCCGACACCGCCTTCGCGACCATCGTCAAGGACGAGCTTCCGGTCGGCGTACGGGGCCTGGTGCTCGCCGCCGCCCTCGCCGCCGTGATGTCCACGTCCTCCGGCGCCCTCATCGCCTGCGCCACCGTCGCCAACAACGACATCTGGGCCAAGCTGCGCGGGGCCGTACAGCGCGACGGCGGGATGCGTGACGGCGAGGCGCACGACGAGGTCAAGGGGAACCGGCTCTTCATCCTCGTCATGGGCGTCGCCGTGATCTGTACCGCCATCGCCCTCAACAACGTCGTCGAGGCGCTGACCGTCGCGTACAACCTCCTCGTCGGCGGTCTGCTCGTCCCGATCCTCGGCGGACTGCTGTGGAAGCGCGGGACCGTGCACGGCGCGCTCGCCTCCGTCGTCGTCGGCGGGCTCGCGGTCGTCGGGCTGATGGCGACCTACGGCATCCTTGCGAACGAGCCCGTCTACTACGGGCTGCTGTCCTCGCTGGCCGCGTACGTGATCGTCTCCCTGGCCACGCCCGCGACCGACCCGGCGGTCCTGGCCGCCTGGCGCGAGCGGCTGGCCGGGCGCGGCGCGGATGCCGAGGGCGAGGCCGAGCCGGCGGCCGTGGTCGCGTGAGCGCTCTGCGGTAGGCCGGAAGCGTGTGAGGCTGCGGGCCGGATGTGGCTGGTCGCGCAGTTCCCCGCGCCCCTTCCGGGGCGCGGGACGCGCTCATGAACTTCGGGCCGGCCGGCCCGGGCGGATCCTGTCAGCGGGGTCCGCGACACTGGAAAAAGCACAACGCATCACCCCGTACCACCTGGAGGAGTCCGACGATGAGCAGCACCGAGTTCCCGGCAGCAGGCGGCAGCCAGCCACGCGGCCCCGTCGACTCGTCCCGCGTCCCGCGGTACGCGGGCCCCGCGACCTTCGCCCGGCTGCCGCGCCTCGACGAGGTCGGCCGCGCCGACGTCGCCGTGGTCGGCGTGCCCTTCGACTCCGGGGTCTCCTACCGGCCCGGCGCCCGCTTCGGCGGCAACGCCATCCGCGAGGCCTCCCGCCTGCTGCGCCCGTACAACCCGGCGCAGGACGCCTCCCCCTTCGCCCTCGCCCAGGTCGCCGACGCCGGCGACATCGCGGCGAACCCGTTCAACATCAACGAGGCCGTGGAGACGGTCGAGGCCGCGGCCGACGAGCTGCTCGGCACGGGCGCCCGCCTGATGACGCTGGGCGGCGACCACACCATCGCCCTCCCGCTCCTGCGCTCCGTCGCCAAGAAGCACGGCCCGGTGGCCCTGCTCCACTTCGACGCGCACCTCGACACCTGGGACACCTACTTCGGCGCCGAGTACACGCACGGCACCCCGTTCCGCCGGGCGGTGGAGGAGGGGATCCTGGACACGGAGGCCCTCTCCCACGTCGGCACCCGCGGCCCGCTGTACGGCAAGCAGGACCTCACCGACGACGAGAAGATGGGCTTCGGCATCGTCACGTCCGCCGACATCTACCGGCGTGGCGCGGACGAGGTCGCCGACCAGCTGCGCCAGCGCATCGGCGACCGCCCGCTGTACATCTCCATCGACATCGACTGCCTCGACCCGGCGCACGCCCCCGGCACGGGTACGCCGGAGGCCGGCGGCATGACCTCCCGCGAGCTGCTGGAGATCCTGCGCGGACTGTCCTCCTGCAACCTGGTCTCCGCGGACGTGGTCGAGGTCGCGCCCGCGTACGACCACGCCGAGATCACGGCGGTGGCCGCGTCCCACACGGCGTACGAACTGACGACGATCATGTCCCGCCAGATCGCGGCGGCCAGGGCTCAGGAGGCCGGGAACAAGTGACTCACGACCACGACCTGGTGCTCCGTCCGTCGGCGGCGCAGACGGAGGCCGCGCTGAATCCGCCCCCCGGCCGCAACGGCGGAGACCTGGTCGTGGAGACCCTCTCCGGTCTCGGCGCCACGACCGTCTTCGGCCTGCCCGGCCAGCACGCCCTCGGCATGTTCGACGCCCTGCGCCGCTCCTCGTTGCAGTACATCGGCCTGCGGGTGGAGAACAACGCGGGGTTCGCGGCCGACGCGTACGGCCGCATCACGGGTGAGGCGGCGCCCCTGCTGCTGTCCACCGGCCCGGGAGCGCTGACCTCCCTGGCCGCGCTCCAGGAGGCCGCCGCGGCCTCCGCCCCCGTCCTCGCCATCAGCAGCCAGATCCCCACCGCGGGACTGGGCGGCGGACGCCACGGCTATCTGCACGAACTCCCTGACCAGCAGGCGTCGTTCAGGGGGGTCGTCAAGTCCGTCCACACGGTCCGTACGCAGTCGCAGATCCCCTCCGCGATCGCGGCGGCCTGGGAGTCGGCCCTGACCGCCCCGCACGGCCCGGTCTGGGTGGAGATCCCGCAGGACGTCCTGCTCGCCGAGACCCACCTGCCGCAGGTCACCGCGATGGACGCGACCCCGAAGGACGTCGTCCCGCGCCCCGAACTCACCGCGCTGGCGGCCCACTTGCTGTCCACGGCGGCCCGCCCCGCGATCATCGCGGGCGGCGGGGTCGTACGGTCGGACGCGTCCGGCAAGCTGAGGTCGCTGGCGGAGAAGCTGAACGCGCCGGTCGTCACCACCTTCGGCGGCAAGGGCGCCTTCCCCTGGACCCACTCGCTCTCGCTCCAGTCCTGGCTGGAGGACCGGCACACCACGGACTTCCTGGAGGACGCGGACGTCCTGCTGGTCGTCGGCTCCGGCCTCGGCGAACTGTCCTCGAACTACCACACGTTCAAGCCCCGCGGCCGGGTCATCCAGATCGAGGCCGACCTCGGCAAGCTGGAGTCCAACCACCCGGCGATCGGCATCCACGCGGACGCCAGGCTCGCGCTCTCCGCGCTCCTGGAGACCGTCGAGGACCGCCCCGACCCGACGGCGGCGGACCGCGTCCGTGTGCTGCTCGACCGGGTGGGGGAGCGTATCGCCGCACAGGAACTCACCCTGGAACAGGAGGTGCTGGCGTCCGTCCGCCGGGCCCTCCCGTCCACCTCCCCGTCCTTCTGGGACATGACCATCCTGGCGTACTGGGCGTGGTCCGCCTTCGACCCGCGCGGAAAGAACACCATGCACTCCGCCCAGGGCGCGGGCGGCCTCGGCTACGGCTTCCCGGCGGCCCTCGGCGCGGCGGCGGCCGATCCCACCCGCCCGGTCCTCGCGGTCTCCGGCGACGGCGGCGCGTTGTATTCGATCGCCGAACTCGCCACGGCGAGGCAGTACGACCTGAACGTCACCTGGCTGATCGTAGACGACGGCGGTTACGGCATCCTGCGCGAGTACATGACCGACACCTTCGGCCAGCCCACGGCGACGGAGCTGACCCGCCCCGACTACGTGGCGCTGGCCGAGTCCTTCGGCGTCCCGGGGGTCCGTACGACCCCCGAGACCCTGGAGGAGGACCTGGCGAAGGCCTTCGCGAGCCCCGGCCCGTCCGTGGTGCTGCTCCCGGCGGTGCTGCGGATGTTCGCGCCTACCCACCTGGGCTCGGCCTGATCGGCTGTGCGCGGTGACCTCCACAGGATATGTTCCGTGAGGTCGCAGGCGTCCCCGACCGAGCTGATGTCAGAAGCGGCCATTACTCTGAGCCCGGAGAGGAGGACGGTGTGCTGCTGAGGTTCCGCGTCGCGAACGTACGGTCCCTGCGAGACGAGCAGGAGCTGTCCTTCGTCGCGGCGGGCGACGAACGGGGCGGATCGGCGAACCCGGTGGATCTTGCAGGCGGCGGATCCATCTCCGTCTTCCCGCTGATCGGCATTTTCGGGGCCAACGCCTCCGGCAAGTCGAACGTGCTGACCGCGATGACGGACATGAGCAAAGCGGTGCTCAACTCCTATGCGCGCTGGGCTTCTTACGACGGCATCCCGCGCCAGGTCTTCGCCCTGAGCCCCAAGAGCGAGAGCGAACCCTCCTTCTTCGAGGTCGACGTCGTCATCGACTCCGTCCGCTGGACATACGGCTTCGAGCTCAGCGCCAAACGCGTCGAGTCGGAGTGGCTGCACAGCTACCCACGCGGTCGCCGTCAGGAATGGCTCGACCGTGACGCCTCCCGACCGGATGTCTTCAAGTGGCCCGGTGAACGTGTCAGGGACCGTGCCCAGCTCGTACGGCGTACGCGGCCGAACGCACTGCTGCTCTCCACGGCCGGCACGGACAACCACCCGCAGCTCTCTCCGCTCTTCCACTGGTTCCGCCGCAACTTCTGGATGATCAACCCGGAGGTCGAGCGGGACGAGCGAGCGCGGTACACCACGAAGGAACTGTCGGGGCCGAGGGCCACCAGGATCCAGGAGCTGCTGCGGGTCGCCGACCTCGGCATCACCGGGGCGACGGTTGTCCAGGAAGGCCCGGGCCGGGACGCGGTGAAGCTGATGCACCAATCGGCTGCGGGGGACGTGTCCTTCGACTGGCAGGACGAGTCCTACGGCACTCGCTCCTGGTTCGCCCTCCTCGGCCCCATGCTCCTCGCCCTCGACGAAGGCGCGGTCCTGCTCGTCGACGAACTCGACGCGAGCCTGCACTCCCGCTTCGCCGCAGAGGTCGTCCGGCTCTTCCACGATCCGTACGCGAACCCCAAGGGCGCGCAGCTGGTCTTCACGTCGCACGACGCGACGGTGCTCACCACTCCGAGCGGCGAGCGTCTCCTCGACCCCGGACAGGTGTGGCTGACGCAGAAGGACAAGGACGGCGCGACCGAGCTGTATCCGCTCACCGATGTGGAGCCGGGCGAGGACGAGGACCTCACGCAGTCCTACCTCGCGGGGGCCTTCGGCGGGGTTCCGGCCCTCCTGGAGGGACAGATCGCGCGGCGGCTGCTGGTGGCGCGCGAGGCCGGCGCATACGACGAGACAGACGACCGAGCGGACCGGGCGGGGCGGGACTGATGGGGCGGGCGCAGAAGGGCAAGGACTCGTGGGAGCGTCCGGCCCGGCAGGGTGGACAGCGCAAGCGCCAGATCTTCATCTTCACGGAGGGCAAGGTGACCGAGCCCTCGTACCTCGACATCCTGAAGGACCAGGGCGTACCGCTCGCCGACAAGGTCCCGGTGGAGATGCACATCGCCAATCGCAGGGCGGACAGCGGGCGCAAGCCGCTCGACCTCGTGGAGCAGGCGATCAGGCTGAAGCGCGAAGAGGACCGTAAGGCGATGCGGGCCAAACTAGACAGGAAGTTCCTGCCTCAAGTCTGGTGCCTCTTCGATCACGACAGGTACAAGTACATCCGCGACGCGCTGGAGCAGGCGGATGCGGCAGGCATCGGAGTCGCTTTCTCGCATCCGTGCTTCGAGGTGTGGCGCCTCGCTCACTACAAGCCGGTCAGCGGCTCATTCGCCGGGGTGTGCGGCGGTGCGGCCGAACGATTGCCGTTTCAGCGCGGCTCCCAGGACGCCAAGACGCCGAAGGTCGTCCTGCCGCACCAGGTCCTGGGCAGCTACAAGACGGCGCGGAAGAACGCCGAGCGGATGAACAGCCAGCACGCGGCGCATGTGGCCAAGTGGGACCGGGACCCGTACACGGACGTGCACGAGTTCGTGGAGAAGGCACTCCACATCGACACGTACTGACCCGTCGGCCTTACGTACGCACTGATTTCGGTATGGCCCCGGCCGGGCAATAAGGTCTCTCTGTTATCTCAGGTCGGGTCGTAGGGAGTCGTACGTGGCCAAGCTCACGCTCGCCCAGTTGGAACGGCATCTGTGGGCCGCCGCGGACATTCTGCGCGGCACGATGGACGCCTCCGAGTACAAGGACTACATCTTCGGGCTGCTCTTCCTGAAGCGCGCCAACGACGAGTTCGAGGCGGCCAGGGGCAGGCTCAGGGAATACGCGGTCGAGGAGCTGAAGCTCAGCGACGAAGATCTTCCCGGCTACCTGGAGCAGGCGGGCCCCTACCGCAAGCGCGATGTGCTGTACGTGCCGGAGGAGGCCCGTTGGCACAAGGTCTCCGCCGCCACCCACAACATCAACGAGATGACCCTGCGTCCCGCGCTCCAGGCGCTCGAAGGGCAGAACACCAAGCTCAAGGGTCTCTTCGATCACCTAGACTTCAACCGTATCGGCGGATCGGGCGCCGCAGCGGGTGCGGCCAAGCTGGCCGACCAGCGCCTCCAGCTGCTCATCGCGCACTTCGGGCGGATCCGGCTGCGCACGGAGGACTTCGAGTTCCCCGACCTGATCGGTGCCGCGTACGAATACCTGATCAAGGAGTTCGCGGACACGGCCGGACGCAAGGGCGGTGAGTTCTACACCCCGCGCGCCGTGGTCCGCATGATGGTCGAACTCCTCGCGCCCACTGAGAACATGAGGATCTACGACCCGTGCGTCGGCTCGGGCGGCATGCTCATCCACGCGGCGGAGTATGTGGAGGAGCACGGCGGCGACACCTCGTCGATGTTCTTCGCCGGGCAGGACGCCAACTCCGGCTCCTGGATCATGTCGACGATGAACATGGTCCTGCACGGGGTACGTCGCTTCGACCTGGCCACCGGGGACACGCTCTCGCAGCCGGCGCATGTTCCGCGCTCGGACGAGGACCGCTTCGACGGGGTGCTCAGCAATCCGCCGTTCTCTCTGGACTACGTCCTCGCGGACCTGGCCCATCCGGCTGAGCGTGCCAAGTACGGGAAGACGAGCGAGCGCGGCAAGGCCGACCTGATGTTCCTCCAGCACATGCTGTGGGAGGCCAAGCGGGAGAGCCCTTGCGGGGGCATGGTGATCACGGTCATGCCGCACGGGGTCCTGTTCCGGGGCGGCGGCGAACAGGCCATTCGTACGGAGCTATTGGAGAAGGACGCGGTGGAGGCGGTCATCGGCCTCGCGCCGAACCTCTTCTACGGGACGGGCATCCCGGCCTGCGTTTTGGTGCTGCGTCCGCCGGGGCGGAAGGATCCGGCGCGGGCGGGCAAGGTGCTGTTCATCAACGCCGACCGGGAGTTCCATGCAGTGAAAGCGAAGAACGCCCTTCTTCCTGAACATGCTGAAAAAGTCGTCTCGACGTTCCATTCGTACGCGGAGGTGCCAGGCTTCTCGCGGATTGTGACGCGCGAGGAGCTCGCCGCAAACAACGACAACCTCAACATCCGCCGCTACGTCGACAACACACCCTCGCCTGAACCGCAGGATGTGCGGGCTCACTTGGTCGGCGGGGTGCCGCGCGCCGAGATCGAGGCGAAGAAGCCGCTGCTCGACTCATATGGGATCGAGGTTGCCGATCTGTTCGAGGAGCGGGAGCCGGCGGACCCGGCGTATGTGGACTTCCGGGGTGAGGCGGCGGGTGGCCGTCCCGAGCTGAGGGAGCTGGCCCGTCCTCGGGAGGAGGCGCTGCGGGCGGAGTTCGGCATGTGGTGGGAGGAAGAGACGCAGAGGCTTGAGGTGGTTGCGGCCACCCCCGAGGTGCTTGCATCGTCTACGCCCTCCGAGCGCAAGGCCGCGTTGATGGCGGTTCGGGGACAGTTGATGGAGTCGTTCGTGGAGAGGATGGGCCGGGTCGGGTTGCTGGACCGGTACGCGTTGGCCGGTGCGGTGGCCGGGTGGTGGTACGACGCGAAGTACGACCTGCTCGCGCTGTCGGAGAACGGGTTCGGGGGTGTGGTCGACGGGTGGGTCGAGAACGTCGACACGATGCTTTCGCCTGAACAGGACGCGCGGACGAAGAAGTTGCGTACGAGGACAGCGGCGGAGCGGCGGCAGGCGTACGACCACAAGGTGGTTGCCGCCATCGCTCTGGACTTTTTGGAGGAACTGGCGGAGGCCGATGCCCAGAAGGCGCAGGCTGATGCGCGGTTCAAGGAGTTGAGCGCACGGCTTTCCGGAAGCGTGGAGGAGCCGGAAGCTGACGCTGATCCGTCCGATGGTGAGGATGACTCGGAGGAAGTCATCCTGAGCATCGAGGAGTTGGCCGAGCTTACGGCCGAACTGGCGAAGGTGAAGAAGGCGCGCACGAAGGCGGGCGCGGACATCAAGCGCCTTGAGGCGGACTTCCACCGGCATCCGTACCCGAGCGATCCGCCGACCCTGGGGGAGGAGTCGCCTCGGTTGTTCCGGGCACGGGAGGAGATGGATGCGGAGGGGGAGCGCCGGGTCGTGCTCGACCTGCTGCGGGACGATCTGGCGGCGAAGCTGGACGGCCATGTGGTGCGGTGGCAGCGGGAGTTGGCGGCGTCCTATGAGACGTGGGAGCAGAAGTACGCGGTGTCGCTGAGGGAGATTCGGGCGGGGCGGGAAGCTACGGCGAGGAAGTTGGACGGGTTCCTTGAGGGGATGGGACTGAGTGTCTAGTGAAGGAGGGCAGTGGCCTCTCGAACCACTCGGACGTCTCTGCCAAGTGAGTTCTGGAACGACTCCTAGCAGGGCGGCCGGTTCTCGGTACTTCACTCATCAGGGCATCCCGTGGGTGAAGACCCTGGATCTCAACGAAGGATCACTTGAAGCGACTGATGAATCACTGACTGAAGTTGCTGTCGCCGAGACGGGAGTGCGTGTCTACCCGGCACAGGTGGTGCTCCTTGCGATGTACGGCGGTTGGGAGCAGATCGGCCGCACGGCGATTCTTGCAGTGCCAGCAGCAGTCAATCAGGCGATTTCGGTCCTGGAGGTTGGCTCACAGTTGGAGCCGCGCTACCTATTGCTTGCTTTGCAGCACGGTAAGCCGCGGTGGAGCCGCTATGCGGCGAGCACCCGCAAGGATCCGAACATCACCAAGTCGGACGTTTTGGAGTTCGGAGTCCTAGTCCCACCGCTGCCAGTTCAGCGGCGGATCGTTGAGGTGATCGACAGTTTCACTGAAATGGAGCGCGGGATTGAGGCTTCAATCTCCAAACTCCGTAAAGTGCGCCGGGGTGCCCTGATGGCGTCGATGGCGGCTATCGCAAGTGAGGAGCCACGGGCAGGCTGGGTGCGCGTGCCGTTGAAGGACATCGTTCCGTCAGTCGAATACGGGGTTTCCGAGGCCCTTGACAGGGACGCTCGCGGTGTACCTGTGCTGCGCATGAACAACATTCGGAACGGCAGGATCGATGCGGATGAGCTCCGATATTGTCCGGCGCCGGTTCCTGCGAAGTTGTTTCTCCGACAGGGGGATGTCCTGTTCAACAGGACCAACAGCATGGAGCACATTGGTAAAACAGCGATGTGGCGTGACGAGCTGTCGAGCGCAACATTCGCGTCGTATCTGGTGCGCCTAATCCCTGACCTGCTGCGTGTGACCCCGGAGTACCTCGTCGAATGGTTGATGCACCCTCTGGTTCGGCAGCGGGTTCGATCTATTTCGACGGTTGCCGTGCAACAAGTGAATGTCAATCCGTCCCGGCTTCGGGAGCTGGAGATTGACCTTCCGATCGATCTGGCTGAGCAGCGGCGCATCGTGGCTATGTTGGAAGCCTGCGACGATCAAATCGAGCGCGAGAATGAAGAGTTGTACAAGCTCCGCGAACTCAAGCAGGGGCTTGTGGACGACCTGTTGTCGGGGCGGGTTGCGGTATCTGCTGTGGCGGCCTGAGCGAACGACGTCCGGCCCGCGCCATGGGGCGGGGCGCGGACCAGACGAATCGTGGTGGGGAGTGGTCAGGCGGAGAGGCTTCCGTCCTTGACGGCTGCAACGAACGACGTCCAGCCGGCTGACGGGAAGACCAATGCGGGTCCCTGAGGGGCCTTGGAGCCGCGGACAGGGACACCTGAGGGGTGGTTGTCCAGGACCTCCAGGCAGCTGCCGCCCTCACTGCCGCTGTAGGAGGACTTCCGCCAGCCGTTCGGTAACCCCGCGTTCAAGAGGGTTCGGTCAGTCATCGCGTTTCGTCGTCCTCCACTGTTACCCAGGCGCATGCGCCGACGCTCCTGAATCGATCGAACCTCACGCAGCCTTGGCCGCAGCCACCTCGCGTGCGCGAAGTGCAAGCTCTCGCACAGGGCGGGCAGTTGGGTGTCGGCGTAGTTCCGTGCTCATGGTGCGGAAGTGGTCGTCGCCGCGGTTGGACGAGACGTGTTCGTACTCGTCCAGGAACCGTGACCAGCTCTCGCAGGCCGCGTCCAAGTGGCCGACGCGTAGCTGGCGCTGCGCGAGGAGCGCATAGGCGTGCACGCGGCCCTGGCGTTCCTGCTTTGGCTGAAGGCGGATCGACTGTTTCAGGGCGTTGATCGAGCCCGCGAAATCCTGCTCCTCGTACAGGACATGGGAGACCTGGAAGAGGTAGGCGGTCTGGTCATAGCCGCCGATCGCATCCCTGCGGTTGTCCGCCTTCGACAGTGCGTCCTCCGCCTCCTTCAGGCGGGTGTGGGCTTGTTGCCTCAGGCTCACCATGGACGCGGAGTGGGCCTGCTGGCCGCGTAGGAATGCCACGAGACGCGGCCCCGCAGAAGGTGCCGCTTCTGCTGCGGAGTCCGCGAGTTCCAGAGCCTTAGGTCCGTACCCCAGGTTGGAAGCCTGGAGGGACATGCCGCGCAGGGTCCTGCAATAGGTGACGTGGTCTTCCGCCTCGCGGGCCAGTCCGAGGGCCTGGACGTAGTAGCGCTGTCCGAGGCCGTGGGACTTCTCGTACATGGCCATCCAGCCGGTCAGATACGTGAGGTCGGACGCGGCGGCCAGCATGTCCTTGCGGACAGGTTCCGTGGCCTGTGCCTGGAGCCAGGGGCCGACGGTATTGACGAGGAACGCGGACGCCATGGGCATCGCGTGCCCGGCACCGAGTTCGTCGAGGATGTCCGCAATCCGGTCTGTCATGGTGCGGATCGACTGCACCTGTGAAGAGCCGATTCGAACGGTCTTCTTGCCGGGAGTAACCGATTCATCCGCCGCTCGTGCGGGGAGGGTGAACGCGGGAACTGACAGTGCGGCGGAGAAGACCGTGGCAGCCAGCACGCTGCGGCGGGACGGATCCATTGTTGCCCTTCCGAGGTCGATCAACTCCTCGACAGTGTCGGTGTTTTGGGAACCGACGAGTGACGGCGCCGGTAACAGGCCGGCTTCCGTATGGGTGACGGGTCGTCCGAGCCGCGCCGAAAGGGCCTCGACGATCAGAGGTCTGACCTGGGGCTTTGGTTGAACTCCTGCAATCCAGTGCGCGACTGCGGTGCGGTCGTACGTCAGGGCGAGTCCTGCCTGAGGGCCGAGGCGATTCACCTGCTGTGCGAGTTGGGTCCTGGTCCATCGTGCCTGGTCAAGCAGGTTGTCCAGGGCGCGGTTGGGGGTGCGTTTCCGTGCCATGTCCTCAACTCCCGGCGGCTTGCATGGCGTACAACGACGGCGTTCACGGTGTTCACGGTCCCACCGTCTTCCAACGGTACCTGCGGAGGGTGTCGGAGCGGTTACCTCTTGCACATGCGCCGAGCGATCTCGGCCGAAAGGAGGACCCCCGCGACCGCTTGCGACGGCCCGGGGGCATGGCCCTCAACCGCACTGGAGTTGAAGACGTGTTGCACCATATCGCCTGTCTCATGGAGCCGCTGTTGCGGTGGCTCCTCCCTACCTCGGGCCGTCATCGGTTGACAGGGGTGCCGCCTGTCCACGTACGACCTCTCCCGCACACCTCCATCCTCCGCGGCGAAGACTCCACCCTGGTCCGCCCCTACCTCCTCGCGCACGAACAACGCGAGCACGGCAAACAGCAGCGCGTCCGGCGCCGAGCCCTTTGGCTTGCCGTGCACGGCGTCGACGTAGGGCCACGGCGCATTCACGGCGTCGACGTAGGTCCGGGCCGAATCCAAGGCATCGAGGTGGCTGCCGCATGATCTACGAGAGCCACGACGTCGACGTCGCCGCCACAGTCAGCCGGCCCCGTCTCCTTCCCTGGGCCAACCTCGACGGCAATCCCTGCTACCTCCTCACCGACAACACCGGCACCAGTCACCTCTCCCGCGTCGCCGACAACGTCGAAGCCGTCCAGCTCGGAATGGCGGACGACCTCCTCGACCATGCCGCCGATCTGCTCGGTGACAGCAAGGCCACCGCGCCCCAGCTCCGGTTTCTCGCCGCCCGATTGACCGAATCGCTCCACGATGTGCATCGCATCGCCCGGAGCCGGGGAACCCGCCTCCCCGCGCCCCACGACGACCCGGCTCTCGACGGCATGTCTGAGGAGGAGGACCCCGGCACCTGACCCGCCCGCCCCTGCTGGGCGTGCGGACGTACCGCCACAAAGGCCCGTACGTCCGCACGCTCAGGCATGCCCTCCGTTCGTATCCCCTCCCTCACCCCGCTCCCGAGGCGCAGAATGGATCTCCGGTGAACGGGTGGACGTACGGAGAGGTGCGGGGCCTTGGTGGTGCACGTCGAGCGGGACGAGGTGGAGCGGCCGTTTGTCGCGCAGTTGGAGGCCATGGGATGGACGCACGTTCCGGGCGCGGAGTTGGACACGCTCGACGCGGCTGTGCCCTTACTCGTCGACCAACTCGGGCCCGCGCTGCGACGGATCAACCTCCGTGGCAGTGACGGTCAGCCCTGGATGGGCGAGGACGACATCAAGCGTGCGGTCGGCGAGCTTGCCTCCCTCTCCCTCGGTAAAGGCGTCGTGGACGCGAACCTCGCCGCCACCGACATGCTGCTCCATGGCTGGACGCTTCCCTCGCCCTCCGCCACGCACGGTGGTCCGTCCGCCACCGTCCAGTACGTCGAGTGGCACCCGGACCGTGTCACGCGCAACACCTTCACCGTCGTCGACCAGCTCCGCGTGCGCAGCCGCTCCGGTGAGCTGTCGATACTCGATCTCGTCCTCTTCGTGAACGGCATCCCGCTCGTCGCCGTCGAGTGCAAGAGCGCCGATCTCGCCGAGCCCGTCCGCAGTGCCGTACTCGATCTTCGGCACTACGCCGGGAACCCCGTTCTGGACCTCGACGCCACCAGTACTCCGGTCCCGGCCGGTGCGCCGGAACTGTTCCGGACGGTGCAGCTCCTTGTCGCCGCGACCGGCGAGACCGCCCACCTGGGGACCGTCACCTCCGAGCCCGAGCACTTCCACCCGTGGCGCAGTGTCGAACCGGAGGAAGAGGGAACGCTGCGGCGGGAGCTGCGTACCGCCGGGTTGCTCGCGGGCGACGCAGAATCGTCTGCGCCCGCGCCGCTCGGCGAGCAGCAGAAGCTCGTCGGTGTGGTCCTGCGGCCGGCCGCCCTGCTCAACGTCGTACGGCACTACGTGATCCCGATGGCCGTCGAGTCCGGCGCGGACGGTGGGGCCGTACGCACTGTGAAGGCCGTCGCCCGGCACCAGCAGTACCGGGCCGCCGAGAAGGCCGTACGCAGACTGCTGACCGGGCGGGCCCGTGCCGGGCGGGACACGGATGACGAGCGTGGCGGTGTCATCTGGCACACGCAGGGCTCCGGCAAGTCGCTGACCATGACGTTCCTTGTGCGTCGGGTCCATCTGCACCCCCGGCTCAGCGAGTTCATGGTGGTTGTCGTCACCGACCGCACGCAGTTGCAGACCCAGCTCTCGCGGACGTTGAAGCTCAGCGAGTCCGATGTCGAGACGGCGAAGACCCGGACACAGATGGAAGGGCTGCTGCGTGACGGCGGGCGGCGTGTCGTCTTCGGGATGATCCAGAAGTACGGCACCGGATTCACCTTCGCCGGGGACGCGGAAGGCAGCGGGGACGACCGGGACCTCGTCGAGGAGAGCGAGGAAGCCGGACAGGGAGAAGGCGAACCCCAGGGCCCCGTACCGAACTTCCCCGAGTGCAACACCTCGCCGGACATCCTCGTCCTCGTCGACGAGGCACATCGCTCGCACACCAGCGTCCTGCACGCCGCCCTGCGCAAGGCGATCCCGAACGCCGCCAAGATCGGGTTCACGGGTACGCCGATCATCACCGGACGTGAGGAGGACACGCGCCGGATCTTCGGGCGGGGCGACTCGCCGCGCGGCTTCCTCGACGAGTACCGGATGGAGGACGCCGAGCACGACGGTGTCGTCGTCCGCATCCGCTACGAGGGGCGGACGGGGGAGGGTGAGGTCCGTGACGGGGAGGTCCTCGACGCGGGGTTCGACGACCTAGTCCGAGACCGTACTCCCGAGGAGCGTGCCGCGCTGCTCAAGCGGTGGCCCACCGAGCGGGACGTCGCCGAGTCCGTTCCCATGATCGAGGCGAAGGCCGAGGACATGCTGGAGCACTGGGTGACCACCGTGCTGCCCGGCGGATTCAAGGCACAGGTCGCGGCGGTCAGCCGGAAGGCGGCCGTGCAGTATCACCACGCTCTGCGCAAGGCCCGAGACGAACTGCTCGCAGAGTTGACCGAGTTCGATCCGGAGTCCGTGGCCGGGATCCCGCTGGAGGATCTGTCGGGCAGGCTGCGTTATCTGCACCAGGCCCATCAGTTCCGGGCGTTGCTGCGTCGGATCGACTTCGTACCCGTCATTTCGCCGGGGTCGGGGCACAAGCGGGGAGAGTGGAGGGAGTGGACCGACACCGGGCGCCAGGAGGCGTACACCGAGCGTTTCCAGAAGGCGTTCCCCGAGCTGGTCCCCGATCCGGAGTGGGTCGCCGTGACCCCCTTCAACCCGCCGCAAGCGCCGACTCCGCCCACCGATTCCGACGGTGGCACGAACGCCCCGTGGTCCGCTGCCGCGAACAGCGAGCCGTCGCCGCTTCCCATCCAGGTGCCCGACCCCGTGCACCCCGACAGCCCCATAGCCTTCCTGATCGTAAAATCCATGCTGCTCACGGGATTCGATGCCCCACGCGAGCAGGTGCTCTACCTGGACCGGCCCATTCGTGACGCCGAACTGCTCCAGGCCGTCGCGCGTGTCAACCGCACATCGCCGGGCAAGGAGGTCGGCTACGTCGTCGACTACTACGGTGTCTTCGAGCATCTCTCCAGCGCGCTCGCCGGGTACCGGAACGCCGACGTCACCGACACCATGCGCGCGATGTCCTACGAGGTGGGGGCCCTCGGGCCCGCTGCCGACAGGGTCCGGGACTTCCTGCGACGCAACGGCGTCGACGACGCTCAGCTCGACCAGCTCGCCAAGCTGGGGCCTGCGGCTCTCGCGCTGCAATCCGAATCCTTGCGGTTCGACTTCGACGAGGTGCTGCACGCGTTCCTCGCCACGCTCGAGCGTGTCCTTCCGCATGAGGACGCTCTCGACTACGTTGCGGACGCCAGGCGCTGGAGCCTGCTCCAGAAGCGGGTACGCCGCCTGTGCCGGGACGACGAGGGCGGCACGTTCACTCTGCGCCGGTACGGCCGCAAGGTCCGGGCCATGATTGCCGACCACCTCGAGGGCCCGGAGATCGACCAGGTCATTCCGCCGGTCTCGCTCACCGCGCTCACCTTCGACGACGCCGTGCGGCGACTGCCGCCGGAGGAGGCCGCGGCGGAGATGGGGCATGCGCTCCGCTTCCATCTGGAGGAGCGGACGAAGCGGGAGGACCCCGCGAAGTACGAGCGGCTCTCCAAGCGCCTGGAGGAAATCCTGCGCACGATGCCGGGCCGCTTCGAGGAGCAGGTACAGGAGTTCGGCCCGCTGATCGAGGAGGCCAGGCAAGAACAGGAGGAGTCCCCGGAGCTCGCCGGTCTCACGCCGCTCGAACAGAGGGTGTACCGGTTGGTGGAGCAGATCCTGGAGGACACCCCCGGGATCAGGCTGGCAGGCAGCGGTGACGTCAGGCAGCTCACGGGCAAGGTGTGCGACGCGGCCACCCAGGTCATGGCCAGGGCCTCGTACCAGGGGCAGCACCAGGACATCAGCATGCTGGCCGGGGACCTCCACGAGGTCCTGCTCAGCGGCGGTGTCCGGCCCGTGGGTGCGGACTGGACGCCATTGGAGAACGCGGCTGAGCGCCTGGCGTCCTTCGCGCAGGACAACCTTCGACAGTTCCGGGGCAGGGCGAGGGGAGAATAGGCGGGTGACCGCGCCGGCCGACCCTTCGACGTCTTCCAGCCCCGAAGCCCCCCTCACTGTGGACGGGCTGTCTCTTCGGGTGCGCGCCAGCGCCCGCAGGAGACGCTTCGCGCTGACTGTCGAGGCCGACGCGACCCTCACCCTGCACACCCCTGCCGGGCGTCCGGTGGCCGAGGCGGAACAGTTTGTACGAGCCCATCGGGACTGGCTGCTGACCAAACTGCGCGAGCGGGAGCGCACACGTCCGCTCAACCCCGCCAAACAACTCGTCGACGGAGAGGTCTTCCGCTATTTGGGGCGCACGTATCGGCTGGCCGTTTCCGACGAGGAAGGGGCGGCCGGGGGCGTCCGGCTGATTGCGGGACGTCTTGTCATGAGCCCGGACCTGGCGGCGGAGCCGCAGGCGGGACGGGCAGCGCTTGTCGACTGGTACTGCCGGGCGGGCCGGAACTGGACGGGGCATCGACTTCAGCCCTGGGCAGCCCGCATGGGCGTGACCGAGCCGGAACTTGAGGTACGGGACCTGGGGGACCGATGGGGTTCATACAGGCCGCCGCAGGACGGGACGGGCGCCGAGGGCGGCCTGATGAGTCTCGGGTGGCCGCTCTTCCAACTGCCCATGCATCTGATCGACTACGTCATCGCACATGAACTGGCCCACGTGAAAGTGCCGGGGCACCGAGAGGACTTCTGGAGGCTGCTGCGGATTGCACTGCCCGAGTACGAAGATCGGCGGGCGGACCTCGACGAGCTGGGGCGGCGACTCTGGATGGGCGATATTCGGTAGGCTGGGCTGAACTCCCGTACGAAAGGGGGAGTTCAGCCGCAGTACGGCCTACCAGATCGCGTCGACCCACTCCGGGTGGTCGATGAACGGGTTGCGGTTGTGCTGGTAGGTGTCGTAGATGACCTGGTTGCGCTTCTCCTCGAAGGCGCTCGGCGGGTCCTCGTCGCTCCACTCCTTGAGTACGGAGAGCTTGCCGATGTACGGGTTGCTTCCGTTGTTCACCTTCTCGTTGGGCTCGAGGTCGGCGAAGCCGTCGCCGCCGTCGTAGCGCACCGCCATGTAGAGGATCATGCGGGCCACGTCGCCCTTGTCGGCGTCGCGCGGCTCGAACGAGTCGGAGTCGGTGAGGCTGCCGCCCCCGCCGCTGACCGTGCTGCCGCCGTTGTCGAAGTCCTTGTTGCCCCGGATGCTGTTGACCTGGACGTCCGCGGGACGCAGGTGGTGCAGGTCCGTGCCGGGACCGGTCACCTCGCCGAAGTCGCCGTGGGACTTGGCCCACACGTGCTCGCGGTTCCAGTCGCCCGTGTCACCGCCGTTGAGGGACTTGGCGCGCGAGGTGCCGCTGTACAGCAGGATCACGTTGTTGCTGTTGTTCGGGTCCTGGTCGGTGACCTTGAGGGCGTCCCAGACGGCGGAGTACGAGATCTTCGTCTGGCTGCTGATGATCGTGTGCAGCGAGGACTTCAGGCTGCTGCCGGTCTTGCCGACCGCGTTCTTGTAGTACGTGCTGTCGTACGCGGTCGTCGTGGCGCTCGCGGGGGTGGCGGTCATCGTCGGCAGGGTGAGGCCTACCAGGACGGCTGAGGTGGTCAGCGCCAGCGTCTTCCAGCGGCGTATGTGCGTGGCGGGCATGGTGGGGGCGTCCGTTCTACGCGGGTTGATTGAGCGGGCAACCGGAGCGTGACATGAACATGCGATTCAGGGAATGAACGGAGCGTGTCGGTTGGGTGACGGAAAACGGCAAGTCGCTTGTTGTGCGCGCGATATGACGCACCGGAAGGCCCCCGCCCATGGGGCACATGGGCGGGGGCCTTCCGGCACTTGAGGGGTGGTCAGTTCAGGTCGGACGGGTCCAGGCGGTAGAGCGTCGAGGCCGACTGGGCCGACTGGCCGTTCTCCGACTCGGAGCCCGTGGCCGAACTCGACTCGGACGACGAGGTCTTGCTGTAGGCGCTCTCCTTCACCGCGGTGGCGTTCTTCTGCACCCAGGCGGTGACCGCGGAACTGGTGCTGTTGTTGCCGCCCATTCCGCCGCCCATGCCCGAGCCGCCGACCTGGATGTAGTGAAGCTCGCCCTTCTTCACCAGCTCCTTGAGCCTGGCGACCGTCATGCCCTTGTCGGTGCCGGTGAAGCCGTACATGGAGATGACGGGCTTGTGGGTGCTCAGGATCAGCTGCCCGGCGCTCTGCGAATTGGACACCGCGAGCAGCCACTTGGCGCCGTCCTGGTGCTTCTCCAGGTACGAGATCAGCTCGCTGCTGGTCTCACCGCCCATGCCGCCACCGCCGCCGAAACCGCCGCGCTGACCGCCCGTGCCGCCCGGGGCCGTACCGTTCTCGCCACCGCCCTGGCCGCCCGGGAACTCGCCGTTCTGGCCGCCCGTGCCGCCGGGGAAGCCGCCGTTCTCGCCGCCCTGTGGGGCGCCGCCGGGCAGTTCGCCGGCTCCACCGCCGCCGGGTGTCGCCTGGCCGCCCTCCTGGCCGGCCGCTTGGCCGCCCTGCTGGGTGCCGCCGGGCATCTCGCCGCCGCCCGGACCCCCCGCGTTGCCGCCGGGGCCACCCCGTCCGCCGCCGAAGCCGCCTTGGCCGGTGGACGGTCCGGCGGTCGGATTGGTGCCGCCCATGCCGCCGCCCGCGCCGCCCGCACTGGCCGGGACGGCGAACGAGTACGCCGCCGGGCCCGCGAGAGCCGCGACGACCGCCGCCGCCAGGGACGCGGCCAGCAGCCGTACGCGGTTGCCGGAGCGGGAGACGAACAGGCCGACGACGGCCAGCGCCATGACCACCGCGATGGCCGGCCACAGCCAGGTGTTCCAGTCGGTGGCCCGGCGCAACAGCACGACCGCCCAGATGCCGGTGACCGCGAGCCCGGCGGGCAGCACCCAGGACCAGCGGACGTCACCACCGCGCAAGGCACGGAACAGCATGACGCCGCCGCCACCGCACAGGGCCGCGATGCCAGGGGCGACCGCGGTCGTGTAGTACGGGTGCATGGTGCCCTCGGCCGTGGCGAACGTCAGGTAGTGCAGCAGCAGCCAGCCGCCCCACAGCACCAGCGCCGCACGAGTCGGGTCGATGCGCGGGGCGCGCCCGCACAGCACGAGGCCGCCGGCGAGGGCGATGCCCGCGAAGGGGATCAGCCAGGAGATCTGGCCGCCCAGGATGTCGTTGAACAGCCGGCCGAGCCCCGCGGAACCGGAGAAGCCGCCGCCACCTCCGCCACCGCCGTTGCCCTCGCCGCCGAGGACGCGGCCCAAGCCGTTGTAGCCGAAGATCAGGTTCCAGGCGGTGCCGTCCGTCGAACCGCCGATGTAGGGACGGTCGTCGGCGGGCACCAGCGAGACGGCCGTCGCCCACCAGAAGCTGGACACGGCCAGGGCCACGGCGGCCAGCAGCAGGTTGCGGATCCGCTTCGCCCAGCCGAGGTGCGACGCGTACAGATAGACCGCGAAGACGGCGGGCAGCGCGATGTAGCCCTGGAGCATCTTCGTGTTGAAGGCGAGCCCGAAGCAGACCGCCGAGCCGAGCAGCGGCAGCAGCCTGCCGTCGCGGGTCGCGCGCAGTCCGAGGGCCGCGCCCGACACCATCAGGAGGAGGAGCAGGGTGTCGGGGTTGTTGTCGCGGTTGATGGCGACGGTGATCGGGGTGAGCGCGAGCACGAGCGCGGCGAGCGCGGCGGCGGCGTGGCCGAACACCCGCTTCACGGAGGAGTGCAGGATCCAGATGGTGCCGAGGGCGGCCACGACCATCGGCAGCATCATCTGCCAGGTGCCGAAGCCGAAGATCCGGCACGACAGGCCCATGACCATGAGTGCGAGCGGCGGTTTGTCGACGGTCAGGAAGTTGCCCGCGTCGAGCGAGCCGAAGAACCACGCCTTCCAGCTCTGGGTTCCGCTGTAGATCGCAGAACTGTAGAAGCTGTTGAGGCCGGAGCCGGACAGGTTCCAGGAGTACAGCACCGTGGCCAGCGCCATGATCGCGATCAGGGCGGGGAGGGACCAGCGGGGCGCGGCGGGGGTGGGCGACGGCTCCTGGGGCGGCTCGGCGGCCGGTGCGCCGGGGGCCACGAAGGGGCCGGGAGCCGGGGGCAGTGGGTCGGTGGCAGATGTCACCAGTGCACCATGCACACCGCCGATGGGTACGGGCTGTGCTCTGTCTGGGGGCGAGCTGTGGATGGATGAGACGCGGGTAAGAGAGCCGGGCGCCCGCCGCTCCTCCGGCGGCTCTCCGCGGCTTCAGGGCGACCCCCTCGCTACCCCGAACCCCCGTCCGCAGAACACGCGTACAACTTTCGGCCACCCAGACGAGTCATGAGAGACGAGTGCGCCACAGGCGCGCTCGTATTGGTTGAAGGGGATGGGGAACCTCCATGACTCACCGGATATCCCGGCGTGCCCGTGTGCTCGCGGCGGGCCTCGGCGCCGGGGTGATCGTGCCGTTCGCGGCAGCCGCCGCGCCGGCCGCCGCCGCCACGGCACCGCAGGTCAGCTGTACGTCGAGCAAGACGGGCCTGGCCGCCAAGCTGCAGAAGGACATCACCACGGCGCTCAAGGGCCGCGCCGGCACCGTCGCCGTCGGTCTCTACGACCGTTCGACGAAGACCACCTGCACCCTGCGGAGCAGCACGGCGTACGACTCCGCCAGCGTCGTCAAGGCCACCGTGCTGGCCACGCTGCTGTGGGACGCCAAGAAGCACAACCGGTATCTGACCACGCGTGAGCAGAGCCTCGCCACGGCCATGATCACCAAGTCTGACAACAACGCCACCAGCACGCTGTGGAAGCAGCTCGGTGTGACCAAGGTGAAGGGTTTCCTCACCGCCGCCGGGATGACGCAGACCAAGCCGGGTGCCAACAACTACTGGGGTCTCACCCAGATCACCGTCCGGGACGAGCAGAAGCTGCTCGCGCTCCTCACCGCCAAGAACTCCGTGCTGAGCGACAACTCCCGCGCCTACGAGCTGAAGTTGATGGGCAAGGTCATCTCCTCGCAGCGCTGGGGCACCCCGGCCGGAGCGCCCTCCTCGGTCGCCGTGCACGTCAAGAACGGCTGGCTGTCGCGTGCCACGCACGGCTGGCGCGTGCACAGCATCGGCACCTTCAACGGCGCGGGCCACGACTACATGATCACCGTGCTGACGCAGGACAACAGCACCATGCAGTACGGCGTCAACACCATCCAGGCCGTCGCCAAGGCCATCCACAAGGACCTGGTGCCGACCCCGTCCACGACCAGCGCGAGCGTGCTGCGGTACGTGCCCACGAGCAACCCCCAGGAAGCGATCCCGGCGGTGCCGTCCGCGGGCTGACGCTTCACGAGGCGGTCTCCCGCGCGTCACCCGGCCGTCCTACCGTGACCGGCATGCTCATGAGATCCGTACTCGCCACCGTCACCGCCGGCCTGGCGGCGGCCACCTGTGTGACCGCCGCCGCTCCGGTCAACGCCCAGAGCGGCACAGCCCCGAGCGTCCCCGCCTGCTCGCCCGCCGTCTCGATCACGAGCTACTCCGACGCGCTCGACAAGACGACGTACGACGGCACCTTCGTCGGCAACCTCTCCGCGCTCGCCGTCGACCGCGACGGCGAGATCGCCGCGCTCTCCGACCGGTCCTCGCTCTTCACCCTGGACCGCGAGACGCTGAAGCCGACGAGCGTCGTGAACCTCGTCGACGAGAAGGGCGCCGCGCTCGACTCCGAGGGCCTGGCCGTGGACCTCCCCCGCTCTCGGCTTCGCTCGAGCGGGGGGACCCCCACCGGCACCCGTCTGGTCACCTCCGAGACCGAGCCCTCCGTACGCCGCTACGAGCGCGACGGCACCCTCGTCGGGAGCCTCCCCGTACCGGACGCGCTCAAGGTCGCTCCCGCGGGCCGCGCCACCTCCAACCTCACCTTCGAAGGGCTCACCCTCCTGCCCGGCGGCCACACCCTGCTCGCCGCCATGGAGGGGTCACTGAGCGGTGACACCGGCGGCATCGTGCGCTTCCAGACCTGGGAGCGCACGCGGCACGACTTCCGGCTCGCCGCCCAGTACGGCTACCGCACCGACTCCGGCCTCGGCGTCTCCGAGGCCCAGGCCACCCCCGACGGCCGCCTTCTCGTCCTGGAGCGCGGCTTCACCGCGGGCGTCGGCAACACCGTCCGCCTCTATCTCGCCGACCTCCGCCACGCCACGGACACCCGCCGCGTCGACACCCTGACCGGCCAGGACGGTGTGCGGCTGGCCCGCAAGACGCTCCTCGCCGACCTCGTGAACTGTCCTTCACTGGGCGCCCAGGCCAAGCAGCCCCAGCCCAATCCCCTCCTCGACAACATCGAGGGCCTGACGATCACCGGCCGCACCCCGGACGGCCGTCTCGGGCTCCTCCTGGTCAGCGACGACAACCAGAACGCCGTCCAGACCACCCGCCTGTACTCCCTGAGCGTCCGCCTGCCACACACGGTGAACGGCTGATTATTGCGGAGGGATGAAATCCGCTTCTTTCAGCGTTGGTGTCTTCCGGCGGAGTGAGATCTACGGAAGGCACCGGCGTGGTACTGGAGCAAGGGGACAAGGGCGGCTGGGCACAGCGGCTCGCCGGGTACGCGTGGCGGTACCCGAAGTACGTCCTGCTCGCGCTCGGCTCCTCGCTCGGCGGCATGGCGGTCCTGGCGGTGGTCCCGCTGATCACCAAGGTGATCATCGACGACGTCATCGGGAACCACAGCAAGGCCATGGCGCCCTGGGCGGGCGCGCTCATAGGCGCGGCCGTCCTCGTCTACGTCCTCACCTTCATCCGCCGCTACTACGGTGGCCGCCTCGCCCTCGACGTCCAGCACGACCTGCGGACCGAGATGTACAGGACGATCACCCGGCTCGACGGACGACGCCAGGACGAGCTGTCCACCGGCCAGGTCGTCGGCCGTGCCACCAGCGACCTCCAGCTGATCCAGGGCCTGCTCTTCATGCTCCCGATGACCATCGGGAACGTGCTGCTCTTTTTGATCTCTCTCGGGATCATGGCCTCGCTCTCCCTGCCCCTCACCCTGGTGGCGCTCGCCGTCGCCCCCGCTCTCTGGGTCGTCGCCAAGCGCAGCCGCTCCAAGCTGCACCCCGCTACCTGGTACGCGCAGGCGCAGGCCGCCGCCGTGGCGGGCGTCGTCGACGGCGCCGTCAGCGGCGTACGCGTGGTGAAGGGCTTCGGGCAGGAGGACCAGGAGACCGGGAAGCTCCGGGACGTCGGACGGCGGCTCTTCGCGGGGCGGCTGCGGACCATCCGGCTCAACGCCAAGTACACCCCGGCCCTCCAGGCCGTGCCCGCCCTCGGCCAGGTCGCGATGCTGGCGCTGGGCGGCTGGCTCGCCGTACGCGGACAGATCACGCTCGGCACCTTCGTCGCGTTCTCCTCGTACCTCTCCCAGCTCGTGGGGCCGGTGCGGATGCTCGCCGTGGTCCTCACCGTCGGACAGCAGGCCCGCGCGGGCGCCGAGCGCGTCCTCGAACTCATCGACACCGAGCCGTCGATCAAGGACGGCACCAAGACCCTCCCGGCCGACGCGCCCGCGACCGTCGAGTTCGACGACGTGTCCTTCGCCTACGAGGACGGGCGGCCGGTGCTCGACGGGCTGAGCTTCGAGATCCGCCCCGGCGAGACCCTCGCCGTGGTCGGCTCCTCCGGCTCCGGCAAGTCGACGGTCTCGCTCCTGATGCCCCGCTTCTACGACGTGACGCACGGCGCCGTCCTCATCGGCGGCCACGACGTCCGCGAGCTGACGCAGGAGTCGCTGCGCGCCGCGATCGGCCTGGTCCCCGAGGACTCCTTCCTCTTCTCCGACACCGTGCGCGCCAACATCGCCTACGGCCGCCCGGACGCCACCCAGGAGGAGATCGAGACCGCGGCCCGCGCCGCGCAGGCGGACCGTTTCATCGCCGAGCTGCCCGAGGGCTACGACACCAAGGTCGGCGAGCACGGCCTCACGCTCTCCGGCGGCCAGCGCCAGCGCGTCGCCCTCGCCCGCGCCATCCTCACCGACCCCCGCCTGCTCGTCCTCGACGACGCCACCTCCGCCGTGGACGCCCGCGTCGAGCACGAGATCCACGAGGCGCTCACGCATGTCATGGAGGGGCGCACCACCCTCCTCATCGCCCACCGCCGCTCCACCCTCAACCTCGCCGACCGCATCGCCGTCCTCGACGGCGGCAGCCTCGCCGCCATCGGCACCCACGAGGAACTCCAGCAGCGCTCCCCGCTGTATCGCCGCCTCCTGACCGACCCGGACGAGCTGGGCGGCGTCTCGCCCGGTCACGCCCAGCCCGTCGTGCCCCAGGAGGACACCTCCGTACGGGACGAGCTGGACGCAGAGTTCGACGCCGAGCGCGGGGTCACTCCCCATCTGTGGACCGGCGACCGGGAGCCCAAGGACAACGCCCTGTCCGGCATGCCCGCCACGCCCGAACTCCTCACCCTGGTCGAGGCGCTGCCCCCGGCCACCGACACCCCCGGCATCGACGAGGCGCGTGCGGTCAGGCCCGAGGAGTCGTACGGGCTGCGCAGGCTGCTGCGCGGCTTCGGTCTCCCGCTGCTCGTCAGCCTGGGTCTCGTGGCCGTGGACGCGGGCATGAGCCTGCTGCTGCCCGTGCTGATCCGGCACGGCATCGACCAGGGTGTGTCCCGGATGGCCCTCGGCGCGGTGTGGGCCGCCGCGACGCTGGCGCTGGTCACCGTGCTTGTCCAGTGGACCGCGCAGATCGGCGAGACCCGGATGACGGGCCGGACCGGCGAGCGGGTCCTCTACTCCCTCCGCCTGAAGATCTTCGCGCAGCTCCAGCGCCTCGGACTCGACTACTACGAGCGGGAGCTGACCGGCCGGATCATGACCCGGATGACGACGGACGTCGACGCGCTGTCGACGTTCCTCCAGACGGGCCTGGTCACCGCGTTCGTCTCGGTCGTCACCTTCTTCGGCATCATGGGCGTGCTGCTGGTGATCGACGTCCAGCTCGCGCTGGTTGTCTTCATCACCCTTCCGCCGCTGGTCATCGGCACCTTCTTCTTCCGCCGGGCGAGCGTGAAGGCGTACGAACTCGCCCGCGAACGGGTGTCGGCGGTCAACGCCGATCTCCAGGAGTCGGTCTCCGGACTGCTGATCCTGCAGGCGTTCCGGCGCGAGCGCACGGGCGGGCAGCGGTTCGCGGAGGGCAGCGACAGCTATCGCAGGGCGCGCATCCGCGGTCAGTGGCTGATATCGATCTACTTCCCGTTCGTGCAGCTGCTGGCGTCGGTCGCCTCGGCCTCGGTGCTGATCGTGGGCGCGCACCGGGTGGACGCCGGCACCCTCACGACGGGCGCGCTGGTCGCCTACCTCCTCTACATCGACCTGTTCTTCGCGCCCGTGCAGCAGCTCTCGCAGGTCTTCGACGGCTACCAGCAGGCCACGGTCTCGCTGGGCCGCATCCAGGAACTGCTCCAGGAGCCGACCTCGACGAAGGCCGCCGAGGCACCGCTGGACGTCCTTTCCCTGCGGGGCGAGATCGCCTTCGAGGACGTCGACTTCGCGTACGGCGCCGCCGCCGAGGCAGACGCGGAGGCGGCGCTCAGCGGTATCTCGCTGAGCATCCCCGCCGGACAGACCGTCGCCTTCGTCGGCGAGACCGGCGCGGGCAAGTCCACACTGGTGAAGCTGGTCGCCCGGTTCTACGACCCGACGGGCGGGCGGGTGACGGTCGACGGCACGGATCTGCGCTCGCTCGACCTGACCTCGTACCGGCACCGGCTCGGCGTCGTCCCCCAGGAGGCGTACCTCTTCCAGGGGACCGTCCGGGACGCCATCGCCTACGGGCGCCCCGACGCCACCGATGCCGAGGTGGAGGCCGCGGCCCGTGCGGTCGGCGCCCACGACATGATCGCCACGCTCGACGGCGGCTACCTCCACGAGGTCGCCGAGCGCGGCCGCAACCTCTCCGCGGGCCAGCGCCAGCTGATCGCGCTGGCGCGCGCCGAACTCGTGGACCCGGACGTGCTGCTCCTCGACGAGGCGACGGCGGCGCTGGACCTGGCGACGGAGGCCCTGGTCAACCAGGCCACCGACCGCCTCGCCGGACGCCGTACGACCCTCGTCGTCGCCCACCGCCTGACGACGGCCGCCCGCGCCGACCGGGTCGTGGTCATGGACCACGGCCGCGTCGCCGAGGACGGCACCCACGACGAACTCCTCCAGCTGGGCGGCCATTACGCGGAGTTGTGGAGGACGTTCGTCGGAGCCCCGGAGGAGGAAGAGCCGGTTCCCTCGTCGGCCTGAGTTCAGCTCTTCGCCTTGATGTCGGAGATCTTCTTCGTGGCCAGGTCCGACTGCACGGTCAGATAGGTGTACGTGGGGTGCTGGGCGGAGCCCCAGGTGAGGCGCACCGTCGACCAGGTGTGGCCCGCGCCGCTGTCTCCCGCCGTCACCTTCCACGCCCGCGGCACGTCCTGCGCGCGGAGCACCCCGTCGGCATGCTCGCGGCTCTCCCACTTCGCCAGGCGGGTGCGGAGATCCTTGGTCAGGTAGAAGGTGCGCAGCTGGGAGCCGAGGTGACCGCCTCCCTCGTCGGTGACCGCGTCGATGTAGGCGCCGTAGAAGTCGGCCACCCGGTCGTAGGCGGGACCGTTGGCACCGCTGCGGGCGGGCGGGGGAGCGCTGGAACCGGCGAACGCGGGCACGGAGGCACCCGCCGTGGCGAGGAGCGCCGCGGCGACGAGCGCGCCGACGGCCGTACGTGAACGTGACGTGCGGGACATGGATGAGCACCTTTCATTCGTTTTTCTGACCAGTTGGACACCGAACAAAGGGGTGCGGTTGCCCCAAACGTGGAAGAAAACCTCTCTCGGACGAAGGCAACCATCCGATGTACGTCCTGCGTCCGTACACCAGTACGCTGAATGGCCGGGGGAGGACGACAGTGGACCGTTGTGGTGCGATACGCCGGCGCCTGGCGCTGGGCCTTGCGGTGTTGACCGCGGCCGGGCTGATGGCGTTGATGAGCCCAGGCAGCGCGCAGGCGGCCGACTCGTACTGCTCGGGTCGCAAGGTCAGAACGCTCACCTTCTCGACCGGCTCCGTCCAGATCTACAAGCGCGACGGCTATGTCTGCGCGATGACCGTGCCCAACAAGCAGCAGTCCCGCAAACGGTCGATGTCCGTCAGCGTGCAGGCGCGTGGCAACCGGCCCGTGGTCGACGAGGGCAGCTTCTCGCACCACGCGGGCCCGGTGACCGTCCACGCGGGCCACCGCTGCGTCCGCGTCAAGGGCTCGGTCGGATCGGGTTCGGTGAGCTCGGACTGGATCCTCTGCTGAGCCGGCAAGGGCACAGCCTTCCCATAGGGTTTTCCCCATCTCCCCTGGTGCGCCTGTGAGTTGCTCCGATAGCTTCCAGCGCACATCCGTTTCACAGGGGAGTGTGCATGCGCAAGGCGCTCAGATGGCTGCTGGCGCTCACGGTGCTCATAGGCACGTTGAGCACGGCGGGAGCGGCCACCGCCGCCCAGCCGGAGGCCGCACCAGGCACCACAAGCACGGACACCGACATCAAGGACAGGCTGCTCGCGATACCGGGCATGAGCCTGATCGAGGAGAAGCCGTACACCGGCTACCGCTTCTTCGTTCTCAACTACACCCAGCCGATCGACCACCGGCACCCGTCCAAGGGCACGTTCCAGCAGCGGATCACCGTGCTGCACAAGGACGTCTCCCGCCCGACGGTCTTCTACACCGGCGGCTACAACGTCTCGACGAACCCCGGCCGCCGTGAGCCCACCCAGATCGTGGACGGCAACCAGGTCTCGATGGAGTACCGCTTCTTCACCCCGTCCCGGCCCGACCCGGCCGACTGGTCGAAGCTCGACATCTGGCAGGCGGCGAGCGACCAGCACCGCATCTTCGAGGCCCTCAAGCCGATCTACCACCAGAAGTGGCTCTCCACGGGCGGCTCGAAGGGCGGCATGACCGCCACGTACTACGAGCGCTTCTACCCGCGCGACATGGACGGCGTCGTCGCCTACGTCGCCCCCAACGACGTGGTGAACAACGAGGACTCGGCGTACGACCGCTTCTTCGAGAACGTCGGCACCAAGGAGTGCCGCGACAAGCTGAACGCCGTGCAGCGCGAGGCGCTGGTGCGGCGCGCGCCGCTGGAGAAGAAGTACGAGGCGTACGCCGCCGACAACGGCTACACCTTCACCACCATCGGAAGCCTCGACAAGGCGTACGAGGCGGTCGTGCTCGACTACGTGTGGGGCTTCTGGCAGTACAGCCTGCTCTCGGACTGCGACTCGATCCCGGCCGACGCCGCCCACGCGACCGATGACGCGATCTGGAACTCCGTCGACACCATCTCCGGCTTCTCGGCCTACGCCGACCAGGGCCTGGAGACGTACACGCCGTACTACTACCAGGCGGGTACGCAGCTCGGCGCGCCCACGATCCACTTCCCGAACATCGAGAAGAAGTACATCCGCTACGGCTACCAGCCGCCGCGGAACTTCGTGCCGCGCTCGATCCCGATGAGGTTCCAGCCGTGGGCCATGGCGGACGTGGACTCCTGGGTCCGCCACCACGCCGACCACATGCTCTTCGTCTACGGCCAGAACGACCCCTGGGGCGCGGAGCGCTTCCGGCTCGGCAAGGGCGCACGCGACTCGTACGTCTTCACCGCCCCCGGTCTGAACCACGGTGCCAACGTCGCGGGACTCGTCCCCGACGAGAAGGCCCTCGCGACGGCCCGCATCCTGGAGTGGGCGGGTGTCGCCTCGGCGACGGTCCAGGAGAACCCGTCGGCGGCGAGGCCCCTCGCGAAGTTCGACGCGAAGCTGGACCAGCGCGACATCGAGCGCGAGCCCGCACTGCGACCGTAACCCGGTTCACCCGCCGCAACCCGGTTCACCGGCTGCGTCCGCCCCTCGGCTACACCGGGCGGGCGCAGCCCACCGGTCTACTGCCGCCCAGTTGGACATAGAGGGCCGTGGACGACGGGCACTTGGCGCGGTCGAGGACCGCCGACGTCACCTTGTACTCCGGGGGCTTCTTGCCCTTGCCGTCGCACGCGGTCTCCCGCACCTGCCCGTCGCCGGAGCTGTAGACGCAGTCGCCGACGATGGTGCGGGGACCGCCGCCGCCGCCCGGATCGCCGGGGTGCGGGGCCTCCAGCTTGCGCATGCAGGCGTAACCCTGGGGGACGACCCCGTCGCCGTTCTCGTCCGAGGCGGGCCGGGTCTCGCTGATGTGCAGCACGAAGTCCGTGGTCGCGGGACACAGCGGCCCGTCGGCCACCTTGCCGTCGTAACGGGCGATCACCCGCGCGGCGGCCCGTTCGCTGCCGCAGGGCACCTCGGTGAAGCTGGTCGTCCCGAAGGAACTGCACTCGTCGACCGCGAGGAACACCGCCCCGTAGCCCGAGGGCTGGGTCGACGTCGTCCCCGCGCCGGGCTCGGCGCTCCCCGAGTCCGACCAGCGGTCGCATCCCGCGAGCGCGGCGACGGCCAGCAGCAGCGCGCAGAGCACCCCAACGGAACGCCGACCCGACGAGCTGGCTCGCATGGATTCCCCCCGATACCCCCGCCCAGCGTGACCCGTCGCGACGGGCACACGCCAGACATCCGGGGTGCTTTGCGTCCTTTGGGGGTGGTGCGCCGGGTGTGCGGCGTAGGGCCTGTACGCCATTCCCCACCCGGGGCGGTACGTCGGCCCATACCGGACCTAGTACGTCAATCCGTACCCGATCGGATACAGCGCCTTCGTCGGGTCGTCCGCCCGCTGCACCTCCACCGGCAGCCTCCCGCGGGGCCTCGCGCTGCCCGCGATCACTCGGGCGGCGGCGCGCAGTTCGACGTCCGTCCAGGAGTAGGCAGCCAAATAAGCGCGCACGTCAGGGAGTTGGGCCACGTCATACGGGTTGCGGATCGCGATCGCGACCACCGGGACGCCGGTGGCGACGAGCCGTTCGACGAGGGTCTTCTGCGACCCGGTCGCCGTCACGTTGTACGTGCCGACGACGACCGCGTCCACGCCCCTGGCAGCCGCCACCGCGCTGTCGATGCCCTCCGCGGAGGGCGCCGTTCCCGTGGACAGCGCCGTCGCCGTGAAACCCAGCTCGGTGAGGGCGGTCGCGAGGACGGTCGTGGGCGGTCCGTCGGTACCGGACGGCGAGGCGGGATCGGCGCCCACGACGAGGACGCGCGGGGTGCGCCGGCGCGAGAGCGGGAGCAGGCGCTCCTCGTTGACCAGCAGTGTCGTCGTGCGCTCGGCGATCCGGTCGGCCGTCCTGCGGTGCGCGGCGGTGCCGACCGTGTGGTCGACGCCGGTGTCGCTGACGTACGGGTTCTCCAGCAGGCCCAGCTTGGCCTTGAGGCGCAGGACGCGCAGGACGGACTCGTCGAGGCGGGCCTCGGTGAGCTCGCCGCCGCGCACGGCGTTCAGGACCGCGTGCCAGGCCACATCGATGGACGGCGGGTTGAGGAGCTGGTCGACACCGGCCTTGAGTGCCAGCACGGGGACGCGGTCGTCGCCGTACTTCGTCCGGACGCCCTCCATGCCGAGCGAGTCGGTCACCACGAGCCCGTCGTAGCCGAGTTCCTCGCGCAGGATGCCGGTGAGGATGGGGTGGGAAAGCGTCGCGGGGTCCCCGGACGGGTCGAGCGCCGGGACCATGATGTGGGCGGTCATGACCGAGTCGATGCCGGCGCGGACGGCGGCCCGGAAGGGCACGGCGTCGAGGGACGACCACAGCTCGCGGCTGTGCGTGATGACGGGGAAGCCGAAGTGGCTGTCGACGGCGGTGTCCCCGTGCCCCGGGAAGTGCTTCGCCGTGGCCGCGACCCCGACGCTCTGATAGCCCTTCACCTCTGCCGTCACCAGCCCGGCCACGGCGTCCGGATCGGCGCCGAAGGAGCGTACGCCGATGACCGGGTTGGCCGGGTTGACGTTCACGTCGGCGACCGGGGAGTAGTCCTGCCGGATGCCGAGGGCGCGCAGCTCGGCTCCGCCGAGGCGCCCGACCGTACGGGCGTCCTCCCGCGAGCCGCCGGCGCCCAGCGCCATCGCGCCCGGGAACAGTGTCGCGGGCTTGCCCACCCGGGCCACCGCTCCGTACTCCTGGTCGGTGGAGATGAGGACGGGCAGCCCGCGCGGCTGGTCGAGGGAGACTTTCTGGATGCCGTTCGAGAGGGCTGCGATCTGGTGCGGGTCGCGGGTGTTGTGCGTCCAGGTGAAGTAGATGATCCCGCCGACGCGGTACCTGGCGATCAGCTCGGCGGCCGTCCTGACGCCGAGCTCCTCCAGGTTGGCGTCGATGTCGGCCTGGTCGGGTGCGGTGGCCGAGTGGCCGTACACCCGCATCACGAAGAGCTGGCCGACCTTCTCCTCCAGCGTCATACGGGAGACGAGAGATCGGAGTGACGAATCGTCAGGTCGGTCCTCGGCCGCCCGGACGGAGCTGGTGCTCAAGGTCAGGGCCGCGGTGGTCCCGGCGGTGGCGGCGAGAACGGTACGTCTGGACGGTCTGGAAGATCTCGATGGCCCCACGTGCGCTCCTCCCTCATGAAGGAAACTTCCGAGGAGTCACGAATATCCAGGAAGTTTCTTCCAGTCAAGGGTGTGCACAGTATCCCGAGGAGGGGCCGTCACCGGCGCAGTTGGAGGGGGGCGCGCCGGTGACGGCGTGCTGTCGGCCGCAGGCGGCGGAGAGGGTGGTCAGCATTCGCAGCCAGCAGCGAGGCCGACACCGCTCTGCGGAGACTCATCCGGCAGCATGCGGATTGGACGAACCGGTGCGGGTCGGGGTTCCCCGGTTTCCGCCGGTTCGGGGAATTGGTGCGGGTGGGGCGAATGGGTGGGACGGTTCGACGCCGGGCTCGCGCAGACAGGTCCATTTGGCGGACGCTCCCGCGCCGGAGCAGGTCGGGGAGCCAGCATGAGGACATGGCCGTCGTCGACATCCCCGGTTCCAAGTCCATCACCGCGCGTGCGCTCTTCCTGGCGGCGGCGGCCGACGGGGTCACCACCCTCGTACGGCCGCTCCGGTCGGACGACACGGAAGGTTTCACGGAGGGCCTGACCCGGCTCGGCTACCGCGTCGGTCGCACCCCGCACGTCTGGCAGATCGACGGCCGCCCCCAGGGCCCGGCGGCCACCGACGCCGACGTGTACTGCCGCGACGGCGCGACCACCGCCCGCTTTCTGCCGACCCTCGCCGCCGCCGGACACGGCACCTACCGCTTCGACGCCTCCCCGCAGATGCGCCGCCGCCCACTGCTCCCGCTCACCCGCGCCCTGCGCGACCTCGGCGTCGACCTGCGGCACGAGGAGGCGGAGGGCCACCACCCGCTGCGGATCGCGGCGTCCGGGGTGGAGGGCGGTGACGTGATGCTCGACGCGGGCCAGTCCTCCCAGTACCTGACCGCCCTCCTGCTGCTCGGCCCGCTGACCCGCAAGGGCCTGCGCATCACCGTCACGGACCTGGTCTCGGCGCCGTACGTCGAGATCACGCTCGCGATGATGCGGACGTTCGGCGCGTCCGTGCGCCGGGAGGGCGAGGTGTTCGTGGTCTCGCCCGGCGGCTACCGCGCCACCACCTACGCCGTCGAGCCCGACGCCTCCACCGCGAGCTACTTCTTCGCCGCGGCCGCCCTGACCGGCCGCGAGGTGACGGTTCCTGGCCTGGGCACCGGCGCGCTCCAGGGCGATCTGGGCTTCGTCGACGTACTGCGGCGGATGGGGGCGCGGGTGGAGGTCGGCTCCGGCGGGACGACGGTCGCCGGCACCGGCGAACTGCGCGGCCTCACGGTCACCATGCGGGACATCTCCGACACCATGCCGACGCTGGCCGCGATCGCGCCCTTCGCCTCGGGCCCGGTCCGCATCGAGGACGTCGCCAACACACGTGTGAAGGAGTGCGACCGCCTGGACGCCTGCGCGGAGAACCTCCGGCGGCTGGGCGTACGGGTGGAGACCGGGGACGACTGGATCGAGATCCGCCCCGGTGCGCAGCCCGTGCCGGGCGCGGAGATCAAGACGTACGGTGACCACCGCATCGTCATGTCCTTCGCGGTGACCGGACTCCGCGCGCCGGGCGGCGTCTCGTTCGACGACCCCGGCTGCGTACGGAAGACGTTCCCCGCCTTCCACGAGACCTTCGCCGACTGGGCCGGCCCGCTGGGGTGATCAGCGGGGAGGATCAGGGGGGAGTGATCAGTGGGGGATGTCGTCGATCAGCTCGCGGGCGCCCTGACGCAGCAGGGCGACGGCGACGGACGTGCCGAGCGTCGCGGCGTCGAGGCGGCCCGCCCACTCGTGGGCGTTCAGTACGGTCTTGCCGTCCGGGGTGAACACGCAGGCGCGCAGGGACAGTTCGCCACTGCGGTGGGCCTTGGCGAAACCGGCGATCGGTGAGTTGCAGTGGCCCTGGAGGACGTGCAGGAACATCCGCTCCGCCGTGGCCTCGCGGTGCGTGTTGGGGTCGCCGAGGTCGCTGATCGTCTCGATCACCTCGGTGTCGCCCTCACGGCACTGGAGGGCGAGGATGCCCGCCCCGATCGGCGGCATCATCGTCTCGGGCGACAGGATCTCCGTGATCACGTCCGCCCGGCCGATCCGCTCCAGCCCCGACACCGCCAGCAGCAGCGCGTCCGCCTCACCCGCCGCCAGCTTCTCCAGCCGCCGGTTGGCGTTCCCCCGGAACGGCACGCACTCCAGGTGCGGGTGCGAGGCGGCCAGCTGGGCGCCCCGCCGTACCGACGAGGTGCCGATCCGCGTCCCCCGCGGCAGCTCGTCCAGCGTGAGCCCGTCCGGGTGCACGAGGGCGTCCCGGATGTCGTCCCGCGCCAGGAACGCGGCGAACATCGTCCCCGCCGGGAGGGGACGATCCGCGGGGATGTCCTTCACGCAGTGCACCGCGAGATCGGCCTCACCGGCCAGCAGCGCCGCGTCGACCTCCTTGGTGAACGCGCCCTTCCCCTCGACCTTGGCGAGGTCTCCCATCCACTTGTCACCGGTCGTCTTCACGGGCACGACCTCGGTGCGGATGTGCGGATGGAGCGCGCCCAACTCGGCCCGGACTCGCTGCACTTGGGCCAGGGCCATGGGCGAGTCGCGGGAGACGATACGGATCAGTTCCGGTGCCGACATGGCGTCCACGATAGCCCGTCGGCGAGGCGCGGCGAGCCGTGGGAAGCCGGTCCGGGCGGGTGTGCGTGTCCCCGGAACCGGTCCTAGGCGGAGTCGTTCAGCAGGCGCCCGAGGTGCTCCCGACCCGGCCCCAGCAGCTCAGGAAGCGGCGCGACCCCCTCGTACCACCGCTTCTCGTACTCCCAGCACAGCCAGCCGTCCCAGCCCTCCCGGGAGAGGAGTTCCACACAGTCGGCGAGGGGCAGGACGCCCGCGCCGAGGGGGAGCGGGGTGGTGTCCTCGGCGGAGGCGATGTCCTTGACCTGGAGGTAGCCGAGGTAGGTGCACAGGGCCGCGTAGGTCTCCGCCGGCTCCTCGCCGCCGAGCCAGGTGTGCATGACGTCCCACAGCGAGCCCACGTGGTGGTGCCCGACCAGGCCCAGGATCCTGATCGCGTCCGCGCCGGTGCGGTGCGAGTCATGGGTCTCCAGCAGGATCCGTACGCCAAGGTCGGCGGCGTACTCCGCCGCCGTGCCGAGCCGCCGGGCCGCCGTCGCGTCCGCCTCCTCGACGCTCTGCTCGGAACTCGCGCCCGGAAAGACGCGTACGAACGGGGCGCCCAGGTCGTGGGCGAGGTCGAGGAGCTCCTTGATCTCGGCGACGACGGTGTCGTCGTCGCCCGGTGCCGCCACCCGCGCGTAGCCCGCCACGCCGAGGATCTCGATGCCGCCCGCCTTGAACGCGGCGACCACCTCGGCCCGTTCTGCCGCCCCGATCCCGGGGTGCACCGGCTCCTCTGGATGCGCGCGCAGCTCCACGCCGTGGTAGCCGTGCGCGGCGGCGAGTCGTACGACGTCGGGGATGGGGAGCCCGGGTACGCCGAGCGTGGAAAATGCCAGCTTCATGCGCACGGACCCTACTCGCGTGCCGATGTCGGCCGTTGTCGATCAAAAGGAGAGTCGAAAGGAAAATCGGTGGTGGGTGGTTCGGGAGGTCCTTTTCCACAAGCACTACGACGTGCCCTTTGTGTCGCTAAGATGCCGAAATCGCCGGCGTGCGGGGGAAGCATGCGACTTGATATCGAAGTGCTCGAAGACGACGGGAGACAGCTTCGCGCACTGCAGCGCTGGCTGATGCGGGATCCGGACACGGCGAAGGCGAGTCTTTCCCTGCGGGACCGTCAGGAACGACCGGGCACCACGGGCGGCGGCCTGGAACTGATCAACGTGGTGCTCAGCAACGCCGTGGGCCTCGGCGGACTGCTCCTCGCCGTCGCCAACTGGCGCCAGTCGCGTGGGAACGGGCCCGAGGTGCGGGTGGAACACCGCGGTGTCACCGTCACCGTGAGCGGAGCCGACCCGCGGCACATCGAACGGTTGGTGCGGCAGCTGTCCGGACCGGGCTCCGAGGCCGGTGACGACACGCCGGACCCCGGCATGTCCGACCGTCCCTACACCGCCCTGCGCTACCAGGACATCCGTGAGCTGCTCCTGAGCCCCCAGGTCCGGGCCCGCCGCAAGGTCGTGATCCTCGACTGCTGCTGGAGCGGTCTCGCCCTGCACGGTGCGATGTCCGCCACGGGACTGGGCGGGATGTCGGACATCGGCGGCACGTTCGTGCTGACCGCGACCTCGGAGACCCGGACGGCGCTCGCACCGCCGGGAGAGACGTACACGGCGTTCACGGGCGAGCTGATCGGCGCCCTCGAACAGGGGGTTCCGGAAGCGCCGCCGCTGCTGACCATGACGACGCTGTACCGCCATCTGCATGACGCCCTGGTGTCCAAGGGGCGTCCGACGCCGCAGCAGCGCAACGGCAACACGGCGGGCGCGATCGCCCTGGCCCGCAACCGCTACCGGTGGCCCGCGCTCGAACCCGAACCCGAGCCCGAGCCGGTCGAGCAGCCGTCGCCACCGCCGGAGGACGTGAAGCCGCTCCCGGTGGCGTTGAACCTCATCGAAGGAGGGGGATCGGACGGGGGGTCTTCGGGCGGCACGGGATCCGGTGCGGATACGAAGGCCAAGGGCGGCCTGACCGTAAGGATCGGCGTGAGCGCACCCCTGAGCGGCCAATTAACCGAGCTCGGCCAAGGCATCAAGAACTCGGCGGAACTCGCCGCCGAGGCGGCCAACACCGAGAACCTCGTCCCGGGCGTCACCTTCAAGATCAAAGCTCTGGACGACAAGGCCCCGCCCAGCGTTGGGCAGCAGAACGCCGTCGAGTTCGTCGCCGACCGTGATGTCGTGGGGGTGGTGGGTCCCCTGAACGCCGGTGTGGCCCAGGCCATGCAGAGCGTGTTCTACGCCGCCCACCTGCCCCAGATCTCGCCGTCGAACACCGCACCGGCTCTCACCCTGGGCGATGACTATCGGAACGGCACGATTTCCAGGCCGTACAACACCTATTTCCGCACGGTGGCCAATGACACGGCGCAGGCACTTGCCGCTGCCAAGTACCTGTACCGGACAGACGGGCGCCGCAAGGCATTCGTCATCGATGACAAGCAGACCTACGGCGTCTCACTGGTCCAGTCGTTCAAGAAGGCGTTCCGCGACGAGGGCGGGACCATCGTGGGGGAGAGTCAAGTGGATGCCACCCAGCGCGACTTCGCGGCGCAGATCGCGAAGGCCCGGGGAGCGGGGGCCGACGTCGTGTACTTCGGGGGCCAGTACGACGTCGGGGGCCCGCTGAGCAAACAGCTCCACGCCGAGTGTCCCAACGGTTCCTTGGCGGGCGGCGACGGCCTTCTGGCGACCAAATACGCCGACCTGGCCGGCACCGCCGCCGAAGGCGACATCTGCACCATGGGCGGCGCCGTTCCCGACTCGCTTGCCTCGGCCAAGACCTTCATCAAGGACTACAAGGCGGCGGGCTACAAGGCCCCGTACGGCGCGTACGGCGGCTACGCCTATGACGCGACCACGGCACTGATCCGGGCCTTCAAATTCACTCCTCCGTGCCGTGCAGATCCAACCGCCAGTCCTGACCGGTCAGGTCCGCGCCGAACGAGCGGTGCGGTTTCTCGGCGACGAGGACGAAACCGTGGCGCTGGTAGATGCGGCGGGCGGCGGAGAGCACGTCGTTGGTCCACAGGACCAGGTCCCGGTAGCCGCCGTCCCGTGCGAAGTCGATGACGGCCTCGACCAGCCGGTCGCCGATGCGCAGCCCGCGCGCGTCGGGCTCGACGAGGAGGAGACGGAGGCGGGCGGTCCCGGGCGCGTCGTCGCGTACGCACATCACGCAGCCCACCGGCCGTCCGTCCAGCTCGGCGATCCACACCCGCTCCAGGTGCGGATCGTGGTCCTCGGCGAAGTCCGCCACGATCCGGGCGACCAGTCCCTCGTAGTCGGTGTTCCAGCCGTACTCGGCGGCGTACAGCGCGGCGTTGCGCTGCACGATCCAGCCGAGGTCGCCGGGGCCGGGGTCGCGCAGGACGACATCCTCGCGGCGGGGCGGGCGCCCGGAGGAGAGCAGCGTGCGCACGGTGTGCATCGCCTCGGCGAGCCGGGGGCGGTCGTCGGCCGGGACGGTCGCCAGGAGTGCCCCCACCGATTCCCGTGAGCGCTCGTCCAGCAGGGCCGCCGTCTTCCTGCCCTGTGCGGTGAGTGTGATGCGCCGCCGCCGCGGGTCCCGCTCCGAGGGTGTCCGCTCGATCAGGCCGTCCTGCTCGAACTTGTTCAGGATGCGGCTCAAGTAACCGGCATCCAGGGACAGTTCGGTGCGGAGGTCGGCGGCGTCGGTGCGGGGGGAGTGGGCGAGCTCGTACAGCACGCGGGACTCGGTGAGGGTGTAGGGGGCGTAGAGGTGGCGGCCGTAGTCGAGGGCGCCGATGACGTTCGTGTAGAAGCGGTTGAAGGAGCGGATGTCCTGGACGGTCATGATCACTCAACCCCGGATGATCGGTGCCGGTTGCTCGGACGTGATAGTTGACTCAGTCAGAGGTATGGGTCGAGCCTACGGCTTCGGCCAAGCGTGGGCAACGGTCGGGCAACTCCCCGGTGCCGACCAGTCGTTCCCCCCCCGTCAGGAGAAGGGGCACCGTCCGCACGTGTGATCGCGGGGGCCCGGTGGGTGGGTCGGGGCCGTGCCGGTACGTCGAGCCCGTCGCCGCCGGATCAGGCGTGGGCCGGGCAAGGGAGCCGCTGCTCGATCCGAACGTAAGCGACGGGCTTGCGACGCACCGCCACGGCCCCTTCCGTGCGTCACTCGGCTGGGCGAGTGGGACTGCACGGTCCCTTCCGTGCGTCACTCGGCTGAGGGCGAGTGGGACTGCACGGTCCCTTCCGTACGTGGTTCGGCTGAGGGTGGGTGGCGGCTGGTCGCGGCGTTCGCCGCGCTCCTCAGGAGCGCCGGGGCGCAGCCCCGTGCGCCAGGGGCGCGGGGAACTGCGCGACCGGCCCCCACCGGCCCGCAGCCGAAGAACCCACCTCGGGGGTCTGGGGGCGGAGCCCCCAGGTAGGGATGATGGGGGTCCCCCCTGCTCGAGCGAAGCCGAGAGCTTGGGGGAGGGTAGGGGCGGCGGGGGCGAAAACCCCCGTTCAGGCCCGCGGCACCCCCGTAGAGCCCCGCACCATCAATTCCCCCCGCACCGTCGCGATCCCGCCCGGCGGCGGCTCCTCGCGGCCCATCGCGATGCGGCCGGCCCGGGCCCCCGCCTCCGACAGCGGCAACCGCACCGTCGTCAGCGCGGGTACCGCGTCGATGCTGAAGGGGAGGTCGTCGAAGCCGGCGACGGACACGTCGTCGGGGATACGCAGGCCCGCCTCGCGCAGCGCCGCGCACGCGCCGAGGGCGACGGTGTCGTTGGCGGCGACGACAGCCGTCAACGACGGGTCGCGGCGCAGGAGTTCGAGCGTCGCCTCGTAGCCGGCGCGACGGTCGTAGCGTCCGTGCACCGTGCGACGCGGATCGTCCTCGATGTCGTGCGCGGCCAGCGCGGCGCGGTGTCCCTCCAGACGGTGCCGGGTCGTCGTCCGCTCCTCAGGGCCCGCGATGTAGCCGAGCCGGCGGTGGCCGAGCCCGATCAGGTGCTCGGTGAGCTGCCGGCCGCCGCCCCGGTTGTCGAAGGTGAGCGCGATCGCCTCGGGGGCGTCGGGCGCGGGCGGCCGTCCGCACAGGACCACCTGGGTCCCCGCGTCCCCGAGCTTGCGCAGCTTCGCCGCGACCGCCGCGGCGTGCGGCGCGTCCTCGACGGCACCGCCCGTCAGGACGACCGCGGCGGCGCGCTGGCGCTGAAGGAGCGTGAGGTAGGTCAGCTCACGCTCCGGGGAGCCGCCGGTGTTGCATACGACCCCGAGCCGTTCGCCGCCCGCACGCCCCCCGGGGCCGCCGATCTCCGACTGGATCGCGGCCGCCATGATCCCGAAGAAGGGGTCGGCGATGTCGTTCACCAGGATGCCGACCAGGTCGGAGGTGGCTGCGGCCAGCGAACTCGCGGGCCCGTTCAGTACGTAGTCCAGGTCGTCCACCGCGCGCAGCACCCGCTCGCGCGTGGACGCCGCGACGGGATAGTTCCCGTTCAGCACCCGGGACACGGTCGCGGGCGAGACCTGCGCCCGCGCCGCCACGTCCGCCAGGGTCACGGTCATCTCGTCGTCCTCCGGTCACGCATCTCGTAGCACCTCATCGTGCTTCTCGTGCTCGCTGTGCTCTTCGGCCTGCCGTACCCGTCGTGCTCGTAGTGCTCGTAGTGCTCCATCCGACCGTGCTCACGCCCCCTACGTCCAGCCGTCCGGACGGTCGAACATCTCGTCGTCCGTATGGTCTTGTCCAATCGGCTCGACAGAGGCTAACTTCTTCTTGAGTAGAAAGCGCTTGCTGTCACGTTCACCAGTGGGGCGTACGCGGCGCGGAACCCGCGTACGAAGGGAATCACGTGACACGCAAGACGGTGCGAATCGCCATGAACGGCGTGACGGGGCGCATGGGCTACCGCCAGCACCTCGTCCGCTCGATTCTCGCCCTGCGCGACCAGGGCGGCCTCGACCTCGGCGACGGCACGGTGCTGTGGCCCGAGCCGGTCCTCGTCGGCCGCCGCGAGCACGCGCTGAAGGCGCTCGCCGAGCAGCACGGCCTGGAGCACTGGTCGACGGACGTGGACGAGGTCCTCGCCGACCCGACCGTGGACCTCTACTTCGACGCCCAGGTGACTTCCGCCCGCGAGGAGGCCATCAAGAAGGCCATCGCCGCGGGCAAGCACATCTACACCGAGAAGCCCACCGCCACCGGCCTCGACGGCGCCCTGGAGCTGGCCCGCCTCGCCCACGAGAAGGGCATCAAACACGGGGTCGTGCAGGACAAGCTCTTCCTCCCGGGGCTGCTGAAACTCAAGCGGCTCATCGACGGGGGCTTCTTCGGACGGATTCTTTCCATCCGCGGGGAGTTCGGCTACTGGGTCTTCGAGGGCGACTGGCAGAGCGCCCAGCGGCCCTCCTGGAACTATCGCGCGCAGGACGGCGGCGGCATCGTCGTCGACATGTTCCCGCACTGGGAGTACGTGCTCCACGAGCTGTTCGGCCGGGTCACCTCCGTCCAGGCGCTCACCGCCACCCACATCCCGCAGCGCTGGGACGAGCAGGACAAGCCGTACGACGCCACCGCCGACGACGCCGCGTACGGCGTCTTCGAGCTGGAGGGTGGCGCCATCGCCCAGATCAACTCCTCCTGGGCGGTGCGCGTCAACCGCGACGAGCTGGTCGAGTTCCAGGTCGACGGGACGGAGGGGTCGGCCGTCGCCGGGCTGCGCAACTGCCGCGTCCAGCACCGGTCCGCCACCCCCAAGCCGGTCTGGAACCCGGACATCCCGGCCACCTACTCCTTCCGCGACCAGTGGCAGGAGATCCCCGACAACGCCGAGTTCGACAACGGCTTCAAGGCGCAGTGGGAGCTGTTCCTGCGGCATGTGTACGCCGACGCCCCCTACCAATGGGACCTCCTCGCCGGCGCCCGCGGCGTCCAGCTCGCCGAACTGGGGCTGAAGTCCTCGGCCGAGGGCCGCCGTCTCGACGTGCCGGAGATCTCGCTGTGACCATTCGACTGCCGGGTTCGAACGGCGTGTTGAGGGCCTATGAGCCGCGTGCCACCCCGCTCGCCCTCGCCACCGGCGCGCCCTTCACCTCCCGTACGGTCTTCTCGGCCGCGCATGTCGTCGCCGACCCGTTCGCGGACGTCTCGCCCGACTCGGCCGCCGCCGTGGACTGGGACGCCACCCTCGCGTTCCGCCGCCACCTGTGGTCCCACGGGCTCGGCGTCGCCGAGGCGATGGACACCGCGCAGCGCGGGATGGGCCTCGACTGGGCGGGCGCGGCGGAACTCATCCGCCGGTCGGCGGCGGAGGCGAAGGCGGTCGGGGGCCGTGTCGCGTGCGGTGTCGGCACCGATCAGCTCACCGGGCCGGCCTTGCTGCCGGAGGTGCGCACGGCGTACGAGGAGCAGCTCGCCCTCGTCGAGGAGTCGGGGGCGCAGGCCATCCTCATGGCCTCCCGGGCGCTGACGGCGACCGCGAAGGGGCCCGAGGACTACCTGGAGGTCTACGGGCATCTGCTCCGCCAGGCGTCCGAGCCCGTGATCCTGCACTGGCTCGGCCCCATGTTCGACCCGGCCCTCGAGGGCTACTGGGGGTCGGGCGACCTGGACGCGGCGACGGACGTCTTCCTGGAGGTCATCGCGGCCCACCCGGACAAGGTCGACGGCATCAAGGTCTCCCTCCTCGACGCCCAGCGCGAGGTCGACCTGCGCCGCCGCCTGCCGCAGGGCGTCCGCTGCTACACGGGTGACGACTTCAACTACCCCGAGCTGATCGCGGGCGACGAGCAGGGCTTCAGCCACGCCCTGCTCGGCATCTTCGATCCGCTGGGTCCGCTCGCGGCGGAGGCGGTACGGGTGCTCGACACCGGAGATGTGAAGGGCTTCCGTGAGCTTCTCGACCCCACCGTCGAGCTCTCCCGCCATCTTTTCGAGGCGCCGACCCGGTTCTACAAGACGGGCGTCGTCCTGCTGGCGTGGCTGGCCGGGCACCAGGAACACTTCACCATGGTCGGCGGGCTCCAGTCGGCCCGCTCGCTGCCGCACTTCGCGCGGGCGTACGAGCTGGCGGACACCCTGGGCCTGTTCCCGCACCCGGAGCTCGCCGAGGCCCGGATGAAGACCCTGCTGGCGCTGTACGGAGTGACCTCATGAGCAGTCTCGCCCGTTTCTCCCTCAACCAGATGACGGTCAAGCAGCTGTCGATGCCCGAACTGGTCGAGTCCTGCCTCGAGCTGGGGATCCCGGGCGTCGGACTCTGGCGTGAACCCGTCCAGTCGTACGGCCTCGACGCCACCGCCAAACTCGTCCGCGACGCCGGTCTGGCCGTCACCACGCTCTGCCGCGGTGGCTTCTTCACGGCGATCGACCCGCGGGAGCGGACGCGAGCGCTCGACGACAACCGTGCGGCCGTCGACGAGGCCGCGACCCTCGGCACCGACACCCTGGTTCTGGTCTCCGGGGGTTTGCCGGCCGGCTCGAAGGACCTGCGCGGCGCGCGGGAGCGGATCGCCGACGCGCTGGGGGAGCTGGGCCCGTACGCCGCCGAGCGGGGCGTACGGCTGGCCATCGAGCCCCTGCACCCCATGTACGCCGCGGACCGTTGTGTGGTGTCCACCCTCGCCCAGGCCCTGGATCTCGCGGAACGTTTCCCCGCGGACCAGGTGGGCGTCACCGTCGACACGTACCACATCTGGTGGGACGACACGGCTCCCGCGCAGATCGCCCGCGCGGGCGCCGGCGGCCGTATCCACACCTTCCAGCTCGCGGACTGGACGACGCCGTTGCCCGAGGGCGTCCTCAACGGCCGCGGTCAGATCGGCGACGGTTCGATCGACATGCGGGAGTGGCGGGGGTACGTCGAGGCGGCGGGATATTCCGGGCCGATCGAGGTCGAGCTGTTCAACGACGGGCTGTGGGCGCGGGACGGGCGGGAGGTGCTGGCGGAGACGGCGGCACGGTTCGTGGAGCACGCCGGGTAGCCGGTCGGCTGGCCGCCGTCACTTCTCCCGCCCAGGGTGGACACGCCCTGGAGCGGGGCCTCCGAGCATCCCGAAAAAATCTCGGAAGGCCGTGCAACCCTTCCCCCACCCCGCGTGTCGTACTTGGCATCAGGACTTCTGGAGGGGGATCCGGGGGGATCGCGGGGGTTCTGATGCAGGAGGGGAAAACCGAGGGGCCTGGTCGACGGACCGGGCCCCTCGAAGCATGTCGGGCACTGTGCCGAACCCGTCGGGCGTCGGGTCAGAAGAACACCCCGCACCGCAGCAGCACATTCGCGTACGGCCGCGCCTCTCCCGTGCGGACGATCAGCTTCGCGCCCGCCGACAGCGACTTCAGTTCCTCGTGGGAGACCGTCGACAGCGTGGGGAAACGGGCGTCCAGCAGGGCCGTCGCCTCCGGGTTCGCCCCGCGGACCTCGCGCGCGGCCGTGGCGCCCTCCACCACGAGTTCCTCCAGCAGCCCGTCGAGCACCTCGGCGAAGGACGGCACGCCGGCCCGGAAGGCCAGGTCCACGACGCGCGGACCGGCGGGGATGGGCATCCCGGCATCGCAGACGAGCACCCCGTCCCCGTGGCCCAGCTCGGCCAGCGCGCCCGACAGATGGCGGTTCAGGATTCCGGCCTTCTTCATGGCGACGCGACCTCTTCGGCCGTCGGGAAGGACTCCTGCGCGCCGGCGCGGGTGACCGCCGCCGCACCGACGCGGGCGGCGTACGCGGCCGCCTCGGCGAGCGGCTCGTCGAGCCCCAGCCGCCACGCCAGTGCCGCCGTGAACGCGTCCCCCGCGCCCGTCGTGTCCACCGTCTCCACCTTCACCGACGGCACCCGCGCGGCGCCCTCGGCGGAAGCCACCAGCGCGCCCCGCGCGCCCAGCGTGATCACCACCGAGCGCGGGCCGAGGGCGAGCAGGGCGGACGCCCAGTCCTGCGGGGAGTCCCCGAGATCCGTGCCGACGATCACCCGCGCCTCGTGCTCGTTCACGATCAGCGGATCGCAGGCCGCGAGCACCTCGGCGGGCAGCGCCCGCGGCGGCGACGGGTTCAGTACGAATCGGCTGCCGGGAGCGAGATTCCGTACGACCTCCACGACCGTCTCCAACGGGATCTCCAGCTGCGCCGAGACCACCCGGGAGGTCGCCAGGAGGTTTCCGGCGGACTGTACGTCCTCGGGTGTGAGGCGGCCGTTGGCACCCGGCGAGACCACGATGCTGTTGTCCCCGGAGGGATCCACCGTGATCAGCGCGACCCCGGTCGGCGCCCCGCCGACGAGCACGCCCGCCGTGTCGACCCCGGCGGCCCGCTGCGAGTCGAGCAGCAGCCGCCCGTGCGCGTCGTCGCCGACCCGGGCCAGCAGCGCCGTACGGGCTCCGAGGCGGGCGGCGGCGACCGCCTGGTTGGCGCCCTTGCCGCCCGGGTGGACGACGAGGTCGGAGCCGAGCACCGTCTCGCCGGCCGCGGGCCGCCGCTCGACCCCGATCACCAGGTCGGCGTTGGCCGATCCCACGACCAGCAGGTCGTAGTCGTACATGAACTTTCTCCCTATGAAGGTGAGTCATGAAGGTGAGTCGACACAACAGGGCGAGCCGCCCGGCGGCGCGCGGAGGTCGTCCGCGGCGCGCTTTCCGGGCGGCCCGCTCAGGTCATCCGCCGAAGCCGGCCACATTCTCCTTCGTGACCACCTTCACCGGCACCATCACCGTCTTCTCGACCTTCTTGCCCTCGGCGGCGTTCAGCGCGTTCTCCACCGCGATCCGGCCGAGTTCCGTCGGCTGCTGGGCCACGGACGCGTACATCGTGCCGTCCTTGACCGCCTTCAGGCCGTCCGGTTCGCCGTCGAAGCCGATGACCGAGACCGACGTGCCGGCCTTGGAGCCGAGCGCCTTGATCGCGCCGAGCGCCATCTCGTCGTTCTCGGCGAAGACGCCCTGGATGTCGGGGTGCGCCTGAAGCAGGTTCGTCATCACGTCGAGGCCCTTGGTGCGGTCGAAGTCCGCGGGCTGCCGGGCGACGACCTCGATGCCCGGGTAGGCCTTCAGACCCTCGGCGAAGCCCGCGCCGCGCTCACGGCTCGCGGACGTTCCGGCCAGACCCTGCAGGATCACGATCTTGCCCTTGCCGCCCAGCTTCTCGGCCATCGCCTTGGCGCCGAGCTTGCCGCCCGCGATGTTGTCGGAGGCGACCAGCGCGGCCGTGTCGGCCTTGTTCACGCCCCGGTCCACGCCGACGACGGGGATGCCCGCCTTGTTCGCGGAGCGGACCGCCGGGCCCGCCGCGTCCGAGTCCACCGGATTGACGATGATCGAGCCGAGACCCGAACTGGTGAAGTTCTGGAGCTGGTTGGCCTGCTGCGAGGCGTCGTTCTGCGCGTCCGTGACCGTCAGGTCCACGCCGAGCTTCTTCGCCTCCTGCTGGGCACCCGACTTGATCTGCACGAAGAACGGGTTGTTCAGGGTGGAGAGGGACAGGCCCACCTTCTTCGTCGCCGACGAGGAGCCGTTGTGCAGGAAGGACATCGCACCGACGACGGCCGCCGCGACCACGGCCGCGATGATGTACGTCGCCGCCTGCTTGCCCCTGCCGCCGGGCGCACCCGCCCCGGCGGCCACCGGAGTCGCCCCGGCCTTGCGCCGCACCGTGTCCAGCAGCACCGCCAGCGCGATCACGACACCGATGACGACCTGCTGCCAGAAGGCGGAGACGGAGAGCAGGTTCAGACCGTTGCGGAGCACCGCGAGGATCAGGGCGCCGATCAGCGTGCCGGACGCCTTGCCGGTGCCGCCCGCCAGGGAGGCGCCGCCGATGACGACCGCGGCGATCGCGTCCAGCTCGTAGCCCTGCGCGGCCTGCGGCTGCGCCGAGGACAGGCGGGAGGCGAGCACGATGCCCGCGGCGGCCGCGAAGAGACCCGACAGCGCGTAGATCGCGAGCTTCTGCCTCTTCACCCGCAGGCCCGAGAGGCGCGCGGCCTCCTCGTTGCCGCCGATCGCGTACATGGAGCGGCCGATGTACGTACGGCCCAGGATCAGGGCGGTGATCAGGCCCATGACGACCATCACCAGCACAGGGACCGGCAGCCAGCCGCCGAGGGTGTCACCGAGGTGCGAGACCGAGTCGGGGAAGGCGATCGGCGAGCCCTGCGAGATCACCAGGGACAGACCGCGGCCCACCGACAGCATGGCGAGCGTCGCGATGAACGGCGGCAGCTTCCCGTAGGAGATCAGGACGCCGTTGACCAGGCCGCTCGCTATGCCGGTCGCGACCGCGAGGATCAGCGCCATCCAGACCGGGACGCCCTGGGAAGTCGCCATCCAGGCGAGGACGGTGGCGGACAGCGCGGCGACCGAGCCGACCGACAGGTCGATGCCCGCCGAGACGATCACGAAGGTCACGCCGAAGGCGAGGATGGCGGTCACGGCCGCCTGGACGCCGATGTTGAGCAGGTTGTCCGTCGTCAGGAAGTCGCCGGACAGCGCCGACATCGCGATGACGAGGGCGATGAGCGCGGTGAGCGCCCCGTTGTCGAGCAGAAGGCGGCGGACCGCCGAGACGCCACTCGCGCCCGTAGTGCTCTTGAGCGTGTCAGTGGCCACGGGAGCCCTCCACAGCGGTAACAGAGTTGGTGGTCGGTGTGCTGACGGCGAGTGCCATCACGGAGTCCTGGGTCGCCTCGTCGGCGGACAGTTCGCCCGCGATCCGGCCCTGGGCCATCACCAGCACCCGGTCGCTCATGCCGAGCACCTCGGGCAGATCGCTGGAGATCATCAGGACGGCCGCGCCGGCGGCCGTCAGTTCGTTGACGAGCTGGTAGATCTCGACCTTGGCGCCGACGTCGATGCCACGGGTCGGCTCGTCGAGGATCAGCACCTTGGTGTCGGCCAGCAGCCACTTGCCGATGACGACCTTCTGCTGGTTGCCGCCGGAGAGGGTGCGCACGTGCTGGCCGAGACCGGCCATCCGGACGCCGAGCTGCTCGGCGATCCGCGCGGCGGCCTCCCGCTGGCCCTTGAGGTCGACGAGCCCGCCATGGGTCGCCGCCCGCATGGTGACCAGGCCGAGGTTCTCCTCGACGGAGGCGTCCAGGAGCAGCCCCTGGCCCTTGCGGTCCTCGGGGATGAGCCCGATCCCGGCCGCCATCGCCGCGTTCACGTCGTGCCGCCGCAGCTCGGAACCGGCGACCTTGACGGCCCCCTTGTCGTACGGATCGGCCCCGAAGACCGCTCGTACGACCTCCGTACGCCCGGCCCCCACGAGCCCCGCGATACCGACGACCTCACCGGCCCGCACCTCGAAACTCACGTCGTGGAAGACCCCGTCACGGGTCAGCCCCTCGACGGTCAGCAGGGCGGTCCCGGAGCCGTCGTCACCAGTGGCCCGCACGCGTGGATACTGCTGCTCGATCGACCGCCCCACCATGAGCCGTACGAGCTCGTCCTCGGTGGTGGAGGCCGGGACCTGCCCGACGCTCTTGCCGTCCCGGATGACGGTGACCCGGTCCCCCAGGGCGGCGATCTCCTCCAGGTGGTGCGTGATGAAGACGATGCCGACACCGTCCTCGCGCAGCTGGCGCACGATGGCGAAGAGTTTCTCGACCTCTTCGGAGGTGAGCACCGCGGTCGGCTCGTCCATGATCAGAACGCGGGCGTTCAGGCTCAGCGCCTTGGCGATCTCGACCATCTGGAGACGTGCGATACCGAGTTCACGCACCCGCGCGCGCGGGGAGACGCTGACCCCGACCCGCTCCAGCAGTTCGGCGGCCTCGGCCTCCATCGTCTTCCGGTCGATCAACCCGTAGCGGCGCGGCTGCCGCCCCAGGAAGATGTTCTCCGCGACCGTCAGATCGGGAACGAGGTTGAACTCCTGGTAGATGGTCGCGATCCCGAGGCGCTCGGAGTCCTGCGCACCATGGATGCGCACCTCCTCGCCGTCGACGAGGACGCGCCCGGAGTCGGGCTGGTAGGCGCCCGAGAGCATCTTGATGAGCGTGCTCTTGCCGGCACCGTTCTCGCCGAGCAGCACATGCACCTCGCCGCGGCGCAGATCGAAGTCGACGCTGTCGAGCGCGACCACGCCGGGGAAGGTCTTTCGGATGCCCTCGATGCGCAGCAACTCGTCCTGGTTGCTCACGACTTACTCCTGTTCGTTACGGGGGAGTGCGGGGTGGGGGCCGGTTCGCCGCACGAGCGGCGGACGACGAGACGGGCGGCGAGGGTGACCGACTGCGGGGGCCGCCCCTCGATCCGGTCGACGAGCGCGCGTACGGCGGCCCGCCCCAGCTCGCCGGTCGGCTGGGCGACCGCGGTGATCGGCGGATCGGTGTGCACGAACCACGGGATGTCGTCGAACGCCGCGAGCGCGATGTCCTCGGGAACCCGCAGCCCGCGCGCGCGGACCGCGTCCAGCGCGCCGAGCGCCATCAGGTTGTCGGCGGCGAAGACGACCTCGGGTGGTTCGGGCAGGTCGAGGAAGCCCTCGGTGACCCGCCGTCCGCTCTCGGCCTGGAAGTCGCCCTGGCCTATGTAGGCGTCCGGGAGCGGCAGCCCGTGTTCGGCCATGGCCTCCCGGAAGGCCTCGACGCGCTCGCTGCCGGTGGTGGTCGCCGCGGGCCCCGCGATGATCGCGAGCCGGCGGTGTCCGAGCGCGTGCAGATGCGCCACGAGATCCCGGACCGCGGTCCGGCCGTCCGCCCGTACGACGGGCACGTCCACGCCCGGGATCCAGCGGTCCACGAAGACCATCGGTGTCCCCGCTCGCGCGGCGTCCAGCATTCCGGGGGAGCCGCCGTCGGCGGGGGAGACGAGCAGTCCGTCGATCCGCCGGTCCAGCAGGGTCCGTACGTGGTGGTCCTGGAGGTCCGGCCGTTCGTCGGCGTTGCCGATGATCACGCTGTAGCCGAGGGCGCGGGCCTCCTCCTCGACGGAGCGGGCCAGCTCGGTGAAGTACGGGTTGAGCACGTCGCTGATGACCAGGCCGAGGGTGCGGGTCTGGTCGGTGCGCAGGGAGCGGGCGACGGCGTTCGGGCGGTAGCCCAGGGTCTGTACTGCGGCCAGCACGCGGGTGCGTGCGTCTTCGCTGACCGATGGATGATCGTTCAGGACGCGCGAGACCGTGGCGGCGGATACGCCGGCCTCGGCGGCAACGTCCTTGATGCTCGCCATCGCCGCTCCACCTCCTCGTGGAATCGATTACACGGAGGATTGGAATCGATTACACGAGCATTAATCAAGACCTCAACCACATGCCGAGATCGGATCGTGATGAACGGCGCTCGGATGAGCGGAGTGAGGTGGGGGGTGGGGCAGGGGGTGGGGCAGGGGTGGAGCACCCGCCCCTCGTGGATCGCGGGTGCTCCAGAGGGGCTACTTCAGCCAGTCGGTGTAGTGGGTGGGGGCGATGCGGGCGCCCTTCTTGGTGGTGAGGACGTCGCCGTGGACCGCGGCGAACATGCCGGCGGTGTCGTCGACGGTCACCGAGCGTTCGTCGCCCTTGAAGGTGAGGGTGATCCGGCCCAGTTCGTCCAGCGGGTAGGTGTCGGGCCCGCCGACGTCGAGGGTGCCGCCCAGGGGTGATCCGGCCGCGACCTCGGCGACGGTGGCCGCGACGTCCGCCGCGGCGATCGGCTGGATGGGGGTGCGGGGCAGGCGGACGGTGTCGCCGTCGGTGGTCCAGGACAGGACGGCGTCGACGAACTCCATGAACTGGGTGGCGCGGACGATGGAGTACGGCACGGGGCCGGCCTTGAGGATGTCTTCCTGGAGGGCCTTGGCGCGGTAGTAGTCGAGCTCCGGCACCTGGTCGGTGCCGACGATGGACAGGATGACGAAGTGTCCGACGCCCGTCCGCTCGGCCGCGGCCAGGAGGTTGTCCATCGAGGTCCGGAAGAAGGTGGCGGAGGCGTCGTCGAAGGTGGGGGAGTTGGTCAGGTTGACGACCACGTCGGCGCCGGCCAGCGCCGCGTCCACGCCCTGACCGGTGAGGACGTCGACCCCGGTGGACAGCGAGTGCGCCACCGCCTCGTGTCCGGCCGCGTTCAGGTCCCGGACGACCTGCGACCCGATCAGCCCGGTCCCGCCGATGACTGCGAACTTCATGAGACGTCCTGCCCTTCACTCGTTGTCACTCGTCGATCATTGTCCGTTATGAATCTTATGTACCTTTAGGTCGCTTCATTCATCGACTCGGCCCACTGGGCGGCATCAGCGGTCGGCTGAACGGGAGCGAGGTGCAGGTCCGCCCGCCCGCCGCTGTCCGTCGCGGCGCCCCGGCTGTCAGTCGTCACAGGTACCTTCGGATCATGTCCAATCAGGCGGGGAACCGGCAGATGCAACTGGCGGTCGTCGAGGGCGTGCTCGAGCGGATCACGTACGCCAACGAGGAGAACGGGTACACGGTCGCGAGGGTGGACACCGGCCGAGGCGCCGGCGATCTGCTCACCGTCGTGGGCGCACTCCTCGGCGCCCAGGTGGGCGAGTCGCTCCGGATGGAGGGCCGTTGGGGCTCCCACCCGCAGTACGGCAAGCAGTTCACGGTGGAGAACTACACGACCGTCCTGCCCGCCACCGTCCAGGGCATCCGCCGCTACCTCGGCTCCGGCCTGGTCAAGGGCATCGGCCCGATCTTCGCCGACCGCATCACCCGGCACTTCGGGCTGGACACGCTCCAGATCATCGAGGAGGAGCCGAAGCGCCTCATCGAGGTCCCCGGCCTCGGCCCCAAGCGCACCAAGAAGATCGCCGACGCCTGGGAGGAGCAGAAGGCGATCAAGGAGGTCATGCTCTTCCTCCAGACCGTCGAGGTGTCGACGTCGATCGCGGTGCGCATCTACAAGAAGTACGGCGACGCGTCGATCTCGGTCGTCAAGAACCAGCCCTACCGCCTGGCCGCCGACGTCTGGGGCATCGGCTTCCTCACCGCCGACAAGATCGCCCAGTCCGTCGGCATCCCGCACGACAGCCCCGAGCGCGTCAAGGCGGGCCTTCAGTACGCCCTGTCGCAGTCCGCCGACCAGGGCCACTGCTTCCTCCCCGAGGAGCAGCTGATCGCCGACGCGGTGAAGCTGCTCCAGGTGGACACGGGCCTGGTCATCGAATGCCTGGCGGAACTGGCGGAGCCGACCGAGGACGAGGACGAACCCGGTGGCGTACGGGAGCCGGGCGTCGTACGCGAGAAGGTCCCCGGTCCCGACGGCGGCCCGGACACCGTCACGGCCGTCTACCTGGTCCCCTTCCACCGCGCCGAACTCTCCCTCTCGGCCCAGCTGTTGCGCCTCCTGCGCACCACCGAGGACCGGATGCCCGGTTTCCACGACGTGGCCTGGGACAAGGCACTGACCTGGCTGAAGGGGCGTACGGGCGCGGAGTTGGCGCCCGGTCAGGAGGAGGCCGTCCGGCTGGCGCTCACCAAGAAGGTCGCGGTGCTCACCGGGGGCCCCGGCTGCGGCAAGTCGTTCACGGTCCGCTCGATCGTGGAGCTGGCGCGCGCCAAGCGGGCGAAGGTCGTGCTCGCGGCGCCGACGGGCCGTGCCGCCAAGCGACTCGCCGAGCTGACCGGAGCGGACGCCTCCACCGTGCACCGGCTCCTGGAGCTCAAGCCGGGCGGGGACGCGGCGTACGACAAGGACCGGCCGCTGGACGCCGACCTGGTGGTCGTGGACGAGGCCTCCATGCTCGACCTCCTCCTCGCCAACAAGCTGGTCAAGGCGGTGCCGCCGGGCGCCCACCTGCTGTTCGTCGGGGACGTCGACCAACTCCCCAGCGTCGGCGCGGGCGAGGTCCTGCGCGACCTGCTCGCCGACCGGAGCCCCATCCCCTCCGTCCGTCTGACCCAGGTCTTCCGCCAGGCCCAGCAGTCCGGAGTGGTGACGAACGCGCACCGGATCAACTCCGGGCAGCACCCCGTCACCGACGGCATGAAGGACTTCTTCCTCTTCGTCGAGGACGAGACCGAGGAGGCCGGGCGGCTCACCGTGGATGTGGCGGCACGGCGGATTCCGGCCAGGTTCGGGCTCGACCCGCGCCGGGACATCCAGGTGCTGGCGCCCATGCACCGCGGCCCGGCGGGCGCGGGCACCCTCAACGGCCTGTTGCAGCAGGCGATTACGCCCGGCCGCCCCGACCTGCCCGAAAAACGCTTCGGCGGCCGGGTCTTCCGGGTCGGCGACAAGGTGACCCAAATCCGCAACAACTACGAAAAAGGGGAGAACGGCGTCTTCAACGGCACCGTGGGCGTGGTCACCTCACTCGACTCCGAGGAGCAGCGTCTGACGGTGCTGACGGACGAGGACGAGGAGGTCCCCTACGACTTCGACGAACTCGACGAGCTGGCCCACGCGTACGCGGTGACGATCCACCGCTCCCAGGGCAGCGAGTACCCCGCGGTGGTGATCCCGGTCACCACCGGCGCGTGGATGATGCTCCAGCGCAATCTGCTCTACACGGCGGTCACCCGGGCCAAGAAGCTCGTCGTCCTGGTCGGCTCCCGCAAGGCGATCGGCCAGGCGGTCCGCACGGTGTCGGCGGGCCGCCGCCACACATCCCTCGATCACCGCCTCACCACGTGACGGCCCGGCCCTCGAACACCGGGTGCCCCGAGGCGGTCTGGGGGCGCGGGGAACTGCGCGACCAGCCCCACCGGTCCGCAGCCGAAAAAGGACGCCCCCCGGGGTCCGGGGCGGAGCCCCGGGGGATGGGAAACCCACCCCCATCCCGGGCATCACAAAAAATGATCGATCAAATGAGTCGCAAAGGTCACACAGCACTTCCGGAACCAGGGCGAAGGGGGGCAGGATGAGCAGGTTGGCGGCACTGAGTGCCGCCAATAGGCCCAATGGTCGACCCCGAGTGCACTCTCCAGGGCCAAATGGGGGATGGTAGAGACAGTCAGGGCACCTCGAAGAAGAGGCACAACGTCGGTGAGGGATGACGTGAGCGACAACTCTGTAGTACTGCGGTACGGCGATGGCGAGTACACCTACCCGGTGATCGACAGCACCGTCGGCGACAAGGGCTTCGACATCGGGAAGCTCCGCGCCCAGACCGGGCTGGTGACGCTGGACAGCGGGTACGGCAACACCGCCGCGTATAAATCCGCGATCACCTACCTCGACGGTGAGCAGGGCATCCTCCGGTACCGCGGCTACCCGATCGAACAGCTGGCCGAGCGCTCCACCTTCCTTGAGGTGGCCTCTCTGCTGATCAACGGCGAGCTGCCGAACGTGGACGAGCTCTCCACCTTCAAGAACGAGATCACGCAGCACACCCTGCTGCACGAGGACGTCAAGCGCTTCTTCCAGGGCTTCCCGCGCGACGCCCACCCGATGGCGATGCTGTCGTCGGTGGTCAGTGCCCTGTCGACGTTCTACCAGGACAGCCACAACCCGTTCGACGAGAAGCAGCGTCACCTTTCGACGATCCGCCTTCTTGCCAAGCTTCCGACGATCGCGGCGTACGCCTACAAGAAGTCGATCGGTCACCCCTTCGTCTACCCGCGCAACGACCTCGGGTACGTCGAGAACTTCCTGCGCATGACCTTCTCGGTCCCCGCCCAGGATTACGAGCTCGACCCGGTCGTCGTCGCCGCGCTCGACAAGCTGCTCATCCTGCACGCCGACCACGAGCAGAACTGTTCGACCTCCACCGTGCGCCTGGTGGGCTCGTCGCAGGCGAACATGTTCGCGTCGATCTCCGCCGGCATCAGCGCGCTGTGGGGTCCCCTGCACGGTGGCGCCAACCAGTCCGTGCTGGAGATGCTGGAGGGCATCCAGGCCTCCGGCGGCGACGTCGACTCCTTCATCCGCAAGGTGAAGAACAAGGAGGACGGCGTCCGTCTGATGGGCTTCGGCCACCGCGTCTACAAGAACTTCGACCCCCGGGCGAAGATCATCAAGGCGGCGGCGCACGACGTCCTCTCGGCGCTCGGCAAGTCCGACGAGCTGCTGGACATCGCGCTCAAGCTGGAGGAGCACGCGCTCTCCGACGACTACTTCGTCTCGCGCAGCCTCTACCCGAACGTGGACTTCTACACCGGTCTGATCTACCGCGCGATGGGCTTCCCGACCGAGATGTTCACGGTCCTGTTCGCCCTCGGCCGCCTCCCGGGCTGGATCGCCCAGTGGCACGAGATGATCAAGGAGCCCGGCTCCCGCATCGGCCGCCCGCGCCAGATCTACACGGGCGAGGTCCTGCGCGACTTCGTCCCGGTCGAGGCCCGCTAGCGGCAGGTCACGTACAAGAAAAACGGAAAGCGCCCTGCTACCGGTCCCCCCACGGGCCGGCAGTCAGGGCGCTTTCCTTGTCCCGGTGCGGATTCCCCCCACGGGATCCGGCCGGGCGTCTGTGGGACAGCGCCTGAATCGCTGCGAGCGTGCTGACGCGTTGCTCCCGGCCGGCCGGGCTGACCGGACCGACCGTGAGCAAAACGAGCAAAACTCTCTGTACTACTGCGGTGCTCATGTACTGCTGGGGTGCGGTCTGCCGGGACCCGTACCGACGGGAGGGCCGCTCAAAGCTCCCCGCTGCACGTGCCCCGGCAACGCAGTTCCGGGAACGTCCCCCAAGACATCCCCAGATGTCAGAGACGCCCCCCAAGACGTCTCCGGCATCGCCAACTTAGACTCACGAACCCCTTCGATGGTTACGTTCGCATCACTGTGATCTGCGTCTCTTGCGTATGTCCTGAAGATACGCAAGAGCCCTGATATGGCAATCGAGGCCCAAGCGTAAGGAAGATGCGCGAGCCTTGTGAAGAGCTTATGTGAGGCTCCCGTTGGACTCTAGGGGGACTCTTACTCCGTCGTCATGAGAATGTCCTGAGTCGAAGGCTGTTCGTCACCACGAACACCGACGAGAAGGCCATCGCGGCCCCCGCGATCATCGGGTTGAGGAGTCCGGCCGCGGCGAGCGGCAGTGCCGCCACGTTGTATCCGAACGCCCACACCAGGTTCCCCTTGATCGTGGAGAGGGTCTTGCGCGACAGCCGGATCGCGTCCGCGGCCACGCGCAGATCCCCCCGGACCAGCGTCAGGTCGCTCGCCTCGATCGCCGCGTCCGTGCCCGTCCCCATGGCGAGGCCCAGGTCGGCGGTGGCGAGCGCCGCCGCGTCGTTCACCCCGTCGCCGACCATCGCCACGGTCCGCCCCTCACTCTGGAGGCGCCTGACGACGGCGACCTTGTCCTCGGGCAGCACCTCGGCGATCACCTCCCCGGGGTCGATGCCGACGGCACGCGCCACGGACTGGGCGACCGCCCGGTTGTCCCCGGTGAGCAGGACCGGTGTGAGCCCCAGGCCGCGCAGCGCGCGCACCGCCTCGGCGCTGGTCTCCTTGATCGCGTCGGCGACGGTCAGGACACCGAGTGCCACCCCGTCCCGGGCGACCACGACGGCCGTACGTCCCTCCGCCTGTGCCTCGGCCTTGGCGCGGGCCAGCGCCTCCGGGAGCGCGCCCTCGTGGAGCCGCCCCACCTGGACGTCGTGACCCTCCACGCGCCCGCGCACGCCGAGCCCGGGGACGTTCTCGAAGTGCTCCACCGGGGGAAGGTCACCAGCCCGCTCCTGAGCGCCCGCGGCGATCGCCTGGGCCACCGGATGCTCGGAGGCGTGTTCCAGGGCGCCTGCGAGCCGCAGGAGCTCCTTCTCGTCGGTGTCGGCGACGACGTACACCTCCCGCAGTGTCATCCGTCCCGTCGTCACCGTGCCGGTCTTGTCCAGGACGACCGTGTCGACGCGGCGCGTGGACTCCAGGACCTCGGGGCCCTTGATGAGGATGCCGAGTTGCGCGCCGCGGCCGGTGCCGACCATCAGGGCGGTCGGGGTCGCGAGGCCGAGGGCGCAGGGGCAGGCGATGATCAGCACCGCGACGGCCGCGGTGAAGGCGGCGACCGTGTCGCCGGTGACGCCGAGCCACACCCCGAACGTGCCGAGCGCGATCACCAGCACCACCGGCACGAAGATCCCGGAGATCCGGTCGGCGAGACGCTGTACCTCGGCCTTGCCGTTCTGCGCGTCCTCGACGAGCCGCGCCATCCGCGCGAGTTGGGTGTCGGCGCCGACCCGGGTCGCCTCGACGACGAGCCGTCCGCCGGCGTTCACGGTCGCGCCGGTGACGGCGGAGCCCACCGTCACGTCCACCGGCACCGACTCGCCCGTCAGCATGGAGGCGTCGACGGCGGAGGAACCCTCCACCACCGTCCCGTCGGTGGCGATCTTCTCGCCGGGCCGCACGACGAAACGGTCGCCCGTCGCCAGCCGCGCGACCGGGACACGGACCTCACGGCCGTCCCGTAGCACCGCGACGTCCTTGGCCCCCAGCTCCATCAGCGCCCGCAGCGCGGCTCCGGCCCGCCGCTTGGAGCGGGCCTCCAGGTAGCGGCCGAGCAGGATGAACGCGACGACACCCGCGGCGACTTCGAGATAGATCGTCGACGACCCCTCCGTACGCGAGACGGTGAGGTCGAAGCCGTGCCGCATGCCCGGCATGCCCGCGTTCCCCCAGAACAGCGCCCACAGGGACCAGCCGAACGCGGCGAGCGTGCCGACCGAGACGAGGGTGTCCATGGTGGCCGCGCCGTGACGCGCGTTGGTGAACGCGGCCCGGTGGAAGGGCAGTGCGCCCCAGGCCACGACGGGTGCGGCGAGGGTCAGCGAGAGCCACTGCCAGTTGTCGAACTGCAGCGCCGGGACCATCGACATCAGGACGACGGGGAGGGCGAGCAGGGCCGAGACGACGAGCCGTTCGCGCAGGGAGGCGAGTTCGGGGTCCTCGTCGGCGGCGCCGGCGTCGGTGGCCCGTTCCGGCGTCTCGAGGCGTGGCGGCGGGGGTTCCTCGGCCGTGTATCCCGTCTTCACGACGGTGGCGACGAGGTCGGCGACCTGTACCCCCACCGGGTACGAGACCTTCGCCTTCTGCGTCGCGAAGTTGACCGTGGCGGTGACGCCGTCCATGCGGTTGAGCTTCTTCTCGACGCGGGCCGCGCAGGAGGCGCAGGTCATTCCGCCGATGGTGAGCTCCACCTCCGACGGCGCGGCTGTCGCGGTCGTCACGGCTATGGCCGGCTCGGGTGCTGCGGTGGTCATGGTCGGGCTCCAGGGAATGAGCCGGGCCGTACGGAGCCAGTATCAGCTGGTCGGTACGGCCCGGTGTGGAGAGCTGTGTGAAGCGCTGGGTGGTGCGGGTGACACAGGTGATGCGGGTGATGTGGGTGATACGAGGAACCGGAAGGCGCGGGGGAGCGACCGGTAAGTGCGAGGCCGGTGACTCAGGCCTGGACGGCGAGCTCGAAGCCCGCTTCGTCGACGGCGGCGCGCACGGCCTCCTCGTCGAGCGGCGTCGCGGAGACCACGGTCACCTCGCCGGTGGCGGCGACGGCCTTCACCGAGGTGACACCGGGGATCTCGGAGATCTCGCCGGAGACGGAGCCCTCGCAGTGCCCGCAGCTCATTCCGCTCACCTGGTAGACGGTCGTGACGGAACCCGGGGTGTCGGTCTGCGCGGTCATGGCGTACTCCTCGTCGAGGCGTGTGGGGTTCGGGTGACTTGCTCAGGTAGTCAAGACTATACCCCTAGGGGGTATTTCTCCAAGCGAAGTCGCGGCGTGTCAGTGAACGAACCCAGCCGACCCCCGCGAGCGCGACGATGATCAGGCCGCCCACCGAGAACAGCGTGAAGAGATGTTTCTGCTCGTCGGTGGGCCCCTGCAGGTACCCCAGCTCGAACAGCGTCCGGTCGAGCCCCGTCGTGGTCAGCCGCGCGACCAGCCAGAGCGCGATGCCGTGTGTCGAGTCCCACAGGGCGTGCAGCAGTGACACGCCGACGTAGCTGCCCGCCACCGGGCCGGCGTACTGGAAGCGCCCTTGCGGGTTGCGGTACGTGAGCAGCGCCGCTCCCGTGATCGCCGTCCACAGGCCGTGCCCGAAGGGGGTGAGGAGCCCGCGCAGGATCTCCGTCTCCAGCAGTGCGCGCAGATCCAGTCCCTTGAGGGAGAAGGCGGCGTTGAACGCGTACCCCGCGCTCTCCAGTGCCGCGAAGCCGAAGCCGACGCTCGCGCCGAGCACGAGGCCGGCCCGCAGTCCCCGGAGCCGGGGGTGGCGGCGCAGGACGAACGCCAGCGCGGCCAGCTTCGCGGCCTCCTCGATCAGTCCGACGCCGACGCACCTCGACAGCGAGGGGTGGAGCAGGTGGTTCTCCATCACCGACGCGCCCAGCACCCCGAGGGTCCCGCCGGTCAGGAAGCAGCCGAGGATCACCTGGACGCCGAGGTCGCGGCCGTGGCGCTCGTACGCCCAGAGCGTGAAGACGACGGGTGCCAGGAAGCTGCCGAGCAGGATCAGGGTCGGCAGCAGTGTGGTGTTCCTCGTCGTGTACGTGACGATCACCGTCAGCGTCCAGAGCGCGAGCCCGCCGCCCAGGCAGCGTCGCCACAGTCCGGTGCGGATCTGGGGGTACGACGGCGGGGGCTGCTGGGGTCCGGGAATGCGGGCCCGGGGCGCGCCGGGCGGCTGATTCTGGGTCACGGCTTGCCCCTTGGGCTCGGTCTGATTTATCCGAACCTTATGGCAGATGTCCACTATGTCGCAGTATGGGGTACTCCGCCATGATCGAGGCGTGGGCGGCCGTGCTCGACGGCCGGGTCGCCTTGTGCGGTCGGGGGGTTGGGCCGTGCGTGGTCATCGGGTTGGGGTCGTGCGTGGTCGGGGGGTTGGAGCTGTGCGTGGTCAGGGGATTGGAGCCGTGAACTCCGCGGGGTCGGTGGTGAGGTCCGCCGGGGTGAGTGTCCTGTCGCGGATCAGCGGCTCCAGGTAGCGGAGCAGGACGTCCTTCAACTCTCGGATGTACGCCTCGCGCTCGGCTCCCTCGTTCGAGAGGACCAGCTCCAGGCCGGCCTTGTAGATGCCCAGGCACACGTGCGCGATGCGCGTGACCTCGGTGGCGGGCGCGTCGGTCATGAGGGAGGAGAGCAGCCCCTCTATCCGCGAGATCAGGGTCGCGTGCAGGGCGTCGTGATCCTCGGCGATCCGGCCCGGGATGTCGGGGCCGTGCATCAGTGCGAAGAACACGGGGTGATCGCAGTTGAAGGCGATGAACCGGTCGACCGCGGCGCCCACGGCCTCCTCCAGCGGGGTCCTGGGGTCGACCGGGGCCAGTGCCTCGCCGTAGGTGTCGCGCATCTCGTGCATGAGCCGGTCGCCCAGCTCGATCGCGATGGCCTCTTTGTTCGGGAAGAACTGGTACAGCGTGCCCGGCGAGACGCCCGCCTCGCGGGCGATGGCGTTGGTGCTGGCGGCGGTGTAGCCGGTGGTGCAGAAGACGGAGGCGGCGGCCTCCAGCAGCTGGGCGATCCTGCGCTCGCCGCGGGCCTGCCGTCGGCGGGGGCGCTCGTCGGCGGTGTGCGCGTCGGCGGTCTGTCTGTCGACGGCCTGCGCGTCGGCGATGCGCTGCGTCTCGGGCTTGTCGGGCACGAGTTATCCCCAGCTCTCCGAACGTGATTGACAAACGCGAGCGGTCGCTCGCATTCTAGTGAAACGCGAGCGATCTCTCGTGTTTGCCATTCTATGGCAATGGTCTACCCCTGCCGCCTGCGCACACGACCGGATGGTTGGACGGACGCCGCCGCGCGGACAGGGGGTCACGGTGAAGGGGACACCGCACGATGACCGAAGTCAACAGCGCGGATGACGGCCACGGGAGCGGCGCGGGGCGCGGGAGGGGCGCGAGCGCCGACGCGAGCGCGGGCGACGAACCGCGGGTGGGTGGAGGCCCGCCGGAGAGCGGAAGTCCGCCGGGGAAGAGCGGTCCGCGGGCGGGTGACGGCCGACGGGTGGGCGATGGCCCGCGAACCGGTCGCGGTGCCCGGGTCGGTGGCTGGACCCGGTTCGTGACCGCGCGCCCCCGGCTCTCCCTGTTCGTCGCACTGCTGCTCACCGCGCTCGCCGTGGTCGCCGGCAGCGGGGTCGCCGACCGGCTGGGCAGCGGCGGCTGGCAGGACCCGACCGCCGAGTCGACGTACGCGACCAAGGCGCTGGAGCGGGAGTTCCCCGCCTCGCAGCCCAATCTGCTGCTCCTGGTCGACTCGGGGCGCGCCACGGTCGACGCTCCCTCGGTCGCGACCGAGGCGAAGCGGCTCGCGGCGCGGCTCGCCGCCGAGCGGGGCGTCACGGGGGTCGGTTCGTACTGGGCGTCGGGCACGCCGGCGCTGAAGGCGAAGGACGGCCGCGAGGCGCTGATCGCCGCGCGGATAACGGGCGACGAGAAGACGGCGAGCGAGACCCTGGACCGCCTGGCGCCCCGCTATCGAGGGACGCACGGGCCGGTCGAGGTCAGGGTTGGCGGCCCGGTCGCGGTGCAGCACGAGATGCAGACGACCATCCGCGAGGACCTGACCCGGGCCGAGATGATCGCCCTGCCGGTGACCCTCGTGCTGCTGGTGATGGTCTTCGGCAGCGCGATCGCGGCCCTGCTGCCGCTCGGCGTGGGCATCGTCGCGATCCTGGGCACGAACGCGGTACTGCGCGGCCTCACCGAGTTCACCGACGTCTCGGTCTTCGCGATGAACCTCACCACGGCCCTGGGACTCGGCCTCGCCATCGACTACGCCCTGTTCATCGTCCGCAGATTCCGCGAGGAACTGGCCAAGGACGCCGCGCCCTCCCCGAACTCTCCACCGCGTTCGAGCAGGGAAGACGCCATCACGGCCATCGCCACGACCCTGCGCACCGCGGGCCGCACGGTCCTCTTCTCCTCCCTCACGGTCGCCGTCTCCCTGGCCGCGATGCTGCTCTTCCCGCAGTACTTCCTGCGCTCCTTCGCCTACGCGGGCATCGCCGTGGTGCTGCTGGCCGCAGCCGCCGCCCTGGTTCTGCTCCCGGCGGCGCTGGTGCTGCTCGGCCACCGGGTGAACTCGCTGGATCTGCGCCGCCTGTTCCGGCGCGGCCGGCCGACGGCGAGCGCGGACGGGGCCGCCTGGGGGCGCATGGCCGCCCTCGTCATGCGCAGGGCGCCGGTCTTCGCCGTCGCCACCACCGTCGGGCTGATCGTGCTCGGACTGCCCTTCCTGGGCGTGAAGTTCGGCACCGCGGACGACCGCCAACTGCCCTCGGGTGCCGAGTCCCACGTCGTCCAGCAGCACATACGGGACGGCTTCCCGGGCAGCCCCGGTGGTGCCCTGGAGGTGCTCGCGGAGGGCCGGGCGAGCGAGGCCCAGTACACGGCCTACAAGGACCGGATCGCCGCACTGCCCGAGGTGCTGCGGGTGGACGGGCCCCTGGCGCAGGGTGACTCGGCCTACTTCACGGTGCTGCCGAAGGGCGAGTCCGTCGGCGACGGAGCCCAGCGGCTGGTGCGCGAACTGCGCGCGACACAGGCCCCGTTCGACACGGCGGTGACCGGCACGGCGGCGGTCCTGGTCGACTCCAAGCACGCGATAGCCGACCGGCTCCCCTGGGCCGCGGCCTTCATCGCGATCGTCACCCTGCTCCTGGTCTTCCTCCTCACCGGCAGCGTGCTGATCCCGATCCAGGCGGTGCTGCTCAACGCGCTCAGCCTGACGGCGATGTTCGGCGCGGTGGTCTGGGTCTTCCAGGACGGCCATCTGTCGGGCCTGCTCGGCTTCACCAGCCCGGGATCGATAGAGACGACGCTCCCCGTCCTCATGTTCTGCGTCGCCTTCGGCCTCTCCATGGACTACGGAGTGTTCCTGCTCTCCCGGATAAAGGAGGAGTACGACCACACGGGCGACCACCGGGAGGCGGTCCGCTTCGGCCTCCAGCGCACCGGCGGACTGATCACCGCGGCCGCGGTCATCCTCGCCGTGGTGATGGTCGCGATCGGCACCTCACGCGTGACCAACACCAAGATGCTCGGCCTGGGCATCGCGCTCGCCGTGCTGATGGACGCGATGGTCGTCCGCAGTCTGCTGGTCCCGGCGGTCATGCGCCTCACGGGCCGCGCGACCTGGTGGGCACCGGGGCCGCTGCGGCGCTTCCACGACCGGTTCGGACTGAGCGAGGGCGAGGCGGAGCCGGACAGCACCTCGCAGGCGGACGACCAGGCGGACGACCGGGAGGACCATCGGGAGGACGACCGGGAGCGGGACAAGGTCGAGGCGCGCGGATAGCGTTCGCTCCGGAAGGGTGATCTTCGGGCGGAGGGGCGAGACGGATGCGGGCAGTGGTGTTCGAGCGGTACGAGGAGCCGGCCGAGGTGCGCGAGGTGGCGGACCCGGTGCCCGCGGAGCACGGGGTGGTGGTGCGGGTCGAGGCCACCGGGCTGTGCCGCAGCGACTGGCACGGCTGGATGGGGCACGACCCGGACATCACGCTGCCGCATGTGCCGGGCCACGAACTCGCGGGGACCGTCGAGGCGGTCGGTGCGCGGGTGAGCGGCTGGCGCCCCGGCGACCGGGTCACCGTCCCGTTCGTCTGCGCCTGCGGAACGTGTCCCTCCTGCGCGGCGGGAGACCAGCAGGTGTGCGAGCGGCAGACCCAGCCGGGGTTCACCCACTGGGGTTCCTTCGCCCAGTACGTGGCACTCGACCACGCCGAGGTGAACCTGGTGGCGGTGCCGGACGAGCTGTCCTTCGCGACGGCGGCGTCGCTGGGCTGCCGGTTCGCCACGGCGTTCCGCGCGGTGGTCGCGCAGGGCCGGGTGGCGGCGGGGGAGTGGGTCGCGGTGCACGGCTGCGGAGGCGTGGGACTGTCGGCGGTGATGATCGCGGCGGCGGCCGGGGCGCGGGTCGTGGCCGTGGACCTCTCACCCCAGGCCCTGGACCTGGCGCGGAAGTTCGGCGCGGTGGAGGCCGTGGACGCCTCGCGGGTCGGGGACACGGCGGCGGCGATCCGGGAGCTGACCGGCGGCGGCGCCCATCTCTCCCTCGACGCGCTCGGCTCCCCGGTCACCTGCGCCGCCTCGGTGAACGGTCTGCGCCGCCGGGGGCGCCACGTCCAGGTCGGTCTGCTGCCCGAGGACCCCGCGGTTCCGATGGCCCGGATGATCGGCCTCGAACTCGAACTCCTGGGCAGCCACGGCATGCAGGCGCACGCCTACCCCCGCATGCTCGAACTGGTCCGCGCCGGGGTGCTCCGCCCCGACCTCCTGGTCACCTCCACCATCCCGCTGGACGCGGTCCCTGCGGCCCTGGCGGCGATGGGGGCGGCGCCGGGGGCGGGGGTCACGGTCATCGAACCGTGGAGCTGAGCCCGGACAGGGGCCGTGCCCCGCACCCGGGCGAGGGGCGGGGCACAGCGCGTGGGCGCGGCGAGTGGACACCGTGCGTGCGTGTGGCGAGCGGGACGGGGCCCGTGGTCAGTCTCTTCGGCCGCGGTTTCCGGGGCGGGAGGCGACCCAGGCGCGGACGGTGTCCGCGTACCAGAAGGGCTTCCCGCTCTCCACGTGGTCGGGCGGCGGCAGCAGTCCGTGCTTGCGGTACGACCGCACGGTGTCCGGCTGCACCTTGATGTGCGCCGCGATCTCCTTGTACGACCAGAGCCTACGGTCGGTCATGGGTGGCACCTCCCTGCGCGCGTCGCGGCGGCGGCCGGGGGGTGGCCGTCGGGGGAGCCGGGCGCTGCGCTGGCGATCACAAAGCCTGCGCTCGTTGAACGAGACAGAGTGACCGCGGGGCAGGGCCTGTTGGACGGGTGTGACACAAGACCTGCGTACACGCGACATGTGTGACAGGGCGGTGGTCTTTGTGACACGCGTGACGCATTCGCGCCGAGAGGACCATAGAGCCGAGGGGACCGTCGAGGCGTATGCGCGTCGGGGGACCGGTGGCGGGCCGGGTGCGTCGTGCGTACGTGAGCGGTGGGCCGGACCCGCACTGGATCCGGCCCACCAGCTCCCCGCACCCCCTCGGAAGCCGCCCGCGTCCCCCCGTCGGATCAGCCGCCGGAAGTTCAGCCTGCAATCAACGGAGCCCACCGGTCTTGGAAAAAATCGCACCCCGGTCACTTTGATCGCTCCGGTCGGGGGAGAGCACCAGACTGGTCGCCTCCCCGGCCATCCGATCGGCCCCCGGCGGACCGGGCCGTGGAACCGGCTGAGCTCCGCGGGCCGCCGTGAACTCCCGCGGTGTGCACCCCGTCATCGCCCGGAACTCGCCGCTGAGGTGGGCCTGGTCGTAGAACCCGCAGGCCGCCGCCGTCTCGGCCTGTGAGCGGCCCGCGGCGAGCAGCCGCCGGGCCCGTTCCAGGCGCAGCACCCGGGCCGCCGCCTTGGGACCGAGCCCGATCTGCTCCCGGAAACGATTCTCCAACTGCCGTACGCTCCAGCCGACGTCCTCGGCGAGCCGGGCCACCGGCATCGCGCCCCAGGTCCGTTGCAACTGCGCCCACGCCCGCACCACCCGTGCCGAACCGGGCGTCCCCGCCGAGCGCCAGCGCACGAGGACGTCGTCCAGCAGTTCGAAGCGTTCCGGCCAACCCGGCAACGCGGCCAGCGCGGCGGAGAGTTCACCGACGCTCCGCAGACGGCGCCCGCTCGGACCCGCCTCCCGCGAGCCCAGTACATGCGGAAGCTCGTCGGGATCCAGGGTCCGGTCGGCGAGTTCGTACTGCGGTGTGCCGAAGAGTGTGAACGCGGCCCAGGGGGCGAGCAGCACCTCGACGCCCGCCAGCCGTCCGTCGTGTTCGCCGACGGCCGCGGTGGTGGTCGGTCCCGAGAACACCGACCTGAGGGTGACGGGGGGACGGCCCACGCGGGAGATGCGCAGGGGCTGTTCGAAGCCCAGCAACAGGGTCGCCGCGCCGATCGGCGCCTCCAGCCTGCGCCGTGGCCGGTCGAGCGCGAGCCGGAACCCGCGGTAGCTGATCACCCCGGGCCGCAGTCGTGGATGCGGCCGTGCGAGGGCCGTCTCCCAGGCACCGCCCGGCCCGTGCCCCGACCGCGAGACGATTCGCGTCACCATCGGCCCTCCCGCCGCCGCCCGCACCTGGGGAACACCCATGGTGCAACGCGGCGCAGTGAAGCCGGAAGGCCCGCCGAGCCCCGAGCTCTCGACGGGCCCCACGGCCCCCCCCGCGGAGGGTCAGGCTCCGCGGGACACTGTGAAGCGGTCACGGTGAAGCGGTCACGCTCCGCAGGACCTCAGGAACGCCCGGGTGCGCTGGGCGATCGGCAGCGGCTTGTCCGGCGGACACGGGTACATGTCCTGCTCGACGATGGCGAAGAGCTCGACGTCGAGCTTCTGGGCGGCGGCGAGGACGGGCTCGAGCGCCGGTACACCGGACGGCGGTTCGCACATCACGCCCTTGGCCACGGCGGGCCCGAACGGCACCTCGTTCGCCCGCACCTCGGCCAGGACCAGCGGATCCACCTGCTTGAGGTGGAGGTAGCCGATGCGCTCCCCGTAGGTCTCGATGAGCTTGACGTTGTCGCCGCCGCAGTACGCGTAGTGGCCGGTGTCCAGGCACAGCGACACCAGGGAGGAGTCGGTCGCGTCGAGGAAACGCGTGACGTTCTCCTCGCTGTCGATGTGCGTGTCCGCGTGCGGGTGGACGACGATCTTCAGCCCGTAGCGCTCCCGCACCTCATGGGCGAGCCGCTCGGTCTGAGCGGTCAGATTGCGCCACTGCGTCGGCGTCAGCGTGCTGTCCTCCAGCACCTCGCCCGTCTTGTCGTCCCGCCAGAACGCCGGGATGACGACGAGGTGCTCGGCGCCCATCGCCTGGGTGAGCGCGGCGATGTCCGAGACGTGCGCCCAGGTGGCGTTCCACACCTCGGGACCCCGGTGCAGCCCCGTGAAGACGGTGCCGGCCGACACGGTGAGCCCGCGCCGCGCGGTCTCCTCCTTGAGCAGGGCCGGATCCGTGGGCAGATAGCCGTAGGGGCCCAGCTCGATCCACTCGTACCCGGACTGGGAGACCTCGTCGAGGAAGCGCTGCCAGGGGACCTGCTGAGGGTCGTCGGGGAACCAGACGCCCCAGGAGTCCGGAGCCGAACCGATCCGGATGCGGGACAGTGAGGACTGAGGTGATGCCTGCGGTGACAACGACGTCATGGGCGTCAGCTTCGGGCGGCACGAGGGAGGTGTCAAGGCCTGGTCCGAATGTCCGGACAAACTGTTGACAGGGCTCCCCGCGCGGCGCTAGACCTTGGGGGAGCCGAAGCGAAGGGAACTCGATGGCGTACGACCTGATCACCATGGGGCGAATCGGTGTGGACCTCTACCCGTTGCAGACGGGGGTCCCGCTGGCGCAGGTGACGTCCTTCGGGAAGTTCCTGGGCGGCTCGGCGACGAACGTCGCGGTGGCCGCGTCCCGGCTCGGACGGCGTACGGCGGTGATCACGCGTACCGGTGACGACCCCTTCGGCGCGTACCTCCACGAGGCGCTGCGCGGCTTCGGCGTGGACGACCGCTGGGTCACCCCGGTCGCCGGGCTGCCCACTCCGGTGACGTTCTGCGAGATCTTCCCGCCCGACGACTTCCCGCTGTACTTCTACCGGCAGCCCAAGGCCCCGGACCTGGAGATCGACGCGCACGACCTCGACCTGGACGCCGTCCGCGAGGCGCGCATCTTCTGGGTGACCGGGACCGGCCTGAGCGAGGAGCCCAGCCGGACGGCGACGCTCGCCGCGCTCGCCCACCGCGCCAAGTCCGCCACGACGGTCTTCGACCTCGACTGGCGGCCCATGTTCTGGAACAGCACAGCCCGGAAGGGCACGGCCGGGAAGGCCCCCGAGGACTTCGCCCGGGCCTTCTACGCCGAGGCCCTGCGCCACACCACCGTCGCCGTCGGCAACCTCGACGAGGTCGAGATCGCCACCGGCGTCCGCGAACCGCATGCGGCGGCCGAGGCCCTCCTCGAGGCGGGCGTCGAACTCGCCGTCGTCAAACAGGGCCCCAAGGGCGTCCTCGCCGTCCACCGCGACGGCACCTCGGCCGAGGTCCCGCCCCTCCCGGTGACGGTCCTCAACGGCCTCGGCGCCGGTGACGCGTTCGGCGGCTCCCTCTGTCACGGCCTGCTCGCCGGCTGGGACCTGGAGCGGATCATGCGGCACGCCAACGCGGCCGGTGCCATCGTCGCCTCCCGGCTGGAGTGCTCCTCCGCGATGCCGACCCCCGAAGAGGTCGAGGACGCGCTCATGGCGGGAGCGGTCCGATGAGGGCGGGACGCGTGGGACACGAGGGCGGCGACGCCGTCGTTCCCTCCACTCCCGCCCCGCCCCGGGCCGTCGACGCGGCGGAGCTCGTCCGGCTCCGCGCCCACCGCCCCGAAGCCGTCGCCGAGGCCGCCGCGCGCCGCCCCCGCCGCCCCCTCGTGGGCGACCACGGGCGACTGATGATCATCGCCGCGGACCATCCGGCCCGCGGGGCGCTCGCCGTAGGCGACCGCAAGCTCGCCATGGCGAACCGCGCCGACCTGCTGGAACGGCTCTGCCTCGCGCTCTCCCGCCCCGGCGTCGACGGTGTCCTCGCGACCGCCGACATCCTCGACGACCTGCTGCTCCTGGGCGCCCTCGACCACAAGGTGGTCCTCGGCTCGATGAACCGCGGCGGCCTCCAGGGCGCCTCGTACGAGCTGGACGACCGTTTCACCGGCCACCGCCCGCAGGACATCGAGCGGCTCGGCTTCGACGCGGGCAAGCTGTTGCTGCGCATCGACTACGACGATCCGGGCTCGCTCAACACCCTGGAGTCCACCGCCCGCGCGATCGACGAGATGGCGGAGCGTCACCTCCCGGTCTTCGTGGAGCCGTTCCTCAGCCGCCGCACGCCGGAGGGCAGGCTGGTCAACGACCTGAGCGCCGAGGCCGTCATCAAGTCCATCGCCATCGCCAGCGGCCTGGGCGGCAGTTCGGCGTACACCTGGCTGAAGGTCCCCGTCACCGACAACCCGGACGACATGGCCCGGGTCATGGAGACCTCCACCCTGCCCGCCGTCCTGCTCGGCGGCGATGTCGGCGAGGACCAGGAGGGCGCGTACGAGAAGTGGCGCGGCGCGCTCCAACTGCCCACCGTGCAGGGCCTGGTCGTCGGCCGCTCGCTGCTCTACCCGGCCGACGGGGACGTGACCGCCGCGGTGGACACCGCCGTAGGACTGCTGTGAGGACCCGATGACGGACCCCAGGACGCACTCGACGACGGACGCGACCCGGAGCAGCGGCCTGTACGTGCCCAAGGGGGCCACCGCCGGCGGGCTGTACGCCGTCGACATCGACCCCAAGTACGCCGGCTGGACCCACAGCAGCCTGCGCGTGGTCGAACTCGGACCCGGCGGCACACACACCTTCACCACCGGCGACAGCGAGTGGATCGTGCTTCCGCTGGGCGGCGCCTGTACGGTGCGCACAGAGGACGAAGAGTTCCAAATCCTGGGCAGGGAAAGCGTGTTCGCGGGGGTCTCCGACTTCGCGTACGTGCCCCGTGACGCCCGGGCCCAGATCGCCTCCGGTGCGGGAGGCCGCTTCGCCCTGGCAGGAGCGAAGTGCGAGCGCCGACTCCCCGCCCGCTACGGCCCCGCGCCGGAGGTCCCCGTCGAAGACCGAGGCAGTGGCGACTGCGCACGCCAGGTGCGCAATTTCGCCTCCGCCGACGCCTTCGAGTGCGACAAGCTCATCGCCGTCGAGGTCATCACCCCCGGCGGCAACTGGTCCTCGTATCCGCCGCACAAGCACGACGAGCACCGGCCCGGTGTCGAGTCGGAGCTGGAGGAGATCTACTACTTCGAGATCGACGGCCCGAACGGATTCGGCTATCAGCGCGTATTCCCTTCGCGCGAGGGCGGATCCGACGTCCTCGCCGAGGTCCGCACCGGCGATGCCGTCCTCGTCCCCGACGGATGGCACGGCCCGTCCATCGCCCAGCCCGGCCACACCATGTACTACCTGAACGTGATGGCCGGACCGGGCGAGGAGAGGGAGTGGCGGATCTGCTTCCACCCGGGACATCTAGAGAGCACAGAGGGATACCGATGACCTCAACGACGAGGCTGACGGTCGCACAGGCGCTGGTGCGCTTCCTGGCCGCCCAGTACACGGAGCGGGACGGTGAGCGGCGGCGGCTGATCGGCGCCACCTGGGGCATTTTCGGTCACGGCAACGTCGCCGGACTCGGCCAGGCGCTGATCGAGTACGCCGACGAGATGCCCTACCACCAGGGCCGTAACGAGCAGTCGATGGTGCACGCGGCGGTCGGCTTCGCACGCCAGTCCAACCGGCTGTCGGCGCACGCCGTGACCACCTCCATCGGACCCGGCGCCACCAACCTCGTCACCGGCGCCGCCCTCGCGACGATCAACCACCTCCCGGTGCTCCTGCTGCCCGGCGACATCTTCGCGACCCGCCCCGCCGACCCGGTCCTCCAGCAGCTCGAAGTCCCCTACGCGGGCGATGTGTCGGTCAACGACTGTCTGCGCCCGGTGTCGAAGTACTTCGACCGCGTCACCCGGCCCGAGGCGCTGATCCCCGCCGCCCTGCAGGCCATGCGCGTGCTCACCGACCCGGTCGAGACCGGCGCCGTCACGCTCGCGCTGCCGCAGGACGTGCAGGCGGAGGCGTACGACTGGCCGGAGGAGTTCTTCCAGGAGCGGATCTGGACCGTGCGCCGTCCGGCGGCCGACGCCTGCGAGCTGGCTGCCGCCGTCACGGCGATCCGCGAAGCCCGGCGCCCGCTGATCGTCGCGGGCGGCGGGGTCCACCACAGCCGCGCCGAGGACGTGCTCGCCGAACTCGCCGCCGCCACCCGCATCCCCGTCGCCTCCACTCAGGCGGGCAAGGGATCACTGAAGTGGGACCACCCGCAGGATGTCGGCGGCGTCGGCCACACCGGTACGGCGACCGCGGACGAGCTCGCCCGTACCGCCGACCTGGTGATCGGCGTCGGCACCCGCTACACCGACTTCACCACCGCCTCCGGCACCCTCTTCTCCGCCTCGAACGTCCGCTTCCTGAACCTCAACATCGCGCCGTACGACGGTCACAAGTTGTCGGGGATCCCGCTGATCGCGGACGCGCGGGCCGGCCTTGAGGCGCTCACCGAGGCGCTGCTGCTGCACGACCACCGCGTCGAGCCCGCGTACGCCATCGAGTACACGGACGACAAGGAGCGCTGGGAGTACCGCGTCGACGCGGCGTACGAGGCCGAGGACATCGACATCCGGCCCACCCAGCCGCAGGTCCTCGGGGTCCTCGACGAGATCGTGACCGAGGACGACATCCTGATCAACGCGGCCGGCTCGCTCCCCGGTGACCTGCACAAACTGTGGCGGTCCCGGTCGCGCGACCAGTACCACGTCGAGTACGGCTACTCGTGCATGGGCTACGAGATCCCGGCCGCGATCGGCGTCCGGATGGCGGCCCCCGACCGGCCCGTGTGGGCGCTGGTCGGCGACGGCACCTACCTGATGATGCCGACCGAGATCGTCACCGCCGTGCAGGAGGGCGTCGCGATCAAGGTCCTCATACTCCAGAACCACGGATACGCCTCCATCGGCGGCCTCTCCGAGTCCGTGGGCGGCGAGCGGTACGGCACCGCGTACCGCTACCGCTCCGAGGACGGTGCGTACACGGGGGCGCCGCTGCCCGTCGACCTCGCCGCCAACGCGGCCAGCCTCGGCATGCGGGTGCTGCGTGCGAAGACCGTCCGTGACCTGCGGTCGGCCCTTGCCGAGGCGCGCGCCGCGGACACTCCCACATGTGTCTACGTGGAGACCGAAACGGCAGACACAGTGTCGGGCGCGCCCCCGGCCCAAGCCTGGTGGGATGTACCTGTGGCCGAGACCGCGACCCGATCGTCGGCGGTCAAGGCACGCGAGGAGTACGACCGGCACGTCGCCGCCCGACGCCGCCATCTGTGAAGGAGTTTTTGGCCATGACGAAGACCGTCAACCACTGGATCGGTGGCAAGACTGTCGAGGGTGCGTCGGGTACGTACGGGCCGGTCACCGACCCGGCGACCGGCGCCGTGACCACCCAGGTCGCCTTCGCGACCGTCGACGAGGTGGACGCCGCGGTCGCCGCGGCCAAGGACGCGTACACGACCTGGGGCCAGTCCTCGCTGGCCAAGCGGTCCACGATCCTCTTCAAGTTCCGGGCGCTGCTCGACGCGAACCGGGACGCGATCGCCGAGCTGATCACCGCCGAGCACGGCAAGGTGCACTCGGACGCGCTCGGCGAGGTCGCGCGCGGTCTGGAGATCGTCGACCTGGCGTGCGGGATCACCGTGCAGCTGAAGGGCGAGCTGTCGACCGAGGTGGCCTCCAAGGTCGACGTGGCGTCGATCCGGCAGCCGCTGGGCGTCGTCGCGGGCATCACGCCGTTCAACTTCCCGGCCATGGTGCCGATGTGGATGTTCCCCATCGCCATCGCGTGCGGCAACACCTTTGTGCTGAAGCCGTCCGAGAAGGACCCGTCGGCCGCCATGAAGGTCGCCGAGCTGCTCGCCGAGGCCGGTCTGCCCGACGGTGTCTTCAACGTCGTCCACGGTGACAAGGTGGCCGTCGACCGCCTCCTGGAGCACCCGGACGTCAAGGCGGTGTCCTTCGTCGGCTCGACCCCGATCGCCCGTTATATCCACACCACGGCCTCCGCGAACGGCAAGCGCGTGCAGGCCCTGGGCGGCGCCAAGAACCACATGCTGGTCCTCCCGGACGCGGACCTGGACGCGGCCGCGGACGCCGCCGTGTCGGCCGCCTACGGCTCCGCCGGTGAGCGCTGCATGGCCATCTCCGCCGTCGTCGCGGTCGGCTCGGTCGGCGACGCGCTGGTGGAGAAGATCCGTGAGCGCGCCGAGAAGATCAAGATCGGTCCCGGCAACGACCCGACCTCCGAGATGGGTCCGCTGATCACGGCCGTGCACCGCGACAAGGTGGCGTCCTACGTCACGGGCGCGGCGGCGCAGGGCTCCGAGGTCGTCCTCGACGGCACCGGGTACACGGTCGAGGGGTACGAGGACGGCCACTGGATCGGCCTCTCGCTGCTCGACAGGGTGCCGGTGACCTCGGACGCGTACAAGGACGAGATCTTCGGCCCGGTGCTGTGCGTGCTGCGCGTGGACACCTACGAGGAGGGTGTCGCGCTCATCAACGCCTCGCCCTTCGGCAACGGCACCGCGATCTTCACCCGGGACGGCGGCGCCGCCCGCCGCTTCCAGCTGGAGGTCGAAGCGGGCATGGTCGGCGTGAACGTGCCGATTCCGGTGCCCGTCGGCTATCACTCCTTCGGCGGCTGGAAGGACTCCCTCTTCGGGGACCACCACATCTACGGCAACGACGGCACGCACTTCTACACCCGCGGCAAGGTCGTCACCACCCGCTGGCCCGACCCGGCCGACGCCCCGACGGGCGTGGACCTGGGCTTCCCGCGCAACCACTGAGCGACCTCCTGGTGCCCCGCCCCCCGTCCCGGGGGGCGGGGCACCGCCATGCTCGGCTCCACTGTTCGCCAGGCGTCCCGGAGTGCGGACCAATCCTGGTGAATTTCGAGGTCTCGACTGCGGTTCTCGTCATGAGGTGATGAAACGGATAGCAGAGGCAATTTGCTGTCTTTGCCTTTGAAAGCAAGGTCACACTCCGATGGGTCTTGATGATTGCAACATGTAGGCGTCGGGGCCTGGGAAAGTGATGTGACCTGCGTCGCTTGGCCGGTGCGGATTCCGTAGGTAAACGGCCATTGACGCAACGGTTTCCGTCAAGGTTCCATCAGCGTCGGGAGCGGACGACGAGATGAACGACGCGAGCCGCCGGAGGCGATAGCGCTCCCGCCCGAATCACCTGACGCAAGAGTCGTCTTCTGACGCATAAGTCGATCGGAACCGCTTCATGACCGACACGCTCCGCCCTGTCGAGCAGGCCCTGCCGGAAGCCGCCCCCACGGCCTCCGGGAGCCCCCAAAAGCTCAAGCGTTCCATCGGTATCGTCGGCGGCACCCTGCTGACGCTCTCGTGCGTGACGCCCGCCTCCACGCTCTTCGTGGTCGTGCCCGACCTGTTCTCGTCCCTCGGCACGGCGACCGCGCTCACCATCGCGATCGGCTCGCTCCTCTGTATCGCCGTGGCGTTCTGCTACTCGGAGCTGGGCACCCTCATCCCCAGCGCGGGCGGCGAGTACGCCATGGTGTCGACGATGGCCGGACGACTCGCGGGCTGGCTGGTCTTCGTGCTCTCCCTCCTCGTCGTCATGATCGTGCCGCCGGTGATCGCGATGGGCACGGCGGACTACCTGGCGCCGATCGTGCATCTCAACCCGTCGATGGCGGGCGCGGGCGTGATGCTCCTGGCCACCCTCGCGGGCCTGCTCGACCTGCGGGCCAACGCCTGGATCACCGGTGTCTTCCTCGTCCTGGAGGTCATCGCGGCCGCCGTCGTGGCGGTGCTGGGCTTCACGCACAGCCAGCGCGGCGTCGGCAGCCTCACCTCGATGCAGGTCGCGGGCTCCGGCGGCCACACGGACACCGTGACGGCCATGCTCGTGGTCTCCGGACTCGCGATCGCCCTCTTCATCACCCAGGGCTTCTCGACCGCGGTCTACCTCTCCGAGGAACTGGAGGACCCGCGCCGCAACGTCGCCCGTACGGTCCTGGCCACCCTCGCCATCTCGACCGTGATCATCCTCGTCCCCGTCGTCGCGATCACCATGGGCGCCTCGGACCTGTCCACCCTCACCGGCGGCGACATCAGCAGCATGGTCACCGCCTGGTCCAACTCCGCCGTCGGTACCTTCGTCAGCCTCTGCGTCGCCCTCGCGATCATCAACGCGGGCATCGTCATGGTCATCCAGAACTCCCGGGTGCTGTTCGCCTCCGCCCGTGACAAGGCCTGGCCCGAGTCGATCAACCAGGGCCTTTCCCGCCTCGGCCGCTTCGGCTCCCCCTGGGTCGCCACCCTCGTGGTGGGCGTCCCCGGCGCCCTCCTCTGCTTCGTCAACCTGGACACCCTGTACGGCGTCACGGGCGTCTCGGTGACGGCCATGTACCTGCTCGTCGCGGTCGCCGCCCTGCTCGCCCGACGCGGCCAGCACCGCCACACCCCGGCCTGGCGCATGCCGCTGTGGCCCGCGATGCCGGTGCTCCTGATCGCGGTCCTCGCCTACATCCTGAGCCAGCAGGAGATGACCTACCTGCTCTGGACCGGCGGCATCACAGCCGTCGCCACCCTCTACTGGGCCTTCTACCTCCGCCCGCGCCGCGAGACCCGCTGGCTGGTGTCGATCCCGGAGGACGCCCAGGCCTGAGCCCTCCGGGGTTCACACGAAGTCCCACGTCACCACCGCGCTCGTGAAGATGCCCGAGAGGGCACGTACCACGGGCGCGGTATGCGGGGAGGGCCTCGTACGCCCGGAGGAGGGGCGCGGGTTCAGACCGGCGGCTGCCTTCGCTGTCGGTGGCGGCCCGTACCGTTGACACATGGATCTTCGACTGCCCCGACTGCGCGGGCCCGCACAGCGAGGGCGCCGACGGTGGTTCGCCGCCGCGGCCGCCGTCGTCGTGCTCGTCGGCGCCGGTACGTGGACCGCTGTCGCCTCGGACGACGGACCGGCCGTCCACCGCACCGACCGTGTGATGACCACGGGCGCCGGGGTGAACATCGACACGTCGTACTTCACCGCGGGCTCCGGCCGCCGCCCCGCCGTGCTCCTCGGGCACGGATTCGGCGGCAGCAAGGACGACATGCGGCGGGAGGCGGAGCAACTCGCCCGCGACGGGTACGCGGTGCTGACCTGGTCGGCGCGCGGCTTCGGCCGTTCCACCGGCAAGATCGGGCTGAACGATCCCAAGGGCGAGGTCGCCGACGTCTCCAAGCTCATCGACTGGCTGGCCAAGCGGCCCGAGGTCCGGCTCGACAAGAGCGGCGACCCGCGCGTGGGAGTGGCCGGAGGCTCGTACGGCGGCGCGATCTCCCTGCTGGCCGCCGGGTACGACAAGAGGGTCGACGCGATCGCCCCCTCGATCACGTACTGGAACCTGGCGGACGCGCTCTTCCCGAACGACGTGTTCAAGAAACTCTGGGCCGGCATATTCATCAACTCCGGCGGCGGCTGCGGCCACTTCGAGGCGCAGCTGTGCGCGATGTACAACCGGGTGGCGGAGTCGGGGAAGCCGGACGCCCAGGCGCGCGCTCTGCTGGAGGAACGCTCGCCGTCGGCCGTCGGCGACCGCATCAAGGTGCCCACCCTCATCCTGCAGGGCCAGACCGACTCCCTCTTCCCGCTCGGCCAGGCCGACGCGATGGCCAAGGCGATCAGGGCCAACGGCGCGCCCGTGGACGTCGACTGGATCGCCGGCGGGCACGACGGCGGCAACCCGGAGACGAGCCGCGTCGAGGCCCGTGTCGGCTCCTGGTTCGACCGCTATCTGAAGGACGACAAGAACGCCGACACCGGTCCCGCCTTTCGCGTCACCCGCACCGGCGGCATCGACTCCACCGACGGCGCCGCGAAGCTGCGGGGCGCGAGCGGGGACGTCTACCCCGGCCTGGAGAGCGGCAAGCACACCATCGCGCTGAGCGACGGCCGACGCGAGCAGAGCTTCCAGAATCCCGCGGGCGCGAGTCCGCCCGCGATCTCCGCCCTCCCCGGAATCGGCGGCACCGGCGGCCTGTCCCAGCTGTCCGCGCTCGGGCTCGGGGTGTCCCTCGACTTCCCGGGCCAGTACGCGCAGTTCGACTCCTCGGCACTCCGCGGCGACCTGCGAATCACCGGGGCGCCGACCGTGACCGTCCACGTCCGGTCGAGCACCGACGACGCGGTCCTCTTCGGGAAGGTGTACGACGTCGGGCCGGGCGGCACCCAGCAGGTACTGCCCTCGCAGCTGGTGGCGCCCGTGCGGGTGACCGGCGCGAAGGCGGGCAAGGACGTCACGATCGTGCTGCCCGCGATCGACCACGACGTCCAGAAGGGCCACCGGCTGCGCCTGGTCCTCGCCTCGACGGACCTCGGCTACGCCTCACCGGCGGCCCCGGCGACGTACACGGTCTCCCTGAAGAGCGACCTGCACGTGCCCACCGCATCCGGCGTGAAGACCGCCGCCGCTGTGCTGCCCTCATGGGTGTGGTGGCTGCCCCTGGCCGGCGCGCTGGCCGCCGCCGCACTCCTGCTGACCGGCCGTCGTCGTACGGCTCCGGTCGCGCCCGACCCCGAGCTCGCCGAAGTCCCGCTCCAGATCACCGACCTGAGCAAGCGGTACGCGAAGTCGGCGGACCGGTACGCGGTACGGGACCTGTCGTTCCGCGTGGAGAAGGGCCAGGTCCTGGGCCTGCTGGGGCCGAACGGCGCGGGCAAGACGACCACGCTGCGCATGCTGATGGGCCTCATCAAGCCCGACGGCGGCGAGATCCGCGTCTTCGGGCACGCGATCCGGCCGGGCGCCCCGGTGCTCTCCCGGGTCGGGGCGTTCGTCGAGGGCGCGGGCTTCCTGCCGCACCTCTCGGGCCGCGAGAACCTGGAGCTGTACTGGCAGGCGACGGGTCGTCCGGCCGAGGACGCCCACATGGAGGAGGCGCTGGAGATCGCGGGCCTGGGCGACGCGCTGGCCCGCGCGGTCCGCACCTACTCCCAGGGCATGCGCCAGCGCCTGGCCATCGCCCAGGCGATGCTGGGCCTCCCGGACCTCCTCATCCTCGACGAACCGACCAACGGTCTCGACCCGCCCCAGATCCGCGAGATGCGCGAGGTCATGATCCGCTACGCCGCCGCGGGCCGCACGGTCATCGTCTCCAGCCACCTGCTGGCCGAGGTCGAGCAGTCCTGCACCCACCTGGTGGTCATGGACCGCGGCCGGCTCATCCAGGCCGGCCCGGTGAGCGAGATCGTCGGCTCCGGCGACACCCTCCTCGTCGGTACGGGCGCGCCCGTGGAGGGGCCGGTCGTCGAGAAGATCGGCGCGCTGCCCGGCGTGGCCTCGGCCGTCGCGGCCGAGGGCGGGCTGCTGGTCCGCCTCGACGAGGGCGGCAGCGCCGAGCGCCTGCTCGTGGAGCTCGTACGACTGGAAGTCCCCGTGCGGTCGGTGGGCCCCCACCGACGGCTGGAAGACGCGTTCCTCACCCTGATCGGAGGTGCCGCATGAGCACGCTCGTCGAACGGGCCGAGACGGCGGACGGGTACCGGGCGCGGCACACGCTGCCGCTCCGCGTCGAACTGCTGCGGCAGTTGAAGCGGCGCCGCACGCTCGTCATGGGCGCGATCCTCGCGGTGCTGCCCTTCGTGCTCGTCGTCGCCTTCGCGATCGGCGGTGACCCGGGCTCGCGCAACGGGCAGGTCACCCTGATGGACACGGCGACCGCGTCGGGCGCCAACTTCGCCGCGGTGAACCTCTTCGTCTCCGCGGGCTTCCTCCTGGTCATCCCCGTCGCGCTGTTCTGCGGGGACACGATCGCCTCCGAGGCGAGCTGGTCCTCGCTGCGCTATCTGCTCGCGGCCCCCGTACCGAGGGCCCGGCTGCTGTGGTCCAAGCTCACCGTCGCGCTCGGCCTCAGCCTCGCCGCGATGGTGCTGCTGCCGATCGTCGCTCTCGCGGTGGGCACGGCGGCGTACGGCTGGGGGCCGCTGGAGATCCCCACCGGCGGCGCGCTCTCCGCGGGCACCGCGGCCCAGCGGCTCCTCGTGGTCATCGCGTACGTCTTCGTGTCCCAACTGGTGACGGCGGGGCTCGCGTTCCGGCTGTCCACCAAGACGGACGCACCCCTGGGCGCGGTCGGCGGCGCGGTCGGCCTGACGATCGTGGGGAACGTCCTGGACGCGGTCACCGCCCTCGGCCACTGGCGCGACTTCCTGCCCGCGCACTGGCAGTTCGCCTGGGCCGACGCCATCCAGCCCAACCCGGAGTGGGGCGGCATGATCCAGGGCGCCGCGATTTCGATAACGTACGCCCTCGTCCTGTTCGCCCTGGCCTTCCGGGGTTTCCGGCGCAAGGACATCGTGTCGTAGATCTCCGGAGCGTCACCTACCGGTCTCGACGACCGCCCTTCGTGGCCGCTTCGAGATCCATCCGCAACGCTCCGTAGCGCACATCCGGGCCCCCTCGGGCGTCACAGTCACAGACGTCGGCCCAAGGACGTCGGCAGACAGCCGGCGGACAGGCGACTCACCGAGGGGGCACGGATGACACGGACGGGGAACGACGAGCACACAGGGCGACCGCGGCGGCGGCCGAGGACCGGGCGGCGGCGGCGACCGGTCGCCATCCTGATCGGCCTGACGCTCGCGGGCGGCCTGCTCCTCACCGGCTGCGGCGCGGGCGAGAGCAACGGTTCCTCGACGGACGGTTCGAACAAGTCCGGCGGACGCGGGTTCCCGCAGCCCGCCCCGAACCGGACCTCCGGCACCTGGCAGGGCGAACAGAAGGACACGCCGACGGGCGACGCGAGCCGCGAGTTCGCACCGTCCCCCGACTACCTCTCCACCTTCGCCCTCGACGTCGACACCGCCTCCTACGGCTACGCCCGCCGCGCCCTCGCCGACGGCCGGCTGCCCGACGCGTCGACCGTCCGCCCCGAGGAGTTCGTCAACAGCTTCCGGCAGGACTACCGGCGCCCCGACGGCAACGGCTTCTCGGTCACCGTCGACGGCGCCCGCACCCGGGAGAAGGGCTGGTCGCTGGTCCGCGTCGGCCTCGCCACCCGCCCCCAAGTTCTCGACTCCGCTCGAACAGGGGGGACCCCCACCGCCGCCCAGAGCGGTGAGCGCCCGCCCGCCGCCCTCACCTTCGTCATCGACATCTCCGGCTCCATGGGCGAGCCCGGCCGACTCGACCTCGCCAAGGACGCCCTCGGCGTGATGACGGACCGGCTGCGCGACGACGACTCGATAGCCGTGGTCACCTTCAGCGACGAGGCCCGGACCGTGCTCCCGATGACCCGCATCGGCCACCACCGCGACCGCATCTACGACGTGATCAGGGGACTGGAACCGACGGAGTCGACCAACCTCGGCGCGGGCGTGCGCACCGGGTACGCCACGGCCGTCAAGGGTCTGCGCGAGGGCGCCACCAACCGCGTCGTGCTGATCTCCGACGCCCTCGCCAACACCGGCGAGACCGACGCGGACGCCATCCTCGAGAACATCTCCACCGCCCGTCGCGAACACGGCATCACCCTCTTCGGTGTCGGCGTGGGCAGCGAGTACGGCGACGCCCTCATGGAGCGCCTCGCCGACAAGGGCGACGGCCACACGACGTACGTCTCGACCATCGAGGACGCCCGCAAGGTCTTCTGCGAGCAGCTCCCGCAGAACATCGACCTCACGGCCCGCGACGCCAAGGCACAGGTCGCCTTCGACCCGGAGACCGTCAAGCAGTTCCGGCTGATCGGATACGACGACCGTCAGGTCGCCGACGAGGACTTCCGCAACGACCGGGTGGACGGCGGCGAGATCGGCCCCGGCCACACGGTCACCGCCCTCTACGCGGTCCGTACCAGGCCCGGCGCCTCCGGCCATCTCGCCACCGCGAGCGTCCGCTGGCTCGACCCCGACACCCGCGCCCCGCACGAGGAGTCCGGCCAACTGGAGACCGGCTCCCTCGACAAGGACCTGTGGACCTCCTCCACCCGCCTCCAGGTCGACGCCGTGGCCGCGTACTTCGCCGACGACCTGCGCAGGGGCGACGACAACAGGAGTCCGCTCCCCGGCGCCCTCCCGCTGGGCGAACTCGCCGACCGCGCACACCGGGTGGCGTCCGCCGCGGAGGACAAGGCGGTGGACGACCTGGCGGACTCGGTGGAGCGGGCGAGTGGACTCATGGGATAGCGGCGGCGGTAAGGACTTGGCGGCCGGATGCGGTCTCCCGTGCCGAGTCCGTCCGTGCGTTCGCTCCGAGGCGGTATTGGGGAAGTGAGCGGCGAAGGGTGGTTCGCCGACGACACCAAGAGGGCCACCGAGTACGCGAAGAGCGGGCCGCCGAGGTGCTCGGCGGCCCGCTCTCGCGGTGCTGGGATCAGCTGTTGTTCGTGCCGTTGCCCGACAGGACCGGGATGTCGTCCAGGATGTGCGACAGCGGTTCGTCGCCCTTGGCCTGGGTGGAGTTCTCGACGCACTGCTGGTTCTGCGGGGACGACAGGACCGGGACGTCCTGGACGGCGATCGGGACGACCCCGACGAGCGAGCCCACGTTGGCCTTCGCGGGCAGGCCGACGCAGGGCTTGTTCAGCGAGCCCTGGATGAGCGCCATCTGAGGGCTCATGCTGCCGTAGGTCGCCGAGTTGCCGAACGACTGCGAGGCGCCGTAGCCGCTGACGGAGGTCGTGCCACCGTCGTCGCCGATCGCCAGGGCCTGGGGGGCGGCCGCGGCCGAGATACCGGCGACAGAAGCGGCGATAGCCGCGGTTGCCCACAGCTTCTTCATGTTCATTCCCTTCGGAAAGCGGACTCCTGTTGGGGAGCTGCATGATCATCAACTGGGCAGACCGCCCAAGGGTTGCGGGTAGTGCCCCATTTGGCCCAGCATGTGGGGCGTTCGCCCCGTCACCCGACACGCCAGTGAGCTCCACTGAACCGACACGTAGTGGTCGATCTGGCCGACGCGTGGCGGATCGCTCGGCCGGGGTCGCTCCTTGGGCAGGATCGGCGGACTCTCCTCGCGCGGCTTCCAGACGGGCGCCAGGTCCATCAGCGTCTCGATGTGGAAACCCGGGCCGGTCCGGGCGGCGCCGAGCAGTGTGCGGCCGATCCGCGCCATCGCCACCGCATAGGTCAGGACGTGCCTGCCCCGTGGCCTGTGCAGCGCCGCGACCAGGAACTCCGTTGTCGAGATTCGCCGGACACGGCGGGGGCCGTCTCTTCGACACGTGACTCGTGACGTGACTCGGCAAGTGAATGGTCACGTGAAGAAGATGGGCCGGCGGGCCGCCGAGAGTTCTGCGGCCCGCCGACGGAAAGAGCGCTACTTGTTGCCGACACCGTTGCCGGACAGGACCGGGATCTGGTCCAGGATGTGCGAGAGCGGTTCGTCGCCCTTGGCCTGGGTGGAGTTCTCGACGCACTGCTGGTTCTGCGGGGCCGACAGGACCGGGACGTCCTGGACGGCGATCGGGACGACGCCGACGAGCGAGCCCGCGTTGGCCTTCGCGGGCAGTCCGATGCAGGGCTTGTTCAGCGAGCCCTGGATGAGCCCCATCTGCGGGCTCATGTTCCCCGTGGTCGCCGAGTTGCCGAACGACTGGGTGGCACCGACGCCGCTGACGGACGTCGTCCCACCGTCATTCCCGATCGCCAGCGCCTGCGGCGCGGCAGCAGCGGAAGCGCCGACGGCGCAAACGGTGACCGCGGCGGCGGTCATAACCTTCTTGATCACTGGCTGGATCCATTCTGAAGAAACCCCGTCCATCGGAGCGCCTTGGTTCAACCGCCGCGGACGCCCTTGGTTGCTCCCATTCACCCTGATGGCCCAATAGGGCTGATCGGGTGAATCACCGAAACCAGTCCAGGACCGCAAGGAGTCGTTCAGGTCCTGTCGGCCCCGCGGAACGTATTTAAGGGAACCGTTCCTTCTCGTAAGGGTGTTCGTGTGCACCTCGGTGCCGATTCGAGTACGGGGCGATTCGAGTGAATTCCCAAGCGGCGCACGTTCTTTAGTTTCTTCGGACGGTCCTCCATCGTTTACAGACTGCAGGTCGTGGTGCGAGCCGCTCAAGGTGTGCTCGCTCGGTTTCGGCCGTCATAGGGCCATGACCGCAGAGAAGGGAAATTACGTGAAGCACAAGAAGAGCGCTGCTGTTGTCGCCGGCGCGATCATGGCCCTGGGGATGGGTGCCCCGGCCTTCGCGGACGCCGGTGCCCAGGGTTCCGCCGTCGGATCGCCGGGTGTCCTCTCGGGCAATGTGATTCAGGTCCCCATTCACGTCCCCGTCAACGTGTGCGGCAACACGGTCGACGTCATCGCCCTGCTGAACCCGGCGTTCGGCAACAGCTGCGCCAACGGCTGACGCGACAGCACCAGCCATCCCGGCTGGACCACGGTCGGCCTTGGGTCGCTCTTTCGGCCCCAAGGCCGGCTTTCCTCACTTCTTTCAAGCAGGAAGACAACGAGATTGCGACAGAACCTGAGTAGGGGAATGGTCGTGGCCGCGGCCGCGACGAGCATCCTGTCCCTGTACGGCACCCCCGTGTTCGCGGACTCGCACGCGGACGCCAGCGCTATGGACTCACCCGGCGTCGCGTCGGGCAACAGCGTTCAGGTTCCGGTGCACGTGCCGGTGAACGCCTGCGGCAACACTGTCAACGTGATCGGCGCGCTCAACCCGACCTTCGGGAACTCCTGCACCAACGGCTCGGGTTCGCAGGGCGGCTCCTCCGGCTCCACGGCGTCCGGCAGGACCCAGGGCTCGCCCGGCGTCCTGTCGGGCAACCACGCCCAGGCCCCGGTGGACGTTCCGGTGAACGCGTGCGGCAACTCGGTCGACGTCATCGCCCTGCTGAACCCGGCGTTCGGCAACAGGTGCGGGAACGAGCCTGGGGGCAACGTCACCACCCCGCCGGTGACGCCTCCGACTGTCCCGCCGGTGACCCCTCCCAGCACCACGCCTCCGACCGTTCCGCCGGTGACGCCTCCGACCGTTCCGCCGGTGACCCCTCCCAGCACCACGCCTCCGACCGTTCCGCCGGTGACGCCTCCGACTGTCCCGCCGGTGACGCCTCCGACCGTTCCGCCGGTGACGCCTCCGACTGTCCCGCCGGTGACGCCTCCGACCGTTCCGCCGGTGACGCCTCCGACCGTTCCGCCGGTGACGCCTCCGACCGTTCCGCCGGTGACGCCTCCGACTGTCCCGCCGGTGACGACACCTGTCACCCCCTCGCGGACCGTCCGGCAGGCGATCCTGCCCGTTTCTCCCTCCGAGAATGCGCCCACCCTGGCGCACACCGGCAGTGAGAACGTGCTCGGGGCCTCGGCCGCCGGCGTCGCGCTGCTGATCGGCGGAGCCGTCCTGTACCGACGAGGTCGAGTCGCCTCCCGCCGGTAGTACGACGCTCTGGGTGCCGGACGCTTCGCCGCGCCCGGCACCCAATTGTGCTGTCCCCTTTGTCCTTCCGCTCCTTGGCGCCGACCTGGATGCGCATGACCGCGTCCCGCCCGTGCCGGTCCGCGAATGCTGGGACCCGCTCGCCGCCCGGGCCCGCGCGCAGCCGCCGCCGTAACCCTGGGCCCCGAAGCCCGAACCCCGAGGCTGCGATGAGGCGTTCGGTCTCCAGGTGGCCCGGTGCACCGTGCCAGTTCCTCCACGAGGTCCAACTCCCGTTGGATGGCTGAGGTCTGATTCCAGGTCGGTATTCCGAGCCTGATTCCGGCATCCCCTGGCAAGGAGTTGCGAGAGGTTTTCGGCTCCAGCCACTCACTGCGTTTGTCGGTTAAATCTCATGAATGTATCGGAATGGTGGGGTTCGGTGGTGGTGAGATCACTCCTTTGGAGGCGCAACTCGTGCGTGTCCTGCGCGTTGATTCCAGCACCGGGCATCTCGCCCGGACGTTGTGACGATTCCAAGGAGCACTTCTCCATGTCGCGTATCGCGAAGGGCCTGGCCCTGACCTCCATTGCCGCCGCTGCCGTGGCGGGCACCGCCGGCATCGCTGCCGCCGACAGCGGCGCAACCGGCTCGGCGGCCCAATCCCCTGGCGTCCTGTCGGGCAACGTTCTGCAGGTGCCCATCCACGTTCCGGTCAACGTCTGCGGGAACACCGTGAACGTCGTCGGTCTGCTGAACCCCGCGTTCGGCAACACCTGCGCCAACGGCTGACGTCAGCGCCAACCCTTCTGCCGGCCGCCTTCCCCAACGGGAGGGCGGCCGGTCCGCGTTGGTCCGATTGGGGGAAGCGGGTCCAAGGCCCTTGCCTGGCTCCTAGGGAACATCCATGCGTGCTCTGCCCCACGGCGCATCCTCGCCCCCGGTCATTGACCTGCTGAACGCCGTGCTCAAGGCGGAAGGCTGTCGACACGCTGGTCGCGGCGGTCACGTCCGGTGACGCCACCCAGGTGGTGTCGGCGGCCAACGCTGTGGTGACGGCCCTTGTCTACGTCGTCGCCGAGGTCCTGGGCGGTAACCCTGTCCTCCTGGGCGCGGGGGAGCGGTGCCTGAGGCGAAGCAGTTGTCAGCCCAGGGTCTTTGAGAAGTCTCGAAGTGAGCAGCCCGCCTGCTGAGCCCGCCACCTCGATGGCCGCGATCGGCGAGTGGATGGCTGACACACCGGAACGCGCCGTGGGCCGTCGTCAAGAAGAACCACCCTGCTCTCCCCGAGTGGGTGCGCAGACGGCCCTGGCACGGGGAGCCCGAGCCGGGCGGCGCGCCGGGCCGCGGCCCTGGACGGGCCGCCGGCCACACGCTGTTCATTGCGGGTCGGACGTTCGGGTGGGGTGCGGGAATCGTCTGCACAGGGTTTCCTTCGTGTCCGGGTCTCGTTAGTCAGTCCGGAAAAAGCGGAAATTCCCTCCGGTGGCACCTGTCACCGAAGAAAGGAGCACGATGAAGTCCCTGAATGCTGCCGCTGTCGTTGCCGGCTCCGTGATCATCGCTGGTGCCGCCGCGCCCGCCTTTGCCGTCGAGGCCTCCGACCTCACGCCCACCAGTCTCAACAGTGCACTGGAGACCATCGCCAGCCAGCGCTCGCTCAGTCTGAAGGACGTGCAGCCCCTGCAGCATCAGTCGAACGCGCTCGACACCGAGAACAAGAATTCGGTGCTCAACGCCGTGAGCGGCACGACGAAGGCGCTCAACGCGGCCGGCGGCCCCGCGCGACTCCTCGGCGGACTTCCCCTCCGGAACTGATCGGTTCCCTCCGGAGCCAGTCGGTTCAGGGAAATGAATTCACTTCATCGCGTGTCTTCCCGAAAGGCCTGCGGACTCATCCCTAGGCTGAAGCAAGTCACCAAGGAAAGGACGGGCGATGAACCCTGTCAAGAAGGCCGCTCTCATTTTCGCCACCGCCGGAATGGCCGCGGGTGCCGCCGCGGGCAGCGCCGTCGCCGATGCCGGCGCACAGGGCTCGGCGACCAATTCCCCCGGTGTCGCCTCCGGCAACGTCATTCAGATCCCCGTGGACGTTCCGGTGAACGCCTGTGGCCTCAGCGTCAACGTCATCGGCGCGCTGAACCCGGCGTTTGGGAACGTGTGCGACAACAAGTGACCTCGTGCCTCCTCGATTGACGTCGCACGCGGACTGAAAGGGCTGATTCCGTACCCGCGGAGTCGGCCCTTCGCGTTGTTCGAGGAGCGTCCCCCGTTCGTGTGGTCGCCCGTCGGCTGTCGGCCATTCGGGTGAGAAATCGGCCGGGCCCGTTCGGGTGCGTCGATAAGGTTCCGCGGTGACCTCAACCTCAAGCCAAACGCGCCCTTTCCGGGCCGTCGACCTCGGCACGCTCGCCGTCATTGCCTTCAGCGGTGAAGTGCCCGACGGCGACATGCCCTATCTCCTCGCCTACTCCCTGGGCGACGGTGAAGGAGGCCCGGCGGCCGCCACGGCCGCCATCGAGCAGTTGCTGCGGAACAACGGTCTGCCCGTCGGCGACTCGCTACTCGACGGGACCCGGCAGCCGAACCTGCCGCTCAGCCTCCTTGTCGAGGCGGGCCAGGCCGTCGTCACGATGCCGTACCTCAACGCTCAGTGCGTCGTGCCGCCCGAGTGGCTCGCGGCGGTCGGTGAACGGGGCTACGCCTACTTTCTGTTCGCCACCCGCGTCTGGCCCGAGGCCGAGCCCGGCAAGCCCGTCGAGCCGGAGAGCCTGGCGGCCTTCGCGGGTAACGAGGAGATCCTGCTCAGCGCGGCCCACGTACTCCTGCCCGCGCACAGTTTGCGCGGCTGATGACACGGACCGCGGGCGGCGCCGCGAGGGTGCGGACCGCGGGGGGCAGCCGCGCGTTCGCCCTGCTACTGGTGATCACCGGCGCGGCCGGTCTGCTCGCCGCGTGGGTCATCACGATCGACAAGTTCAAGCTGCTGGAGAACCCGAACTTCGTGCCGGGGTGCAGCCTGAACCCGGTCGTCTCCTGCGGCAACATCATGAAGAGCAAGCAGGCCGCGGCCTTCGGGTTCCCCAACCCGATGCTCGGCCTGGTGGCGTACGGCATCGTGATCTGCGTCGGGATGAGCCTGCTGGCGCGGGCCACCTACCCGCGCTGGTACTGGCTGACCTTCAACGCCGGCACCCTCTTCGGCGTCGGATTCTGCACCTGGCTCCAGTTCGAGTCGCTGTACCGGATCAACTCGCTGTGCCTGTGGTGCTGTCTGGCGTGGGTCGCCACGATCATCATGTTCTGGTACGTGACGTCGTTCAACGTACGGCATGCGTTTCTGCCCGCGCCCGACTGGTTGCGGGGATTCCTCGGAGAATTCACCTGGGTCCTGCCGGTCGTGCACATCGGGATCATCGGGATGCTGATCCTGACCCGCTGGTGGAATTTCTGGACGAGCTGACTATTTGGTCCGTCAGGGGAATCCTGAACTGAAGGCGTTCTCAGGATCGTTACCCGGTATGGACGCAGACCCACCGAATCCTGAAAGGGACCGTACCTGAGATGAAGTCGACCACTCGAGGAACTCTTGCCGCCGTCGTCACCGGCGTCGCGGCAGCGATGGGTGCCGCCGCCGTGACGCCGGCCGTCGCGGCCGAAAAGGTTCCCGTCCCCGTACCTCTGGACGGCGTGGGGCGCGCCCTCAACCTGCAGACGCCCAAGATCGCCGGGGAGCTTCCGGTGCCGATGCCGGGCGGACCCGAGGGACCGCGGTACGTCGAGGGCCGACTGCTCCCCGACCAGGCGGTGCCGCGACTGCCGGTCGACGCCGGACTGCCCGGGGCGGGTTTGCACACGCCCCTTCCGAACCTCCTCGGGCCCGGTTTCGATCACCTCGGGGCGGACGCGCCTGCCGCCGATCTGACCACGTTGACGCCGGGGCTGGCCGTGGACACCCCGCTCAGCGCACCCAACCCTGACCACTACGGTCTGCCGGACCTGAAGCTCCCTCAGGCCGCCGTCCTCGGACCACTGCTGAAGACGGTGCCCGGGGCGAACGTCGGCATGGGAGAGGGGGATTAGTACTCCGGTTGTGCTTCTCCATTTGTCCTGGTCAGCGTGCCCGCTTCGAATCCGGAGGGTTGATGCTGCATCAGGGCAGTGGCGGTTCGTGACCCGCTCGATCGGGGTGCGTTGAGACTGCCATGGAGTCGGATATCGAAGCAGGGCTGTGGGCCACCCAGTCGGAGTCGTGCCGCTGTGGGTGGGCCGGCGGTTCGGGCGCGACGAGCCGGCTGGCGACGGGCGAGCGCGATGCCCGCTGGTGGCGCCGGATCGTGGCGGAGTCGCCGTAGTGCTCAGAGGCCGGGAAAGCCGGTCACAGGGCAAAGGGCGACAGCGTGATAGCAGCGACGCTGCTGTGGGGGAGGAGCGATGTTGAAAATAGTGGCGACCTCCACGTCGTCCGCCACCGGCGACCAGGCGGCGACCTCGGTCGCCACGCCCTGATAGTGGTCGAGCACGACACAGCGAAGCGGTATGTCAGGTTCCTACCTCCCTCCCGGTTCGACCGGACCCTGCCCGAGCGGCATTTCGAGGCCTCCGGACGGCCTCGGAGGAAGCAGCTGCTCGGGAAGCCGCGACGGCCGTTCGCCCGCCATGGCAGTATCTGGGCTCCATGAGTGCGTCCCCAGAGGTACGGAGCCTGCGCGCGGCGGTGTTCGCCGTGCTGTGCGTGCTGCTGGCCGCCGGGGGGCACGGGCTCGCCACTGGTCAGGCGCCGCCGCTGTGGGCGGACGGCGCCGGGCTCCTCGCCGTCTTCTCGGTCGGCTGGCTGCTGGGCGGACGCGAACGCTCGCTCGTCGGGATCGGCGGCGGGATGCTGGCCGCCCAGGCCGGACTGCATCTCGCCTTCGAGGCGGCCGGTCCGCGGATGGCGATGGACATGCACGGCGTGCACATGGCGAACCCAGAAGGGCACGCCATGACACCGCACGCCACCGCCGCCCACGTGGTGGCCGCCCTCCTCGCGACCTGGTGGCTGCGGCGCGGTGAAGCCGCGTTCTGGTTCCTGCTGCGACGGGCCGCGGCCCTCGTACCGGGGCTCGCCGCCTGGTGGCGGGTGCGCACGGGGTGGTCCGCCGTACCGACGCGGCCGGCCGTCGTACGCCGGACCGTGCGGGAACCTCGGCCGCTTCGGCAGCTGCTGCTGCGCCACGCGCTCTCCCGTCGGGGACCGCCGGCAGGGCTCGCGTACACGCCCTGACCGCATCCCCACCAGTACGGAGTTCCCCTGATGTCCCCGATTCGCACCACCCTGCGCCGCGCCGGCCTTGTCGCCGCCCTCACCACGGCCGGTGTCCTGGCCGCCGCGGGCGCCGCCTTCGCGCATGTGACGGTCCACCCCGAGACCTACGCCAAGGGAGCCACGGACGGTGTTCTCACCTTCCGCGTCCCCAACGAGGAGGACACCGCGAGCACCACGAAGGTGCAGGTCTTCCTGCCGACGGACCACCCGGTCCTCGGCGTGCTCGTCACCCCTCAGGAGGGCTGGACGGCGCAGGTGACGACCACGAAGCTCAAGACCCCCGTCAAGACCGACGACGGCACCATCACCGAGGCCGTCTCGGAGATCACCTGGACCGGCGGCCGGATCCGGCACGGCCAGTACCAGGACTTCAACGTCGCCTTCGGCCAGCTGCCCGACGACACCGACCAGTTGAGTTTCAAGACCCTGCAGACCTACTCGGACGGCAACGTCGTTCGCTGGATCGAGGAGGCGAAGAAGGGCGCGGAAGAGCCGGAGAACCCGGCGCCGGTGCTCACCCTGACCGCCAAGGACGCGGAGACGGGTTCCGGCGGGACCTCGGACTCGGCGTCGGGCTCCGCCTCGTCCTCGTCGTCGAGCTCGGCGCCGGCCGTCGCGGCCGACTCGACGTCGAGCAGTGACTCCACGGCCCGTGGCCTGGGCATCGCCGGACTGGTCGTGGGCGTGCTGGGCCTGGCCGCGGCCGGCTACGCCCTCGCGCGCGGCCGGGGTGCCCGCTCCGAGTAGTTGAGCGTCCTCTCACTGGTTCTCACTGGTTCTCGCCGGCTCCCATCGGCTCTCACCGGCCGATGACCACCCGCTGAGCGGTTGCCGTCCCGCCGACCTTGCCCTCCGTCGGCGGGACGGATTCCCCCCACCAGCTCGCTCGTGAACACCGTGCGTCCGACGCGAGTTGAGCCCGCGCATGAGTGGGGCGTGAGAAATTTCCGTACCCTCCCCTGACGCCTGTTGCCCGGATGCGAGGATGAGCCCGCCATGACTGCTGGGTGGTGTTCTCGCACGGTACGGGCCGCGGTGTTCGCGGTCGTCTGTGTGCTGCTCGCCGCCCTGGGGCACGTCATGATGTCCGGCGGCACGGTGCCCTGGTGGGCGTTGGGCGCCTCGGGCGCGGTGATCGGCGGCGCGGGCTGGTGTCTGGCCGGCCGGGAACGCGGACTGCCCCTGATCGTGTCCGCCGTGGTCGCGGCGCAGGCGGTACTCCACTCGGTGTTCTCGCTCGCGCAGTCGTCGGGCTCCCTGGGAGTGTGGGGCGCGGCGGCCTCGGTCTTCACCGGCCACGACATGAACTCCATGCCCACGGGTCCCATGTCCATGAGTTCTATGCCCTCGAACTCCGTGCCCATGGACTCGACACGCATGGACGCCATGGACATGGGCGCCATGGACCACCCGGGGCACGCGGCGGACGGCACGTCGTCCTCGCTCGGCATGCTCGCCGCCCACCTGCTGGCCGCCCTGCTCTGCGGCCTCTGGCTCGCGCACGGAGAGCGCGCCGTCTTCCGTGTCCTGCGGGCCCTCGCCGGCCTGTTGGCAGCCCCGCTGCGGCTGCCGCTCGCGCTGCCCGCGCCGGTGAGCCGCCCGCGTCCGCGCGTCCGCCGCGACCGCTCCGCCCGCGCCCCGCGCCGGCTCCTTCTCGTCCACGCGATCACTTCTCGGGGTCCGCCCGCTGGGACCGCTGTCGTCTGAAGACAGCCGGTTCCCCGAGGCCGCCCCTGTGCGCCCCGGGCCTCGGCCGTACGCCCTCGTGCGGCCGGTTTCGCTCACCGGACCCTCGGACCGCCCTCGCGCGCCGGGTCCGGATCCCGGATGACCCGAGAAGGACACCAGGTGACCACTCCTGCCCTGCCCACCTCACGTGACGCGTCGCTGACGGCCTGGGCGCTGGCCGCCCGCGCCGGTGACCCCGACGCCGTCGACCAGCTCGTGCGCGCCCTGCACCGCGACGTACGCCGTTACGTCACCTATCTGGGCGCGGACCCGCAGACCGCCGACGACCTGGCCCAGGACACCTTCCTGCGCGCCCTCGGCAGCCTGCACCGCTTCGAGGGCCGCTCCTCGGCCCGTACCTGGCTGCTGGCCATCGCGCGCCGGGCCGTGATCGACAGTTTCCGCACCGCGGCGGCCCGGCCCCGGCTGGCCGACTCCGACGACTGGCAGCTCGCCGCCGAGCGCGCCCAGCCGCGCGGCCTGCCGGGCTTCGACGACGGCATCGCGCTCGACGAACTCCTGGCCGAACTGCCCGAGGAGCGTCGCGAGGCCTTCGTGCTGACCCAGCTCCTCGGACTGCCGTACGCGGAGGCGGCCCTGGTGAGCGACTGCCCCATAGGTACGGTCCGCTCACGCGTGGCCCGTGCCCGCAGCGCCCTGATCGCCTCGCTGTCCGACGCCGAACGCTGTGGACTGCCCGAGCGGCGCGAGCTGGTCGGCGCGATGGCCTGACGGGCGCGGCCGGAAAGGGGCGCGGCCCCGGTCGCCTGGGGGCGGGCCGGGGCCGCGGCTCACGGAGTCACCGTGCTGCGGTCACTCACTGTTGAGTTGCCAAGGTGCGGTGGCGCTGTGCTCAGTTCTGCGCCGGTGCCTTCTTCTTGCGGAGGAGGAACACCGCCGCGCCGCCGATCACGACCAGGGCGACGGCGATGCCCGTGATGATCGGGGTCGCGCCGGAGCCACCGGTCTCGGCGAGGTTGGTGCCCCCGGTGGAGGCGGCGCTCGCCAGGGCCGGGCTCGGCTCACCGACCGTCTGGGTCGTGATGTCGCTCGCGCTGCCCTGTGTCTTGCAGTCGAGCATGCCGGTGAAGTGCTTCTCGAAACCGTTCGGACCCGTCAGCGTGAAGTCGTACGCCTGGTCCTCCTGCAGCGGGACCGTCACCGTCAGGGACTTGCCCGCGGTGACGGTGTGCTCGGCCCCCACCAGCTCGAAGGTGAACGGCGCGTCGCCCGTGACGGTCGCCGTGACGTCCACGCCGCCCTTGGCGCAGTTCGTCGTGGCGGACAGCGCCGGTATCGCGCCTTCCTTGGCCCAGTTCGCGGTCGCCGTCGCCGAGACCGTCGACTCGCTGGAGCCCGCGAGGATCTGTGTCTGGCTGCGGGTCCTCGAGGCGAAGGCCCGGCCGACCGGCACGGTCGTCGACGCCTGCACGGTCAGCGCCGCCGAGCCGTCCGTGGCGTCCTTCGGCACGTCGAAGTAGAGCCGGCTGCCGTCCGTCGCCGAGGTGATCGCCTTGCCGTCCTTGCCGACGACCTTCACTCCACTGGCGGCGGCGTCCGCGGGCGGCGTCACCGTCACGCTGTCCGCGTCGGTGTGCACGGTGATCGGGCCGAGCCTCTCGCCGGCGTGACCGGAGACCGCGGGCGGGTCGAGGGTCAGCGAGGCCTTGGGCTCCGCCACGTTCCGCGCGTTCTTCTGCAGGTAGTCGGCGAGCTTCTCAGCCTGCGGGTCCAGCGCGTCCACGTCGGCGCCGTCCGAGTACCGCCAGATGGCCACCTGGGTGCCGGCCGCCGCGTCCTGCTCGGTGAGGCCGTGCGCACCGGCCATGTCGGCCAGCGCCGCGAGGTCGTTCACCTGTGGGTAGGAGTGCTGCAGGATCCAGCGGATCTTGCCGGCGTCCTTGTTGCCGTTCAGCGAGGTGCCGCTCCAAGAGGTCTCCTGGTACTGGGCGTCCCGCTGGGTCGGGTTGTGGAGGTCGATGCAGTACGTCTGCAGCATGCCGCCGCCGTCGACGGACATCTCGAACAGACCGGCGGACACCTGCTGGTCCACGCCGTTGTCGTGGACCACCGCGGCCCCGTACGTCTTCAGACCGCCGATGGTCGCGCTCGCGCCGCCCTGACTCTGCGGGGCATCGTCGGCGGCGGCCGCACCGGCGGTGGCCAACGCCCCCGCGGCGACGAGCCCCGACACCAACGTCGCGGCGGCGAGGCGAGCGGCCCCTCGCCTGCGCGCGGACCACGCAGAGAACGAAGAAAACACAGAATTCCCCTTCGAGCAGGACCCGTTGACATGGGGGGACGGTCCCGCCAGCAGAATCAGAAGCCCCGTGAGCTATGCCCGGCATCCTAAGGACGTGGGCGTACCGCGCTTCCCGGTCCTGCCGTCGGATAACCGATCCGAATCGGAATCGTTATCGGTCGGCGAGCCTGTGAGCTGCGCTTATCGACAAATCAATGAGGACTGTCCGGAACGGATTTGTCGATAAGCCGCAGTTCGGTCAGGTCGCCTGGCCAGGGCGATTCCGTACCTGACGTCAGGTCACTCCGGCGGGTTCAGGCGTCTGTTGGGAGAGGTCGAGGGAACGACTCTCCGGCTCCGTCTCCCAGTTGGGCTCGGGCCGGGGGGACGCATTTGTGTCCCCTTCCTTGTTCGGGCGCCGGAAGGCCGAGGTGCCGCGCGAGAGGTCGTGGCCGATGGCCACCGCGTCGATGTCCGCCGACGTCCAGCTCTGTCCTTCGCGTACCTCGGTACGCACCTTCAACCTGCCCTGCACGATGACGGGATCGCCCACCGACAGCGATGCCCCCACGTTGGTGGCGAGCGCGCGGTTCGCCCACACGGTGAAGAAATTGGTGTGCCCGTCCGTCCAGGCGCTCTTCTCGCGGTCCCAGTACCGCGCCGTCACCGCCAGGCGGAACCTCGCGGATGCGCCATTCGCCAATTCTCGGTAGACCGGCTGCGTCGCCACGTTCCCCACCGCGCACACCAGCGTCTCGTTCATGTCCGACCCCTCTCCCGTACGAATGCGTCTGTCGCGGCGAGCGCATGCTCTACGTTCGCATGCGCTGCGATCGCCGCGAGTTCAGACTGCCTTCGTCGGGCCGGGCCCGCTGAGCCCTGTGTGCTACCGGCCGGTTGTGGACAACCGCGTCATCCGAAGGGGTGGAGGCACTTCAGCCCGTGGAGTGCTTCCTCTCATCCGACCGGCGCCGACGCCCCCGTGACCCGCCCGTACTGCTCCCGTACCTCCCGATACCGCAGCAATTCCGCCGCCACCGGATCGAGTACCCGCGCCCTCCCGCACCCGGCGGCGGCTTCGCGCAGTCGCCGTTCCGCTTCGAGCCCGTACCGCTTGGCCGGTCCGCGCGCCGCCATCCTGCTGCCCCACTCGACGGCCGGGCCGCCGATGATGCCCGCCAACATCAGCAGCACCGGCACCCCGAGGTTCGGCGCCATGAACCCGATGATCTGCCCCAGCAGCCACAGTCCGCCGATGATCTGAAGAATCGTCATCGAGGCCTGCGCGAGCACGGCGGCCGGCCACCAGCCGGGCCGCGGCGGCCGCCCCACCGGTGTCGTGGCGCGCGTCGCCATCTCGTCCAGCGCCTCCGGCAGCCCCTGCGCACCGCGCACGGCCGCCTCGCGCACCGCCTGCGCCCAGGGCGCGGGCAGCCCGCGAGCCGCCCGGTCCGCCACCGTACGCACCGCCTGTTCGACGCGCTGCCGGGCCGTGGCCTCCTCGTCCGCGGGTGCCCGTACCGACAGCCGGCCCGTCGTCGGGTCCCCCCGGTCCTGGACCCAGCGCCACAGCCGCAGCCAGGGGGTGCCGCACGCGCGGTTGGCGTTGCGGCGCCACGCGCGCTCGGCCGCCTGGCCTGCCGCCGTGGCGCCCACCGCGTCCGCGAGCCGGTCCGCGAACTCGTCGCGCGCCTCCTCGCTGAGCCCCGTACGACGCCCGGTCGAGTAGACGGGACGCAGTCGCGTGGCGGCCGCGTCGAGATCGGCCGAAATTCGACGGGCGGCGGCGCCCCGCTCGGCCAGGAACTGGCCGAGCGACTCGCGCAGTTCGCCGATGCCGTCCCCGGTGAGCGCGGACAGCGCCATCACGGTCGCGCCCGGTTCGCCGTACTCGCCCAGTGCGATCCCGTCCTCGTCGAGCAGTCGTCGCAGATCGTCGAGGACCTGGTCGGCGGCCTCGCCGGGCAGCCGGTCCACCTGGTTGAGGACCACGAAGGTGACCTCCCCGTGGCCTGCCATGGGCCGCAGATACCGCTCGTGGAGCATGGCGTCCGCGTACTTCTCGGGGTCGACGACCCAGATGACCGCGTCGACGAGCGCCAGGATGCGGTCCACCTGCTCGCGGTGCTGGACGGCTGCGGAGTCGTGGTCGGGCAGGTCGACCAGGACGAGGCCGCGCAGTTGTGCCTCCGCCTCCGGGCTCTGCAGGGGACGTCTGCGCAGTCGTCCCGGGATGCCGAGCCGGTCGATGAGGGTTGCCGCGCCGTCGCTCCAGCTGCACGCGATGGGCGCCGCGGTGGTGGGCCTGCGCACGCCCGTCTCCGAAATGGCCACCCCGGCGAGCGCGTTGAAGAGCTGCGACTTGCCGCTGCCGGTGGCCCCGGCGATGGCGACGACGGTGTGCTCACCGGACAGCTTGCGGCGCGCCGCCGCCTCGTCGAGGACCCGGCTCGCCTCGGCGAGCGTCCCGCTGTCCAACCGGGTGCGCGACAACCCCACCAGTTCGCGGAGCGCGTCAAGGCGCGACCTCAGGGGTCCGTCGTACGCGAGCGGGGGCGGCGGGGTCTGTACGGCGGTCTTGGTCTCCAGGACCAGGGACGGGGCGTGTGCCTCCTGGCCGGGGGCCGTCTCGGACACGCGGCGGGCGATCAGCCCGTCGTCCCAGGCGGTCTCCGACTCGGCACGGGTACCGATGTCGTCGGTCTTCACCCGCGTGTGCCCGGCGTCGTCCTTCACGCGTGTGTGCGCGCCGCCACGCGGGGCATCGAAGGCGACCTCCTGGGCCCGCTCGGCGTCCTCCGTCTCTGCCTCTGTCTCCGCCTTCGCTTCTGTCTCCGTCTCCCCCTCGGCTTCCCCCTCCGGCTGCGCCTTCGTCACGGACTCCATGGGAGCCTCCATCGCGGCCTCCCCGGCGGCGGGCTCGCCGTCCGCGGCTTCCGTGGCGAAGGCCTCCGGGGAGTCGGCCTCGGAACGAGAGGCTTCAGGGCGGCCGTTTTCGGAACTTCCCTGGTCGGACGCGCCCGCGTGGTCGGACGCGTCGTGACCGGACATTCCGTGATCGGACGTGCCGTCGTCGTGGGAATCGTCTTCGGGGGAATCGTCTCCGGCATGGTCGGCGTGATCCGTGTGGTCTGTGACGGCAGTCACCGCGGTCACCTCTCCTTCTGCAGTACGGACAGCGCGGCGATGAGTTCGGCCTGGGGCTCTGGGTGCACGTCGAGGGCGTCGAGCGGGGCGAGACGGCGCTCGCGCTCGGTGTGCAGGGCCCTGTCGAGGTACTCGGCAAGGAGGCGCCCGCCCCTCTCGCGCAGCCGCAGGGCGCCGTGCGCGCCGAGCCGCTCGGCGAGCCCCTCGCCCGCGTTGCGTGCCCTGTGGCCGCCCAGGAGCGCGGTGGCCACCAGCGCGGCGACGACCTCGGCGTCCGGTGCCACGCTCTTGTCGAGGCGGCCGACCTCGTCCTCGGCGTACTCCTCCAGGACCCGCCGCCAACGTCGTACGGACATCCCGATCCGGTGCTCGGCGCTCTCCAGCGTCGGATCACGGTCCGTCAGCCCCGGAGCACCCGAGGCCGGTTCGCGCCGCCAGGCGTCGTCCACGCGCTCGTCGGCGGCCGTGACGGCGCACAGCAGGAGTGCGGCCAGGCTCTCGACGAGCGAGTCGAGCAGTTCACCCGCGGTGCAGTCGAGCGGGTAGGCGCGCCACCGCTTGAGCGCGTCCCCGGAGAGCACGGCACCGGTTTGCAGACGCCCCTTCACGCGCGCGTGCTCGCTGTCGTACGCCCCGTCGACGGCGGCGGTGAGCCGCAGCGCGGCCGCGTACTGCGCGGCGGCCGCACCGGCGAGCTCAGGCATCCGGGCCTTGAGCGAGTCGAGGACTCCTTGGGCCGTACGGGCCATCGCCGCGTGCCGGGCTCCGGGGTCCTGCGTCTGGTGGACGAGCCACGTGCGCAGCGGCGCGACGGCCGTGGCGGGCAGCAGGCCGCCGCCCCACGCGGACTCGGGCAGTTCCGGCACGGTGAAGCGGGGCACCTCGCCGAGCCCCGCCTTGGTGAGCAGGGCGCCGTACTGCCGCGAGACTTCGGACACCACCTGGTGGGGCACCCGGTCGAGAACGGTCACCAGGGTCGCCTTGTGTTCCTTGGCGGTACGCAGCAGATGCCACGGCACGGCGTCGGCGTACCGCGCGGCCGTGGTCACCATGACCCAGATGTCGGCAGCGCAGATCAGTTCGGCGGCGAGTACGCGGTTGTCGGCGACCAGGGAGTCGATGTCGGGCGCGTCGAGCAGGGCGAGGCCCCGGGGGAGGGTGTCGGCGGTTTCGATACGCAGCACCCGTTCCCCGCGCTCCATGAGGGCCTGAAGGTCGTCGCCGGGTTCCTGGTGGGGCACCCACGCGCGCGTGAGGTCGGGCAGCACCCGCATTCCACTGAACCAGTGATGGTCCTCCGGATGGCACACCAGTACCGGCGTCCGGGTCGTCGGCCGCAAGACGCCGGCCTCGCTGACCCGGCGCCCGACGAGGGAGTTGACGAGAGTGGACTTCCCCGCTCCCGTCGACCCGCCGATCACGGTGAGAAGTGGTGCTTCGGGCTCCCTCAACCGGGGCACCAAATAGTCGTCTAGTTGTGCGAGCAGTTCGTCGCGGTTGGCACGCGCGCGTGGAGCCCCCGCCAGGGGCAGCGGGAAGCGTGCGGCGGCGACACGGTCGCGCAGGGCGGAGAGTGCGTCGAGCAGCTGAGGCCGTACGTCCAAGGTCACCACATGCGAAGAATGCCCAATTTTGGAGGCTTTCTGAAGCATATGGCTATGTCTGCGCGCCGACAGGACACACGGGGCGGAAGGGACGACTGGGGCGCAGGCATAACGAGTGCACAACACCCGATGCGCGAGACGCCAAAAGCGGTGCACGATTCGTACCTGCCTGCGATTATCAGGACCGCTTCACTGAACCTCCACATTGAGCCACGGAGGCGAAGCGCCAGGGACAAGGACCCGGGAGCCCTATCCTTGTCCCCGGCAAGGTCACGGATCGGCCCACACCCGGGCACCACGAAACCGGCCACCACACCTGGCCCCCGTAGCTCAGTGGATAGAGCAGGCGCCTTCTAAGCGCTTGGCCGCAGGTTCGAGTCCTGCCGGGGGCGCCACTGAGAGCCCTCCCATCGGGAGGGCTTTTTTGCTGGTCAGGGCGGGTTCTGCTCGACACGGCGAAGCCCCGAACACCCCCCGACGATCAAGGGGAGGTTCCGGGGCTGTCCGGCTGTCACCGGGTTTTCGCCGGTGGCCGTGTCGAATACATGTCGAAGTTCTCGGCGAGAAGCCTCAGTGCGCGTCGGGCAGCTCGGGGAGATCCCCCGCGGCCTCCAGGCGCCTCTTCAGGTCAGGCAGCCGCCCCTCGACGCACCGAGCGTAAGTGGCCGGCAGCACCGGCACGCTGTTCCCGGCCCACTCGGCCACCTGGGCGGGCGGGGTCCCGTCATTGAGCCACTTCGTGAGGCGCGTGTGCCGGTGCGCGTCAGGGCCGGATGCCCCGGCACGGTGCGCGTCTCGCCCTCGGCACGGCCCTTCAGGTCGCGTTCCTCGTGAATCTCTCCGGTGCCGGTCCACTGCTTGACGACCTCAGGGGTCGCCGTACGGACCAGGAGTTCACACCATTGGTCCCCATCGTCGCGGCCGGGAAGCGTCACGTCTTTCACTCGCATGGCTACGGTTTCCTCCGGTCGCAGACCGCAGTAGTACAGCGTGGCGAAGAACGCGTGCGGCCGCATTCCTCCACGGGGCCGGCGCCGGATCCAGTCGAGGAGTGCCGCCGCCTGCTTACCGTCAAGGCGCGTGTCGACGGCTCGCAGGACCCCATCGACCCTCTCTGCCTCCTCCCAGGCCGAGACCGGCAGAGAGTTGGTGGCCGCCGACAGGGTCTTGGCCGTGTTCTTACGGCTGTTGCCGCCGAGCTCCGGCCAACGGGTGTCCACGTACTCGACGGCGAACGTGTACCAGCTCATCGAAGCCGACTTGGAGCGGTGGGACACCGGCAGCCCGGTGGCAATGACGAAGGCCGGGCGGCGTCCTCACGGTCGTCGAGCCAGTGATCGAGATCGCTCCGCCCGATCCTGAGGTCGCCGTTCGGGAGCTTGATGCAACGCGGCGCACGCCTCTTCGCCCGCCAGTCGTAGAAGGTCGAGCGCGAGACGCTCAGCTCCTCGCAGACCTCGGCGAGGGTGAGCATGCTGCGTGCCCGGATGGCCGTGGTCATGTCGTGCTCCCTTCGCTGCTCCCTTCGCTGAGCAGAGCTTCGCGGGCTGTCTCGCGGTTGGTCTGGAGGTCTCGCGCGATGGTCGCTGCGAGGGCGGCTTCGCCCGGGGTGTGGCCGTGGCCGGGGTACTGCCGGTCCGTCAGGACGAGGACGCTGTCCGGCTCGCGGTCGTCCAGGCCGAGAACGGAAGCCTCCTGTGCGGCGCGGTAGTCGGCGCGTTCCTGGCGGAGGGCGCCGAGGGTGGTGGAGTGGGTGCGCGACGTGGACGAGAAATGCCCGCGGAAGCCGAGCATGTGCGCCCAGGCACAGAGGCGCCGGTCCGGATAGAGGCCGTCCAGGTCGCGGCACGCGGTGATGAGCCGCCGTGTGTGGTCGGGCACTTGGTGGCGGTCGAGTTCGGAAAGCTCGCCGATGCGGCGGTCCAGGGTGCCGGTGTTCTCAGCGGCTTTGGTGGCGTACTTGGCCACACACGAGGCAACGGCCTGTTCGGTGATGTCGGAGCCGTCACCGAGGGCTTTGACCGGGCGGACGTCCAGCTGTCGGCCCCATCGGAGCGTCCGGGCGGGTTGGCCGTCAGCGGCCGGAACCGAGACGGACGTGTACGAGTGCGTGGCGGCGGCGCGTATCGCGTCCGTGAGCAGTTCGACCCTGGCCCAGACGGGCGGCGGTGTCCCGGGCCCCTCGGGGCCGTCGAGGCGTACGACGGCGTGGAAGTGCAGAGCCCCGCGCTTCTGGAACTCCGCCACCTTGCCGTACGAGACGCGCAGGTGGTCGGCGAGCTCCCGCCGGGTCAGACCGGCGCGGCGGCGAGTTCGCGGCGGAGTCGGGTCGTGAAGCGCTGCCAGAGCTGCCCGGCGTGATGATTGAACAGGACGGCTCCCACGTAGTCGTAGGCGTCCGGATCAAGCCCCGGCTGCGCTCCGCTCCACCGGGCGCGCTTCCCGGCTCCGCTCCGCGCGCCGCTCCTGCCTTTGGCCCGCTCCGCGCGGGCTGCGCCGACGCGCGCCTACATGCGGGTAGGGCGAGGGCCATGAGTCGATCACCGCAGAGCGCGGTCCACCGCCAGGACAGTGCCTCCGGCGGGGGATCGGCCGACAGCGGGAGGGGGGAGCTGGGGTGAGTGGTGGGAGAACCGGGCTGGTCGGCTGCCGCCGAAGGCGGTACTCAGCCCGTCTGTCCCTGCTCAGTGCCGGTTGCCGGCGGGACCGCCCGGAGCTTCGCCTCAAGCTGCACCCAGGACAGGTCCGGGCCCTCGAGCTCGACGACAGCACTCCAGACGGCGGGCAACTCGGTGAACTCCCAGAACGGCTGCCGGTGCATACGGACCACCCGGGCCGGGGGAATCACGGCTCCCGGTGGGCTGTCCACCGGGAGCACCGAATCGCCGAGGAAGACCCCCCGCTCCAGACTGACGCTGCGGGCGTGGCAGACCACCCGGTGCGCCGAAGGACGCTCGTAGACGATCAACACGTGCAGTAGTCCCACGGGCTCAGCGCTCATCATTGTGCGGATGTCTCCATCTGGGGTCTGGTGCGGATGAGGAGCAACGCCGACTGCACTGACGGCCGGAACTCCCACATCAGCGCCGTGATCACCCAACCTCGCTCTTTAAAGCGGTGGTCAGTCTTCTGAGCTGTACAGCAGCGAAGTACAGCAACTCGGCAGACCGGAGGCAACCGACTGAGAACGCTGCCGACCCTGCTGACCGGCCAAGCGACCCTCAACGGCCGTCGCGCGCTTGGTTCGCATCGAGGGGTAGGTCGGTGGAGCACCTTCGGTCGTTGAGACTCCATCGACCCCACAGACATGTGATCGGCAAATGAGGCCAAATCGCGACCTACTGGGATCGAGTCGGATTCGTTCACACTCGAACCCATGGGGGCGATAAGGGATCGCGAGCGGTACTTATGCCATCGGTGCGGAGAGGTGAGCCCGACCGTGCGTGATCGCGGGCGGATCAACCTCATGAACAGATTCTGCGAGCCGTGCTGGAACGTCTTCGCCAACGAGATGGCCGAAGCCGATGGAGCCACAGCCGCCCCAAGGCCAGAACTCGACCCCGACGACGTGTCATGGATCGAGCCACCAATTTGCCAGGAGTGTGGCGTATTGGTCCGCATATACCCAACCAGCTACGACCGTTGGGTCAGCCTCGCCACGGTGGAACTCCCCGCCAAAGACGTCCCAGAGCCCTTCCGGTGGCGTTTGACGAGGCTCCCGGACCAATCCCACCTCGCCACCGATATCGTGGCCGTACGGCTCCGCGGAATCGATCCGCTCCCCGGCGAGCCGGTCGTGCCGGCGCATCGCATGATGTGTGTCCCGGACTAGGTGAGTCATGGATCACGCGCAGAGAGGGGCGGCCCGTGCCCCGAACGTGCCCGATCGAGCGGCGACCTACGGGGAACAGTGGGGACCGTCGGCAACCACCCCGAGAACCCCCAGGTCAGGGTTGCGCAAGGTCAGCCCATATCCAGTTACGCGATCTTCCGAACTGGTGCGCCGTCGATCAGGCCTCCGAAGTCGCCGTACCGCAACGGAGTACAGCAACCGGGCAGACCACGGTCAACCGAGTAAGACCCCTTCCACCCTTGCTGAACAGCCAGTCGACCCTCAGCGACCCTCGTGCCCGTAGTTCGCATCGAGGAGCGCAGTCGGCAGCGTTTGAATTCAGTCATCGAGACTCCGCCGATCTCGTAGCCGAGTGTGCGCTCAGCGTTGGTGGATTGGGACGTTCCGTTACCCCAACGGGCTGTCGCTAACAAGGTCTTGGTGTACCTGGAAGATCGCAGGGTCTTGACGACAGTGCGAGGAATCCCTGAGGCCCTTCACGACGCCCCGCAATGCATCGAGTCGGTCCAAAAGATACGCGAGACGCTGACCCAGGTTCTCATGGAACCCGACACCGGCGATGAGTTGGCTGGCCATCTGAAGATGATGCGAGCTGCATGTCGGAAATATCTGGACCAAGTGGATCTCAACCGCATATCGCGCCGGCCCCATGAGACCCGCACGGTGCTGGTCGCTACTGCCCTCGGAGAACGAGACTTGGCGAGTCACTTCTTCGGCCACTGCTCACGCGCTTGACTCGCCCGTGAGCACTCCACTGGTCCCGCGATAGGCTCACCGCCGATCTGGCCAGGTCTCGGAGTCGTAAGGGGGAGGAACCGTGCAGATCGCCGTTCACTGGGGGGATCTATGGGCACCCGTTTCGATGATGGCCCTGAGCGTCATTCTCAGCCTGGGAACTCGTCGGTGGCGACGCAAGCGGCAGGCTGCCGTGATGTCGCGCTCACGGACTCACTGGGAATGGCTGCCGTTCATGTTCGGGCTGGTTGTAGCGATCGCAGAGCTGGCGCGGCTCCTCGACGTACCCGACCCTGGGATCACGATCTCCGACGTGGTTGCTCATGCGCTCGCGCTCACCACGGTTTTCATGGTTGCCCGGACACTGTTCATCCTGTTCATGCGCGGAACCCGGCTCTTGTTCCGACGCCGAGGAGCTGACAGCAGTAACTGACGTCTGACCTCAGTGCCTGCCACCGACGCGCAAGGGCAAGATCCGGATCGCGAGCAGGAGCCGTGAGTGTCTGACTGCGTGACAACGTCGACGCACAGCCGCAGTCAACCACGCACATCCACGGACCATCGCAGCAGGTGAGAAGCACACCGGCCCAGGTCGAGCACACACCCAAGTTGCTTCGGGGCGAAGACGTCGTGGGTTCGAATCCCGCCACCCTGACTCGGAAAGCAGCAGGTCAGGGCCGGTTTCCCGCATCAAGGGAGACCGGCCCTGATTGCGTTCCGGGGTGCTCTGGGTGTCAGCTGGGCTCCACCCGGTCAGGGAAAGACACGACACCCCATCGCTGTCTGCCAAAGGTTGATGTTTGCTTATCCTTACGTCAATGGTCATATAATGCGCCGGTTACTGACGGACCCCCGAAGGGCTACGGCGAAACCCCATGTCTTTGCCAGGCATACGGGCGGTGGTGACACCTCTCCCCAAACGCCTCGACTCCCTCACGAGCCTGCGCTTCTTCGCGGCCTTCGCGGTCTTCACCACCCACTTCACCGGGAGCGGCGGCAAGACCGGACTGGGACGGGCGCCGTTGATCTTCCCCTACGCGCAGTTCGGCGGAAACGGCGTCAGCCTCTTCTTCGTTCTGTCCGGCTTCCTGATGATCTGGGTCTTCAAACCGAACGAGCACCCAGGCGCCTTCTACTGGCGCCGCGTAGGCCGGATATGGCCCGCCCACCTGGTCGCCCTGCTGCTGGGCACCTACGCCTACTACACGGCGGCGCACCTCGCGATCAGCTGGCCCAGCCTGATCTCCTCCGCCTTCCTGGTGCAGACCTGGTCCCCGAATGTCACCCCGGCCCTCCCCGGGAACGAGGTCACCTGGACGCTCAGCGTCGAACTGCTCTTCTACGCCCTCTTCCCGCTGCTGGGCCGGATCGCGGTCAGGCTGCGCACCCGCTGGCTCGGGTTGGTCACGGCAGGCGGACTGGTGGGAATGTGGGCCGTGGACTGGTTCGCCACCACCCACTACTCGCCCGCCCACGCGGCCTGGGTGATGCGCCACCCTGTGGTTTACCTGCCGGAGTTCCTGCTCGGCATGACGGTCGCGCTCGCGGTCAAACGCGGCTGGCGGCTGCCGCTGCACCCCTCGGTGCCGGTGGTGCTGCTGGCGGCCTACGTCTACTGCTACTACGACGGCCAGGCCCTGTTGCCGGCGGGGGCCGCCGCGCAGCTCGACTATCTGGTGCGGCCGGTGGTCGCGGTCCTGGCCGCACTGATCATCCTCGCCTTCGTCCAGCGCGAGGTCCGCGGACTGCGCGGCGTACTCAACGCCAAGCTGATGGTCCAGCTCGGCCTGTGGTCGTACTGCTTCTACCTCCTGCACCACTCGATCAGCCGGCTGGCCATCTACCAGTGGGGCCGCATGCCCGACAACAACGGCACGCTGTTCGCGCTGATCGGCATGAGCATGGTCGTCGTCGTGCTGGCCTGGGCGTTGTACTCCGCGGTGGAGGAGCCCGCGGAGAAGTGGTGGCGGCGGCACACGCCGCAGCGGTGGCTGCGGCAGGGGCCGCCCGGCGGGCGCACAGTGGCACTTCCGCCGCCTCGCCGGTCAGAGACCGAACCGCGCGAGCCGGTCGCCAACACGTCGTGAAGCCGGCCTCGTGATCGACCGATAGCTCTTGACGTGTCCGTGTCTTGAGCGGCGCGGCGGATGATGCCGAAGGCCGACGCGGCTGTTGGCACGTGCCATAGCCGTGCCACATCGTGCGGTCAATCACGGTCAACGACGGCGACGCCAACTCTGCTCCGACGCAGGTCAGCGAGGCGACACCTCCCAAACCACCTGAGCTTCCCAAGCTCATGGCTCGGCCGAAGACGGTCCGTACCCCTGTCCCTGCTGCGGCTTCCTGAGGCTTGGTGAGCGTGGCAACTTCGAGATCTGTCCCGTGTGCTTCTGGGAATGAACACCCCACGGTCTGACATCACCAGCTGACATCAACGTCGCCAGACGACAACGGCTCCCGGAGACTGGAACTGGACTACGGACCGACCGGCGAGCACGAGTTAGAGCCATCCGCACGGCTGAGGGATCGAACTCCTCATGCGGTACTCACGCATGAGTGCTCTCCCGGGCCGTCCTGGGGCCGTGAAAGGGCTCAATGGTGACCAATGTCGACAGCTGCCGACAGCTCGACAGCAGGCCAGGGCGTTGATCGTCAGGCGGCCGCAGGTCACGGCAGCCGGTGATCAGTTGTCGGCGCACTGATCGTGCCTGTCGCCTACGGCCCGCCGTCGAAGAAGCCGGACTTCAGGTCGCCGATGACGGCGTCGAGTGGATGCCCACTGACGATGAACGGTCCGCTCCAGGGCGCGCTGAGTGCGAAGAGCAACGCCAGGCTCAGCCCGACCACACTCGCGACCCCTACGATCAGCAGTGACGTTCGCAGGCTGCTGCGGAAGACCAGCGCGCCGGAGTTCACGATCAAGGCCAGTCCGCTGACCACAAGCGTGACGACGTAGAGCGCGGGAACGTCGCGCGAGGCGGCCGCGATGCGGGCGCGACGACTACTGGTGACACCGTCCAGGGAAGCCACCAGCTCCGTGCCTGTCGGGGTTCCCACATCGGGCCGGGCCGCCTCGGCGCGCACACTCCGCTCCAGCCGTGCGATCGCGTGAGCGGTGGCGGGGTCGTCACCGGACGCTGCTGCTGTAGCCTCCCACTCCCTGGCACGCGTGGTCTGCAAGTAGTCCAGCAGTGCCGCATGGATCGGCTCCGACTGGACTCGCGGACTTGTCGCCGCCCACGCCAGGCGGGAGGCCGCGGCCGCCTCGTCGCTCACCAACGCCTCGGCTGCGCGCAGGTAGCCGGACTCGCTGGCCAGTGTGAGTGCCGCAAAGATCGCGAAGGCAGCGCCGAGTGTCGGCATCAGGGGCGTGGCGATCTGCGGCACCCGATCCCGTTCCGCGACCGGTACGAGCGCCCGGACGCCGACCCGCGACACGGCCGCGACCAGTAAGGCGAGTAGAAGTCCGCCCACAACCAGCACCACCGCCGGCAGCGAGGTCAACCAGTTCACCACATCACCTACAGCGCGTTCCCGCGAGCCCCCCAGGGCGGCGCCACATCGGGCCCCGCGACCTGGAGCTCCTCGTCGATCACTTTTAATGAACGCTCCATGATCACAGGCCGAAGACCTTTGACACTCGCGACGCCCGGCACGGCATCTCTTTTCGTTGGCCGAACAGCCGAATACGGCAAGCCCGACCGATGTGACGCAGCAGGGAGAGGATCCCGGATTCTTGTCCAAGTCCCTCTCCCGGCGCGGGTTGAGCGGAGGGCTGTCCCGGTACCCGCTTCGCCGATCGTCCTCCTCGGATGCGGTGAGATTCGCTTACCGTCAGAAGGTGACCGCGGCTGGTGGCTAAGCAGAGCACGTCTCCCGGACCTCCGCCGACAACGGGCTCAGCACAGCGAAGCTCTCTTCTGCCCGCACGTATGAACGACCGTCGCCGGGCACTTCAGTGGGCTCCAGTCCGCGCGGGACGTGGATGCGGGCCAGGCTGTGCGGGGACTCTCTTTCGTAGCTGATGCTGAGGAATTCGGTCAGTGGGCTGCCGTTCGGAACTCGCATCAGGGCTGCCCAATGCCCATGCGCCTCGACCGCTGTAGCGCGGTCCGTGACGCGCAGAGCCGCCTCAGCCGCTGTCCACGGGGCCAGCGTCCCCAGCCGCCGACATACATGATCTTGCGGGGGCGGACGAATCCACCACGTACGCCGGCGTGTCCCAGGACGGTCCGACGGAAACGCGTTGCCTGATTTGGCCCTGACCTGGGGTTTGCGGGCAGCGGGCGGGATTCTTCGCGCTGATGCTACGCGCCAGGAGCCGCGCCGCCGCGATCCACGGATGTGTTTGCTGACCGTCGTCGCGCTCCGGGACTTTGATCCTCCCGCCCCGGAGCCATTCCTGCGGGTCCGTCTTGGACAGAAGGCTGATCAGCGGCGGTTCCGTGCGAAGAGCCCGAATGTGGTGGCAGGAGCGAATCGTTCCCCCAGCGCCTGCAGCACTCCTGACTGCGTCGACCAGTAACGTTGCAGCTCCACATCGTGAAACACCGGTGCCAGGAGTCCCTGTAGGGCCACCTCGTCCACTCCCTGGCGGACGACGTGGTACTCCGACATATCCGCCTCGTTCGTCTCGTCGTAGCGGCCGCGCAGGCGGCGCACCCTGGTGGCCAGGCCACGGCGCAGTTCGCCCTGACCGAGCCTCCAAAGAAGATAAGCACCGTGATCCAAATTCATGGAAAGTCCCGACCTGCGCGGGTACCACAAGGGGTCCTGAATGCTGAAGAAGACACCGCCGGGATTAATGCGCTGAATGAGATGTTCGACGGCACCCAGGTAGTCAGGGATGTGGTGAAGTACAGAGATGCACACCACGGCGTCGAGCGGCTCCGGGCGGAAGATTTCCTTTCCTTCAGCGTCATGAATGACGGTGACGTGCGGATTGTTCCGGAAACGGTGCCGAAGAACCGCGGCGCTGGGGGCGCTCATCTCCGTCACCTCGACCTTTGCCCCGGCCGCCACCAGATGGTCGGTGAAGGTTCCATGTCCGGCGCCGACCTCGAGGACCCGGCACTGGCCATTTCGTTCGATGACCTTACCCACCAGGTCGTGCACGCCCGAGATCACTCGCTCGCGGATCTGGTGATGCCGAATATGCGGAGAACCTTTCGCATAATCATGACCATCGCCGTGGGCGCGTTCTTGAAGATGCCCAATTGTGGGCCCAGTCAAAGTTTCCGTCATGCGAGGACACTATTCCGGAGGCTGTCTTCACGGCCGGATCAACGGAGATCGGGAAGCGTGATTCACACATTCGGCCGCAAGTATTCCGCACCGACTTTTTGAGACCGGACTCGCAACTCGCTGCCCCTCTCGTATCGTGCCGTCCCGCTTCGGAGGAATCTCCCGCGGTCTTTCGGGGATCTTCACGATCGCCGCCTCGTCACCAGGGTCGTTACGCACGTGTTCGAGATGCTGCGACCGCCCGCCCCAGGCCGGGCATGGCATGTTGCCGTGAGCACGCGGCCGGCTGCTGCGTCGACTGCGGTGGTGCGGCAGCCGGAAAACGCGCTTCGCGGCCCAACTGGCTCGCACGGCACGGCCGGTCGTGCCGGTGCGGGCCGTCGGCCCTACGCGTCGCCCCCGCGGCCGGTCAACAGCCGCGCCCAGTACGCGGCGGTGAGGGCTACGAATCGGGTGTTGCCCACCGCGTAGCGCAGGAACATGCGACGCGGCTCCTGGACGAGTCGGTGGAACCATTCAAGGCCGGCGCGCCGCATCCACCGTGGTGCCCTGCTACGGAGTCCCGCCACCACGTCGAAGGATCCGCCGACACCGACCACCAGGGCGCAGCCCAGGTCCTCCTGTCGGCGGGCGAGGAAGTACTCCTTGCGTGGACTCGGCACGGCGAGGAACAGGATGTCCGGGCGGGTCTCACGGACGGCCGCCACCACCCGCGCCTCCTCGCTCTCGTCCCAGTAGCCGTCCCGGTATCCGACGACCTCGACGCCATGCCCGGCGGCGATGCGCGCGGTCTCCTCGACCACCTTCGCCTCAGCACCCAGGAGGTACACGCGGTATGCGTTGCGCGCGGCGCTGCGCCACAGCGCCAGCATGAAGTCGATGCCCGCCACGCGTTCGGGCAGGGGGCTTCCGAGGAGGCGGCCGGCCCACACGACCGACTGCCCGTCCGGGTTGACGAGCGAGCACGAGCGGATGATGCGCGCCAGCTCCGGGTCGTCGTGCGCCTGGACGATCTTGGCGGCGTTGAGCACGACGTGCTGGTGGGGGCCGCCGTCCGCGATCAGCGCCTCGGCGGCCGCCACCGACTCCTCCAGGGTGAGCGGATGGACGGGGAGTCCGCACACCGTCACGGGCGGGCGGGGGGCCGTCGGCCTTGTCGACCCGTCGTGGTCCAGTAGTTCGGGTGTGGACACGCTGTCTCTCCGTTCGCCCCCCATACCACCACTCAGAAATTCGTTTCAAGCCAGATCCGTGAGAACGCTTCCCTGACCGTGTCCGGATCGTAGAGCGGGCGGAGTTCTTCCCAGGCCTTCTGTTGCCGACGCCGGACACCGCCGAGGTCGGCCATGCACAGCGTCAGGAAATCGGTGACCGATTCGACAGTGCTGTCGATCTGCTCCACACAACCCCGGCTGAACAGTTCCGCGCTGCCGGGCGACCAAGTCGCGGCCACGGCGCAGCCCACCTGAAGGCCTTCGAGCAGCACGAAGGGAAGTCCCTCTGCCCATCGGGCGGGCAGGACGAAGACATCGACCCCGGACCAGAACGAATGAACCTTGTCCGGTGCCAGTACTCCGAGGTCCTCGTCCACGCACGACATGTGATGAGGTGGCACGTCACTGCGTATTCCCGCGACCGAGAACTCCACTGGGACGCCTGTTCGTTTCATTCCGGCCACCGCATCGCAGAGGATGTCGAAGCCTTTGCTCCTGTGCATCGTCCCCAACCAGCCGACGCGCAAGGGTCCACCGGAATCCGATGGGCGAGGCGAGACGGCGCCCATGGGCGCGGGATTTCTCATCACATGCACGGATGCGACTCGGCAACCGGACGCTCTGATATCTTCCGCCACGTTCTCACTGAGTACCAGCCAATGACTGCCCCCGAGCGCCTTTCTCAGAAACGCGTTCGAGCGCAGTCGCGCGGGAAGCTGAGAACCGTGGAGATGCATCACGGGGGCGCAGCGGAATGCCCTGGCGAGCAGGGTGATGATGGCGTCGCGCAGGAGCGGCATACCCCACTGGGAGATCGGGAGATAGATCGCGCTCGGTGACCTCACCGTCAGCACACGGGCACAACGCGCGACGGCGGCCACCGTCGCGGCCGCCCCGGCCGACCAGGTCGCCTTGAACTTCATGGATCCGGTGCGGTCCGCGGAAAGCGAGACGACCGACACGACCCGGCAGCACGACTCCACGACCGGCGTGAAGAATTCCGCGGCTCGCCCCATTCCACCCAGGCTCGCACTGTGCCTCAAAACCAGGACACTCGGCCATGAAGTCGCGGAAGGACTTCTCTTGCGGATCGGGAACACTGCCCTTCTCCTGTGCATCAACAATGGCGCCTGCGGTGAAAAGCGGAGTTTCGAAATGATGACGCTCACCCTCTGACCCTCGTGGTCATCTTCGCCGGAGGGCGGTTCTTCGGTAAAGACCTCACCATGAGATCACCCGTCCAATGAGGAGTCCAGGACGACACGGAGCTGCCACACTGTCCATTTATTCATAAGAATTGCCGCCCGAATCCGCTGGGGAATCGTGACCGTGATCCGCCGAGTTGGGACTGTCCGCGTGGTAGGACAGAGCGGGACGACGGAAGGAGACGTCATGGGCGCGTTGGGTGTGGACTCCGCACTGCTCGGGCTTTTGTTTTCTGCCGCCTGTGTCGGCGCCCTGCTTCTCGTTTCCGTATTTCGGAGGGTGGCGGTCTGGTTGCTGTGGGGAGCAGCTCTGGCGCCTTTGTTCCTGTTCGGCAGGGACTATGCGACGGTAGGTCTCGATCCGGTCTACCTTCTGGATGTCCTGGTCGCACTCGCACTCCTTGCCGGTTCTCCGGTCTGGGCTTCACGAGCCCTTTCGGAGCCTCGCCTGCGGGGATACCGCATGTGTGCCGTTCTGCTGGCCATCGCCGCGGCCCAGGCAGTGGTCCGTGGTGTGTCACAGGGCTATCCGGGCGCAATGAAGGGTTGCATCCTGGGGCTGTATCCCCTTTTCGCCTGGGCCGCCGCGGTGTGGTTCCTCACGCAGCCCGCCGAGGAGTTCCTCCGGAGGAGATGGCTCCTGTACCTGCCGACCACGGGCGCGCTCCTGATGATGGTGCTGGGCGGGTCGATCATGCCCGCCGCCGTGGGGCTGTACCTGGCGATCGCCGGAGCCTTCGGCATGGTCCTGCGCAAGGGAGGGGACAGCCGGCTGCTTCTGTGGACGCTGATCGGGTCCGCCTGCCTCACGGCGGCGGCCGACAAGCGCGGACCGCTGCTTGCGGTGGGTGCGGCGATCGCCGCGACCACGCTGGCCAGCCGGGCGTGTCGCCGTAGAACGGTCCAATGGCCCGCGCTGACCTGGAGCTTCCTCATCGTGGGGCTGGTGGCTGTGATCAGCGTGTCGGTGGCGTACCGGCAGCCTTCGGACCTGCCGGTCGTCGGTGGGCTGGTGGGCCGGATGCAGGCAAGTGAGAACGATGCCGACAGCGAGGCGGCCAACAATGTGGAACTGCGCTACGTCATGTGGCGCACGGCCCTTGATGTCGCACGGTCCGAGCCCCTCCTCGGCGCCGGAGCGGGCCGCCCGATCGAGGTCGTGTTCCAGGGCGCGGAGCTCGACAAGGCCGCGTCGGGCCCCCACAACTCCTTCGTCGGGTACGTCTATTACCTGGGCTGGCTGGCGGGCACCGCATTCGCGCTGCTGATCGTGGCGACGTTGTGGCGCACGTGGCGGGCGCGCTCCCATCCTGTCGCGTCTGCCTGGTTCGGGGCGACGGTCGGCGTCTGCTGCATCGCCTTCACGAATGTCGCCTTCGAGACCACGTACATCGGTCTGCCGTCGTGGCTGGTCGTGGCGTGTGCCTTCGCCCTCGTCGGTGTTCCGCGCACCGCGGTGCCGGCCGGGGACACCGGCTCGGCTCCCCTCGCACGGCAGAGCAGCCCGGACATCGCCCTTGCTCCGGCGCTCTCCGGTACCGGGCCGTCGGAAGCCACCGCCCATCGGCCCTGGCGCCGGCGACCGGTGCTCGCCCCGGCGGCCGACCCGCCTCCGCCGCGCCCGGAGGTCTGTCCGCTCGGCCGTTGAGGAGTATCCGATGCACGCAACGCAAAACCAGGGTCTGCGGCCCGTCGGTCCGCCCGGGGCGCCGTCGAGCGCACCGGGACTCGGCTCGCCCCGCGAAGGCTTCTCTCTGGGGACCCGCGTCGGGCGAGGGTGCCGGATCTGCCCCTCCCGTCCGGTCGTTCGCCCTGGTCGTCGGCTACGGAGCACTGCGCCACGTATGCGACGTCCGGCGGGCGCAGCGTGAGGTCCACGCCGGTCGCCCGGGACCGCGGTCGCGGGCGCGCATGTGCTCGGCGGCGCGTCAGGTCCCAGAGTCCGGACGGCCCATGACGCGGAAGGGGACGATGGGCATCCCTGTGTCGCGAGTCCCGGCGTCGCTCCGCGGAGAGGCCTCGCTGGCCTTTCTCGGCGTGGTGGGCGGAGCGGTCACCGCGCTTTTGGGCTCACTTCTGGTGGCGCGGCTGCTCGCGCCGACCGAGCGGGGCCACTACGCGTCCATCGTGGTGTTCATGACCCTTGCCCTGACGTGTCTCGAGATGGGCGGTGAGGTGGGGGTCCTCAGAGGCCTCGGGGAGGTGCGGAAGGAAGGGACGTCGTTCTCCGCCGGTTATCTCGCCTGGACGCTCCTGGCCTCCGCGTCGGTGGCCGCCGCCGCGCTCGCGGTGGGCGATTGGACGCCCCCTTGGTTGCAGCCGTCGTGGCTTCTTCCGCCCTGTGCCACCGCCGCCGTCTACGGGGGACTGGTGTTCAGGCTGACGACCGGGATGCTGGTGAGCGGCGGTCGGCTCCGTCGGTTGATCGTGGCACGGACCCTCGGGAACTGCGGACCGGTCCTCGGCTGCCTGCTCTGCGTGCCCCTCGGGTTCACCTCGGCCCTGGAGGTGGCCACTGTGTCGTTCGTGGCACAGGCGGTGCTGAACTCCGTTCTCCTGTTCCGTCTCGAGCAGGCCAGGGGATCGCTGCTTCACCTCGCCAAGCATGGACGGGGCAGGGCGGCGTGGCGCCGGAACGTGGCTCTCGTCTGGTGCCGGGGCAACGTGGATCTCCATGTCCTCAACGGGTCCACATACGTCCTGCAGCGTTCCGACCAGATGGGGCTCTCCGTGGTGGGGGCGGACAGGACCCTCGGGATCTACGCCATCGCCACCAATGTTTCGGAGGTCGTCAGCTACCTCCCCGCGGCCCTCTTTCCTCTCGTCTCGCGAGGGCAGCCGGGCCACCCGGTCGACTTGCGGAGGATTTTGCTGCTGCTCGCCCTTTGTGTCGGGGCCTGCACACCGTTGGCCTACTTCGCGCTGCCCCTTGTCTACGGTGAGGCCTATCGGGCGGCTCAGCCCGCGGTCCTCCTCCTGGTGCCGGCCACCGGTGTGCTGGCGGTGGGGCGGCTCTTCCAGGGGGTCGAGCTCCGTGACACCGGACGGCGCAGAACCTTGGCGGTGATTGCCGTGGCAGCCGCGGCGTTCGAGTTCACCGCCGTGTTCCTGTGCGGCGGGGCGGGGCCGGCGGCCGCCGCCCTCGCCTGCGCGGTGGGTTACACCGCCTTCACCGTGTGGATCATGTTGTCCCGCACGACGAGGCGGTCGCTGGGAGCACGGCCCGGCATGGACGCCGTGCCGGTGCAGGGCGGTGCGTCGGCCCGGGACACCGTCGACGGTTGACGGGACCGAGCGCGATGCCCCCACCGCCGACGCCGGCGACCGGGACTCTCAGGGGCGGGGGCGGGGGCGGGGGCGGGCCAGGGACTCGACGAAGGGAGCGTCGGGCCGACACGCGGCGAAGTTGTACCCCCGGGTGGGATCGATCTTGAGCGCGGCGATCTCGCGGATCTCCAGCGGGCGGCGCCTGCCGGGTGACATGACCACCATGCCCATGTCCATGAGATGACGGCTGACCTTGCAGGTGGGGTCCTGGCCGTGGTCCTCGAACAGGAAGACGACGTCTCGTTCGGAGAGGGTCTTCCTCGCGCCCTCGACGGCGGGGATCTCGGCGCCTTCCACGTCCAGCTTGACCACCACGGGTCCCGTCAGTCCCGCACAGTGTCGTTCTACGAGCGTGTCGACGGTCAGTGATGCGACGTCGAAGGACCGCCAGCCGTTGCGGCCGACGTCGCCGTCCCTCTCACACACGGACGCCGCCGCATGACACAGATGGTGGCCGACGATCGAGAGCGAGACATCGTCGCGACCCCACAGGGCCGCGTGGACGAGCGCGACGCCCCCGCCGTTCAGGGCGATGTTGTCCGTCAGCCGGTGGAAGGTCTCCGGGCTCGCTTCCACCGCCACGACGCGCCGGGTCCGATGGCGCGTCAGCACCGACCAGAAGCCGATGTTGGCGCCACAGTCCAAGAAGATCGCCTCGGATGTGAGCACCCTGTCCAGCATGTCCCCGATCTCCGGCTCATAGACGAAGCCGGGATCCAGCAGCTTCGTCCAGTAGCCGTCGTCGAGGTGCACGTGCAGCCGTGAATCCTCGCCGATCCGGATGGTGACCCGGTTGTTCGTGTCGAAGTACTTCGACAGCATCCAGGTCAGGCGCTGGACACCGCGATGGCGGATCGGTCTGGCGGCTCGAGCGAGCAACTCCACGGCGATTGCCTGGAGATGGGGTCCGACGCCCCCGCGCACTGTGACCCTGCGGGACCTCTTGCGGTGCGCACGGTATTCCGTCACATTGCTTGCGTGGTTTTCGCGGTTTCCCACCTCGGTGCGACTCATAGGCGCAACGTATCCATGGGCAGGATCACGGTTACCGAAGTTGGCGGGCGGATACAACCGATTCACGCATTCGGCGGATCGGGAACGTGTGGAACAGCGGCCGATCGGTGACATGCCGGTCTTTCACATACCCCGGAGAGAAACCGTTCTGACACGATGACGAGCTGAATCGCCCGCCGAAAGGAATTCCTTCAGGTGTTCTCCACCGTCTGCGTGGTCGGCCTCGGATACATCGGCCTCCCCACCGCCGCCGCCCTCGCCACCCACGGCATCGACGTCATCGGTGTCGACGTCAACCCCGCCACCGTCGAACTCATCAACGCCGGCCGTGCCCCCTTCGTCGAACCGGATCTCGCGGTGGCCGTCAGCGGGGCTGTGGCCATGGGCCGGCTGCGGGCGACCGGCGCGCCCGAGCCCGCCGACGCCTTCATCATCGCCGTCCCCACGCCGCTCCAGGAGGACCGTACTGCGGACCTGTCGTACGTGCGCGACGCGGTGGCGTCGGTGGCGTCGGTGCTCAAGGCGGGCGACCTCGTCATCCTCGAGTCGACCTCGCCGCCCGGCACCACCGTCGAGCTGTCCCGGTGGCTGGGCAAGCACCGCCCCGACCTGACCTTCCCCCACGAAGCGGGCGAGGCGCCCGACGTACGGGTCGCCCACTGCCCGGAACGTGTCCTGCCGGGCCGGACGATGATCGAGATCGTGACCAACGACCGGGTTGTCGGAGGCGTGGGTGAGGGCTGCGCCGAGCGGGCGCGCACGCTCTACGAGGTGTTTGCCAAGGGGGAGTGCCTGCTCACCGACGCCACGACGGCGGAGATGGCCAAGCTCAGCGAGAACGCCTTCCGGGACGTCAACATCGCTTTCGCCAACGAACTGTCCATGGTCTGCGACCACGTCGGCATCGACGCGGGCGACGTCATCGCCCTGGCCAACCGTCACCCGCGGGTCGACATCCTGCGCCCGGGGCCGGGTGTCGGCGGGCACTGCATCGCCATTGATCCCTGGTTCATCGTCGGCACCGCGCCCCGGCAGTCGCGTCTCATCCGGCTCGCCCGCGAGGTCAACGACGAGCGGCCCGACTATGTGCTCGGCGAGGTCGTCCGGACGGCCGGCCGGTTCAAGGACCCGGTGATCGCCTGCCTCGGTCTGGCCTTCAAGGCGAACATCGACGACCTCCGGGAGAGCCCCGCCCTGCACATCGTCACGCAGCTGGCCGAGCGTCAGCTCGGCCGGCTGCTGGTCGCGGAACCGCACATCAGGGAACTGCCGGACTCACTGGCGCAAACGGGCGTGGCCGAACTCGTCGACGTCACCACCGCGGTGCGGGACGCCGATGTCGTCGTACTGCTCGTGGACCACGATGCCTTCCGCGGCGTCAAACGGACCGCGCTGCGCGGCAAGGCCGTCTTCGACACGCGCGGCATCTGGAGCTGACGCCGAGTCGCCTGCGGAGTCCGGCGCGTCGCCGAACTCCGCAGGGCGCCCGCACAGGCCCATCCAGTGCCCGATCGCCCGTACGGTACGGTCCGCGGCGCGCCCGTCGCCGTACGGGTTCACGGCCTTCGCCATGGCCGCGTATGCCGCACGGTCGTGCAGCAGCAGGCGTACCTGCTTCACGATGTGCTCGCGGTCGGTTCCCACCAGGCGGCTCGTTCCGGCCCGGAGGGCCTCCGGGCGCTCCGTGGTGTCCCGTATGACCAGCACGGGCTTGCCGAGGCCCGGCCCCTCCTCCTGGATGCCTCCGCTGTCGGTCAGGATGATGTGCGCACGGTTCATCAGCCGGGCGAACGCCCCGTAGGCCAGCGGCTCCGTCAGGCGGATGCTGCCGATGTGGGCGACCTGGGGCAGGATCGCCGCCCGTACGACCGGATTGGGGTGCAGCGGGAGCACGATGAGGAGGTCGGGCTCGGCACGCGCCAGATCGGCGAGAGCACTGCCGATGGACTCCATTCCGCCTCCCCATGACTCCCGGCGATGGGCCGTCACCAGCAGGACCCGGCGGGCCGTGTCGTCGAGGTCGGCCAGGGCCGGGTCCCCGTAGTGCGCCTTGCGCCCGACCGCCCAGAGCAGGGCGTCGATGACTGTGTTCCCGGTGACCACGACGGACGACGGGGGGACGCCGTCTCGCAGCAGGTTGTCCCGCGCGTCAGGGGTGGGCGCCAGATGCAGGGAGGCCAGCTGGGTCGCGAGCCGGCGGTTGATCTCCTCGGGGAAGGGCGAGTACCGGTCGCCGGTACGCAGTCCCGCCTCCAGGTGGACCACGGGGATCTGGCTGTAGAAGGCGGCGAGGGCCCCGGCGAACGCGGTCGTGGTGTCGCCCTGGACCAGCACCGCCTCCGGGCGCTCGTGCCGCAGCAGCGGACACAGCCCGTCGAGGACACGCACGGTGATGTCGGCGAGGGACTGGCGCTCGCTGAGGATGTCCAGATCGTGGTCGGCCCGCACCCCGAACAACGCGTGGACCTGGTCGAGCAGTCCGCGGTGCTGGGCGGTCACCGTCACCGTCGGCCGGAATATCGGGGACCGGTCCAGTGCCTCGATCACGGGGGCCATTTTGATGGCCTCAGGCCTCGTTCCGTAGACGACCATCAGTCGCTTCACCCGAATTCTCCTTCCGGGCGGGCACCGGACCGCTGCCGGGGTGGCACCCATCGGTGGCCGTAGTTCCCCGGAGCGAAAGAAGGGCTCGCCGGGCACCAGGGAATCGGTATTCCGCGACAACGCCCATCATGCCGGTGGCATGTTCACCCGGCCGTATGGAGATGTTCGTCCGTCTGGTCCGTTCCGGGGAAGAAGCGCATGTGCCGGTGATTTGCCCTCCCTACAGTGCGCTGGGCCGCGATCCCTCCCCGTAAAGGCAGGAAATGAAAACAGTCCTCCTGTCCCCGCGCACCGGCGCCATCACGGTGGGAGAAATTCCCGCCCCCGAAGCAGCCGCCGGTGTGGTGGTGATCCGCAACGACTGGTCGCTCATCAGCGCGGGCACGGAACGGGCCACCGTCTCGACCGGCGCGCAGAGCCTGCTCGGCAAGGCGCGGCAGCGGCCCGAGCAGGTGGCGCAGGTGATCGACAGCGTGAAGCGAACGGGCCTCGTCGAGACCTACCGGACGGTCCAGGACCGCCTGGACCGTCCGGTGCAGCTCGGGTACTCCTGCGCGGGCACGGTCCTGCGGACGGGCGAGGGGGTCGACGACATCCGCCCCGGGATGCGGGTGGCTGCCGCCGGGGCCCGCTACGCGTCGCACGCGGAGATCGTCGCCGTGCCCCGCAACCTTGTCGTCCCTGTGCCGGACGCCGTGGACACCCAATGGGCCGCCTTCGCCACGGTCGGCGCGATCGCGCTTCAGGGCATCCACCAGGCCGAGGTGGTGCCGGGCTCACGGATCGCCGTCATCGGCCTCGGCCTGGTCGGCCAGATCACGCTCCAACTGCTGCGCGCCTACGGATACGACGGGGTGGGCATCGATCCCGACCCCGCCATGGTGGCGCTCGCCGAGTCGGCGGGTCTTGTGGCCTTCCCGCGGGAGGCGGCCGGCCTGCCCGGCGACGTCTCCCGGCACTGGGCGGGCGCCGACGCGGACGCGGTGCTCATCACCGCCGCCACGTCCAGCTCCGACCCCGTCGAGTTCGCCGGCCTCCTCGCCCGTGACCGCGCCACCGTGGTGGTCGTCGGTGACGTCAACGTCGCACCGCCACGGTCGTCCTACTACCACAAGGAATTGACGATCCGTTATGCGCGGTCCTACGGCCCCGGCCGATACGACGCACGCTTCGAAGAGGACGGCCATCCGTACCCGGAGGGCTATGTCCCATGGACGGAACGGCGCAACCTCGCCGAGGTGCTACGGCTCCTGGCGACGGGCGCGGTGGACTTCGCCCGGCTCAAGCCGCGGGTCTTCGCCGTCGAGGACGCGGCCGGCGCGTACGAGGCGCTGAAACCGTCGACCGCCGGACGCAGCGTCGCCCTGCTGCTGCGCTACTCCGCAACCGCGCAGCTCCCGTCCCGGCCGGCTCCGGAGGCGGGCTCCCGCACCTGGACCGCCCCCCGCGGCACCTTGCGGCTCGCGGCGATCGGCGCCGGCAACTTCGCCACGCGGACGCTCTTCCCCGAGCTGGAACGGGAACCCGGCGTCGCGTTCTCGTGGGTCGCCGGCGGACGGGGGCTGTCCGCCGCGCACCAGGGCCGACGGTGGGGTTTTCGTACCGTGGCCGAGAGCGTCGACACCGGCCTCGCCTCGGGCGACGCGGACTGCGTGATGGTGCTCAGCCGCCATGACAGCCACGGCCGGTATGCGGCGCGGGTGCTGCGCGGGGGCGCCGCCCTGTACTGCGAGAAGCCGCTGGGCCTGACGGAGACGGAACTGGAGGATGTCGCGGACGCCTGGCTGATCTCCGGCGCCCCGGCGATGGCGGGGTTCAACCGGCGGTTCGCCCCCGCGGTGCGGGACCTTCGCGCTGTGCTCCCCGCGGGCGCGCCCCTCCAGGTGGTCCATCGGGTGTTCGCGGGCCGGCTCCCGGCCGACCACTGGTACTTCGACCCCGGGCAGGGTGGCCGGCTGCTCGGCGAGGTGTGCCACTTCATCGACACCGCGGGCTTCCTGGTCCCCGGCAGGCCGGTCGGTGTGCGGGCGGTCGGCGTGGATACGCGGGACCCCGCCGCCGCGCAGAGCCTCACCCTGCAGATCACCTACGACGACGGGTCGGCTGCCTCCATCGTGTACGGGGGGCTGACGCCGCCCGGCGCGCCCAAGGAACTCCTGGAAGTGGCCACCGACCGGGTGGCGGCCAGAATCGAGGACTTCCGCTCGCTCACCGTGTGGAAGGGGGGCAGGGCGGTCACGACGAAGTACCGGGGCGGCCCGAAGGGACACGCGGCCGAGATGCACTCCCTCGTCCGACTCGTCCGGGGCGAGCCCCTCGGCGAGGAGACCGCTGCCGCCACCGACTTCGCCTCGGCGCTGTGGAGTTCCCTCGTCGCCTGCCGTGCGGCCCGCTCGCTCACGGAGGACGGCGTCGTGGGGACCGCCCCCCGCACACCGGCTCTGGCCAGGGCACTGGGGTGTCCGCCGCCCGGTCCCAGCGCCGCCGGCGCCGTGCCGAAACCGGGTGGGCAGGCCGCGTATCCGGCCGGTGGTTCTTCCTCCACCACGGCGGCGCGCTGATGTGCGGTTTCGTCGTCCTGCTGAACCACACCGCGCGTCATCTGCCGCCCTCGCACGGGGACGCGTGCGCGGCGCTCGCGCACCGCGGCCCCGACGCGAGCGGACACCTGGACCTCGGCGGTGGCAATTGGCATGCGGCGCTGCACTTCCGCCGCCTGGCCGTCGTGGACCTCGATCCGAGGAGCGACCAGCCCTTCGGCTCCCCGAATCGGGGCGTGATGGTCTACAACGGCGAGATCTACAACGCTTCGTACCTGCGCGAGGTGCTGCGGAAGCGGCATGTGACGTTCACGACCGAGGGCGACACCGAGGTTCTCTACGAACTGCTGCTGCAGCCGGACGCACCGCGGCTGCTCGACCAGGTGGACGGTATGTTCGCCTTCGCCCTCCTCCTGCCCGACGGCGAGCTTCGCTACGGGCGTGACCGACTGGGCGTGAAACCGCTGTACGCGGCGGTGGACGCGGCGGGTCGCACGGTCGCGCTCGCCAGTGAGATCGAACCGCTGCGGGCAGCCGGGCTGACCGGCGACGTCGACCCCGTCGCGGTGGCGCAGGGCGCCATGTTCCTGTGGACGCCGCCGCCGCGGACCGGCTGGCAGCGCGTTCGTGCCGTACCGGCCGGCACGGTGCTGTCCCGGCGCGCTCCCGGCTATGACGCGGCGTCACCCTGGTGGCGGGCCGGTGCCGTGATGCCCGCCGAGGACATCGGTGCCGCGGTCCGCGCGTCGGTCGCCCGGCAGGTGCGCGCGGACGTGACGGTGGGGCTGTTGCTGAGCGGAGGGCTGGACAGCACCTGGCTGGGCGTGGAGATGAGCAGGGAGGGCTTCGCCGGACCCGCCTTCGCCGCCAGAGCGCGCACCAAGGCGCCCACCGGGGAGCCGTTCGAGGACGATGCCCCCTACGCCGCCCGGGTCGCCAGACGGCTGGGCCTGCCGCTGACGTGGGTCGACCTGGACGTCGACGTACTGCGCCGGATCCCGGAGCTGGTCACCGCCATGGAGCTCCCTTTCGGGGACCCGGCCGCCGTCACCCTCATGCAGCTCTCCCGTGCCGCCTGCGGTGAGGCGACCGTGCTGCTGTCGGGGCTCGGCGTCGAGGAACTCTTCCTCGGCTACGAGCGCTACCAGGCCGTGCTGCTGCTGCAACGGCTTCCCGCGTGGGCACGCCCCGCCCTCGGCGCCACCACCGTGGTTCCCGGACCCCGGCGCTACCGGGGCCGTGTCGACAAGTTCGGGCGGCTGCTCCAGCTCGGCCCCCGCGACTGGTCGTGGGCGACTCAGGCGTACTACTCGGGGCGGGAGTGGGCGGCGCTGTCGCCGTTCGTCGGACTGGAGGCGGTCACCGAGCGGCATCGCGAGGTGGCGGGCGGCGTGCTGGACGCGGGCGGGACGCCCCTTTCTGCGCTGGCCGAGTGCGACCGGCGACTGTTCCTGCCGGGGCTGAACCTGCTGTACGGCGACCGCGCGTCGATGCGGGCGAGCGTCGAGCTGCGGGTGCCGTTCCTGGGGGAGCCGGTGGTGGCCGCCGCCCTCGGCGCCGTCGCGGAGGAGCAGCTGCGGCTCGGCGACGGCAAGGCGCGCTTTCGCGCGGCGGCGGTGGCGTCCGGTGTGCCGGAGTTCGTCGCCAGGCGCCCCAAGACGGGGTTCGGGGCGCCGGTGCGGTCGCTGCTGCGCGAGCACGGTGACCGTCTGTGGGCCGAGGTGCGGCGCTCCCCGCTGTTCGACGACGTCTTCGACCGGCGGACCGCCGACCGCCTCGTCGCCGAACATGTCCGGGGCCGGCGCGACCGGGGGCTCGCCGTGTTCGGGCTGTTCTGCGCGGCCGTGTGGTGGGAGCGGAACGCGGCGGGAGGCGCGGGGCGGACCGCGGACGTCCTGTCGGGCTACGAGGCGGCCGTCGTCGGCTGAGCGGCCGGGGCGGCGGGGTACCGGCCGCCCGGCAGGACGGCGTGGAGGGCGGTCAGGGCGTCCAGTAGGGGAGCGGCGCTCCATCGGGGCGACTCCCACAGGGACCTGTTCCGCGGGGAGCCGCCGGCCCGTGTGTCCGCGCCGAGACCGGGGTAGCGGTCCACGACGGCGGTCAGCACGGCCCGGGGGAAGTCGGTCCGGACAAAACCGTGATGGGCCGCCCACGCCGCCATACGTACCGCTGTCGCGTCGTTGTTCGGGTCCCGTCTGCTCCGGCCGTCCGCGAAGTAGCGGGGCAGGGGGCCGTCGAACAGGTACCGCAGGTAGTGGTCCACTCCCCGTTCGAGGGGGCGCCGGACGTCAACGTCGAGCAGCGTTCCCGCCTGTTCGAGGCGCAGCAGCACGTACCCCGTGTGGAAGCCGTCCACCCAGCCCAGCCGCGGGCCCCGCCCGTAGGGCCACGAGCCGTCGGGGCGCTGACCGTTCAGGCTCACCTCGACGGCACCGCGGGCGGCATCGGCCAGGCGGTCCGCCAGTTCGCCGGGCAGCGTCCCGATGCATGCCAGGCGGCCGGCGAGCGCGGCACCCATGAGGTTGGCGTTGTGGACGAGGACGTCACTGGCGGGTGTGTAGGTGAAGAAATCGCCGTTGTGCAGGTGTTCCAGGAGCCCGTGAGCGAGGGTCCGTACCGCCTCGTCGCCGAGCGTCCCGGTGTCCAGACAGCCGTCCGCGCAGAAGGTGGTGGCCACGAGGTTCGGGAGGGAGGCGGGGTAGTACGCCCAGCGGGTCTGCACGTCGAACTCGTAACGCCACAGCCCGGCGTAGCGCCCGGACAGCTGCTCGGAGGCCGCCGACCGGCCCAGCCGGAGGGCGCGCTCCCGCCACACGGGGGAGGCCGAGAGCCTGGCGCAGGCGCCGGCCGCGGTTCCGGCGGCCGTCGCGGTGCGCAGCGGGTGAATGCCCAGGACCGGACGCAGGTCGATCCGGCTGCGTTTGACGGTCTGCAGGAGCACCTGCCGAAGCACACGGTGCACGGCCAGCCGTCCCAGCGGGCCGGTCAGCCCGTCGTATGGGTCCGGGCCCGCCCAGTCGCGGGCGTCGGCCCACCGGAAGAGCCGGTCCGCCAGGGCGAGCACGTCCGTGGCCGCCGGCGGCGAGCCGAGGCGGTCCCCCGGGGCGTGGTGGTCAGGTCCGAGGCGGTCCCGGGGTGAGTGGTCGGTGGGGGTTCCGGGCGGCATGAGCCCTCCAGGGGGATCGCCGGTGCTGGTGGATGCGGTGGACGTCAGTGGATGTCGGCGGTGCTGTCGGGCGTGGTGGCGGGTCGGGCAGTTGCTCAGTAGGCGCCCCTGCCCGCCACGACAGCGCCCACGGTCCGGCACAGCACCTCGAGGTCCCCCGACGGGGACCAGTTGTCCACGTACCTGAGGTCCAGGGCGACCGTCTCGTCCCAGGAGAGGTCCGAGCGGCCGCTGACCTGCCACAGGCCGGTGAGTCCGGGCTTGACGGCCAGCCGGCGCCGCTCCACCTCGTCGTAACCGGCGGCCTCGTCGGGCAGCGGCGGTCGCGGACCGACCAGGGACATGTGTCCCCGCACCACGTTGAACAGCTGGGGCAGTTCGTCCAGGGAGGAGCGGCGCAGCACCCGGCCGACGCGGGTGATCCGCGGATCACGGCGGATCTTGAACATTCGGCCGTCCTGCTCGTTGGTCCCGGTCAGCTGATGCCTCAGCCGCTCCGCGTCGACGACCATGGTGCGGAACTTGGCCATGGTGAACGGTTTTCCGCCGCGTCCGATGCGCGTCTGCCGGTGCACGGCGGGGCCCGGGGAGTCCATCCGTACGGCGAGGGCCACCGCCACGAACACCGGGGCGAGCAGCATGATCAGCAGCGCCGCGCCCAGCCGGTCCGTCACCGACTTGAGCAGCGTCGCAAGCCCCCGCCTCAGGGGCGGGGCCACGGCCAGCATGGTGAGCCCGGCCACGGAGAGGACGCCCACCCGGCGCCCGGCGACCTCGGTCAGACCCGGTACGACCACGAGCGGGCACTCCTCGCCGTGCAGGGCCCACGACAGCCGCCGCAGGCGCGTTCCGTTCATGTACGGTCCCGGCACGACGAGGACCACGTCCGCGTAGAGCCGCCGGGCCGCATCCAGTACCGGGGCGGAGTCGGCCGACGGGCGTGGCGGTGCCTGCCGGCCGATACGGGTGGCGACCGGGGCCAGTGTGTGCGGGTCCTCGTCGCCGATCGGGCACACCCCGACGACGACGAACTCGTGGTCGGTCCGCTTCGCGAGGTGGCTCACCAGACCGTCGACGGCGTCGGCCTCCCCGATCACCAGGGCCCTGCGGACGGTCCGGCCGTCGCGGCGTCGGGCGACCAGGTGACGGTGGATCAGATTCTGTACGGCGGCGCTCGTCGGGGCGCAGGGCACCAGGGCGGCCAGCGCAAGGAGGAACGGGGATTCCTCGCCTGTCGCAGCCCGTACCACCGCGAGCAGTCCGATCAGCACCAGCCAGTCCTGTACCGCGGGGCCGATGTTGTCGCGCTCACCGAGACGGGGCTCGCCGTAGCGGTCCCGTGCTCCGCGCACGAGCAGCCATGCTGCGGCCGCCACCATCGCGTAGGCCACGGCATGCGTGCCGCCGGTCAGCGTGAAGGCCAGATACACCGGCACGGCGGCGCCGGCCACTTCGCCGATGACGGCGGCCGGCGCGTACCAGACGGGCTTGCCGGTGCGGCGCCCGGTCGGCGGCTGCTCCCTGATGACCTGTCTCTGCGCAGGTCTTGCCACTGGTACGTGGGGCATCGTCTCCCCGAACAGCCACATTCGCCCTCCAAGCGCATCAAAAAAGGACTATTCGAGTGTGAACGGCTGCCCGGTGAACAGCGGGGTGCGACGCTGGGCTTCGAGCAACTCTCACCCGATGAGCAGAGCTCCATGCCTCGTGCATATGCGGACACCCGGGCCGGGAGGCGAGGGGTCCTCGTGAGGGCACTGAAGGTGTGCGGGGCCGCCCGTCCGTCAGGCCGGGGTCAGCGCGACGCGGAACATTCTGGGCCAGAACTTCCCGGTGATCAGGAACTGATGGGTGCCGGGGACCGCCGCGATACCGTTCAGCGCGGCCCCGGGGACGAGTTCGTCGTCGCGCAGCAGGCCCGAGGCGTCGATGCTCGCCGTCACCGCTCCGGTGACGGGATCGATGCGCACGATCCGGTCGGTGAAGAGCACGTTCGCATACACAGCGGCACCGACGCACTCCAACTCGTTCAGCTCCGTCAGCGGCCGGCCTCCTTCGGTCACGGCGACCTCGCCCGTCTTCGCGAGCGACCTGGGGTCACGGAACGTCAGCCGTGACGAGCCGTCGCTGGTCACCAGCCGGTGCCGGGCCCGATCGAGGCACACGCCCCAGCCGTCGTCCTGGTAGGGGACGCGACGCAGTTCCTTGAGTGTCCTGGCGTCGCGCTCGATGGCGGTCCGGTTCCGCCAGGTGAGCTGCCACAGGGTTCGGCCGAGCACGGTGATGCCCTCACCGAACAAGGGTGCGGGGAGTGCCGCGCGGACCGCGGGCTTCTTGCCCAAAGGCCCTGCCCGTACCGAGGACCGGCCGGAGATGCCGGTGCCTTCGTAGAGCGTGTCGCCGGCCATCTCGAGTCCCTGGGTGAACGCTCGGGGGTCGTGCGGAAAGGTCTCGAGCACCTTGACCCGCAGGTGCTCGACCCGGTGCGCGGCGACCCGCCGCCCACCCGCGGCCCCGTCTGCCGGATCGTCCGGGCCGTGCTCTCCCGTCGCGCACGACGCGAGCAGCAGCACCCCCAGGAGCACCGCCCCGGAGTGGCGCAGGCGCTCAGACACGGCAGGCACCGTCCGGTTTCAGTGTGGCTCGCAGTGGCGTCACCAGGGACTGGCGCAGAAGGACCGGGGCGCGGTCCGCGTGCGGCTCCAGCAGGTGCAGCACCAGCGTGCGGCTGGAGTGGGCGGGCAGCTCCAGGTCCAGCGTGTACACGGCGTGGCCGCGTTCGACGCCGGGCGCGAGCTGCGCCGGGCGGCCGTCCAGGGTGGCGCCGGTCAGGGAGGCGCCGACGCCCGCGTAGTACGACACCAGGAGCCGGTTGTCGCCCGGCCGGGTGCGGTAGGGCGGGGAGTCCTCCCGCAGGGTGACGTAACCGGGCAGTCCGGAGACCGGGGCCCGGTTGGTCAGGGTCACGGTCGCGGTGACCGGGCGGTCGCCGCGGGAGCAGCCGTTCGCTTCCCAGACCAGGCTCCGGTCGAGGTAGTAGTCCAGTTTGGAGCCGGCCGCGTTGTTGACCACCAGCCCCGCGAAGGGGCCGGGAGTGTCCGGGAGCGCGCCCGAGTAGGAGCGCGACTCGAGGAGACGTTGCTCCGCCGCATGCGCGCTCCACACCTTCAGCCGTCCGTCCCGCTGGGCGTCGTTCAGAGCGACGAGCAGGGCGGGCAGCCGGCGCATGTCGCCGGTCGCGGAGATCAGGGGCGCGGCGGCGGCGCGGGCCGCCTCGACGAAGAACGCCTTGCGTCGGGCGACGTCGTCGTACATCGCGTAGCTGGCCCGTTCGGTGAGGTCCACGACGTTGTCGGCGGTCAGCTCGGTGCCGCCCGCCATGCGGGCCGGGCCGGTGACGCGCAGCAGACGGCTCAGCGTGGCGGGGTCGACGGCGAACACTCCGTCCACGCGCTCGCCGGTGTGTTCGCGCCACGCCGCGGCCCAGATGCGGGCCGCGTAGGGGAAGTGCGGGCTCATGTTGGAGTTGGCCCACACGCGGGTGGGGTCGCTGCCCTGGTAGCGGGCCGTGAAGTCGGCTCCCAGGTCGAGGTCCGTCTTCGCCGTGGCCATCTCGGTGTTGTTGCCGAAGCGCTCGAAGGACAGATGACCCCGGTCGGCCGACAGCACGGCGAAAGCCCCCGGAACGCCCCCGGTGCCACGCGCCTCGGCGATGTTCTGGAACGCGAGGAAGTAGCGCCGTTCCCCTTGAGTGCCGAGCAGGGGCGGCAGGACGCGGGCCGCCAGGGAGGCGTCGGTCATCACCGGGCCGAGGTGGTCGATCTGCCGCGCGAGCCCGGCCCGGGCCCGGTCGACCGCCGGCAACCAGGTGGACCGGGGCAGCCCGTGCACGTCGGCCTGCACCTCGGCCGCGGCGCGGGCGGCCCGGACGACTTCCGGCGCGTGCCTCTGCAAGGTCATCAGGGCCTCGGACATCCCGTCACCGCGGCCGTCCGGCGTGGCTGGTGGCAGGGCTCGCACCAGCGGGGACAGCACATCGCCGGCCAGCCGGTCGGCCGCGTACGCGGCCCCGCGCACGGTCCTGACCGGGCCGCCGAAGAAGGGCAGCGCGGCTGCGGGGTACCAGGCCGGGCCGGTGGTGAGGCGATGCGCCCGAGCGGCGTGGGCGGCGGCGGAACGCACCTCCCGTTCCCGCTCCTGGGCGGACGCGGGCACGGCACCGGAGGCGGCGCCGGGCACGGGCGCCACCGACTGCCGCAGCGCGTCGAGGTCCCGTCCGGCCGCGATCAACTCCGAACGGGCGAGCAGTCCGGTGACACCGATCCAGACGGCGCCGGCCAGGGGGAGCGCCGCGGCGGCCAGCAGGGTGTTCCTGAGTACGCGACGGCGCCCTGATGCCCTCTCGCGGGAGTGGCCGGGCCCGCGCATGCGGAAGGCGTCTCGGCCGGGGCCGGGACGCCTTGATTCCGCCGTGCCGATGTCCTGCTCCGTCATGAACTGCGGCGACGGCGCACGGCCAGCATCGTGCCCCCGCCCGCCGCGACCAGCCCCGCCGCGGCGCCGCCCAGTGCCAGGGCCTTTTCATTGCCTGTTTCAGCGAGGTTGGGACGGTGATGGGGGTTCCACGAGCCGCCGGGTTGGCTGCCCGGCCGACCGACCCTGTTCTGCACATTGATGCGGACGGAAAGCGTCAGGTTGGGGTGGCGGGCGATCAGTTTGAACGTGTGGCGGCCCAGCACGGTGCGCCTGGGGATGGTCACCGTGCCTCTGACGACTCCTTTCCTGTCCGCCCTGTACCTGCCCAGGTCGACTTCCTTCGAGAACAGCGCCGCGGTGACCAGCTGCCTGGCGGCGAAGCCGGTGCCGCGGAAGGTCAGTGCACCTCCGGCGGGCAGCGTGGTGCGGCTGAGGGTGAGGCTCGGGGGTGGTGGCGGGTACTGCGCATGGGCGGTCTGCGCCCCCACCAACGGTGCCGCGACGAGCACGGCAGCTGATCCTGCCGATGCCAGCGCAACCCGCCATCTGGGCGATGTCGTCATCTTCTTCACTCTCCTCGACTTCGGTCCGGGCCAAGCCGCAGCGTCGGCCGTGAGCAAGATCTGGGTACCAACATCTAGATACATGGAATAAATGGGACATATAGCCATCGACTGGCGTGATGCCGGGCAGAAGCCACCGGATGGTGGAGTGCTCGCTTCCCGAATGGCCCACGTTCGGCGGGCCGACACAGGGGTGGCTCCCCCGGTTGGTGCGCGCGAGTCCCTATCGTCGGCTGCGTACATAGGGAACAGAACATTCCATTTCGGGTGGTTCCCTCGGTCCCATGAGGGGTGCAGCTTGGATCTCCACGGATTCCTGAAGGCTCTTGCCAGACGCTGGCCGACCGTCGTGGTCTGTCTCGTTCTCGCGACCGGGGCGGCGCTCGCCGCGACGAGCTTGAGCACACCCGTCTACGAGGCGAGGACCCAGCTCTTCGTCGCCACCCGCACCGGCGACGACACCGCCCAGATGAACCAGGGGCAGAGCTTCTCGCAGGCGCGCGTTCAGTCGTACGCCGCGATCGTGACCACCCGTCAGGTGACCCGGCCCGTGGTGAAGGAGCTGCGACTGCGCACCACTCCGGAGGAACTGGCGTCGCGGATCACCGCCGTCGCCCCGCTCAACACCGTGCTCATCGACATCACCGTCCGGGACACCGAGCCCAAGCGTGCGGCACGCATCGCCAACGCCGTGGCGCAGCGGTTCAGCGCGGTCGTCGAGCGACTGGAGGCGCCCAAGCGCCCGCCCGGCTCGGAGCGGTCAGGAAAGAGCCTCCGTACGGGCGACGGCACCTCGCCCGTCTCCCTGGGCGTCACCCAGGAAGCTGTCGCCCCCATCGGCCCGGTCTCGCCCCGCCCGCTGCTGAACCTGGCCGCAGGAGTGCTCGGCGGCCTGCTGCTCGGTGCCGGACTCGTCGCCCTGCGCGAGACCCTCGACACCACGCTCAAGACCAGCGAGGCGCTGGGCGAGTTCACCGCGCTGCCGGGTCTCGGCACCATCCCGTACGACAGGAACGTCCCCAGGCAACCGCTCGTCAGCGCCGACGGGCACTGCCACCGTGCCGAGGCCTTCCGCAAGTTGCGCACCAACCTGCAGTTCTCCCAGGTCGACGAGCCGCCCCGGATCATCGCGGTGACAAGTTCGGTGCCTGGTGAGGGCAAGACCAACACCGCGGTGAACCTCGCCCTCTCGCTCGCCGAGGCAGGTCTCTCCACCTGCCTCGTGGACGGCGACCTGCGCCGACCGTGCGTGGCCTCGACCTTCGGTCTCGTCCAGGACGCCGGTCTGACCACCGTGCTCATCGGACAGGCCCGTATCGAGGACGTGATGCAGCAGGCCGGCGGCCGGCTCTCGGTTCTCGCCAGCGGCGCCGTACCGCCGAATCCCACGGAACTGCTCGCCTCGGCGCGCATGGAAGAGGTACTGCGCGAACTGGCGGACACCTACGAGGTCGTGATCGTCGACACCGCGCCGCTGCTGCCGGTCGCCGACACCCTCGGACTCGCCTCCTTCGCCCAGGGCGCACTGCTCGTCGTGCGCGCCGCGAAGACCAGCCGGGAACAGGTCCGCACCGCCGCGGAATCGCTGGACCGCGTGAGTGTCCGCGTCCTCGGCACCGTCTTCAACATGGCTCCGGTGCCGAGGGGCAATCGCTACGGCACCTACGGGTCGTACGGCGAGCTGCCCGCTCCTCGTGTGTCGGACCCCCGGAAGGAGGCCGCCGCGGCGACACGTCTCGCGGGCGAGAAATGACCCAGGTCCTGTTCGTCTGCACGGGCAACGTGCACCGCTCGGTGCTCGCCGAACGGCTGCTGGCCGCGAGGCTTCCGCCCGGTTCGGCGATCCGGCCGAAGAGCGCCGGAACGCAGGCCCGGCCCTGGTCCGGCATGGAGGCCTCCACCAGGGCGGTGTTGGAGGAACTGGGCGGTGAAGGCTCCGGCTTCGCGGCCCGCCCGCTCAGCGCACAGCTCGTCGCGGAAGCAGCGCTGGTCCTCGGGCTCGCGCACGAACACCGGGAGGCCGCCGTACGGCTCGTGCCGACGGCGCTGCGGCGCTGCTTCACCCTGAAGGAGTTCGTACGTCTCGCTGTGGGGGGAGTCGACACGGTGCGGGGCGGGGAAGGTACGGCGACCACGCATGGCGACGTACCGCAGGGGCACGTCCCGTCGGCCGTGGACGGTTTCGACGTCGTGGTCGCGGCGACCGCCGGCCGTCGGGGTGCCGTCGCCCCGGTCCCGCCGGCCGAGGACGACATCTCGGACCCGTGGGGGAGGCCCCACTCCGTGCTGTACGAGTGCGCCCGCGAGATCGACGGGACGGTGAGCGCACTCGCCCGGCTGCTGTGCGGCGGAGCGAGCCTCTGAGCCGAAGGCCCTTCCGGACGCGATTCGGCTTCTGGGTCACCCTGGCCGACAGTGTGGGGGCCACGGTCGACGGGGAATGGCAGCCTCTCTCAGAGGCCGCGTGACACGCCTGCGCCGGGCCGTCACCCGCGCAGATAGGCAAGGACCGCCAGCACCCTGCGATGGGTGGCGTCGGCCGGAGGCAGGTCCAACTTGGCGAGGATGCTGCCGATGTGCTTGCCCACGGCCGCCTCGGACACCACCAGTTCGCGGGCGATCGCGCCGTTCGACCTGCCCTCGGCGATCAGCGCCAGGACCTCGCGCTCACGCGGGGTGAGCCGCTCCAGTGGATCGCGGCGCCGGCGCAGCAGTTGGCGTACGACTTCGGGGTCGACGACCGTGCCGCCGTCCGCGACCTCGCACAGGGCGTCCACGAACTCCTCGACCTGCCCCACCCGGTCCTTCAGCAGATAGCCGATCCCCGATCCGTCGCCGGTGTCCAGCAGCTCCGAGGCGTACGTCCGCTGCACGTACTGGCTGAGCACCAGGACCGGCAGCGTGGGCCGCTTCTCGCGCAGCCGCACGGCCGCGTGCAGCCCTTCGTCCTCGAACGCGGGGGGCATGCGTACGTCCGTCACGACGATGTCGGGTGCGTGCTGCTCGACCGCGGCGACCAGAGCCGTGGCGTCCCCGACGGCCGCGACCACCTCGTGGCCGCAGCGGGTGAGCAGGCCGACGAGCCCCTCCCGCAGCAACACGCTGTCCTCGGCCAGAACTACGCGGAGGGATCGGTCCGTTCGCAAGGAAACTCCACACGCAACAGGGTCGGTCCGCCCCGCGGACTGGACAGGGAGAGTCTGCCATCCAGCACCGACACCCGGTCCGCGAGCCCGGTCAGCCCGCTGCCGGCGTCGGCGTCCGCGCCCCCACGGCCGTCGTCGCGCACCTGAAGGAACAGACGCCCGTCGCGGTGCTCCCCGCTCACCGCCGCGCGGCTCGCCCCGCTGTGCCTGGCGACGTTGGCGAGGGCTTCGCAGACCACGAAGTACGCGGCGGCCTCGACCGCCCGGGGCAGCCGTCCGGGCAGTTCCAGGCCGTCGATGTCGACCGGGACCGTGGAGCGGTCCGCGGCGTCCGCGACCGCTGCCTGGAGGCCGTAGTCCGTGAGGACCTTGGGGTGGATGCCGTGGATGAGTTCACGCAGCTCCGCGAGTGCCCTGCCCGCCTCCTCGTGGGCCGTGGCGAGCTGGTCGGCCAGTGGTCCGGGCGGCGCGTCCAGACGGGCCAGGCCGAGCGTCATCGTCAGGGCCACCAGGCGTTGTTGAGCCCCGTCGTGCAGATCGCGCTCGATGCGCCGCCGCTCCGCCTCGAAGGCGTCCACCAACCGGACGCGTGAACGCGCCAGTTCCGCTACCTTCGCGCCCAAGTCGCCCTCGCGCGGCGCGATCAGCACGCGCGTCAGTTCCGCTCGGGCGCCGGCCGTGACCCCCAGGACATAGGCACCCAGCGCGAGGAGGACGAGCCCCAGCACGGCTGTGCCGAAGGCCGTCGGCCAGGTGGTGACCGTCCACTGTTTGAGCACCTTGGTCTCCCGGCCGTCGCCGGCCGTGGCCATCAGCAGCGGGGTCGCGGTCATGGACAGCGGGGCGAGCAGGGCGACCGTGATCGCGAGGGCGTCGACCGGCCACAGCAGCCCCGCGAAGAGCAGCGCGTACCCCAACTCCCGCCATGTCACCCGCTCCCTCAGCCGCGTCGTCAGCCAGGACCGCAGGCCCCCCGCCTCGGGCACGCGATGCCGGTCGGGGGCCGGGTCCCGGTCGATCAGGCGCAGCCTGTGCCGCTCCACCCAGGTCACCGGAATACCGGAGAGGGCCGCGAGGAGCAGCAGTGGAAGCCCCACCAGCACGAGGGCGAGGACGCCGCCCGCGGCCACCGTGATCACGATTCCCACGAGGGCGGCGAAGCCGGTCAGGACGCCGGTGAGCAGGTATCCGGCCGAACGCCACGGCCACGACGACAGCAGGAAGTCCGACCTGGGCATGGCCTGCCAGACATTCCGGGGGTGCGGGGGCGGAGGGTTCATGGGCCGTTGCCGGGGATGCATGGGCGTCACCGTAGAAGGGCCGCCCCGGGCGGTGCCATCGGGGCAGGGGGTGGACCGGGGGTATGCCTGGCCCTACCCCAAGTCTCGTTTCTGCCGCACTGCGCCGCGGTGCCTCCACACGGTTTCGTGAAGCCATGAACATCGACGCGATCCAGTTGCACTCCGTCAGCAGGCGGTACAGGTCGGGCGACGGAGTGGTGACGGCACTCGACGAGGTCTCACTCGCCTTCCCGGGGGGAACCTTCACCGCTGTCATGGGCCCCTCCGGCTCGGGCAAGTCGACCCTGCTGCAGTGCGCCGCCGGGCTGGACCGCCCCACATCGGGGTCGGTCACCGTGGGCGGGACCGATCTGACGAAGCTGAGCGAGACCAGGCTGACCCTCCTGCGACGAGAACGCATCGGGTTCGTCTTCCAGGCGTTCAACCTGCTGCCGTCCCTGACCGCCGAGCAGAACGTGGCGCTGCCCCTGCGGCTCGCGGGCCGCCGCCCCGCCCGGGCCCGGGTGCGCGAGGTGCTCGAACAGGTCGGCCTGGGCGACCGGGCGCGGCACCGGCCGACGGAGCTGTCCGGCGGTCAGCAGCAACGCGTCGCCCTGGCCCGCGCCCTGATCACCCGCCCCGAGGTGCTCTTCGGCGACGAGCCGACCGGCGCCCTCGACTCGCGGACCAGCCGTGAGGTACTGAGCCTGCTGCGCGCCATGGTCGACGACGAGCGCCAGACGATCATCATGGTCACCCACGACCCGGTGGCCGCCGCGTACGCCGACCGCGTGGTCTTCCTCGTCGACGGACGGGTCGACGGCGAGGTGGCCGGCGCCGGCGCCGACGACATCGCCGCGCGCATGACCGAGCTGGAGGCCGCGCCGTGCTGAGCGTCGCCCTGCGCACACTGCGCGCTCGTTGGATCACCTTCGTCGGCAGTTTCGTCGCGCTCGCGCTGGGCGTCGCGCTCATCGCGGTGATGGGCCTGTCCCTCGCCTCGTCACTGAACGCGCCCGACGGGAGACCCGAGCGGTTCGCCGCCGCGCCGGTCGTGGTCAAAGGGGCCGACACCCTGCGCGTGCCCACCTCGACCGGCGTCCGGGTGCACAAGCTCGCCCGGCCGCGTGCCGTGCCCGCCGGGACCGTCGCGAAACTGAAGAAGCTCGGAACCGTCGTCGAGGACCGGTCGTTCGCCGTACGGGCCCGGGGCGGCCCCGGCGACCTGGTGGGTCACCCCTGGTCCACCGCCGCCTTCGCCCCGTACGAGATCGACGCGGGACGCGCGCCCCGGGCGGCCGACGAGGTCGTCGTCAGCGGTGACTGGGCGAAGCCGGGGGAGCGCGTACGGACGGATCGCGGCACGATACGGGTGGTCGGCACCGCACGAATACGAATGGCCGGCACCGGACGGGTCGGAGCCACCGGACGGGGCGTAGTCACCGGACGGACCGGCGCCACTGGACGGACCGGCGCCACTGGACGGGTCGGCGCCACCGGACAAGTCAGCGGCGCGGTCGCCGGACGCGGCTTCGAGAACGCCGTCTTCTACGTCGACGCGCGCGCCGCCGCCCTGTCGCCCCGCAGCGTCCAGCTCGTCGTGGACGCCGACGCGGCGGCCGTGCGTGAGGCGGTGCGCGGCAGCACGGGCGTCCAGGTCCTCACCGGCGACGCGCGCCGTTACGCCGACGCGGACCCGGACCGGGACAGCGAGGCGCTCACCGCGATGAACGCCGTGTTCGGCACGGCCGGCGGTGTCACCGGGTTCGTCTCGGTCTTCGTGGTGGCCTCGACCTTCGCCTTCGCGGTCGCTCAACGGCGCCGGGAGTTCGGGCTGCTGCGTACGGCCGGAGCGACGCCGGGACAGATCCGCCGGATGGTCTTCGCCGAGGCCCTGGTGGTGGGTGTGCTCGCCTCGGCCACGGGATGCGTGCTGGGCGCGTACGGTGCGCCACGGCTGGCCGCACGGATGGTCGACGGCGGGCTCGCGCCGGGCTGGTTCACCATCGGCGACGCCACCTGGCCGTACCATCTGGCCTTCTGGACGGGTCTGTTCGTCGCGCTGTGCGGCGTGGTGGCCGCCTCCTGGCGGGCGGGCCGCACGGCCCCCGTCCAGGCGCTGGGCGAGGCCTCCGTGGACGCCCGGGCGATGACCCGGGGCCGTCGGCTGTCCGGCCTGGCACTGCTGGCGACCGCCGCCGTGACCCTGGTCCTGGCCCTGGTCGGCGACCCGGGCGAACTGCTGCACCGGAAGACCTATGTGAGCCGGCCGATGCTGCTGATCACCGCCGTCGCCCTGCTCGCGCCGGTCGTGGTGCGCCCGCTGACCCGGCTGATCGCCTGGCTCCCGGCCCGACTCCCCGGCGCCGGCGGCATGCTGGTCCGGGAGAACGCCGCCGCCGGTGTGCGCCGCACCGCCGCGATCGCGGCGCCGGTCCTGGTCACCGTCGCGCTGGCCGGCTCGCTGCTGGGCGCCACCGCGACCCTGAACAAGGCGAAGGCCGACGAGACGCGCCGGCAGACGGCCGCCGACTTCGTCGTCACCCCGGCGAGCGACGCGGGCTTCGACGCGGCCACGGTGCGCGGGCTGCGAAAGGTGTCCGGCGCGCAGGTGTCCGCGACCTCGTCGAGCGCCGTCTACGTTCTGGAGGACGGCGTGTCACTGGCCAAGTCCGAGGCGCGCGCGGCGGATCCCGGACCGCTCGCCGCCACCACCCGGCTGCCGGTCGAGGCCGGGAGGACGAGCGACCTCGACGACGACACCATCATCGTCAACCGGGAGTGGCAGCGTCATACCGTGGGACAGCGGGTGCGGGTGTGGCTCGGCGACGGCACGAGGAGGTCGCTGCGGATCGCCGCGGTGATGACCACCGGCACCGGCGACAACGGCGTGTACGTCACTGCGCGCAACGCCCCGGGCGCGACCGTCGACCGGGTCGACGTCGCCCTCACCGACGGTGCCGACGCGGACGCCGTGGCCGCCGCACTGCGGGCGGCGGTGCACAGCTCGGGCGGGCAGGTCCTCACCAAGGACCAGTGGGTACGCGGGAGTCACCCCGAGACGACCCGGACGACCCGGCTCGGCCTCCTGCTGGTCCTGGGCATCGCCCTCCTCCACACCGGCATCTCCCTGGCCAACACCATGGTCATGGCGACCTCCGACCGGGTGCGCGACCTGGCCGTGCTGCGCCTGGCCGGAGCGACCCGGTGGCAGGTGCTCCGGCTGGTGGGCGCCGAGGCGCTGACGGTCGTCGCGGTCGGCGGAGTACTGGGGCTCCTCGTCGCGGGGCTCAACCTGCTGGGCATGTGGAGCGCCCTGGGCCTGCTGTCGGCCCCGACCACGATCGAGATCCCCTGGACGGCCATCGGTGCGGTCCTCGGCGCCTGCGCGGTAACGGCCGTCGTCTGGTCCGTCGTCCCCGCCGCACTCGCCCTGCGGCGCCGGGCGGTGGAACTGGCGGGTGTCCGGGAGTGACGCCCAGTGCCTCCCGTACCGCTACGCGGAGGTCCGCGCGGTGGTCGCGGCGATGGTTTCCAGCGAGTTGATGAGCAGGTCCCACAGGCGCTCGGTGTGCAGCTTCGTCGCCACCGAGGTGTTCGCCGGGACGGAGCGGCCGCGGAAGTCGGTGACCGTCATGCCGTAGGTCGCCGCACCCCGCAGCTCGACCTCGACATGGGCCGGCGTGACCTCCATCAGGCTCGGGTCGATGGCCCGGCCGACCGCGCACGCGTCGTGGATGGTGGCCATCGCGCCGTGCACCTTGCCGACGTTGGCGTTGTAGTGGTCGAGGAGATCGACGACGAACCGGGACACGGGTGTGCCCAACGCCCCGATACGGGCCAGCAGTTCAGGTGTGGCGGCGGCCTGCGCCGTCAGATCGAGGCCGACCATGGTCAGGGGCCAGCCCGCCGAGAAGACGACCGCGGCCGCCTCGGGGTCGGCGTGGATGTTGAACTCGGCCGCCGGTGTGATGTTGCCGCGGGTGTACGACCCGCCCATCAGGACGACCTCCTTGACCAGTTCGGCGATACGGGGCTCCCGGCGCAGCGCCAGCGCGATGTTGGTCAGGGGTGCGGTGGGAACGAGGGTGATCTCACCGGGGTGGGCGAGGACCGTCTCGATGATCAGGTCGACGGCGTGCCGGGGGTCGGTCTCCATGGCCGGAGGGATGAACGCGGGGCCGTCCATCCCGGTGTCCCCGTGGATCTCGGCGGCGAGGGTCTGGTCGCGGACGAGGGGGCCGCCGGCACCGGCCGCGATCGGCACGCCGCGCAGGCCCGCCAGGGTGCAGACCTGCCGGGCGTTCAGGGTGACCTTCTCGATGGTCTGGTTGCCCGCGACGGTCGTGATGGCGACGATCTCGACGTCGGGGTTCCCGGCGGCGAGCAGGATGGCGATGGCGTCGTCGAGCCCGGGGTCGCAGTCGATGATGATCTTCTTGGGCATGGGCGTCCTTCGGGTGGGACGGGATGCGGACCGGATCACTGGAAACAGCATGCTCCAGCCGACCCGTGTCGACCCCACCCCACCCCACCGCACTTCGCCCCGCCCCTGTCGTGGAGTCTCACCTCAGCGGATGCGAGGTCCTCCCGGACGCCTCGTCGATCTCGTCGTGCGCCTTGGTCAACAGTTTCATCGCCAGCTCGTTGAGCGCCCGCGCGCCCGCGACCTCCTCGCCGACTCTCGGCTGGTTGGAGTCGGAGGGGTGGCGGCTGGCGTACCCGTGAGCGCGTACCTCGTTCCCGTCGGGGAGCCGGAGGAGAGCGGCGGCGCGGGTGCGGTGGTCGTCCTCCTCGAACTCGATCTCGACGTGCCAGCCGACGGCGGTCCGTGCCTGCGCGGCGGCCGGTTGCGACTGTGTCGTCTGTGTCATTGTGATCACCTCCGAGGCGGGCCCAGCCCCTGATACTGGCCTCGGCCCCTACTACCAGAGTGTGCTTCTTCCCCCGACTCCGCACGGGATGACGCCCGATGGCGACAAAGGGTGACCGGACGACCACGATCCGCCCGTGCCGAGACGTCTTCTCGAAGGGTGCCCCAAGGCGTCCTGGCCGGGCGGCGCCGATGAACCACCGGCAGCCCACCCCGTTGTCGGGCGTCACCACGACCGGGCACCGAACGAAGCCGTGGGCGACAAGGTGCGGACCAGAGCCGTCGATGCCGAGATGAGTCTCCAGTTCGGGCCGTCCGTGACCTGATCGGTCACGATGACGTTCACCGACGCGGACTGGCCGGGCGCCAAGCTCCTTCCGGAGTCAATCGGGTAGGGCCCGGCAGCGACCGCTGACCTGCGCCCATATCACGCCGTATCGCTCGCCGGGGGCGGCGTCCTTCGGAAGGGCGATGGTCACGGTGTCACGGGCTCTGGAGTGAGCGGGGATGTCCAGGCTCAGCCGACCGGGCTTGATCCAGGTGGTGAGCTCGTTACGGGTGCTTCCGGCAGCGCCGACGAAGGCACCCGGCGGATATCGGCCGCGCCGGGGCAGACCGCGACATGCAGGACGTCGTCCGACTTGTTCGACACCTCGATGCGCCGCTTCACGGTGACACCGGGTTTCAGGCTGTCGATGATGTACTGCCTTGCCCGTGGGTCTTCGACGAGGTCGGCGGGGACATCGACGAGCCGGATACCCACGGCGTCCGGGGGGTTCGGGCGCTGTACCGGATCCGATACGAGGGATGTGGCCCGATGACGCTACGAATTCTCATGGGTGCGACCTCGCTTGGTGACCGGGGGAGGTTGGGGCGGCACGGCAGGGCCTGTGCGCAATTTCACCGCTAAGGGGAGCAAGATCAAGAAGCGCACGGACTCCATTGCGTGGAGGCTCGATCCACTCGAACAGCGGAGTTTGAGGGGCGGCTGACGCGGCCATGGCTGCGATCACCACCAAGGACAGTCCCGACTCCGGTCGCCGCCATCGACGCCCCCGGACAACGACGTGCACGAGCGTCCGTGTCTGGCCGTCTGGCCATGGCGACGGCAGGTAGCCGTGTCGAGCGGCGACGGTGACCCCGGTTCGCCGCAGTCGAGATGCGCCGCCGAGCCGAGGACTCTCCGAACCTGGACCGACCTGCGCGCTTTCGCCACCCCGCGCCACCAGGCTTACACGGCGGTGCTCGGTCTCCTGGGCCGTCCCTGGGTCGTCCCTGGGTCGTCCCTGGGCCGTGCGAGGTCGCTCGGCGGTGACCGGCGACGACAACCAGTGACAGGTCGGCTACCAGCGCGGTTGGCGAACGGCCAGGTCACGGGGCCCTGACCGAACGGGTTTCCCCCCAGGGGTGGCGGTCAGGCAAGATGGGGTGTATCTGCCCACTGCCGATTTCAAGCGTCCGGACGGTTTCTCTTGGCTGAGTTCATTTACACCATGCGCAAGACGCGCAAGGCGCACGGCGACAAGGTGATTCTCGACGACGTCACCTTGAGTTTCCTGCCGGGTGCGAAGATCGGTGTGGTCGGTCCGAACGGTGCTGGTAAGTCCACCGTTCTCAAGATCATGGCGGGGCTCGAGCAGCCCTCCAACGGCGACGCGTTCCTGTCGCCCGGGTACAGCGTCGGGATGCTGCTGCAGGAGCCCCCGCTCGACGAGTCCAAGACCGTTCTGGAGAACGTCCAGGACGGCGCCGCCGAGATCATGGGCAAGCTCAAGCGCTTCAACGAGGTCGCCGAGCTCATGGCGACCGACTACTCGGACGCGCTGCTGGACGAGATGGGCAAGCTCCAGGAGGACCTGGACCACGCCAACGCGTGGGACCTGGACGCTCAGCTGGAGCAGGCCATGGACGCCCTGGGCTGCCCGCCCGGCGACTGGCCGGTCACCAACCTCTCCGGTGGTGAGAAGCGCCGCGTCGCGCTGTGCAAGCTGCTGATCGAGGCGCCCGACCTGCTGCTCCTCGACGAGCCCACCAACCACCTGGACGCCGAGTCCGTGCAGTGGCTGGAGCAGCACCTCGCGAAGTACCCCGGCACCGTCGTCGCCGTCACCCACGACCGGTACTTCCTCGACAACGTCGCCGGCTGGATCCTTGAGCTCGACCGCGGCCGCGCGATCGGCTACGAGGGCAACTACTCGACGTACCTGGAGAGCAAGGCCTCCCGCCTCAAGGTCGAGGGCCAGAAGGACGCCAAGCGCGCCAAGCGGCTCAAGGAAGAGCTTGAGTGGGTGCGGTCCAACGCCAAGGGGCGTCAGGCCAAGTCCAAGGCGCGTCTGGCGCGCTACGAGGAGATGGCCGCCGAGGCCGACAAGATGCGGAAGCTGGACTTCGAGGAGATCCAGATCCCGCCGGGCCCGCGTCTGGGCTCCATCGTGGTCGAGGTCAACAACCTCTCCAAGGCCTTCGGCGAGAAGGTCCTGATCGACGACCTCTCCTTCACGCTGCCGCGTAACGGGATCGTCGGCGTCATCGGCCCGAACGGTGCCGGCAAGACCACGCTCTTCAAGATGATCCAGGGGCTGGAGACGCCGGACTCCGGCACGATCAAGGTCGGCGAGACCGTCAAGATCAGTTACGTCGACCAGAGCCGCGAGAACATCGACCCGAAGAAGTCGCTGTGGGCCGTCGTCTCGGACGAGCTGGACTACATCAATGTGGGCCAGGTCGAGATGCCGTCGCGCGCGTACGTCTCCGCCTTCGGGTTCAAGGGTCCCGACCAGCAGAAGCCGGCCGGTGTCCTCTCCGGCGGTGAGCGCAACCGGCTCAACCTCGCCCTCACCCTCAAGCAGGGCGGCAACCTGCTGCTCCTCGACGAGCCGACCAACGACCTCGACGTCGAGACGCTGTCCTCGCTCGAGAACGCGCTGCTGGAGTTCCCGGGTGCGGCCGTGGTCGTCTCCCACGACCGCTGGTTCCTGGACCGGGTCGCGACGCACATCCTCGCCTACGAGGGTGACTCGAAGTGGTTCTGGTTCGAGGGCAACTTCGAGTCGTACGAGAAGAACAAGATCGAGCGCCTCGGCGCGGACGCCGCGCGCCCGCACCGTGCCACCTACAAGAAGCTGACCCGGGGCTGATCGATCTTGCGGCACATCTACCGCTGCCCGCTGCGCTGGGCGGACATGGACGCGTACGGCCACGTCAACAACGCGGTCTTCCTCCGCTACCTGGAGGAAGCACGTATCGACTTCCTGACCCGCCCGGACAAGCAGTTCAAGCAGGGGTCCGTGGTGGCGCGCCACGAGATCGACTACAAGCGGCAGCTCGTCCACCGGCGCGAGCCGGTGGACATCGAGCTGTGGATCACCCAGATAAGGGCCGCGTCGTTCACGATCACGTACGAGGTGAAGGACGCGGACCAGCTCTACGTCCGGGCCGCGACCGTGGTCGTGCCGTTCGACTTCGAGGCCCAGCGTCCACGCCGCCTCACCGCCGAGGAGCGCGAGTTCCTGGCGGAGTACCGGGACGACCAGGCTGAGGAGGCCGTCGCGGCATGACCGTGACCGCGCTGCACCTCACCGACGACGGGGAGGCGGCGGACCTCGCCGCCTTCCTCTCCCGGCTGATCCACTACGACCGCGCCGCCGCCGTACGCCTCCAGGCGTCCGGCACCGCGCTCGCGGTCTTCGGTCGGCCGCCGTCGTTCGAGGTCCTCGCGATCCGTACGGCGCGGCTCGCCAAGCCGTACGAGAACGGTCTCGACGTCACACTCGACGTGACCGTCTCCGCCGGTGAACTCCTGGAGTCCATCGACGAGTCGGCGGCCACCGTCAGCGTTCCCGGGGCGGTCACCGGGCCGCCGTGGGCCGGGATCCTCCCGCCCCGCGGGGGCTGGCAGCCGGAGCCGGGACTGCCCGGACCGGACGCCGTACGCGCGATGGTCGCCACCGCGGTCGCCGAATTCCGGTCCCGTACGCAGGAGTTGGCGCCCGAGGCCCGTACCCGCGCCGAACTCGACCGCATAGGACGGGAGATCTGGTCCCGGCCGATCGGTGACACCGGCCTTCAGGTACGAGCCGTGCACGCGGCGCAGTCGCTCGGGTTCCTGCTGCCGGTGCGTCAGGCCGACCCGGGCGAGAGCCCGTTGGGGCTGTACTCGTCCGGGGCGTGGCTGCGGCTGCGTACGCCCTACGGCTCGATCGCCGTCCGCCGGGCGGGACTCGGGGCGCTGGACGTCAGCGTCCGCTGATCCCCCCCGTGGGGCGCTGTCAGCCGGCCGTGTTGATCATCGACGCCGCCGCGTACGTCAGGTAGTTCCACAGCGTGTGCTCGTGCTCCTCGGAGAGGCCGAGCTCGTCGACGGCCACGCGCATGTGCGCCAGCCAGGCGTCGTGCGCCGCCTGGTCGACGGCGAACGGGGCGTGCCGCATCCGCAGCCGGGGGTGACCGCGGTTGTCGCTGTACGTCGTCGGGCCGCCCCAGTACTGGATCAGGAACAGCGTGAAGCGCTCCTCGGCCGGCCCCAGGTCCTCTTCGGGGTACATGGCCCGCAGCAACGGGTCCTCGGCCACTCCCTCGTAGAAACGGTGCACGAGGCGCCGGAAGGTCTCCTCGCCGCCGACCTGCTCGTAGAAGGTCTGCTCCTGAAGCGTGCCGCGCCGAATCTCTTTCACCTCACCATCGTCTCAGACCGGGTGACCGAGGACGCAAGGCTTAGGACCAGCGACCCAGCGCCCCCAGCGACCTGGCGACCCAGCGGGTGCGGCACTCGCCTCGCGGCCCGTCCCGCCGCACAGTGGAGGTATGAGCGGGCACGCTCTCGACCACGACCACGACCACGACCACGACCTCGACAACCTCGCCACCCTGGCGAGGGCCGCCCTGGTGCGCGAAATCGACCGGAGTGGGGCCTGGGCCGCCGACCCGGTGTGGCGGGCGGCGTTCGAGGAGGTCCCGCGCCACCTCTTCGTGCCGTACTACTACGTCGGTGCCGTGGGCGGCTTCGAGCGGGTGTGGGGCGAGGACCCCGACCCGCGCAGCCGTGAGCACTGGGTGCGCGGCGCCTACGCGGACGCCCCGCTGGCCACCCGGGTGCGCGACGGCGAGCTGGTCTCCTCCAGCAGCCAGCCCTCGCTGATGGCGATGATGCTGACCGCGCTGGAGGTACGGGAGGGAGACGCCGTCCTGGAGATCGGCGCCGGCACCGGCTACAACGCGGCGCTGCTCGCCCACCGTCTTGGCGACCGCCTGGTGACCACGGTCGACCTCGACCCGGAGATCACCGAGTCCGCGCGCCGGCATCTGGCCGCCGCCGGACACCACCCGACCGTCGTCACCGCGGACGGCGCCCGCGGGGTCCCCGAGCGCGCCCCCTTCGACCGGATCATCGCGACCTGCACGCTGACCTCGATCCCGCGGCCGTGGCTCGCCCAGTGCCGTCCCGGCGCCCGCATCCTGGCGCCGCTGGCCACCGGTCTGATCGTGCTGCGCGTCCGGGACGCCGAACACGCCGAGGGGCGCTTCCTGCACACGCCGGCCTACTTCGTGCCCCTGCGCGGCGCGAGCCGACCCGAGGAGTCGGAGCCGCAGGACCTGCGCGAGCTGCCGCGCCGGGCCCGCGGCGACGAGCTGTTCCGGTTCCTGCTGACCCTGGCAGGGCGCGGCCTCGACCCGCACGAGGCGTACGAGCTGTGGGAACGCGAGAACCGGCCCGTGCGCGAGCGGTACGGAGTCACGGTCGACGGCGCGGACACCTGGGCGTGGCTGGACGACCCCGAGGGGCCGTACGCCTGGCCGCTGCCGTGACTCCTGCTGTGACTCCTGCTGTGGCCTCCGCCGTCAGCCTCGCCTGATGGTGATCGTCGTCCAGGCGCCGACATGCACCCGGTCGCCGTCCTGGAGCGGGACCGGCACGAAGGGCTGGATGGGCTCCTCGCCGCCGTTGACCGTGGTGCCGTTGGTCGAGTTCTGGTCGACGACCGCCCAGCTGCCGTCCGGCTGCTGGACCAGGACCGCGTGCTGGTGCGAGACGCCCGGGTCCTCCGGGGGCACCGAGAGGTCGATGTCGGGGGTGTCGCCGGTGGAGTGCCGACGGCGGCCGATCGTCATCTGGTTGCCGGTGAGCGGGCGCTGCTGCTCCGGCGAGTACGCGGGCAGGTTCAGGCCCGCTGCCTCGGGGCCGGAGCGCTGCATCATCGCCATGAAGTACTCGCGGTCGGGACCGATCGTCGCGCTCCAGGACAGCGGCTGCCGCTGCTGCCGGTAGTCGGGACCGGGGCCGGGCGGGGCCTGGGTCGCGCCGGGCCCCGGATAGCCGTAGCCGCCGCCCTGCCCCATGCCGGGACCACCGGGACCACCGGGGCGGCCGCCGGGACCACCCGGCCCGCCGGGCGAATTGCCCGACGGCGGGGAGATCACCCAGTCGTCGTCACCGCCGCCGAAGGACGGGCCCCCGGACTGCGGACCGCCGGACCCGGGCGGACCCTGCTGCGGGAACGCGGGCGCGGCCGGCTGCTGGGTGAAGGCCTGCGGGGCGCCGGGGCCACCGGGTCCGCCGGGCGTGGGCCCGGGCGGCGGCGGAACCGGACGGGACGGGTCCGCACCGAAACCGCCGGGACCGGGACCAGGACCACCGAAGCCACCTGGTCCACCGGGACCAGCGCCAGGACCGCCGGGACCACCGGGACCGCCCGGACGGGACGGGTCGCCGCGGAAGCCCGACGGGTCCTGCCCGTAGGGCGGAATCGGTTCCGCGGGGCGGTTCATCTGCGAGGGCCGCGAGCTCTGGTAGTCGAACGGGTCGTGACCGGGACCGGTCGCGGGGCCGGGACCGCCCGGCTGGCCCTGCGGCGGCTGCTGGAAACGCAGCGCCGGATTGGGCATTCCGGGCGCGGGCGACTGCGGACGCGGCGCCGCCGGGGTGTACGAGGTCGCCGTGTTCGTCAGGAAGTTCCACCGGCACTCCTCGCAGAACGGCGCACCGCCCTCACGGGGCGTACGGCACTGCGGGCAGAGCTCCGGCTCGGGATTGGGCACGGCGGACAGGTGCGGGCGCCCACCTGGGGCGCCGGGGCCGCCGGGACCCCCGGGCGGGGGCGAGCCGGGCGGCGGATAGCCGTAACCGGCGGCGGGCGGCGGCGGTGGAGGGGGCGGAGGCACGGCACCGGCCATGCGGTGACCGCAGACCTCGCACCAGTCGTCGGAACCCGACTGGTGTCCGTTCGGGCAGGTCGGCATGTCGGCGCTTCCCCCTCTCCTTTTCCGGCCGTTGTGACCGGGTTTCTCCAGTTCCCCACGGGAACCGGGCTCGCTACTTCTTTACACGAACAGTCTTTGTGGACCGTGTCTCAAGGGTCATTTCGTCAGCCTCTTCGACCCTTGCCTTCAATCGCACAGTACCTGCCGCGGCGTCGACCACGTCCACCACCTTCGCAAGCAGTTTCGCAGTATCCGCGTTGCCCGACGCACTCGCGAGCTGAACGGCGCGGCCCAGCTTGGCCGTTGCCCCGTCGACATCTCCCGATTTGCGAAGATCCAGACCTTGTTGGATGACTTGCGCCAGTTCCGCCTGGCCTGTGTAGTGCGCGACCTGGGCGTTGATCCTCGTCGAGGCCACCATGTCGTCGGTCCACACGGCCTTGACGAGCCCCTGGGCGCCGAGGTTGTGCACGCCCCCGTCGCTCTGCGGCACGACGAGCGAGACCCGGGCGGCCAGCATCTCCTGGCCCACTCCGGCCAAGGGGACCTCGACGCACACGTGGTAGTCGCGGGACTCGTCGCCCCAGGACCCGGTGGGGTAGTCGCCGGCGCGCGGGCCCGCCTCGGCGCGACGGTCGGTCAGCTCCTCGACCGTGGGGGCCACTTGCTTGACGAACTTGATCTCGGTGCCGACCGGCGTCCACAGGCGCAGCGCGACGTCCGCGACCTCCTTGCCCATGGCCGTCTCCATCATCTGTGTGAAGTCGGCGGACAGGGCGGCCGGGTCCGCGACGATGTCGGCGGTGCCGAGCAGCGCCGAGGCGATCCCGGTGACCTCCTTGACCTCCCAGTCCGTGCCCACTCCACGCGCGTCACAGGTGAAACGTCCGGCACAGGAGTCGAGGGCGGCCTTGAGGTCCTGCGGCGACTCGTGTTCGTTGCGGCCGTCGGTCAGCAGGATGCCGTGCCGGATCGACACCTCGGCCGAGGACAGCAGTCGGTCGGCGAGGCGCAGCCAGGTGCCGATCGCCGTACCGCCGCCCGCGCTCAGCCTGCGCAGTGCCTCCTTGGCCTGGCCGCGGGTCGCCGCGTCGGCCACCGCGAGGCGCCCATTGCCGGGGTAGACCTCCTTGGCGACGTGCGTGCCGCCGATCACCGCGAAGTGCACGCCGTCGCGCAGGGTGTCGATCGCGGCGGCCGTGGCCTCGCGGGCGTTGCGCATCTTGGTCGGCGGGTAGTCCATCGAGCCGGAACAGTCGACCATGATCGCCACGGCGGCGTCCGGGCCCCGGCCCGCCGCGTACAGGTGGGGCGCGCCGACCGCGCTCCCGACGGTGCCGCCGCCGGTGGCGCTCACCGTGACGATCGCGTTGACCTCGCGGCCGCCCTCGGGCAGGTACTCGTTCTGGTACACGTCGACCGAGAACTGCGGCACGTTCGACTTCGAGAAATTGGCCATGCCTTCTTCGTCCCCCTCAAGACCTCCGGTAGTTGGCGGAGGCGATGACTGTATGCGGACCGGTCCCCTCCGGTCCGAGGCCGTCCCCGTGGGCACGGATTGCGCCTTTTCGCGGCCTCAGGCCGATCCTGCCCCCTGCGGCGGGGCCGGGAACGGGACGACGGCCACTGTTACGTTGTCGTGGCCCCCGCCGTCCAGGGCGTGACCCACCAGGACCTGGGCGCTGTGAAGGGGCCTTTCGGCGGCGTCCAGCGGTACGACCTCGGCCATCTCCTCGGCCGCCTCCGCGTAGTTCCACAGTCCGTCGGTGCACACGACCACCACACCGGGCCGGTCCGGCTTGAAAGAAGCGGTGTGCGGCTCCAGCTCGTACGCGTCCGCGCCGAGCCAGCCCGTGATGGCGTGGGCGCGCTCGTCGGCGTACGCCTGCGCCTCGCTCATCAGGCCCGCGGCGACCATCTGCGCGGCCCAGGAGTCGTCCTCGGTGAGCCGGGCGGGGGGTGAAGTCCGGTCGACGGGGACCCAGTAGGCGCGGCTGTCGCCGACCCAGCCGACGATCAGCAGGGCGGGGGTGACGACGGCGCCGACGAGGGTGCAGGCGGGCGCGTTCTGGTGCGGGGCGTGCTCCTCTTGCGCGGGGGGCGCCTCGGCCAGCGAGTTGACGGCCTCGGAGGCCGCGAGGATCGCCTCGTGCATGGCCTGCTGCGGGTGGGTGCCGAGCGGCAGCGCCGCCAGCAGCGCCTCATTGGCCGCCCGCGACGCGGCGAGCGAGGCCTCGTCGGGGCGGGTCGCCGAGGAGACCCCGTCGCAGACGATCGCGACGACCGCGGGGGAGCCGTCAGGCAGCGCGGTCGAGGAGATCGCGAACGCGTCTTCGTTGCGGTGGTGGCGCAGACCCCGGTCGCTGACCGCGGCCACCGCACCCAACTCCTGCTCCATGTGATCCCGTTCGCGCGGCTGGGCGTGCCCGCAGTTCTCGCAGTAGCCGTCGCTGTCCACATGGCCGGAGCGGCAGGCGACGCACAGTTTGGTGCCCGCGGGGGGCGTGACGGGTGCGGCGAGGTCGGCGGTCCGCGGATCGACGACGGGCCCGGCGGGGGCTTCGGCCGGCGGGGCGAGCGGGTACTCGTCGGGCTCCGGGGACCGGTCGAACCGTACGCCCGAAGGCTGCTCGCCCGAAGGCTGTGCGCCCGAGGGGCGGTCGCCCGGCTGCTGGGCCCCCGCGGACTCCGTGTCCGGGTGCGGGAGTTCGGAGCCGCCCGAGTCCATGCCCCGGATGTCGGTCGCCCGGTGCACCGGCGCGGGCGTGTCGGAGCTCGCCGGCTCCGGCGCGAGCGGCCAGTCCAGGGACGCGGCGGCCTCGGAGGGGCGTGTCGACGAGCCGTTCATGGCGATCGTGGGGTGGTCCTGGGGCGGTGTGGGCACCGCCGACAGGTCGTACCCGCACGCACCGCAGAAACGGTCACCCGCCTCCAGGGGCTCCTCGCAACTGGGGCACCGCGAAAGGGCCGTCGGCTGGGGCATCTGGGACATCAATCACACCCACGTCCGGGGGCGGTAACGGTTGGCACGTTCCACCAGGTCGATCCTCTCCTCGCCGCCCTGCGCGAGGCGGGCCAGCGTGCGGTACGAACGCTCCAGTGCGAAACGCAGACCGCGCTCGTCCACCTCACTGCCGAGCAACACCCGTCCGCCGCCGGAGTGCGGGGCGGAACTCTGGCTACCGGAGAGTACCCAGTCCAGGGCGCAGCCTAGGACTTCCGTCGACAACTGCTCGCGTCGCACCGCGTCCAGACCGTATCCGTCCAGAGCCTCGACCTGGCCCGCGGCGGCGGTCAGATCGTCCAGGAACGCCGCTGCCGCCGCCTCCTCGGCCAGCCGCTGCCGCAGCCGCGCCCGCACCGCGGCGACCCGCGCCGCCGTGTAGTGGATCGACGACTCCGGTACGGACTCCAGCGTGCGTACGGAGCCGCGGCGGTCGCCCGCCGCGAGCTGTACGCGGGCCAGGCCGAACGCGGAGCTGACATAGCTGGGGTCGGTCGTCCACACCAGGCGGTAGTACTCGCCCGCGTTGTCCAGCTGCCCGAGCACCTCCGCGCACAGGCCGAGGGCCAGCTTCGGCGCGGGCTCGCCCGGGAAGGCGTCGTAGATCGCGTCGAAGGACAGCGCCGCGGTCTCGTGCTCGCCGGTCGCCAGGGCCGCGACGCCCCGGTACCAGACCACCCGCCAGTCGTCGGGGTGGTCCGCCTCCAGCGCCTCCAGGGCCCTGCTCGCACTGGCCAGTTCGCCCATCTCCAGCCGGGCCCGCAGCTCGCGCAGACGCAGCTCCAGAGAGCCGGTGGGCGCCGCGTGCAGGGCGGTGATCAGCTCCGCGGGCGCCGAGGCCATCAGGCCCGCGAGGAAACCGGCGTTGGGGTCCCCCGGGTCGACCCGGGGGACCGGCAGCGCGAGCGCGGTCGCCGCGGCGTTCAGCGGCTTGACCACAGTGGCCGGGACCGGAGCGGGAGCCAGGGGGAGCGGCGGGGTCCCGTTCGTCACCGCTCCGTTGCTGCCGGGGGGTGGCGCGGGCGCGCGCTTTCTCCCTCGCAAGGGCACCGCGCGGGCCCCCAGCCGTGACACGTCTCCGTCCAGCTTCCCGAACAACTCCGTGTCCGTGACCTTCAGTTCCGGCCCGAACAGGGTGGACAGGGCCGGGCGCGCCCGCCCCGTCTGGAGGGACACGACCTCCCTGAGCACACCCGTCAGCTGCTCCGCCATCTCCTGCGCGGACGCGAACCGGCGCGCCGGATCGGGGTCGGTGGCGCGCACCAGGAGCCGGTAGAAGGACTCGTACGTCCGGAAGACCTCGATGTTGTCCGGGTCCGGCAGGGAGTCCACGAAGACGTTCGTGTACCCCTGGAAGTCGAAGGTCAGCACGGCCAGGGTGCGGGCGACCGTGTAGAGGTCACTCGCCACCGACGGACCGACCTCGGCCACCTCCGGCGCCTGGTAGCCCACCGTGCCGTAGATGGCCGACTCGTCGTCGTCCATTCTGCGCACCGCGCCCATGTCGATCAGCTTGAGCTGGTCCTCGGTCTGGATCGCGTTGTCGACCTTGAAGTCGCAGTAGAGCAGATTGCGGCTGTGCAGATGGCCGAGCGCCTCCAGGGCCTCGATGCCGTACGCGCAGGCCTGTTCCACCGGTAGCGGATCGCGCTTGCCGTCCGCTGTCCGACGGTCGTTGGCGATCTCCTTCAGCGACTTGCCGCCGACGTACTCCATGACGATGTACCCGTCCAGCGAGCCCGTCCGCTGGTCCAGGTGCTCCACGAAGTTGTAGATCCGCACGATGTTGGCGTGCTCGATCTCCGCCAGGAAGCGCCGCTCGGAGATCGCCGCCGCCATCGCGTCCTGGTCGCCGGTGTCGAGCAGACCCTTGAGGACCACCCAGCGGTCGGAGACCGCGCGGTCGACGGCGAGGTAGACCCAGCCGAGCCCGCCGTGCGCGAGACAGCCCACCACCTCGTACTGGCCGTGCACGATGTCGCCCGTGTGCAGCTTCGGCACGAACGAGTACGGGTGACCGCACTTGGTGCAGAACCCCTCGGTGCGCCCCACCCGCTCACCGCGCGAACGGCCCACCGGCGCCCCGCAGTCGGAGCGCGAGCAGAACCGCTTGCGCTCGGGCACCTCCGGGTTCTCCAGCACCATCGCGCGCGGGTCGGGCCGCGGCACGTCCGGCACCTGCACCAGCCCGACGCCGAGCCGGCCGCGGCCACTGGAGGCGGCGGTCGAGCCCGAGCTGCGCACCGACACCGAGCGGCCGGTCGCGTTGCCGGACAGCGAGCGCGACAGGCGTCCGGAGACCGAGCGCCGCGACTGGGAGGAGCGCGAGGACGTACGGGAACTGGAGCTGCGGGAACTCGCCCGCGAACTGCTGCCGGAGCCGCGCGAGCCCTTGCCGCCCGCGGTGAGTCCGGTCGGGGGCGAGCCCACCATGCCGTTCGACGCGACGACGGGTGCCAGACCGCACGTGTCGCAGTACAGCTCGCCGCCGCCCACGTCCTCGTACGACCCCGGGCAACCGGGCCGCTGGCACTTCTGCTGCTCACTCACACTGCATCACCTTCAACGCTCACGCGTGGGGCCCCCTACGGTCGGTCGGGCCACCCTGTTCGGGCACCCGCGGGCTGAGCAGATCGACGGCGGCCCGCTGATAGCGCAGCACCGCCTCCTCCGCCACCCGCAGATCGCAGGGCGCGCTCCACAACATGCGTCGGGCCGCGTCGTAGCGCTCGATGAGGAACGGGTCCTCCGCGAGGCCGTGCCGGGCCACCTTCGCCTTGTACGCGTCGAGGCGGCCGCGCAGCTCCGCGCGGACCGCCAGCGGCGCGGTGACCGCGGTCAACGACTCCCGGGCGCGCAGCAGCTCGTCCTCGGCCTTCTCCTCCAGCGCCTCCAGGAGCGGCGAGAGACGGTGCCACTGGGCGTGTCTGCGGTACTCCGCGGCCGTCGCCAACTGCTCCTGCAGCAGCGTCGGCGGCCCGCTGACGGCCGGCACCTCGGACGCGGCGATCTTCGCCAGCACCTCACCGCGGGCGCTCCTCGCCTCCGCGAGCGTGCGGTCGGCGCGGCTGAGCACGTCCCGCAGCCGCACGAGTCGGGCCTCCGCGTCCTGGCGGACGGTGAGCACCGCGTCGATCTCACGGCGCACGTCCTCCAGGGCGCGCGCCTCGCGGTCGTACGTCGTGGTGTCGGGACGTCCGCCGCCGGGCGCCGAACTGCCCTTCGTGGGCACCCAGAAGGCCAGCGGGTCGGAGACGACCTGCTGGCGCAGGGTGCTCAGCGTCCGGGTGATCCGCTCCAGGTCGTCGCCCGCCGGGTGCTCACCGGGGCGTACGCCCACGGAGTGCGCGAGCTGGCGGGTGCGCTGGAGTTCCGCGGCCAGTAAATCGATCCGGGCGGGCAGCGCGGACCAGACGGCGTCCGCGGCGACGACCATGTCGAGCGAGGACGCGTACAGCTCGTTCATCCGCTCCACCAGCGCGACCAGCGAGAACTGCTCGCTGAGCTTGCCGGTGCCGGAGAGCGTCGGCGCGTTCGCCGTGGCGGTGGTCGAGCCGGCGACCGTGATGCTCGCGCCGCGCAGCAGCTCGGTCAACTCGACCAGGTCCTCACGGCTCGACCAGCGCCGCCGGGAACGGATGCCGCGGGCGGAGCGCAGCGCGTCCGTGTACGCGTCGAAGTACGCCCACAGCAGCGTGATCGACGCCTCCGCGGTCGACCAGCGCTCGTTGGTCGTGCCCGTGAGCTCGGCGCCTTCGAGGAGTCTGCGGCCCGCGTGGTCCTGCAGGGCGAGGAGCGAGGTCTCGATGGCCTCGTGCTCCGCGCCGAGCCGCGCCAGCGCACGGTCCACCTCGTCCCGGTCCATCACCGGCCCGGGGGGTCCCGTGACGCCCATCGATCACCTCTCGCTCTCGGTCGTGCCCGTCGCTTGCGTTCCCGCCGGCCGCGTCGTCCGCGCTGCCGTTACCCGGATTTCCGTTACTTGTAGTGCGCCGTCGGCGGAGTCGCCGACGGGGAGTCCGCCTTCAGGGTCGCGGACAGCCACTTGGTGTACGAGGCCTGCCAGCCGCCGCTCTTGCGGTAGTCCACGAGCACCTGGTTGACCCGGCGTACCAGATCGTCGGCGCCCAACTTCATCGCCACGCCGTAGTAGTCGTCGGTGAAGGTCTTGCCCTTCAGTTCGACCGTCGGGTCCTGCGCCGCCTGGCTGGCGGCGAGCGCGCCGTCGGTCACCACGGCGTCGACCTGACCGAGCTGCAGCCGCACCAGGCAGTCGAGTTGGTTGGGCACGGTGGTGGTGATGTCCGCGGAGGAGGCGAGCGTGCCCGCCTTCTTGTCGGCCGACAGCCGGTCGTACGCCGTCGAGCCCGCCGCCGAGCAGATCCGCCGGCCCGCCAGCGTCTTGTCGTACCCCTTGATGCCGGAGGTCTTGGGGGCCAGTACCTGCTGTCCGGTCAGGAAGTAGGGGGCGGAGAAGGCCACGTCCTTGAGGCGGGAGCAGGTGATCGTCATGGTGCGCACCACCATGTCGACCTGACCGGACTTGATCGCGGGGATGCGCTGGTTGGTGGGGATGGCGTGGAAACGGACGGCGTTCGGGTCGCCGAGGATCTCCCTCGCGATCTCGTGCGCGAGATCGATGTCGAAGCCCTCCAGGTCGCTGCTCTTCGCCGTGTTGTTCGGATCGCGGTAGCCCCAGCGGTAGCTGTTCTGGTCGACGCCGACCGACAGATAGCCGCGCTGCTTGATGGCCGTGATCGTCTTGCCGCTGTCGTCGGAGGACGGGGCGGGGCTCTGGTCCTGCGGGTCGGTGCACGTGTCGGCCCGCGCCTGGATGCCCTGGCCCACGCCCTGGCCGCCGGTGCCCGTGCTGCCGTCCCCGCGGGCGCTGCTCAGCGGCAGCAACAGGGCGAAGACCGCGGTGACGACCAGGGCGAGGGCCATCGCACCCACGCCGCCCCAGCCCTTCAGGCTCGCCCTCAGACGTCGTGCGGTCATCGCCATGCCCCCTTTCACCGCTCCCCCTCTCACCGGTACTCCGAAAGCCTGCGCCCGATGCCGAGCAGCGCGCCCGCCGCGGCCAGCACCGCGAGGACGGCCGCGCCCGCCGGGAGCCCGCTCATCGCGTCCCGGCCGTCGCCTGCCGCCTGCTTGAACTCACTCTCCTCGTGCGTCAGGGCCGCCGCGAGGTTGGTGTCCACGCCGTCGAAGCACTCGCCGGTCGGCTTGTCGGCCGCCGAACCGATCACCTTGTTCAGAGCGCCCTGGTAGTCGCCCGCGTCGTCGGCCGTGCGGGCCTCCTGGTGGCGGGACTTCCAGACCAACATGTTGGCCGTCGCGGCCTCGACGGGCTTCTTGCCCGCCGTGTCGTCGGCGAGGCCCTCGGCCAGCGCCAGGCCCTTGGTGAGGGTCTTCATGTCCTGCTGGAAGTCGTAGTCGTAGAGGTCCATGACCTCCGTCGCGGACACCTGCTTGGTCTCCGCGCCCCGGCTGACCAGCGTCAGGTTCTCGTTGCCCCGTGCCTTCAGGGAGGCGATCCGGGCGTCGTGCAGCACGTTCAGCGAGCGAACCCCGTGGTCGTACGAGGAGTTCAGCCCGGCCCGGGCCACGCTGTGCCCCACCACCAGCCAGAGCAGCACCACCGCGGAGGCGGCCGTGGCGGCGACCAGCCCCTGGTTCAACACCCTGTTCGTCCGGTGGTAATGGCGCCGCTGGGCCCAGAAGAGCCCGCCGAGCGCGAGGACGCCGAGACCGATCGCGGCCCACGGGTAGGGCTTCGCGTCGGCGTAGTCGGCGCTCAGCCGGGCGTTCTCCCGCTTGTAGAGCTCCTCGGCCGCGGGGAGCATCTGCTGCTGCATCTTCTCGTTCGCGTACCGCAGGTAGGCGCCGCCGAGCGGATAGCCCTGCCGGTTGTTGGCGCGGGCCCGCTCGATCAGGCCCTTGTACTCGGGCAGCAGCTTGTTGAGCTGGGCGATCGTGTCCGTGGACGGGGACCCCGGGTCGGAGTTGGCGGCGGCGGTGATGAGCCCCTGCGCGGCCGTCCGGATGTCCTTCTCGTACCGGTCACGGGTGTCCGCGCTCTCCTGGCCGCCCGCGAGGAAGCCGCTGGAGGCCGCGGTGTTGGCGTCCGCGAGCGAACGGTAGATGTCGGCGGCGCCGGCGCTCAGCGGCTGGCTGCTGTGCAGCACGTCGTCCGCCGCGCTCGAACGCTCCGTCATCTGCCAGGCGGTGACCGTGCCGAACGCGACGACCAGGAGGGCGAGGACGGCGCCGATCAGGCGCAGCCGGCCCGGCTCCGTCGTCGCCGCGGCGCGCAGGCGCTCCACGCCCTCCGCCCAGGCGGTGCGGCGCGCGGGAGCGGTGCCGGGCGTGGCGGGTCTGCCCGGTGGCGAGGGGGGCCCGGACCGCGGCGCCGTCGCTGTCGCCGGCGGGCCGTACTGGGCCGCTGTCGCGCCGGACTGCGGCGGGACGGCCGGCATCGTGGGCGTGGCCGGCTGCCCCGGTGGCGCCGTGCCCTTCGGCGGCTGTGTCACTTGACCTCCCCCATGGTCATCCGTCGGTCACCTCCCCCGCGTGCGCGGGAGCACGAAGAGAGGTGCACGGCCGCAAGTATCGCCGCCGGGACTGACATCCGCACAGGCCTTGACTCGATCTTGTTCGGATTGCAGCCCACCCTTCGTACAGTGGTGGCCCGTTCGGACGGCAGCGCGACCGCGGCGCTCCGCGCCACCCCCCTGACCATGAATACGCGGCCGGTGTGTGTTCGGTTCCCTTTCGAATGTGCCGGTATTGGGGTGTGTGCGAGGGGTGGTCTTTTTGGGTGCGGGTGGGTGGGGGCTGGTCGCGCAGTTCCCCGCGCCCCTAAAAGCCTGGGGTCGTCCGGCGTTTGATGGGGGGCCGGGGCGCAGCCCCGCGGCCCGGGGGCGCGGGGAACTGCGCGAACGGCCCCCACCGGCCCGCAGCCGAGGCTCAACCCCCCTCGTAGAAGGCCCGTACGCGGGTGTGGACCTCGGTGGGGGCGTGGACGTGGTCCAGGCCCAGGAGGGCGGCGCCCAGCACGGGGCGGGACGAGATCACGTGGGGGACCGCCTTGGGGGCCCGGGCCGACAGGAGCTCGCGGATCCGGTCGTCGAGTTGGGGATGGCGGGCGGCGAGGACACCACCGCCCAGAAGGACGGGGGTCTCCTCGGCGAGGAGGTCGAGCCGGGTCAGAGCGACCGTGGCCATCGCGACGACCTCGTCCGCGAGCCGGTCCACGAGAGCGCGAGCGGCCTCGTCACCCTCCGCCGCCGTCGCGAACAGCACCGGAGTCAGTTCATGCCGGCGGTCGTGCTCGATGTGCTCCAGGTGCAGCGCCTCGATCAGGGCGTACATGGAGGACAGACCGAAGTGGGCGGGGAGGGTGCGGGACAGGGCCGTGGGCCCGCCCCGGCCGTCCTCCGCACGGGCCGCGTGCCACAGGGCCTCCTCCGCCAGGCCCCACCCCCCGCCCCAGTCCCCGGAGATCCGGCCGAGCGCCGGGAAGCGGGCGGTGCGGCCGTCGGGGCGCATGCCGACGCAGTTGATACCCGCGCCGCACACGACGGCGACCCCGCGCGGCTCCGCTATCCCGGCGCGCAGGATCGCGAACGTGTCGTTGCGTACCTCCACGCTCGTGCCCCATCCGCGCGCGTGCAGCGCGGCCGCCAACTGCTCCTCCTCCACGGGAAGATCGGCGTTGGCGAGGCAGGCCGAGACATGGGCCACGGAGTCGACGCCCGCCTCGGCGAAGGCGCGGGCGACGGCCTCGCCCACGGCGTCCACGGCCGTGGCGACCCCGACCACCGGCGGCCGGAATCCCCCGCCGCGCGCGGCCCCGACCACCCGCCCGTCCACGGACACGACCGCGACGTCGGTCTTGCTGTTCCCCGCGTCGATGGCCAGGACCATGCCCGCGGAGTCGGATCCGGCGGCCGTCCCGGCGCCGGGTCCGGATGACGTCATGCCCACGCGAGATGCTCCCGGTTGTGCGCGATCAGTTGGTCGGTGAGGGCGTCGGCGTACTCGTACTGGCCGATGAGGGGGTGGGCGAGAAGGGTCCGGAAGACCCGGTCGCGGCCACCGCGCAGGGCGGCTTCCAGGGCCAGGTCCTCGTAGGACGTCACGGCCGCCATCAGCCCCGCGTACAGGGGGTCGACCGGCAGCACCGGCAGTGGTGTCGGGCCGTGCGGACCGACGGCCGCCTGCACCTCGATCACGGCGTCGTCCGGGAGGAAGGGCAAGGTGCCCTTGTTGTAGGTGTTGACCACCTGGTAGGGGCTGCCGCCCCCGCCGAGCAGCGCGGCGGCGAGGTCGACGGCCGCCTCGGAGTAGTACGCGCCGCCCCGCTTGGCGAGCAGCTCCGGCTTCTCGTCGAGCGCCGGATCGCCGTACATCGTCAGCAACTCCCGCTCCATCGCGGCGACCTCCGCCGCCCGTGACGGTTTCGTCCGCAGCTCCCGTACGACCTCGTCGTGCGCGTAGAAGTAGCGCAGGTAGTAGGAGGGGACCACGCCCAGGCGGTCCACGAGGGTGCGGGGCAGGCGCAGGTCGTCGGCGATCGTGTCGCCGTGCTCGGCCAGCAGTTTCGGCAGGACGTTCTCGCCCTCGGGGCCGCCGAGGCGCACCCCGGTCTCCCAGCTGAGGTGGTTGAGGCCCACGTGGTCCAGATGGACGTCCACGGGGGCGACACCGAGCATTCCGGCGAACTTCCGCTGGAAGCCGATCGCCACGTTGCACAGCCCGACCGTCCTGTGGCCCGCCTGGAGCAGCGCGCGCGTCACGATCCCGACCGGGTTGGTGAAGTCGATGATCCAGGCGTCGGGGTTGGTACGGCGGACGCGCTCCGCGATGTCCAGGACGACCGGGACCGTGCGCAGCGCCTTCGCCAGACCGCCCGCGCCCGTCGTCTCCTGGCCGATGCACCCGCACTCCAGCGGCCAGGTCTCGTCCTGCTGGCGGGCCGCCTGGCCGCCGACGCGCAGCTGGAGCAGGACCGCGTCCGCGCCTTCGACGCCCGCGTCCAGGTCGGAGGTCGTGACGATCCGGCCGGGGTGCTCCTGCTTGGCGAAGATGCGCCGCGCCAGGCCGCCCACCAGTTCGAGGCGGTCGGCGGCCGGGTCGACGAGGACCAGTTCCTCGACGGGCAGGGTGTCCCGCAACCGGGCGAAGCCGTCGATGAGTTCGGGTGTGTAGGTCGACCCTCCGCCGACCACGGTGAGCTTCATGTGCGTGTCAACCCTTCACTCCGGTGAGCGTGACGCCCTCGACGAACGCCTTCTGTGCGAAGAAGAACACGAGGATCACGGGGGCCATGACCAGTACGGTCGCGGCCATGGTGAGGTTCCAGTCGGTGTGGTGCGCGCCCTTGAACGACTCCAGGCCGTAGGAGAGGGTCCAGGCGCCGGGGTTCTCGGAGGCGTAGATCTGCGGGCCGAAGTAGTCGTTCCAGGCGTAGAAGAACTGGAACAGGGCCACGGCGGCGATCCCCGGCTTCGCCATCGGCAGGACGACCTTCAGCAGGGTCTTCAGGTCCCCGCAGCCGTCGACCTTCGCCGCGTCGAGGTACTCGTTCGGGATGGTCATCAGGAACTGGCGGAGCAGGAAGATGGAGAACGCGTCGCCGAAGGCCATCGGGATGATCAGCGGCCACAGTGTGCCGGACAGGTCCAGTTGTTTCGCCCAGAAGAGGTACATCGGGATGATGACGACCTGCGGCGGCAGCATCATCATCGAGATGACCAGCATCAGTGACAGGTTCCGGCCCCGGAAGCGGAACTTGGCGAGGGCGTACGCGACGGGGATCGACGACACGACCGTCAAGACGGTGCCGGCACCGGCGTACAGCAGGGTGTTCTTCCACCAGGTGAGGAAGCCGGGGGTGTCGAAGACCTTCTTGTAGTTGCCCCACTCCCAGGTGTGCGGGATCAGGTCGCGGCTGAGTGCCTGCGAGTCGCTCATCAGGGAGGTCAGGAAGACGAAGACGAAGGGGAGGACGAAGAAGAGGGCGACGGCGACGCCGAGGGCGTGGATCGCGACCCACTCCAGGAGCGCCTTGCGGCGGGCGGTGCGCTCGGCGGGGGAGACCGGGGCCCGCAACTCCACGGGCTTGTCGAGTACTTGTGTCATGGCTGTCAGTCACCTGCCTGGATGAGACCGCCCCGGCGCCGCATCAGGAACGCGGTGAACACCATGGACAGGGCGAAGAGCACGAGCGCGACCACACAGGCGGAGCCGTAGTCGAAGCGTTGGAAGCCAAGGTTGTAGACGAGCTGCGGCAGGGTGAGCGTCGACTTGTCGGGGTAGCCGGGCTCGAACTGCGTACCGGCGCCCTGGATGACGCCCGAGGCGACCTTCCCGGCGATCAGTGGCTGGGTGTAGTACTGCATGGTCTGGATCACGCCGGTGACCACGGCGAACATCACGATCGGCGAGATGTTCGGCAGCGTGACGTACCGGAACCGCTGCCAGGCCGAGGCGCCGTCCAGCTCCGCCGCCTCGTACTGCTCCGTCGGTACGTCGAGCAGCGCGGCCATGAAGATGACCATCAGGTCGCCGATGCCCCACAGAGCCAGCAGGGTGAGGGCCGGCTTGGACCAGCTGGGGTCGTTGAACCAGCCGGGGGCCGGGATGCCGACCTTCTCCAGGATCGAGTTGACCGGTCCCGTGCCGGGGTTGAGGAGGAAGGCGAAGGCCATCGTCGCGGCGACGGGCGGGGCGAGGTAGGGGAGGTAGAAGAGGGTGCGGAAGACGCCGGTGCCCGTCTTGATCTTCGTGATCAGCAGGCCCACGCCGAGTCCGAAGACGACCCGCAGGCTGACCATGACCAGCACCAGCCACAGGGTGTTGCGCAGCGCGGGCCAGAACAGCGGGTAGTGCTCGAAGACGTAGGTCCAGTTCTTCGTCCCGCTCCACGTCGGCGGTTTGAAGCCGTCGTAGTGCATGAACGAGAAATAGACGGTCGAGAGCAGCGGATAGGCGAAGAAGACCGCGAAGCCGATCAGCCACGGCGACATGAAGGCGAGGGTGCGCAGCGCCGATCGGCGCCGCTTCGAGGCCAGTGTGACGGTGCTCATGTCCGTGCCCGTCCGCTACTTCGCCTGCGCGATGTCCGTGTCGATCTGCGCGGCGGTGCTCTGCAGACCCGCCTTCAGATCCTTCGTCTTGCCGCTCTCGTAGTCGTATCCGAACTGCTGGATCGTCACGAGGTAGGTACCGCCGTTGATGGACGCGGGAGTTGTCGTCGAGTTCGGGTTCGACGCGATGTCCAGGAACGTCTTGAAACGCGGGTCGTACTTCAGTTTCGGCGACTTGAGCGCGGCCAGCGTGGAGGGCACGTTGTGAATGGCGTTGGCGAAACCGACCACCGCGTCCGTGTCCGTGGTCATGTATTTGACCAGTTCCCAGGCCGCGTTCTGCTTCTTGCTGGTGGCCGCGATGCCCGCGATGGTGCCGGTGATGTAGCCCTTGCCGTACTGGTCGGCCTGGTCGTCGGGAACGGGCAGCGGGGCGACGCCGATCTCGAAGTTCGGCTTGGCGTCCTCGGCCATGCCGAGCCGCCATTCGCCGTCCAGCTGCATGGCGACCTGGCCGGTGTGGAAGGGGTGTTTGGGGCCCCACTCGTCACCGAGCTTGGAGCGGTACTTCTCCAGCTTCTGGTAGCCGCCGAGTTCGTCGACGAGCTTCTTCTGGAGGGTGAATCCGGCGGTGAACGCGGGGTCCTTGGCGAGGTTCGACTTGCCGCTGCTGTCGAAGTACGTCGGGGAGAACTGGCCGAAGTAGTGCTCGGTGGTGGACTCCCAGCCGTGGTAGTTCGGCATGAAGCCCAGCTGGGAGTAGGAGTCGCCCTTGGAGATGGTGAGCTTCTTCGCGTCCGCCTCGAATTCGGACCAGGTCTTCGGGGGGCTGGAGATCCCGGCCTTCTTGAATGCGTTCTTGTTGTAGTAGAGGCCGTACGCGTCACCGAGCAGCGGCACCGTACAGCGGTTGCCGTCGAACTGGGTGTACTCGTTCATCGCCTTCGGGAAGGTCGTCGCCGGGTCGATTCCCGCCTTCTTGAAGAAGGGGTTGAGATCGACCAGCGCTCCGGAGGAGCAGAACTTGCCGACGTTGTTGGTGGTGAACGAGGAGATCACGTCGGGAGCCTTGTCGCCGCCGGAGCGCAGGGCCTGGTTGATCTTGTCGTCGGTCATGTTGGCGACGATGTTGACGTGGATGTTGGGGTGCGTCTTCTCGAAGCCCGCGACCAGGGCCTTCACGCCCGCGATCTCGCCGGGCGCGCTCCAGGCGTGCCAGAAGTTGATCGTCGTGTCCTTGGAGGCGTCGTCGCTCGCGCCCGAGGACGACTGGCCGGTACAGGCGGTGGTGAGGAGGGCGAGCGAGGCGGAAGCGGCGAGAGCAGTGGCGACTTTCCTGGATATTCCGGGCATGGCGGGGTCTCCCTAGGGCAGGGCGGTGGTGGTGTTCGCGGAACGATTCGCGGGACGGTTCGTGGGACGGGGGAGTCGGTCGAGGGGTGGGACTCAGCGGGAGGTGTCGAAGACCTCGTCGCGGGTGGCCGCCAGCGCGCTCTCCAACGCGCCGCGCAGCACGGGGTGTTCGTGTACGTCGCCGACCACGAGGCGCGGTCGGGAGGCGGCCAGCTCCTCCAGCTCGGCCTGCACCAGGACGCGCAGTGGTTCACCGCCGGCGGTGAGCGAGGCGCCGCTGAGCACGACGAGTTCGGGGTCGAGCACGGAGACGAGTGAGGCGAGACCGGTGGCGAGACCGGTCGCATACGTCTCCAGGAGCCGCAGGTGCGGCCCCTCGTTGATGCGGGCGGCCTGTTCGACGAGGGCGGCGGCGACCTCGGCGTAGGGCCCCGTCGGCACCGGCTGGATGCCCAGCTCGCGGGCGAGCTTGGGAATGGCCTGCGAGCCGGCCAGCTCCTGGTAGCCACCGCTGTTGGCCTTGGTCACCTGGCGTACGAGGGGTGCGCCGGGCACGGGCAGGAAGCCGACCTCGCCCGCGCCGCCGGTCCAGCCGCGGTGCAGTCGCCCGCCGAGGACGAGGGCGGCGCCGAGGCCGCCCTCGTTCCACAGCAATACGAAGTCCTCGTGTCCCCGCGCCGCCCCGAGCCGCTGCTCGGCGATGGCCACCAGGTTGACGTCGTTCTCGTACTCGACGGGCATCGGCAGCGCGGCCGCGAGCTCGTCGAGGAGGCTGGGGGAGTGCCAGCCGGGCAGGTGGGAGGCGTACCGCAGCCGCCCGGTGTTGGGGTCGAAGGCGCCGGGTGTGCCGATGACGAGCCGCTGGACGTCGCCCCTGGCGAGCCCAGCCGCCTTCACCGCGCCGTCGAGGGCGTCGGTGACCTGGCGTACGACGGGCTGCGCGGGGCGCCGGCCCGGGGTGATCAGCTCGTACTCGCCCACGGTGCGGCCGGTGACATCGGCGACGGCGGCGAGGATGCGCTCGGGCGTGACGTCCAGGCCCGCCGCGTGGGCGGCCCGCGGATTGACGGCGTACAACTGGGCGTTGGGGCCCGGCCGTCCCTCGCTCGTGCCGGTGGCCAGCACGAGTCCGGCGGCCTCCAGCCGGGCGAGGAGCTGGGAGGCCGTGGGCTTGGACAGCCCGGTCAGCTTCCCGATCCTGGTCCGCGAGAGCGGTCCGTGCGCGAGCAGCAGATCGAGGGCGGCGCGGTCGTTCATGGCGCGCAGGACGCGCGGGGTGCCCGGCGTACCGGCGGATCCTGCCATGTTTGTCGACACCTGCCTTTCAACTGCCCAGTCGTTCAGCTTCCCAGGGTGGCCGCGGGGAAGTCCACTGCAAGATCATTGTTAGGAAAGTTTCCTATTGGTGGGAGGACGGTAGGCCGCGGGTCGCGGAGGCGTCAAGAGATACCGCCCCCGAGGCAACAGAGTCGTTACCTGGGCCGGAGGTCCGCGTCCCCGTCCCGGACTTCCCCCGGACGCGCGAAGTCGCCCCCGCCGCAGACGAATCCGTCTGCCGCGGGGGCGACTTGGGGTGAGTCGGGGGAGGGCCCCGTCCTCGTTTACTTCACGTCGACTACTTCACGTCGACGTAGTCGCCCGTGGCCGTGGCGGTGCCCGTGGTGGACGTGCCCGCGAACTTGTAGCGGTACGAGCCGTCGGCCGAGGCCTTGACCGTGGTGGTGAGGGCGCCCGCCGTGCCGGAGGTCACCGTCTTGACCGTCTTGTAGGCGGTGGCGCCCTTGGCCTTGAACTGGAGGGCGACCGGCTGGCCCTGGTAGCCGGAGTACTTGCTGGTCTCCCAGTTGGCGCGGGTCAGCGCGCCCTTGACGGTGAGGGTCTTGCCCTTCGTCACCGGCTCGGGGGTGGCGTTGGTGGTCAGCTTGGCGGCGCGCTTGACCTGTGCGGTGCCGGGGACGCCCCACATGTCGTAGCCGAACTCCGTGCTGATGTGGTTGTCGGAGTCGTCGTTGTCCGTGGTGGTGCGGCCGTAGAAGCCGGCCACCTTCCAGGTACCGGCGTCCGCCGCGTCGTAGAAGTAGAGCCGTGGCTCGATGGCGATGACCTCGGTGCAGGACTGCGTGACCGTCGTGGCGGTCGTGGCCGTCGTGGTGCAGCTCGGGGCGTCGTCCGGCCCCAACTCGTTCTGCTGCTTCGAGAGCGACTGCCCGCGGTACAGAAGGATGCCCGCGGTGCTCGTCACGCCGTCGATGACGAGGTCGGCAGGGCGGACCAGGGTGTACGTGACCGGGACCTTCACCGTGCTGGTGGTGCCGACAACGATCGCCTTGCCGTTGTTGACCACCGCGTTGGAGAAGGTGAGGTCCGGCGTGGCGGCCGACGCGGACGGCACGGCCAGGGCGGACAGGGCCAGGGCACCGGAAACGGCGGCGCCTATGGCGAACTTGCGCATGGATTCCCCACATTCGAAGCGGGCCCCTGGGCGTTGAGCTCCAGAACAAGGGTCCGCTGTGGGGGCGACAGTAGACGGTTGCGGGATGTGGCCGGAATGCGGGGGGCATGTGAAGAGGATTAATTCCGAGGGCTCCCTCCAGACGCATCACGGCTTCGTCACGATCGGCAGACATGCAGGTGGGAGAGGGTGCGAGACTTTGAGATGATCTGCCCCGTTGGGAACGGTGATGCGCCCTCAAGGGGGGATGGTGACGGGGCCGATATCCGGTCACCTTCACAGGTTCCTGTTCATAGGATCCGGCCACATGAGAGTGAACCGTTTGGTGCGGGGTGGGGCGGGGCGGGGGCCTCGCTCATGAGGCTCGTAAAGCTGCTGATGGCTTGCTGGCGTGCGGCCGCGGCCAAGTGCGTGTCGTTGGCGCTCACCATGACGTTCATCGACCTTGTGAACGACGGTTTCACGTGGGATTCCGTGAGCGGGGAGCTGGTCTTCAGTCCTCTGACGTGGGGGATCCTCACGTTCGCGGTGGCGGCCGTCGGGGTGCGGTCGCTGCGCCGGCGGGCCGGTGCGGTCGGCATCCCGCTCTCCGTCGAGGCGCTGGACGACCGGCAGACGCACGTCCTGCGCCCGGTGCCGGTCTCGGACGGGTGGCAGGAGCGGGTCCGCGAAAAGCTGGCGGCATCGGAGCGGGCGTTCCTCGTCGCCGAGAAGGGCCACGAGGAGATCCACTTCCGGTGGCGTCCCGGGCGGGGGAAGCAGTCCGTTTGGGGATCGATGTCCTTCGACGCGCCCTCGGGAGACGTCGTCCTCGACGTGCGGGACGGGGAAGGACACCTGGGGGTGGCCGGACTGGGCAAGGGGTCCTCGTTCGCCGCGGTGTGTCAGATAGCCGGGGTCACCGGGCTGGCGTCCGGGAGCGCTCGTGGATGAGCCGTCGTGGTACGGCGTCCGGTGTGTCTTCCGCCATCGTGAGCTGGGCGTCCACGAGGAGCGGGTGACGCTGTGGACCGCCTGCTCCCTGGACGAGGCCATCGGCTGCGCGGAGGCCGAGGCGGGTGAGTATTGCGCGGCGCTGGGGGAGGCCGAGTACACGGGCTTCGCCGAGGCGTTCCGGATGGACGGGACGCCGGGCGTGGGGGCGGAGGTCTTCTCCCTCATGCGGGAGAGCGACCTGCCTTCCGGCGCCTATGTGGGGAAGTTCTACGCGGCGGGGCGTGAGCGGACCGGCTGATGCCGGAGCCATGGGCTTGCTCATGCGTGCGCCGGAGCTGTGGACTTGCTCCTACGTGAGAGGGGCCTACTTCGGTGCGCTCGACGCGGCCGGGGCCGAGGCGGGGGCCGGGATGGGGGCGGTCGCCTCCGACTGGGGGGAGGCCGGGTTGCCGAGGACCGACGGGGCCGCCACCGCGGCGGCCGGGTCGACGGGCTCCTCCTCCGGGGGCACCGTGGGGCCCCCGACGATGCGGATGTCCGCGGCGTCGAAGGCGCGCTTGACGCGCCAGCGGAGTTCGCGTTCGACGGAGAGGGACTTGCCGGGCATGGTCTTCGCCGAGAGGCGGACGACCATCGAGTCGAGCAGGACGCTGTCCAGGCCGAGGACCTCGATCGGGCCCCACAGGCGCTCGTTCCAGGGCTCTTCCTTGGTCATCGCCTCGGCGACCTCGTCGAGGGTGCGCTTCACCTTGTCCAGGTCCTCGTTCGAGCGGACCGTGACGTCGACGCCGGCCGTGGCCCAGCCCTGGGAGAGGTTGCCGATGCGCTTGACCTCGCCGTTGCGGACGTACCAGATCTCGCCGTTGTCGCCGCGCAGCTTCGTCACGCGCAGGCCCACCTCTATGACCTCGCCGGAGGCGACCCCCGCATCGATCGTGTCGCCGACGCCGTACTGGTCCTCAAGGATCATGAAGACGCCGGAGAGGAAGTCCGTGACCAGGTTGCGGGCGCCGAAACCGATCGCCACTCCCGCGACACCGGCGGAGGCCAGCAGTGGGGCCAGGTTGATCTGGAACGTGCCCAGGATCATCAGCGCGGCGGTGCCCATGATCAGGAAGGACGCGACCGAGCGGAGGACCGAGCCGATCGCCTGCGAGCGCTGCCGGCGGCGCTCGACGTTCACCAGCAGGCCGCCCAGGGCCGTGCCGTCGACCGCCTGGACCGTGCGGGTCATGCGATCTATCAGCTTGGTGATCGCCCGCCGCACCACCACTCTCAGTACCCCCGCGATCACCAGGATCAACAGGACGCGCAGACCGATCGCCAACCATGTGGACCAGTTCTGCTCGACCCAGCTGGCGGCGTTGGTCGCGCTCTGCTGGGCGTCCTGAAGCGTGGCGGTCGTCGGGTCCGTCGTCGCCGAGGGGGACGGCGACGGGGTGGACCCCAGGGCCGACAGGGCGGTCAAGAACACGGCAGGTACCTCCAGGCGTAGCGGTCCGCCCGCGGCTCGGGGACATGTGAGGGCAGCGGCGGGCAGAACCACCACACTAACGGGGCATCGTGTGTGGATCGTTGCAATGTTCGGGGGAGAGACCGTACTCACCTGGGGATGAAGGAGGGTGTGGTCGAAAACACTCCCAGCCCGTTACCGGGACATGGTGGCGCTTCCACCAGGCAAGAGGGGAGACTGACTGCAGATCGTCCCGGCGCGAGCCACGCGCCGCCGGCGTACAAGGAGGCATCCGTGCCGCACGTCCTGGTCCTCAACGCGTCGTACGAGCCACTCGGCGTCGTACCGCTCCACCGCGCGCTCGTCCTCGTCCTTGAGAACAAGGCCATCTGCCTCGAGGAATCCGGCGCCTTTATGCACAGCGCAACCGTTACTGTCCCCGCACCCAGCGTGGTCCGGCTGAAGAGGTTCGTACGGGTCCCTTACAGGGGGCCCGTTCCGCTGACCCGTCGGGCACTGTTCGCCCGCGACGGCGGCCGGTGCATGTACTGCGGTGGCGTCGCAACCAGCGTCGACCACGTCATCCCGCGCTCCCGCGGAGGTCAGCACGCCTGGGACAACGTGGTGGCATCATGTCGCCGCTGCAACCACACCAAGGCCGACCGCCACCTGGTCGAGATCGGCTGGCGCCTGCGCCACAAACCCGCCCCGCCGACGGGGCTCGCCTGGCGCATCATCGGAACGGGGCATAGGGACCCGCGCTGGCTGCCCTACCTGCAGCCGTACGGCGCGGAGGATGCGATGGCCCGGATCGACGGCATTTCCGCCTGACGATCCGGGCCTTTGTGTTCCCCCGGCCCCGGGACCCGTGGTCCGCCCCGTGGCCCCGCGTCAGCCGCGGGGTCCTTCGGGGCGGGCGCCGCGCAGCGCGTAGAGTGCCGAGCCCAGCACGTAGAGTGCGAGGGCGGCGGCCCAGGCGCCGGTCTGCGGGCCCGTCTGCATGGGCCAAGTGAGGATTGTCTCCCCGCTCATACGCGGCGAGGCGGCCGACAGGTACACGGCGCTGAAATACAGCATCGTCGGCATCCAGCTCGCCCGGGCGCCGAACAGAACCGCCCCGCCCGCCGTGATCCCGACGGCGCCCAGTGTGTTGCGGACCATTCCCGCCGAACCGAACACCTGTGCTTGTCCCGGTACGGCGAGCGCGAGCACCGTCGCCGCCAGCGCGCTGAGGACCAGCAGATGAGCCAGGCGCCTCGGCCACCAGGGGCGTACGGCGGTCTCGTCCAGGTCCCGCGCGTACGAGTGGAGGCTCAGTCCGATCGCCGCCGAGGCCAGCAGCGGGGCGAGGGAGAGCAACGGGACCCTGCGGTACGGGTCGAGGAAGGCGTCCGGGCGGCCCGCCACCCAGAAGGTGAGGAGGGCGGCACAGACGAACGCGGCCAGGGTGGTCGGGACGGCGCGGGAACGGGCGTAAAGGGCGAGCGCGGTCGGCGGGGTGACTCTGCGCGGGGAGTTCACAGGGACGGGACCTCGTTCGGGTTCGGGTCGCAGTCGTGGGCCGTGGCGAAGTAGCGGCTGAGCAGGGAGCGGCGCTCGTCGTCGGTCATGGCGGTGAGGTGCGCGTACGCCTTGTCCTCGGCGCGGAACGTCGCGAGTTCCTTCGTGTCACCCCGCTGCCGGGCCGAGGCCGCGGAGCGCTCACGTATGTCCTTCTGTGCGGAATTCGGGGCCAGCCAGCGCAGTACGGCCTCGTCGGTGACCTGGATGCGCCGTGCGGACGGCGACTTCTCGCACTCCGGGCGGACCAGCACCACGGCGGCCTCCCAGGCGTACCGCTCGGGATCGGTCACCTTGCCGCGGACGGCGCTCCAGCCGAACGGGGTGAGCATCGGCAGTTCCGCCTCGTCCTTGTGCGGGCGGCGCGGCAGATCCTCGAAGCGGACCGGCAGGTTCCGCACCCCGTCCAGGCGGCCGGTGAGACCGGACAGCACATGGGTCACCTCCGGCAGCATGCCCGGATAGACGGCGCTGACGCAGACACGCGGGGTGGTGGAGTCGTCGCACACCTGGCGGTGGGCGAGCGGGTTGTCGCGCAGCATGCCGTCGCCCGTGTGGACCAGGACGATCGCGGCACCGAACGCGGCCGCGAGCGGCAGCAGCGCGGTGGCTCGGCGGTACGCGGCATGGGCCAGGGCCGCGGTGGCGGCGAGCCCGGCCGGCCACAGGGCCGATACGAGCGGATACCACCAGACCGGGACGTCGTCGTCGCCGACCAGGCTCAGGTAGGCGGGGGCGAGGTTGTGGAAGCCCGACTCCGAGAGGCCGAGGGTGCCGTACAGGACGTATCCGCAGATCGCGAGTGCGGGAGCGGTCAGCCGCCAGGGCAGCAGCCGCCCGGCCACCTGACCGAGCAGCGTGCACGCGGCGATCGAGAGCGCGGCCCCGGCGAAGACGGTCGGGACCGGACCGCCCGCCGACGCGTACGGCGCGCAGGCGAGCAGCACGCCGGCCACCGCCACGAGGTATGCCGCCGCCAGCCAGCAGGCGAGCGGCAGGGCGGCCGTCAGGAGCTGGGCGAGCGGGGTACGAGCGGTCGAGGCCCGCAGCTCCGTCATCCGCAGCCGCCGCTCCCGGCCGCCCTGCCATGCGCCGGCCGCGAGCGCGAACGGAACGCCGATCACTCCGGCCGCGGTGCTCAGCTTGCCCGTCGTCACACCCCAACTGCCCTGCCACTGCGCCGACGTGGCGGCGAGAGTCCAGGCGAGAGCGAGCAGGAGTGCCCCGGCCGCCCAGGGGGCGAACCCGCGCAGGGACTCGACGCGGAGGGGGTGGGGGGCGGAACCCGCCCTCCGGGCGGGCGTCTCCCGGGTCGGTGCGCCCATCCGGGGGCTTCCGTGGGACGGGCGCAGAGGGCGCTCTTCGTCGGAATGGGGGTGCGTGGTCGGCGCGCGCTCCCCGTCGGGCTGGATGCGTACGTTCACCGGGCGGCCCCCGTCGAGGCGCGGTGGCCGCGCAGGACCGTGGTGTAGCCGCGCTCGATCGCGTTGCCTTCGGACTCGTGGCCGTCGGCGCCGATGGCGGCGAGGGACTGCGGTGTCCCGCGGTAGGCGACGTGGCCGGCCTCGATCAGGGTGACGTCCGTGCAGGCCGCGGCCACGTCCTCCACCAGGTGGGTGGAGACGATCACCGTGGCGGTCCGGCCCAGCTCCCGCAGCAGCGCCCGGAACTCCACGCGCTGCTCGGGGTCCAGACCCGCGGTGGGTTCGTCGAGGAGCAGGACGCGGGGGTCGTTCACGATGGCCTGGGCGATGCCGACGCGCCGGATCATGCCGCCGGACAGCGTCTTGACCTTCGCGTCGATACGGTTGGCGAGCCCGACCCGGGTGACGGCGTGCTCGACCGCGGCCGGGGCGGCAGCGGCCGGTACCTCCTTCAGCCAGGCCACGTACGCCACGAACTCCCGCACCGTGAACCCCGGGTAGTAGCCGAAGTCCTGCGGCAGATAGCCCAGTTCGCGGCGGACCGCACCGCGCTTGTGCCGGTGACGGAGGTCGTTGCCGAGCATCCGCACCCGGCCCGCGGTGGGCTCCGCGATCGTCGCCAGGACCCGGATGAGGGAGGTCTTGCCCGCACCGTTGGGGCCGAGCAGACCGTGGACGCCGGGACCGAAGTCCAGGTCGACGGCGTCCAGCGCGGTGGTCCTGCGGCGGTGCCGCACGGTCAGAGCCGAGACTCGTATCGAGGCGGTCGCGGTGCCCACGCCGTCGTCCGTCATCGAAGTGCCGGGCCTACCAAGGGGGTTCACATTGTCTCCAGACGGTCATACGCGGAACGGCGCGCGGCGAGGAGGAGGGCGCACAGCGCGGACGCGGCCGCCCAGCCCCACTGGGGCGAGGCTCCGGTGAAGTAGAGGGAGAGTTGCCGCGCGAGACGGGCCGTCAGACCGGGGTCGGGGGCCGTGAGGAGGGGCGCCGCGAGCGCGAGCAGCCAGCCGCCGCCGACCACCGCGGAGGCGGTACGGCAGCCCACGTACCCGGACAGCGTCAGCGTGGCCAGTGTCAGCGCGAGCCCGGGCAGCAGCCAGGCGGCCGCCGCGGGTGCCTGTGGCAGGCGCGGGTCGGTGGCGGGGAGCAGCAGCCCCGTCATCGTCAGCAGCGGCACGCTCACCGCGAGTACGGCGGCCGTCCGCATCAGCACCAGCCGCAGACCGCCGGAGGGCGACGTCGCGACGATCTCGTGCAGCGGATCGGCGTGCCGCCCGTACGAGAGGGCGACCCCCGCCACGGGCACGAGCGGAGCCACGGCCAGCAGCAACGGCCGTGTGCCGTCGAACCCGCCCCCGTAGGCGAGCGCGAGCGCCCCCACGGCGACCAGCGCGACGGCACCCGCCCAGGCCCCGCGCAGGGCGGGCCCGGCCGCCCAGAGGATCCGCCCGAGCCGCCCCCCGACGGCTCGGGGGCGCCTCGATGCGGCGGGTACGGGGGGTGCGGTCGGTACGGGGGACGCGGTCGGTACGGAGGGTGCGGTCGGGACGGAGGGTGCGGTCGGTACGGCGGCGGGGGTCGGTGCCGACACGGAGGGTGAGGCGGCCGTCGCGTGCCTGGCCGCCGTGGCCGGAGCCGACTCGAGTACCGCCGTCAGCACCGCGTCCCGCACCTCCGCCAGCACCACCCCCGCCGCCCCCTCCCGGGCCGCGCGCGAGACCCTCGCGGCGCACGTGCCGCAGCCTTCCAGGTGTTTCTCCAGGGACCAGGCGTCCGTCTCCGGAAGGGAACCGTCCGAGTAACGGGCGACGGCGTCGTCGGACGCGTGCCAGCCGGTCATGCCGTGCCTCCCAGTAGCGATGGGTCCATGAACGGGGCCGAGGGCGGATTCAGGTGCGCGAGCGCCGCGCGGAGTTCCGCGCGGGCGCGCCTCGCCCGGGTCTTGACCGTGCCCTCCGGGATACCGAGCAGCCGGGCGGTCTCGCGGGTGGTCAGCCCGTCGACGACCGTGGCGCGCAGCACCTCGCGGAGTTCGGGCGAGATGCGGTCCAGGGCCGTACCCACGTCCCCGTACTCCAGGCCCGCCAGCACGCGCTCCTCGGCGGAGGGCGCGGGCACGGGCGTCGCGTACTCGACGCGCTCGGCCCGCTCCTGCACCCGCCGCGCGTCGACGAGCCGTCGCGCCGCGATCGTCCACAGCCAGCCGCCCGCCTCCGCGCCGCGGTGCGTGGCCGCCGACCGCCACACGGTCACGAAGGTGTCCTGCAACACCTCCCGCACGACCTCGGGATCGCCGCACCGTCGGGTCAGCCGTGTGTGCAGCCACCCGGCGTGCCGGTCGTACAGCGCGGCCATCGCCGCCGAGTCCCCGTCCGCCACGGCCCGCAGCAGCGCCGCGTCCGTCACGTCCTCCCGGTGGCCCCCCATGGGGCGGAACAGTCTCACACCCTGTCTATCGACCCCCGCGAGCCCATCGGTTCACACCACGGCCCATCTCTTCACGGCAGTCCCGAGCCGTCCCGCATGCCGCGTCGCCCATGCCGCGTCGCCCATGCCGTGTCCCGCATGCCGTGTCCCCCATGCCGCGTCCCGCGTCCCGCTCGCCGTGTCCCGCACGCCGGCACTCGCGCGTGCCCGCACGCCGTGCGGAGCGCCCCGCGCCGGTACGGTCTGTGACCAAACGCACCTTGTCCGTCCTCGTACGTCTGCCCCGGCGCCCGCTGGGTAGAGCTGCGGTAACCCGCTTCCAGCCGTACGACGACAAGGAGACCCCCGTGGCCGCATCGGCACACCTTCTGCTCTCGGCCCTCTCCAAACGCCCGACGGAGCCCTCCGTCGAGCCCCACGTGTGCGTCTTCAGCGCCGAGAGCGCCTCCGCCGAACCCCCGCTGACCAGCGAACCTCCCCTCCCCGACGCCGAGCCGCTGACCAGCGAACCGCCGCTGGCCGACGCCGCGCACCTGACCAGCGAGCCCGTCTCCACCGGCGCCGCCACGGACACCTCGGGGGTATAGATGGCGCCCCGCCCGCCCGCGGACCCCTCGCCCGCCGGCCCCTCGCCGGCCGACCCTCCCGACCCGCACGCACCGCTGGCGCGGCTGGCCGCACTGCACGGCGTCGCCACCTCCTACAACCCCTCCCCGGACCGTACGGTCGCGGCCACGGACACCGCGGTCGTCGCGGCCCTGGCGGCGCTCGGCGTCGACGCGAGTACCCCGGACGCCGTCCGCGCGGCCCTCGCCGACCGGGAGACCGGGACACGGGAGCGGCTGCTGCCGCCGACGGTGGTGTGCTGGGGCGGCAGCCCGCCCGCCGCGCTCGCCGGACTGCCGGCCGGCACCCGGCTGCGCATCACCACCGAACAGGGCGAGACCCGCGCCGCCGCCGAGCAGCTCCCGCCCGGCGTCCACACCCTGCACGTCACCGCCCCCGACGGCCGCACCGCCGAGGCCCACCTCGTCGCCGCCCCCGCCCGGCTTCCCGCGCCGCCCGGACGCACGTACGGACTCCTCGTCCAGCTCTACTCCCTCCTCTCCCGGCGTTCCTGGGGCATGGGCGACCTCGGCGACCTCGCCGAACTGACCGCCTGGGCCGGCCGGGCGCTCGGCGCCGGATTCGTGCAGGTCAACCCCCTGCACGCGGCCGTACCCGGCACCCCCACCGACCCCTCCCCGTACCGGCCCTCCTCCCGCCGCTTCCCCGACCCGGTCCATCTGCGGGTCGAGGACATCCCCGAGTTCGCCCACGTCGACGACCCGGGGCGGGTACGGGCGCTGCTGGAGCGCGCCGAGCGACTGCGCGAATCCGTGCTCCACAAGGGCGCGTTGATCGACCGCGACGCGGTGTGGGAGCTCAAGCGCGAAGCGCTGGAACTGGTGCGCGAGGTGCCGCTCGGGCCCGGCCGCCGCGCCGCCTACGTCGACTTCCTCGCCGAGGAGGGCGAGGCGCTGGAGGACCACGCCACCTGGTGCGCGCTCGCCGAGGCGTACGGCCCCGAGTGGCAGCGGTGGCCGGTGGGCCTGCGAGACCCGCGCTCACCCGAAACCACGCGCGCCCGCGGCGAGTTGATGGACCGCGTCGACTTCCACAGCCGCCTCGCCTGGCTCACCGACGCCCAGCTCGCCACCGCCCAGCGCTCCGCGCGCGACGCCGGGATGGCGGTGGGCCTCGTGCACGACCTCGCGGTCGGAGTGCATCCGGGCGGTGCCGACGCCTGGGCGCAACAGGAGTACTTCGCGGCGGGCATGTCCGTCGGCGCGCCCCCGGACGCCTTCAACGCACGCGGCCAGGACTGGGGCCTGCCGCCCTGGCGCCCGGACCGCCTCGCCGCCTCGGGCTACGCCCCGTACCGCCGCCTCCTGCGCGCCCTCTTCCGGCACGCGGGCGCCCTGCGCATCGACCACGTCATGGGCCTGTTCCGGCTCTGGTGGGTGCCGCAGGGACAGCCGCCCACCGAGGGCACGTACGTCCGCTACGACGCCGAGGCGATGCTCGCGATCCTGACCCTGGAGGCCTCGCGGGCCGGGGCCCTGGTGATCGGCGAGGACCTCGGCACGGTCGAGCCCGGCGTACGCGAGACGCTGCACGAGCGCGGGGTGCTCGGCACCTCGGTGCTGTGGTTCGAACGGGACTGGGACGGCGACGGGAAGCCCCTGCCGCCCGAGCGCTGGCGCCCCGACTGCCTGGCCACCGCCACCACCCACGACCTGCCGCCCACCGCCTCCCGGCTCACCGGCGACCACGTCGAACTCCGCGACCGGCTCGGCCTGCTCACCGGCTCCCTGGAGGACGAGCGGACCGCGGCCGCGGCGGACACGGGGGAGTGGCTGGCGCTGCTCGCCCGCCTCGGGCTGCTGCACGGGGCGGGCGACGCGGGTTCGGCGGTGTCGGAGGAGGCCGAGATCCAGGCCGTGCACCGCTTCCTGCTGCGCACCCCGGCCCGCATGATCGGCGTGTGGCTCCCGGACACGGTCGGGGACCGGCGCCCGCAGAACCTGCCGGGCACGTGGGACCAGTACCCGAATTGGCGGCTGCCCATCGCCGACGCGGACGGCCGCCCGGTGACCCTGGAGGAACTGGCGGCCTCGCCCCGGCTGTACGCGCTGATCGATGTGCTGCGTGGGCGTGACGGAGGCGTGTGAACGGGGCGTGCGGGCGGGCGTGAGGTCTCCGTACGGCACCCCGGGCGCGCGACTCATTCAGGTGTTCGCTACGTTTGCACCGTGGACAAGAAGAACGCCCTGCGCGCCGGCGCCCTGGCTTCCGGTACGACGCTGATGATGCTGCTCATGTCGTCCCCCGCGCTCGCGCTGACCCGCGACGACGGTGACGACCCCGGCAAGGGCCTGAGCGTGATCGAGACGCTCGGCCTCTACGTCGTGACGCCGATCGTCCTGTTCCTGGTCATCGCGGGCCTCGTGATGGTCCTGGACAAGTCCGACAAGCAGCCGAAGCGGACCTGATTCCGGCTCGCTTCCCGGAGCCTCGGCCGCGTGTCGAGGCCTGGATCCTTCTCGATCGAGGGAGTCCGCGCACCCACGGGGTGCGGGGACTCCCTCGACGTGTTTTCGGGGCCTGTCACGGGTGCGGCGCCGTGAGATACCGCTGCACCGTCGGTGCCAGCCATGCCACGACCTCCTCGCGTGGCAGCGCGACGGCGGGCTGGAAACGCAGGACGTAGCGGGCCATCGCCATGCCCAGCACCTGTGAGGCGGTCAGCGCGGCCCGCGCCGGCGCCTGCTCCGGGTCGGGGCACACGCGCAGCGCGACCGGCATGAGCTGGTCCCGGAAGATGCCCTGCATGCGCTCGGCGCCGTCCGGATTGGTCACGCCGACCCGGAGCAGCACGGTGAGGACCTCGTTCTCCTCCCAGAGGTCGAGGAAGTGGCCCACCAGGACGCGGCCCACCTCGCGCGGGTCCAGCCCGTCCGGGCCCGGCAGCCGCAGGTCGACGTCGAGGACCGCGGCGAACAGTCCCTCCTTCGAGCCGTAGTACCGCATCACCATCGACGGATCGATCCGCGCGTCCTTGGCGATCGCGCGGATCGTGGCGCGCTCGTAGCCGTCGGCGGCGAAGCGTTCGCGCGCCGCGGTGAGGATGGCGGTGCGGGTGGTGTCCGAGCGGCGGGCCGCGGGGGACGGGGCGGGTGCGGGGAGTTCCTTGTCGGGCATGCCAACAACCGTAGGCCAACAGTTGTTGACAGTCCAGAGCGGTGTCTCTATGTTGGTAAACAAGCGTTGGCCAACAAACGTTGACCAGCGGACGTTGGCCCACGAGTGCTGGCATCAGGAGGCCGCCATGAACGGCAAGACGAACGGCAAGGTGAACGGCACCACCGCGTCCCGGAACGTGATCGTCGTCGGCGCCGGCCCCACCGGCCTTCTGCTGGCCGGGGACCTCGCCACCGCCGGAGTCCCCGTCACCCTCGTCGAGAAGCGCCCGCACAAGATCAGCAACCTCTCCCGCGCCTTCGTCCTGCACGCCCGCACCCTGGAGCAGCTCGACGCCCGCGGTCTCGCCGACGAGCTGGAGAGCCACGGCCGGACCGTCGACCGCATCCGCCTCTTCGGCAGGCTCTCCGTCGCCCTCGACACGCTCCCCTCCCGCTTCAACCACCTGCTCGTGATCCCGCAGTACGAGGTGGAGAAGGCGTTGGAGCGGCGGGCGGTCGAGGCCGGGGTGCGGTTCGTGTACGAGACCGAGGTGACCGGACTGCGCCAGGACGCGGCGGGCGTCACGCTCGAAGTCCGGGGTGCGGACGGGGAAGCGGGGGAGCTGGCGGGCGCGTACGTCGTCGGGGCGGACGGGATGCGCAGCGCGGTGCGTGAGGCGGTGGGGCTGCCGTTCCCCGGGAAGTCGGTCATCCGGTCCGTCGTCCTCGCCGACGTCCTGCTCGCCGAGGAGCCGGAGTCGATCCTCACCGCCAACGCCGTCGGCGACGCCTTCGCCTTCATGGTGCCCTTCGGCGACGGCTACTACCGTGTGATCGGCTGGCACCGCGGCCGCAATGTCCCCGACAGCGCGCCGCTCGAACTCGACGAGGTCAAGGAGATCGTCCGGCTCTCCCTCGGACGCGACTACGGCATGCACGACGCCCGCTGGATGTCCCGCTTCCACAGCGACGAGCGCCAGGCACCCGCGTACCGGGTCGGCCGGGTCTTCCTCGCCGGTGACGCCGCCCACGTCCACACCCCGGCCGGCGGGCAGGGCATGAACACCGGCCTCCAGGACGCGGCGAACCTCAGCTGGAAGCTCGCGCTGGTCGTCAACGGTCACGCGGGCACGGACCTGTTGGACACCTACCAGGCCGAGCGCCACCCGGTCGGCAAGGCGGTACTGCGCAGCAGTGGCGGGATCGTCCGGCTCGCGATGGCCAAGCACCCCTGGACGCTGGCGCTGCGCTCCGCGTTCACCACGGTCCTCAACGGCGTCGGCCCCATGCGCCGGAAGGCGTCGGGCCAGATCACCGGCATCGGCTTCGCCTACCGTGCCCCGCGCGGCTCCCACGCCCTCGTCGGCACCCGCGTCCCCGATGTCGCCCTGAAGGGCGGCCGCCTCTACGAAGCCCTGCGTGGCGGCCGGTTCGTCCTCGTCGCACCGACGGCGGCCGTCCGGGCGTACGGCCTTGGCGACCTCAAGGACCTCAAGGACCGCAAGGACCGTCTCACCGTGGAGAGCTGGGCGAGCGACCGGCGTACGACCCTGCTGGTGCGGCCCGACGGATACGTGGCCTGGGCCGCCGAGTCCCCCGATGCGGCGACGGTCGAGACGGCGTTGGCGGCGGCGTTGGGCGACTAGTTCTCAACGTCGGCGGCGGCGTTGGGAGACTGGATCTCAACGTTGGCGCCGACGTGGGGAGACGGGATCTCAACCCGTGGGTTGAGGCGGAAACCCACCCTCGGCTCCACCCTGGAGCCGAGGTGGTTCCGCGTCGTGAAGCGCAAGCTCATGGGCATGACGACGACCGATTACGCGATCTCCGCGACCCTCATCCTCCTCGTGATCCCGCAGATCCGAGGCGTCCGGCAGACGCTGCACAACACGCTGCTGCCGCTCGTGGCCGTCGCCGCCGCGGCCGCCTACTACCTCAAGTCCTTCCCGACCCAGGGACACGACCTCAGGCTCGACGTCGCCGGTGTCCTCGCCGGCGCGGTCCTGGGCATCGCCTGCGGCGCGTCCACCCGGCTGAGCCGCGCCTCGGACGGGATCGCGTTCGCCCGTGCCGGGGCACTCGCCGCACTCGTATGGATCGTCGGCATGGCCTCGCGCGCCGGATTCGAGTACTGGGCCACTCATGGCGGTTCCGGGAGCGTGGCGCGGTTCAGTCAGGACAACCTGATCACCGGCTCCGACGCCTGGACCGCCGCGCTGCTGCTGATGGCACTGGCTCAGGTCCTGGGCCGGCTCGCCGTGATACGCGTCAGGTCGACCCGGGTCGCCGCGGCCGGCTGAGGGCCTCCGAGCCGAGCCGAGCCGAGCCGGTCCGAGCCGAGCCGGTCCGAGCCGGGCCTGGCCGGGGATCTAGGCGCCGGTGCCCGTCAGCAACTCGCGCAACAGGTCCGCCAGTTGACCGGCTCGTCCCTCGTCGAGGTGGGCCAGGGCCTCCGTCTGGACGGCGAGCCCCGCGCCGACGGCCTCGTCGATGAGCCGGAGCCCCTTGTCCGTGAGCGTCACCTGGAGCCCGCGCCGGTCATGCGGGTCGGGGGAGCGTCGTAGCAGCCCCGCGCGTTCCAGCTTGTCCAGGCGCCCGGTCATTCCGCCGGTGGTGAGCATGAGCGTCGCCGAGAGCTGCCGGGGCGAGAGGGTGTACGGGGCGTCCGAGCGGCGCAGGGTCGCGAGCACGTCGAACTCCCCGCGCGAGATCCCGAAGGGTGTGTACGCCTTCTCCATCCGGTCGCCCATCGTGCGGGCGAGCCGGAAGACGCGACCGAAGACCTCCATCGCGGCGGTGTCGAGGTCCGGCCGGACGGTGGCCCACTGCTCGATGATCGCGTCGACAGGGTCCTGGGGCGTCTTCATGGGGGCGAGTATCCGCCGAGGGGTCGATCGCCCGCAAGAAAGTAGATGACGAGAAAGTAGATGACAGGGAAGTGGATTGCCAGGAAGTAGATGACGAGAAAGTCTCTTAGGGATAAGCTACTTTCTACTGACCTACTTTGGAATCGGGTGCCTCCATGGCCGCGAACGCGAACCGTCCCGCCCTCATAGCCCTGACCGCGCTGGCCCCCATCTCCTGGGGCAGCACCTACGCCGTCACCACGGAGTTCCTCCCGGCCGACCGGCCCCTGTTCACCGCGGTGACGCGAGCTCTGCCCGCCGGGCTGCTGCTCCTCGCGCTGGCCCGGGTGCTGCCGCGCGGCGCCTGGTGGGGGAAGGCAGCGGTGCTGGGCGCGCTGAACATCGGCGCCTTCTTCCCGCTGCTGTTCCTCTCCGCGTACCGGCTGCCCGGCGGCATGGCGGCAGTCGTCGGCTCGGTCGGGCCGCTGTTCGTCGCGGGTCTCGCGGCGCTGCTGCTCGGCGACCGCCCGACCCTGCGGACGCTCCTCGCCGGCATCGCCGCGGCCCTCGGTGTCAGCCTCGTCGTACTGAAGGCGGCCGGCGCGCTGGATGCGGTGGGGGTCCTCGCGGCGCTCGCCGCGACCGCGTCGATGTCCACCGGCACGGTGCTCACCAAGCGCTGGGGCCGGCCGGACGGGGTCGGTCCGTTGGCGCTCACCGCCTGGCAGTTGACAGCGGGCGGGTTGCTGATCGCCCCGGTCGCCCTCCTCGTCGAGGGCGCGCCGCCCGCGCTGGACGGCCGGGCGGTCGGCGGATACCTCTACCTCGCGCTGGCGAACACGGCGGTGGCGTACTGGCTCTGGTTCCGGGGCATCGGCCGGCTCAGCGCCACCCAGGTCACCTTCCTCGGCCCGCTGTCGCCGCTGACCGCGGCCGTCATCGGCTGGGCGGCGCTGGGGCAGGCGCTGACGCCGGTGCAGGTGGCGGGGATGGTGCTGGCGTTCGGGGCGACGGTGTTCGGTCAGATCGGGCCGCGTGGCGGGCGGCCGTCGGCTCCCGCCGCTGGATCGTTCAGTTTCTCTGAAAGGAATGGTCGAAAAGAGTCGATGGACGTGACGGTTCCCGCTTTGCGACGGTAGCCGGGCCGCGGGGACGCGGTCCCCGGTCGACCCACGACCACCGAGAGGCAAGGGACATACGTGGTTGTCCTGGACCGGACACGCACGCGCACACGCACGCACGGCGCCGCCCGGTGCGGGCGGCCACCGGCGGCGCGGCGGTGGGGCGGGTGCTGGAGGCTTTGCGGGAGGCGGCTGCGGGGCTGGGGGAGCGGCGATAACGTCACGTCGTCCGCGCGTGACGTAATTCCCGGATTCCCGGAGGTTCCTGTGGTCGACGTCGTGTGTCTTGGCTGCGGGAAGCCGCTGGCCGGGCGGACCGGGCGCAAGGGGCGGAGTTCCGTGTACTGCTCGGCCGCCTGTCGGCAGAGGGCGTACCGGGAGCGGCGGGCGGCGCCCTCGGACACCGCCCAGGGGCTCATCGAGGAGGTCGGGCGGCAGGTCCGTGAGCTGGTCCCGGCGCCGCCCGCCGTCTTCTACTCCGGGGTGAGCGAGCTGGCCACCTCCGTGGGGCGGTTGCGGCGCATCGCCCGGATGGCCCGCGACACGGCGAAGGACGACGGAAACGAGAAGGACGACGGAAACGAGAAGGACGACGGAAACGAGAAGGACGACGGAAACGAGAAGGACGACAGGAGCGAGGACGACAGATGCGAGGGGGAAGGGAACCGTGGGCCCGGCGCGGCGGATCTCGTCACGGCCGGTCCCGTTACGGAAGTGGCCCTCGCGGAGAGCGACTTCGCCGCGCTCGTCGAGTCCTACCGGCGCGAACTGCGCGTGCACTGCTACCGGATGTCGGGCTCGTACGACGATGCCGAGGACCTCGTGCAGGAGACGTTCCTGCGGGCCTGGCGGGCCCGGGACGGGTACGCGGGGCGGGCGAGCGTACGGACGTGGCTGTACCGGATCGCCACCAACGCCTGCCTGGACTTCCAGCGACGCACGGCGCGCCGCCCGCAGCGGTACGAGCCGCTGCCCGGGATGAACCACGGCGGTGCCGAGCCCCCGGCCCGCATCACCTGGCTCCAGCCCTACCCCGACGACGACCTGCCCTCCACCGAAGAGCAGCCCGACGCGCTCGCCGTCTCCCGGGAGACCATGGAGCTCGTCTTCCTCGCCGCGATCCAGCATCTGCCGCCCCGCCAGCGCGCCGTCCTCGTCCTGCGCGACGTCCTGGGGCTGGCCGCCGCGGAGACCGCCGCGGCACTGGAGATGACCGTCGCCTCGGTCAACAGCGCGCTGCAACGGGCCCGGCCCACCCTGCGCGACCACCTGCCCCGCCGCCGCGCCGACTGGACCGCGGAGGCGGACGCCCGCGAACGCGAGATCCTGGCGCGCTACATGGCCGCCGCCGAACGCCTCGACCTCACCGAGGTCGCCACCCTGCTCAGCGAGGACATCACGCTCACCATGCCGCCGAACCCGTTCTGGTTCGTCGGCCGCGAGGCGCTCGTGGAGTTCCTGTCCGTCAGCCTCGACCCCGCCTCCCCGATGTTCCTCGGCCACTGGCGCCACCTGCCCGCCCGCGCCAACGGGCAGCTCGCGGCAGGGGGGTACGTCCGGCGCCCGGGTACGACCGTCTACCGCGCGCAGGTCCTCGACGTCCTCCGTATCGAGGGCGACCGGATCGTGGAGATCACCTCCTTCGAGCCGCATCTCTTCCCGGCGTTCGGACTGCCGCTGAGGCTGCCCGCCGACCGATGAGTGAGAGACGGCGCGTACGTCTGCATGACCGACTCGTACGGCCCACTTGTACGGCCGACTCGTACGGGCCGCTCTTTCGGCCCACCTCACGGAGGTTCACCATGCTGCTCACCGACAAGACCGCGGTCATCTACGGCGCCGGCGGATCCATCGGCGGCGCCGTCGCCCGTACCTTCGCCCGCGAGGGTGCCCACGTGCACCTCGTGGGGCGTACGGCGGCGACGCTCGACGCGGTGGCCAAGGACATCGAGGCGGAGGGCGGCCACGCCAGGACGGCGGTCGTCGACGCGCTCGACGAGGCGGCGGTCGAGGCGCACATCGCCTCACTGGACGCCGTCGACATCTCCTTCAACCTCGTCACCCGGGGTGATGTACAGGGCGCCTCGCTGCTCGACATGCCCGTCGACGACTTCGTACGCCCGGTCGTCACCGGTATCCGCGCCAACGTCGTCACCGCCCGCGCCGCCGCCCGCCGCATGGCCGAGCGGGGCTCCGGCGTGGTCCTCACGCTCAACAGCGGTTCGGCGCACGGCAGTCCGATGATGGGCGGGACGGGTCCGGCCGACGCGGCGATCGACACGCTGGTACGGAACCTGGCGATGGAACTGGGGCCGCGCGGGGTGCGGGCCGTCGGCCTGTGGGCGGCCGGTGTGCCCGAGACGCTGACCCGCGAGAAGCTCGCCGCGGTCGACAGCGCCATGGCCCTAGACGAGAACGCCCTCCAGGGCCTGCTCGCCAACCTGGCCGGAATGCGCATGACCCGCCGCAACCCCACTCTCTCCGAGATCGCCGCGACCGCCGCCTTCCTCGCCTCCGACCACGCGGGCGGCATCACCGGCACCTTCGTCAACGTCACCGGCGGGATGTTCCCGGGCTAGGACGGCCGGCTGGGGCGACTGGCTGGGACCACCGGCTAGGACGACTGGCTGGGACCACCGGCTAGGACGACTGGCTGGGACCACCGGATAGGGGGACCGGCTAGGACGACCGACGGCCGCGGCGGTCGCGCCACCACGTCCGGGTCCACGCAGTGCAGACGGCCGACCCCGGAGGCGACCAGGCTCTGCGCGGCGTACCCGCCCGTGCCGCCGACGCCGACCAGCAGCACCCGGGCCCGGCGCAGCCGGAGCTGGGCGTCCCAGGGGCTCGTCCGGGGGCCGAGGTCCATCCAGCGCAGCAGCGGCACACCCCGGCTGTAGCGCAGCCGTTCCCGCTCGGACACCGGCACGGGCGCCGCCGCGTCCTCCACGAACCCGGCGTCGAGCAGGTCCGCCATCGCCTGCCGGGCGTCCTCGGGCGTGAGGTCGGGAAGTTCGGGATGCGCCCGCAGCACCTCGCCGACCACCGCCGACGGCTCCCGCGTTCCGTCCATCGTCTCGACCAGCGTCCAGACCCAGCCCTGCGGGTCCTCGATCTCGGCGCCGATGCCGTGGATGACACTGCCGATGCGGACGTTGCCGTCGATCGTGCGGTACGGCCGGTGCTCGGGCTTGATCCGGGGCCTGCGGAGCGTGTCGACCGGCACCGTCACCAGGACCCCTTCCCGTTACAGGTACATGCCTTGACACTCTGGTCCCCCGAGTCGAGCCTTGACAAGACGCGGTCGGCGATCGCGCCCGCAACGCTCAACGTCCGTATGGGCGAGAGGAGTTGGGGTGCCCACCAAGATTGTGATCCGCCCGTTGGACAAGAAGGAGACCACGGGCGACAGCAGTGGAGGCAACGGCGGCTGATCCGTTTCGCCGGACAGGCCCTCGGCCACCGCAGAGCCCACACAGAGAGGGGGCCACATGGCCGCCAAGATCGTGATCCGCCCGTTGGACAAGAAGGAGACCACCGGGGACAGCAACGCGAACGGCACCTGACCGGAGCCCGGCATGCGGGGAACCCCGTATCCCACCCTCGGTGAGCTGCTGCGACGCGCTCACGCGACGGTGGCGGCACGACCCGGTGCACTGCGGTTGCGTGTCGTCGGGACCTCGCGTGCCGGCCGGCCGCTGTGGCTGCTGTCGGCCGGACACGGCCCCCGGCACATCCTCACGGTCGCCGGCGCGCACGCCAACGAACCGGTGGGCGGGGTCACCGCGCTCTCCCTGGCCGAGAGGTTCGCGCGGGAGCCCGCACTGCTCCAGGAGTCCGGCTGCGCCTGGCACTTCCTGCTCTGCCTCGACCCCGACGGCGCGAGCCTCGCCGGGCGCTGGCTGACCGGGCGGTCCGGCGAGGGGCGGTCCGGCGAGGGACGCGCGGCCGAGGCCTCGCCGACCCTCCGGGGTTACTACCGGCGCTTCTACCGGCCCGCCTTCGCCGCGCAGCCCGAGTTTCCGCCGGTCGCGACTGACCCGCGTCCGGCGATGCCGGAGTCCGAGGCACTGGTACGGCTCATCGACGAACTGCGCCCGGTCGTGCAGTTCTCCCTCCACGGTGTCGAAGTGGGCGGATCCTTTCTGCAGTTGACTCGCGCGGTGCCGGGGGCGGCGGCCGCCTACCGTCGGATCGCCGAGGACCTCGGCATTCCCCTGGAACACCGGCCGTTCGACGGCATGGGATGGCTGGCCGAGAGCCCGGGCGTGCTCGTCCTGCCGGACAGCAGCCCCACCGTGGAACGGGACCCGTCCGGCTTCACCTCACAGGCGACCTGGCTGTACGCGATGCGGCACGGAACCGTGTCGGCGGTCGTCGAGGCGCCCTTTTGGAGCGTGGCGGGCGTCAGCGATCCACGGCCCGTCGCCGAGCCCCGGCGCGAGGTCGCGGAGGCGAGCGAGATCCTGCTCGGCCGGGCCAAACAACTGGAGGCGGTGGTCGGGGAGCTGGGGCCCAGGTCACCGCAGACCCCCGAAGAGATCGCCCACTTCACCGCTGCCCGCGAGCTCATGGACATCGGCCCCGGAGTCGTGGACACCTGGAACTCCGCCGAACTCGCCACCACCGTGGGCAACTCCGTCTCGCTCGGCGTCGCCGCCCGGCGCATCCCGCTGCGCGCGGCGGCCATGATGCGGCAGGCCCTGGGCGGCGCCCCCGCGCTGGACACCCTCGTGGAGGTCTGGGCCCGTGAGCTGGCGAGCACCTTCGACGCCCGCTGGGTCCCCGTGGCCGACCAGACCGAGCTCCAGACCCGCACGATGCTCGCACTCGCCCGCGCCCTGGTGTGACCCCGGGCGCCCACACGCACCCACACACGCCCACGCGCGCGCTCATGCGAAAGGGGGCTCCCGGCACAACGCCGGGAGCCCCCACCCACGTACGACCGACTACGCGGACGCCGCCGCCGCGTCCGCCGCCTGGGCCTTCAGCGCGCGCTCGACCCCGGAGCGCGACTCCGAGATCAGGCGCCGCAGGGCCGGGGTGGGCTCGGCCGAGGCCAGCCACGCGTCCGTCTTGGCGAGGGTCTCCTCGGAAACCTGGATGGACGGGTAGAGACCGACCACGATCTGCTGGGCGATCTCGTGCGAACGGGCGTCCCAGATGTCCTTCACCACGGAGAAGTACTTGTCCGTGTACGGGGCGAGCAGTTCGCGCTGGTCGGTCTGCACGAAGCCGCCGATCACCGCCTCCTGCACGGCGTTCGGGAGCTTGTCGGACTCGACGACGGCGGACCAGGCCTCCGCCTTCGCCTCCTCGGTGGGACGCGAGGCCCGGGCCGTCTCCGCGTGCCGCTCACCGGCCGCCGTCTTGTCGCGCTCCGCCTCGGCGCCGATCTCCGCCTCGTCGTAGCGCCCGACCGCCGCGAGCCGCTGGACGAACGCCCAGCGCAGCTCGGTGTCGACGGCGAGGCCCTCGATGGTCTCCCGGTCCTCCAGCAGGCCCTCCAGGAGGTCCAGCTGCTCCGGCGTACGAGCGGTCGCCGCGAAGGCACGTGCCCAGGCGAGCTGGTGGTCGCTGCCGGGCTCGGCGGCGCGCAGGTGCGCGAGCGTCGCGTCCGTCCAGCGGGTCAGCAGCGCCTCGCGGGCCGCCGGGTCGGCGTACAGCTCGATCGCCAGCTTCACCTGGCGCTGCAGCGACTGCACGACACCGATGTCGGACTCCTTGCCGATGCCCGACAGGACCAGGGACAGGTACTCGCGGGTGGCGAGCTCACCGTCGCGGGTCATGTCCCAGGCCGAGGCCCAGCACAGGGCACGGGGCAGGGACGACTCGAAGTCGCCGAGGTGCGCGGTGACGAAGGCGAGCGAGTCCTCGTCGAGGCGGACCTTGGCGTACGACAGGTCGTCGTCGTTGAGCAGGAAGACCGCCGGGCGGCGCTTGCCGACCAGCTCCGGTACGGCCGTCAGCTCGCCGTCGACGTCCAGCTCGACGCGTTCGTCGCGCACCAGCTTGCCGCTGTCGTCGTCGAGGTTGTAGAGGCCGATGGCGATGCGGTGCGGGCGGAGGGTCGACTCACCCTTGGCACCCTCCGGGAGCGCCGGAGCCTCCTGACGGATCGCGAAGGAGGTGATGGCCCCGTCCGCGTCGGTCTCGACCTCCGGCCGCAGGATGTTGATGCCGGCGGTCTGGAGCCACTTCTCCGACCAGGTCTTCAGGTCGCGCCCGGAGGTCTCCTCCAGGGCGCCCAGCAGATCGCTGAGGCGCGTGTTGCCGTAGGCGTGCCGCTTGAAGTACGCCTGCACGCCCTTGAAGAACTCGTCCATGCCGACGTACGCGACGAGCTGCTTCAGGACGCTCGCCCCCTTCGCGTACGTGATGCCGTCGAAGTTGACGAGGACGTCGTCCAGGTCGTTGATCTCGGCCATGATCGGGTGGGTGGAGGGCAGCTGGTCCTGCCGGTACGCCCACGTCTTCATGGAGTTGGCGAAGGTCGTCCAGGAGTGCGGCCAGCGCGACTGGGGGGCGTAGGCCTGGCAGGCCGCCTCGGCGTAGGTGGCGAACGACTCGTTCAGCCACAGGTCGTTCCACCACTCCATGGTGACCAGGTCGCCGAACCACATGTGGGCCAGCTCGTGCAGGATCGTGGCGGCCCGCACCTCGTACGCGGCGTCGGTCACCTTGGACCGGAACACGTACTGGTCGCGGATCGTCACCGCGCCCGCGTTCTCCATCGCACCGGCGTTGAACTCCGGCACGAAGAGCTGGTCGTACTTCTTGAACGGGTACGCGTAGTCGAACTTCTCCTGGAACCACTCGAAGCCCTGCCGGGTGACCTCGAAGATCGCGTCCGAGTCGAGGAACTCGGCGAGCGAGGGCCGACAGTAGATGCCGAGCGGCACGCTCTGTCCGTCCTTCTCGTACACGCTGTGCACGGAGTGGTACGGCCCGACGATCAGCGCGGTGATGTACGTGGAGATCCGCGGCGTCGGCTCGAAGACCCAGGTGTCGTCCTTGGGCTCGGGCGTCGGGGAGTTGGAGATCACGGTCCAGCCGGAGGGCGCCTTCACGGTGAACTGGAAGGTGGCCTTCAGGTCGGGCTGCTCGAAGCTCGCGAAAACCCGGCGCGCGTCCGGGACCTCGAACTGGGTGTAGAGGTAGGCCTGCTGGTCGACGGGGTCGACGAAGCGGTGCAGGCCCTCACCGGTGTTGGTGAACGCGCAGTCGGCCACGACGCGCAGGACGTTGCGGCCCTCCAGGAGTCCCGGAAGCGCGATCCGCGAGTCCTCGAAGACCTCGGCGGGCTCGAGAGGGTCCCCGTTCAGGGTCACCTCGTGAACGGCGGGAGCCACCAGGTCGATGAAGGTCTCCGAGCCGCTCTCCTCGACGTCGAAGCGCACCGTGGTAACGGACCGGTAGGTGCCGCCCTCCTGCGCGCCCGAGAGGTCGAGATCGATCTCGTACGAGTCAACGGTGAGCAGCTTCGCCCGCTGCTGCGCCTCTTCGCGGGTCAGGTTTGTGCCAGGCACGCGGTCATCTCCTCGTTATGTGACGGTTGCGCCATCCTTCCATGGGACCTGCACGGATGCGATGTCCGTTTCCCGCCGGTGCCAGGCACACGCGCGCGCGAGCCTGGAGACATGACGACGCACACGACGACGCACACGACGGACGCGACGACGGACATGACGACGTACGCGACGACAAACGCGACGACGTACACGGCACGTCCCATCCATCCGGCGGTCCTGAAGGATCTCCGCACAGCTGACGATGCGGACCGCCCGATGGTTCCCTTCGCGGACGAGGAGGGCGGTGCGCCGCTGCGCTGCTGTCTACGGCGCAGCGAACCCGGCGAGCGGATCGCCCTCGTCTCCTACGCGCCGCTGCGCCGCTGGGCCGCCGAAACGGGCGTCGACCCGGGCGCGTACGACGAACAGGGCCCGGTCTTCGTCCACGCCGACGACTGCTCGGGCCCGGACCTGCGCGGCTACCCCTTCCCGGGCGCTCACCGCACGGTCCGCCGCTACTCCGCCGAGGGCCACATCCTGGGCGGCCGTCTGGTCGAGAACCCCGACGCCCTTGACGAGGCCTTCGCGGAGGCCTTCACCGACCCGGAGGTGGCGCTCGTCCACGTACGGGCCGTGGAGTACGGGTGCTTCCTCTACGAGGTGCGGCGGGCGTGAGAAGGGGCGATCACCGTGCGGTGACCGCCCCCGGGGCACGTGGCAGGGCTGTCAGCCCTTGAGCTCCGCCGCCACCAGCTCCGCGATCTGGACCGCGTTCAGTGCGGCGCCCTTGCGGAGGTTGTCGTTGGAGACGAACAGGGCGAGACCGTGCTCGGCCGTCTCGTCGGCGCGGATGCGGCCCACGTAGGACGCGTCCTTGCCGGCGGCCTCGAGCGGGTTCGGGATCTCGGAGAGGGCGACACCCGGGGCGCCGGCCAGCAGCTCGGTCGCGCGCTCCACGCTCAGCGGACGCGCGAAGCGGGCGTTCACCTGGAGGGAGTGGCCGCTGAACACCGGGACGCGGACACAGGTGCCGGAGACCTTGAGGGCGGGGATCTCCAGGATCTTGCGGGACTCGTTGCGGAGCTTCTGCTCCTCGTCCGTCTCGTGCAGACCGTCGTCGACGATCGACCCCGCGAGCGGGAGCACGTTGAAGGCGATGGGGCGCTTGTAGACCCCCGGCTCGGGGAAGTCGACCGCGCCGCCGTCATGGGTCAGCTTGTCGGCGTCCGCGGCGACCTTCAGTACCTGGCCGTGCAGCTCGGCCACGCCGGCGAGGCCGGAACCGGACACCGCCTGGTACGTCGCGACGACCAGTGCCTCGAGCCCCGCCTCCTCGTGCAGCGGCTTCAGGACCGGCATGGCGGCCATCGTCGTGCAGTTCGGGTTGGCGATGATGCCCTTGGGGCGGTCCGCGATCGCGTGCGGGTTCACCTCGGAGACCACCAGGGGCACCTGCGGGTCCTTGCGCCACGCGGAGGAGTTGTCGATCACGACCGCGCCCTGCGCGGCGACCTTCTCGGCCAGCGCCTTGGAGGTCGCGCCGCCCGCGGAGAACAGCACGATGTCCAGGCCGGAGTAGTCCGCCGTCGCCGCGTCCTCCACCGTCACACCGTCGAGCACCGTCCCGGCCGAACGCGCCGAGGCGAACAGCCGCAGCTCCTCGACCGGGAACTTCCGCTCGACGAGGATCCTGCGCATGACCGTGCCGACCTGACCGGTGGCTCCGACGATTCCGACCCTCACGGCGACTCCCTTAGCGTGCGTTTTACGTGGTCCAGCGCTTCCATCATGCGTCTGACCCGTGCCCGCGTGTCCAATCCTTTGCCCGTGCCGCCCGAGGAATGGGACGCGTCCGCCGTCCGGTGTCCGTTCGGCATCCGAAAGAAACCCTTCCGTCGGCCGCCGGGGACCGCAAGCCGTACGGCGTGGGCGTCCCCGCGGGCCCCGGCCCGGTGTGACGTACGACTCCTTCGCGTTCGGCCGAACGTTTCCGCCCGCACCGGCGTCGTAGAGGAAACGCGGGAGGGGAGGGGCGGAGTGCTGCGCAGAAAGGCACGCCGTGCCCAGGGGGCGGACGATCCCCTGGACGCGGCCCAGGAACGCCGGGTGCGGGCGGTGCTCGCGCTCGGTGGCGTACCGCAGACGGACCTGCCGGACGGGGTGCAGCAGGTCCGCCTGCGGTTGCTGGAACGCGCGGCGAAGGGGGACGAGGCGCCGCGTGACGTGTCCGCGTGGGCGGCGGTCGTCGCCTCGAACCTGGCGATGGACTGGCACCGGGCCAAGCGGCGCCAGGAGCGGCTCGGCGAGCGGCTGGCCTCGCTGCGGCAGCCCGCGGACGCCCGTGACGAGGACTCCAGCGTGCTCTCGCTCGCCGTGGCGCAGGGCCTGGACGAGCTGCCCGACGCCCAGCGCCAGGTCCTCGTCCTGCGTTTCTACGCCGATCTGTCCGTGCGCGGGATCGCCGAGGAGCTCGGCATCCCGGAGGGCACGGTCAAGAGCAGGCTGCACTCGGCGGTCCGCGCCCTGCGCGCCCGCCTGCACGAGGACGAGGTGGTGTGACGTGGCCGAGTATGAGGGAGTGGACGCGCTGTTGGCCGCGATCACTGATGAGGCTCTGCCCGAAGGGGCCGGCGACGACCCGGAGTTCATGGCCGAGCACCGGTCGGCGGTGGCCGATGTGGCACTGCTGCGGGAGCAGTTGGCGGCCATCGGGGACGCGCTGGCGGACCGTGCGCAGGAAGCGAAGCCGGTCCCGGTGCGGGCGCCCAGAAAGCGCACCCGCCGCCCCGAAGGCGCACCCAGGAACCGCGGGCGCCGTCCCCTAGCCCTCGTCGTGGGCACCCTCGTCGTGGCCACTGTGGCCGCGATGGTCGTCGGCATGGGCTGGATCCTCGCGCACAACGGGGGAGGCGCGATGAGCACGTCGGACAGCAGCGGGGCCAAGGCGGCCGACAGCGGGAGCGCGGGCGAGGGGGCTTCGCTCAGCGGACCGGGCTACCTCGCGTGCGCCCGGCTCGTCGCGGAGGGCACGGTCGCCGACGTCGAGCCGCTCCCCGGCACCACGGAGAACCGGATCACCCTCCACGTGGACCGCTACTACAAGCCGGAGAAGGGGAAGGCCGAGGTCGTCCTCGTACTGGACGAGGAAGTGGCTCCCCGGCCGCGCGAGGGCGAGCACGTGCTCGTCGCCCTCCACGACGACCCGGCGACACCGACCGACTGGACCACGGGGGCGAAGGCCGTCGCCGACGAACGCGCGTGGATCGTGAAGGCGCTGCCCGAGTCCCGCACTCTCACGTGCCCGTGAAGAAGGCACGTGCCCGTGAAGAAGGCACGTGCCCGTGAAAAAGGCACGTGCCCGTGAAAAAGGGCGGGCGCCCGTTCCCGGACGCCCGCCCCTTCACCGACGCAGGTGTTACGGCGTGACCTTCTCGATCTTCACGCTGCCGAGGCCGGCGGCCGTGCCGCGGGCGTTCACCAGCTGGACCCGGCCGAAGAACTCGCGTCCCTCGGGGGCCGGCGCGGCCGCGGTGACCTCGCCGGAGACCGTCGCCGTACCGCCCGTGGCGAGCTTCACCGGCGCCGACTCGTCGACCTTGACCGAGCCGAGCGCGGAGGAGAAGAACACGTCACGGTAGTCGTACGCGGTCGAGCCCGACGGGACCGAGTAGCCCACGACCTCGATGGTGTACGTACCGGCGGCGGGGTGGGGGATGGAGACCGCCTCCTCCGAGTCGCCGTCCGCGGACTGCGCGACCTGCTTGCCGGTGGAGTCGTACACCGTCAGGTCCAGGTCGGCGGCCGTGTCCGAGACGTTGCCGATGGCGACGTCGAGCGACGCGGCGCCGGCCGGCACGTCGACCGTGCTGGTCTGGGTGGCGCCGCCCGCGATGGTCGGCCGGGCCGTCTTCGAGGAGCCGAGCGGGCCGCCCTTCAGGGTGCCGTCGATCGCCGCGAAGCCGTTCGTCACCTTCCAGGAGGCGGTGACCGGCGTGCCGACCTTGGCCTCGGGGACCGTCACCACGGCCGGGTCGAAGGCCGCGCCGAGCACGGTGGCCTCCAGCTTGTACGGGTTGTCGAGCAGCGGCGAGGTACGGCGCGCCTCGACCTCGACCTCCCAGACACCGGGCTGCGGGTCCGCGTACGAGCGCACGTCGGGCTTGCAGCCGTTGGTGTTCGGGTAGTTGCTGTAGCAGTACGGCGTGCCGGTGTCCTCGACCGGGACACCGTAGGGGTGGATGGAGATGAACCGGGTCTGGCTCAGGTCCTTCAGCCCGCCGATCGCGACCTCCAGCGCCTTCGCGCCCTCGGGCACGGTCAGGAAGTACGACCGCGTGCTGTTGCGCTGCACCGAACTCGACGCGGAGTAGCTGTACTTGAGCGGCGTGGAGACCACGACCGTCGTCAGGATCTGCTTGTCGAGACCCTCGGTCCGCGGGTCGTCGACCTCGAGGATCGCGCTCTTGATGCCGGCCGAGGAGGCCTTCGCGGCGACCTTGACGGTGACCGGCTTGTTCAGTTCGAGCTTGACCTCGTCGGAGCCGACGATCCGGAAGGTGCCACCGGCGTTGTTCTCGAAGTGCAACTCGTGGCGGATCGCCTTGTCCGGGCCGGACGTACGCGTGATGGTGATCTCGTAGGACTTCTTCACGCCGACCTTGAGGCCGCCCTCGCGGTCGTAGAGGCCGGTGCCGAAGCCCGGGGTCTTCAGGGCGTAGTCGATCGCGGTGTCGACCGGGGCCTTGACGGTGTAGTCGTGGGCGGTCACGTCGTCCTTGATCGACTTCCACGCGTCCACGATGTTGATGAGGCCCGCGCCCTCCTCGTACGCCTGCACACCCTTGATGTGGTCGGCGGTCGAGGTGAGGGCCGTGCGCAGCTTGGCGGGCGTCAGGTCGATGCCCTTCTGCTTGGCGGCGCTCAGCAGCAGCGCGGACGCGCCGGCGGCCTGCGGGGAGGCCATCGAGGTGCCCTGGAGCATCGAGTAGCCGGCCGGCAGGGAGTAGCCGGCCTGGGCGACCGGGGAGCCCGGCAGCCAGGTCTGCGTGGTGTTGATCGCGGCGCCGGGCGCGGTCAGCGTCGGCGTGAAGCCGCCGTCCTCACGCGGACCGCGCGAGGAGAACGGCATCATCGCGTACTTCTTCTCCACGACGGAGCCGTAGTTGGCGGCCCAAGTGTCCTTGGAGATGGACGCGCCGACCGAGATGACCTTGTCGGCCAGGCCGGGGTCGCCGATGGTGTTGGCGCCGGGGCCGGAGTTGCCCGCGGAGATCACCAGCTGGACACCGTAGGTGTCGATGAGACGCGTGTAGAGCTCGGAGCGCGCGTTGTTGCCGTCGTTCAGCGCGGGCAGGCCGCCGATGGACATGTTCACGATGTCGACGCCGTGGTTGACGACGAGGTCGATCATGCCCTCGGTGAGCGCGACGTTGGTGCAGCTCGGGCCGAACACGCAGGCGCGCGACGAGACGATCTTCGCGCCGGGGGCGGCGCCGTTCATCTTGCCGCCGAACAGGCCGTTCGCGGAGGTGATGCCGGCGACGTGCGTGCCGTGCTCGCTCGCGATCAGACCGATGTTGACGAAGTCGGCCTTCTTGCCGACCCAGTCGCCCCCGTAGGGGTCCATCGGCACGTCCTTGCGGATCTGCACGACGAACGGCTGGCTCTCGACGACGTCGGTGGCCGGGTTGTCGGTCCCGAAGTGACCGATCTGGTAGCCGTCCTTGTACGGCTTCATCGCGGTGTCGTCGCTGAAGTCGTGGTTGTTGTTCACGTCGACGGTGACGGTGCCGGCCGCCGGGTCGTACAGGACGCCCCACGAGTCGGTGGTGTCGCCGTCACGGTTCACGTCGCCCGCGGCGTCGCCGCCCGCGGTCGCGGACTCCCGGAACGTGCTGATCTCGTACGAGCCCGCCGGGGACGTCCAGGTCTGGCCGCCGTAGGTGAAGGTGGGCCCGGAGACCGCGCTGACCATGGGCCGCCAGCTCAGGTCGTTGTCGAGGATCGGGTCGGTCGAGGTGACCCAGTCGACGATCTTGCGCTCGCCGGTGGTGGTCTTCTGCAGCGCCGGGTGGCTCAGGTCCACACCGGAGTCGAGGATGCCGATGGTGATGCCCCGGCCGTCCGCCTTCGGGTTCTTCTTCACGAAGTCGACGGCGCCCGTCTCGAAGGACGGGTTGTACGGGTTCTCGGCGGGGGTGTTCTTGTCGGGCGCGGCGTAGGTCTTCGTGGCCTTCGAAGAGGCGCCCTTGACCGTGTCGGCGCTCGGCGTCGGGTCGTCGAGCGCGATGTCCTGGCGCAGGTCGATGCCGTGCACCGAGGTCAGCTTGGTGGCGGCGGCGATGGCCGCGTCGGCCTTGGCGGTCGGGACGGTGGCCCGGACGTAACCGAGCTTGTCGTACGTCTGGCCGACGGAGCCGCCCTTGACCGCGTCCATCTCCTGGGCGACCTGCTCGGTCTGCCCGGGAGCGGTGGCGATCATCATCGTGACGTTCTTGGCGCCGTCGGCCTTGGCCTCGGCGAGGAGGTCCGCGTCGTCCGAACCGAGCTTGGCGCTCGCGGACTTGGTGCCCGGGTCGGGCGTGGCGGGTGCGTGGTCCGCGGAGAAGGCCATGGGTATCGGCCCGGCCGCGGAGAACGCGGCCACCAGGCCTGCGGCCACGGCGATGCGGGCCACGCGTCTCGCGCCCGATATCGGTGCGCGCTGAGGATCGGTCATCAGCATCCCTTGTAGGTAAAGGAACGAGCGTGGAGTGACCGGTCCCGACGTTCCCACGGGACACGATCACATCAGTCCGGTATGTGGACCCGGATGACCGCTCAGCTTTACCTAAGGGGCAGTTGTTTGGGGAGAGTTGACCGAGGCGGGATGGAACCATGGCGTAATTCCGCCATGCGTCATGACGGTCAAAGCGCGATATGACAGGACATCGACAAGCAAGGTCGGCCGATCCCCGACCGACCGTCGCCCGCTCGCGGCCGCTCAGGCCTCCCGTGTGCGCGCGTAGTGGCGGGACGCCTTCGCGCGGTTACCGCAGGCCGCCATCGAGCACCAGCGGCGGGTGCCGTTCCGTGAGGTGTCGAAGAAATGCAGGATGCAGGTGTCGTGGGCGCAGCGGCGGATGCGGTCGGGGGCGGTGGCGAGCAGTCCGAGGTAGTCGCGGGCGGCGAGCCAGGCGGGCCCCCAGGACGGGTCGCCGAACTCCGCCTCCTCGCCGGGTCCCTGTCCGGTCAGCGTCACGCGGACGCGGCCGTGCGCGAGGACGGCGTCGATCCGGGCGGCGGCTTCCTCCAGGGTGCCGTCGACGGCCGAGCGCAGGGCGTCACGGGCTTCCCGTACATGCAGCAGCACGGCGTCGTCGGCCGGGAAGTCCAGCCCGTTGGCCGCCAGCCACACCGCCAGGCCCTCGGTGTCCGTCAGCAGGTCCTGCGTCACTCCCTCGCGGTTCCAGCGGGTGTTGAGCAGGTCGAGCGAGATCGGCTCCCCGGTGAGCGGACGGGGATCGGCGGTGGTGGGCATGAGGGGCTCCCTTCAGTGCTAACCGCTCAAGGGTAGGTCACTGGTTGACGCCCTTCACTCTAACCCCTAATGTCAACGACAAGGGTTAGCTCCTCCGTGGGGCGGCCAACGACAGACGGGACCGTCATGACCTTGCGCACCGGCCACATCGGCCTGAACGTCACCGACCTCGACCGCTCGCTCGCCTTCTACCGCGACCTCCTCGGCTTCGGAGTGATCGCCGAGGGCAAGGAGGAGGAACGGCGGTACGCGTTCCTCGGCTCGCTCGCCGGAGACGGCCGCCCGGTGCTCACCCTCTGGCAGCAGGCGCAGGGGTCGTACGACCAGGCCCGCGCCGGCCTCCACCACCTCGCCCTCGAAGTGGACTCGGTCGACCGGGTCAGGGAGTACGAGACGGCCCTGCGCGACTACGGCGTCGACTTCGCGTACGAGGGCGTGGTCGCCCACCGTGAGGGTTCGGCGTCCGGCGGCATCTTCTTCCACGACCCCGACGGCACCCGCCTCGAGATCTACGCGCCGAGCGGGGTGGAAGGGGCCCCGGTGCCGTCCGCCACCGCTCCCACCTGCGGTTTCTTCTAGGAGCTATGGAGAGCGGGGCGCGTCATGACATACCACTCAGGCTCACGGGCCGTACAGGAACGGGTGGGAGTGCGCGAGGCCGCCGACCATGTGGGGCGGTCCGTCGGACAGGGCATCCGTCCCGTGGCCGCCGCCTTCCTCGAACTCCAGCCGATGCTGGTGCTGGGCGCGGCCGATCCGGCCGGCGGAGCGGTGTGGGCCTCGCTGCTCACCGGCGAGCCCGGGTTCGTGCGGGCGACGGGTGCCCGGCAGATCTCGGTCACGGGCGGTGGCCTGCGCGAGGGCGACCCACTGGCGCCGGCGCTCGCCACCCCGGGCACCTCCGTCGGCACGATCGCGCTGGACCCGCGCACCCGCCGCCGTATGCGACTCAACGGACGGGCCCGACCGACCCCCCGCGGCTTCGCCGTCGAGGCCGACCAGGTCTTCTCCAACTGCCCGAAGTACCTGCAGAAGAGGGAGTCGTACGAGAAGGTCGAGCGCCCGCCCGGCACGCCCCGCCGGTCCGCCGGACTCTCCTCCGGGCAGCGGCGGTTCGTCGAGTGTGCCGACACCTTCTTCCTGGCCACCGTCCACGCGCACGGCGCCGACGCCAGCCACCGGGGCGGCAACCCCGGTTTCGTCCACGTCACTTCACCGAACGAACTGCACTGGCGCGACTACCCCGGCAACTCCATGTTCCTGACCCTCGGCAACCTGGAGACGGACCCGAGGGCGGGGCTGCTCTTCCTGGACTGGGAGTCGGGGACGGTGCTGCAACTGACGGGCACGGCACGCACGGAGTACGCGGCCGACGGGGAGCGCACGGTCGGCTTCACCGCCACCGAGGTCGTGCAGACGCCTGCCGCCAGCCCGATCCGCTGGTCGCCGCCGGAGTACTCACCGGCCAACCCGTCCCAGCCGTAGGCGACGTGCCATGCCCCCGTGCCGTAACGTCTGGGCATGCCGAAGCAGTTGAGGGTGGCGGCCTACGCCGTATGCGTGCGGGACGGGCGGATGCTGCTGGCCCGCTGGGTCGCGGGTGACGGAAGCAGGCGGTGGACCCTGCCCGGCGGCGGCATGGACCACGGCGAGGACCCCTACGACACCGTCATCCGCGAGGCCGAGGAGGAGACGGGCTACGCGGTCGAGCCTCTCGCGCTGCTCGGCGTCGACTCCGTACTGCGTTCGCACCCGCGCCGGCTCGGCTCGCCCAACGACTTCCACGCCCTACGGATCGTCTACGAGGCCCGCGTCACCGGCGGCGAACTGCGCCACGAGACGAACGGCTCCACCGACATGGCGGCCTGGCACCCGCTCGACGAGGTGCCCGCCCTCGACCGGGTCGCACTGGTCGACGTGGCGCTGCGGCTGTGGCGGGAACGACCGCCCCTGGGCCGCGTCGGCTCCGAAGAGGCGGGGAAGTAGCCGCGGGGGAGCAGCGACCGGGAACTGGTCCCCTACCCCGGAAAATGAACACGGAGTGACCGTGTCCCGGCCGTTCGGAGAGGGGTCGTGGGCGCGCAGGGTGCTCCAAGATCCACGTACGGTGATCGGCGCCGGCAGTTGCCGCCTCGTTAACGTCCAGGTCACCCGCGATGCGAACGATCCAGTGTGAGCGGGGAGTTGCCGCAACGAACCCCCCGCGACCACTGCCGACGCGTTCGCACTCGGGGAGACCGCGCCATGTCGCGCATACGCTCTGTCGCCACTTCCGCCGCCATGAACCGCCGTACCCTGCTCGCCGCCACCGGGGCGGTGACCCTCTCCGCGGGCATCGGCTACGCCCTGCGGCCCGACTCCGAGGCGCACGCCGCCACCACCGGCACCGGCGAGTCGGCCGTCGCCGTGTCACTCCCCCACTCTCGGCTTCGCTCGAGCGGGGGGACCCCCATGGCGCCCGCCGCCCCCCTCGCTCCCTACGAGCGCGGCACCACCCTGGAGAGCGTGGCCGCGCCGCGCTCCGGCTCGGGCGGCTACCGGCGGCTCGGTGACGGCCCCGCCTGGAAGCGGGTCGTACGCGGCGACCTGGCCGCGGCCAAGTCGGGCCGGGCCGACCGGCGCACCGCGCTCGCCGCGTTCGTGCAGTTCACCGACCTGCACCTGATCGACGTCCAGCACCCGCTGCGGCTCGAGTACCTGCGTACCGGCGCCGCGAACGCCTGGCGTCCGCACGAGTCGCTGACCGTGGCGGGCGCCGTCTCGCTCGTCGAGCGGGTCAACGCGCTGCGGGGCGCCCCCGTCACCGGCTCCCCGCTGCACTTCGTCATGACCACCGGGGACAACACGGACAACAACTCCAAGACGGAGCTGGACTGGTTCCTGAAGGTCATGAGCGGTGGCCGGATCAGCCCCAACAGCGGCGACCCGCGCCACTACGAGGGCGTTCAGAACAGCGGCCTCAAGCTGTACTGGCAGCCGGACGCGGCCCTGCGCGACGCCGACAAGCAGCGCGGCTTCCCGCACCTGCACGGCTTCCTCGCGGCCGCCATCCGTGAGCTGCGCAGCCCCGGCCTCGGCCTGCCCTGGTACTCCACCGTCGGCAACCACGACGCGCTGCCGCTGGGCTGCTACCGGCACGGCGACTCCTTCCTTGCCGAGTTCGCCGTCGGCGGCAAGAAGCTGATGACGCTGCCCGCCTCGGCGAGCGTCGCCCTGCGCGCCGCCATCAAGAACGACAAGGACCCCAAGGGCACCCAGCTCAGGGATCTCCTCAAGGCGCACGCGCGGCAGCTGCGCTCGGTCACCCCGGACGAGTCGCGCGCCCCCTTCACGCCCGCCGAGTACCTCAAGGCGCACCTCGACCCCGCGCACACCGGCCCCGGCCCGATCGGCCACGGCTACTCACAGGCCAACCTCGCCGCGGGCACCCAGTACTACGCCTTCCGCATCTCCGACGACATCATCGGGATCAGCATCGACACCACCGACCCGGGCGGCCACTACATGGGCTCCATCGGGACGACCCAGCTGCGCTGGCTGGACAAGACGCTGAGCGACAACAAGGACTCGTACGCCATCGTCTTCAGCCACCACACCAGCAAGTCGATGACCAACCGCCGCACCGACCCCGCGCACCCGAGCGACAAGCGCCACGGGGGCGAGGACGTGGTCGCCACGCTCGCCAAGCACCGCAACGTGCTGGCCTGGGTGAACGGCCACACCCACAAGAACGAGATCATCGCGCACTCCGCGCCGAACCACGGCTCCTTCTGGGAGATCAACACCGCCTCCCACGTCGACTTCCCGCACCTCGCCCGCATCATCGAGGTCGTCGACAACAAGGACGGCACGCTCTCCCTCTTCACCACCCTCATCGAGTCCGCGGCACCGCACCGTACGGACTTCTCCGACCTCAGCCAGACCGGGCTCGCGGCCCTCTACCGCGAGCTCGCCTTCAACTCCCCGGGCCGCAGCACCGAGCTGGCCGGCGCCTCGCGGGACCGCAACACGGAGCTCGTACTGAAGAAGGCCTGAGGAAGCCCGAAGAACGGCCGAAATCCACTCAACTGGCGTACAGGCGGGCAACCTTCACACCGGCCCGCCGAGTCCCTCCCCCCGACCGGGTTCACCGCTGAAGGGGGAACGGCATGTCAGTGCGTACGGGACTGGTGGCGGCGACGGCGGTGGCGCTTGCGGCCGCTCTGGCGGGGCCCGCGGTGGCGGCTCCCGCCGGGGCCGGTCACCACGGTGCGACCCGCGCCGCCATGGACGCCGCGGTGCAGGACGGAGTGCCGGGCGTGACGGCGACGGCGCGGGACACCGACGGCACGTGGTCGGCCACGGCGGGCGTGGGTGACGTGCGGACGCGCACGCCCCGCGGTACGGCCGACCACTACCGCGTGGGCAGCATCACGAAGACGTTCGTGTCGACGGTGCTGTTGCAGCTGGAGGCGGAGCGGCGGCTGTCGCTGGACGACAAGGTGGAGAAGTGGCTCCCGGGCGTGGTCCGGGGTCATGGCCACGACGGACGCCGGATCACCGTCCGCCAGCTCCTCAACCACACCAGCGGCATCTTCAACTACACGGCGGACGAGGACTTCGCCCGCACGTACTTCCTGAAGGACGGCTTCCTCGAACACCGCTACGACACGAAGACGCCCGAGCAGCTCGTGGCGATCGCGATGACCCACCAACCGCTCTTCGTGCCGGGTACGTCCTGGAGTTACTCCAACACCAACTACGTGCTGGCCGGCATGGTGATCGAGAAGGTCACCGGCCACTCCTACGCCACGGAGATCCGCCGCCGCGTCATCGAACCGCTCGGCCTGCGCGCCACGTCCGTCCCCGGCACCAGGACGACGCTCCCACGGCCCAGCAGCCACGCGTACTCGAAACTGGCCCGGACGACGACGGGCCCGACGTACGACGTCACGCGGCTCAACCCCTCCCTGGCCTCCTCGGCCGGGGAGATGATCTCCGACTCCGCCGACCTGAACCGCTTCTACGCGGCCCTGCTGGGCGGCCGGCTCCTTCCGCCGCAGCAGCTGAAGGAGATGAAGACCACGGTGAAGGCCGACGAGATCCCGGGCGCCCGCTACGGCCTGGGTCTCATCGACCGCAAGCTCGACTGCGGGGTCCATGTGTGGGGCCACGACGGCGGCATCCACGGCTCGACGTCCTCCGCCGTGACGACGGCGGACGGCCGCCACTCCCTGGCCTTCAACTTCAACGGGGACTGGTCGGGGGACAGCGATGCGGTGATCGAGGGGGAGTTCTGCGGCAAGTAGGCCCCTGAACCACCTCCTTGACGCAAGTCCGAGCCCGAGGTTCCCCCGGGCGCCCGCACGAGGAGGGGCCGCCGGATCTCCGGCGGCCCCTCCTCTCCCCTCCTGGTACCGCCCCGGTCCGTCACTACCGGGGCAGGACCACGACATACGCCGCCGGATCCCGGTCGTTCGCCGCCATCAGCGCGGTGCGGACCACCGCCGCCTGCTGCTCCATCGCCTCGCGCAGCTTCCGCGGGGTGATGTGGACGACCGTGATGCCCAGCCGCTCCAGGTGCTCGCGCTTGCGGGCGTACTCCGACCAGAGGGCGTCGTCGTCATGGCCGTGGCCTTGCCGGTGTTCCTGCCAGGGCGCCCGGGTGTCCAGCTCCATGGCCACCGCCTGCTCGGGCCAGTACGCGTCGAGGCCGCCCAGGTGGGGCCCGCCCGGCAGGTGCAGGTCGACGTTCCAGACCGGGTCGGGCAGGCCGTACTCCCGCACCATCCGGTAGAGGCGGTCCTCCGCGATCGCCCGGCCCTCCGCCAGCAGCGAGTCCACCGCGTCCACCACGTGCGGCCGGCTCAGCAGCCGGGCCTGCGTCAACTCACCTACCACCGAGGCCGGTTCGCAGTGCCCGGCGCGCACCGCCTCCGTCAGCAGCCGCCGTACCGCGCCCGCGTCCGACAGCTCCGCCACCGCGTCGGCGAGGGCGCGCGGCACGGGGGCGACCGGGACACCCGTGAGGTACGAGGGGGCGGGCAGCGAAGGCGTACGGACGATGTGGGCGCAGCCGTGCGAGCGCAGCCGGCGCAGCCGGGGGACCAGGACGTCGATCTTGTCGAGGGAGGTCAGCGGGGGCGACGAGGTGAATCCGTGCAGGGTCAGCGCCGCCAGGCCCGTGATCAGCGCGTCCGCGTACGGTCGCGGGGCGTGCGGTTCCTCGGCGCCCGGCTGGACGGGGATGCCCGGCGCCGGCTCGCGTGCGGGGGTGCGACCCGCGAACAGCAGGACGGCGTGCAGGCGTTCCTCGGAGGTGGGCGGCCCCGGGTGGAGGAGGAAGACGCCGGGGAGGATCTGCTGCCAGGGGCCGCCCGGCCGGCACTGCTCGTTCGTGTCGGCGGCCGTGACGCCGTGGGTGCGCAGCTGGGCGGCGGTCAGGACCCGCCGCTGCGTGTGGGACAGGTGGCGGAGGGGGTGGGGGGGGAGTGGGGTGTTGTGGTTCATGACCGGGGGTTTCCCGCGCCCGCTCCGTCCCCTAACCGCTGTTACACGCCTGTCGACAAATCCGGACAAGCTCGCCCTAAAGTACGGGCGTTCGACTGCCGAAAGACGCTGGTCCGGATCGGGGTTACGGGGCCCGGTGCGCGGGTTCGGTAACGGGGCCCCGGGCGGCCGCATGGGCGACCCGGGGCCCCGTCACTTCCCGGCCGTTGCCGCTACGACCCCGCCGCCGTGTCGCACGCCTGTCCCCGCAGGGTGCGCGCCAGGTCGTCCCGCGCCTCCAGGACCAGACGGCGCAGGGCCGGTGCCGCGTCCTCGTGGGCGGTGAGCCAGGCGTCCGTCGCGTCCAGGGTCTCCTGGGAGTCCCGCAGGGACGGGAACAGGCCCTTGACGACGTCCATGCCGATCTGGATGGACCGCTCGGCCCAGACGCGTTCGATGGCCGCGAAGTACTTCGCGGCGTAGGGGGCCAGCAGTTCCCGCTGGGAGGGCTGCGCGAAGCCCGCGATGGTCGCCTCGACCAGCGCGTTGGACAGCGCGTCCGACTCGACGACCTGCGCCCAGGCCTGGGCCTTGACCGCCGCCGAGGGGCGGGCGGCGAGGCAGCGGACCTGGTGGCGCTTGCCGGAGGCCGTGTCGTCGCGGGCCAGTTCGGCCGCGAGGAGGGACTCGTCGGCGACGCCGTGCGCCGCCAGCGGTTCCAGCAACGCCCAGCGCAGCTCCTGGTCGACGTCCAGGCCGTCGACCTTGGCGGTCCCCTCGATGAGGTGCAGCAGCAGCTGCAGATCGGCCTGCTCGGAGGCGACCGTCGCGAAGAAACGGGCCCAGGTCAGCTGGTGCTGGCTGCCGGGCTCGGCGAGCCGCAGTTCCTTCAGGGCGCCCTGGGCGAGGAGCCGGCCGCCCTCCGCACGCCAGTCGGGGGCCGCGTAGTGGACGAGCGCGGAGTGCGCCCAGGCGTGCAGCATCTGCAGGACGCCGATGTCGGACTCGCGGCCCGCGAAGCTCAGCACCAGTCCCACGAAGTCCCGGGCCGGCATCAGCGCGTCCCGGGTGAGGTTCCACAGCGCCGACCAGCACAGCGCGCGGGCGAGCGGGTCGGTGATGTCGCCGAGCCTCTCGCGCAGCGTGGCCAGCGAGTTCTCGTCGAAGCGGATCTTGCAGTACGTGAGGTCGTCGTCGTTGACGAGGACCAGCTCGGGGGCGTCCGCGCCGACCAGCTCCTCGACCACCGTGCGGGGGCCGACGACGTCGACCTCGGCGCGCGCGTACCGCACCAGGGACCCATCGGCGCCCTCACGCCGGTACAGGCCCACCGCGACGCGGTGCGGGCGCAGTTCGGGATGCGACTCGGGGGCCTCCTGGAGCACGGCCAGCTCCGTGATGCGGCCCTCGGCGCTCAGGATCACCTGCGGGGTGAGGGAGTTCACCCCGGCCGTCTGGAGCCACGCCCGCGACCAGGTGGCCAGATCGCGCCCGCTGGTCTCCTCCAGCGCCGACAGCAGATCGCCGAGGCGCGTGTTGCCGTACGCGTTCCGCTTGAAGTAGCGGCGCGCGCCCTCCAGGAACGCGTCCTGGCCGACGTACGCGACGAGCTGCTTGAGCACGCTCGCCCCCTTCGCGTACGTGATCCCGTCGAAGTTGAGCTTGGCGTCCTGCAGGTCGCGGATGTCGGCCGTGATGGGGTGGGTGGAGGGCAGCTGGTCGGCACGGTACGCCCAGGCCTTGCGGCGGTTGGCGAAGGTGATCCAGCCGTTCTCGAAGCGGGTCGCCCCGACCAGCGCGAACGCGCCCATGAAGTCGGCGAAGGACTCCTTGAGCCACAGGTCGTCCCACCACTCCATGGTGACGAGGTCGCCGAACCACATGTGCGCCATCTCGTGCAGGATGACGTTGGCCCGGCCCTCGTACGACGCCTGGGTCACCTTGCCGCGGAAGATGAACTCCTCGCGGAAGGTGACGAGCCCCGGGTTCTCCATCGCGCCGAGGTTGTACTCGGGCACGAACGCCTGGTCGTACTTCCCGAACGGGTAGGGGAAGTCGAAGTGGTCGTGGAAGAAGTCGAGCCCCTGCTTGGTCACCAGGAACACGTCGTCGGAGTCGAAGTGGGGCGCCAGACCCTTGCGGCACATCGCGCCGAGCGGGATCTCCAGCGTCGTACCGTCCTCGAAGGTGCGCGCGTAGCTGTCCGTGACGTAGTGGTACGGGCCCGCCACGAACGCGGTGATGTACGTGGAGATCGGCTTGGTCTCGGCGAACTTCCACACACCGTCGACGAGTTCACCGACGCCGTTGCTCCAGACCGTCCACCCCTCCGGGGCCCGCACCTCGAAACGGAAGGGGGCCTTGAGGTCCGGCTGCTCGAAGTTCGCGAAGACGCGCCGGGAGTCGGCGGGCTCGTACTGGGTGTAGAGGTAGACCTCGCCGTCCTCGGGGTCGACGAAGCGGTGCATGCCCTCGCCGGTGCGGGAGTAGGCACACTGCGCGTCGACGACCAGCTCGTTGTCGGCCTGGAGGTCCTCCAGCCGGATGCGGGAGCCGTCGAAGACCTCGCCGGGGTCCAGGTCCTTGCCGTTGAGCGACACGGCCGTGACGCTCGGTGCGAGCAGATCGGCGAAGCTCGCGGCGCCGGGCTCCGCGCAGCGGAAGCGGATCGTGGTCACCGAGCGGAACGTACGCGGCTCGGCCTCGATGTCGCCCAGGGCGGAGCGCAGGTCGAGGGAGACCTCGTACCCGTCCACGGACAGCAGCGCTGCCCGCTCCTGGGCCTCGTCGCGGGTCAGATTGTCACCGGGCACGGGCGGCACTCCCTCGGGGTGTCACGGAATGGATATGGATACTGCGGAACGGATGTCCGGCATCCGGCGGTGGACACGGCTGGACAGGAGCGATCCTGCCATGTGCCCCTGACGCGGGACAGCCGGGAACGAGGCGGGACACCCGGGAATGAGGCGAGCGGCCTCCGGTGTTGCTGCGGGAAACACCGCTTTCCGAGGAGAACCATGCCCGAGACCGCCTCCACCAAGACCCCCGTCGACTTCTGGTTCGACCCGCTGTGCCCCTGGGCCTGGATGACCTCGCGCTGGGTGCTGGAAGTGGAGAAGGTCCGGGACATCGAGGTCCGCTGGCACATCATGAGCCTCGCGGTCCTCAACGAGGACAAGCTGGACCAGCTGCCCGAGGAATACCGGGACATGCTCGCCACCAAGGCCTGGAAGCCGATCCGGGTGGTCACCGCCGCCTGGCAGAAGCACGGCGAGGACGTCCTCGGCCCGCTCTACACCGCGCTCGGCACGCGCATCCACAACCAGGGCGAGGGCGCGACCATCGAGGCGATCGCGGGCGCGCTCGAGGACGTCGGCCTCCCGGCCTCCCTGCTCGACTACGCCGACCAGGAGGACTTCGAGTTCGACGCCGAGCTGCGCGCCTCCCACAAGGAGGGCATCGAGAAGGTCGGCCAGGAGGTCGGCACCCCGGTGATCGCGCTCCCCGGCGACGACGGCGAGCAGATCGCCTTCTTCGGCCCGGTCGTCACGCCCACCCCGAAGGGCGAGGCCGCGGCCAGGCTGTGGGACGGCACGCTGCTGGTCGCCTCGACCCCCGGCTTCTACGAGATCAAGCGCACCCGCACGAAGGGCCCGGACTTCAGCAACCTGTAAGGGCCACCAGGAGTCATTGCGGCTCGGGCATCTTCTGGGGCGGGTCGAACGGCTTGACCCTCGATGCCGTGCGGATGTTGCGGCAGTCGAAGTCGGTGCGGCCGCAGATCCAGTAGTCGTCCACATACGCGTTCGGCTTCTGGAGGTTCGCCAGCTTGCGGATGATGTCCCGCTCCCGGTCGTCCCGGGGCTGGCGGTGCGGCTGGTAGGACCCACACGTGTAGCAGGGGTACGTCATTTCCCTCGGCATCCCGCAACGATGCCCCGGAAGCCCGCATACCGTAAGGCCCCGTGAGGCTCCTTTTCGCTCCTCACGGGGCCTTCGGGGTCCTGCCGAAAAGACCCGGACGGCGGGCTTCCGCCGGAGCGCACACGTGAGCGCGCCCCGACCGGAATACTGGCGGGTCATGAGTACGACGAGCATGACCCACAGCGCCGTGAGTCCCGCAGCTTCAGTGAGCACGACCCTGCTGCTCGCCCGGCACGGCCGGACCGTCTGGCATGCCGAGAACCGCTACGCCGGAGTGAGTGACGTCCCCCTCGCCGACGAGGGGCACGCCCAGGCCGAGGCGCTCGGCCGCTGGGCCGCCGCGCACCCCGTGGACGCCGTCTGGACGTCGACCCTCTCGCGCGCCGTCGCCACGGCCGAGCCCGCCTGCCGCGCCCTGGGTCTCACCGCGCACCGCGAACCCGCCCTGCGCGAATGCGACTTCGGGGTGGTGGAGGGCCGCACCCTCGCCGAGTTCGAGGCCGAGAACCCCGCCCGGGCGAAGGCGTTCCGGGTCGACCCGGTGTCGTACCCCTTCCCGGAGGCGGAGGACCCGCGCACCGCGGCGGCCCGCGGGGCGGCCGTCCTGCGCCGGATCGCGGCCGCGCACCACGGCGAACGCGTCCTGGTCGTCGCCCACAACACCCTGCTCCGGCTGGTGCTGTGCTCGTTGCTGTCCATCCCGCTGGGCGAGTACCGCAGGGTCCTCCCGCGGCTGCGCAACGCCGCGATCACCGAACTCCGTATGACGGACGGTGCCGCCGCGCTGCTGTCGCTCAACGTGCCCTGCGCCTGACGCGAGCCGTGCGCACAGGAGGGCCCCCGCGAGTCACGTCCTCGCGGGGGCCCTCCGTTTCTCCGCCTGCCACGTGAAAGGTGAGAAGACGATCACGAGCAGGACGTTTCATACCCGCCTCAGGGGGTCGGCAGCAAGACGTTCGCGCGGGACCTGGCCGCCGCGTATCGCCTGGCCACGTCCTGCCAGTCGACGACCTGCCACATCGCGTCGATGAAGTCGACCTTCTGGTTGCGGTACTGGAGGTAGAAGGCGTGCTCCCAGGCGTCGAACACCAGGATCGGCACCGAGCCCTGCCCCACGTTGCCCTGGTGGTCGTAGATCTGCTCGACGACGAGGCGACCGCTGAGCGGCTCGTAGGCGAGGACGCCCCAGCCGGAGCCCTGGGTGGTCGCGGAGGCCTTCGTCAGCTGCGCCTTGAATCCGGCGAAGGAGCCGAACGACTCGGTGATCGCGTCCGCGAGCTCACCCACACCGTCCACGGCGAGGGGCTCACCGCCGCCGTTCCCGCTCATGTTCGTCCAGTAGATGCTGTGCAGGATGTGGCCGGAGAGATGGAAGGCCAGGTTCTTCTCCAGCCCGTTGACCGCTCCCCACGACTCCTTGTCACGCGCCTGCGCGAGCTGCTCCAGCGTGTCGTTGGCCCCCTTCACATACGCCGCGTGGTGCTTGTCGTGGTGCAGCTCGATGATCTCCGGGCTGATCACGGGTGCGAGTGCGGCGTAGTCGTACGGCAGCTCAGGGAGTGTGTAGACGGGCATGACGAAGTCCCCTCCGGCCTCGTAAGACCTTATTGCACATAGCTTGCAAGTGCACGCTAGCAACAAAAAGGCCCTCGTGTGGGTCGCACGAGGGCCTTTCGGGGGAGCGGGAACGGTCAGCGGGCCGCGCGGGCCCGCTGCCATACGTATCCGACGGCCGCCAGGAGCAGCGTCATGCCGCCCGTCGAGTACAGCTGCACCCGGGTGTCCGGCTGCCGGGCCATCAGGACGAAGATCGCGGCCATGCCGGCCAGTGCCACCCAGGTCAGCGCCGGGAACAGCCACATCCGCACGACCAGCTTCTCCGGTGCCTCGCGCTCCACCCGGCGCCGCAGCAGCAGCTGCGAGACCGCGATGAAGATCCACACGACCAGGATCACCGCGCCGATCATGTTCAGCAGCCAGGGGAAGACGTCGTCCGGCCGCCAGTAGCTCAGCAGCACGCACACGAAGCCGAAGACGCAGGAGACGAGCACCGCGACGCGCGGGACCCCGGCCGAGACCCTGCCGAGGGCCTTCGGCCCCTGGCCGCGCTCCACCAGCGAGTAGGCGATGCGCGAGGAGCCGTAGATGTTGGCGTTCATCGCCGAGAGCAGCGCGACGAACACGACCACGTCCATCAGCCGGCCGGCGCCCGGGATGCCCAGGTGGTCGAGGGCGGCGACGTACGGGCCCTTCTCGACGACCTCCTTCGAGTCCCAGGGGACCAGCGTGACGATGACCGCCATGGAGCCGATGTAGAAGAGCGCGATGCGCCACATCGCCGTACGGACGGCACGCGCGACGCCCTGGACCGGATTCCGCGACTCGGCCGCCGCGATGGTGACCGTCTCCAGACCGCCGTACGCGAAGACCGACGCGAGCAGACCGACGACCAGCCCCTCGCTGCCGTGCGGGAGGAAGCCGCCCCGGCCGGTGAGGTTCGAGGTGCCGGGGGAGTCCGTGCCGGGGAGCACGCCCGCGACGGCCAGCACACCCAGCACCAGGAACAGGCTGATCGCGCCGACCTTCAGCGCGGCGAACCAGAACTCGAACTCGCCGAAGTTCTTCACGGCGGCGAGGTTCGCGACACAGAAGACCACCATGAACAGGGCGACCCAGGCCCACTCGGGCGTACCCGGCAGCCAGCCGGTGACGATCTTCGCCGCCCCGATCCCTTCGAGCCCCACGGCCGTGCAGAGCAGCACCCAGAAGGACCACCCCGCGGTGAAGCCCGCCCACGGTCCGATCGCCCGCTCGGCGTGCGCCGAGAACGAGCCCGAGGACGGATACGCGGCAGACATCTCGCCGAGCATCCGCATCACCAGCATGACCAGCAGACCGGAGACCGCGTACGCGATCACGATCGACGGTCCGGCGGCGGCGATCCCCGCGCCGGACCCGACGAAGAGACCGGCGCCGATCACGCCACCGAGGGCGATCATCGACAGATGGCGCTGCTTGAGGCCGTGGGACAGCGGGGCGTGTGCGTCGGGAGCGGTGGGTGGGGTGTCGAGGGTGGTGCGGGACATGAGAGCGGGTGGTCCCTTACGTGCGAGTGGGCAAAAACGCCCACAGTCTGGGCAGCCTCTCCGCTCAGGGGGAGAGGCTGCCCACTATGCGGACACCCGCGGTACGGAGCGTGAGATTTCCTTTACTCGGCCACGGACGTGCGGTGCGTGCTACTCGGCCACGGACGTGTAGTGCGAGGCGTCGCCCTCGATCGAGTAGCTCTCCTTGCCCTCGATGCCGACCGGCACGTCACCGGCGACGGTCACCCGGTGCAGGCGGCGCGGCCGGCCGTCGTAGTTGTCGATCGCGTAGTGCTGGGTGATCCGGTTGTCGAACAGGACCAGCTGGTTCGGGGACCAGCGCCAGCGCAGGATGTTCTCCGGCCGGGTGACGTACGACTGGAACAGGTCGAGCAGCTTGCGGGACTCGCCCACCGACAGCCCGACGATCCGCTGCGCGAACCCGCCGATGAACAGCCCTCGCTCGCCGGTCAGCGGATGGACCCGGACGACGGGATGGGCGGTACGGAACTTGATGGACGTGAACTGGGCGCGCTGGGCGGCCTGTTCCTCGTCGATCTGCTCGTCCGGCACCGCGTAGTCGTAGTCGTTGGTGTGCTCGGCCCACAGGGTGTCGGCGAGCGCGCGCAGCGGGACGGGCAGGTCCCGGTAGGCGGCCGCCGAACTGGAGATCAGGGTCTCGCCGCCGTACGGCGGGATGGTGATGCTGCGCAGGGTGCTGGCCTGGGGCGGGTTGAGGACGAAGGTCACGTCGGTGTGCCAGTGGTTGGCGCGCCCGCGCTCGCTGTCGACGGGGAGCACGTTCGGGACGCCGTCGACGGCGGCCACCGTCGGGTGGGCGGTGGTGAGGTCGCCGAAGTGGCGGGCGAAGGCCTGCTGGCCCTCGTCGTCGAGGTGCACGTCGTCGAAGACCAGGGCCTTGTGGACGTTGAGGGCCTCGCGGATCGCGGTGACCTGTTCCTCGTCGAGCGGCTTGGAGATGTCTACGCCGGAGACCCGGGCGCCTGTGTTCGCGGTGACCTTGCTGATCTCGATGGACATACGGGGTCCTTTCAGACGAGAGCGGGCTGGAGGTACTGGTTGGCGGGGCGGGGGAGGCCGTAGCGCTCCCGGAGGGTCCGGCGCGGTCCGTACTCCGTGCGGAGCAGGCCGCGGGCGCGCAGGATCGGGACGACGTGGTCGACGAACAGACCGAGGCCGGAGGGAAGCACGGCGGGCATGATGTTGAAGCCGTCGGCGGCGCCGCGCGTGAACCACTCCTCGATCGCGTCGGCGACCTGCTCCGGCGTACCGGCGAAGGTGAGGTGCCCGCGTCCGCCGCCGAGCCGCCCGATCAGCTGCCGTACGGTGAGCCGTTCGCGGCGGGCGAGTTCGACGACGAGGGTGTAGCGGCTCTTGGCGCCCTCGATGACGTCCTCGGGAGGCAGGTCCGCGGGGAGCTGGGCGTCCAACTCCAGTGTTCCGGATTCCAGTTGCAGAAGGTGCTCCAGACGGTCCACGCCGTGCGTGTACACGATGTGGTCCTCCAGGACCTGCTCGCTGGCCCGCGCCTCGGCCTCCGTCGAGCCGAGCACCGGGACGATGCCGGGCAGTACCTTGATGTGCTCGGGGTCCCGACCGGCCGCCGCCGTACGGGACTTGAGGTCCGTGTAGAAGGCCTGGGCGTCGGCGAGGGTCTGCTGCGCGGTGAACACCGCCTCCGCGTAGCGCGCCGCGAACGTCTTGCCGTCCTCGCTCGACCCCGCCTGCACGAGCAGCGGGTAACCCTGCGGCGAACGGGGCACGTTGAGGGCGCCCTCGACCCGGAAGTACGTCCCCTGGTGGCGCGGCGGGTGGATCTTGGCGTCGTCGCCCCATACGCCGGCCGCCTTGTCGGCGACGATCGCGTCGTCCTCCCAGCTGTCCCAGAGCTTGAGCGAGACGTCCAGGAACTCGGCGGCGCGTGCGTACCGGTCGGCGTGCGCGGGCTCGGCGTCGAGGCCGAAGTTGCGGGCGGCCTCCGCGCCCGCCGTGGTGACGATGTTCCAGCCCGCTCGGCCGCCGCTGATGATGTCGAGAGAGGCGAACTTGCGGGCGAGGTTGTACGGGGAGTTGTAGGACGTGGACGCCGTGGCGATCAGGCCGATGTGCTCGGTGGCCGTCGCCAGCGCGGTGAGCAGGGTGAGCGGTTCCAGGGCACCGGCGGGCCGTTGCGCGAGGTTGCTCCACAACTGGGGTCCGTCGGCCAGGAAGAGGGAGTCGAAGGTGCCGCGTTCGGCGATCCGGGCCAGTTCGACGTAGTGGGCGAGTTCGACGTGGGCGTACGGGTCGCTCTCCGGCAGCCGCCACGACGCCTCGTGATGGCCGGTGTTCATCAGGAAGGCGTTGAGGTGGAGTCGGCGGGTCATGCGTGGTCCTCCGTCACACCGAGGGCGGCAAGGAGGCGCTCCCGGTATTCACTCAGTACCGGCTCCCGGTAGGAGCGCGGGTGGGGGCGGTCGATGGTCAGGTCGAGACCGATCCGGCCCTGGTCGAGCACGAGCACCCGGTCGGCGAGGACGATCGCCTCGTCCACGTCGTGGGTGACCAGGAGCACCGAGGGGCGGTGGCGCTCCCACAGCTCCCTGAGCAGCACGTGCATCCGGATCCGGGTGAGCGCGTCCAGCGCGCCGAACGGTTCGTCGGCGAGGAGGAGTTCGGGCTCGCGGACCAGAGAGCGGGCCAGGGCGGCGCGCTGGGCCTCGCCGCCGGACAGCTCGTTCGGCCAGGCGCGTTCGCGGCCTTTCAGACCCACCTCGGCGAGGGCTTCGCGGCCCTTGTCGGCCGCTTCCTTGCCGTTCGTGCCGAGCAGCACGTTGTCGAGGACCCGCCGCCAGGGCAGCAGCCGGGAGTCCTGGAAGACGACCGACACCCGCTCCGGGGCGGTGAGCCGGCCGCTTCCGACGACCTCGTGGTCCAGGCCCGCGATGGCCCGCAGCAGCGTGCTCTTGCCGGAGCCGCTGTGCCCGAGCAGGGCCGTGAACTGTCCGGCGGGCAGGTCGAGGTCGATGTCGTCGAGGACCTTACGGCCGTCGAACGACCGTGTAAGACCCCGGAGCTGGACGGCGGGCGCGGTGGTCAGCTGCTGAGCGTGCGGCGCCATGACAGCACCCTCCGTTCGACGAGACGGACCGCGCTGTCGGAGACCAGGCCGAAGACGCCGTAGATCAGCAGGCCGACCAGGATGACGTCCGACTGGCCGTAGTTCTGGGCCTGGAACATCATGTAGCCGAGGCCGCTGGTGGCGTTGATCTGCTCCAGGACCACCAGGCTCAGCCAGGAGCCGGTCACCCCGAGGCGCAGCCCCACGAAGAAGCCGGGCAACGCGCCGGGGATGACGATCTGGCGGACGAACTGGAGCCTCGACAGGCCCTGGACCTCGGCGAGTTCGACGTAGCGGTGGTCGATGCCGGACAGCGCGGCGTGCAGGTTGAGGTAGATCGGGATGTAGACGACGATCGCGATGATGGCGATCTTGAAGGTCTCGCCGATGCCCAGCCAGAGGATGAACAGCGGGATGAGGCCCAGGGTCGGGATCGCCCGGTTGAGCTGCACGGTCCCGTCGATCAGCGCCTCGCCGATCCGGCTGAGCCCGGCCGCCAGCGCGAGGACCACGCCGGCGGTCAGGCCCAGCGCGAAGCCGTATCCCGCGCGTTCCAGGGAGGTGCGGACGTCGGTGGGGAGCGTGCCGTCGGTCCACAGGTGACCGGCGGTCTTCAGGACCGTCCAGGGCGCCGGGATCGCGCCCGGGTCCAGCTGTCCGGCGGCGGAGGCGGCCGCCCACAGGGCGAGGAAGAGGGCGGGGCCGATGAGCCGGGAGGCGGGCAGACGCTTGCCGGGAGCGAGGCCGCGGCGCCTCCTGCGCCGTACGGCAGGCGGGTCCTCGGCGGCGGTCACCGGCACGGCGGTCGAGGTCGTGGTGGTCGTCATGGCCGTCACTTCCGGTACTCCGCCGGGACGGCCTTCGCCGCGATGCCCTCGAAGCGCCGGTCGAAGAGCGAGCCGACCTTGAACGCCTTCACGAAGCCGCCCTCGGCCAGCAGATCGGCGGTCTCCTGCTCCCACTTCACCGCCTCGTCCCAACTCGGCGGGAACAGCGGCTTGTTGGCGAGCTCGGTGATGGACCGGGCCTGTGCGAGCGTGAGGTTCTGCGTCTTGACGTAGAACTCCTCGTTCCAGGCGTCCGGGTGTTCGTAGGCCCACACCTGCCCCTGCGCCCAGCGCGGGATGTACGCGGCGACGGCCGCCGCCTTCGCCGGGTCGGCCAGCACGGAGGTGGGCGCCCACAGCAGGTTGAGCAGGTCGACCACGTCGGTGGTGATCGCGCGGGCGCCCTTCGACTCGTACTGCTTGAGGTACGCCGGCGCCTGGCTGTTGGCGAGCGGGGCGATGTCGACCTGGCCCGACTGCAGGGCCGTGAAGAACTGGTTGCTGGTCAGCGGGACCAGCTTCACCTCGTCGTACGCGAGCCCGGCCTCCTTCAACGCCCGCAGCAGGACGACGCCTTGGGCCTGGCCCTGGGAGAACGCCAGCTTCTTGCCCTTGAAGTCCGCGACGGTGTGGATGTCGCTGCCTGGCTTGGTCGCGAAGAGGTAGTTGGGCTTGCGGGTGATGTTGATCGCGACGATCTTGGCGTCGTAGCCCTGGTAGTGCGCCTGGATCGGCGGGATGCCCGCGTTGTTGGCGACGTCCAGGGACTTGGCCCGGAAGGCGTTGATGACATCGGGCCCGGCGCCGATGTTCACCCAGCTGGAGACGGTGAACGGCAGATCGGTGAGGCCCGCGAGCTTGAACTGGAGCTGCTGGAGGTTCTGATACGAGGCGATCTTGAGGCTCGTACCCGAGGGGACCTTGGCGGACAGCGGGGCGGACAGGGACCCCTTGGACTTGCTGTCGGCGGCACTGGCCCCCGCGCAACCGCTCAGACCGGCCGCGGCGGCCACGCCGAGCAGGGAGGACAGGAACAGCCGCCGGTCGACACCGGGCGCGAAAGGGGACGACGAAGGAGACAGTCGTGGCATGGGAGGACTCCGGGGATCCAAGTGGCGGAAATACGCGCGGAATTCCGGGCAGGCGGAATTCAACAAGGGAGGGAGGTGAAAGAAGCGAAATACGCGCGCATGGGGAAGCGGGAGGCGCGCGCCGAAGGCGCGGCGGAAGAAACCGGGTGATCGTCGACGCGTCGACGCGTCAGCAGGTCACCACATCAGCAGGCCGACACATCAGCAGGCCGGCACACCGGCAGGTCAAGGCATCGACGCGGCAGTGACCCGGCGTCAGCAACAACGCGTGCGTGCGACCCGCATAAGGTCGACGACGCGGCACTTGGTCAGCGGAACCTGCACCCGCGAGCTGCTCATGAGGAGGATGCTCCTGTCCTCGTACGACCGCTGTCAACATTCCGAGTTTCTGAATTAATTCGTCCCCGGTGACAGGCTCAGCGGATCCCGGTACACCACGTCGAGTGCCACGGATCCACCCGCCACCGCGAGCACGGATTCCGGGAAACTGGTCGGCAGGACCGAAGCAGCCCGGTCCGCCCCCACCTCCGCGCGCAGCGCCCCGAGGCAGTCCTCCCGATACACGGTCCCGACCTCCGCGACGACGACCGTGTCCGGGTTGAGCACGTCCAGCAGCAGCCGGGCCGCCCGCCCGACCGTCCGCGCCCGCTCCAGCAGCAGACGTACGGCGACGGGATCGCCGTCGGCCGCGGCGCCGACCACATGCATCGGGTCGGCGACGGTGATGACGCCCGCCTCCCGCGCCCGCCGGCACAGCGTCCGCTCGCTCAACTCGGCCTGAAGGCAGCCGGTCCGGCCGCAGTCGCACCGCTCCGAGCCGCCCGGCAACGGCAGATGGGCGATCGCCCCGGCCTGGGAGCGGGGACCGTGGTGCACCTCGTCGTGGGTGGCGAAGGCGGCGTCCACCACGTTGCCGACGAACAGGTGCAGCACGCTGCGGCTGCCGCGCGCCCGCCCGAACAGCCGCTCCGCGTTGACCAACGCCCGTGCGTGCCCGTCCACGTGGACCGGCAGCCCGGTCTGCGCGCCGAGCGCGTCCCGGACGTCGACGTCACGCCAGCCGAGCAGTGCGTGCTCCACGATCGTCCCGGAGTCGCGGTCCACCCAGCCGCCGGCCGCGACACCGATGCCGAGGGGGGTGCGGCCGGGGTGGTCGGTGAGCAGGGCGGCCAGCCCTGCGGCGGCGTTCGCGAGTATGCGGCCGGGCTCCGTGCCGCCGTCGTGGGCGAGCCGTCGCTCCATGACGACCCGGCCGCGCAGATCGAGCAGGGCGACGGTGGTGTACGGCACGGCCACGTGGACTCCGCCGACCACGAACCGGGAGTCGTCCAGGTGGACGGGGACGTGGGGACGTCCGACGCCGTTCGACTGCCGGGGCGCCGGAGCCTCCCGGATCAGGCCGAGCGCGGTGAACCGGGCGCAGTAGTCGGTCACCGAGGCGGGGGAGAGGCCGGTCAGTCGGGCGACGGTGCTGCGCGCGACCGGGCCGTGTTCCAGGACGGAGCGCAGGATGACGCTGGCGCTGGTGCGGCGGCGGTCGCCGACGGCGGCGCGGTGGGGTGTCGTGGGCGGGGCGGGGGCCAGGGAGGTACGAGGCATGGCGCTTCCTAGGGAGCGTGTCCGAAACGGTCGCGTCTCGGCGAGCCGGATGCGCTCCGCCCGCCCTACCCGGGGCGACAGGTGGCGGTGCCCTGGCGTCGCAGGTCGACATAGCGACGCGACGCGAAGTTCTCGGCCTGGGCAACCATGCCCTGAAGGGTAGGTCTTACCCCCGATTCCGGCCAGGGCCCCCATCCCTCGTCCCCACCGGGGGTGCGCCGCCGGCTCCCCGCATCGGCCTACGCCTCCGAACCCCGGCCGAGTCGAGGCCTTCAGGGGCGCGGGGAACTGCGCGAACGGCCTCCACCGGGCCGCAGCCGGACGAAGACGCCCGACGGGGTCTGGGGCGGAGCCCAGAGCGATGGGACGGGTAGGGGCGGCGGGGGGGGGGGAATTGGTGGGACCCTACAGCCCGCGCGCGAACCTCCCCATGGACAAAACCATCCCACCTCAGTGACCAGCATCACGCCCCGATAGGTGTATGCGGCCTCCTTTGTAAGGGCTCCACCAAGCCCGGGATCCCCGCTTTGTCGATCGCACACGGTGATCCACCCGCCCCCCTGGGATAGCGTCACCGTGTCCCGACCCCCCCGTCACCCGCCGGAGTCCCCATGAGCACCGCTGCCGCCACCCCCCGCCAAGGCATCCGCCCCGGCGAGGTCCTCGCCGACCTGCTCCCGGCCTCCCGCGTCAGGGACATCACCCTCGTACTGGGCGGAGCCGCCCTCACCGGTCTCGCCGCCCAGATCTCCCTGCCCGTGCCCGGCTCCCCGGTCCCGGTGACCGGCCAGACCTTCGCCGCCCTCCTCGTCGGCACGGCCCTCGGCGCGGGCCGCGGCTTCCTCTCGCTCGCGCTCTACGCCCTCGTCGGCATGGCCGGCATGCCGTGGTTCGCCGACGGCGGCTCCGGCACCGCCGCCCCGTCCCTCGGCTACATCCTGGGCATGATGCTCGCCTCCGCCGCCGTGGGCGCCCTCGCCCGCCGCGGCGCCGACCGCTCGTTCCTGCGCACGGCGGGCACGATGCTGCTGGGCGAGGCGATCATCTACGCGGTCGGCCTCCCGTACCTGGCCGCCGCCACCGGCATGTCGCTGAGCGCGACCCTCGCGGCGGGGTTCACCCCGTTCCTGATCGGCGACGCCCTGAAGGCGGCGCTGGCGATGGGCGTCCTGCCGACCGCCTGGAAGTTCCTCAACCGCTGAGGCCGTAGCCCCCTCGGAAGAGGTTCGCAGTCCCCTCAAAAGAGGCTCGCCGGGTCGTACTCCGACTCCGACCCGGCGAGCCTCTTGCGCGTTCCGGGCCCGTACAGCCGCACCGCGCTGTCCCCGCAGTACGTGTGCGTGCGCAGAAACAGAAGGCGGGCCAGGACGCCGCGCACACGGCGTCCCGGCCCACCCGGTCACGACTGCGGCTGCCGGCGAGGCCGCCGCTGGGCCCACCACATCCCCGCCGCCCCGACGGAGACGAGCGCCGCCCCCGCCGCGCCGAGCGGCAGAAGGTCACTCCCGGCGCCGGTCTTGGGCAACTGGTCGCCGCCGGGTGTCACCGGCTTGTTCTCGGTGTCGAGCAGCAGCGGAGTGGCCGGGGCGTTCGGCGACGGGTTCGTCGTACCGAACGGCACCGGGCCCTGCTGCCAGAACGTCTTCTTTCCGTCGCTGTCCTGCACCGGCAGGCAGATCTTCCCGGTCTTGCTCAGATCGAAGGTCGCGGCGACGGCGTACGACTGCGACTTTCCGGCCGCGAGATTGCCGACATCGCACACGAATCCACTGTTCGAACCCTTGGGCAGATCCTTGTCCGCCATGGCGGAACAACCTTTGACGCTCTTGACCTGTAGGCCGTCGAATCCGACCACCAATAGCCGGATCTTTCCGCTGTCCTTGGTTCCCTCATTCTTCACCGTGGCGGTCAGCGCCGTTTCGTGCGTGCTGTTGTCCACCGAGATCTTCTCGGGCAGCAACGTGGTCAGCTTCACGCCCGCCGGTGCCGGGTCCACGGCCTTTCCCCCCTTGCTGCTCCCCGGTCCCTGGTCGTCCGCGACGGCGGTGAAGGAAAGGATCATCACGGCCGAGAAAGATGCCGTGAGCAGCGATCCCGCGATGGTCGTCGTGTGACGAGAACTCATGTTCGCCCCCCTTGGCTGCGCCTGAATTCGCAGTACTTGAAGAGGTACCACAAGATTTCTCCGCACTATGCTGGTACGGCATGAAGTGTGACCATTGTGTTTCTGCTGTGGCGGACGATTGTGGCGGGTGTTGAGGGGGTGCAGGGGTTTGACGGGGAATACGAGTGGCGGTGTTCCGGGATTATTGGTGACGGGTCGATATCGGCTGGCCGAGAGTATTGGCCAGGGGGGAATGGGGCGGGTGTGGCGAGCCACCGACGAAATGCTCGACCGGCAGGTCGCCGTCAAGGAAATGCGGATCGATGGACTCGACCCGGAGGACACCCGAACCCGCCGCGAACGCACCCTGCGCGAAGCCAGGGCCACGGCCCGGATCGATCATCCCAATGTCGTGCGCATCTACGACGTCGTGGACGAGGGCGAGCGGCTGTGGATCGTCATGGAACTCGTCGCCGGCCGCTCCCTCGAACAGCTCGTGGTCGAGGACGGACCGCTCGACCCGCCCGCCGCGGCCCGTATCGGGCTCGAACTGGTCGCGGCGCTGCGCCAGGTGCACGCCGGGGGAGTACTGCACCGGGACATCAAGCCGGGCAACGTCCTGGTCGAGCGGCGGGGCCATCGTGTCGTCCTCACCGACTTCGGCATCGCCGCGCTCCAGGACGCGGAGGCGCTCACCATGGTCGGGATGCTGGTCGGCTCCCCGGACTACATGGCACCCGAGCGTGTCTCCGGACGCCCCCAGGGCCCGCCGTCCGACGTCTGGTCCCTGGGCGCGACGCTCTGCGCGGCACTCGGCGGCCGCTCTCCGTTCTCCCGTTCGACCACCCTGGCGACCTTGCACGCGGTCCTGTACGAGGAGCCCGAACTCCCCGCCACAGCCGGTGACTTGGGGGAGATCCTGGCCGCCCTGCTGGAGAAGGAGCCGTCGACCCGACCGGGTCTGGAGGAGCTGGAGACGGCGCTGCGCCCGATCGCGTTCCCCCGACCGGAAGAGACCGAATCCCCGGAAGCGGGGCCCGTACCCGAACCAGCGGCGGGAACACCGGAATCACCGGAAGCGCCAGGGGCACGGGAGACACCGGAAGCGGCAGAGACGCGGGAGGCGCCGGAGGTACCAGAGGCATCCGAGACGTCAGTGGTGGGAGGGGCGGTTGAGGCTCCGGACGCGCCGAAGATGCCGGAGACACCGGAGACACCGGAATCCGTGCCGCCCCCCGTCCCCCCGTTCCACCAGGAGTCGCCCACACGCGCGCTCCTGGACGTGAGCCTCATACGCGCCGCGCACCACCCCCCGCCCCAGCGGGACCCCGAACCGACCCCGGAACCGGACTCCGAGCCGGACCCCGTACAGGACGCCATCCCGGAGCCCGCCCCCACACCCGATCCAACGCCCGAACCCACACCCGATCCAACGCCCGAACCCACGCCCGATCCAACGCCCGCCCTCGAACCCACGCCCACACCAGCCCCTGAGGCCACGCCCACGCCCACACCCGCCCCCGTCTTCACACCCGCCCCCGTCCCCAAAGCCGCCCCCGAGCCCAGCGCACCCCCGCCGCTTCCCGAACCCCGCTCCCTCGCCACGCACACCACGGTCTCCCGCGCGGTGGTCATGCCGCCGGGCGAACTCCCCGGCCCCGCCGTGCCCTCCGTCCCACGCCGGGGCCGGCGCCGGATGGGCCTGGCGGCGGCAGGTGGCGTGGTGATCGTGGGAACCGTCGTCGGGCTCGTCATGACGCAGACCGGCGGCTCCTCCCACGACACGACCGGCGCGTCCACCTCCACCTCCACCTCGACCTCCACCTCACCATCGGCCTCGTCGACGTCACCGAACTCCGCGCAGACCTCATCCACCGACCCCTCTTCCCCACCCCCCACCGTCGACGGCACGTCACGCCCGCCGAGCCTGCCGGCGGGCGCCCGGAAGGAGGCCGGGCTGTACGCGTGGGTGCCGCCGCAGGGCTGGCAGCGGGTGGCGGAGAGCGGTTCCGAGGTGCACTACACCTCGCCCGACCGTGCGCAGGAGATCGTGGCCAACGCGACCCCGGCCCGGGGTGACCTGCTGGCGCAGTGGCAGCAGGCGGAGGTGGGCACCAGCAAGGGCCTGAACTACCGCCGGATCCGACTGGAGCGCACCACGTTCCGCGGCGCGCCCGCGGTCGTCTGGGAGTACACCGTCACGGCCAAGGGCCGGCTCTGGCACGTCCGACTGCTCGGTTTCCGCTCCGGCGGCACGTCGTACGAGATCAGCACCTGGTACCACCCCGACATCGAGGCGACCGCGCTCCCCGTCTACGACGAGGTCAAAAAGAGCTTCACGCCCCTGTGAACAGACGGGGAGGGGCCCGGCGGCAGCTGCCGCCGGGCCCCTCCCCGTTACCGATTCCGCCGGATTCGGCGTCCGGGTGCTCAGGCCTCCGACGTGGCGTCGACCGGCTCCCCGGCGCCCACCGGCGCGCTGACGCCCGCGGGCTCGGTCGCCGCGGAGCCGCCGAGCTTCTGCTTCACGAAGGCGATCGCGAGCACGATCGCGGCGACGAGCAGCGACAGCAGTACGGTCTCGCGTCCGTCGTGTTCCGTGTCGGTCAGCATGTAGCCGAGGACGAAGACGATCAGTGCGGCCGTCGCCCAGGTCAGGTAGGGGTACAGCCACATCTTCACGACCAGCTTCTCCGGCGACTCGCGCTGGATGATCTTCCGCATCCGCAGCTGCGAGAAGCAGATGACCAGCCAGACGAACAGGGCGACCGCGCCGGAGGAGTTGACGAGGAAGAGGAAGACCGAGTCCGGGAACTTGTAGTTGAAGAAGACGGCGACGAAGCCGAAGACGACCGAGACGACGATCGCGGCCATCGGCACACCGCGCGAGGTGGTCTTCGCGAACACCTTGGGCGCGTCGCCGCGCTCGCCGAGCGAGAACGCCATCCGGGAGGCCGTGTAGAGCCCGGAGTTCAGGCAGGACAGCACGGAGGTCAGCACGATGAAGTTCATGATCTCACCGGCGTGCGCGATGCCGAGCGAGTCGAGGGCGGCGACGTAGGAGCCCTTGTCCTTGATGGAGGGGTCGTTCCACGGCAGCAGGGACACGACGACGAGGATCGAGCCCAGGTAGAAGACGCCGATGCGCCAGATGATGCTGTTGGTGGACTTGGTGACGGCCCGCTGCGGGTCCTCGGACTCACCGGCGGCGAGGGTCGCGATCTCGCTGCCCATGAAGGAGAAGACGACCAGGAGCACACCGGTGAGGATCGCGCCGGGCCCGTGCGGCAGGAAGCCGCCGTGGTCGGTCAGATTCCCCAGGCCGGCCTTCGGGGCGTCGACACCCGGCAGCACGCCGAAGATCGCGAGCGCGCCGACGATGATGAACGCGCCGATCGCCACGACCTTGATCCCGGCGAACCAGAACTCGAACTCACCGTAGGAGCCGACGGAGACCAGGTTGGTCGCGGTGAGCACGACCATCACGATGAGCGCCCAGCCCCACTGCGGTACGCCGGGCATCCAGCTTTCGAGGATCTTGGCTCCCGCGGTCGCCTCGACGGCGAGCACGACCACCCAGAAGAACCAGTACAGCCAGCCGATCGAGAAACCGGCCCAGCGCCCGAGCGCGCGGTCCGCGTGCGCGGAGAACGAACCGGAGGTCGGGTTCGCGGCGGACATCTCGCCCAGCATCCGCATCACCAGCACCACGAGCGTGCCGACGAGGGCGTAGGAGAGGAGGATTCCGGGGCCCGCGGTGGCGATACCGGAGCTGGAGCCCACGAAGAGGCCGGCTCCGATGACGCCACCGATGGCGATCATGGTCAGATGCCGGTTCTTGAGTCCGGCCTGGAGGCCTGAACCGGGTTCTCCGGGGCCTCCGTGGCCGCTTACGGCCTTTGTGGGGGTCGGCTGCGAGGTCATGAGGGGGATTCCTTTGCGCCGGGTGAGCAGATTTCCGTACGAGCGGTGTACGGACCCGAGCGAGTCCTTGTAGGGACCCTGTAACGAGCCGGTCCAGTGAATCGGAGGCAAAGGAATTCGTGAACCTTTGAATCCAGATCGTTACTTGAGGTTTCCTTGAGGTTTGTAGCCTTGCTCACAGTTTTTGCTGGCGGCACCCGGCGAGGCCGATCCGAAACAGCCGTGTCACACTCGGACCATGCGCGTGTATCTCGGCTCCGATCATGCCGGTTTCGAACTCAAGAACCACCTCGTCGAGTGGCTCAAGGCCGCCGGGCACGAGCCCGTCGACTGCGGGCCCCTCATCTACGACGCCCAGGACGACTACCCGCCGTTCTGTCTCCGCGCGGCGGAGCGTACGGCGGCCGACCCCGAGGCCCTCGGCATCGTGATCGGCGGCTCCGGCAACGGGGAGCAGATCGCGGCGAACAAGGTGGACGGGGTCCGTGCCGCGCTCGCCTGGAGCGAGGAGACGGCGTCGCTGGGCCGTCAGCACAACAACGCCAACGTGGTGGCGGTGGGTGCGCGTATGCACTCCGAGGAGGAGGCGACGAAGTTCGTGGAGGTGTTCCTCTCCACGCCCTTCTCCGGTGACGAGCGCCACATCCGCCGCATCGACATGCTCTCGGCCTACGAGAAGACCGGCGACCTCCCGCCCGTCCCACCCCACCACCCCCAGCAGGCCTGAGTCCTCGGCTGCGGGTGAGTGGGGGCTGGTCGCGCAGTTCCCCGCGCCCCCAAGGGATCGGGGCTGCGCCCCGAACCCCCGGCCGCGCGGAGTTCTTCGACTGCGGGTGAGCGGGGGTTGCTCGCGCAGTTCCCCGCGCCCCCAAGGGTTCGGGGCTGCGCCCCGAACCCCCGGCCGCGCGGAGTTCTTCGACCGCGGGTGAGCGGGGGCTGGTCGCGCAGTTCCCCGCGCCCCTAAAAGCCCCCACCCCGGCCGACGCCAGAGGACAAGCCCACCCACCCCGGCCCGCATCTCCAGCCCGTCCGGCGTCTGAGGACGAGGCCGTTCAGGCCGATGCGGGAGGTCCGGGGCGGAGCCCTGCGTGGGTCCAGGGGGCGTAGCCCCTGGTGGGGTTGAAGGGGCGGCAGCCCCGCGACGGGTTCGGGGGCGTGCCCCCGGTGGGGTGCAGGGGCGGAGCCCCGCGGGGTCCAGGGGGCGTAGCCCCCAGTGGGGTTGAAGGGGCGGAGCCCCTGGGGATGGGACGGGTAGGGGCGGCGGGGGCGAGACACCCCCCGAGCCGTCGACGCCGTAGAAGACACTGCTGCACGAGGAGGACCCCGTGCCCGAGGGGCACACGATTCACCGGCTGGCCGAGGACTACGAGGCCAGGTTCGCAGGCGGGCCCACCCGCGTCACCAGCCCCCAGGGCAAGTTCACCGACGCCGCCGCCCTCCTCGACGGCACCCCCCTCGAACACGCCGACGCCCACGGCAAACACCTCTTCCTCGCCTTCCGCGCCGCCGACTGGGTCCACATCCACCTCGGCCTCTTCGGCAAGGTGAACTTCGGCGACGCCCCCGCCCCGCCCCCCACCGACACGGTCCGCCTCCGCCTCGCGAACGCCACGTCGTACGTCGACCTCCGCGGCCCCACCACCTGCGCCCTGATCACGGACGACGAGAAGCAGGCGATACACGCCCGCCTCGGCCCGGACCCCCTCCGCGCCGACGCGGACCCGTCGACGGCGTACCGCCGCGTCTCCCGCAGCCGTACGACGATCGCCGCGCTCCTCATGGACCAGAAGATCATCGCGGGCGTCGGGAACGTCTACCGCGCAGAAGTCCTCTTCCGGCACGGCATCGATCCGTACCGCACGGGGAAGGGCATCACCTCGACGCAGTGGGACGCGATCTGGACGGACCTGGTGGCACTCATGCGCGAGGGCGTCCGCAACAACCGCATCGACACCGTCCGCCCGGAACACACCCCGGAGGCCATGGGCCGCCCACCGCGCGTGGACGACCACGGCGGCGAGGTGTACGTGTACCGCAGGGCCAACCTGCCCTGCCACATCTGTGGCGGCGAGATCCGCACCGCCGATCTCGCCGCCCGCAACCTCTTCTGGTGCCCGACCTGCCAGAACCGCTGAACCGGGTTCGGACCCCCTCGGGGGGCTAGAACCCGTGCGGCAACCAGGGCGCGACCGCCGACGAGAAGCCCACCGAGGCCTCCGCGACCGCGCCCTGCCGCAGCTCCCGCACCCGCCCCGCCGCCGCGAGCGAGGCCAGGGACACCCCGCCGAGATACGCCGCCCCCAACTCCCGTACGGACAGCGCGAGATCGGCGGCGTCCGACGTACGCACACAGGTCGCGCCCTTGGTGTCCCCGGTGAGCCGCCAACGCCCCTCGTTCCAGGGGCAGAACACGTCCTCCACCTCGAACACCACGTCCACCGGCGCCTGATACGTCCGCGCCTCCAGCGCGGCGCCGACATCCACGAGCCGCACGTGCAACGCGTCCCGCATCCGCACCGCGCAGCGGCGGATGTCGGACACCATGTACTGCCACGCCTCGTCGACGGGGCGACCGTAGGCGTGCACCGTGGACGTCAGGTCGATCTCGAAGAGGAACCGCCACAGCGCCGCGTGCGCTGCCGGGTCGAGCGCCTCCAGTTGGTCGAGGCGGACGGTGAACCCGGCCCCGCGGTGGTCGCCGTCCTGCTTGATCCGGTACCGGGCGTAGCCCACGACCTCGTCGTCCCGCTCGGCGACCACGCACTGCAACGGAGACGCCCCGTCCCGCTCGCTCTCCGGGTCGAGCAACATCGCCCGGTCCCAGCCGGGCCGCCGCGCCAGCATGCCGGGCCGGCCCGGGACCAGCCGCGCGTACACCGTCTCGCAGGCGTCGAGTACGTCGGTCGGCGCGGCGTACCGCAGACGTACGTCATCGGTGCCGGGCGGTACGGACAGTCGTACCCGGGTCGTGTCGATCTCGACGTTGTACTGGTGGGTCGCGATGCCGTAGCCGAACCGGCCGTAGATCACCGGCTCCGACGCGGTCAGCACGGCCAGCGGTTCGCCCCATGAGCGGATGTCGTCCAGCTGCCGCCGCATCATCGACGTGAGCAGCCCGCGCCGCCGGTGGGTGGCCGCGACGCTCACCATCGTGATGCCCGCGGCCGGTACGGAGGTGCCGCCGGGGACGGTGACCCGGAAGGAGAACGCCCCCGCGGTGCCCACACACTGGTCGGCGTCCCAGATCCCCAGGAAACGGTCGTACTCTGTGAGCGCGTTCATCACCTCGCGCTCCTCGGACGACTCCGGTACGCCCCCGAACGCGCGGACCAGGTTGTCGTACCACGTGTTCCACTCGGGCTGCCGCAGCACCCGCAAGTCAGTCGTCATACGCCATGCCTACCAGGGCAATGCGGTACGAGCGAGGGAATTTCCCCCACCTCCGGAGGCGCCGTTCACTGTGATGTTGAGCGCTCGGACGGGGGACAAGTGGGACCTCCCGTGCCAAGCACCTGGTCCGATGGATAGGGTCCCGAACTAATGGCAGCAGGACGAGAGCGGCGCGCCGAAGCCGAGACGTTCACGGCCCGGTTGAAGAAGCAGTGGCACCGGGCTCGCATTGGCGTGCGCAGATCCGCCGTCGACTACTTCCGCGGTGACGGTTCGGACTGGATCGCACTGGCCGGTCTGCTGCTGACCATCCCCGTGATCGCGGCCACGACACTGATGAACTCGGTCTGGTGCTCCCCGGCCGCGCTGGTCCTGCCGATCGTGGCGGGCGGCCTCCTGCTGCGCCCCGCCAGCCTGCTCGGCCTGTACGCGGCCGCCGCCACCGCGCTGATAGTGGAGTCCGTGAAGCTGGGCCCGTACACCGAGGGTCCCTCCCGAGTCACCCCGGGCGTGGTCCTGGTGGTCGCGGCCTGCGGCTTCTTCGGCCTGCTGATCGCCCAGTTCCGCAGCCGGGTCGGCGTGCCCTGGCGGCGCGGCGGCACCATGCTCTTCGACCTGCGCGAACGCATCCGGGTGCAGAGCAAACTGCCGAGTCTGCCGTTGGGCTGGCACCGGGAGATGGCGCTGCGCCCGGCGGGCGGTCAGTCGTTCTCGGGGGACTTCGTCGTGGCCGCACGTACGAACGGCGGCCGAACCCTCGAAGTCGTCCTGACGGATGTGTCCGGAAAAGGTATGGATGCGGGGTCGCGTGCCCTGCTCCTCTCCGGGGCCTTCGGCGGCCTCCTGGGATCGCTCCCACCCCACGCCTTCCTCACCGCCGCGAACGGTTACCTCCTGCGCCAGGACTGGGACGAGGGCTTCGCCACGTCGATCCACCTGGTCCTGGACCTGGACTCCGGCGACTACGAACTCTTCTCCGCCGGGCACCCGCCGGGCCTTCAGCTCAGCGCGGGCAGCGGGCGCTGGGAGGAGAAGGCCGCGGAGGGTCCGCTCCTCGGGGTCTACGACGGTGCCCAGTTCGACCCCGTCAAGGGTTCCCTGCGGCCCGGGGACGTCCTGATGCTCTTCACGGACGGTCTGGTGGAAACCTCCGACCGTGACATCGTCGAGGGCATCGACCGCCTCACCGGCGAGGCCGACCGCTATGTCGCGGGTGGCTTCCACGGCGCCGCGTGGCACCTCATCGAGGCGGTCGCCAAGGACGTCAACGACGACCGTGCCCTCCTCCTGATCTGCCGAGAGGGCCCCACGGCAACCCGCTGACGACGGCCCTGGGTTCGGCCGCGGGCTTGCTGCGGGCCGGTGGGGACTGGTCACGCAATTCCCGCACCCGGGCACGGACCGTACATCCCGCCCCTTTTGTGCGGGTCCTTCGCCGGGGTGGTTGTCATGCTCGGTCTGATGGCGGTCACCGTCCCCGCCCGCGCGGCGCCGCGGCGGGAGACACTGGAGGAGTGACGCAGACTCTCCTGACCCTGGCTGAAATAGAGGCCCTCGCCCGTACGGCGCACGCCGCCCAGACCGACAAGGCGGGGCGGCCGTACGCCGAGCACCTGCAGGCAGTCGTGGACGGGGTCCGTGAGCGCGGGGGCGACGACGAGCAGATCGCGGCGGCCTGGCTGCACGACGCCGTCGAGGACGACGTGCTCTCCGAGGACTGGCTGCGCGAGGCCGCGCTGACCGGGCGGACGAAGGACATCGTGCTGGCACTGACCAAACGCGAGGGAGAGCCCCCGGAGTCGTACGCGAAACGCATTCGGACGACTCCGGGAGCTCTCGTGGTCAAGGCCTCGGACCTGGCACACAACGCCGATCCGGCCCGGCTCGCGGTCCTCGACGAGCACACCCGCGCGCGGCTGACGAAGAAGTACGCCGCGATGCGGGCGCTGCTGGGGCTGCCGCCGGGCTGACGGTGGCTACGCCGGGGTCCTGGCCCGTTCGCGGGCCAGCTCCGTGGCGTCCCGCTTGAACGCCCACTCCATGCTGGGCTCCATCGCGAAGCGGAAGACCCGCCGGACCGGCGCCGTGCACAGCAGGGTGACGGCCACGCCCGCGACGAGGGTCACGAAGATCTCGCCGAGCGGCCGGTGCAGCCACTTGTGGTCGAACCAGCCCCAGTAGTCGCCGCCCTTGACCAGGAAACCGTGCAGCAGATAGCCGTACAGCGTGCCCGCGCCGAGCGCCGTGAACCACATCCTGCGGCGCGGCACCCAGGCGAAGAAGCACGCGGTCAGCACCAGCGAGCAGCCGAGGAGGGCGAGCACCATCACGGGGCCGACCCACCAGGGGACACCCAGCTCCTGGGCGCTGTCGCGGTGGTAGAACCAGCCCGGGTTCATCCGCGGTACCGCCCACCAGCTCACGACCAGCGCGGCGGCGAACACCGGCACCGACAGGATGCGCACCTCGCGGCGGCGCACCAGCTGGAAGTGCTCGGGCTTCATGCACAGGCCCAGCACGAAGAACGGCAGGAACTGGAGCGTCCGCTGCAGATCCAGGTCGTCACCGATGGACGGTGAGGTGGTCGCGAGCATGGCCACGAGGAGCGCGAGCGGAAGCGGCCAGCGGACCAGCTTCCACAGCGGCGTCGTCAGCCGCCAGATGAACAGCGCGCACAGGAACCAGGTGAGGAACCAGGGGTCGAGCAGGCTGACCGGCAGCGACGGATCGTCGTCGGCCCAGCGCTTGAAGAGGACGTACGCCACTTCGAAGACGACGTACGGCACGGCGACACCGGTGACCAGCCGCTTCAGTCGGTCGGCGCGCATGTCGAAACTGCGGGAGAAGTAGCCGGAGATGATGATGAAGGCCGGCATGTGGAAGGCGTACACGACCATGTACGCGGCTTCGAGGACGCGGCTTTGACCCTTCAGCGGCTCCCAGGCGTGACCCATGGCCACGAGCACGATCGCCAGGTACTTGGCGTTGTCGAAGAAGGCGTCACGCGGTTTGCCGGGCTGGGTGGCCGTGGCGGCGGCGGTGGCGGCCGTGGCGCCGGCCGGCTTCGAAGTCCGGTCGGAGGGTCGGCTCGGGGCCGAGCGCGGGGTCGGCACTCCCTCCACCGGCAGCTCTGCCGGGGGGAGCGGCGTTCGACGGGGCCCGTTCGGGTGGAGCGAGTTCGTCACGGACCCTCCCACCAGGAACCGCGGGGAGCGGAGGGAGCGGGGGAGACGATCCAGGACCTTGCTGCTCTTGCGGGGGACGAGGCGGCTTGGAACATCTGAGGCACCCTAGCGTTGTCTGTGTGTCTTCGTAAAACTCCTGGCGTTATTCCTGCTTATCACGTGTGAGTTCGTCCGTGAGTAACGTTTCGAGTACCCCGGATTCGAGGATTACCCCTTACTGCATACGGCAGTTGTGGCGCCGTTCTGTCCGTATTCGTCATGACTAATTGGTGCATAACACTCGCGGGCGACTCTGGTGAAATGTCCAATCTTCGGCCTCTTCGGGGTATCTTCCGGGTGCCCTTCGGGGTTTCTTCGCCGCGCCTGTGGCGACAATTCGAAATTCCTGCGAACGGGATGTGTGGACACGGCAACGATCCCTCTGAATTTCCCATACGGGGGCACCGCCGAATTACCGTACGGGGCCGCGCAGTTGGTCCGCCCCGGTACAGTGGGGGCGGGCGGCTTCCCGGCGGTCCCGACCGACGATGTGTCACCTGCGGCATACGGGGGCCGGGTTGGTGGCACGATGGTTCTGGCGGGGGTGTGCGGGGCTGCACCCCCGGGCCGGGAGAGCGGACCGACCGTAGGGTGTGATCAGTTGTGGCCATCTCGCTGTCAGTGGTACTGCTGTTGGCGATCATCCTCGTGGTGCTGATCCGAGGGGGATCGATCAAGGCGGGGCCCGCCATCGTCGCGGTGCTCTTCGGTTTCTTCCTCGCGTCGACCGGAATGGCTCCGTCCATCCAACGGTTCCTCGACTCGATAGCGCAGACGATCAACTCGATCAGTTTCTGATCTCCGGGCGGGACGGGCCGACGCTTTCCCGCCCTCATTCGTGGACGCGGACCCCGACGGCCGCGCCCGGGGCCGACCGCGCTCTCCATGCCGGCTTGATCAGTGATCCGAGATCCGACCGACCGGGAAAACGATCGACGATCCGACCGGTCGACAAAACGATCGACGATCCCGACCGGCCGCCGAAACGATCGGCGATCCGACCGGCCGGGAAAACGATCAGGGCCGGGCCGGAGGAGTGATCCTCCGGCCCGGCCCTGAGCCGTATGGAGCGGGCGACGGGAATCGAACCCGCGTAGCTAGTTTGGAAGACTAGGGCTCTACCATTGAGCTACGCCCGCACAGAGAGCGCCGCAGGTCAGTGACCCCGGCACAGGAGGCATCGTAGCGGGTCGCACCCCATCCCCGCACACCCCGTTCCGCGACCCCACAAGCGCTCGTGAAATGCGGCAGCCGCGCTGTCTCCGGGCATGTACCCTACGTGTCGCACCGACGGGGTGTGGCGCAGCTTGGTAGCGCGTCCGCTTTGGGAGCGGAAGGCCGTGGGTTCAAATCCCGCCACCCCGACCACCAGCCGGTTCCGGCGACACGTCAGGCCACGGATCAGGCGAGAGAACAGACGCCCCACGGCCGATGGCCGGGATCGCAAGATCGCCTTTTGGGGCGTGTACCGCCTGCGGTTACTATGCAGGTTGCGCGCCCGTGTGTCTGCACTGTTACGTCTCTCAAGGGCCGCGAATCCGCTGAGGCTCTGCCCGATCTCGGCAGAAACAAACAGCAGAACCCCGCAGCAGTACCCCCAAGAAGTCAGCCACAAGGAGACCGAACCGTGAAGAGCGCCGTGGAGAACCTGAACCCGACTCGGGTTCGGCTCACTGTTGAGGTGCCCTTCGAGGAGCTCAAGGACAGCCTCGACGCGGCGTACAAGAAGATCAACCAGCAGGTCACGGTGAAGGGGTTCCGGAAGGGCAAGATCCCGGCGCGCATCATCGACCAGCGGTTCGGTCGCGGCGCCGTGCTCGAAGAGGCCGTCAACGACGCGCTCCCGAAGTTCTACACCGAAGCGGTCAACGAGGCTGAGCTGAACGTCCTCGGCCAGCCCGAGGTCGACATCACGGAGCTGAAGGACGGCGAAACGCTGAACTTCACCGCCGAGGTCGACGTCCGCCCGACCATCGAGATCCCGGACTACTCCGGCATCGAGGTCGAGGTCGACGCCGTCGAGGTCGCCGACGAGGACGTCGAGAAGGCCGTCGAGGAGCTCCGTGAGCGCTTCGCGTCCACCTCGCCGGTCGAGCGCGCCGCCGAGGACGGCGACGTCGTCACGATCGACCTGGAGGCCAAGGTCGACGGAGAGGTGCTGGAGGACGGCGTCGCCTCCGACGTCTCCTACACCATCGGCTCCGGTGAGCTGCTGGACGGCATCGACGAGGCCGTGAAGGGCCTGGAGGCCGGTGGCGAGGCCACCTTCGCCTCCGAGCTCAAGGGCGGCTCGGCGGCTGGCAAGGAGGCCGAGGTCACCGTCAAGGTCACCCAGGTCGCCGCGCGCGAACTGCCCGAGCTGGACGACGACTTCGCGCAGCTCGCCTCCGAGTTCGACACCCTCGACGAGCTCAAGGCGGACAGCCGCAAGCGCCTCGAGAACATGAAGCAGTACGACCAGGCCACGCAGGCCCAGGAGCGTGTCCTGGAGAAGCTGCTCGAGCTGGTCGAGGTCCCGGTCCCCGAGAAGCTGCTCGAGGACGAGATCAACACCCGTAAGCACAACCTCGAGCACCACCAGCTCGGCCAGATGGGCCTCGACCTCGCGAAGTACCTGGAGATCCAGGGCAAGACCGAGGAGGAGTTCGACGCCGAGACCAAGGAAGCGGCGATCAAGGGCATCAAGACCCAGTTCGTCCTGGACGAGCTCGTCAACAAGGAGAAGCTGAACGTCAACCAGGAGGAGCTCACCGAGCACCTCATGCGGCGTGCGGCCTCCTCCGGCATGTCCCCCGACCAGTTCGCCCAGGCGGTCGTCGAAGGCGGCCAGGTCCCGATGCTGGTCGGCGAGGTCGCCCGCGGCAAGGCCCTCGCGGTCGTCGTCGAGGCCGCCACGGTCAAGGACACGAACGGCGAGGTCGTCGACCTCGACGACGAGGAGGACGAGACGGAGTCGGCCACCGAGGTCGTCGCCGAGGTCACCGACGGTGACGAGGCCTCCGCCGAGGCTTCCGAGGAGAAGCCCGAGGCGTAAGCCCACGGCGCTTCAGCAGCTGTATGACGGGCCCCTGGGGACTTCTTGTCCCCGGGGGCCCGTCGGCCTTTGGGGGTGCGGGGAACTGCGCGCTCAGCCCACGACAAGCCGCACCCGCCGTTGGACCACCCGTGGCAGACGCGACCGCGGCTTTGCGGGGGTGGATCGCACAGTTCCCCGCGCCCCCGACGGGGCGCAGCCCCGCCAAACCCCCTGTCCAATCCAGCGGAGCGCATGCGCTCACAGCGAACAGTTCCTTCTGCGGGATTCCCCGGAGGGACCCGCGCGTTAGGGTCCATGAATACGAGGGCAGGGGAGTCCCCGAAGCCGCCCCGGGCGGTTGTCGCACCGGGGTCCCACGCCCCCAGCAGAAGACGTGAGACGGCCCGGCGCCGTCGTAAGACGAGCAGGTGGATACGTGACGAATCTGATGCCCACAGCTGCCGGCGAACCCTTCGGTGGTGGCCTCGGCGACCAGGTCTACAACCGACTGCTCGGCGAGCGGATCATCTTCCTCGGCCAGGCGGTCGACGATGACATCGCCAACAAGATCACGGCGCAGCTGCTGCTCCTTGCCGCCGACCCGGACAAGGACATCTACCTCTACATCAACAGCCCCGGCGGATCGATCACGGCCGGCATGGCGATCTACGACACCATGCAGTTCATCAAGAACGACGTGGTGACGATCGCCATGGGCATGGCTGCCTCGATGGGGCAGTTCCTGCTCAGCGCGGGTACCCCCGGCAAGCGCTTCGCCCTGCCGAACGCCGAGATCCTGATCCACCAGCCCTCGGCCGGCCTGGCGGGCTCCGCGTCGGACATCAAGATCCACGCCGAGCGGCTGCTGCACACCAAGAAGCGGATGGCCGAGCTGACCTCCTTCCACACCGGTCAGACGGTCGAGCAGATCACTCGTGACTCGGACCGCGACCGTTGGTTCGACCCGATCGAGGCCAAGGAGTACGGCCTCATCGACGACATCGTGCCCACCGCTGCCGGTATGCCGGGCGGTGGCGGCACCGGGGCGTCGTAAGCCCCTCAGCGCCCCCCAGGGCGGCGCGTGGCCTCTCTGTCGCTCCCGGGCACACCCAGTGCCCCGGAGCGGCGCAGACGGCCCTCCAGCGCCCCCAGCCGACCGCCCCAGGCTCTTACAGGCTCTTCAGGAGACACAGTGAACGACTTCCCCGGCAGCGGCATCTACGCCCGCACGCAGGCCGAGTACACCGGTCCTCGTGCGGAGTCCCGCTACGTCATCCCGCGCTTCGTCGAGCGCACCTCGCAGGGCGTGCGTGAGTACGACCCGTACGCGAAGCTGTTCGAGGAGCGCGTGATCTTCCTCGGCGTGCAGATCGACGACGCCTCCGCCAACGACGTCATGGCGCAGCTGCTGTGCCTGGAGTCGATGGACCCCGACCGTGACATCTCGGTCTACATCAACAGCCCCGGTGGCTCGTTTACGGCCCTCACGGCCATTTACGACACGATGCAGTTCGTGAAGCCCGACATCCAGACGGTCTGCATGGGTCAGGCCGCCTCGGCCGCCGCGATCCTGCTGGCCGCCGGTACGCCGGGCAAGCGCATGGCGCTTCCGAACGCCCGCGTGCTGATCCACCAGCCCTACAGCGAGACCGGCCGCGGCCAGGTCTCGGACCTCGAAATCGCCGCGAACGAGATCCTCCGGATGCGCGCGCAGCTGGAAGACATGCTGGCCAAGCACTCGACCACGCCGATCGAGAAGATCCGCGAGGACATCGAGCGCGACAAGATCCTCACCGCTGAGGACGCGCTCGCGTACGGCCTGATCGACCAGATCATCTCCACCCGCAAGATGAACAGTTCCGCGATCGTCTGACGTATCGCTGTATCGTCTGCCGCTCGTCTGTCGCCCGTTGGCGTGGTTCACGACAAAGTGAACCGCGCCAAGGGGGGCCCGAACGGGGGGCTCGGCAAGGTACCGTCGGACATAAGGCAGCACCAGGAGCCGCTGGACCTAGGCGTCTCCCAGGCGAAGGGGAAGCACACCGTGGCACGCATCGGTGACGGCGGCGATCTGCTCAAGTGCTCGTTCTGTGGCAAGAGCCAGAAGCAGGTCAAGAAGCTCATCGCAGGCCCCGGTGTGTACATCTGCGACGAGTGCATCGATCTCTGCAACGAGATCATCGAAGAAGAACTCGCGGAAACGAGCGAGGTCCGCTGGGAGGAGCTCCCGAAGCCCCGCGAGATCTACGAGTTCCTCGAGGGGTACGTGGTCGGCCAGGAGTCGGCCAAGAAAGCCCTCTCGGTCGCGGTGTACAACCACTACAAGCGGGTCCAGGCCGGTGAGAACGGCGGCGGTCAGAACCGGGACGACGCCATCGAGTTGGCGAAGTCCAACATCCTCCTGCTGGGCCCCACGGGCTCCGGCAAGACTCTGCTCGCCCAGACGCTCGCGCGCATGCTCAACGTCCCGTTCGCCATCGCCGACGCGACGGCGCTGACGGAGGCGGGGTACGTCGGCGAGGACGTCGAGAACATCCTGCTGAAGCTCATCCAGGCGGCCGACTACGACGTCAAGAAGGCCGAGACGGGCATCATCTACATCGACGAGATCGACAAGGTGGCCCGTAAGAGCGAAAACCCGTCGATCACGCGAGACGTGTCCGGCGAGGGCGTCCAGCAGGCGCTGCTCAAGATCCTGGAGGGCACGACGGCCTCCGTTCCGCCCCAGGGCGGACGCAAGCACCCCCACCAGGAGTTCATCCAGATCGACACGACGAACGTCCTGTTCATCGTGGGCGGCGCCTTCTCGGGCCTGGAGAAGCTCATCGAGTCGAGGGCGGGTGCCAAGGGCATCGGCTTCGGCGCGACGATCCGCTCCAAGCGCGAGCTCGAGTCCAAGGACCAGTTCGAGGCCGTCATGCCCGAGGACCTGGTGAAGTTCGGCATGATCCCCGAGTTCATCGGCCGGCTGCCCGTCATCACCTCGGTCCACAACCTCGACCGGCCGGCGCTCCTCCAGATCCTCGTGGAGCCGCGCAACGCGCTCGTGAAGCAGTACCAGCGCCTGTTCGAACTCGACGGCGTGGAGCTGGACTTCGAGCGCGAGGCCCTGGAAGCCATCGCCGACCAGGCGATCCTCCGCCAGACCGGCGCGCGCGGCCTGCGCGCCATCATGGAGGAGGTCCTCCAGGCGGTGATGTACGAGGTTCCCTCGCGCAAGGACGTGGCGAGGGTCGTCATCACGGCGGACGTCGTCCTGTCCAACGTCAACCCGACGCTGATCCCGCGCGACGCCCGCGGGCGTGGCCCGGGCGAGCAGAAGACGGCGTAACCGCCACCGCACGGACGTACGGCGAAGGGGCCCCGGTCAACCGACCGGGGCCCCTTCGCCGTTGCTGTGCTCGCGGTTGACGCGGGCGGTCAGATCTTGACGCGGACGTCGTTGCGGAGCTTGGCGGCGGTGGCGGCCGCGTCGTCCAGCGAGCCGCTCTTGCCGGTGAGGAAGGCGGCGATGTCGACCGAGGTGACGGAGGCGACCGTGCTGTGGTCGCCCCAGACGCACAGAGGCACCTTCACGGTCTTGGGAGCGCCGGCCGTCGAGGTCGACGAGTCGGTGTTCGTGATCTCGGCCGCCTGGCACTTCAGGATGCCGTTGCTGAAGCCGGAGGGCGTGAACTCCTGCGGGCTGCCGAGCAGCTTGCCCTTGGTCTTGTCCTTGCTCTGGTCCTTCTCGGACTCCGTCTTCAGCTTGGCGAACATGGCGTCGACGACGGCCTCCGGGTCGTCGATCGTGCCGTACACACCGCTGAAGGACAGGTTCTTCGCGGTCAGACCCGTGCCGTTCGCGTAGCCCGCGCCGGCGTCCTTGGCGTTCTTCACGCCCCACTTCTCGAAGTCCTTGATGTCGCTGTCGGACATCGTGGGGGTGTCACCGGAGCTGTCGGACTTCTTGTACGTGCCGTTGATGACCGTCGCGGGCGTCGTCAGCTTGTGCGGGCCGTCGTCCGCGACCGAACCACTTCCGCTGCTGCTACCACCGATGACGAGATACGCCGCCACGGCGATCGCGGCGACGACCGCGACCGAGCCGATGACGATCGCCGTCTTCTTCTTGCCGCCGCCGGGCGCGGGCGGCTGCGGGGCGCCGTAGGGCTGCTGGCCGTAGGGGGGCTGCTGCCCGTAAGGGGGCTGCTGGCCGTACGCGGGCTGCTGACCGTACGGGGGAGTCTGCGGCGGGACACCCTGGGGAGCCTGCTGGGGGTAGCCGTAGCCGGGCTGCGGAGGAGCCTGCTGCGGATAGCCGTAACCGGGCTGGGGTGCCTGCGGCGGCTGGCCGTAGGGGCCCTGCTGCCCCGGCTGACCGTACGGCCCGGGCTGCTGGGGCGGCCCACCGTACGGGCCCGGCTGGTTGTAGCTCATCTCTGGGTTCCCCTCCAGATGCTTATGTGTTCCTGACATCCTGGCGTAACCCCTGGGGTGCCACGGCAGTGGGGGGCGGACCGTTACGAAAGAATCGTGTTTCGGGACAGGGCGGTGACGCCCCTAAACTGACCCCGTGACCGAGAACTCTCAGCAGCCGCAATCAGAGCCCACTCCCGAACTGCCGACCCAGTACGCGCCGGCCGACGTAGAGGGGACGCTGTACGAGCGTTGGGTAGAACGCGGTTACTTCGAGGCGGACGCGAAGAGCGAGAAGCCGCCGTTCACCGTTGTCATTCCGCCGCCGAACGTCACGGGCAGCCTGCACCTCGGGCATGCCTTCGAGCACACCCTCATCGACGCGCTCACCCGCCGCAAGCGCATGCAGGGCTACGAGACGCTGTGGCAGCCCGGCATGGACCACGCCGGCATCGCCACGCAGAACGTCGTCGAGCGGGAGTTGGGCAAGGAGGGCAAGTCCCGCCACGACCTGGGCCGGGAGGCCTTCGTCGAGCGCGTCTGGCAGTGGAAGGCCGAGTCCGGCGGACAGATCTCCGGCCAGATGCGCCGCCTCGGTGACGGTGTCGCCTGGTCCCGCGAGCGCTTCACCATGGACGAGGGCCTGTCCCAGTCCGTCCAGACCATCTTCAAGAAGCTCTACGACGACGAGCTGATCTACCGCGCCGAGCGCATCATCAACTGGTGCCCGCGCTGCCTCACGGCGATCTCGGACATCGAGGTCGAGTACCAGGACGACGACGGCGAGCTGGTCTCCATGAAGTACGGGGAGGGGGACGACACGATCGTCGTCGCCACCACCCGTGCCGAGACCATGCTCGGTGACACCGCCGTCGCCGTGCACCCCGACGACGAGCGCTACAAGCACCTCGTCGGCAAGAACATCCGCCTCCCGCTCACCGAGCGTTTCATCCCGGTCGTCGCGGACACCCACGTCGACCCGGAGTTCGGCACGGGCGCGGTCAAGGTCACCCCGGCCCACGACCCGAACGACTTCGAGATCGGCCAGCGCCACAACCTGCCGAACATCGCCGTGATGGACGAGCACGCGGTCATCACGGTCCCGGGTCCGTTCCAGGGCCTGGACCGGCTGGAGGCCCGCTCCGCCATCGTCGCCGCGCTGCGCGCCGAGGGCCGGATCGTCGCCGAGAAGCGGCCGTACGTCCACTCGGTCGGCCACTGCTCGCGCTGCAAGACCACCATCGAGCCGCGGCTGTCCATGCAGTGGTGGGTCAAGGTCGGCCCGCTCGCCAAGGCCGCCGGTGACGCGGTCCGTGACGGCCGGGTCAAGATCCACCCGCAGGAGATGGAGAAGCGGTACTTCGACTGGGTCGACAACCTCCACGACTGGTGCATCTCACGGCAGTTGTGGTGGGGTCACCGCATTCCGGTCTGGTACGGCCCGAACGGCGAGGTCGTCTGCGTCGGCCCCGACGACGAGGCCCCGACCGGTGAGGGCTGGCACCAGGACACCGACGTCCTCGACACCTGGTTCTCCTCCGGCCTGTGGCCCTTCTCGACCCTCGGCTGGCCCGAACAGACCGAGTCGCTCGCGAAGTTCTACCCGAACTCCGTTCTGGTCACCGGCTACGACATCCTCTTCTTCTGGGTTGCCCGGATGATGATGTTCGGCCTGTACGCGATGGACGGCACCCCGCCGTTCCACACCATCGCCCTGCACGGCATGGTCCGCGACCAGTTCGGCAAGAAGATGTCGAAGTCCTTCGGCAACGCGGTCAACCCGCTGGACTGGATGGACAAGTACGGCTCGGACGCGCTCCGGTTCACGCTCGCGCGCGGCGCCAACCCCGGCGTCGACGTCCCGATCGGCGAGGACTGGGTCCAGGGCTCGCGCAACTTCGCCAACAAGATCTGGAACGCCACGCGCTTCGCGCTGATGAACGGCGCGACGGTGGAGGGCCCGCTGCCGGACGCCTCGGCGATGTCGGCGACCGACCGCTGGATCCTCTCCCGTCTCAACGCGACGGTCGCCGAAGTCGACGCGCTCTACGACGACTTCCAGTTCGCCAAGCTCTCGGACGTCCTGTTCCACTTCGCGTGGGACGAGGTCTTCGACTGGTACGTCGAGCTGTCCAAGACGACGTTCATGGCGGGCGGCGAGCCGGCGAAGGTCTCCGGGCGTGTCCTGGGCGAGGTCCTCGACGTCACCCTCCGCCTCCTCCACCCGATCGTCCCCTTCGTCACCGAGACGCTGTGGACGACGCTGACCGGCGGTGAGTCGGTCGTCATCGCCGAGTGGCCGACCGACTCCGGTTTCCGCGACACGGGCGCCGAGCGTGAGATCGAGACGCTTCAGCAGGTCATCACGGAGGTCCGCCGCTTCCGTGCCGACCAGGGGCTGCAGCCCGGCCAGCGCGTCCCGGCCCGCCTCACGCTGGACGGCACCGCCCTCGCCCCGCACGAGGCCGCCATCCGCCAGCTGCTGCGGCTGCAGCCGGAGGGCGAGGCCTTCGCGGCCACGGCGACGCTTCCCGTCGCCGGGGCCACGGTGGCGCTCGACCTCTCCGGCACGATCGATGTCGCGGCCGAGCGCAAGCGGCTCGCCAAGGACCTCGCCGCCGCCGAGAAGGAGAAGGCCCAGGCGCACGCCAAGCTCGGCAACGAGGCGTTCCTTGCCAAGGCGCCGGACCAGGTCGTGGACAAGATCCGTACGCGGCTCGCCAAGGCGGACGAGGACATCGCCCGCATCCAGGCCCAGCTGGAACGCCTCCCGGAGGCGTAACGGCTCTGTCGTAGGCGAACGAAGGCCCCCGGGACCAGTCTGGTCCTGGGGGCCTTCGACGTCTGTGGTCTGCGGGTGGGTAGGGGGCTGGTCGCGCAGTTCCCCGCGCCCCTGAGGCGGGGCTCCGCCCCGCATCCCCCGCCCACCCGGATTCGTTTGGCTGCGGGCCGGTGGGGGCTTGGCGCGCAGTTCCCCGCGCCCCAGGCTTTTAGGGGCGCGGGGAACTGCGCGACCGGCCCCCACTCGCCCGCAGCCGAAGAACCGCCTCGGGGGTCCGGGGGCGGAGCCCCCGGGGATGGGACGGGTAGGGGCGGCGGGGGCGAGGGACCCGGGGCGGGTTCGGCTCCGTAGACTGGCAGCGTGAGTGAGCTCCCCCCGCACGACAGCAGCGAGTCAGACGAACCGGACCCCAGCGACCCGCACGGTCTCTTCGACGAGATCGTCGCGGCCGAGACCGACCGCGACCCCGACCTCGCGGTGATCGAGGCCGGCAGCCGCACCCTGCGCGCCCAGGGCGCCGACGCGGGCCGGCAGGCCGACGTGCCCGCGCGCCCGGCCGACCCCGAGGTCGACAAGGCGCTGCGCGAGGTGGAGGCCGAGCTCGCCGGCCGCTGGGGCGAGACCAAGCTGGAGCCCTCCGTCAGCCGGATCGCCGCGCTGATGGACGTCCTGGGCGAGCCCCAGCGCGCGTACCCCTCGATCCACATCACGGGCACGAACGGCAAGACCTCCACCGCCCGCATGATCGAGGCCCTCCTCGGCGCCTTCGAGCTGCGTACCGGCCGGTACACCAGCCCCCACGTCCAGTCGATCACCGAGCGGATCAGCCTCGACGGCGCCCCGATCCCCGCCGAGCGGTTCATCGAGACGTACAACGACATCAAGCCGTACATCGAGATGGTCGACGCACAGCAGGAGTACCGGCTGTCGTTCTTCGAGGTGCTCACCGGCATGGCGTACGCCGCCTTCGCCGACGCCCCCGTCGACGTCGCCGTCGTCGAGGTCGGCATGGGCGGCAGCTGGGACGCCACCAACGTGATCGACGGGGACATCGCCGTCGTCACCCCCATCGACCTCGACCACACCGACCGGCTCGGCGAGACGCCCGGCGAGATCGCCACCGAGAAGGCCGGCATCATCAAGCAGGACGCGACCGTGATCCTGGCTCAGCAGCCGGTGGACGCGGCCCAGGTGCTGCTGAAGAAGGCCGTGGAAGTCGACGCGACCGTGGCCCGGGAGGGCCTGGAGTTCGGGGTCGTCGCCCGGCAGGTCGCCGTCGGCGGGCAGCTCATCACACTGCGCGGGCTCGGCGGTGAGTACGAGGAGATCTTCCTGCCGCTGCACGGCCCCTACCAGGCGCACAACGCCGCCGTGGCGCTCGCCGCGGTCGAGGCGTTCTTCGGCGTCGGCGCGGCGCACTCCCAGCGGCTCGACATCGACACCGTGCGCAAGGCCTTCGCCTCCGTCACCTCGCCGGGCCGCCTGGAGGTCGTACGGCGCTCGCCGACCGTCGTCCTGGACGCCGCGCACAATCCGGCGGGCGCCCGTGCCACCGCCGAGGCCGTGGGCGAGGCCTTCGACTTCAGCCGGCTGATCGGCGTCGTCGGCGCGAGCGGCGACAAGAACGTGCGGGGGCTGCTCGAAGCCTTCGAGCCGATCTTCGCCGAGGTCGTGATCACCCAGAACTCCAGCCATCGCGCGATGGACGCCGACGAGCTCGCCGGTATCGCCGTCGAGATCTTCGGCGACGAGCGGGTGCAGGTGGAGCCGCGGCTCGACGACGCGATCGAGGCGGCGATCACGCTGGCCGAGGAGGAGGGCGAGTACGCGGGCGGCGGCGTTCTCGTGACCGGCTCCGTCATCACCGTCGGCGAGGCCCGACTGCTCCTGAGGAGGGGCTGACCGCTGTGCGTACGCTCTGTGCTTCCACTCTGATCGGCGAGTTCTTCGTCATCGGCTTCGCCGGGCTCGTCGCCATGAAGGATCCCGATCTGTCCCTGGCCACGGTGTGGACGGTCAGCGGGATCTTCATGGCGGTGAGTGTGCTGCTCTGCGGGATGATCACCCGGCCCGGGGGTGTCCAGCTCGGCTGGGCCCTGCAGATCGCGCTGATCGCCAGCGGGTTCGTCGTGGGGTCGATGTTCTTCCTGGGGGCGATCTTCGCCGCTCTGTGGTGGGCCTCGGTGCACTACGGGCGGAAGATCGACGAGGCCAAGGCGAGGTTCGCTGCGCAGGCGGAGGCGGGCGGGAACCCGGCGTAGGTTTTTTCGTCCTGCGCAACCAGCCCCCACCCGCCCGCAGTTGAAGAACCCCGAAGAACCCCGAAGAACCCCGTGGAACCCCGAACACCCTGCCCGCCTGACTCTGCGTAACACCCACCCAGACACGCCCTGTAGCCTCGGTCACCCGCACACTTGTGACCCGAAGGAGCCACCACCGTGAGCCAGCGCACCCTCGTCCTCCTCAAGCCCGACGCCGTCCGTCGCGGCCTGACCGGCGAGATCATCAGCCGCATCGAGCGCAAGGCCGGCTGGCAGATCACCGCGCTGGAGCTGCGCACGCTGGACCAGGACACGCTGGAGCAGCACTACGGCGAGCACAAGGGCAAGCCGTTCTACGAGCCGCTGGTGGAGTTCATGGCGTCCGGCCCGGTCGTGGCGCTGGTCGTCGAGGGCGAGCGGGTCATCGAGGGCGTGCGCACGCTCGCCGGCCCCACCGACCCCATCGCCGCCGCCCCCGGTTCCATCCGTGGCGACTACGGTGTGATCGTCCGCGAGAACCTGATCCACGCCTCCGACTCCGAGGAGTCCGCCGAGCGCGAGCTGAAGATCTTCTTCCCCGGCCGCGTCTGACACCTCCTGGCAGTCGCGTCCGAGTCACTTCCCGGACACTTCCGAGTTGCCCCCGAGCCGCCGTTCAAGTCGCGTCGACGCCGCACAGACATCACGATTCCAAGATGTTCTTGTAACGGCTTGCAAAGGCTTGTAAAGGACTTACGTCCCAGCCCGATGGCTGATCAGGGACGGCCGCGGAAATTCCGGCCGTCCCGCGGCATATGCGTGCCGATCGGGGGAACGCGTGCCCCCGTTGGGCCGTCTCCACAAGCGGGGCGGCGCCACGCATGCTGACAATGGCGAAGACCCTCGCGCAGTGTTCGTGCAGGCGCGTCTACGATGGAGACCTTCACGTCACTGCACCCACCTCGCCGTTCCTAAAAAGCCGTCAAAGCTCCGCTTGGGAAGGCCAGACGAATCCTGATGGGGAACTCAATGTCGTTCATCGGCCGTGACATGGCTGTCGACCTCGGGACCGCCAACACGCTGGTGTACGTCAGGGGTCGCGGGATCGTACTCAACGAGCCGTCCGTCGTCGCGATCAACACCAACACCGGTGGCATCCTCGCGGTCGGCTCGGAGGCGAAGAAGATGATCGGGCGGACCCCCGGCAACATCGTTGCCGTGCGTCCGCTGAAGGACGGTGTCATCGCCGACTTCGAGATCACCGAGCGCATGCTCCGCTACTTCATCCTGAAGATCCACAAGCGGCGCTATCTCGCCCGTCCCCGTGTCGTCGTCTGTGTGCCCTCGGGCATCACGGGTGTCGAGCGCCGTGCCGTCATCGAGGCGTCGTCCCAGGCCGGCGCTCGTCAGGTGCACATCATCGAGGAGCCCATGGCCGCGGCCATCGGCTCCGGCCTGCCGGTCCACGAGGCCACCGGCAACATGGTGGTGGACATCGGCGGCGGCACCACGGAGGTCGCGGTCATCTCGCTCGGCGGCATCGTCACCGCCCAGTCCATCCGCGTCGCGGGCGACGAGTTGGACAACGCGATCATCCAGCACATCAAGAAGGAGTACAGCCTCCTCCTCGGTGAGCGCACCGCCGAACAGATCAAGATCACGATCGGTTCGGCGTACGACCTGGACACCGACGAGCACACCGAGATCCGCGGCCGGGATCTCGTCTCCGGGCTGCCCAAGACCGTTGTCATCTCCGCGGCCGAGGTGCGCAAGGCGATCGAGGAACCGGTCAACGCGATCGTCGACGCCGTGAAGACGACGCTCGACAAGTGCCCGCCGGAGCTGTCGGGTGACGTGATGGACCGCGGAATCGTTCTGACGGGCGGTGGGGCGCTGCTGCGCGGCCTCGACGAGCGCCTGCGCCGCGAGACCGGAATGCCGATCCACATCGCCGAGGACCCGCTGGACAGCGTGGCACTCGGCTCCGGCAAGTGCGTCGAGGAATTCGAGGCGCTCCAGCAGGTTCTGGACGCCCAGCCGCGCAGATGAGGTAACTCTTCGATTCCGCCGTACGGGATGATCGCTTCTCGTACGGCGGATCGTTGATATTGAGGCATAAGCTCCCCCATAACACCCTTGGGCGTCAGCACTCGCTCGGGGTGCGTTCCTGTTGACACCGACGAGGAAGGCACGGCCGCCGCACGTGAGGGACACACGAGAGAGCCGGCTGCTCCTGGTGCTGCTGATCGCCATCGCGTTCGCTTTGATCACGGTGGACATCCGTGGTGGACAGGACTCACCGGTCCAGGGTGCCCGCCAGGCCGCCGCGGCGGTCTTCGGCCCGATCGAGAACGGGGTGTCCTCCGCGGTCGACCCCGTCGGCAACGCGATCGCCGCGGTCCGCGACTCGGACAGCCGACACGATCGCATCGCCCAACTCGAGCACGACAACACGGCGCTGAAGGCCAAGCTCGGCAGCGACGACCGCAATCGCAGCCGTCTCAACCAGCTCGACAAGATGCTGAAGATGGCCGGCGCCGGGCAGTACGGCATCAAGGGCGCCGAGGTCATCGCCATAGGAGCCGCCCAGGGCTTCTCCTGGACCGTGACCATTGACGTCGGCAGCAACGACGGTATCCAGCGCGACATGACGGTCCTGAACGGCGACGGGCTCGTCGGCCGCGTCACCACCGTCGGTCCGGACACCGCCACGGTGCTGCTCGCCAACGACCCCGATTTCACCGTCGGTACGCGGATGGAGTCCAGCGACGAACTCGGATTCGCCTCCGGCCAGGGCGACCGCCCGCTGCGGGTGGAGATGCTCAACGGCAAGGCGAAGATCAAGAAGGGGGACCGGCTGGTCACCTTCGGCTCGCAGGCCGACAAGCCCTTCGTGCCCGGCGTCCCGGTCGGCGTGGTCTCCCGAGTCGACCCGTCGGGCGGCGACCTGACCCGCACGATCTACGTCACGCCGTACGTCTCGTTCTCGAAGCTCGACATCGTCGGTGTCGTCGTAGAGGCCCCCCGCAAGGACCCACGTGACACGGTGCTGCCGGCCAAGCCCAAACCGACGCCCACGCCGACCGTGACCGTGACGGTCACCCCCTCGGCGTCCGAGCCCGTCACCGGCCAGACGCCGTAGGAGCTGAATCCCCATGCGTTTCAATCGGATGCTGCTCTCCGCCACTTTGGTGGTGGTCGCCCTGGTGATCCAGGTGAGCGTCCTCGCCCGTCTCCACCTCCCGGGCGCCGTCCCGGACCTCGTCCTGCTCACCGTGTTGGCCCTCGCCATGGTCTACGGCCACGTCGGCGGCGCCCTCATCGGCTTCGCCGCCGGTCTGCTCGCCGACCTCGCCCCGCCCGCCGACCACGCCGCCGGGCGCTACGCCCTCGTGCTGTGCGTCATCGGCTACCTCGCGGGGCTGGCGAAGCCGGAGAACGGCCAGCTCAAGTCGGCGAGCGGCCCGATGGCCGTGGTCGTCGCCGCCGCGATCGGCTCCACTCTGCTGTACGCCGGTGTCGGCGCCCTCGTCGGCGACACCGCCGCCCGCCATGTGGGCCTGGGCAGCCTGCTGTTCACGGCCGCCCTGTACGACCTGCTGCTCGCGCCGTTCGTGGTCCCGGGGCTGATGGCCCTGGCCCGGCGCTCCGAGAGCAATCCACTCGCCGATTCCAACAGCGCCAAGGCCGCCGACGTCTCCTCGGGCTGGCTGGCCTCCGGCACCGGCCTGCGCATCGGCAGTCAGCGCGGCCACCGGGTCAGGGCCGCCCGGGCGCGCGTCGCCCGCGCGGGGCGCATCAAGGGGGTCAAGCGCCTGTGAGGGCAAGACAGTTGTCCGACCCCGGGGTCGAGGTCTCCAGGTTCGCCGTGTACTCGTATGACTTGTACGCATGTGGCGCCCCGTACGCAGATGGCTCGCGCGCCCGTGTCCCGTACCCACTCTGAGAGGGGGAGGCAGCACCAGTGACCAACATTCCCGAGACCGGCAGGACCCCACGGGTACAGATCCGACTCGTCGTCATCCAGATCCTCGTCCTCTCCCTCCTCGGCACCCTCGGCGGCCGCCTCTGGTACCTCCAGATCCGCAACGGCCAGGAGTACGCCAAGGAAGCCTCCGGCAACCACGTCCAGCAGGTCGTCCAGCCCGCCGTACGCGGCTCGATCCTCGACGCGCGCGGAGTGCCGATCGCCGACAACGAGACCCGGCTCGTGGTCTCCGCCTCGCGCACCGACCTGATGAAGATGAAGGACGACGGCAAGGCGGTCCTGACGAAGCTGGCCGACGTGCTGGACATGAAGCCCGAGGACGTCATCCAGAAGGTCCGGCTGTGTGACGCGAAGACGCCGCAGCCCTGCTGGAACGGCTCCCCGTACCAGCCCATCCCCATCACCGACGAGGCCACCGCCAAGCAGGCCCTGCAGATCCGTGAGCGCTCCGAGGACTTCCCCGGCATCAGTGCCGAGCCCGAGGCCGTACGCCGCTACGCCGCCCCCGGCAAGGCCAACACCGCTCAGGTCCTCGGCTATCTCTCGCCCGTCACGGACGCCGAGATCACCCAGGCCAAGGACAGCAGCTCGCCCTACCTCCGCTCCGACCAGGTCGGCCGCTCCGGCCTCGAGCGCCAGTACGACAAGGAGTTGCGCGGCAAGGCAGGCGTCACCCGTTACGAGGTCGACAACCTCGGCCGCGTGATCGGCAAGGCCAAGAGCGACGCGGCCCAGTCCGGCTCCAACCTCGTCACCAGCATCGACTCCCGCGTCCAGCGGGTCGCCGAGTACGAGCTGGACACGGCGATGAAGACCGCCCGCCAGCAGTTCGACAAGATCACCGGCGAGAACTACAAGGCCGACTCGGGCGCCGTCGTGGTGATGGAGGCCAAGACCGGCCGGATCGTCGCCATGGCGTCCGCCCCGACGTACGACCCGAACGCCTGGGTCGGCGGCATCTCCGCCAAGGACTACAAGGCCCTCACCGGGAAGAACTCCGACTACCCGCTGCTCAACAGGGCCATACAGGGTCAGTCCGCGCCCGGTTCGACCTTCAAGGTGGTCTCCACGGCCGCCGCGGTCGAGGCCGGCTACGAGTGGGACGGCGGCTACCCCTGCACCAGCTCGTACTCGGTGGGCGGCCAGGTCTTCAAGAACTTCGAGGGCGAGAACTTCGGCCCCATCTCGCTCGGCCGGGCCCTCGAGGTCTCCTGCGACACCGTCTTCTACGGCCTCGCGGACAACGAGTGGAAGAAGGACGGCGGCATCAACCCCAAGAAGGGGGAGCCGAAGGACTACTTCTTCAAGGCCGCGCACCAGTTCGGCCTCGGCAAGGAGACCGGCGTCGACCTGCCCAACGAGGTCACCGGCCGCGTCCCGGACCGCCAGTGGAAGCAGAGCTACTGGAAGGCCAACAAGGACGTCTGGTGCAAGACCGGCAAGAAGGACGGCGACTACGTCCAGAAGATCGCGTACGAGAACTGCCTCGAGGGCAACAAGATGCGCGAGGGTGACGAGATCAACTACTCCATCGGTCAGGGCGACACCCTTGTCACCCCGATCCAGGAGGCCATGATCTACGGGGCGCTCGCCAACGGCGGCACCATCCACACGCCGACCATCGGCAAGGCGATCGTCAGCGCCGACGGCAAGACCGTCCAGCAGATCAAGCCCAAGGTCAGCGGCAAGCTCCCGATCAGCAAGGACACGATCAAGGGCATGAACTCGGCCCTCGAAGGCGTCGTCACCCGCGGTACCGCCGCCTGGAAGTTCGGCGGCTGGCCGCAGGACAAGATCACGCTGCACGCCAAGACCGGTACCGCCGAGGTCTACGGCAAGCAGACCACGTCCTGGTTCGCCACGTACACCAAGGACTACACGGTCGTCATGACCATCGCCCAGGCCGGTACGGGTTCCGGCGCTTCCGGTGAGGCCGTGCGCAACATCTACAACGCGCTCTACGGCGTCCAGGCCGACGGTTCCATCGACAACTCCAAGGCCCTCCTCCCCACCCCCCAGAAGGGCCTCCCGAAGATCCAGACGGACGGTTCGATCGACACTCCGGAGATCTCCAAGGACCCGGTCAAGGACCTCCAGGCCAGCGAGTCGCCCTCGCCCGGGGCCACCGACCAGCAGCTGCCCGCGGGCACCACGCCGTCCCCGACGGCCAGTAACCGGAACACCCGAAGGCGTACGGACCGTCCGAAGAAGCGGCGGGGGACGAGGGTCCTGACATGACCGGAGCGAACAACTTCTCCGTCTCCGGCTACGGCCCCGCCCGCGGCGGGATGTCACGGCTCCTCGCCCGTGACTCCCTGGCCCGCCGCCTGGACTGGCCGATACTGCTCTCGGCCCTCGCGCTCTCCCTGATCGGCTCGGCCCTCGTCTACTCGGCGACCCGCAACCGCACTGAGATCAACCAGGGCGACCCGTACTACTTCCTCATCCGCCACCTCATGAACACCGGCATAGGCTTCGGCCTGATGGTCGGCACGATCTGGCTGGGCCACCGCACCCTGCGCACGGCGGTCCCGATCCTGTACGGCCTCTCGGTCTTCATGATCCTGCTGGTGCTGACCCCGCTCGGTGCGACGATCAACGGCCAGCGCAACTGGCTCGTCGCGGGCGGTCTGTCGCTCCAGCCCGCCGAGTTCATCAAGATCACGATCATCCTGGGCATGGCGATGCTGCTGGCCACCCGGGTGGACGCGGGCGACAAGCAGTACCCCGACCACCGCACGGTGCTGCAGGCGCTGGGCCTCGCGGCCGTCCCGATGATGGTCGTGATGCTCATGCCCGACCTGGGCACGATCATGGTCGCGGTCATCATCGTGCTCGGTGTGCTGCTCGCCTCCGGCGCCTCCAACCGCTGGGTGTTCGGTCTCCTCGGCGCCGGTGCGCTGGGCGCGGTGGCGATCTGGCAGCTCAAGATCCTCGACGAGTACCAGATCAACCGCTTCGCCGCCTTCGCCAACCCCGACCTCGACCCGGCGGGCGTCGGCTACAACACCAACCAGGCCCGTATCGCCATCGGCTCCGGCGGCCTCTTCGGCACCGGCCTGGGCCACGGCTCCCAGACCACGGGCCAGTTCGTCCCGGAACAGCAGACAGACTTCGTCTTCACGGTCGCGGGCGAGGAACTGGGCTTCGTGGGCGCCGGCCTGATCCTGCTCCTGCTGGGCGTCGTCCTGTGGCGGGCCTGCCGCATCGCCCGCGAGACCACCGAGCTGTACGGCACGATCGTCGCCGCCGGCATCATCGCCTGGTTCGCCTTCCAGGCCTTCGAGAACATAGGCATGACCCTCGGCATCATGCCGGTCGCGGGCCTGCCCCTGCCCTTCGTCTCCTACGGCGGTTCGTCGATGTTCGCGGTGTGGGTGGCGGTGGGGTTGTTGCAGTCGATCAGAGTCCAGCGCCCCATGTCGGCGTAGGCCTCCGGCGGTTGGGCGGGAGGGGGCGCGTTGTGGTCGGGGGGTTCCTTGCTCGCGGGATGCCGGGTGGTTCTTTGGCCGCGGGTGGGTGGGGGTTGCTCGCGCAGTTCCCCGCGCCCCTGAAAGCCACTCTGGCCCGCACCCTCAGCCCGTCCGGCGTTTGAGGACGAGCCCTTCGGGCGATGCGGGGGTCCAGGGGGCGCAGCGCCCCTGGCGGGGTCTGGGGCGGAGCCCCAGAAGGATGGGACGGGTAGGGGCGGCGGGGGCGAGATCCGGTCGTTCCCGGAGGTCCCGGCAGGGGCTGGTACTGCCATCCCGGCCCGACAGCCACTAGATTCAGTTCATGGCGGACACCAAGCGCGAAATCGAGCGAAAGTACGAGGGTCCCCCGGCCGGCGGCGACGCGCCACTCCCGGACCTGACCGACGTCCCGGGAGTCTCGGGCGTCATCGACAAGGGCGTAGCCGAACTGGACGCCACCTACTACGACACGGCCGACCAGCGGCTCGCCACCGCCTCCCTCACCCTCCGCCGCCGCACCGGCGGCCACGACGCGGGCTGGCACCTCAAACTCCCCGTCTCCGAGGGCGTCCGCGACGAGATCCGCGCCCCCCTCTCCGACACCGTCCCCGAAGACCTGACCGCCCTCGTCCGCTCCCGCATCCGCGAGGCCGAACTGGTCCCCGTCGTACGTCTCCTGTCGGCCCGCGACGTCCGTCACCTCGTCGACGCCTCCGGCACCCTCCTCGCCGAGGTCAGCGTCGACCGCGTCCGCGCGGAGCGCCTCAGCGGCGGCGCGGGCAGCGCGGAATGGACCGAGATCGAGGTGGAACTCGCCGACGACGGCGATCCGGCCTTTCTCGACAAGGTCGAGAAGAAGCTCCGCAAGGCGGGCCTCACACGCTCCGCCTCCGCGTCCAAACTGGCCAAGGCACTCCACGACACGGCCCCCCGGAAGTCCGCGAAGCCGGAGAAGGCCGAGAAGACAGGCAAGGCCGGGAAGGCCGACAAGGCCGGGAAGGCCGACAAGGTCGCTGACGCGTCGACGGCGGCGACGGCGACGGTGACGGCGACGGCCGCGAAGCCCGAACCCCCCGATTCGGCCCCGCGCACCGCCGGCGACCACGTCCTCGCCTACGTCCGCGCCCAGCGTGACGCGATCGTCGAGCTGGACCCCGCCGTCCGCCGCGACGTGCCCGACTCCGTGCACCGTATGCGCGTCGCCACCCGCCGCCTCCGCAGCACCTTCCGCTCGTACGGCAAGATCCTCGACCGCACCGTCACCGACCCGACCGGCGTCGAGCTGAAGTGGCTCGCCGCCGAGCTGGGCGTCGACCGCGACCAGGAGGTCCTCACCGAGCACCTGACGGCAGCGCTCGACGACCTCCCCTCCGACCTGGTCACGGGCCCCGTCCAGGCCCGTGTGAGCACCTGGTCGGGGGCCCGCCGCTCCGGCTCCAGGCAACGCCTGATCGCCGTACTGGACGGCAAGCGCTACCTGGACCTGCTGACGACGCTGGACACCCTGGTGGCCGGCCCGCCCCTGCTGGAGGCGGCCTCGAAGAAGCCCGAGAAAGTGATCGCCAAGGCCGTACGGAAGGATTTCAAGAAGGTCGCCGACCTGGTCGGCGAGGCCCTGGAGCTGCCGCCCGGCTCCGAGCGCGACCTCGCGATGCACGACGCCCGCAAGAAGGCCAAGCGCACGCGCTACGCGGCCGAGGCGGCCACCCCCGCCCTCGGCAACACCGCAGCCGACCTGGTCAAGTCGATGAAGTCTCTGCAGACGCTGCTGGGCGACCACCAGGACAGCGTGATGGTCCGCGGGGCCCTGCGGGAGCTGGCGACCGAGGCGCACGAGGCGGGCGAGAACGCGTTCACGTACGGAGTGCTGTACGGCCGCCAGGAGCAGCACGCGGCGGCGCTGGAGGCGGCGCTGCCGGGGGAGTGGGAGGCGATCGAGGACAAGGGTGCCGTCTGAGGCGTACGGGGGCCGGTCCCGGCCGCGTTAGTCTGGATGGTCACCCCTGTCAGTACCTCCCAGCTCACGAAGGTTCGCGAGATGCCTGCCGAAGCCGCTGTATCGGTGTTTCCACAGCTCGAAGCTCTGCTCCCGCATGTGCAGAAGCCGATCCAGTATGTCGGCGGAGAGCTCAACTCCACGGTCAAGCCCTGGGAGGCCTGTGACGTCCGCTGGGCGCTGATGTACCCGGACGCGTACGAGGTCGGACTGCCCAACCAGGGCGTCATGATCCTCTACGAGGTACTGAACGAGCGCGAGGGCGTCCTCGCCGAGCGCACGTACAGCGTCTGGCCGGACCTGGAGGAGCTGATGCGTGAGCACCGGGTCCCCCAGTTCACGGTGGACAGCCACCGCCCGGTGAAGGCCTTCGACGTCTTCGGTCTGTCCTTCTCCACGGAGCTGGGCTACACGAACATGCTGACGGCCCTGGACCTGGCCGGGATCCCGCTGGAGTCCAAGGACCGTACGCTCGACGACCCGATCGTCCTGGCCGGCGGCCACGCGGCGTTCAACCCCGAGCCGATCGCCGACTTCATCGACGCGGCGATCATCGGCGACGGCGAGCAGGCCGTGCTCGACATGACGGAGATCATCCGGGCCTGGAAGGCGGAGGGCCGCCCGGGTGGGCGCGAGGAGGTCCTCTTCCGCCTGGCGAAGACGGGCAACGTCTACATCCCGGCGTTCTACGACGTCGAGTACCTCTCCGACGGCCGTATCGCCCGTGTCGTGCCCAACAAGTCGGGCGTCCCGTGGCGTGTGTCCAAGCACACGGTCATGGACCTCGACGAGTGGCCGTACCCCAAGCAGCCGCTGGTCCCCCTGGCCGAGACGGTCCACGAGCGGATGTCGGTGGAGATCTTCCGCGGCTGTACGCGCGGCTGCCGCTTCTGCCAGGCGGGCATGATCACCCGCCCGGTGCGCGAGCGCTCGATCACGGGCATCGGCGAGATGGTGGAGAAGGGCCTGAAGGCGACGGGCTTCGAGGAGGTCGGTCTCCTGTCCCTCTCCTCCGCCGACCACTCGGAGATCGGCGACATCGCCAAGGGCCTGGCCGACCGCTACGAGGAGGACAAGATCGGCCTGTCCCTCCCCTCGACCCGTGTGGACGCCTTCAACGTCGACCTGGCGAACGAGCTGACGAGGAACGGCCGTCGCTCCGGTCTGACCTTCGCGCCGGAGGGCGGCTCCGAGCGCATGCGCAAGGTCATCAACAAGATGGTCTCGGAGGAGGACCTCATCCGGACCGTCTCCACGGCGTACGGCAACGGCTGGCGCCAGGTGAAGCTGTACTTCATGTGCGGCCTGCCGACGGAGACGGACGAGGACGTCCTGCAGATCGCCGACATGGCGATGAAGGTGATCGCCGAGGGCCGCAAGGTCTCCGGCCAGAACGACATCCGCTGCACGGTGTCGATCGGCGGCTTCGTCCCCAAGCCGCACACCCCCTTCCAGTGGGCGCCCCAGCTCTCCGCCGAGGAGACGGACGCCCGCCTGGAGAAGCTCCGCGACAAGATCCGCGGCGACAAGAAGTACGGCCGCTCCATCGGCTTCCGCTACCACGACGGCAAGCCCGGAATCGTCGAGGGCCTGCTCTCCCGCGGTGACCGCCGCATCGGCGCCGTCATCCGTGCGGTCTACGAGGACGGCGGCCGCTTCGACGGCTGGCGCGAGCACTTCTCGTACGACCGCTGGATGGCCTGCGCCGAGAAGACCCTCCCCGCCTTCGGCGTGGACGTCGACTGGTACACCACCCGCGAGAAGACCTACGAGGAGGTCCTCCCCTGGGACCACCTCGACTCCGGCCTCGACAAGGACTGGCTCTGGGAGGACTGGCAGGACGCCCTCGACGAGACGGAGGTCGAGGACTGCCGCTGGACCCCGTGCTTCGACTGCGGTGTCTGCCCGCAGATGGATACGGCCATACAAATCGGCCCGACCGGCAAGAAGCTGCTGCCTCTGACGGTCAAGAAGGACGCTCCGACCAGCGGACACGCTCACTGACGTGAGTGAGGCGTTGCGGCGCATCGTGGAGGCCCTGGAGGACGGAGGCGAGGAAGAGGCGGCTGCCAGGGCGTTCGGGGCTCAGCGTAGGCGGCTGGGGATCGTGCGGGAGACGCCGAGAACGCCTCTGCCGCTCTCTGGGGGCTGTTCGACCCTGCACTCCGAGGTGGAGTGGGTCTGAGGGCTGACAGCTCGGGAGAGGCCCTTACGCGGCGACCATCGCCCGAGCGGCTGCTCTCAGTTCGTGGGGTGCCTTTCTGGCTTCCCAGCGTCAAGAAGTTGCCGGCGCTGACGGTCAAGGAGTCGGCTCCGACCAGCCGAAGGGCGCTGACGCGAGCGGTGAGGTGTTGCGTTGCATCCTGGACGCGCTGACCGTGACTGAGGAAGAGGCTGCCGCGTACTCCGTGGGCTGGGTGCTCGGGGTGGTCGGCAGCCGCCCTTGCGGGATGTGCCGAGAACGCCGCTGTCGCAGCCTGGGAGTTATTCGGAGAACCCTTCCGAGGATGAGTGGGTCTGAGCCTGCATGGAGACCTGCCGCAGGTCTCCTGGCGCTCTCGGTGGGGACGGGAACTTCATGAACTGGTGGCACGTCTGTGTCAGCGTGCCTGAGATTTTATCGAACCAACTCCCGCCGGACTGGCCCCATTGCGGTCACGGAGCGAACTCTGAGACGGACCCGGTGGGGTGTCGGGGGCGGTCAGTCGAGCCGCACACAGCGTGCCTCGCTCACCTGTCCACCGAGGATCGGGCGAACTATTTTTCTAGTTTGCAAGCCGGATCCGATATCGAACATCCCGGTACGACCTTCAGTGGTGATCTGCTCGACGAACTGATCGACGCTCTTCGTGAGAATGGGACACCCCGCGTTCGCCACGTGTCATTTACTGAGGCAGTCTTCGCGGATAATTCATTCTTTCCAGTTTCCTTCTCCGGAGATGTCAGTTTCCTTCGAGCGCGATTCCTGGGGGAAGTGACATTCACTGAGTCGGTGTTCGAAGGTCGCACTTCATTCAGTCTTGCCACCTTCGCCAAAGGGGCATGGTTCGATTCGGTGCAATTTTTGCAGGCGGTCACATTTGATTGTGCGAAGTTCGCCGGGGTTGCCCGTTTCGAGATATCGACCTTCTTCGATTGGGTTACCTTCGAAGAGGTAACTTTCCAGGGAAATGTATCGTTCGATGCCGCAGTTTTCAAGGCTCTGTCGGTTTTCGGCTCAGTGGCGGCGTCTGGCGTAGCTGATTTTTCACGGTGCACCTTCGCCGGAGAAACAACATTTCAGGACGCGTCCTTCAATGTCGTCCGATATGAGGCCTGCATATTTGTTGCAGACGTCGACTTTCGAGACGTGTACATCAGTGATTATGGCGAATTTAGCGGAGCGTTGTTCCAGGCCACTCATTCGCTTGGCCCTATCATGTGCCCAGGGTCGCTGGGTCTAGGTGGGGTCACCTTCACCGTGCCGGTCATCATCGAGGCTTCGGCCGCCCATATCTCTTGTAAGCGCACCCGTTGGGAAGCGGTAGCCACTCTGCGCCTTCGGCATACGAAGGTCGATTTGTCTAATGCGGTTCTTGTGCAGCCTCTTTCGATCTCTGCTGCCCCAGCTCCTTTTGGGAGTGGTCCACAATGGGACGAAGTGAACACCCCTTGGCGGAACAATGGTGTCAGTATCGAGAATCTACTTGGCGTCGATTGTGCAATGCTGACATTGGCTGACGTTGATCTGACGCCCTGCCGGTTTGCTGGAGCCCTGCACTTGGATCAACTTCGCCTTGAAGGTCGATGGTCCTTCGGCCTTCCTCCGCGTAACCGAGTCAGTGGGTTTCCATTCCGGTGGACTCAGCGGCAGGTAATTGCGGAAGAGAGTCTCTGGCGCGCCCGCTGGAGCAGTCCTGGGCGTCTTCGAATCGGCTGGCACGGTACTCACGAACCTGCGCACAACGTACCTGGATTGGCTACGCTTACGATTATCTATCGTCAGCTTCGTAAAGCCCGCGAAGATGCTAAGGATGAACCTGGTGCTGCCGATTTCTATTACGGCGAGATGGAGATGCGTCGCCACAGTTTCGGATGGCGTAAGGCTGAAAGGTGGCTTCTCCAGGCTTACTGGCTGTTGTCCGGCTACAGTCTACGTGCATCCCGCGCCCTTGCCTGGCTGACCCTCTCGATGTTTACCACGATTCTGTTGATGATGGGGTTCGGGCTTCCCCAGGATTCACCGAAACAGCAGGCGACCGGTACGGTGCCAGTGGGCGGCGGTAAGGTCATCTTCGAGATTGACCAAGACGACCCGAAGAACCCTACGGGTGATCGGTTCACAACCAAACGTTTCGAGAAGGCGCTGAACGTCACGCTTAACTCAGTAGTCTTCCGGTCCAGCGGCCAGGACTTGACTACGGCCGGCACTTACATCGAGATGGCCTCGCGTTTCTCCGAACCGGTGCTGCTGGGTCTCGCAGCGCTCGCGATCAGAGGGCGCGTGAAGCGGTAGTCCGCGGGCGTTGCCGCCGGACGGTACGGCTGACTCAGCAGCCCATGTATTGGCCAGTCTGGCCGCAGATGGATACGGCCATACAAATCGGCCCGACCGGCAAGAAGCTGCTGCCTCTGACGGTCAAGAACGCGGCGCCGGCGCCGAGCGGTCACGCGCACTGAGGTGAGTGAGGCACTCGATCGGGTGATTGAGGCTCTGGGGGACGGCAGCGAGGAAGAGGCGGCTGCCGTCCTGAGGGCGCTCGGTGCTCGAAGTGGGCGGCAGAGGATCGTGCGGGAGACGCAGCGAACGCCCCTGCCGCAGCCTGGAGGCTCTTCGACTGTGCACTCCGAGGTGGTGTGGGTCTGACCCTCGAGAGGCGTCACGAGCTGCCCTGCGAGCCTTGGGCCCCTTTCGATCGAGAGGGGCCTCAGAGGCAACGTAGGGGAGTCGGCAATCTGGGCGTCTGGCCCATCACGCGGGCAAGGTCTGCGTGACGCGCCACAGGCGGCGGGGCAGGTCGCCTTCCTCGAAGGCGTGGACCTCGTCCAATGTCCAGCCGTCGGCCAGGTCGTCGACGAGGTCGCGGGAGAAGAAGTGCACGGCGAAACCGCCGTGCTCGTAGATGTCGTCGCGGTGGGGGATGCCCGCACCGTAGTGGGCGTCACCGGTGTGGCGGACGGTGTAGACGAAGACGCCGCCCGGTCGCAGAACTCGACGAACCTCGCCGACGAGCGCGTGAATCTCCTTGGTGGACAGAGCCATGCAGAGCAGCATGTGCGCGAATACCGCGTCGACTGAACTGTCTGGCAGGGGAAGAGGAACGCGCACGTCGAGTGTGCTGGTGGTGACTCGCTCAGTGAGTCCCTGGGCACGGACGGACGACTGCAACTGCTCCAGACCGGTGGGGCTGAAGTCCGTGGCCTGGACCGTGAACCCATTCCGCGCGAAGTACAGGGCGTCACGGCCGTGCCCGGCCCCCAGTTCCAGCACGTCCCTGGCGCCGGCGCGACGGAAGACAGCCGAGGCGTGAAGGGCAGGGGCAGAGGGCTGCTCGCCGTACATGCCAGGGTGGGCTGCGTAGGTACGTTGCCAGTGCGTCTGCTGGGCGTCGGCAAGTTCTTCGTCAGCCACGGGGGCGTTCCTCCTAGTCGTATGTGCTGGTCAGCGTAGGACGCCGCGACCACGACTGTAGTTCATGGTTTCCTGAATTCAGGATCGAGTGTACTTTGAAGGTGTGCTGACTCTCGCTCCCGACATCGAGGTGCTGGCCCGATTCGGCCGCGCGCTCGCAGACCCGATCCGCTGCCGAATCCTGCTCGCACTCCGCGAAGGCCCGGCCCATCCTGCTGATCTTGCCGACACCCTGGAGATCTCGCGGACCCGGCTGTCCAACCACCTCGCATGCCTCCGGGACTGCGGCATGGTCGTAGCCGTACCCGTTGGCCGCCGGACCCGCTACGAGCTGGCAGACGAACGCCTTGGGCACGCCCTGGACGATCTGCGCAACGCGGTGGTGGCGGTCGCGTCGGACAAGACCTGCCGCGACGCGGAGGCGAAGGGCTGTTGCTGAGGTGACTGTCATCTCCCTCGGGCCGTCTCCGGCACGCCGCGACGCCCTGGCCCGGCGCGTACGACTGCTGGTCGCGGCGACGATCACCTACAACGTCATCGAGGCGATCGTCGCCATCACGGCCGGGACCGTCGCTTCCTCCACCGCGCTGATTGGCTTCGGCCTGGACTCCGTCATCGAGGTCTCCTCCGCGGCAGCCGTCGCCTGGCAGTTCTCGGCCCGCGAGCACGCGGTCCGCGACGCCCGGGAAAAGACCACGTTGCGGATCATCGCCGTCTCCTTCTTCGCGCTCGCCGCGTACGTGAGTGTCGATGCCGTGCGCGCACTGACCGGCACCGGCGAGGCGGACCGCTCCATCCCTGGCATCGTCATCGCCGCGCTGTCACTGGCGGTCATGCCGTTCCTGTCCGCGGCCCAGCGCCGGGCCGGACGTGAACTCGGCTCCGCCAGCGCGGTCGCGGACAGCAAACAGACGCTGCTGTGTACCTATCTGTCCGCCGTCCTTCTCGTCGGCCTGGTCCTCAACGCGACCCTCGGGTGGTCCTGGGCCGACCCGTTCGCCGCGCTCGTCATCGCCGCCGTGGCGGTCAAGGAAGGCCGCGATGCCTGGCAGGGCAAGGGCTGTTGCGCGCCGTTGGCCTCCTCAGCCATTCCATCTGCAGGAACTGAGGCGGACGCATGCGGCTGCCGCCCTGGCTGTGACTGCTGTTCGTGAACGTCGCATCGAGGATCGGCTACTTCCAGGCAAGCCCGGCTGATACTGCTCGGCGACTCTTGAGCCGGGCGGCGGTGGAACTTTGGGGGTGCCGCGCTTCGGTGGCGCTGAGCGACTGTTCTACGCCCGACCCTGACCCCAGATGGACACCAGCATCCAGATCGGCCCGACGGGCAAGAAGCTCCTGCCGCTGACGGTCAAGAATGCTGGTCCGACGCCTGCGTCGAGTGAGCACGCGCACTGAGGTGAGCGAGGCACTCGATCGGGTGATTGAGGCTTTGGCTGGGGCGTTGTCTCCGAGGTGGAGTGGGTCTGAGGGCGGTCCGGTGCTGTCCCGTGGACTCAGACCGTTTGAGCCCCCTTCCTTGGTTGGGAGGGGGCTCGTTGGCATGCGCCGGCGTCTGTGGCCGTGGCTTGATCGACGGTGGACGGATAGGGCAAGCGCCTCATTCCAGTGGGACGGAACTTTCCCCACTTCGAAGGGGCACGTCGTGGCTGGGGCGTCGACTGCGCGGCTTTAGACAGCCACTTTGGCGCGAGTCTCGCGCTCGACTGACCGGAGATAGCATCCCGGCGCTGCTCGACGGAGATAGTGCTACGGCTCTGGAGTAACTTCGGTGTTGAGTGCTTGTTCGGCCCAGATGGTCTTGCCTTGGTTGGTGTAGCGCACACCCCAGCGCTGCGCGCAGTTGGCCACGAGGAACAAGCCGCGTCCTCCTTCGTCGGTGGCACTCGCCCGGCGGATGTGCGGAGAGGTGCTGCTGCCGTCGGACACCTCGCAGATCAGGATCCGGTCGTAGATCAGCCGCAGCCGCATCGGCTCACGGCCGTAGCGGATGGCGTTGGTGACGAGTTCGCTTGCAATCAGCTCCGTGGTGAAGTCAAGGCTCCCCAGGTCCCACTGATCGAGCTGCTGTAGAACGAGGGAGCGAATGCCGGCGACGGCGGCTGGGTCCCCTGGCAGCTCCCAGGTAACCACTCGGTCGCCGCTGAGCGCGCGTGTTCGAACGACCAGGAGCGCCAGATCGTCCTCAGCCGCGAGGAGAGGCGTGACGGTGTCGACGGTGACCCGCCAGGCGTCCTTGATCGACGGGCCGCTATGGCGCATGGCTCTGCTGAGTAGCCCAGCTATGGCATCGTCCGTGCGGCATGCTCGCACCAGACCGCCGGTGTAGACATCTGGGAGGCGGCCAGCGGCAGCACGAGCAGACCGGACTGCAGGACGCTGTAGCCCCGCACGCTCTGGTTGTAGAAGACGCTGAAGAACGTAACGCCGGTGCGAGCGAAGAAGACCAGGCCGATGGCGGCGACGGACGCGGAGAACCACCGATTGCGGAACCAGGTGACGTCGAGGGCCGGATGGTCGCTGCTGCGCTCGTAGACGACGAAGACCCCGAGGACCGCCAGGCCGGCAACGATCGGGCCCCAGGACTGGGCCCCAGTGAAGCCGCCCTCCTGGCCGCCCTTGATGATGCCGTAGATCAGCGAGACCAGTGCCAGGATCGAGAGCACGACGCCGACCGGGTCGAGCTTGCCGGGCTTGGGGTTCTTCGAGTCGGGGACGATCGCCACCATCGCGACCGCCGCGACGACCACGATGGGCGGCGCGACCCCGACCAGGCCGCCCGCTCCCAGCAGGTCTACATCAACGGGGTACGGAACCGCGGGTGGCGGCCGTGCTGCTGCGGTGGGCGCTTCGCCCCCTCGCCCGTCCCGCTGGCGTCCTCTCGGACGCCCCTGCCGGGTCCTGGCAGTGCCTTGCCATCGTCTCCGAGGTGGAGTGGATCTGAGGTGGAGTGGATCTGAGGGCTCGTTCCAGGCCTATGCGAGACTGTGCGGCCTTTGAGCCCCTCCCCGTCCGGGAGGGGCTCTCGGCGTGGCGGTCGGCCGCACGACGACGGCGCGTGTGCGGAACGCGGTGGGTCAGGCCGGGGTGTCGGCGTCCTGCATGGAGGCCGCGAACGCCTCGGGGCCCTGCTCCGCCGCCGCCGAGTCCATCCACATGACCTGCCAGCCGTGGCCGTCGAGGTCGAAGAAGCTGCGTGAGTACATGAAGCCGTAGTCCTCGGCGTCATCTGCCTTGGAGCCGCCCGCCGCGAGCGCAGCGGCGCTGACCGTATCGACCTCATCGCGGGACGACACGCTGAAGCAGTACAACGCCAGCGTGTGCGTGGTGGGATCGGCCATCGGCAGTTTCGCGAACTCCGCGAACTTCTCGCGGCTGAGCAGCATGACGAAGGCGTGCTCGCCGACCAGCATGCAGGCAGCGGTCTCGTCGGTGAACTTCGGATTGAAGCTGAACCCGAGCTTGGCGAAGAACGCCTTGCTGCGCTCGAGGTCCGCTACGGGGATGTTCACGAACAGCATGCGGCCGGGGTGTGCGGGATTGGTCATGGCGGGGCTCCAGTCGGTGGCTCGATGGCGTACGTCCTGGTAGACCGGCGCAGCCGGCGGAACTCATCGGTGGACCGCGGCTAGGTCGCAGTCGCAGCGTTGATCAAGTCCACAGCCGCAGCTCAGAGACCCGGCCCTTCATTTCTTCGGCTCCTGGCGGAGGCGGCCCGCCCGTCGACTCGTGTGCCGTGCCTATGCGTGTTCTTGCCCGGCCGGGACCTTGCCCGTCGCGTGCCGTCTGAAGGCTTTGGTCAAGAACACGGCGCCGGCGCCGAGCGGTCACGCGCACTGAGGTGAGCGAGGGCCTCGATCGGGTGATCCAGGCCCTGGCCGGGGCAAGTGAGAACGAGTCGGCGGCTGCGGTCGGCGCTTCGCGTCCTCGCCCGTCGGCACCGGCAGTGTCCTCCCGGACACCGTTGCCTGGCCCTGGAGGCGCTCCGCAGATCATCTCCGAGGTGGAGTGGGTCTGAGGCCAGGTCCACGCTTCGATGTGACTGAGTGACCAGTTGAGCCCCCTTCCCCGAACGGGAAGGGGCTGCGGATCGGAAGGTTGCAGGTTCGAATCCTGCCGAGTGCGCAGCATGTCAGAGGCCCTGTGGATCACTCCACAGGGCCTCTGGTTTTTGCGTTGACGGCAGGGTTCGACGGCAACCGCCCTCGAGCTCGGGGAGCGTGCGGCCGTAGCCCGTACGGCGGCTGCCTCGACCAGTCAAAGGTGGTGCAGCGTCTCGATGATCTTGGCGGTGACTGCCTTGGTGGAGTAGGGGTTCTGTCCCGTCACGAGCCTGCCGTCAGCGGTGGCGAAGGGGGTCATGGGGATGGTGTTCCTGACGTAGTGCGCGCCTCGCTCGCGGAGTTCGTCCTCCAGCAAGAACGGCACCCTCTTCTTCACTGTGGCGACTCGCTCCTCCGCGGTGGAGAATCCGGTGACCGTGCGGCCGTCGACAAGCAGGGTGCCGTCGGAAAGCGTGATGTTCAGCAGTCCGCAGGCACCATGGCAGACGGAGGAGACCACGCCGCCGTTCTCGTAGATCTCCCGCGCGACCTGCTGCAGCGCGGCGTTCGAGGGGAAGTCCCACATGACGCCGTGCCCGCCGGTGTAGAAGATCGCGGCATAACGGGCCGGGTCGATGTCGGCCGCCTTGGTGGTGCGGTCCAGGCTCGACATGAACGCGCGATCACTCATGTACTCGCGCACCAGCCTGTCGGCCCATCTGGTGCTGCGGGGATCCAGCGGCACCTGGCCCCCTGCCGGACTGACGAGGTCGACCTCGAAGCCGGCCTGGCGGACCCTGGCATGGAAGTGAACCAGCTCTCCGATCCACAGCCCGGTCCGATGGGGGTTCGTCCCGTAGGTCGCCTGGTTGGTTGCCACGGCGAGGACCCGCCTCATCGACATCACGACTCCTTGTGCGCTGCGGGGTTGGCCACGGGCTTGGTGTTCAGGCCTGCTCGGTGGGGCGTACGAGCAGCTCGGCGACGGCCACGTGCCGGGGGCGGGTGACGATGTAGCCGACGGTGTCGGCGATGTCCTGGCTCCGCAGCCGCTCGATGTCGCCCAGGGCGGCGACGATGTGCTGCTGGATGACGTCGGGGTTGTGCGTACGCAGTTCGGTGTCGACGCTGCCCGGCTCGATCACCGACACGCGGACGTGCTGGCGTGCCAGTTCCTGACGCAGTGCCTCGCTGAAGGCACCGACGCCGAACTTGGTGGCGCTGTACACGGCGGACATGGCGTAGGCGTTGCGGCCGGCGAGCGAGCCGATGTTGACGATGTCGGCGACCCGACGCGGCTCCTCGGCAGCGGCCTTGACCAGGTGGGGGACGGCCGCGTGGGCGGTGTACATCAGGCCCATGAGGTTGATGTCGATCATGCGCCGCCAGTCGTTCAGATCCGCGCTGGGGGCGGGGCCGAGCAGCATGAGGCCGGCGTTGTTGACCAGCGTGTCCAGACGGCCCAGGCCCTCGACGGCCCGCTCGACCGCTTCCGCGGCGGCCTGGGCGGTGGTGATGTCGGCGGGCACGACCAGGGCCTTGCCGCCGGCGCCGGTGATTTCCGCGGCGAGGTCGGTGAGCCGGTCCTCGCGCCGACCGACCAGGGCCACGGAGGCGCCCTCGCGGGCAAGCTCCGACGCGGTGGCGTGGCCGATACCGCTGGATGCTCCGGTGACCAGGGCGACGGTTCCTTCAAGACGACGATTCATGGGTTCAAGCCTTTCGATGAACGGCCACGCTGCTGCGGGCCGTACGGGACAGGGGGAGGACGGCCCCATGGGTGGGGGGCCGTACGGGGGTAGAGGCCGCTCAAGGCAGGGCCGAGGGCACAATGGGGAAGTGAGCAGCACTGGGCAGAAGAGCACCGACAGCACGCGCCGTGAGACCAGGACCGAGGGAGAACTACCGCCTCGCGAACGCCTGGTCCGGGCCGCGTCGCGGCTGTTCTACTACGAGGGCGTCCGCGCGATCGGCGTGGAGCGGCTGATCGCCGAGGCCGGGGTGACGAAGGCGACCTTCTACCGGCACTTCGCCTCCAAGGACGACCTGGTCGTGGCCTACCTGCTGACCAAGGACGCCTACTACCGTGAGGTGGCCGAACCACTGGCCGCCGGGCACCCGCCCGCCGAGGCGATCGACCTGATCTTCGAGGCCATCGCCGAGCACGCCCGCGAGCGCGACTTCCGCGGATCGCCGTTCATGAACGCGGCCGCCGAGTACCCGGACGCCGACCATCCCGTCCGTAGCCTGGTGACGTCCCACCGGAACTGGATCCGCACCCTCTTCCAGGATCTGCTCACCCGGCTCGGCCACGCCGACCCGGAGTCGGCCGCCGGCGCGCTGCTGATGCTGTACGACGGCGCGATGGCCGCCGGCTACCTGGACGACTCGACGGCCGCCCACAAGACCCTGCTGAACGCGGTCCGGCTCATCCGATCGGACGGCTGATCCCAGTGGGGCCGCGCGAAGCAGTGGCCCTCTGCGGGGCCCCGGCCAGGCCGGGGCACGGGTTGCTTTCATGGAACTCTTTGATCTCTCTTCGACGTGCACCAGGGCCCACCAGTAGTTCTCTGCATGGAGGCAGTCCCGCCCGGAAAGCCGAGGGGCCATCCCCTCAGAGGTAGGAAGACCGGTCGTTCTCCCTGTCGACGGTAGCCCCCTCGGCGTTCGCGCGCCACTGGCCGGCCTCATTTGTGGCATCCCTCACCGGTCCGCAGCCGGCTCACGCTGCCGGCTCAGAGGGGCATCCATGACGCGCAGCTCACCAGATGGACACCAGCATCCAGATCGGCCCGACGGGCAAGAAGCTCCTGTCGCTGACGGTCAAGAACGCCGCACCGGCCCCCGCAGGGAGCGGTCACGCGCTTGAGGTGAGCGAGGGCCTCGATCGGGTGATCGAGGCCCTCGCGGAGCCCAGAGGCGCCTCGGACATCCACTCCGTGGTGGTGGACTTCCACTCAGTGGTGGAGCGGGTTCGAGTCCGGTACGGGACATTCTGCTGTCCCTGCGCTGTTGCGGAGGGGAGTGGCCCGGCGTTGGAATCAAGTGTGAGGCACTTTGGCGGCGCCGAGCCTGTCGACCGCCCCGCTCCCGGGACGGGGTCCGGCCGGAAAGGGCTCAAGAACGACGCCCTGGGCATGTTCTCCTCGGTGGCCATGGGTCTGGCCTCCACCGGCCCGGCGTACAGCCTGGCCGCCACGCTGGGCATCATCGTGGCCGGGGTCGGACTGCAGGCCCCGATCGTCACCATGCTGGCGTTCATCCCGATGCTGCTGGTCGCGTGCGCCTACCGGGAACTCAACGCGAGCAACGCCGACTGCGGGACCACCTTCACCTGGGCCACCCGCACCTTCGGACCGCGCACCGGCTGGATGGGCGGCTGGGGCCTCATCGTCGCCAACATCATCGTCATGGCGAGCCTCGCCGAGATCGCCGCCACCTACGGCTTCCGGCTGGTGGGCCTGGACGGACTGGCGGAGAACCGGCTGTGGACCACCGTGGCGGGCATCGTCTGGATCGCCGTGCTGACCGTGATCTGCTACGTCGGCATCGAGTTCTCGTCGGCTGTCCAGCGCTGGCTGCTGTGCCTGGAAGTGGTGATGCTGATCCTGTTCGCCGTCGCCGCACTGGTCAGGGTCTACACGAGCCCTCCCGCGACGGCGATCCACGTTTCCGCCTCCTGGTTCAACCCGTTCGAGGTGCCCTCGGCAACGGCCCTGACCTCGGGCATCCTCGCGGGGGTCTTCATCTACTGGGGCTGGGACACCTCATTCGCGGTCAACGAGGAAACCGTCAACAGCACGTGCGTCCCCGGGCGCGCCGCGGTCATGTCCACCGTGCTGCTCCTGATCTTGTACGGGCTGGTGTCCACTTCGGCGCAGGCGTTCGCGGGAGTCGGCGCCTCGGGCATCGGGCTCGGCAACACGCACAACTCGGACAATGTGTTCTCCGGACTGGGCAACGCCGTGTTCGGGAGCGACGGTACGGGGCTACTTCTGTCGAGACTGCTGATCCTGATGGTGCTGACCTCCGCGTTGGCCTCCGCCGAGACCACCATCCTGCCCCTGGCCAGGACCGTCTTCTCCATGGCGGTCCACAAGGCCGTCCCCGCCCGGTTCGCCCGGGTCCACCGTAGATTTCTCACCCCGACCTGGGGAACCGTCGGCATGGGCGCGGTGTCGATCGCCTTGCTGGTCCTGTTGAAGTCGTTCAGCCAGAACGTCCTGGCCGACTCGATCGACTCGGTCGGTCTCGCGATCGCGTTCCAGTACGGACTGACCGGCTTCGCCTGCGTCTGGTACCACCGCAAGGTCCTCACCCGCAGTGCCAGAGACCTGGTCTTCAAGGGCGTGTTGCCGGGGCTCGGCGGGCTGATCATGCTCCTGCTGTTCCTCTACGCCACCTTCGTCGTCTACGCGAAGCCCGGATACGGCATGACCAGCGTCGACCTGCCACTGATCGGGAGGACGGGCGGGGTCACCGTCCTGGGCCTGGGTGCCCTGCTGCTCGGTCTCCTGCTGATGCCGCTGGTCACCCGTGGCCATGCCGTGGCCCTCAAACTCCAGCGGAGCCTGCTCCCGGGCCGCCTGCCGCCGCACGCCGCCGTTGACGCGGCGAGCCGCTACCTGCCCGCCGACAGCGGGTCCGGGGTGGGCGGCGACTGGTACGACGTCATCCCCCTGTCGGGCACCCGGGTCGGCCTGGTCGTCGGGGACGTGCTGGGTCACGGCCTGCGCGCCGCGGCCACCATGGGCCGCTTGCGCACGGGTGTGCGTGTCCTGGCCCGGCTGGACCTGAGCCCGGACGAGCTCCTGTCCCGCCTGGACGACCTGGTCGAGCAGACCGCGCACGAGCGCGGAGCCGGCCAAGGCCTGGGCAACCTGAGGCCGCAGGCCGACGAGGCCCTGGGCGTGACCTGCCTGTACGCGGTGTACGACCCCGTCTCGGGGAAGTGCAGTCTGGCGCGGGCAGGGGAGTCGGTACTGGTGGTCGTCGAGCCGCACACGGGTGTCGTCGGCCATCCGGAGCTGCCCCCGGGACCGCCCCTGGGAGTCGGTGGCCTGCCCTACCAGAGCACGGATCTGGAGCTTCCGCCGGGCAGTCTCGTCGCCCTCTTCACGGGCGGCCTCCTCCAGGCGGCCGACGACCGTGACGCCGGGCTCGCGCAGCTGTCCCAGGTCCTCGCCGACCACCGAGCGTCTCTCGAAAAGTTGTGCGACCGGGCGGTGGCCGCCCTGCTGCCCGGGGTCGTGGACGAAGACGCGACGCTGCTCATCGCCCGCACCCGCCTGCTCGACCGGAACCAGTTCACCCAGTGGGAACTGCCCCCGGACCCGGCGGCCGTGGCCACCATCCGCACCGCCGTCAGCAAGCAGCTCCGCGACTGGGGGCTGGAAGACCTGACGTTCGCCAGCGAGCTCATCGTCAGCGAACTGGTCACCAACGCCATCCGCTACGTCGGCGGCCCGATCCAGGTACGCCTGATCCGCGACCGGAACCTGATCTGCGAAGTCTCCGACACCGGCCACACCACGCCCAATCTGCGGCACGCCGCGAACGACGACGAGGGAGGCCGGGGTCTGTTCATCATCGCCCAGATGACCCACCACTGGGGCACGCGCTACACACCCACCGGCAAGACGATCTGGACCGAGCAGGACCTGCCGCCGGCGGACGGCCAGTAGCCCCGCCCGAGGTCCGAACAGATGTGGCCAACGGAGTCGTGGGTGCCGTACTCGGGATGCTGTGTGCGGTGCTGTTCCAGCAACCGTTGCAGGACGGCTGGTTCAGGCTGCGTACTCGCTCCACCCGCGCGGTGCGCGGCCTGCGGCAGCGGGGGGAGTTGGAGGCGCAGACCGTTCGGCGTATGTAGTACCCGGGGCCGCACAGGGACCCCGGGTACCTCGCCCTACGTACTGATGGCGGACTACGCGGTGATGGCGGGCTACGCGGTGATCGCGGACTACTTGCTGACGGCGAAGCGCATCAGGGCGTGCTCGTCACCCTGCTTGATCTTCCCCGTCACATTGATGACCTCGAGCTTCCAACTGCCGTCGACACGAACGGCCTTGGCCACGGCGCACCCGTTGTCCTGGGTGAGCAGGCTCGGCCAGATGTCGGCGACCTGCTGGGTGGTGCCGCCGGTCGCGTCGTACACCTTGAAGCTGATGTTGCGCGCCTTCTGGAAGGAGCTGCCCTTCTTGAAGGCGGCGGCGATGAACACGATCGTCGTGATGTTGGACGGTATCCGGGCGAACTCGACCGTCAACGTCTCGTCGTCGCCCTCCCCGCGCCCGGTCTGGTTGTCGCCGCTGTGGACCAGGGAACCGTTGCCCATGGGGTCGAGCGAGTCGAGGCCCGCCAGGCGCACCGGGTCCGTGCCCTGCATCGCGATGGCGATCAGGTCCAGGTCGGTGCCGGTCTTGCGGCGGAGCACGCCCATCACTCCACCGCTGCTGCCCGCGGTGGGATCCCAGGACACTCCGATGGACAGATGGGTGACTCCGTCCAGATCCGCCGGGCCGTCTTCTTTGGTGAGCGTAATCATGCGTGGATCATCCTCTTGGAGACGGGACTGCGACAGGCAAAGTGTGCATGGAGTTCCTGGTGTTCCCTCGGCAGGGGTCCCTTCATAAGCGGACAAGGGGACACATGAGGCACTGACCGCCGACCAGAGTCGTGTGATCACCGCTGGTTGCGGGGCGGGGCGGGGCGGCGCGGTGGCAGCGCGCATTCCAGAGGGAGTTGGCGAACCACTCCCAGGCCCAGGGCGGTTGGGGGCTCGGTGCGGGTGTGCACGTGTGTGTCCACCGGCCGGCCGACGCACGGGAGACCGGGCGGAACGGCGCGGCCGCCAGGAGTTTCGACGGGAGCGCAACCGGCCTCAGGGGCGTGCATCCAGATGGTGCCCTGACGCGTCTACATCGGTATGGATCTGGAAAAGTCGCCTGCTGAGCGACCCGCAGTACCGGCCGAGGGGTGCCTCACGGTCGCGATCCGCCTGCCCGTGCGGATCGTCGTCCTCGTGCTCGTCGTGCCGGTGCGCATGCTGTGGGACGCCCTGGTGGTCGGCGGAAGGTTTCTGCGGGACACCGTGCTGCGCCCCGCGGGGCGGGTGCTCCAGTGGGTGGCGTGGGCGGTGTTCGTCTGGCCGTGGGTGACGCTGTGGCGGTACGTCGTGGTGCCGGCCGGAAAGGCGCTGGCGTGGCTCGGGTACGTCCTGATCGTCGTGCCCGCCGTGTGGCTGTACGAGACGGTGCTCACACCGGTCGGACACGCGATCGCCTGGGTGGCACGGGGCGTCGGCGCCGGGCTCATGTGGGTCCTCCGCGCTGTCGGCGCGGGGTTCGCCTGGGTCCTCCGTGGCATCGGCGCCGTACTCGCCTGGATGTACGCCCGGGTGCTGACCCCCGTCGGCCGGGCCGTCGCCTGGCTGCTCAGGGGCCTGGGGGCCGGGTTCGGGGCGGTCGCGCTCGGGGTGTACGGGGTCGTGGCCTGGCTGGTCCGCCATCTGATCGTCGTACCGGCGCTGTGGCTGTACGAGTGGATCCTCGCCCCCGTCGGACGGGCGATCGCGGGGGCGGCGCGCGGAGCCGGGTGGCTGGTACGGATGATCTTCACCGGGATCGGCGCCGCGCTCTACTGGACCCTGCGCGTCCTGCTCGTGCTGCCCGCGCTCGCCCTGTGGCGCTGGGTGCTCGTGCCGGTCGGACGGGTCCTCGCCGTCGTCGCGCGGGAGGTCGGGGACGCACTCGGACACGCCTGGCGGGTGGCCGGACACCTCTCGCTCGCCGTCGGCCGGTTCCTCGGACGACTCTTGCGGTGGATCTTCGTGGAGCCCGTGCGCTGGGTGTATCGCGGCGTGCTGACGCCGGTCGGACACGTCGTCCGGGACACGGTCCTGCGGCCCGCCGCCGAGGCCGCGCGCGGCGTGGGCCGGGTGACCCGGCAGGCCCTGGCCACCGCCCGCGAGTCGGCGCGGCAGACCCGCGCCGACATCCGCCGCATGCTCTTCGGCACGCCCCGGGAGCCCGAGCGGGTGCCCCTGGCGAACCACCGGCGGGAACCAGGAGCCGCCGCGACACGTACTCTAGGTAGCAGTACGACCGCTCTCACGAAGGACTGAACGACACTGGGCAAGCGACAGCCCGAAGGCCCACCGCCCGCACCCGCGGTGCAGCGCATCCGACTGCGCTACACCAAGCGCGGCCGCCTCCGGTTCACCAGCCACCGTGACTTCCAGCGCGCCTTCGAGCGTGCGTTGCGCCGTGCCGAGGTGCCGATGGCGTACTCGGCGGGGTTCACGCCGCATCCGAAGGTGTCGTACGCCAATGCCGCACCCACCGGCACAGGCAGCGAGGCGGAGTACCTGGAGATCGCGCTCACCCAGACGCGTGACCCTCAGAAGCTGCGTGAGCTCCTCGATGAGTCGATGCCCGTGGGGCTCGACATCATCGAGGCGGTCGAGGCCCGCACGTCGGGTCTCGCCGACCGGCTCACCGCGTCCGTGTGGGAGCTGCGCCTCGACGGCGTGGCGCCCGAGGACGCGGAGCGCGCGGTCGACGCCTTCAAGTCGGCCGACACGGTGGAAGTCCAGCGCAGGACCAAGAACGGGATGCGCACCTTCGACGCCCGCGGTGCCGTGGCGAGCCTCGAGGCGCACAGTCCGCAGGCTGATAGGCCGACCGACCAGCCCTGTGCGATACTGCGCCTGGTTGTTCGGCACGTGACGCCTGCCGTACGACCCGACGACGTCCTGTCCGGTCTTCGCGCCGTGGCCGACCTGGCGCCGCCGGTCGCCGCAGCGGTGACCAGGCTGGCGCAGGGGCTGTTCGATGAAGAGACCGGCACGGTGACCGACCCGCTCGCGCCCGACCGCGAGGCAGTCATGGCCGCCCCAGCCGATCGCACAGGGGCCGCCGAAACTGCCGCCGCGAAGGCGTCGGCGTAAGGAAGGTCCCGCGTAAGGACGGACGTCGTAGCGCCGCCCTCGGATCCGGGAGCCACCTGGGTCGGGCAGCGCACCGACCAGAAGACTTTCGCCAGGCCGTACGCACACATGGCGTACGGAACCGGCGAGACAGGACACAGAGAGCTCCCGTGCGGCGCCCGCGCCCCGGACGGCGGCACCGCGCATCGCGCGAGCCGCGGACGTCACCGGCACTGCCGGACCAGGCGCGGCGCCCGGGAGCCTGACGGGAGATCCACCCGCATGCTCGAGCCGACCGAACCCACCGAGGGTTCCGACAACAACAACAACACTCCGAGCGACACCCTGCCGCCGCGGCGCCGCCGCCGTGCGGCGTCGCGTCCGGCCGGCCCGCCCACGGGCGCGGCCGAGTCCCAGTCCGTGGCCGAGACCACGGCTGCGGCCATACCGCCGGTGACATCCGCCGAGGCCATGGCCGCCGCCGAGGCCGCTGAGGCCCCCGAGGCTCTCGAGACCGAAGAAACCCAAGAGACCGAAGAGACGGTGGAGGAGGCGGTGGCTCAGGCCGCTGCCGCCGAGCCGGTCGAGCCCGCCGAGGACGCCGCTCCGCGCCGTACGCGTCGCCGCGCCACCCGCCGGGTGTCCGCGCCCGCCGGTGCGCCGGGGACGGCCGAGGCAGCCCCGGCCGCGGAGACCACCGTGGTGCCCGCGAGCACGCCTGCCGAGGCCGAGGCCCAGGTCGGAGCGGCCCCCGCCGTCGAGGAAGAGGCGGCGCCCGCCGCCCGTCCGCGTCGGCGTGCGACCCGTCGCGCCTCCGCGCCGACCGGTGCGCCCAAGGCGGCCGAGACCGCTCAGACCCCCGAGGCTCCTGAGGTCACTGAGACCCCTGAGGCCGTCAGGGAGTCCGTCGAGGCGCAGGCCGAAGAGGCCCCCGCCGCCGAGGACGCCGCACCCCGCCGCACCACCCGTCGTCGCGCCACCCGGCGCGTCTCCGCGCCCGCCGGTGCGCCCGAGGGCGACGCCGCCGACGAGCGTGTGGAGGCGCCCGTGACCAGCGAGACCAGCCCCAGCGAGAGCAAGCCCGCCGCCGAGGCCGAGACCAAGTCCGCGGCCGAGACCAAGCCCGAGGCCGAGGCCGAGACCACCGAGGACGGCGCCCCGCGCCGCACCCGCCGCCGTGCCACGCGCAAGGCCGCTGTCGGTTTCTCCGCCCCCGCGCCGAAGGAGGCCGAGTCCGCGCGACGGCCCGCGCGTCCGGCCGTCGCCGTTTTCCAGGCGCCCGTGTTCACCGAGCCGATGTTCCAGACGCCGGAGCGGGCCGCCGCCGCGGCTGCCGCCGAGGCGGCGGAAGTGGCCGCCGAGACCGCCGAGGCCCCCGCGGCCGAAGAGGTCGTCGAGGCACCCGTGGCCGTCGAGGAGGAGACCGGCGGTCGCCGTCGCCGTCGCCGCCGGACCGTAGAGGAGGCGCCCGCGGCCCCGGCCGCGGAGCCCGTCGACGAGGTGGAGGAGCCCGACGAGTCCGCCGAGGACGTCGAGGACGGCGTCGAGGACGACGAGTCCGAGGAGGAGTCCGCGGGCTCGCGCCGCCGCCGCCGTCGTGGTGGCCGTCGCCGTCGCCGTGGCGAGTCCGCCGAGGCGGACGGTGAGGCCGGTGACGACGAGTACGCCGCCGAGCAGGCCGCGCAGGACGCCGAGGACACCGCCGAGCAGGCCGAGGAGGACGCCGAGGAGGCGGACGAGCGCGACGAGCCGGGCGGTTCCGGCTCCAGCAGCAGCCGTCGCCGCCGTCGCCGCCGCCGTCGTGCCGGTGACTCCGGCCCCGAGGCCGAGCCCGGCGAGAACGACCCCGAGCGCACGGTCGTCAAGGTCCGCGAGCCGCGCGGCAAGAAGGACGAGCACCCGTCCGACGAGGTGCAGTCCATCAAGGGCTCGACCCGCCTCGAAGCCAAGAAGCAGCGCCGCCGTGAAGGGCGCGAGCAGGGCCGCCGCCGCGTTCCGATCATCACCGAGGCCGAGTTCCTGGCCCGCCGTGAGGCCGTCGAGCGCGTGATGGTCGTCCGCCAGAGCGGCGAGCGCACCCAGATCGGCGTCCTCGAGGACAACGTGCTCGTCGAGCACTACGTCAACAAGGAGCAGTCGACCTCGTACGTCGGCAACGTCTACCTGGGCAAGGTCCAGAACGTGCTGCCGTCGATGGAGGCCGCCTTCATCGACATCGGCAAGGGCCGCAACGCCGTGCTCTACGCCGGTGAGGTCAACTTCGAGGCGCTCGGCATGGCCAACGGGCCGCGCCGCATCGAGAGCGCGCTGAAGTCCGGCCAGTCGGTCCTCGTGCAGGTCACCAAGGACCCGATCGGCCACAAGGGCGCCCGTCTCACCAGCCAGGTCTCCCTGCCCGGCCGCTACCTGGTCTACGTGCCCGAGGGCTCGATGACCGGCATCAGCCGCAAGCTGCCCGACACCGAGCGCGCGCGCCTGAAGACCATCCTCAAGAAGATCGTCCCCGAGGACGCGGGCGTCATCGTGCGCACCGCCGCCGAGGGAGCGAGCGAGGACGAGCTGAGCCGCGACGTCGAGCGCCTGCAGGCGCAGTGGGAGGACATCCAGAAGAAGGCGAAGAGCGGCGGCAGCTCGAACGCGCCGTCTCTGCTGTACGGCGAGCCGGACATGACCGTCCGTGTCGTCCGCGACATCTTCAACGAGGACTTCACCAAGGTCATCGTCAGCGGCGACGAGGCGTGGGAGACCATCCACGGGTACGTGTCCCACGTCGCGCCCGACCTGGCCGACCGCCTCTCGAAGTGGACCTCCGAGGTCGACGTCTTCGCGACGTACCGCATCGACGAGCAGCTGATGAAGGCCCTGGACCGCAAGGTCTGGCTGCCCAGCGGCGGTTCGCTGGTGATCGACAAGACCGAGGCCATGGTCGTGGTCGACGTCAACACCGGCAAGTTCACCGGTCAGGGCGGCAACCTCGAAGAGACCGTGACCAGGAACAACCTGGAGGCGGCCGAGGAGATCGTGCGCCAGCTGCGGCTGCGCGACCTGGGCGGCATCGTCGTCATCGACTTCATCGACATGGTCCTGGAGTCCAACCGGGACCTGGTGCTGCGGCGCCTCCTGGAGTGCCTGGGACGCGACCGTACGAAGCACCAGGTCGCCGAGGTCACCTCGCTGGGCCTGGTCCAGATGACGCGCAAGCGCGTCGGACAGGGCCTCCTGGAGTCCTTCTCCGAGACCTGCGTCCACTGCAACGGCCGTGGCGTGATCGTGCACATGGAGCAGCCGACCTCGGTCGGAGGCGGCGGCAAGCGCAAGAAGCGCGGCCGTGGTGGTGCCGAGCAGCTCGACCACGAGCTCGAGCACACGCACGAGATCGCGGAGGAGCCGGAGACGGTCGAGAGCGAGGCCGAGGTGGCCGCCGAGGTCGCCGCGCCCGTCGCTCTGGTCGAGCAGGAGTTCCAGCCGGACGAGGAGCTGTACAGCAGCGCCGCCGAGGCGGAGGCCGCGGCTTCCCGTGGCGGTCGTTCGCGGCGCCGGGCGACCCGGCGCGTGTCGGCTCCCGCGGGTGCGCCGAAGGCCGAGGAGCGTGCTCCCCGGGGCCGCCATGAGGAGCGGGCCGAGCGGACCGAGCGGGCTCTGACGTCCCGCGAGGCCGCCGAGTCCGAGCCGGTCGCGGTCGAGGACCCGGTCGTCGAGGCGCCGGTCGCCGAGGCTCCCGAGGTCACGCCGGCTCCTGAGGCCGCTCCGGCCCTCGTGGTCGCCGTACCGGAGGACGAGGCCGCTCCCAAGGGCCGTACGCGTCGTCGTGCCACCCGCAAGGTGTCGGCTCCGGCCGGTTCCCCGAAGGCGACGGACGAGACCGTGGTGACGGTGACGGTCACGGAGCCGGTCGCGGCGCCCGTGCCCGAGGCCGCCGCCGAGGTCGTCGAGCCGCAGCCCGAGGCGCCCGCCGAGAGCGCCGCGCCGGCCCGCCCGCGTCGCCGTGCCGTCCGCAAGGCCACCGCGCCCACCGCGTCCGAGGAGGCGGCCGTCGTGGTCGTCCCGTCGGCCTCGGCGGAGCCGGCCGAGGCCCCTGAGGTGCCCGAGACGGCGCCCGAGACGGCGCCCGAGACGGCGGCGGAGGCCGACGTCGAGGCCGCGGCCCCGGCCAAGAAGACGGCCGCCCGCAAGACGGCCAAGAAGGTGACGGCGAAGAAGGCCGCCACCAAGAAGACCGCTGCCAAGAAGACGGTCGCCAAGAAGGTCACGGCCAAGAAGGCGACCGCGAAGAAGACGGCAGCCAAGACCACCGCGAAGAAGACCGCGGCGGCCGAGCAGCAGGACCGTTCGACAGTCTCGGCGACCACCGAGGACTGACGCGGAACCGGCGGAGGGCTGACGGAAGTCGGTCCCTCCGCTGCTCCGACCGCATGACGGTGGCCCGGTTTGACCCCTCAAGCCGGGCCCCGTAACCTAGACCGTCGGCGTGTCCCCTGACGCGCCGCACCCCCGTAAACCTCTTCCTCCCGGAATTCTGCGTGTCATGCGTGTTCGCATGCCGTGCGCTTCGGGAGAGGCCGCTCGCGCAGCGCGCGGCTGGACTGCGGGGTTCCGTTCCGAGCGAGAGAGAGATCCGCGTGTACGCCATCGTGCGCAGCGGTGGTCGCCAGCACAAGGTTGCTGTCGGCGACATCGTTGAGGTTGACAAGATTCCCACTGCCAAGGTTGGCGACACGGTCGAGCTCTCGACCCTGCTCGTTGTCGACGGCGACGCCGTGACCAGCGACCCGTGGGTCCTTGCCGGCATCAAGGTCCAGGCCGAGATCGTGGACCACCACAAGGGCGTCAAGATCGACATCCTTCGCTACAAGAACAAGACCGGTTACCGCCGTCGTCAGGGCCACCGCCAGCAGTACACGGCGATCAAGGTCACTGAGATCCCCGCGGCTGCGAAGTAAGGGACTGAGGAGAGATGGCACACAAGAAGGGCGCATCGTCCACTCGGAACGGTCGCGACTCCAATGCTCAGCGGCTCGGCGTGAAGCGCTTCGGCGGTCAGGTCGTCAACGCCGGTGAGATCCTGGTCCGCCAGCGCGGCACCCACTTCCACCCGGGCAACGGCGTCGGCCGTGGCAAGGACGACACGCTGTTCGCCCTTGACGCCGGTGCGGTGGAGTTCGGTACCCACCGTGGCCGCAAGGTCGTGAACATCGTTCCGGTCGCCTGACCGGTTCTTTCGCGAGGCGGACCTCACTTCCCGTTCGGGAAGCGGGTCCGCCTTTCGCGTGTTTTGAATAGAAGCTGCTCTGTGGCATACAGGGCTGCGCAGGACTTTCGTACGTAACTGGAGGCACATCCCATGACCACCTTCGTGGACCGCGTCGAGCTGCACGTCGCCGCGGGTAGCGGAGGCCACGGCTGTGCCTCCGTACACCGGGAGAAGTTCAAGCCGCTCGGCGGCCCGGACGGTGGCAACGGCGGCCGGGGCGGTGACGTGATGCTGGTCGTCGACCAGTCCGTGACCACGCTGCTCGACTACCACCACAAGCCGCACCGCAGCGCCACCAACGGCAAGCCCGGTGAGGGCGGCAACCGCTCCGGCAAGGACGGGCAGGACCTGATCCTGCCGGTGCCGGACGGCACGGTCGTGTTCGACGGGGCGGGCAACGTCCTCGCGGACCTCGTCGGCCACGGCACGTCGTACGTCGCCGCGCAGGGCGGTCGCGGTGGCCTCGGCAACGCGGCGCTGGCCTCGGCCCGCCGCAAGGCCCCCGGCTTCGCGCTGCTCGGTGTCCCCGGCGACTTCCAGGACATCGTCCTGGAGCTGAAGACCGTCGCGGACGTGGCGCTCGTCGGTTACCCGAGCGCCGGCAAGTCGTCCCTCATCTCCGTCCTGTCGGCGGCCAAGCCGAAGATCGCGGACTACCCCTTCACGACCCTCGTCCCCAACCTGGGCGTGGTGACGGCGGGCGAGACGGTCTACACGATCGCGGACGTGCCCGGCCTCATCCCCGGCGCCAGCCAGGGCAAGGGCCTCGGCCTCGAGTTCCTCCGTCACGTCGAGCGCTGCAGCGTGCTGGTCCATGTGCTGGACACGGCGACCCTGGAGTCCGAGCGTGACCCGGTCACCGACCTCGACATCATCGAGGAAGAGCTGAAGCAGTACGGCGGCCTCGGCAACCGTCCGCGCATCGTCGTCCTCAACAAGATCGACGTGCCCGACGGCAAGGACCTCGCCGAGATGGTCCGCCCCGACCTGGAGGCCCGCGGCTACCGCGTCTTCGAGGTGTCGGCTGTTGCGCACATGGGCCTGAAGGAGCTGTCCTTCGCGCTCGCCGAGATCGTCGGCACGGCGCGCGCCGCCAAGCCCAAGGAGGAGGCGACCCGGATCGTCATCCGCCCGAAGGCGGTCGACGACGCCGGCTTCACCGTGGTCCAGGAGGAGGACGGCCTCTACCGCGTGCGCGGCGAGAAGCCCGAACGCTGGGTCCGCCAGACCGACTTCAACAACGACGAGGCCGTCGGCTACCTCGCCGACCGTCTCAACCGCCTCGGCGTCGAGGCGGAGCTGATGAAGGCGGGTGCCCGCTCGGGCGACGGCGTCGCCATCGGCCCCGAGGAGAACGCGGTCGTCTTCGACTGGGAGCCGACCGTCATGGCCGGTGCGGAGATGCTCGGTCGCCGTGGCGAGGACCACCGCCTCGACGTCCCGCGGCCCGCCGCGCAGCGCCGCCGCGACAAGCAGGCGGAGCGGGACGACGCGGAGAAGGAGTACGACGACTTCGAGCCGTTCTAGGCCGACGCTCGGCCGCGGGCGGGTGGGGGTTGTTCGCGCAGTTCCCCGCGCCCCTGGGTCGGGGCTTTGCCCCGATTGCCCGCCCGCCCCTCGTTTGCTCGGCTGGGGTTGTTCGCGCAGTTCCTCGCGTCCCTTTTAGGGGCGCGGGGAACTGCGCGATCTTTTGGGGGTCTGGGGGCGGAGCCCCCAGGTAGGGATGGGACGGGTAGGGGCGGCGGGGGCGTGGAGAGCCGGTGGCGTCCCCACCACGACGGTTCGCCCTTCGCTTGCTTGTCATGCTCTTGACTAACTCTGTTCAGCGAGCGGGCCACTGCGGCGTGTGAGCCTCCCGGTGTCCAAGGGGCCACCGACGCAGGGGAGTTCACCGATGACCGGAACCGTCTCGCGCGATCGACGCCGCTTTCTCACCGCCGGTGCCGCGGCCCTGGGCGCCGCCGCGACCAGCCAGTTGTGGCTGCCCGGCACCGCCCGCGCCGCCGAACCCCCGCTGCCCGACGGGGTGTTCACCCTCGGCATCGCCTCCGGCGACCCGCTGCCCGACGCCGTCGTGCTGTGGACCAGGCTCGCCCCCGACCCACTGAACGGCGGCGGCATGCCCGACCGCGCGGTACCGGTGGAGTGGGAGATCGCCGAGGACGCCCGTTTCGGAAGGCCGGTGCGGCGGGGCGTCGCACCGGCGCTGCCCGAGTACGGCCACAGCGTCCACGTCGACGTCCGCGGACTGCGTCCCGACCGCGCGTACTGGTACCGCTTCCGCGCCGACGGTCAGCTCTCGCCGACCGGCCGCACCCGCACCGCCCCGCACCCCCACAGCTCCCGCGGCTCGCTGCGCGTCGCGCTCGCCTCCTGCCAGAACTGGCAGAACGGCTACTTCACCCCGTACGCCGACATGCTCGCCCAGGACCCCGACTTCGTGCTCTTCGTCGGCGACTACATCTACGAGTCCGCGCCGTCGGCGACGGCCGTCCGCCGGCACGAGGGCGGCGGGGAGCCGTACACCCTCGTCCAGTACCGCAACCGCTACGCGCAGTACCGCACCGACCCGCACCTCATGGCGATACACGCCGCCGCGCCCTGGGTGGTCACCTTCGACGACCACGAGGTCGACAACGACTTCGCCGGGAAGATCCCGCAGGACCCGGCCAAGCAGTCGCACGACGCGTTCGTGGCCCGGCTGACCGCCGCCTACCAGGCGTACTACGAGCACATGCCGGTCCGGGCGACCGCGGTGCCGAACGGTCCGCACATCCGGATGCACCGGCGGCTCGACTTCGGCCGGCTGGTCCGGCTGAACGTCCTGGACACCCGGCAGTTCCGCAGTGACCAGGCGACCACCCGGGCGGGCGCAGAGGACCCCTCGATGACCATGCTCGGCGCCGAGCAGAAGGCCTGGCTGCTGCGCGGGCTGCACCACTCACCGACGCGCTGGAACCTGATCGCCTCGCAGATCATGATGGCCGAGACAGATCTGCAGATCGGCCCCGGCAAGCTCTGGTTCTACGACGCCTGGGACGGATACCAGGCCGAACGCAACGCGCTCATGGGGGAGTTGGCCACCGTGCGCAACCCCGTCGTGCTGACCGGGGACCGCCACCTCACCATGATCAGCGACCTCAAGAAGGACTTCGCCGACCCGGAGTCCGACGTCGTCGGCGCCGAGTTCGTCGGGACCTCCATCTCCAGCGGCGGCGACCAGGACCAGGTGGCCTTCCACAGCGAGTGGGACCCGCGGATGCCGGACAACCCGCACTGGAAGTTCATCGACGCCCACCGCGGCTACCACCTCTTCGACATCCGGCGCGAGGGCATCGACGCCACCGTCCGCGCCCCGGAGACCGTGCTGCGGCCGGACGCCGCGTCCAGCACGCTGACCCGGCTGCGGGTCGAGGCGGGGAAGCCGGGCGTACGTCTGGTCTGAGCAGCGCTGCTCTGAGACTCACAGGACTCACAGGACTCATGAGACGCACAGGACTCACGGGAACCCTGGGACTCATGTGAGTCCCAGGGCATTCTCAGGTAAGGCTCAGGTAAGAGATTTAACGTCCCTTGACCATGGAGACCGACTGTACGCATCACGACTCGGCGTCCCCTGAGGCGGAGACCGGCGAAACCGCCCCGAAGAGCGCCCCCACGCCGCTGCCCCCCGGCACCCGGCTGCTGCACATCGGCCCGCACAAGACCGGGACCACGTCGATCCAGGGCGCCCTGTTCGCCGCGAAGGACGCGATGTCCGGGCGCGGCGTCGACTTTCCGGCCCACAGCAGGCACCCGATGGAAGCCGCCCTCGCGGTCTGTGCCCGGCCCGGGATGATGGGCGACGCCAAGCCCACCGAGGGGCACTGGAAGCGGCTCGTCGACGCGGTGCACGCCACCGGCAGGCGCACCTCGGTGGTCAGCAGCGAGTTCTTCGCCGACGCGCCCGACGACGAGGCCATCGCCCGGATCGTCGACGACCTCGGCCGGGGCCAGGGCCGGGGCCAGGGCCGGGACCAGGGCCGGGACCAGGGCCGGGACCAGGGCCGAGTCCATGTCCTGGTCACCCTGCGGCCGCTGTGGAAGATCATGCCCTCGCAGTGGCAGCAGTACGTGCAGAACGGTCTGCGCATGGGCTACGAGGACTGGCTCGAACACATGCTGCGCAAGGCCCCGTACGAGAAGCCCAATCCGAGCTTCTGGCGCCGCCACCGCCACGACCGGCTCGTCGAGCGCTGGGTACGGGTCGTCGGCGCCGGGAACGTCACCGTCGTGGTGGTCGACGACCGTGACCGCCACGGTCTGATGCGCACCTTCGAATCCCTCCTTGGCCTGCCCGACGGTCTCCTGGTACCGGTGCCGGACACGGCCAATCGCTCGCTCACACTCGCCGAGACCGAAATGCTGCGGAAACTCAATATGGAGTTCCGCGGCAATGGGCTGCCCGACGAGGTGTATTCCAGGATGGTGCGGGGCGGCGCCGTCATACATATGAAGAACGCCTGTCGCCCGGCCCCGGACGACGCGCGGATCACCACGCCGCGCTGGGCACTGGAGGCGGCCGCCGGTATCGGCGCGGAGATGGCCGAGCGGATCGCCGCCATGGGTGTACGGGTGCTCGGTGACCCGGCGTTGCTGTCCGCCGTACCCAGCGTCGCGAGCGCCGAGGAGACGCGGCCGCCGCGGATCGATCCCGAGGTGGCGGCCCACGCGCTGTACGGGGCGCTCGCCGTGGCTGCCGCGGCTCCCGCGCATCCCGCCGCCTCCGTGCGCTCGGTTCACCAGACCTCGTCCAAGGAACTCGTGAGGGTCCTCGGTCACCGCGTCCTCAAGCGTCTGAAGCGGGAGTGAAGAGCGCACGTAAAACGTGTGCAGTTACTCACAGCAAATCCGGACAATACGGTTCGGAATCTCGGAAGGCACCTGCATGCAAGGTGAATAGCGGGTTGCGCGCACATAAGCAGCAGAGGGCGCTCACCTTGCATGGCAGTAACGGAAAGTGGGAGCATTCCAAAGTTCCCTGTCGCCCCAAGGTAGGTCACCTGTGTCTGAGCACTTTGCCAAGCCCCGTACCACCGCAGTGATCCTGGCCGGCGGCACCGGTCAGCGCGTGGGTCTGTCGATTCCGAAGCAGCTGCTGAAGATCGCAGGCAAGGCGGTCATCGAGCACACGCTGACCACCTTCGAACAGGCCGAGTCGATCGACGACATCATCGTGCTGATGGCTCCCGGCTATGTGCCGGACGTCGAGAAGATCGTCGCGAAGGCGGGGCTGAAGAAGGTCACCAAGGTGATCGAGGGCGGCTCGACTCGGAACGAGACGACCGAGCGCGCGATCGCCGCGCTCGGCGAGGGTCTGGCCGAGGGCGAGGACGCCAATGTCCTCTTCCACGACGCCGTGCGCCCCCTGCTGTCCGAGCGCGTCATAGACGACTGCGTCACGGCCCTGGAGCGTTACCAGGCCGTCGACGTCGCCATCCCCTCCGCGGACACGATCATCGTGACCCGCACCCACGGCGAGGACGGCGAGTTCATCACCGAGATCCCGGACCGCTCCCGGCTGCGCCGCGGCCAGACGCCCCAGGCGTTCAAGCTGTCCACGATCCGCCGCGCCTACGAGGTCGCGGCCGGTGACCCCAACTTCCAGGCCACCGACGACTGCTCGGTCGTGCTCAAGTACCTGCCGGACGTGCCGATCCACGTCGTCGCGGGCGACGAGTACAACATGAAGGTCACCCAGCCCGTCGACGTCTTCATCGCCGACAAGCTCTTCCAGCTGGCCTCCACCGCCGCCCCCGAGCAGGCCGACGAGGCCGCCTACCGCGAGCTGCTCAGCGGAAAGACCGTGGTGGTCTTCGGCGGTTCGTACGGCATCGGCAAGGACATAGCCGAACTCGCCGAGGGGTACGGCGCGACGACCTACGCGCTCGGCCGCTCGACCACCGGCACCCACGTCGAGAACCCGGAGGAGGTCGACGACGCGCTGTCCACGGCGTATGCCGAGACCGGGCGCATCGACTACGTCATCAACACCGCCGGGGTGCTGCGCATAGGCAAGCTCGCGGAGACGGACAACGCGACGATCGAGGAAGCGCTGAAGGTCAACTATCTGGCCCCGGTGCAGATCGCCCGCTCCGCGTACAAGTACCTCGCCGAGACCAACGGCCAGCTGCTGCTCTACACCTCCAGCAGCTACACCCGCGGCCGCGCCGAGTACAGCCTCTACTCCTCCACCAAGGCCGCCATGGTGAACCTCACCCAGGCGCTGTCCGACGAGTGGGCCGGCGACGGCATCCGCGTCAACTGCATCAACCCCGAGCGCACCGCGACCCCGATGCGCACCAAGGCCTTCGGCCAGGAGCCCGCGGGCTCGCTGCTCTCCTCCGAGGCGGTCGCGCGCACCTCGCTCGACGTCCTCCTCTCCGAAATGACCGGTCACGTCATCGACGTACGCCAGCAGGACCCGACCGCGGGCGCCGGACGGGCCTCCGGATTCGAGGCGGCGCTGGCCAGCGTGCTGGACCGTCAGGACGGCGTGGCATAATTAACGCCAATTAGTTTTCTTGGAATTCAGGCCTCTGAGTCTGCGCGTTTGCCGCGTATTCACAGAGGCCTGAGTCCGTAAAATTCCCGGATTGTCCGCGATCGCCCGCAAGGCCCTTTTCGTTAATCAAGCAGTAACAAAACCGGCACACACCCCTCAAGAGCAGGTTTCTCCGTGATATCCACCGCTATACGCGTTGCCCGGGTGGGCAGTGCGGCCGAGCTGGCCGCGGCGGCCCTCATGATGCTGGGCTTCCCCTGCCTGATGCTGGCCGCGCTCATCCCGAGCGTCGGTGCCTTCGCGGCCGCGGCCGCTGTGACGTACCTGGCGGACCACTATCTGCACCGGCGCGGCAGCTATCTGGTCAACCGCCTCAGCAAGGTGCGCGCCGGTCTGTCCATCAGGTTCCTGATCCGACAGCTGCTGCTGGTCCTGCTGCTCGCGCGCCTGGACCTGTCCGACAGCGTGGTCTTCTACGCGGCGATCGCGTGCTTCCTCGCCTTCTACGGCTTCCAGGCCCCGCACAGCGCGCTGATCACCATGATCCGGCTGCGCCGCAAGATGCCGGTCGCCACCCGCAACGTCGACCTGGCCTCGCGCATCCGCATCCCGGACGCACCGCCGCGCACCCTGCTCGACCGGGCCGCCGAGAAGATGCTCCACCTCGACCTGCTGGCCGTCGTCGGCGTCCTCGTCACCGGAGCCACCGACACCAACGTGTACGGCTTCGTGGGCATCGCGGCCACGCTGGTGCTGGCGTTCGTCTACGTCGTCGCGCTCGTCCCGTACATCCGCGGCAAGAAGACACCGCCCAACGCGGACACGGTCCTTGCGTCGGTCGACGGCTGGCTGCGCGAGTACCGCCCGGAGACGGTGCTGTACTTCTCGGGCTCCAAGGACTCGGCGTACCAGGTCAACATGTGGCTGGAGACGATGGAGCAGCTGGACACCCGGCCGCTGATCATCCTGCGCGAGCGCGCCATCCTGGAGCGCATGGCGCCCACCACGGTACCGGTCATCTGCGTGCCCGGAGGGGTGCACCTGATGAACATGGATCTGTCCACGGTGCGCGTCGCGTTGTACGCGGCGAACGTCGGCAAGAACATCCACATGCTGCGCGTGCCGACCATGAAGCACGTCTTCATCGGCCACGGCGACAGCGACAAGCTGGCCAGCGTCAACCCGTTCAGCAAGGCGTACGACGAGGTGTGGACCGCCGGCCGCGCGGGCCGCGACCGCTACGCCATCGCCGACGTCGGTGTCCGCGACGACGACATAGCGGAGGTCGGCCGCCCCCAGCTCGCCCCGATCCAGACCTGGCAGGGCGTGCCCGAGGGGCGTATCCCCACGATCCTGTACGCCCCCACCTGGGAGGGCTGGGACGACAACCCGGGCAACACCTCGATCCTGCTGGCGGGCGCCAACATCGTGCGCGCGCTGCTGAAGGCCGAGCAGCCGGTCCGCGTCCTCTACAAGCCGCACCCGTTCACCGGCACCCGCAGCCCGCAGGCCAAGACCGCGCACGAGAAGATCGTCGCGCTGGTCGAGAAGGCGGCCGCCGAGCGCGCCGCCGACCCGCGCTTCACCGTCGACGCGGCGGCCCAGTCCGCGGCCAAGGCGGAGCTGGCCCGCATCGAGGCCCGCATCGAGAAGCTGACCGGTGTCACCGAGAGCGGTGACGAGGCCGAGGCCACCCGTGACGGCCTGGTCGACACGGCCGCGCACGCCGAGGTCGCCCGGCTGCGCGCCGAGTGGAACGACGCCTACTGGCGCTCCTTCGGCAACTGGGAGCACCGGGTCATCACGGGTGCCGAGCCGCGCCTGTACGACTGCTTCAACGTCTCCGACGCGATGGTCTCCGACATCTCGTCCGTGGTCTCCGACTTCATCGCGAGCGGCAAGCCGTACGCGGTCACGGACTCCGCGGAGCTGGGCGTCGAGGAGTTCAAGCGGCAGAACACCGCGGTGCGTGCCGCCGTGATCCTGTCGAACTCGGCGAGTGAGCTGGGCGAACTGCTCGCCGAGGTCACCGACCCGTCCTCGGACGCGCTCGCCGCCGACCGCCGGGAGCTGAAGGAGTACCTGCTCGGCCCCGACGAGCCGGCGTCGATCGACCAGTTCAACGCCGCGGTGCGCGACCTCGCGAAGAAGTCCCGGGCGCGCAACTTCGGTCAGGAGACCGGCGCGTCGGCCGCCGCCGTGGAGCTCGCGAACGGAGTTCCCGGGCAGCGGAAGGCCCCGGCGGACGAGACGGGCGGCGCGGCCGTCAAGGGCTGATCCACCTCGCCGAGCAGTCACCTCGCCGAGTAGCCACCTAGCCGAGTAGCCACCTCTCCGAGCAGTCAGTGAAAGGGCCCGGCCCCGAGGAGCATCCTTGGGGCCGGGCCCTTTCCCGTTCCCCGTAAACCTGTGAACCGCATCACATTTGGGGTCCGATGAGGCAACCTCTTCGCACTTTCAACCGTCTTTGAGGTAGCCCTTGAGCTGATACGGGGGAAATGTTCGGATGACAATGGAGAAATGTGACCGTGACGCAGCCTGATGTGAGCGTGATCATCGGGGCGTACGAGGCCATGCCCTACCTGGTCAAGTGCCTGGAGTCGGTCGAGGCCCAGACACTCGACCCCGCTCGTATCGAGGTCATAGCCGTCGACGACGGGTCGAAGGACGGCACCGGCGAGTACCTCGAGGAGTTCGCGGAGCGTGCGGCCATGGCCGTCACGGTGATCCGGCAGGCCAACTCCGGCGGCCCCAGCGGCCCGCGCAACGTCGGCCTCGACAAGGCCCGCGGCCGGTACGTCTTCTTCCTCGACGCCGACGACTACTTCGGCCCCGAGGCCCTGGAGCGCATGGTCACCATGGCCGACGAGCACGCCACGGACGTCGTGCTCGGCAAGGTCATCGGCGTCAACCGCAACGCCCCCAAGTCGATGTGGGGCAAGAACCAGCCCCGCACGGACGTCTTCTCCTCGCAGATCAAGTTCACGCTCAGCGCGCAGAAGCTCTTCCGGCGCGAGCTGCTCACCCGGCACGACATGCACTTCGACGAGTCGCTGAAGACCGGCGAGGACGCCCTCTTCACCATGGAGGCCTACCTCCGTGCCGACGGCGTCTCCGTGGTCGCCGACTACGACTGCTACTACCTCGTCGGCCGCGACGACGGAAAGCACGTCACCAAGAGCGGCAGCTACACCCTGCGCTTCGACTCCGCCCGCGCCCTGATGGGCCTGATCGCCGAGCACGTGCCCGCGGGCAAGCGCCGCGACGGCCTGATGGTCCGCCCCTTCCTCGTCACGCTGCTGCCGCAGTTCGGCCCCGTCTTCCTCAGAGACGACGAGGAGGTCAGACAGAACAAGCTCGTGCTGGCCAAGCCGCTGATTGACGCGTACTGGACCGAGGGGGTCGCGAACCGCCTCAAGGTCAACGAACGGCTCCGGGTGAACCTCGCCGGTCAGGGCCGGGGTGACCTGCTGGTGGACGTTTTGGACTTCATCAAGAAGAAGAAGGCGCCCACCCTCCACGTGGACCCGCGCAGCCGCAAGGCCTACCTGGCCTACCCGCACTTCCGGGACAAGGCGGCGCCGCTCCCGGACAGCTGGTTCATCCCGACCTCCCGCGAGACGGTCACCATCGAGAGCTTCAAGTTCGCCCCCGCCGCCCACTTCCCGGGCATGCGCACCGCACGCAAGATGGCGCGCAAGGTCCTCGGACCGCGCCGCGCGGGCTGACGAAGACGCCCGTTCCGCGGCCCGGAGGGCTACGGAACGGGCGTTCGGTGAACCGCCTGGCCATCGAGGCCGCCGATGAGGGCTGCTCAAGGCCGATCAGGGCTTACTCAAGGCCGGTGAGGGCTTACTCAAGGCCGGTGAGGGCTGGTCAAGGCCAGTAAGTGCGGGTCAAGGCCAGTAGGGGCTACTGGCGCCCCGACTGCAGAGCCTTCCGCAGCGGGCGGCCCACCGCTCGCCGGGCCATGCGATAGACGGAGCGCTGCGGCGCAGTCGCCGCGACCGCCGGCTTCGCGGCGGTCTTGCGGGCCTTGTCGAGTTCGCGCTTGAGCTTCGCGTTGTCCGTGGACAGTTCGCCGATACGGGTCTGGAGCCAGCCGAACCTGCTGGTCAGCGAGGTGACATCGGCGTCGTTCCAGGGGCGGACGCCGGCCGGGAAGGCGAGTGAGCGCAGCCGCTTCTCGTGGGCCGCGCCCCCGTCGCCATGCGTGAACGTGTTCTCCAGGCCGTTGCGCTCAAGGAAGCCCATGAAGCGGTCGAAGCGCTCCTGATGGCCGCCCGTGAGCGCGCCGAAGTCCGCCTCCGCGTACAGCTCGGCCGGGTCGAGGTCCTCCGGCAGCGCGTTGATCCTGCGGTGCGGGATGCCGAAGTAGCGGCACAGCTCCAGGGTGCGCGAGTCGCCGCACAGCACGGTCGCGGGCGTACCGGCCAGCAGCGCCGCGATATTGCCGTGGATGCGGGAGCCGAACGAGAAGTCGAAGTCCCGCAGGTCGTCGATCCAGGTCACGGGGTCGATGTACACACGGACCTTGTCCTCGCGGTACATCGGGTGATCCGGGTGCGTGGGCATCGCGGTGACGGAACCGTTCGGATCCGACAGGTCGCGCCAGTGCAGCTGGCGGGCGTCACTGAGGTTCTGTCCGACGAACCGCAGGTGGGGGTAGCGGGCGTGCGCCTGGCGGATGACCCGGTCCAGGCCCTGCGACTTCACCGCGCTGTGCGAGCCGTTGATCGCGACCCGGGACTCGGGACCGAGCGCGGGCGCGTTCTTGCGTACGTCGAGCTCCCTGCCGTACATGAACATCGACGGGCAGCCGATGACCTCGACGTCACGGAAGCCCATGTCTTTCAGGTACCGCTCGGTGAACTCGCCGCGCACCCCGATGGACGCGCTGCGCTCGAGCACCGCGGTGACGAACTCCCGGACGGCCGGTTCCATGGGCTTCAGTCTGGCCGGGTTGTAGTCCAGACCGGTCTGCGCGCCGATGCCCGGTACGACCACCGGGATCGTCAACTTGCTGATGAGCTGCGTCAGCCGCCTGAGCTGGGGCTCGAACGAGGGCCGGAACGCGTTGGCCAGCGGAACGACGAAGGCGTCGTACTCCTCGTTGATGCGGCCCGCGGCAGCGACGTTGGTACGGATGCCGTTCGACACGACCTCGGCGCGAGGTGTCTTGAGGATCTTGTGCGCGGCGTCGCTGAAGATCAGGTTTCCCGCGTTGGTGGCGATGACGTCCTGGTGGAGAGCCTGCTCCACAGGGACGACGTCGTACGGGCTCTTCCCTGATCTCAGGAGTATGCGCTTCACCGGATGAACATTAGATGCCACGTTGGTCAACTTATCTTTGCGTCATCTTTAAGTTCTATGAGGAACCCGCACAACCTTTTTTGCATACGCGGGACGTGAGCGAGCGGCTACGCCCCGGTGATCATGGCGGCCGGGCGCCGTCCGCAGGCTGGACCGACGGGCGCCACTCCCGCCCCTTCGCGTAGATTGCCGGGCGGGACCGACGCGAGGGGACACACCGCAGGTGGCAGGGCAGGTGACTGGGCACATGGCAGGCCAGGTGGCAGGGGCGAGGCAGGCCGTGGCCGGGGCCCACAGGATCGTCGTCAAGGTGGGTTCCTCGTCGCTGACCACGGCCGCGGGCGGACTCGACGCGGACCGTGTCGACGCGCTCGTCGACGTCCTCGCCAAGCACCGCAGCGGCGGCGAGAAGGAGATCATCCTCGTCTCGTCCGGTGCCATCGCGGCCGGCCTCGCCCCGCTCGGGCTGCGCCGCCGCCCCAAGGATCTGGCCCGGCAGCAGGCCGCCGCCAGCGTCGGCCAGGGCCTCCTGGTCGCCCGCTACACCGCCTCCTGCGCCCGCCACGGCGTGCGTGTCGGCCAGGTGCTCCTCACCTCCGACGACACCAGCCGCCGCGCCCACCACCGCAACGCCTCCCGCACCCTGGACAAGCTCCTCGCGATGGGCGCTCTGCCGGTCGTCAACGAGAACGACACCGTCGCCACGGACGAGATCCGCTTCGGCGACAACGACCGGCTCGCCGCGCTCGTCGCCCACCTCGTACGGGCCGACCTGCTGGTCCTGCTCTCCGACGTGGACGGCGTGTACGACGGCGACCCCAGCAAGCCGGGCACCTCGCGGATAGCGGAGGTCCGCGAGCCGCGGGACCTCGCGCACGTCGACATCGGCAGCGCGGGCAAGGCGGGCGTCGGCACCGGCGGCATGGTCACCAAGGTCGAGGCGGCCCGGATCGCGGCGGCCGCGGGCATCCCCGTGGTGCTCACCTCCGCCGTACACGCCGCCGAGGCCCTCGCGGGCGGGGACACGGGCACGTACTTCCACCCCACCGGCAAGCGCTCCGCCGACCGGCTGCTGTGGCTGCAGCACGCCTCGACCCCGCAGGGCGCGCTCGTCCTGGACGACGGGGCCGTGCGCGCGGTCGTCGACCGGCGCACCTCGCTGCTGCCGGCGGGTATCGCGGCCGTCGAGGGCGACTTCACCGCGGGCGACCCCGTCGAGCTGCGCGACGGCACGGGGCGGGCGGTCGCACGGGGCCTGGTGAACTTCGACGCCAAGGAGATCCCGCAGCTCATCGGGCGCTCGACCCGCGAGCTGGCCCGCGAGCTGGGCCCGGAGTACGAACGCGAGGTCGTACACAGGGACGACCTCGTGCTCCTGCATCCGTAAGACGCCTGTTCCGCACGACCTCCGAAACAGCTGTCCAGTACACCCGTAAAAGGCCGATTCCGAGGCCCCCGCCGGGGGACGTTGTGTAAAAGCGCCACACGGCGGCTCCCCACCTGCTCAACTTTGTTGCGGGGAGACCCCGATGCAGTCCGATGCAGTACGACGATTGCAGACCATTGCGGACCATTGCGAAAAGGAGGCCGTCGTGAGACGAGTGCGCCCTGGGGCGGCGGCGTCCCGCGGCGGTGCCGCCTCCCGGGCGGGTGGTCCGGCTTCCCGTGCGGCGGGCGAGGAACGGGCTCTGACGAGCGTCGCGGCCGGTGACACCTACGAGGGCGGGAAGCCGGCCGACCAGCCCCGGCTGTGGCACGTCACGCTGAGCGTCTCGGGTGGCGAGGCCCCGCTGAAGGAGGTCAGGCGCGCCCTCGAACAACTGGCCCACGACCACCCGTTTCTGCTGACCAGCCGCTACGCCAACGACCACGCGGAGATCCGCTACTGGGAAGAGGCCCGCGACCTGCACGACGCGGCGGCCGTCGCCCTGCGCCTGTGGGGCGAGCACCGCCAGACCGCCAAGCTCCCGCCCTGGGAGATCGTCGGCCTGGAGGTCATCGACCGCGAGACGTACCATCAGCGGATCGCGGAGGGGTATGGGACACTTCCGGCCACTCCGGTCGGAGTCCATCCCTTTTGACCCTGTCTCGGGGTGTGGGACAGCCGCTGGACGGGTCCGTCGGGCGCACTACCCTTCCGATATGACCACGCTCTCGCCGTACGACTCGATGTCCCCGGTCACCCAGGCCGCCTACCGCGCCAAGGCCGCCGCCGCCGATCTCGCACCCCTGCCGCGGGCCGAGAAGGACGACGCGCTGCTCGCGATCGCGGACGCGCTGGAGGTCCGTACGAGCGAGATCGTCGCGGCCAACGCCAAGGACATCGCGCGCGCCCGCGAGGCCGGCACCAGCGAGACCGTCATCGACCGGCTCACGCTCACGCCCGAGCGCGTGCGTGCCATCGCCTCGGACGTGCGGGACGTCGTCTCGCTGCCCGACCCGGTCGGCGAGGTCGTGCGCGGCTCGACCCTCCCGAACGGCATCGACCTGCGCCAGGTCCGCGTCCCGCTCGGCGTCGTCGGGATCATCTACGAGGCCCGCCCGAACGTCACGGTCGACGCCGCCGCCCTCTGCCTGAAGTCCGGCAACGCCGTCCTACTGCGCGGCTCCTCCTCGGCCTTCGAGTCGAACACCGCCCTGGTCCGGGTGCTGCGCGACGCCGTGGGCGGCGCCGGACTGCCCGCCGACGCCATCCAGCTGGTGCCCGGCGAGGGCCGCGAGTCGGTGCGCGAGCTGATGCGCGCCCGCGGTCTGGTCGACGTCCTCATCCCGCGCGGCGGCGCCTCGCTGATCCGCACGGTCGTCCAGGAGTCCACCGTCCCCGTCATCGAGACCGGCACGGGCAACTGCCATGTGTACGTCGACGCGAACGCCGACCTCGACATGGCGATCGACATCCTGATCAACTCCAAGGCGCAGCGGCCCAGCGTCTGCAACTCCGCCGAGACGCTTCTCGTGCACCGGGACATCGCCCCCGAGTTCCTGCCGCGCGCCCTGGACGCCCTCGCGGACGCCGGGGTCACCGTGCACGCCGACGAGCGCGTCCTCGCCTATGCCAAGGACTCCAAGGCCACCGTCGTCGAGGCCACGCCCGAGGACTGGGAGACCGAGTACCTCTCGTACGACATCGCCGCCGCCGTCGTCGACTCGCTCGACCGGGCCGTCGAACACATCCGGCTGTGGACCTCCGGCCACACCGAGGCCATCGTCACCACCTCGCAGCAGGCCGCCCGCCGCTTCACCCAGCTGGTGGACTCCACCACGGTCGCCGTGAACGCCTCGACCCGCTTCACCGACGGCGGCCAGTTCGGCTTCGGCGCCGAGATCGGCATCTCCACGCAGAAGCTGCACGCGCGGGGGCCGATGGGGCTGCCGGAGCTGACGAGCACCAAGTACATCGTCACGGGTGACGGACACATCCGGCGCTGAGCCCGCGCTCCGCGTGAGCCGCGTCTCGTCAGGCGGATGAATTTCCATACCGTCTGCCCAAAATGACCCCCCAGGTCTACTCTGGATCCGTGCCGGAGGACGTGGGGGGCACGCCGTTCCCTGACGGCTGGGAGCCCGACGACGACCGCGACCGCGGGGGTGCGGACGAAGAGTTCGCCTCCGTGGTCTTCGACGAGGACTTCGTACGTGCGGCGGTGATCCATGAGCCGACCGCCGTCGAACGCCTCCTAGCAGCCGCGCAGGCCCGCGCGGAGGCCTCAGAGGCCGAAGCGCGCCGGGCGCACTCCCGGGGTGCCCGCGGCGACGACGAGCGCTACGAGGACGGGTTCGGGCCGGACGGCCCTGGCGATTACGGCCATGACCCGGACCTCGACGACCTCGACGACACCGAGATCCTCGAAGGCCGCTACGGAGCGTCGGGCTCGTACGGCAGATACGGCAGGGCCTACGGGAAGCAGGCCCGCTGGCACCGCCCCGTCGCCTGGGTGCTCGCCCTGGTGATGGGCGTCGGCATGGTCGCCCTGGCCTTCACCGCGGTCTACCGGGGGGCCTCCTCGGGCCGCCAGGACCAAGTTCCGCCACCCGCGTCCACGGGCCTCGAACAAGGCCAGGACAAGGTCACCGGGACCGGCCCCTCCGCTTCGGCCGAGTACTCCCATTCGGCCGTGTCCGCGGTTCCCCGAACGCCCTGACACCCATGGCGCCCGCACCGCCCGTGACGACCCTTCGAACATTCTGACGATCGCGACGGTCCTTGGCGATCCTGGTGAGAACCTGTCAGAAGTTGTCGTGTACCACGGCGTTTACCTGAGCCCCCGGAGACCTACCCTGAAGGTATGGGCGGGCCTGGAGACCCACCTGAGGGGACACCCGAGGGCGCTCCCGCTGGTGGAGAGGACGAATACCGATCCGTCGTCTTCGACGAGTCGTTCGTCCGTGCTGCCCGCCTCCAGGAGTTCTCCGCGCAGGAGCGAATGGCCGACCACGCCCCGGCCGTACGCCGCCGCCCCACCCTCCAGCGCGGTCTGCCCCGGCAGGCGCTGATACTGGTCCTGCTGATCGCCGTCGCCTTCGGCACCGCGATCTACATGGGCGTGCGGCACCCGTACCAGACCCCGGCGGCCCAGTCCCCCGAACCGCTGCGGATGACCGTCATACCCCTCGCGCCCCAGACCGCCGTGCCGGGGGCCACGAGCGCCGAGGAGTTGTACGCGCACAGCCCGGCCGCCCAGTTCGCCGTCGGCGCCGACGGCATCGCGCTGCCCGCCTACCGGCGCACCGCGCACTTCTCCGACAGCCAGGTCGTGGCCGCCCTGACCACCGCCAAGGACTACCTCGTGAAGTCCTCGCTCGACCCGGAGGTGCTCGCGGGCGTCACCAACCGGCCCGTACGGATCCTGCTCGCCCCGCAGCAGCTCGACCAGTTCGACCAGAGCTTCGACCACCCGGTCGCCGACGGTCGGCACGCGCCCACCGGCTGGCTGGTCCGCCTCGACCCCACCCGCGCCCAGCTCGCCGACTCCAGGATCAGGGTGCAGGGCACCCTTCAGGCCGCCGAGTTCGACTCCAGCACCCTTGAGGTCGTCGCCGACCACACCTTCGTGTACGCCCTGAAGCCGACCGGCTCGGACCCCAAGGCGAAGGCCTCGCTGTTCACCGTCCGGCGCGAGCTGCAGTTCCGCTTCGACCGCGACGACCTGCGTATGCACCAGGCCGAGCTGGTCGTCTCCTACGTCCAGGCCGGGCCGCTCGCCTGTTCCGAGGACTCGGTGACCCATCTGCACCCGCTGCTCGCGGGCCAGACGGCGAAGGCGGGCGGCCCGGCCGGCACCGACCCGTACGCGACGGGCAGCGCGACGGCACTGTGCGGCTCACTGGCGACGAGCTCGCAGCCCAAGGTCTGACGGCCGAGGGTCTGACAGCCCAAGGTCCGACAGTCCGACAGCCGAGGTTCTGCCGGCCGCGGGTCTGACCGTGACCGTCGCGTCCCCGGCTCCCGTGCGCGTCAGTCGTCGTCCTCGGGGGTGCTGTCCCGGGGCGGCTGGTCCTTCGGCGAGGTCCGGTCCTCGGGGGCGGTCCGGTCGTTCGGAGTGCCGCCGGCGAAGCCCCCGAACCCGCGCCGCACCCGCCCGCCGAGGTCACCCGCGCCCCCAGCGATGTCGCTGACCAGCTTCATCAGCGGGTCCTTGGAGTTCTTGACGTCGGTGGCGTAGCTCGCCGCCGACTGCCGGAAGGAGTCCGAGACCGAGGTTTCCTTGTCCTCGGTGCGCCGCGGATAGTGACCGTCCATGATCCGCTGGTAGTCGCGGGACTCGGCCCACTTCTTCAGCTCGGCGGCGCGCACGGTGGTGAAGGGGTGCGTGCGGGGGAGGGTGTTGAGGATCTTGAGCACGGAGTCGCGCAGGTCGCCCCCGGCCTCGTACTCCTCGGCCTGCTCGAGGAACGCGTCCACGTTCATCTCGTGCAGGTGATTGCCTCCCGCGAGCTTCATCAGGCCGCGCATCGAGGCCTTCAGGTCCTGCCCGACGAGCAGGCCCGCCCGGTCGGCCGACAGCTCCGACTTGCGGAACCACTCGCGCAGCGCGGTCACGATCGCCATGATCGCGATGTTGCCCAGCGGGATCCAGGCCACCCTCAGCGCCAGATTGGTCAGGAAGAGCAGGATCGTGCGGTAGACGGCGTGACCGGACAGCGCGTGGCCGACCTCGTGCCCGACGACGGCCCGCATCTCCTCCTCGTCCAGCAGCTCGACGAGCCCGGTCGTCACGACGATGATCGGCTCGTCCAGGCCGATGCACATCGCGTTCGGCTGCGGGTCCTGGGTGACGTACATCGGCGGGACCTTCTCCAGGTCCAGGATGTGGCAGGCGTCCCGCAGCATGACGTTGAGGTGCGCGAACTGGGCGTCGGAGACGCGCACCGAGTCGGACAGGAACAGCAGCCGCAGGCTGCGCTCGGGCAGCAGGCCGCTCAGGGCCTTGAAGACCGTGTCGAAGCCGCTGAGCTTGCGCAGGGCCACCAGGGCCGAGCGGTCCGCCGGGTGTTCGTAGGTGCGCGAGGAGATCCCCTCGAAGCGCCTGCGCTGCCTGCTCGGCACGTTCTCGTGCCCGTGATCCTGCCCGTTCTGCTGGTGGCCGTTGTCGGACATGTGTTCCCCCATGCGCGTCTGAGTGCCCTTTGTGCCCCCAAGGCACGGCCCAGCCTAGGCGGATATACCGTGGACGGGCAGTACAGAGAAGGAGTCCATCACCATGGAGCACATTCCCGCAGCCGCCTGGCTCACCGAGGCCGCGAGCGCGGCAGACAAGCAGGGCCCGGGCAATCTGCTCCGTGTCGTGCTGATCGTGATGATCGTCGGGGTGGGCCTGACCGCCTGGTTCCTGCTGCGCGGGTACAAGCGGGACGACTGACGCGGGGACAGGCGGGACCACTGAGGCGTGTGTCGGCCCGCGAGGCCTGAGCAACCGGCGTCCCCAACGGCGGAGTCGGCGTGATCGCGACCGAGGCCCCCGCATACGATGGACCGACGTCTTTATCCCGCCCACACCGGATAGGTCCTGCCGAGATGAGCTTCCACAGCACCGCTGCACAGTTGGTCACCGTTGCCGCCGAGGGCGAGCAGGGGGGCAACCACGAGAGCCTCAACCCGTTCCTGACCGGCGGCGGCGCACTGTTCGTGCTGCTCCTGCTGCTGTGGATCACCACGCGTTTCAACCGCGACCGCTGAGGCTTTTCGGCCGTTCGGCGCCGTCCCGAAGACCCCTGTCGGGCGGAGCCCGTCGACCGGGCCGGTAGGGTCTGCACGCATGGGAGAGCAGGACATGCCTACCGGTCCGGCGAGTGACACGGAGGGCGGCGCCGTCGGCGGCGCCGCGGGTGACGCGCTCGGCGGCGCGGTGAGAGGCGGGGTGAGCCGGCTGACGACCGGCCCCGGCAACGGCCCCTCGAATCCGGGCAAGCGCCGCCTCGGCGTCATGGGCGGAACGTTCGACCCGATCCACCACGGGCACCTCGTGGCGGCCAGCGAGGTCGCCGCGCAGTTCCACCTCGACGAGGTGGTGTTCGTACCGACCGGGCAACCGTGGCAGAAGTCCGACCGGAAGGTCTCACCGGCCGAGGACCGCTATCTGATGACGGTCATCGCCACCGCCGAGAACCCGCAGTTCTCGGTGAGCCGCATCGACATCGACCGCGGCGGCCCGACCTACACCACGGACACCCTGCGCGACCTGCGCGCTCTCAACCCCGACACCGATCTCTTCTTCATCACCGGTGCCGACGCGCTCGGCCAGATCCTCACCTGGCGGTACGCGGAGGAGTTGTTCTCGCTCGCGCATTTCATCGGAGTCACCCGGCCCGGTCACACCCTGACCGACCCGGGCCTGCCCGAGGGGGGCGTCTCGCTGGTCGAGGTTCCCGCGCTGGCCATCTCCTCCACAGACTGCCGTGCGAGAGTCGCCAAGGGCGACCCCGTCTGGTATCTGGTGCCGGACGGTGTGGTGCGCTACATCGACAAGCGCGAGCTGTACCGCGGCGAGTGAGGCGAGTGAGCCGAGAGGGGCACCGGTGAACGACCGATACGACGGATACGCGGGCGGCGACCAGTACGAGCTCGTCGGCTACGACGAGTTCGGGCAGCCTGTGTACCGGCAGGTGCCGCCCCAGCAGCCCCAGCAGGGCTACGACCGGTACGCACAGCCGCAGCAGCCCCAGCAGCACCAGGGCTACGGCTACGACCCCTACGCGACCGGCGCGGGGGGCTATGACACCGGTCAGCAGCAGCCCGTGTCCTCGTACGACACCGGTCAGCAGACCGCGGTCCCCGGCTACGACCCCTACGACCCGTACGGATCCGGCGCGTCCGGCGCCGCCGGGACGACAACGTCGTACGACCCCTACGGGCAGACGGCGCAGACGACGCAGTCGGCGCACACGGGTCAGACCGGGCAGGCCGGTCAGGTCGGGCAGACGGGGCGGGCCGGGCGGCCGGGCCAGTCCCGGAGCGGGACCGGCGCCGCGGGCACGAGCACCGGGCAGCAGCCGCGGGTCGCCGAGCAGACCGCCTACATCCCGCAGCAGGCGCGCCCCTCGGAGGAGAACGAGCCCCGGGCCGACCGGGACTACCGCACCGAGCAGTTCGCCTTCGTCGAGGAGCAGGAAGCCGAGCCCGAAGACGTCATCGACTGGCTCAACTTCACAGAGAACCGCACCGAGCGCCGCGAGGAGGCCAAGCGCCGCGCCCGCAGCAGGGTCGTCGCCCTGGCCGTGGTGCTCGCCCTGGTCGTGGTCGGCGGCGTCGGCTACCTCTGGTACGCGGGGAAGCTGCCCGGCACCTCCTCCGGCGGCAAGTCCGCCGCGACGACGGCCACGGGTGCCCAGAACCGCGATGTGATCGTCGTCCACCTGCACAACACGAAGGGCGGCGGCACCTCCACGGCGCTGCTCGTCGACAACACCACCACCAAGCAGGGCACCACCGTCCTGCTGCCCAACACCCTTGCCCTGACGGACGACAGCGGCTCGACGACCACGCTCGCCAAGTCGGTCGGCGACGACGGCTCCTCCGGGACCCGGGACGCGATCGACACGGTGCTCGGGACCAACATCCAGGGCACCTGGCGCCTCGACACCCCCTACCTCAACAACCTCGTCGACCTCGTCGGCAACATCGACCTCACCACCAACGCCGATGTGCCGGACCCCGAAGCGAAGAAGAAGGGCGAGGCGCCCCTCGTGAAGAAGGGCGAGAACCAGACCCTCAGCGGCAAGATGGCCGTCGCCTACGCCACCTACCGGGCCTCGGGCGAAGCCCAGAACGCGCAGTTGGAGCGGTTCGGACAGGTCATGCAGGGCGTGCTGCGCAAGCTGTCCTCGGACAAGCAGGTCGCGACCACCACGGTGCAGACCCTGGCGCAGATCCTCGACCCCTCGCTGACCGACCAGGACCTCGGTGCCTTCCTCGCCAAGCTCGCCGACCTCGCCAAGGGCGGCGACTACAAGACGGCACTGTTGCCCGTGCGGCAGGACGGCACCCTGAGCGAGAGCGCCACCAACAGCGTGGTCAAGGACGTCCTCGGCGGCGCCGCCAAGAGTCCCGACGCCGACGCCGCCGTCCGTGTCGGCATCAAGAACGCCACCGGGAACAAGGACGCCACCGAGAAGGCCCGCGTCGTCCTGGTCAACGGCGGCTACACCTTCCTGGACTCCGGCACCGCCGCCACCGCGCAGAGCGTGTCCCAGATCACGTACACCGATGCCGCCAGGAAGAACGACGCCATCGAGGTCGCGAAGACCCTCGGCCTGCCCACCAGCACCGTGAAGAAGGGCAGTGGCTCGTCCAACGCGGACGTCTCGGTGGTCCTCGGCCAGGACTACAAGGTGACCACCTCCACCGGGTGATCACGGCGACCACTCCACTGGGTGATCACGAGGAGTGGTCGCGGGTCACCTTCCGGAGTGGTCGGCGCCACGTTCCGGGGCCCCCGGGACGTGGCCACGGAAACGCGTGGGGTGCCGTCGGCGGTCCGTGAGACCCTTGAGTCATTACTGACCGCCGACGGAAAGCCGCGTAGTGACCGCCACGGACCGCTCCATCGAGCTCATCACCACCGCCGCGCAGGCGGCCGCAGACAAGCTCGCGCACGACATCATCGCCTACGACGTCAGCGACGTTCTCTCGATCACCGACGCCTTCCTGCTGGCGTCCGCCCCCAACGACCGCCAGGTCAAGTCGATCGTCGACGAGATCGAGGAGCGGCTGAACAAGGAGCTCGGCGTCAAGCCGGTGCGCCGCGAGGGCGACCGCGAGGCCCGCTGGGTACTGCTCGACTACGTCGACATCGTGGTGCACGTGCAGCACAGCGAGGAGCGTGTCTTCTACGCTCTGGAGCGGCTGTGGAAGGACTGCCCGGAGCTTGACCTGCCCGCCGACGCCAAGGCCACCCGCGGCAAGGCCGCCGAGCACGCCAAGCTGCAGGCCGAGGAGGACTCCGTCGAATTCGGGGAGCTGCGGTGACCGCGGCGGGGGCCGAGGCGGCCAGGACATCCGCCACGGGTGACGCCCAGGCGGGGCGGCAGCCGACCGTCGCGGGCGTCGAGGCCGGGACGAAGCCGGGCCGTGGTCGCCGCATCATCCTGTGGCGGCACGGCCAGACGTCCTGGAACGTGGATCGCCGCTTCCAGGGCACCACGGATGTCGAGCTCACCGAGACGGGCCTCGGCCAGGCCCGCCGCGCCGCCCGGTTGCTCGCCTCGCTGAAGCCCGACGCGATAGTCGCCTCGGACCTCCAGCGCGCCGCGAACACGGCTGCCGAGCTGTCCACGCTCACCAGCATCGACGTCATCCACGACGAGGGCCTGCGCGAGACCTACGCGGGCGTCTGGCAGGGGCTGACGCACGAGGAGATCATCGCCCAGTACGGCGACGAGTACGCCGCCTGGAAGCGTGGTGAGCCGGTGCGCCGCGGTGGTGGCGAACTGGAGACCGAGGTCGCCGACCGCGCCGCCCCCGTGGTGCTGCGCCACGCCGACAAGCTCCCCGAGGACGGCACCCTCGTGGTGGTCAGTCACGGCGGCACCATCCGCACCACCATCGGGCGCCTGCTCGGCCTGGAGTCCCGGCACTGGGAGAGCCTCGGCGGCCTCTCCAACTGCTGCTGGTCCGTCCTCGGAGAGGGCGCGCGGGGCTGGCGGCTGCTCGAGCACAACGCCGGCACACTGCCGGAGCCGGTGCTCGGCGACGACGACTGAGCGGCCCCCTGTCCGGTCCCGGGGGCAGGGCGGGACCGGATTTCACTTTCTGGCAGGTCGCAGGCTAAAGTTCTTCTTGTTCGCCCCGCCGGGCGGGAAGAACGCAAGGGGCTATAGCTCAGTTGGTAGAGCGCCTGCATGGCATGCAGGAGGTCAGGAGTTCAATTCTCCTTAGCTCCACAGATCAACTCTCTTGAGTTGTCAAAGATCAGCACAGATCAGTGATGAGAATCCCGTTCCTTTCGAGGGGCGGGATTTTTTCATGTCCCCCAGGATGTCGGTGACATGGGCGACATCGGTCCCAGGGATGCGGTGGCCGCTTCGAGTGACGGTGGCCACAACCGCTCCCGCCGCTCGCGCAGAACCGCCAGCCCCTTGCGCGCCTTCTCGTCGTCCGGGGAGTAGGCAACGATCCGGCACGCCGGCATCCCGTCGATGGACAGTGACACCGAGGTCATCCGCAGCTCGCCCACTGCCTCATGGCGGAACGTCTTCACGCGCGGTCCCGGCGGGAGGACGTCCCCGCCCGCCCACAACTCGGCGAAGCGCGGGCTGGCGGCCGACAGCTCGCGTATGTAGTCCTCCCAGGCGGGCTCGCCGACATGTCTGCCGTACGCGGAGCGCAGCGTCGCCACCATCAACGGCAGTTCGCTGTCCCGGAACACCACGGGGCAGCCGGGCTCGGGCACGGTGAACAGGGTCCACAGCACGTTGGGAACGCCGATGTCGAGCGTCTGCGGCACGAAGAACAGGTCGCGGTAAGGGGGGTTGGCGGCCAGGATGTCGTACCGCGAGTTGTAGACCGCCGCCGGGCGTGGATCGAGGGCGTCGATGATGCCCTGGATCTCCGCGCTCACGGTCTGCGCGGGAAGCTCCGGCTCGGACTCGTAGGGCACTTCGGCCAAGTGGTACAGATGCTCCCGTTCGGTCTGGTCCAGGCGCAGGGTGCGCGCCACCGCGTCCAGGACCTGAGGAGAGGCGTTGATGGGGCGGCCCTGCTCCAGCCATGTGTACCAGGTCACACCGACCCCGGAGAGCTGCGCGACCTCTTCGCGGCGCAGCCCCGGCGTGCGGCGTCGGAAGCCCGGGGGCATCCCCACGTCGGCGGGTGTCACCCGCGCCCGCCGGCCGCGCAGAAAGCCGGCCAGCTCCGGCCTGCGACGCTGTGTCGTGTTCATCGGCTTCACTTCCCCCGTCTTCCATCGTCCGCGCCGAAGCCGACCGCTGCCAGGTGCTGTCAGTACCAGCATCGGCGGGCTCTCGGCACCCGTATCCGGCCGCCGCCAGGCTCGGAGCCATGACGACGACAACCCCCGCGGGCCCAGGTCCCGCAGCGGATTCAAGTCCTGCGACCAGTAAAGCCCCCGGCACTGACAATCGCCCCGGACGGCTGCTCGCGGTCGTGCTCACAGCCCAGTTCATGGCACTGCTCGACGTTTTCATCGTGAACGTCGCCGTGCCCACGATCGGTTCCGAACTCCACGCGTCCGGCGCCGGGATGCAGTTGGTGGTCGCCGGATACTCCATCGCGTACGCCGTACTGCTGATCACCGGCGCGCGCCTCGGCGACCTGCTCGGCCACCGCCGCGTCCACCTCGCCGGACTCGCGCTGTTCACCGCGGCCTCGCTGGCGTGCGGACTCGCACGGGGAACCGGGGAGTTGATCGCCTTCCGGCTGGTGCAGGGCGCAGGTGCGGCCGTGATGATCCCGCAGGTGCTCAGCCTGATCCAGCGCCACTTCACCGGCGAGGCCCGGGCCCGTGCCCTCGGCGCGTACTCCGCCGTCGTCGCGACCGGCGCCGCGGCCGGTCAGGTGCTGGGCGGTGTCCTGGTCAGCGCCGACCTGTTCGGCACCGGCTGGAGGCCGGTGTTCCTGGTCAACGTGCCCGTGGGCCTCGTACTCCTGGCCGTCGGCCACCGCGTCCTGCCACGGGACGCCGCGGGAGCCGTGGAGCGCTCACGCGGCCTCGACCTGCCGGGCCTCGTCCTGCTCGGCGCCGCCGTGTCGCTGCTCACCGTGCCGCTCGTGCTCGGCCAGGAGGAGGGCTGGCCGCTGTGGTCCTGGCTGTCGCTCGGCGCGGCCGCGGTCCTCTTCACCCTTTTCTGTCTGTACGAGTCCCGGCTCGCCCGGCGGGGTGGAGCGCCGCTGATCTCACCCCGGGTGCTGCGCCACCCCGGCATGGGCCTCGCGGTCTTCCGCCTGCTCGCGGTGATGGCGGTCAACGCGGGCTTCCTGTTCGCTCTGACCCTGCACGTTCAGGGCGGGCTCGGGTACAGCGCGCTGCGCGCCGGACTCACCTTCGCGCCGACCGCGGTGGTCTTCGGCGCGGTCGGTCTGACCTGGCGCAACTGGCCGGCCGCTCTGCAAGGCGTTCTGATCCCCACCGGCTTCGTCATCGCCGCCGTTTCCGTGGCCGGCGTCGGAGCCGTGCTGAAGGGCGGGGGCGACGGCGGTCCCTGGCTGTATGTGGCGTTCGCAGGCGTGGGGACCGGCCTCGCGCTGGGCTTCAGTCCCACGCTGACCAGGGCTCTGGCCACGGTGCGGCCCGAGGACGCGGCGGACGCGAGCGGACTGCTCGCGACGGTCGCCCAGCTCGGTCAGCTGATCGGTGTCGCGGCCTTCGGCGCACTGTTCTTGAACCGACTTGAGTCACTTGGGGCTCCGGGGGCGTATACCTCTGCGGACGCGCTCCTCATGTGCACGTATGCGCTGGCCGCGACGGCCACGTCGGGTGCCGTGTCCGGACTGGTACGAAGGCGTCGCTGACCGTATTGCTCCGGCCGTGGCAGAATCAAACGGCCGGAAGGGGGCGCGGCCCGACGGGAGGGAGAAGCGATGCCTGCGAGCATCCTCGAGGAGGTCGACGATCTCCTCGACGTGGCACAGACACGTAGAAGAGCCACTCTCCTCGACTGTCCTTCCTGCGGATCGGTCCACGTCGCCCAGGTCCTCGGCGACAACGGCGGGATCTCCTACGTGTGCACGGCCTGCGGCCACAGCTGGAGCTGATCGATGGGTGCACACAGGCGGAAGTGCGATTGGTGCGGCAGTGGTACGCCGATCGTCCGCGACATGGAGCCGGTCAACCACGACTACCAGTACTGGTGTGAGGAGTGCGCGCGGGCGCTGATCATAAAAGGCGACCCGATCGAGACGTACCGCGAGCTGGAGGGCGAGCCGATCTACGGCCGGCTCCTCGACGAGCACTGCACGCTCAAACGGTTCTATTCGTTCGCCACAGCCTGACCCCGATCAGGGTCAGGAAGACGAGGCCGGCTCCTTCGTAGAGGGCCGACAACGTCAACTGGGCGCCCGTCTGTTGCAGTTCGAACCGTCCCGGGCCGTGTGGCACCCACCACAGCGCGTACGAGCAGAAGACCAGCGACGTACCGACGGCGGTCACCAGCGCCGTACCGACGGCGGCCGCCCGGCCGCGCGTGCCGAGGATCAGCACCATCGGCACGCACCACACCCAGTGGTGCGACCATGACACCGGACTGATCAGCAGCGCCGTGACCGCGCAGGCGGTCACCGCCCAGGCGCGCCGACCGCGCAGCTCCGCCGCCACGGCGACCCCGAGGCCCAGGGAGCCCGTCACGGCCGCCGCGGTGACCCACCAGAGGCCCGGCTGAGTGGTGTGCAGCAGCCGGGCCAGTACCCCGCGCAGAGACTGGTTCGCGGTGTCCTCCACGAGCCCGACCCGGCCTGTCTCGAAGATCATGCGGCTCCAGAAGTGCCATGAGTCGTACGGCAGGGCGGAGGCCGCCAGCAGGGTTGCCCCGGCGAACGTGACGCCCGCCCCGCGCGCGTGCCGCAGCCAGGGGCCTCCGGGGCCCCGCCGTGCGTATGTCACGACACCGGTGACCAGCAGGAACACCGCGAAGAGCGCCGGTGTCAGCTTGATCGCCGCCGCGAGTCCGATGCCCACTCCGGCCCAGCGGTGCCAGGGCCGCCGCGTCAGGTCCCACAGCACCAGCACGCCGAGCAGCAGGTTGATCTGCCCGTACCGCATGGTCGTCCACACCGGCTCGCACCACACGGCCGCCGCGGAAGCCCACCAGACGCTCTCCACGCGCGCGTGGTCGACGAGCCGTAGCGAGAGGGCCACGAACACCACAAGAAGGGCCAGATTTCCGGCCGTCGCCAGGGTCCGCATGGCCGACGTGTCCAGCAGCGTCAGCGGCGTGAACAGCAGTGCCGCGAACGGCGGGTAGGTGGTCGGCAGATGGGCCTCGGTCGTACGCAGCGCGTAGAGGTCGCCGCCCGCGCGGACGGTCTCGCCCTCCGCCCGGTACACCAGCAGGTCGATCATCGACACGTGCGCGGCCCGCTGCGCCCACCAGAAGGCGGCGAAGGACAACAGGCACGCCCCCAGGGCGACGGGCGCACGGCGGCGGACACGGGGGAGCGCGATCACGGTCACGAAGGCCGACACTATCCCTCATGTCCGCATTGTCCGTGCGGCACGGAATCGATTTGGTGGTCCATGGGGAGGACCGTGTAATGTTGGCGTCGCCGCCGGGGAAACCGGGCGACACGGTCGATATGCGGCTTCGCCGCATGGCCGCGAGGGGCTATAGCTCAGTTGGTAGAGCGCCTGCATGGCATGCAGGAGGTCAGGAGTTCAATTCTCCTTAGCTCCACACATATTGAAGGCGGGTCACCCGGTCAGGGTGGCCCGCCTTCGTCGTGTTCAGCGGCCGCTGCCGAGCGCCCGACGGCCACGACGCTGGGAGAGGACCGGCAGGTTGTTGCGTGCCGGGGCGGAGGAGCGGGTGTCCTCCTCGATGCGCAGGGCCAGTGCCGGGCAGCGGCGTACGGCGCGCAGCGCCTTCGCCTCCGCGTACCGGGGTACCTGGGCCTGCGCGACGGTGGGGAAGCCGTCGGCGCCCAGTTCGAAGACCTCGGGAAGGATGTCCGCGCACAGGCCGTGACCGCGGCACAGGGTCCAGTCGACGTAGATCTTCTGGCGGCTGGGGCCCGCCTCCTCGACCGCCTGGCCGCCGGGGATGCCGGTGGGGAGCTGGCCACCCTCGAAGAGCGGCAGAACGCCCTCCACGGGCCTTCCGCAGCCATTGCCGAGGACATGGGCGGCCAGGTCGTCCGTGAACGCCTTGATGGTCGACTCGATGAACATCGCCGAGCCGTCGGGGTGCGAGCAGGCGCCGCGTCTCTTCACGGCCTTGGCGACCTGCTTCACGGCCTCCAGGGCGGCCGGTCCGCCGCCGTTGAGGATGTCCTCCAGGCCGCGCGCCGCGGCGGGTAGGCCGAGGTAGCAGGGACCGCACTGTCCCGCGCTCTCCTCAGCCAGCCACTGGGCCACCCGGAGCGACTCGCCCAGCGGGCACGTCTCCTGGGTGATCGGGAGGATCGCCCCGGCGCCGAGCGCGCCGCCCACCGCGTCCAGGGAGTTGCGCGAGACGATCGCCTCGTTGACCGTCGCTGCGTCCAGCCACTTGCCGTGGTAGCCGCCGGTCAGTACGCCCTGCGGCATCGGCGGGGCGCCGGCCAGCTGGAGCACGTAGCGCAGCGGCACGCCGGTGGGGACCTCGATCACCATGGGGCGGGCGACCGCGCCGGAGATGGTGAGCATGACGGTGCCGGGCTCGTCGTACAGACCGGTGTTGCGGTAGCGGTCGGGGCCGATACGGGCGGCGATGGCCAGCTGCGCGTACGTCTCGGCGTTCGAGAGCAGGGTGGGCGCCCCGCCGACGCCGCTCTGCGACGCGCTGATCTTGCGGCCCGGCGGGATGGCCGGGCCGCCGTCGATGGAGCGGATGAGCGAAGCGGCCGCTCCGGTCACCATCCGCACCGGATTGCGCTGCACACGCGCGCGGAGCGGCGATCCACGCCGGTCGCTCAGGCCGCGCTCGGCCAGCGCGGCCTCCATGGACCGCTGGGTCGACTCACGGGTCACCCCGATGACCAGCGTGCGGGCGCCCATGGCCTCCGCGGCCAGCAGGGCGCCGTCCAGGATGAGGTGCGGGGCACGGTTGATGAGCACCGTGTCCTTGCGGCAGGCGGGTTCGTCCTCACTTCCGTTGACGACCACGACGGGTCGGATGCCCTTGCTGATGGCCGACTCGGCGACCGAGCGCAGTTTCTTGGCGAAGGGGAAGCCCGCGCCGCCGCGGCCCTTCAGTCCGATGGCCTCGGCGAGGCCCGCGAGCTGTTCACCGCCCATCGGCTCGAGCGGCCCGTGCACCTTGAGGTGCATGGGCAGATCGAGCCGTTCAACCAGGTCGAAGCCCGACGTGAGCTGCGGAAGTCCGACGACGCGGACCTCCGGGACGTCGGGCAGGGCCTCGTTCACTTAAAGCCTCCGGAAGGGGCGTTCCATGGTTCACCGGAGCCAGGAGCGTCGAAGGCGCCCGGCAGTACGTCAGGCGTGGGACCGCTGTCGTACGTGTCGTTGGTGTTGTACGTACCGAAGGCGGGGTTCGTCTCACCGTTGTTGTACACATCACTCGTGACGTACCCGCCGGTGGCCGAGTTGTCATAGACGGGGATGTTGTATCCCGTGTCGGCGAGCGGGTCGTACGCGGAGCGGGGTGCCTCACCGACCGGCGGCGGCGAGGGGATGGGCCAACTGCCCGACGTGCTGCCACCGGCGTCGGCGCGGGGGAACGTCTCCGTCGGTTGCATGTTCATGGGCATCTGGATGCGCTCGGTCGGGGCCGCGCCGGCGGGGTTCGCGCCGGGTGTGCCCGAGACGGCCCGGTAGGCGGCCGCGAAGCCGGACGTCGCGTCCGCGGCAGCGGCGGGGTCGACCGGGGTCTGGTACAGCGACTGCTCGGGGGACGGCGTGCGCTGCGGGGGTACGAAGGGGGCGCCCGAGGACTGCTGCGCGGGGCGCGGGGCGAAGCCCGGCAGGGAGTTCTCCGACAGGGCGGCACGGGATGCCGTCAGGTCCTCGCGGGCCATGCGGCCACCGGCGCCGCCGCCCTCGCCGAGGATCGCCAGGATCCGGTCGGCGACCTTGCGCTTGAAGGGGTGGGGAGCCGCGCGCAGGGCGAGGGCCGCGCCGACCGCGACCAGGCACAGCTCGTAGGACACCATGAAGAACGGCTTCGCCGCCCGCCCCGCGAAGAGACCATGGATCAGCGCCGCGCACAGGGCCGGGTACGCCAGCATGTGCATCGCGCGCCAGCGCGCCGCGACGGGTGCCGGAGCCGCGAACTGGTTGCGCAGTGCGCCGGTGATGCCCACGAAGATCATGAGCAGCCCGGCCAGGGAGCCGAGGCCGATGAGTCCGGCGCTGCCCTTGACGCCCAGACTGAAGGGGATCAGCGCGGCGATCAGGACGGTGTGGTCCAGCGCCAGTTTGATGGTGATGTGCACCAAGAGGAACGCGATCGAGCCGACGGCCGTCACCCGGTGGATGCCCTGTGCCACGATCCGCTGACGCGTGTTGAGGATGAGCCGGTCCTGGGCGATGAGGCCCCAGATGACCGAACACGTGAGGGAGACGAGCGACAGGACGCCCGCACCGAAGTTGAGGAAGTCCTGGACTCGGTTGCCTCCGGCCAGCACGACCACGGGTATGAGCAGCAGGACGGCAGCCGTCGCCATCCCGTAGGCCGAGCGGCCCGGTCGGGGAAGCGTGCTGCCACTGCGACGAGGGTTCATAGGGGGTTACTCCCAACGGTTCGGGGAAGCGGTCCCGAAGCCGAACTCTAAGTCGAGCCATACCGATGGGTACGAGGTTTGAGTTATTGCGTTGTTATCAAACGGCGACCAGGCCCTTGTGTTGTCCCGTAGCGTCCCCTTACGCGAAGTAATATTTGAATATTGTTCAGTTTTTTTGGCGTGATTGTGACGAGTGGCACGGCGTGTCTGCCCCGTCCAAAGCTCGTCGCGGCGCACGCAGGGGCTGCGGTACCCTGACGCCATGCGTGCCGTACGCCTTCTGCTTAGCGAGCCGCGCTGATCAGTCCCGACCACTGACGACCCGTGGTCGGAATCGGCGCGGCGTCCCCTCCTGTGCGAGGGGATTTTTCATTTCCAAGCCGCTGGCAGAGACGATCGATGGAGCTTTGAGGATCATGAGCGAGACGAACCCCGCTGCCGCCTCCGAGGTGGCAGCGCCGCACCGCTACACGGCCGCGATGGCCGCTGAGATCGAGGCACGCTGGCAGGACTTCTGGGACGCCGAGGGCACGTACGAGGCGCCGAACCCCAGCGGTGACCTGGCGGGCGACCCCGAGCTGGCCGCCAAGCCCAAGAAGTTCGTCATGGACATGTTCCCGTACCCCTCGGGAGCGGGTCTGCACGTCGGCCACCCCCTGGGCTACATCGCCACCGATGTATTCGCCCGGTTCCAGCGCATGACGGGCCACAACGTCCTGCACACCCTGGGCTTCGACGCCTTCGGCCTGCCCGCCGAGCAGTACGCCGTGCAGACGGGCACCCACCCGCGCGTGTCCACCGAGGCCAACATCGAGAACATGAAGGCCCAGCTGCGCGCGCTGGGCCTGGGTCACGACAAGCGCCGGTCGTTCGCCACGATCGACCCGGAGTACTACAAGTGGACGCAGTGGATCTTCCTGCAGATCTTCAACTCCTGGTACGACGACGAGGCGGACAAGGCCCGTCCGATCTCCGCGCTGATCGCCCAGTTCGAGAGCGGCGAGCGCGCCGTACCGAGCGTTGACGGCGCCACGCGCGCGTGGAACGAGCTGGCCGCCGACGAGCGCGCCGACGTCCTGAGCGAGTACCGACTGGCGTACGCCTCCGACGCGCCCGTCAACTGGTCCCCGGGTCTGGGCACGGTGCTGGCCAACGAGGAGGTCACCGCCGACGGCCGCTCCGAGCGCGGGAACTTCCCCGTCTTCAAGGCCAAGCTGCGCCAGTGGAACATGCGCATCACGGCGTACGCCGACCGGCTGCTGGACGACCTGGAGGCGCTGGACTGGCCCGAGGCGATCAAGCTGCAGCAGCGCAACTGGATCGGCCGCTCCGAGGGTGCCCGCGTCGACTTCCCGATCGACGGCGAAGCCATCACGGTCTTCACCACGCGCCCGGACACCCTGTTCGGCGCCACCTACATGGTGCTGGCGCCCGAGCACCCGCTGGTCGACAAGTTCGTCCCCGAAGCCTGGCCCGAGGGCAGCCACGAGGTGTGGACCGGTGGTCACGCCACGCCCGCCGAGGCCGTCGCCGCCTACCGTGTGCAGGCCGCCTCGAAGTCCGACGTCGAACGGCAGGCCGAGGCCAAGGACAAGACCGGTGTCTTCACCGGCGCCTACGCGACCAACCCGGTCAACGGCGAGCAGGTCCCGGTCTTCATCGCCGACTACGTCCTGATGGGCTACGGCACCGGCGCGATCATGGCCGTCCCGGCCGGCGACCAGCGCGACTTCGAGTTCGCGCGCGCCTTCGAGCTGCCGATCCGCTGCATCGTCGAGCCGACGGACGGCCGCGGCACCGACACGTCGACGTGGGAGAACGCCTTCGGGGCGTACGACGCGAAGATCATCAACTCCTCCAACGACGACATCTCGCTGGACGGCCTGGCGGTGGCCGAGGCGAAGGAGCGCATCACCGAGTGGCTGGCACGCAAGGGCATCGGTGAGGGCACCGTCAACTTCCGCCTGCGCGACTGGCTGTTCAGCCGCCAGCGCTACTGGGGCGAGCCCTTCCCGATCGTCTACGACGAGGACGGCGTCGCGCACGCGCTGCCCGAGTCGATGCTGCCCCTGGAGCTGCCGGAGGTCGAGGACTACTCGCCGCGCACCTTCGACCCGGACGACGCGAACACCTCTCCCGAGACACCGCTGTCCCGCAACGAGGACTGGGTCAACGTCACCCTGGACCTGGGTGACGGCCGCGGCCCGCAGAAGTACCGCCGCGAGACCAACACCATGCCCAACTGGGCCGGTTCCTGCTGGTACGAGCTGCGCTACCTGGACCCGCACAACGACCAGAAGCTGGTCGACCCGGCCATCGAGCAGTACTGGATGGGCCCGCGCGAGGGCCAGCCGCACGGTGGCGTCGACCTGTACGTCGGCGGCGCCGAGCACGCCGTGCTGCACCTGCTGTACGCGCGCTTCTGGTCGAAGGTGCTGTACGACCTGGGGTATGTCTCCTCGGTCGAGCCGTTCCACAAGCTGTTCAACCAGGGCATGATCCAGGCCTTCGTGTACCGCGACAGCCGCGGCATCGCGGTGCCGGCCACCGAGGTGGAGGAGCGCGACGGCGCGTACTACTACCAGGGCGAGAAGGTCTCCCGGCTGCTGGGCAAGATGGGCAAGTCCCTGAAGAACGCGGTCACTCCGGACGAGATCTGTGCCGAGTACGGCGCGGACACCCTGCGCCTGTACGAGATGGCGATGGGCCCCCTGGACGTGTCGCGGCCGTGGGACACGCGCGCGGTGGTGGGCCAGTACCGGCTGCTGCAGCGGCTGTGGCGCAACGTCGTCGATGAGACCACGGGCGAGGTCACGGTCGTCGACACCCCGGCCGACGAGGACACCCTGCGGGCGCTGCACAAGGCGATCGACGGCGTGCGCCAGGACCTGGAGGGCCTGCGCTTCAACACCGCCATCGCCAAGGTCACCGAGCTGAACAACCACCTGACCAAGACCGGCGGCCCCGTGTCGCGCACGGTCGCCGAGCCCCTGGTGCTGCTGGTCGCGCCGCTGGCCCCGCACATCGCCGAGGAGCTGTGGCGCAAGCTGGGCCACACCGACTCGGTCGTCCACCAGGACTTCCCGGTGGCCGACCCGGCGTACGTCGTGGACGAGGCCGTGACCTGCGTCGTGCAGATCAAGGGCAAGGTCAAGGCGCGCCTGGAGGTCTCCCCGTCGATCTCCGACGCGGAGCTGGAGAAGATCGCGCTGGCCGACGAGAAGGTCGTCGCCGCGCTGGACGGCGCGGGCATCCGCAAGGTGATCGTGCGGGCGCCGAAGCTGGTGAACATCGTCACGGCGTAGCCGCTTGCCCCGGTCCGGCACGGATCGGTGGCTTGGCTAGGGGTAGTCCCCTACGGGCAGGTTCGGAGTTCTTCTGGAACTCCGAACCTGCCCGTTGCGTTTACCGTTGAAGAGTGACGCGGCGGTTGCCGCGACGTCCGGAGGAGGAGCGTGGTGGAAGCCGTGATCACAGTTGTCGCCCTGCTCTTCCTGCTGTTCGTGGTGCTGGGCGCGTACGCCACTGTGAAGGTGATCGGCGCCGCCAAGCGCGGTGTGGACCGCACGATCTCCCAGGCCCGCCGCACGGTCGAGGACACCACCCTGCGTGCCAAGACCTTCACCCAGCTGGGCCCGGCGGGCGAGATCGCCCAGCTGAGACTGACGCTGCGCACCTCGATGCGGGCCACGCAGGACGCGCTGCACTCGGGCGTGGCCGAGGACGAGTCCCTGAAGGAGTCCCTGGGGCTGTTCGAGCGGCTCAGTGTGCACGGGCGCGAGCTGGACGACGAGCTGAGGCGCCTGGAGAGCGAACCGGACAAGAGGACGCTCTCCACGCGGCTGCCCGAGCTGCGCGAGCGCACCGAGCGGATCACGCAGTCCGCGGACTCGCTGCGCTGGGCCGCGCGTGACCGGGCGCGCCGGTTCGCCGCCGACGACCTGGATTCGCTGAGTGAGCAGATCGACGTCGAGGCGGGCGCCCTGCGGCACTGGACGACCGCGCCGGGGCCCACGGCCCCCTGGCCCGAGGCACCGGACACGGCCACTTCCAGCGGTCAGACCTGGCCGGAGCCCCCGCAGTCCCGCCCGGCCGACGAGCCGCCGCGCTCCGCCATCACCCCGCCGGGACAGCGGCCCACCTACCCCTGGCAGAAGAAACCCCGCCCCGAGAGCACGACTTGACCCGACCTAGACCGCAGGTGAAAGGGGCCGGGCTGCCGTCCGCGCTCCCCGGCAGGTAACCTCCAGCTCATGTCCCGCCATGTCGCGATCGTCACCGATTCAACGGCCTACTTGCCGCCCCGGACGATGGAGCGCCACGGCATCACCGCGGTGCCCCTGACCGTGGTTCTCGGCGATCAGGCGCTCGAAGAGGGCACCGAGATCTCGGCCCGCTCCCTGGCGCAGGCACTCCAGAAGCGGCGCTCCGTCACCACGTCCCGGCCCAGCCCCGAGGTCTTCGCCGCGGCCTACCGCAGGGTCGCCGAGTCGGGCGCTACCGACATCGTCTCGCTCCACCTGTCCGCCGAGCTCTCCGGCACATACGACGCCGCCGTCCTCGCGGCCCGTGAGGCCCCGGTCCCCGTGCGGGTGGTGGACACCGGGATGATCGCGATGGCCCTCGGGTTCTGCGCACTGGCCGCGGCCGAGTCCGCGGAGGCGGGGGGCACCGTCGACGAGGCGGTCGCGGCCGCGGAGAAGCGGGCCGCCGGCACCTACGCGTACTTCTACGTCGACACGCTCGACTATCTGCGTCGTGGCGGCCGGATCGGCGCCGCGCAGGCGCTGTTGGGCTCCGCGCTCGCGGTGAAGCCGCTGCTCCAGCTCGACGGGGGGCGGATCGAACCTCTGGAGAAGGTACGGACGGCGTCCAAGGCGATCGCCCGGCTCGAGGAGATCGTGGCCGAACGCGCGGGCAGCGCCCAGGTCGACATCGCCGTCCACCATCTCGCCGCCCCCGAGCGGGCGTCCGCCCTCGCGGACCGGTTGCGGGCGCGGGTGCCGGGCGTGGTCGATCTGCATGTGAGCGAGGTCGGTGCGGTGATCGGGGCGCACACGGGCCCCGGGCTGCTGGGGGCGGTCGTCTCGCCTCGATGAGGCCGAGGAATTCGGTGGTGGCGGAGTGGGGGCGCCTGCATCTGATGGCGCTACTGCGTCTGATGCGTCCACTGGGCCTGGTGTGACTCGTGTGGGTGACGGAGTTATCCACAACTGGGTAGTTTTCCCCGGGAATTGAGCAAGATCATCGCGAGGGCGGCGAGTTGCCCGATCCTCGACGCATGGCACTTCGATCACGCTCACGCACCGCCACACCGACCAGCGGCCCGGGCCGCGGACCCGTCTCCGACGGTCGCACCCGTCATCGCCGCCCTCGCTCGCCAAGCCGCGCAGGCGCAGGCGCAGGCGCAGGTACAAGCGCAGGTACAGATACAGGTACAGGCGCCCGCGCCCGACGCCGCGATGCCTCGGCCGAGGCGCTCCGCCTGCGTGCGCAGGCGCTCTTCTCCGAAGGGCCCGGCACAGGAGGGGAGTTGGGGGACGGGCCGCCGGGCGTGGACCGGGATGTGGGAGGCCCAAGGGGGAGCACCTCGGCGGGGGCCGGGGTCGCCGTCGTTCGGGGAGGTGGCGGCTCTTCGCCCACCGGGGTCCTGGACCGTGACGAACCGAGCCCGAGCCCAGGCGCGCGTGCGAGTGCGGGCGACCGTGCCGAGCGCGGCGCTCCCGTGCCCGGCGCACCGGCGGCATGGCGGGAGCGGGCCGGGCTCGCCGTGCGGGAGCGGATGCCGCTGTGGCTGCAGTCGAGGTGCGGTCTGGAGCGCAGGAGTGTGACCGCACTCGGTGTGCTGCTCGTTGTCGCCGTGGTCTTCGCCGTGCAGCAGTTCTGGGGTGGCAGGACGCAGTCGGTGCGGGCTCCCGAGGTGGTGCGGGCAGTGGCGCCGTACGGCGGGCAGAGCGGCGCGGTGGAGCGGAAGTCGGCGGAGCCGGGAGGCTCGGCCGGGGCGCCGCCGAGCCCGGCCGGCCCGGCCGGTTCGACCGGGACCGCGATCGTGGTGGACGTCAGCGGCAAGGTGCGCACTCCCGGGTTGCAACGACTGCCGGCCGGGTCGCGGGTCGAGGACGCGCTGCGGGCCGCGGGTGGGGTGCGACCGGGTGCGAACACCGAGGGGCTCAACCGGGCCCGTCTCCTGATGGACGGCGAACAGGTCGTGGTGGGCGCCCCCGCCGCCGTGGCTGGACCGGTCATGGGTGGCGGCTCCAGTGCCACCGGGATCGGCGGGTCCGCTTCAGGAGCGGTTCCTTCGGCTCCGGTCTCCCTCAGCACGGCCACCGTGGACCAGCTCGACACCCTGCCGGGCGTCGGTCCCGTTCTCGCCCAGCACATCATCGACTACCGCACCCAGCACGGCGGCTTCCGCTCGGTCGACGAGCTCCGCGAGGTCAATGGAATCGGCGACCGCCGGTTCTCCGATCTGCAGAAACTCGTACGGCCGTGAGCGGGACCACCGTGCCCCCGGCGGCTTCCGCGACCTCTTCGCCCCCTGCACTCGCTTCTCCCCCTGCACCTCCTGCACTCCCTTCGCCCCACGCGGCCTCCGCGCCGACGGATGCCACGCGGAGCACTCCGCACTCCCGGGGTCGCCGAGCCGTGCACGCCGCCTCGGGAAAGCGGCTCGGCACCGCGCACCCCCGGGAGGAAGGGCCGACGGATCTGCGGCTCGTGCCGCCCGCGCTCGCGGCCTGGGTGACGGCGGCGGTGACGGTGGGCGCACCGACCGGACGGGTCACCACCGTAGTGGTGGGCTGCCTGGTCATGGCCGGCGTGTTGCTGGCGTTGGGGCGGACCAAGGCGCGCAGGGCAACGGAATACGGCGCACGACCATTCCGTGCGTGGCCACGGGTCTCCGTCGCCGCCGCACTGCTCTGTGTCGTGGCGGCCGCCGCCTCCGCGGGGCTGCACGGGGCGGATGCGCGCCGCGGCCCGATCCCGGCCCTGGCACGGCAGTACGCCCAGGTGACCGCCGAGGTGGAGGTCACCTCCGACCCACGGCTCACCCGGCCTCGGATCAAGGGGGATCACGCGGCTCCCACGGCCGTGCTGCTCGACGCGGAGGTCCGTCGGGTGACGCGGGCGGGCGGAAACGGGGCTGTGGTGGCGACGCGCACGCCGGTGCTGGTGATCGTCGACGCGCGTTCGCCGAGGGGCTCGCCCCGGCCGCCCGGCGGGCGCTCGCCCTGGCTGTCGCTGCTGCCGTCCACACGGTTACGGGTGGCCGCGCGGCTCGCCCCCGCGCTGTCGGGCGGGGACCGGATCGCGGCCGTGCTGCGCGTGCGCGGGAGCGGGCCGCCGGAGGTGGTGGGGCAGCCGTCCGGGCCGCAGCGGTTCGCCGGCCGGTTGCGCGAGGGCCTGCGGCAGGCGACCGACGGGCTGGAGGCGGATGCGCGAGCGCTGCTGCCGGGGCTGGTCGTGGGGGACACCTCACGGGTCACACCGGAGCTGGACGAGGCGTTCAAGGCGACGGACCTCACGCACCTGCTGGCGGTCAGCGGCGGCAACTTCACGATCTTGCTCGCCCTGTTCGTCGGACCACCGGGGCTCGCTCAGCGCGCCGAGCGGCGTGGCCTCGCACCTCGGCTCGGTATCCCGCTGCGGGCCACCGCCCTGCTCGGCGGCGCGGTCACGCTCGGCTTCGTGATCGTGTGCCGACCGGACCCGAGCGTGCTGCGGGCCGCGGCCTGCGGATCGATCGCGCTGCTCGCCCTCGCGACCGGCCGCCGCAGATCGCTGATCCCCGCCCTGGCCACGGCCGTACTGCTGCTCGTGCTGTACGACCCCTGGCTATCACGAAGTTACGGCTTCCTGCTCTCCGTGCTGGCGACCGGCGCCCTGCTCACGCTCGCCCCGCGGTGGAGTGCGGCGCTCCAGAGACGCCGGATGCCGCCGCGCCTGGCCGAGGCGCTGGCCGCCGCGGGCGCCGCACAGGCCCTGTGCGCGCCGGTCGTCGCGGTTCTGTCGGCCCGGGTGAGCCTGGTGGCGGTGCCGTGCAATCTGCTCGCGGAGTTCGCCGTCGCACCGGCCACGGTGCTGGGGTTCGCGACGCTGGCGACCGCGCCGGTGGTACTGCCCGTGGCCAAGGGGCTCGCGTGGTGCGCGAGTTGGCCGGCCCGGTGGATCGCCGACATCGCCCGGACCGGCGCCGCGCTGCCCGGCGGGGGAGTGGACTGGCCCGCGAGCTGGCCGGGGGCGCTGCTGCTCGCCATGGTCACGGCGGTCGTCGTGCTCGTCGGCCGACGGCTCCTGAAGCATCCTTGGCTGAGCGGTGCCTGTGTCCTGGTGTTCCTGCTGGTCGTGGTGCAGCCTGCGCCGCTCACCAGGGTGATCACGGGATGGCCGCCGCCCGGCTGGCGGTTCGCGATGTGCGACGTGGGACAGGGCGACGCGACGGTGCTCGCGGCGGGCGACGGCACCGCCGTGGTGGTGGACGCGGGCCCCGATCCGGCGCTGGTCGACCACTGTCTGACCACGCTCGGCATCACCCGGATCCCGCTCGTCGTGCTGACGCATTTTCACGCCGACCATGTGGCGGGGCTGCCGGGGGTGCTGCGGGGGCGTGCGGTGGGGGCGATCGAGACGACGGGGTTCGCGGAGCCGCAGGACCAGGCCGAGTTCGTACAACGGGAGGCGGCCGCACGCCACATCGCGGTGACGTCGGCCGTGGCGGGTGAAAGGCGGCGCATCGGCAGTCTCGACTGGCAGGTGCTGTGGCCGCCACCGAGCCCGGCGCCCACCCCGGACGGGCCGAACGACGCCAGCGTCGCCCTCCTCGTACGGTCGGCGGGGTTGCGGCTGCTGTTGCTCGGCGACCTCGAACCGCCGGCGCAGCAAGCGCTGCTGAGATCACCGGCGGCCGGGGAGCTGACGGCCGTGGACGTGCTCAAGGTCGCCCACCACGGCTCGGCCTACCAGGAGCCGGAGCTCATACGGAGGGTGGCCCCGCGGCTCGCCCTGATCTCGTGCGGCAGGGACAACCCGTACGGGCATCCCGCGCCCAGCACGGTCGCGGCGCTGCGCGTCGCGGGTGCCGTGGTGCTGCGGACGGACAAGGACGGGGCGCTGGCCGTCGTCGGTGCGGGCGGAGGGCTGAGCGTGGCGAGAGACTGAGGGTATGAATTCCGCACAGGCCGATGCCTACCTCCGCCGGATCGGCGCCCATCACCCCGCGTGGCCCACTTCAGGTGTGCTGCGCGACCTGCACCTGCGCCATCTGAAGGCGGTCCCGTTCGAGAACCTGTCGATCCATCTGGGTGAGGAGATCGTGCTGGAGGAGAAGCGGCTGCTGGACAAGGTGGTGGGCAGGCGCAGGGGTGGCTTCTGCTACGAACTGAACGGGGCGTTCGGGGCGTTGCTCGGGGCGCTGGGCTTCGACGTCACGCTGCTCGCGGGGCGGGTGTACGGGGAGGAGGGGCGGCTCGGGATCCCGTACGACCATCTCGCGCTGCGGGTGCGGACGGTGGACGGGGGCGACTGGCTGGCGGACGTCGGGTTCGGGGCGCACAGTCACTATCCGCTGGCTTTCGGGGCGCGGACCGAACAGGTGGACCCGGGCGGCACGTTCAGGGTGCTCGAGGCGGGGCCGGACGCGGCGGGGGTGCGGGGCGTCGGCGGGCGGCGGGAGGCCGAGGACCTGGACGTCATCCGGGACGGTGGCCCGCAGTACCGGCTGGAGGTGCGGCCGCGGGTGCTGGGTGACTTCGTGGCCGGGGCCTGGTGGAACACCACCTCGCCGAAGTCGCATTTCACGCGGTCGCTGGTCTGTTCGCGGGTGACGGAGGACGGAGGGCGGATCACGCTCAGCGGTCGGAAGCTGACGGCGACGGCGCCGGACGGGACGAAAGAGGTGTCGGAACTGGCGACGGACGAGGAGGCGTTGGCGCTCTACCGGGAGCGCTTCGGGATCGAGCTGGACCGGGTGCCGGAGGTGCGGAAGGGCTGAAACCGGCGTACCGGAGGAGCGGTCGGCGATGCACGTGGTGATCGACGCGGTGTCCATCGGGTGGTCGGAACGAGCGTCAGGATCGAGCGTCAGGATCGAGCTGGATGTGCAGATCGTTGAGAACGGCTGACCCCGGCGTCGGCTCTGTCCGGCGTAGCGGAAAATGTCCTCGTGAGCGATGTGAGACATGTGCTGGTGCTGCCCGACCGCGATGCCGCGGAAGAGGCGGCGGAGGTGATCGGTGACCGGTTCGGGCTCGACGAGGAGCCGCAGCTCGTCAGGGACGCGCTGGCCGGTGAGGACGACGCCGAGGACGCGCAGTGGCTGGTGGTCCTGACGGATCCCGGGGAGCGGCTCGATCCGAAGGAGCTGGACGAGTTCGCGGGGGAGTGGGACGGCTGGCGCGAGGAGCCGTAGTGCTCCGCCGGGGGCGGGGCCGGTCGTGCGGGTTCCCGTGCGGGACGCGTTGTCAGTGGCGCGTGGGATGCTTTCGGTGATGGCCAAGAAGACCGCTCAAGACGACCCTCTCGCCCCCGTGACGCTTGCCGTGGGCCAGGAGGACCTCCTGCTCGACCGTGCCGTGCAGGAGGTGGTGGCCGCCGCCAAGGCCGCCGACGCCGACACGGACGTACGGGACCTCGCTCCGGACCAGCTGCAGCCCGGCACGCTGGCCGAGCTCACGAGTCCCTCGCTCTTCTCCGAGCGCAAGGTCGTGGTCGTACGCAATGCGCAGGATCTGTCGGCCGACACCGTCAAGGACGTGAAGGCGTACCTGGACGCGCCGGCCGAGGAGATCACCCTCGTGCTGCTGCACGCCGGTGGGGCCAAGGGCAAAGGGCTCCTCGACGCCGCGCGCAAGGTGGGGGCTCGGGAGGTGGCGTGCCCCAAGATGACGAAGCCTGCGGACCGGCTGGCGTTCGTGCGCGGCGAGTTCCGGGCGCTCGGGAGATCGGCCGCGCCGGAGGCGTGCCAGGCGCTGGTCGACTCGATCGGGAGTGATCTGCGGGAGCTGGCCTCCGCGGTGTCTCAGCTGACCGCGGATGTCGAGGGGACCATCGACGAGGCCATTGTCGGGCGGTACTACACCGGGCGGGCCGAGGCGTCGAGCTTCACCGTGGCCGACCGGGCCGTGGAGGGGCGGGCCGCGGAGGCGTTGGAGGCGTTGCGGTGGTCTCTGTCGACCGGGGTCGCGCCCGTCCTGATCACCAGTGCGTTGGCTCAGGGGGTGCGGGCGATCGGGAAGCTGTCCTCCGCGCGCGGGGGGCGGCCGGCCGATCTTGCCCGTGAGCTGGGGATGCCGCCGTGGAAGATCGATCGGGTGCGGCAGCAGATGAGGGGGTGGACGCCGGACGGTGTCGCGGTTGCCCTGCGGGCGGTCGCCGATGCCGATGCGGGGGTCAAGGGTGGGGGAGATGATCCCGAGTACGCGCTGGAGAAGGCGGTCGTGGCGATCGCTCGGGCGGCTCGGTCTGGTCGGGGCTAGCGCCCGGTTGGGCTGAGTCTGAGTGGGCTGAGCCAAGGTGGGCTGAGCCCGGGTTCTCTCGCCCCCGCCGCCCCTACCCGTCCCATCCCCGACCTGGGGGCTCCGCCCCCAGACCCCCGGGGCGCGTTCCTCGGCTGCGAGCCGGTGGGGGCTGGTCGCGCAGTTCCCCGCGCCCCCGGACGGGGCTTCGCCCACGCCGAAGGCCCCGTCCGTCCTCCTGGGGAAGGAGGGGAACGGGGCCTTCGGTTCACGATGGTGGATCCACGCCCGCGTGGCGAACGCAGGCCGCGCGTGGGTCCGGGGGTGCCGGTCAGGAGCGGAAGAGAGGGCCCGCTTGGTCCTTTCCGGCGGTCAAGTCAGGGGTTGAGCCCGATGGGGCCCAGCCGACTCAGCCCTTGAGGGAAGCGACCTTCGAAGCAAGCGCCGACTTCTTGTTGGCGGCCTGGTTCTTGTGGATGACGCCCTTCGAGACGGCCTTGTCGAGCTGGCGCGACGCAGCGCGCGTGTACTCGGTGGCCTTCTCGACGTCACCCGCGGCAGCGGCCTCGCGGGCCTTGCGGATCGCGGTCTTCAGGGAGGACTTGACCGACTTGTTGCGCAGTCGAGCCTTCTCGTTGGTCTTGATCCGCTTGATCTGGGACTTGATGTTCGCCACGAATGAGCCTTTACAGGTTCAGGCGCGCGAGACAGCACGTCTCACTCGCCGTTTGATTTCCTTAGGTGTGTGCCTCCTGCAGAGAGGGCACGAGACACAGCCACCCAGGCTACCAGTAGCCGCACGACCGGCCCAAACCGGTCGCAGCTCCCCACCCGTGGGACCATGGAGCCTACGTATCGATCCGACCCGAGGCGACAGGCGCCTCAAGAGACAGGACCCTGCGTGCCCGCGACCCCTAACAATGTGCCCGAGCCGAGCCGTACCGCCCCGGCTCTGATCCGCAATTTCTGCATCATCGCGCACATCGACCACGGCAAGTCCACGCTCGCCGACCGCATGCTCCAGCTGACCGGGGTGGTCGAGCAGCGGCAGATGCGTGCTCAGTACCTCGACCGTATGGACATCGAGCGCGAGCGCGGCATCACGATCAAGTCCCAGGCGGTCCGGCTGCCCTGGGCCCCGACGGAGGATCCGGGCAACACCCACATCCTCAACATGATCGACACCCCCGGGCACGTGGACTTCACGTACGAGGTGTCCCGGTCGCTGGCCGCCTGCGAGGGGACCGTCCTCCTCGTCGACGCCGCCCAGGGCATCGAGGCGCAGACCCTCGCCAACCTCTACCTGGCGATGGAGAACGACCTCAAGATCATCCCCGTACTCAACAAGATCGACCTGCCGGCCGCCCAGCCGGAGAAGTTCTCCGAGGAGCTCGCCAACCTCATCGGCTGCGACCCCGATGACGTGCTGAAGGTCTCCGCCAAGACGGGGCTGGGTGTCGAGGCCCTGCTCGACAAGGTGGTCGCCGAGATCCCCGCCCCGATCGGCGTCCAGGATGCCCCCGCTCGCGCGATGATCTTCGACTCCGTCTATGACTCCTACCGCGGTGTCGTGACGTATGTGCGTGTCATCGACGGGCAGCTCAACAAGCGTGAGCGGATCCGGATGATGTCCACCGGAGCGACCCATGAGCTGTTGGAGATCGGCGTCTCGTCCCCCGAGATGACGTCGGCCGACGGGCTGGGCGTCGGTGAGGTGGGCTACATCATCACCGGTGTGAAGGACGTCCGGCAGTCCAAGGTCGGTGACACCATCACCACCCTCAACAAGGGGGCGACCGAGGCGCTCGGCGGGTACAAGGACCCCAAGCCCATGGTCTTCTCCGGGCTCTATCCGCTGGACGGGTCCGACTACCCCGAGCTGCGCGACGCCCTCGACAAGCTGCAGCTCAACGACGCCGCGCTGGTCTACGAGCCGGAGACCTCCGCCGCGCTCGGCTTCGGTTTCCGCGTCGGTTTCCTCGGGCTGCTGCACCTCGACGTGATCCGGGAGCGGCTGGAGCGCGAGTTCGGACTCGATCTCATCGCCACCGCGCCCAACGTGGTCTACCGCGTCCTCATGGAGGACGGGTCGGAGCACGTGGTCACCAACCCGAGCGAGTTCCCCGAGGGGAAGATCAGTGAGGTGTACGAGCCCGTCGTACGCGCCACGATCCTCGCGCCCTCCGAGTTCATCGGCTCGATCATGGAGCTGTGCCAGACCCGGCGCGGCACCCTGCTCGGCATGGACTACCTGTCCGAGGACCGGGTCGAGATCCGGTACACGCTGCCGCTCGCCGAGATCGTCTTCGACTTCTTCGACCAGCTGAAGTCGAAGACCCGGGGTTACGCCTCGCTCGACTACGAGCCCACCGGCGAGCAGACCTCCAGCCTGGTCAAGGTCGACATCCTGCTGCACGGCGACAAGGTGGACGCCTTCTCGGCGATCACCCACAAGGACGCGGCGTACGCGTACGGTGTGCGGCTCGTCGCGAAGCTGCGCGAGCTGATCCCGAGGCAGGCCTTCGAGGTGCCCATCCAGGCCGCCATCGGCTCGCGCGTCATCGCGCGCGAGACCATCCGCGCCATCCGCAAGGACGTCCTCGCCAAGTGCTACGGCGGTGACATCTCCCGTAAGCGGAAGCTGCTGGAGAAGCAGAAGGAAGGCAAGAAGCGGATGAAGATGGTGGGCTCTGTGGAGGTTCCGCAAGAGGCCTTCATCGCCGTGCTGTCCAGCGACGACAGCGGTGGTTCGGCGAAGGGCAAGAAGTAGCCACCTGTTACCCCCAGAAACTCGGGCACAATGCGGGCTCGTCGCGCGTCGGCGCGGCGAGTCCGTACGCGTGCGTAGGGTCGCTCTCTGTAGGAAATGACAGACCGCCGCCTCTTACGCACTGGCCGGACGCGCCTTACTCTGATCTCTGCTCGATGGTTACTCGCGAGTTAAACAACAGCCGAACCAGCCAGCCGCACAGCAACAGTCAGCAGTCGGTCGAGCCAGACGCACGCACTGTCGCGGGCCCCGGAGGATGTCGTGAGCGACACACAGACCCTGATCGAGAACCGTCCGCCGTCCGTGGCGGCCCTCTTCCTGGAGCGCGTGGCGGCTACGCCGAACGCCGAGGCCTACCGCTACCCGGTCCACCCCGCCTCAGGTGAGGGCTCGGACGAGTGGAAGGCGCTGAGCTGGGCGCAGGCCGCCGAGCGGGTCTACGCCGTCGCGGCCGGACTGATCGAACTGGGCGTACAGCCGGAGCAGCGCGTCGCGCTCGCCTCCTCCACCCGGGTCGAGTGGATCCTCGCCGACCTCGGCATCATGTGCGCGGGCGCGGCCACGACGACGATCTACCCGCAGACGAACGCCGAGGAGTCGGCGTTCATCCTCTCCGACTCCGACAGCAAGGTCATGATCGCGGAGGACGCGGCCCAGCTTGCCAAGGCGCGGGAGAAGCGCGCCGAGCTGCCCGAACTCACCCACATCGTCGTCATCGACCCGGCGGGCGTCGAGACCGGCGACGGGGTGCTCACCCTCGCCGAACTGGAGACGCGCGGTGCCGCGTACCTGGAGAAGAACCCCGAACTGATCAAGGAGCGCGTCGGCGCGATCACCGCCGACCAGCTCGCCACCCTCATCTACACCTCGGGTACCACCGGCCGCCCCAAGGGTGTGCGTCTCCCGCACGACAACTGGTCGTACATGGCGAAGGCCATCGCCTCGACTGGGCTGCTCGGCCCCGATGACGTGCAGTACCTGTGGCTGCCGCTCGCCCACGTCTTCGGCAAGGTGCTCACCTCCGGCCAGATCGAGGTCGGGCACGTCACCGCCGTCGACGGCCGCGTCGACAAGATCATCGAGAATCTGCCGGTCGTGCAGCCGACGTACATGGCGGCCGTCCCGCGCATCTTCGAGAAGGTCTACAACGGGGTCGCGGCCAAGGCACGAGCAGGCGGCGGCGCCAAGTACAAGATCTTCCAGTGGGCCGCCGAGGTCTCCCGCGAGTACGCGAAGGCCAGCCAGGACAGCTTCCGCCGCACCGGCACCGCCGCCGTGCCCTTCGGGCTGGGCGCCAAGCACAAGGTCGCGGACGCACTCGTCTTCGCCAAGATCCGCGAGGCCTTCGGCGGCCGGCTGCGCGCCTGCGTCTCCGGCTCCGCCGCGCTCGCCCCCGAGATCGGCTACTTCTTCGCGGGCGCCGGCATCCACATCCTCGAGGGGTACGGCCTCACGGAGTCCTCCGCCGCCTCCTTCGTGAACCCCGGCGAGGCGTACCGCACCGGCACGGTCGGCAAGCCGCTGCCCGGCACGGAGGTGCGCATCGCGGACGACGGCGAGATCCTGCTGCGCAGCCCCGGCATCATGGAGGGCTACCACGGGCTGCCCGAGAAGACCGCCGAGGTCCTCGAAGCCGACGGGTGGTTCCACACCGGCGACATCGGCGAGCTGTCGCCCGACGGGTACCTGCGCATCACCGACCGCAAGAAGGACCTCATCAAGACCTCGGGCGGCAAGTACATCGCGCCCGCCGAGGTCGAGGGCCAGTTCAAAGCCGTCTGCCCCTACGTCTCCAACATCCTCGTGCACGGCGCCGACCGGAACTTCTGCACCGCCCTCATCGCCCTGGACGAACCGTCCATCCTGGAGTGGGCGAAGGAGAACGGGCTGGAGGGCAAGTCGTACGCCGAGGTCGTCGCGGCCCCTGCCACGGTCGCTCTCGTCGAGGGGTACGTCAAGGAACTCAACGAGGGGCTCCAGCGGTGGCAGACCATCAAGAAGTTCCGGTTGCTGCCGCGGGATCTCGATGTGGAGCACGGGGAGATCACGCCGAGTCTGAAGTTGAAGCGGCCGGTGGTGGAGCGGGAGTACAAGGCGCTGATTGAGGAGATGTACGCCGGTTCCAGGGAAGCGTGAGCCTCCGGCGGTCGGGCGGGTATTCGGCTGCGGGTTCGTTGTGGCTGGTCGCGCAGTTCCCCGCGCCCCTTACGGGGCGCGGGTGCCGGCCGCCTTGGCTATCAGGTGCTCTAGTTCTGCTACCTGCCTGCGGAGGTCCGGCACGTTCGGAGGGTCCTCTGTCGCCAACTGCTTCTCCAGTGCCGTCAGCCGCGTGCTGATCTGGGCCGCGTGGGTGTGTTCCTGGGTCAGCAGGCGTTCCAGTTGCTGGTTCTTGCGGTGGAGGTCCAGGAAGACCGTGACCTTGGCGCGCAGGACCCAGGGGTCGAAGGGCTTGGTCAGGTAGTCGGCGGCGCCGGTGGCGTAGCCGCGGAAGGCGTAGCCCGCGTCGGCGTCGGTGCCGGTCAGGAAGATGATCGGGACGTCCTTGGTCTGGTCGAGCCGCTTGATGTTGGCGGCGGTCTCGAAGCCGTCCATGCCGGGCATGCGGATGTCGAGGAGGACGACGGCGAAGCGTTGCCTGAGCAGCGCCTTCATCGCCTCCTCGCCCGAACGCGCACGTACGAGCGGCTCGTTGAGGGACCCCAGGACGGCCTCCAGCGCGATCAGGTTGTCCTCCATGTCGTCGACCAGGAGGATGCTGGCGCGCTCGTAGGTCGTTTCCTCAGCGCTCATGGTGACTGTCCTCATTCGGTCGTCGGCGGGGCCGCGGCCTCCTCGGACGATGTGCTCGGCCCCGGAACAACGGATCCTTCGGAGTCGTCCTGCTCCGCGTCGTTCACGCTCTCCGGGTCGAGGAGGGCGCAGACGACCGTGAGCAGCTGATCGACGTCCACCGGCTTGGGTACGTAGTCGTTGGCACCGCGCGCGATGGACTTCTCGCGGTCTCCCGGCATCGCCTTCGCGGTGAGGGCGACGATCGGCAGGCCCGTCCAGCGGGGGGTGCGGCGGATGGCGGAGATCGTCTCGTAGCCGTCCATCTCCGGCATCATGATGTCCATCAGGACGAGTTGCACGTCGGGGTTGCGCTCCAGGGTCTCGATGCCCTCGCGGCCGTTCTCCGCGTACAGAACGGGCATGCCTACGCGGCCCAGGACATGGGTGAGCGCGAAGACGTTGCGGATGTCGTCGTCCACGATCAGCACCCGCCGCCCCGGCAGGACCTGACCCGCCCGGCCGGCCTTCCACGCCTCCAGCTTGGTGGGGGTGGGCCAGGAGTCGTCGGTGTCGTGGGAGGTGTACGGCTCGGTGGACAGCTGCTCGGGCACGAGCGGCCGGTCGTCCTCCGGGGCGGGGCCGGTCGCCGTGTGGCCGGGGCTGATGACAGGGACGTACAGCGTGAAGGTGGAACCCTTGCCGGGGGCGCTCTCCGCGATGATGCGGCCGCCGAGGAGCCCGGCGATCTCCCGGCTGATGGACAGGCCGAGGCCGGTGCCGCCGTACTTGCGGTTGGTGGTGCCGTCGGCCTGCTGGAACGCCTCGAAGATCACCGGGAGTTTCTCCGCGGCGATTCCGATGCCGGTGTCGGAGACGGCGAAGGCGATCACGTCGTCGCTGTTCTCCCGGGTGAAGGCGTGGTCGGGGTCCTTGAGGCGGTTGACGCGCAGTTCGACCCGGCCGGTCGCGGTGAACTTGATCGCGTTGGAGAGCAGGTTGCGCAGGATCTGCTGGAGCCGCTGCTCGTCCGAGTACATCTCCCGCGGTACGTCCTCCCCGACCGTCACCTCGAAGGCGAGACCCCGGTCGAGGGTGAGCGGGCGGAACGTGGCGTGGACGTAGTCGAGGAGTTTGATCAGGGGGAGCTTCTTCGGGCGTACGTCCATACGGCCCGCCTCGATCTTCGACAGGTCGAGGATGTCGTTGATGAGCTGAAGGAGGTCCGATCCCGAGCGGTGGATCGTTGTCGCGAACTGCACCTCCTGGTCGGAGAGACGGCCGTCCGGGTTGTCCGACAGCAGCCGGGCCAGGATCAGCAGCGAGTTCAGCGGGGTGCGCAGCTCGTGCGACATGTTCGCCAGGAACTCCGACTTGTACTGCGAGCTCGTCGCCAGGAGCGCCGCTTTTTCCTCCAGTTCGGCGTTCGAGCGTTGCAGCTCCGCCTGCTGCGACTGGAGTTCGTCCGAGCGGTCCTGGAGCTGGATGGCGAGACGCTGGGACTCGCCGAGCAGGGACTCCGTACGGGAGTTGGCGATGATCGTGTTGATGGCCACGCCGATGGTGTTCACGAACTGGTCGAAGAAGGCCAGATGGACGTCGGAGAAGCGGGAGAAGGAGGCGAGCTCGATCACGCCGAGGAGTTTGTCCTCGAAGAGGATCGGGATGATGACGACGCTGGCGGGGGCGGCTTCCCCCAGACCACTGTTGATCTTGATGTAGTCCGGCGGGGCCTCCTCGACGAGAATCCGCTTCTTCTCGCGGGCCGCCTGCCGGACCAGGCCGTGCACCGGCATGCCGCCCGTGTCGACCGTGGCGCCCTGCGCCGAGCCGTATCCGGCGATGAAGGCGAGTCCCTTGGCGGGGACGGCGGTGTGGAGGGAGGCCCCGTCCTCCTCCGGGTCGGCCAGGAAGAAGGCGCCGTACTGCGCGTTCACCAGCGGGGTCAGCTCGCGCAGGATCAGGTCGGCGACCTCCATCAGGTCCCGGTGGCCCTGCATCAGCGCGGCGAGGCGGGCGAGGTTCGACTCCAGCCAGTCCTTCGCGCGGGTCGTCTCGCGGAGGTTGGCCACCATCAGATTGATGTTGTCCTTCAGCTCGGCGACCTCGCCCTGCGTCTCCACGGTGATCGAGCGGGACATGTCGCCCTGGGCCACCGCGGAGGCCACCTCGGCGATCGCGCGGACCTGGGTGGTCAGGTTGGAGGCGAGTTCGTTGACGTTGGTCGTGAGGCGCTTCCAGGTGCCGTACACGCCCTCGACCCGTGCCTGACCGCCGAGTTGGCCCTCCGAACCCACCTCGCGGGCCACCCGGGTGACCTCGGAGGAGAAGGAGGAGAGCGTGTCGACCATCGTGTTGATGGTCGTCTTCAGTTCGAGGATCTCGCCGCGGGCGTCCACGTCGATCTTCTTCGAGAGGTCTCCCTGCGCCACGGCGGTGGCGACCTGCGCGATGTTCCGCACCTGCGAAGTGAGGTTGTCGGCCATGTAGTTGACGTTGTCGGTCAGATCCCGCCAGACGCCGGAGACGCCGAGAACCTGGGCTCGTCCACCCAGCCGCCCGTCGGTGCCGACCTCGCGGGCCACCCGGGTCACCTCGTCGGCGAAGGCCCGCAGCTGCTCCACCATCGTGTTGACGGTGTCCTTCAGCTCCAGGATCTCGCCGCGGGCGTCGACCGTGATCTTCTTCGACAGGTCGCCGTTCGCGACGGCCGTCGTCACCTGGGCGATGTTGCGGACCTGGGAGGTCAGGTTCAGGGCCATGAAGTTGACGTTGTCGGTGAGGTCCTTCCAGACTCCCGAGACGCCTCTGACCTGGGCCTGGCCGCCGAGGTTTCCCTCGGTGCCGACCTCGCGGGCGACGCGGGTGACCTCGTCGGCGAAGGCGGAGAGCTGGTCGACCATGGTGTTGATGGTCGACTTGAGTTCGAGGATCTCGCCCTTCGCCTCGACCGTGATCTTCTTGCCGAGATCGCCCTGCGCGACGGCCGTGGAGACGAGGGCGATGTTGCGGACCTGCGAGGTCAGGTTGTCCGCCATGAAGTTGACGTTGTCCGTGAGGTCCTTCCAGACGCCGGAGACGCCTCTGACCTGGGCCCGCCCGCCGAGGTTTCCCTCGGTGCCGACCTCGCGGGCGACGCGGGTGACCTCGTCGGCGAAGGCGGAGAGCTGGTCGACCATGGTGTTGATGGTCGACTTGAGTTCGAGGATCTCGCCCTTCGCGTCCACCGTGATCTTCTGGCTGAGGTCGCCGTTGGCGACGGCCGTGGTGACCTGGGCGATGTTGCGGACCTGGGACGTCAGGTTCGATGCCATGAAGTTGACGTTGTCGGTGAGGTCCTTCCAGACTCCCGAGACGCCTCTGACCTGGGCGCGGCCACCCAGTTGCCCTTCGGTGCCGACCTCGCGGGCGACGCGGGTGACCTCGTCGGCGAAGGCGGACAGCTGGTCGACCATCGTGTTCACGGTGAGTTTCAGTTCGAGCAGCTCACCGGTCGCCTCGACCGTCACCGTACGGGTCAGGTCGCCGCGCGCCACCGCCGTGGTCACCAGGGCGATGTCACGGACCTGGGCGGTCAGCCGGGACGCCATCGTGTTGACCGCCTCGGTCACATCGCGCCAACTGCCCGACAGGCCCTGCACCTTGGCGCGCCCGCCGAGACGGCCTTCGGTGCCGACCTCGCGCGCGACCCGGGTCACCTCGCCCGTGAAGAGGGAGAGCTGATCGACCATCTTGTTGACGGCGCGCCCCAACCTCCTCAGATCGCCTCTGAGCTGACGGTTGCCGTCGTGCAGGTCGACCCGCTGGGTGAGGTCGCCGCCGGCCACCGCGTCCAGGACGCGCGTCGCGTTCGCGGCGGGCGCCACCAGGGCGTCGAGCAGCTGGTTCACGTCATTGACCCGGGTCGTCCAACTGCCCTGGCCCGGGCTCGCCGACAGCCGCTCGTCGAGCCGTCCGTGCCGGACCAGCTCCCGTCGTACCCGCTGCGCTTCCGTGTTGAAGTGGGTGCTGCGGTCGATGATCTGGTTGAACGCCGCGGTCAGGTCGGCCACCAGGCCGTGCCCCGTCTCCGGCACCTTGGTGAAGTCACCGTCCCGCGCGGCGGTCATCGCGGCGAGCAGCGGACGCAGATCGGACGCCGGGATCCGGCCGTCGTCGAATGCCCGAATCTGTCCGTCTTCGAGCACACGCGTAGCACTGTTCTCACTCATGGCGGCCCACTTCGGTAACTCGGCGCTTATGGGCGTGGCCAGTCTGTCACTCTGTCCGTGTCGCCTGAGGCGTATTCGTCCGAACTGCTCAGGGAGCCGCACAGTGGGGGCCATTCCGACGCAACGGGAGTCGCAACCGGACTCCACGGCGCTTGCCCCTGGTACGCCCGCGCACTACCGCGTGGGTCAGGAAGCCATGGCGCGCGCCGCGCTGCCGGGCACTCCGCTCGCGCCCGGCGCCGCCCGCCGCATGGTGCGCGAGACGCTCGCCGACTGGGGGGAACTCGCCCTGCCCGGCGCCGAGATCGTCCGCGAGCGCCTCGCCGAGGACGCCGTCCTGGTCGTCAGCGAACTCGTCACCAACGCCGTCGTGCACGCGGGCACCGACGTCGAGCTGCTGTGCCGGCTGGAGATCACCGACGGCGGTGCGGTGGGCGCGGTGGTCGTCGAGGTCTCCGACCACCATCCCTCGCGGGCGGTACGCGAGGAGTCGGCCGAACGGGCGTACGGCATACCGGAGTACGGGCGGGGGCTGCGGTTGGTCGCCTCCCTGTCGGAGGCGTGGGGGATCACGTATCGGACCGGGGTCAAGACGGTGTGGGCGCGGCTGCCCGTGGACGGGGGGCTGAGCGTCGACGAGGGGCTGGGCGTCCGGGGTGGGTTGGGCGTTGAAGGCGGGTTGGGTGTCGAGAGCGGGTTGGGTGTCGAGGGTGAGTTGGGTGTTGAAGGCGGGCTGAGTGTTGAAGGCGGGCTGAGTGTTGGTGGTGGGTTGGGCGTTGAGCGTGGGTTGAGTGTGGGTGGTGGGTTCGGTGTCGACAGGGGGATGGGTGTCGGGCCGGGAATGACGGACGCCGCGGGGCTGTCCGCCGGTTCGGGGTTGGCCGACGGAATCGGACTGCAGGGCGGAATCGGACTGCAGGGCGGGACGGGACTGGTCGGGGAGACGGGACTGGTCGGGGAGACGGGACTGCTCGGGGAGACGGGGCCGGTCGGGGAGACGGGACTGGTCGGGGAGACGGGGCCGGTCGGTGAGACGGTCGCCCCCGGACCGCGGCAGAGGCCGCGACAGGACGGCGACTGGCTCAACCGTGGCGCCCTCTCCTTCCTCGCCGAGGCCTCCGACCTGCTCGCCGGGCAGCTCGACGAGGACCTCGTCGCCGCGCTCGCCGGACAGCTCCTCGTACCGCGGCTCGCCGACTGGTGTGCCGTATGGCTGGAGGACGAGGCCACCGACCGGGCGGGTGGGCTCGGGCTGGCCCTGGGACCCCGGCTCGCCCGGGTCTGGCACGGCAGTGAGAACCGGATCGAGGAGCTGCGGCGGGCCCTGGAGAAGGATCCGCCACGGTTGCCGGACTCGGTGCGGTCCCGGGCGGTGCCGGTGCCCTGGCCGGGGGAGGCGTTAGGACCGGGAGAGGCGTTGGGCGCGGGGCAGACGGGGGACGCGGGCGGGGTGAGCGGGGCGGCGCTCGCGTACCGGCTGATCGCGGGCGGCCGGCCGCTCGGCACCCTCGTCATCGGCCGGGCCGGACTGGCCGCCTTCCCCGACGAGATCACCGGGCTCGTCGAGGACCTCAGCCGGCGGATCGCCCTCGCCATCGGCGCGGCCCGCCAGTACGCGCGCCAGGCCACCATCAGCCGGGTCCTCCAGCGGGGCCTGCTGCCCGGCGCGGTCGCCGAGATCCCCGGGGTGCGCAGTGCCCTCGTGTACGAGCCGCTCGACAAGGGCGGACCCAGCGGTGACTTCTACGACCTGTTCCCCGCGGGCGACGGGCGCTGGTGCTTCGTCCTCGGCGACGTCCAGGGCAAGGGGCCCGAGGCCGCCGTCGTGATCGGCCTCGCCCGGCCCTGGGTGCGACTGCTGGCCCGCGAGGGCTACCACGTCGCGGACGTCCTCGACCGCCTCAACCAGCTCCTCCTCGACGACGCGACGGAGGCGGCGGACGCTGCGGCCCGTGCGCTGGTGGCGACGGGCGGGCCGGGTCTCGGCCCCGACGAGGGTCCGCAGACCCGTTTCCTCTCCATGCTGTACGGCGAGCTGGTGCCCTTCGAAGGCGGCGTACGCTGCACCCTCGCCTCCGCAGGGCACCCGCTGCCGCTGATCCTCGGCCCCGACGGCGACGTACGGGAGGTGGCCGAGCCGCAGACCCTCCTCGGTGTCTTCGAGGACGCGACCTACGTCTCCGAGACCTTCGACCTGTACCCCGGCGACACCGTCCTGTGTGTCACCGACGGGGTGACGGAGCGCCGCAGCGGGCCCCGCCAGTTCGATGACGACGAAGGGCTCGCGGAGGCTCTCGCGGGCTGTACGGGGCTGAGTGCCGAGCTCGTCGCGGAACGGATCCGGCGGCTCGTGCACGAGTTCGGCAGCAAGCCGCCGGAGGACGACCTGGCGTTGTTGGTGCTGCAGGCGGAGTGGACGGAATAGACCGAGAAACGGCAGGCGAGCGGCTGGAAAGGGGTATGCGGCCGGGTACGGGACAATGGAAGGCATGCCTTCCGCACTTCCCGACGGTGAGCCCGTCCCCGACGACGGGGCGCTGCCCGCGCACGCCCTGGCCGGAGCCGCCGAGCGCCCCCTCGGTTTCTACCTCCACGTGCCGTACTGCGCGACCCGCTGCGGCTACTGCGACTTCAACACCTACACGGCGACCGAGCTGCGGGGCACCGGAGGCGTGCTCGCCTCCCGCGACAACTACGCGGAGACGCTGATCGACGAGGTCCGGCTCGCCCGGAAGGTCCTCGGCGACGACCCGCGACCCGTCCGTACGGTGTTCGTCGGCGGCGGTACGCCCACGTTGCTGGCCGCCGATGACCTCGTACGGATGCTGGGGGCGCTCCGGGACGAGTTCGGGCTCGCGGACGACGCGGAGATCACGACCGAGGCGAACCCGGAGTCGGTTGATCCGCGGTATCTGGAGACGCTCAGGACCGGAGGGTTCAACCGGATCTCCTTCGGCATGCAGAGCGCCCGGCAGCACGTCCTCAAGGTGCTCGACCGTACGCACACCCCCGGCCGGCCCGAGGCGTGTGTCGCGGAGGCGCGTGCGGCCGGGTTCGAGCATGTGAACCTCGACCTGATCTACGGCACGCCCGGTGAGTCCGACGACGACTGGCGGGCCTCGCTCGACGCCGCGCTCGGTGCCGGGCCCGACCATGTCTCCGCGTACGCGCTGATCGTCGAGGAGGGGACGCAGCTCGCCCGCCGTATCCGGCGGGGCGAGGTGCCGATGACGGACGACGATGTGCATGCGGACCGGTATCTGATCGCCGACGAGGTGCTGTCCGGGGCGGGGTTCGACTGGTACGAGGTGTCGAACTGGGCCACTTCCGCCGCCGGGCGGTGCCTGCACAACGAGCTGTACTGGCGGGGCGCCGACTGGTGGGGGGCCGGGCCCGGGGCCCACAGCCATGTGGGCGGGGTGCGGTGGTGGAACGTGAAGCATCCCGGGGCGTATGCGGGGGCGTTGGCGGCGGGGCGGTCGCCGGGGGCGGGGCGTGAGCTGCTCTCGGAGGAAGACCGGCGGGTGGAGCGGATTCTGCTCGAGCTGAGGCTTCGGGAGGGGTGTCCGTTGTCGCTGCTGCGGGTGGAGGGGCTTGCGGCGGCGGGGCGTGCGTTGTCGGAGGGGTTGCTCGAAGCCGGGCCGTATGGCGAGGGGCGGGCCGTGCTTACGTTGCGGGGGCGGTTGCTGGCGGACGCGGTGGTAAGAGACCTGGTGGACTGAGGGGGCTGCGCCCCCAGACCCCGGTGGTGTTCTTCTTCTGCGGGCGAGTGGGGGCTGGTCGCGCAGTTCCCCGCGCCCCTGGGGCATCGGGGCTGCGCCGCGGATCCCTGGCTGTGTGGAGTTTTTCGGCCGCGGGCTGGTGGGGGCTGGGCGCGGAGTTCCCCGCGTCCCTGAAGACCTCGGGTCGTCCGGTGTTCCAGGGCGAAGCCGAGAGCTTGGGGGAGGGTAGGGGCGGAGGGGGCGAGGATCGGTTGGTCAGTGGGGGGCTGTGACGAAGTCGATGAGTTCTTCCACTCGGCCCAGGAGCTCCGGCTGCAGGTCCTTGTAGGAGTGGACGCGGGACAGGATGTGCTGCCAGGCGGCGCCGGTGTTCTCGGGCCAGCCGAGGGCGCGGCAGACGCCGGTCTTCCAGTCCTGCCCGTGGGGGACCCGGGGCCAGGACGGGATGCCTACGGAGGACGGCTTCACGGCTTCCCAGATGTCGATGTAGGGATGGCCGAGGACCAGGGCGTGCTCGCTCGTGACCGACGCCGCGATACGGGACTCCTTGCTGCCGGGCACCAGGTGGTCGACGAGGACGCCGAGGCGGGCGTCCGGCCCGGGCGAGAAGTCCGCCACGATCGCGGGCAGGTCGTCGACGCCCTCCAGGTACTCGACCACGACGCCCTCGATGCGCAGATCGTCTCCCCAGACCCGTTCTACCAGCTCGGCGTCGTGGCGGCCCTCCACGTAGATCCGGCCGGCACGGGCGACCCGGGCCCGCGCGCCGGGGACGGCCACCGAACCGGAGGCCGTGCGGGTGGGACGGACGGCGGTGGCGGAGGGGCGGGTGAGAGTGACCACCCGGCCCTCCAGGAGGAAGCCGCGCGGTTCCAGCGGGAACACGCGGTGCTTGCCGAAGCGGTCCTCCAGTGTCACCGTGCCCGCCTCGCAGCGGATCACCGCACCGCAGAAGCCGGTAGCCGGCTCCTCGACCACCAGGCCCGGCTCCGCCGGAACCTCCGGCACGGGCTTGGGCTTCTTCCACGGCGGAGTCAGGTCCGGAGAGTACTGGCGCATTCGGATGACGATAGGAGAAGCCCGGCGGCGCTCACCGCGACACGCCGAAATCCGACGCGTCGAAACCGGGCGTGGCGGAACCCGGCGTGGCGAATCCGGGCGTGGCGAATCCGGGCGTGGTGAATCCGGGCGTGGTGAATCCGGGCGTGGCGGAACCCGGCACGCCGAAACGCGCGGCCAACGCGTCCCGCTGGGACCGCACGAACCCGGCGTCCACGACCGCCCCGTGACCGGGCACGTACAGCGCGTCCTCCCCGCCGAGGGCGAGCAACCGGTCGAGGGCCCCGGGCCAGCGCGACGGTACGGCGTCGGGGCCCGCCTGGGGCTCGCCGGACTCCTCGACCAGGTCGCCGCAGAACACCACCGTCGGCTCGCCCGGCACCACGACCACGAGGTCGTGGGCGGTGTGGCCCGCGCCCGTCCGCACCAGCAGGACCTCGACGCCGCCGGTCAGCTCGAGATGCCAGGTGCCCCACACGTAATTCCGGGGAAGCACCAGGGTGTCCGCCGCCTCCTCCGCCGCCCGCGCGTCCAGCCCGCACCGCACCGCGTCCGCGTACAGCCCCTCGCGCCCGCACTCGTACACCTCGGCCGAGCCGCCCGCGACGAGGACCTCCGCGCCCGCGAACGCCGCCGCGCCGAAGACATGGTCGAAGTGGGGGTGGGTGAGCGCGAGGAAGGTCACACGGCGGCCGGCGAGCGTCTGCGCCTCCCCGCGCAACCGTGCGCCCTCCGCGAGGCTCGACCCCGCGTCGACGATCAGCGCCCCTCCCTCGCTCACGACCAGCCCGACCGTGCAGTCCCAGACCGGAAGCCGCCGCCGCCCGACCCGCGGCGTCAGCTCCTCCCACCCGGACTCTTCCCAAGTCACCTTCATACGCCGACGCTAGCGCTGAGGGCGTGGACGGTACGACATCGCGGGCAGGGACGGTGTGACATCACGGGACACGTCGGTGTACGTCCGTGCACCTTGCACAAGATCGCGGGGCCGCCCTTGCCGGGGCCGTACCCACCGGCCGTACACTGGGCCGGGGAATGCTGGCACTCGCACGCGCTGAGTGCCAAGCGAGGCGCCGAGGGGTCGACAGCTGGAGGTGTGCGCGATGCTCAGTGAACGCAGGCTCGAAGTGCTGCGCGCCATCGTCCAGGACTATGTCGGCACCGACGAGCCGGTCGCGGTCGGGTCCAAGGCGCTGACCGAGCGGCACCGGCTGGGGGTCTCCCCGGCCACCGTCCGCAACGACATGGCGGCCCTGGAGGACGAGGGGTACATCGCCCAGCCGCACACCAGCGCCGGGCGGATCCCCACCGACAAGGGCTACCGGCTCTTCGTCGACAAGCTCGCCGGCGTCAAGCCGATGACCGCGCCCGAGCGGCGGGCCATTCAGAACTTCCTGGACGGCGCGGTCGACCTCGACGACGTCGTCGGGCGGACGGTGCGGCTGCTCGCGCAGCTGACCCGGCAGGTCGCCGTCGTGCAGTATCCGTCGCTGACGAGATCGACCGTGCGGCACGTGGAGCTGCTCTCCCTCGCCCCTGCTCGTGTGATGCTCGTGCTGATCACGGACACCGGGCGGGTCGAGCAGCGCATGATCGACTGCCCGGCCCCGTTCGGAGAAACGTCTCTCGCGGATCTGCGGGCCCGGCTCAACAGCAGGGTCGCGGGCCGTCGCTTCGCGGACGTCCCGCAGCTCGTGCAGGACCTCCCGGACGCGTTCGAGGCGGAGGACCGGGGTACGGTCGCGACGGTGCTCTCCACTCTTCTGGAGACGCTCGTCGAGGAGACCGAGGAGCGGCTGATGATCGGCGGAACCGCCAATCTGACGCGCTTCGGACATGACTTCCCTCTCACCATCCGGCCGGTGCTCGAAGCGCTGGAGGAGCAGGTCGTGCTTCTCAAGTTGCTTGGTGAGGCCGGGGATTCGAGCATGACCGTGCGAATCGGTCACGAGAACGCGTATGAGGGACTCAACTCCACGTCCGTGGTCTCGGTCGGCTACGGTTCGGGCGGCGAGGCAGTAGCCAAACTCGGCGTGGTCGGCCCGACCCGCATGGATTACCCGGGAACGATGGGAGCGGTACGCGCAGTGGCACGGTACGTCGGACAGATCCTGGCGGAGTCGTAAGTGGCCACGGACTACTACGCCGTACTCGGCGTGCGCCGCGACGCGTCCCAGGACGAGATCAAGAAGGCATTCCGGCGGCTCGCACGCGAGCTGCACCCGGACGTCAATCCCGATCCGAAGACGCAGGAGCGGTTCAAGGAGATCAACGCCGCGTACGAGGTGTTGTCGGACCCGCAGAAGAAGCAGGTCTACGACCTCGGCGGCGACCCGCTGTCCCAGTCGGGCGGCGGCGGTGCGGGCGGCTTCGGCGCCGGTGGGTTCGGGAACTTCTCGGACATCATGGACGCCTTCTTCGGTACGGCGTCGCAGCGCGGTCCGCGGTCGCGTACGCGGCGTGGCCAGGACGCCATGATCCGGCTCGAGATCGAGCTGGACGAGGCGGCCTTCGGGACGACGAAGGACATCCAGGTCGACACGGCCGTCGTCTGCGCCACCTGCAACGGTGAGGGCGCGGCGCCGGGTACCTCGGCCCAGACCTGTGACATGTGTCGCGGGCGGGGTGAGGTGTCCCAGGTCACGCGGTCCTTCCTCGGGCAGGTCATGACCTCCCGGCCGTGTCCGCAGTGCCAGGGCTTCGGGACCGTCGTCCCGACTCCCTGCCCCGAGTGCGCCGGTGACGGGCGGGTCCGGTCGCGTCGCACGCTGACCGTCAAGATCCCCGCCGGTGTCGACAACGGCACGCGGATCCAGCTCGCGGGCGAGGGCGAGGTCGGGCCCGGTGGCGGTCCCGCCGGTGACCTCTACGTCGAGATCCACGAGCTGCCGCACTCCACCTTCCAGCGGCGCGGGGACGATCTGCACTGCACGGTGACCATTCCGATGACCGCGGCCTCGCTCGGCACCAAGGTGCCGCTGGAGACCCTCGACGGTCTTGAGGAGGTCGACATCCGTCCGGGCACGCAGTCCGGGCAGTCGATCCCGCTGCACGGGCGGGGTGTCACGCATCTGCGCGGCGGCGGCCGGGGTGACCTCATCGTGCATGTCGAGGTGACCACGCCCACGAAGCTCGATCCCGAGCAGGAGCGGTTGCTGCGGGAGCTGGCGCAGCTGCGGGGGGAGGAGCGGCCCACCGGGCAGTTCCAGCCCGGGCAGCAGGGTCTGTTCTCGCGCCTGAAGGACGCGTTCAACGGTCGCTGACGGGTATGCCTGGGGGCTCCGCCCCCAGGCGCTCGACCGGCCATCCTGGTGGCCTATGCCAGGCGGAAGGCCCGATTCGGACTTGTTCGGAGGACGTGACAACATGCCGTCATGTCCACCGCACTGACCGATCTCTTCCCTCACCCGATCGTGCAGGCCCCCATGGCGGGCGGCGTCTCCGTCCCGCATCTCGCGGCCGCCGTGTCCGAGGCGGGCGGGCTCGGGTTCCTCGCCGCCGGGTACAAGACCGCCGACGGCATGTACCAGGAGATCAAGCAGTTGCGCGGGCTCACGGGCCGCCCTTTCGGGGTCAATCTGTTCATGCCGCAGCCCGAGTACGCGGACCCCGCCGCGGTCGAGGTCTACGCCCACCAGCTCGCGGGCGAGTCCTCCTGGTACGAGACCGCACTCGGTGAACCGGACAGCGGTCGTGACGACGGCTACGACGCCAAGCTCGCCGTCCTCCACGACAACCCGGTACCGGTGGTCTCGTTCCACTTCGGCATCCCGAGCCCCGACGTCCTGGACTCCCTGCGCCGTGCCGGCACACTCACCGTGATCACCGCGACCACGGCCGAGGAGGCCCTCGCCGTCCAGCGGGCCGGCGCCGACGCGGTCATCGCGCAGGGTGTGGAGGCGGGCGGCCACCAGGGCACCCACCGCGACAACCCGGAGACGGACGGTACGGGTATCGGGCTGCTGTCGCTGATCGCGCAGGTCCGCGAGACCGTGGACATTCCGATCATCGCCGCCGGCGGCATCATGCGCGGCAGCCAGATCGCCGCGGTGCTCGCCGCGGGCGCGAACGCGGCACAGCTCGGCACCGCGTTCCTCGCCACCCCGGAGTCCGGCGCGGGCGCCGTGCACAAGCAGGCGCTGACCAACCCGCTGTTCGTACGGACGGAGCTGACGCGCGCGTTCTCCGGGCGGCCGGCGCGCGGCCTGGTGAACCGCTTCATGCGTGAGCACGGCCCGTACGCGCCCGCCGCGTACCCGGAGGTCCACCACCTCACCTCCCCGCTGCGCAAGGCGGCCGCCAAGGCGGGTGACGCGCAGGGCATGGCGCTGTGGGCGGGGCAGGGGCACCGCATGGCGCGCGAGCTGCCCGCCGGGCAGCTGGTGGAGGTGCTGAGCGCGGAGCTCGAGGCGGCCAGGACAGCGTTGTCGGCCGCCGGGGAAGCGGGGGGTGAGGTCCGATGACGGCACCGGTGTTCGTGGTCGAGCACTTCGAGGCGGGCAGCGGCGGACGGTACGTGCTCGACGGCCCGGAGGGGCGCCACGCCGTCTCCGTGAAGCGGCTGAACCCTGGTGAGGACGTCGTCCTCACGGACGGGGCCGGGCGGTGGGCCGAGTGTGTGGTCGTCGCCACCGAGGGCAAGGACCGCCTGATCGTCCAGATGGACTCCGTGGCCGAGGAGCCGGTGGAGGAGCCTCGTGTCACCGTCGTCCAGGCGCTTCCCAAGGGCGACCGGGGCGAGCTGGCCGTCGAGACCATGACCGAGACCGGCGTCGACGCGATCGTCCCCTGGGCCGCCTCCCGCTGCATCACCCAGTGGAAGGGCGAGCGGGGTCTGAAGGCGCTCGCCAAGTGGCGGGCCACGGCCCGGGAGGCCGGCAAGCAGTCGCGCCGGGTGCGTTTCCCGGAGGTCGCGGACGCGGCGACGACCAAGCAGGTTGCCGCACTTCTGGCCAGTGCCGACTTCGCGGCGGTGCTGCACGAGGACACGGAGGTCGGCACCGAGCCGTTCGTGACGGCCGAACTCCCCACCTCGGGCGAGATCGTGCTGGTGGTCGGCCCCGAGGGCGGGATCTCCCCCGAGGAGATCGAGCTGTTCACCGGGGCGGGCGCGAAGACGTGCCACCTGGGGCGTACCGTGCTGCGTACATCGACCGCCGGGACGGTGGCGACCGCGCTGCTGATGGCGCGGACCGGCCGCTGGTCCTGACCGCGCGCACGCACGGGGGACGCCTTGGAACTCGCCCAAGTACGGTTGCTCGTCTCGGACTTCCCGGTCTGCTACCGCTTCTACGCCGAGGTTCTCGGCCTCAAGCCCCAGTCGGGCGCGACCGAAGGACCGTACGAGAAGTTCAGTCCCACCGTCGGTTCGGCGGGCATCGCGCTCCAGGACCGCGCGATGATGGCCCGGATACTGGGTGAACTGGGCGACTCGGCGAGCGGCCACCGTTCCCTGGTGGTCCTGCGCGTCGACGACCTGGACTCCTACTGCGAGGCCATCACCTCGCGCGGCGCCGTCCTCGTCCACGGCCCGGACTTCATGACGGACCGGATGCGGGTCGCCCACCTCAAGGACCCCGAGGGCAATCTGGTGGAACTTCAGGAGTGGCTCCTCCTGCGGACCTGACACAGTTTCACGCATATGCGTTCGACGGGGGCGCACGCAGGTGTGTAGTGGCCGTATGGGGTCTACCGCGACGCCCGGGACAGTGGCACTCTGCCGTCTATGGGGGCATTGATGCGTATTCGACGAGTGGTGAGGCGACTGGTGACGGGCCGTCGGGGACCGATGGTCGCCGGGCTCGCCGTGGTGAGCGCCTTCGGGGTGGCCGCGTGCGAACCGGTCGGTGGCCTGAGCGCCTCCGCGGTGGCGTACACGACCGACCGGGCCGGGACCGCGGAGCTCCAGCGGCAGCATGTCGACGTGCAGTACCTGAGCTGCACCGGGTCGTACGGCGGCGGGAACAAGGCCTACACCCCGGGACACACACCGTCGGCCTCGAGTTCCACGCCCTCCGTGGTGGAGGTGGACTGCCGGGGGCAGACCAAGGACCGGCGGGAGATCACCATCACCGGGAAGGTCACCCGTGAGGTCGAGGGCAAGTGCGTCCGCGGGGACCTGACGGCCAAGGTCGGCGGCAAGCAGTGGTTCCACGTGAACGTACTGGGCAACTGCAACGCCCCGAGCACGCCTTCGTACACACCCCCCACCTACGGCGCGCCCACCTACCACCGTCCGGGCCCCACCACCACCGTCACCGTGACGAAGACCATGTGGTGCAAGGGCGATCCCACCTGCTGGCCCGCCCAGGGCAAGTGATCCAAACCCCTGTCGGGCCGAGCTGTCCCTGCATAGGGTGATCGGGTGACTCAGTCTGCATCGTCCGCGTCGTCGGTATCGCCCGCGTATCTCCGGTTTCCGCATCTGCACGGCGAGCTGGTCGCCTTCACCGCCGAGGACGACGTCTGGGTCGCCCCCCTCGACGGCGGCGGTCGCGCCTGGCGGGTCAGCGCCGACAACATGCCGGTGAACCACCCCCGCATCTCCCCGGACGGTACGACCGTCGCCTGGACGTCGACGCGCGACGGAGCGCCCGAGGTGCACGCCGCGCCCCTGGAGGGCGGACCGTCCACGCGGCTGACGTACTGGGGGAGTTCGAAGACCCAGGTGCGCGGCTGGACCCCGGACGGGCGCGTGCTCGCGCTCAGCACCCAGGGTCAGGCCAGCCTGCGCCGCAGCTGGGCCCGGGCCGTCCCGCTCGACGGGGGCCCCGCGACCACCCTGCCGTACGGGCCGGTCGGTGATGTGGTCCACGGCGACCCGGGTGTGCTGCTGCTGTCCGCTCCCATGGGGCGCGAGGCCGCCTGGTGGAAGCGGTACCGGGGCGGCACGGCGGGCAAGTTGTGGATCGACAGGGCCGGCGGCGACGGGGCGGGGGCCGGCGAGTTCGTACGGCTGCACGAGGACCTGGACGGGAACCTCGAATACCCCCTGTGGGTGGGAGAGCGCGTCGCCTTCCTCTCCGACCACGAGGGCGTCGGAGCGCTCTACTCCTCCCTCGCCGACGGCTCCGATCTGCGCCGCCACACGCCGATCGACGGCTTCTACGCCCGGCACGCGGCGACCGACGGCGCCCGGGTCGTGTACGCGTCCGCCGGTGAACTGTGGCTCCTGGACGACCTGGACGGCGCCGAGCCGCGCCGGCTCGACCTGCGGCTCGGCGGACAGCGCGTCGACCTGCAGCCGCACCTCGTGAGCGCCTCCCGCTGGTTCTCGGCCGCCGCCCCCGACCACACCGGACGCGGCAGCGCGGTCTCCGTGCGCGGCGCCGTCCACTGGGTCACCCACCGCTCCGGACCGGCCCGCGCGCTCGCCGCCCGGCCCGGTGTACGCGCCCGGCTGCCCCGCGCCTTCCGGGTGGAGGGCGAGGAGTACGTGGTGTGGGTGACGGACGCGGCGGGCGACGACGCGCTGGAGTTCGCCCCGGCGACCGGTCTCGCGCCCGGAGCGACCCCGCGCCGGCTCGCCGCCGGACAGCTGGGACGGGTCCTCGGGCTCGCCATGGCACCCGACGGCAGCCGCGCCGCCGTCGCCTCGCACGACGGACGAGTGCTGCTCGTCGAGCGGGAGACCGGGGAGGTGCGGGAGGTCGACCGGAGCGAGGACGGCGAGGTCTCCGGGCTCGTCTTCTCGCCGGACTCCGCCTGGCTCGCCTGGTCGCACCCCGGCCCGCGCCCGCTGCGCCAGCTCAAGCTGGCCAACACCGCCGACCTGTCGGTGACCGAGGCCACCCCGCTCCGCTTCCGCGACTACGCGCCCGCGTTCACCCTCGACGGCAAGCACCTCGCCTTCCTCTCGGCCCGCTCCTTCGACCCCGTCTACGACGAACATGTCTTCGACCTCGCGTTCGTCGGGGGCTCCCGGCCGCATCTGATCACCCTGGCCGCGACCACCCCGTCCCCCTTCGGACCGCAGCGCCACGGCCGCCCCTTCGAGGCACCCGACAAGGACGAGACGCCCGACAGCGAGGGCGCCCCCACCACCCGTATCGACCTCGACGGACTCGCCGACCGGATCGTTCCGTTCCCCGTCGAGGCGGCCCGCTACTCGACCCTGCGCGCCGCCAAGGACGGGCTGCTGTGGCTGCGCCACCCGGTCGTCGGAGTCCTCGGCGCCTCCCGCGCCACCCCGGACGACCCGGACCCGAAGACCGAACTGGAGCGGTACGACCTCGCTCAGCAGCGCGTCGAGCACCTCGCCGCCGACGCCGAGCACTTCGCCGTCAGCGGCGACGGCAAACGCGTCCTGCTGTGGACCGACGGCAAGCTCAAGGTCGTCCCCAGCGACCGTCGCGCCTCGAACGACGACGAGAGCGACACGAACATCACCGTCGACCTCTCCCGGGTCCGCCAGACCGTCGACCCGGCCGCCGAGTGGCGTCAGATGTACGACGAGACCGGCCGCCTCATGCGCGACAACTTCTGGCGGCCCGACCTGGGCGGGGTCGACTGGGAAGGCGTGCTGGACCGCTACCGGCCGGTGCTCGAACGGGTCGCCACCCACGACGACCTCGTCGACCTGCTGTGGGAGGTGCAGGGGGAGCTCGGCACCTCGCACGCGTACGTCACCCCGCGCGGCGGCTGGGGCGGCGGCGACCGGGCGCAGGGACTGCTCGGGGCGGACATCTCCCGTCATGAGGACGGCAGTTGGCGTATCGACCGGATCCTCCCCTCGGAGACCTCCGACCCGGACGCGCGGGCGCCGCTCGCCGCGCCCGGCGTCGCGGTGCGCGCGGGGGACGCGATCGTCGCGGTCGCCGGGCAGCCGGTGGACCCGGTGGCCGGACCCGGGCCGCTGCTCGTCGGCACCGCGGGCAAGCCGGTCGAACTGACCGTCTCCCCGTCGGGCGGCGGCGATCCGCGGCACGCCGTCGTCGTCCCGCTCGCCGACGAGGAGCCGCTGCGCTACCACGCCTGGGTGGCGGACCGGCGCGCCTATGTCCATGAACAGTCGGGCGGCAGACTCGGCTATCTCCACGTGCCCGACATGCAGGCGCCCGGCTGGGCCCAGATCCACCGCGACCTGCGGATCGAGGTGGCCAGGGAGGGGCTGGTCGTGGACGTCCGGGAGAACCGCGGCGGCCACACCTCCCAGTTGGTCGTGGAGAAGCTCGCGCGACGGATCGTGGGCTGGGACCTGCCGCGCGGGATGCGGCCGTACAGCTATCCGGAGGACGCGCCGCGCGGACCGGTCGTCGCCGTCGCCAACGAGTTCTCCGGCTCGGACGGCGACATCGTCAACGCGGCGATCAAGGCGCTGGGCATCGGGCCGGTCGTCGGGACACGGACGTGGGGCGGGGTCGTCGGCATCGACAGCCGGTACCGGCTCGTCGACGGCACCCTCGTCACCCAGCCCAAGTACGCGTTCTGGCTGGACGGTTACGGGTGGGGCGTGGAGAACCACGGTGTCGACCCGGACGTCGAGGTCGTCCAGGCGCCGCAGGACTACGCGGCCGGGCGCGACACGCAGCTCGACGAGGCGATCCGCATCGCGCTGGCCGCGCTCGCGGAGAACCCGGCGAAGACGGCACCGGCGCTGCCCGAGCTTGGTTGACGGAGGTTTGACGGGGTGCCGTCGCCCAAGGGCACCCGGTCAGCCGCTCCGCGGCCGACTTCCCCGCCCACCCGCCTCTTCAGGGCGGTCGGACGGACTCACCCATGCTGCCGATAGCATGCGGAGCGTACTGATCACACGGCGTGAGGAGCACACGCATGACGGGAGAACCGCAGGACGACTGCTTGTTCTGCAAGATCGTCGCGGGGCACGTTCCCGCGAACGTCGTCCGGGAGACGGACACGACCGTCGCCTTCCGCGACATAAACCCCCAGGCGCCCACGCACATCCTGGTCATCCCCAAGGTGCACCACCCGGACGTGGCCTCCCTCGCGGCAGCCGAGCCCGCCATCGCCGCGGACGTACTGCGCGAGGCCGGCGAGGTGGCGTCCGAGGAGAAGCTGGAGAGCTACCGCATCGTGTTCAACACGGGCGGCGGCGCGGGCCAGACCGTCTTCCACGCGCACGCCCACCTCCTGGGCGGTCGCGGCATGCAGTGGCCGCCGGGGTAAGCGACCTTGTCCGTACGTGAACTGGTGGTCCTCGGCACCGCCAGCCAGGTCCCCACCCGGCACCGCAACCACAACGGCTATCTGCTGCGCTGGGACGGGGAGGGCCTGCTCTTCGACCCCGGTGAGGGCACCCAGCGGCAGATGCTGCGGGCCGGGGTCGCCGCGCACGACCTGCACCGCATCTGCGTCACCCACTTCCACGGCGACCACTCACTCGGCCTCGCCGGGGTGATCCAGCGCATCAACCTCGACCGTGTCCCGCACGAGGTGACCGCGCACTACCCGCGCTCCGGGCGGCGCTTCTTCGACCGGCTGCGGTACGCCACGGCCTACCGCGAGACCGTCGAGCTGACCGAGGCACCGGTCGAGGCGGACGGGGTGCTCGCGACCACCCCCTCGTACACCCTGGAGGCCCGCAGGCTCTCCCACCCGGTGGAGTCCTTCGGCTACCGGCTGGTCGAGCCGGACGGCCGGCGGATACTGCCCGAGCTGCTCGCGGAGCACGGGATCAAGGGGCCGGACGTCGGGCGGATCCAGCGCGAGGGCGCGCTCGGCGGGGTCTCGCTCGACGATGTGAGCGAGGAGCGGCGCGGACAGCGGTTCGCGTTCGTCATGGACACGCGGCTGTGCGAGGGCGTGGACGCCCTCGCCGAGGGCTGCGACCTCCTCGTCATCGAGTCGACGTTCCTGGACGGGGATCACCAACTCGCCGTCGACCACGGTCACCTGACGGCCGGTCAGGCGGGCCGGGTGGCGCGGGACGCGGGCGTACGGCATCTCGTGCTCACGCACTTCAGCCAGCGATATTCCGAACCGGACGAGTTCGAGCGGCAGGCCCGGGCCGCCGGGTTCGAGGGGGAGCTGACCGTGGCGCACGACCTCGTGCGGGTGCCGGTGCCGAAGCGGCGATGAGCAGTCCTCGTACGAGTCGATGAGGCGTCGTCGCACGAGATCGTCGGTACACACCCGTACGATATTTCGATGCCCCTCCCCAAAGCGGAACTGCACCTCCACATCGAAGGCACCCTCGAACCCGAGCTGGCCTTCGAGCTCGCCGCGCGCAACGGCGTCACGCTCCCGTACGCGGACACCGAGGAGCTGCGCAAGGCGTATCTCTTCGACGACCTCCAGTCGTTCCTGAACCTGTACTACGAGCTCATGGCCGTCCTGCGGACCGAGCAGGACTTCGCCGACCTCGCCGACGCCTACCTCGCACGGGCCGCCGCGCAGGGCGTACGGCACGCGGAGATCTTCTTCGACCCGCAGGCCCACATCGCCCGGGGCGTCGGCATGGGGACGGTCGTCGAGGGGCTGCACCGCGCGCTCTCCCGCAGCGAGGAGACACACGGCGTCTCCACCCAGCTGATCATGTGTTTCCTGCGTGACGAGTCCGCCGAGTCGGCGCTCGAGACCCTGGAGGCCGCGAAGCCCTACCTCGACCGGATCGTCGGCATCGGCCTCGACTCCGCCGAGGTCGGGCACCCGCCGGTCAAGTTCCGCGAGGTCTACGAGGCCGCCGCCGCGCTCGGCCTGCGGCGCGTCGCCCACGCGGGCGAAGAGGGGCCGCCGGCGTACATCACCGAGGCGCTGGACGTGCTCGGCGTCGAGCGCATCGACCACGGGCTGCGCTGCATGGAGGACCCCGAGCTGGTCGAGCGGCTCGTACGGGACCGGGTGCCGCTGACGCTCTGCCCGCTGTCGAACGTACGGCTGCGCGCCGTGGACGTCCTGGAGGACCACCCGCTGCCCGCGATGCTGGACGCCGGGCTGCTGTGCACGGTCAACTCCGACGACCCCGCGTACTTCGGCGGGTACATCGGCGACACCTTCCACGCCGTGCACGAGGCGCTCGGACTGGACCGGGAGCGGATGCGGGAGCTGGCCCGCAACTCGTTCGTGGCGTCCTTCCTGGAGCACGACGAGGAGCGGCGGGCGCGCTACCTCGCCGAGGTCGAGGCGTACGAGTTCGGCTAGGGCCTGTCCGGCGGGACTACTTGCTTCCGGGCCCCGGTCCGGCCGCCGCTCCCGCGGTCGCCTGCCGGGGTCCTGCCGTGTCGTAGGCCGTCCGGGGCGCCGGGACGGCGTCGACCGGGATCTCCACGACCGGGATCTCCACGACCGGGATCTCCACGACCGGGTGCTCCTGCGGGAGCGGGGCGGTGCGCCGGGTGCGCAGGGCCACGGCGGTCATCGGGGCGGTGATCAGGAGCAGGCCGAGGGCCAGGATCACACCCATCCCCGGGTAACCCACCCGTGCGGAGAGCAGGCTGCCCGCGAGCGGGCCGCACGCCGTGCCGAGCGAGGAGGCGGAACCGACCAGGACCGCCCACCGGCCGCGCCGGTCCAGGGACGCGGCGAGGCCGATGACGTAGGAGAGCACGACCGGGTAGACCGTGTTCCAGGCGATCTCGCCCGTCGCGAAGGACGTCAGATCGGTGGCCGCCGCGCTCAGTGCGATGCATCCGGCGATCAGGGCCGTGCCCGCGCCGATGGGCAGCGCCCGGCCCAGGCGCTGGCCGAGTGCGCCCGCGCCGATCACCCCGAGCAGCCCCGCGCCGAGCGCCACCGCGAAGACCGCGCCGACGGTCACCTCCGTCAACCCCGCCTGCTGCAGACCGATCCGGCCGCTGACACCCCAGAGTGAATTCTGGGCGAGGGACCAGCAGAGCATCGCGGCGGCGAGGACGAGACCGGCGCGGCGGTGGGGGAGGGGAGCGGCGGTGGCGCGGAGGGCGCGGGCGGAGGGGGTGTGGGGGGCCTCGGGGGCCCCGGCGGTCGGGAGGCGGCGGGTCACGGGCAGTACGAGCAGCGCGGTAACGGCGATCGCGGCGAGGGGGTGGCCGTGGCCCGGCCCCAGGTGGGGGATCGTCAGATACAGCGCGCCCGCGAGGGCGGAGACGCCCAGCAGGCCCAGGGTGGTGGTGCGGTGGGGGTCGCGCTGGCCGGCGATCCCGGTGGCGGCGACGGTGGTGATCGTGCCGGAACCGAGGCCGCCGACGATCGCGCCGAGGACGACCAGGGGGATGGTCGTCGTGAGGGCGGCGGTGCCGTAGCCGGCGGCGGCCAGGAGCAGGCCGGCGCGGGCGAGTCCGCGGGGGCCGAAGCGGTCCACGCGGGACGCGAGCAGGAAGCCCGCCGTCGCCGAACTCAGCAGCAGGGCGCTGCCGATGGAACCGGCCTCGGTGGCGGAGAGGGGGAGACCCGCGCTCAGCCGGCCGACGGTGGTCGGGAGCAGGTACGGGGCGAGGTACCCGGCCGTGAAAAGGGCGACGAGGGGCCAGGGCGTGGTGGTGCGGGCGGACACGGGCGTTCCCAGGGCATGCGAAAGAGCGGCTCGATAAGGGGGGGTTGGGCGGCTGTCGACGGACAGGAACGCGCGGGCAATTTGTATCAAGCGGGTGGGGGTGCGACGTAGACGGGGAGGTGTGATCCGGGTCACGTTCTGTTTGTGTTGGCAGGGGCGGGGTAAATGAGCTGGCTTCACCCGGCCGTCGACCGGTCCGCTCCGGCCTCGACCGGCGCCGTGCCGTGTGCCGTTTGGTGCACACTGGCCTGAATCCGCACCACCTCAGGGAGCGCACCGTGATCGAGGCCAACGGAGAGCGACCGAACTGCCAGGCGCACGTCGACCCGCTCGCCGGTCTGCGCACCCCTCAGGACCCGCCCTGGGACGTCTACCTCACCGGCACCGTCTTCCTCGACATCATCTTCACCGGGCTCGACACCGCCCCGGTGCGCGGCACCGAGTCCTGGGCCCGCGGGATGGGGTCGAGCCCCGGCGGCGTCGCCAACATGGCGACCGCGCTCGCCCGCCTCGGCCTCAAGACCTCCCTGGCGGCGGCCTTCGGGGACGACCACTACGGGGAGTACTGCTGGGACGCCCTGGAACAGGGCGAGGGCATCGACCTCGCCCCGTCGCGCACCGTGCCGCACTGGCACTCGCCGGTCACCGTGTCGATGGCGTACGAGGGCGAGCGGACGATGGTCAGCCACGGGCACGAGCCGCCGCCGGAGGAGCCGGCGCCGGAACACGCCCCCCGCGCGCGGGCCGCCATCGCCTCGCTGACGCCCGGCACACGCGCGCACTGGATCGCCGAGTCCGCGCGTGCGGGCACCCGGATCTTCGCGGACGTCGGCTGGGACGACACCGGGCGCTGGGACCTGGCCGGGCTCGCGGACCTGGAGTACTGCGAGGCGTTCCTGCCGAACGCGGACGAGGCGATGCGGTACACGGGGGCGGACTGCCCGCGGGCCGCCGCGCACGCGCTGACCGAGCACGTGCCACTCGCCGTCGTCACCCTCGGCGCCGAGGGCGCGTACGCCGTGGACGGCCGTACCGGGGAGACCGCCGAGGTCCCCGCGATCGCCGTGGAGGCCCTCGATCCCACCGGTGCCGGTGACGTCTTCGTCGCCGGGTTCGTGATGGGCACCCTCGCCGACTGGCCGCTCGCCGACCGGCTCGCCTTCGCCGGGCTGACCGCCGCGCTCTCCGTCCAGGAGTTCGGCGGCTCCCTCTCGGCGCCCGGCTGGGCCGAGATCGCGGCGTGGTGGCGCCGGGTCCAGTCGGTCGACGACCAGGATCCGGCCGCGCTGCGCCGGTACGCCTTCCTGGAGAGCCTGCTCCCGGAGGTGACCCGCCCGTGGCCGCTGCGGCGGGCGGTTCCGACCATCGGCTTCCGCCGGTCGGCCTGACGCTCCTCGCCCCGCCGCCCCTGCCCGTCCCGTCCCCGGGGCGGGCCCCGTCCCGACCCCCGCCCCGGCTCCCGAACCCGCGCCGAAAAGCCCTACGGCACTGTCACCCCACCGTCGTACCCTTGGAGGCGCAAGGCTGCCCCCGTGGCAAGCGTGCCGATCAAGGAGGAAAAGCAGGCCTACAGAGCCGGCCCATGACTCAGACACCCACAGCTCACAGCCCCGCTCAGGGGCAGGCACGAGCGCACTTCACCGTCCCGGCCAAGCACCCCATGGTGACCGTGCTGGGTTCCGGAGACGCGCTGCTACGCGTGATCGAGAAGGCCTTCCCGGCGGCCGACATCCACGTCCGGGGCAATGAGATCAGTGCGGTCGGCGACGCCGGTGAAGTCGCTCTCGTCCAGCGCCTGTTCGACGAGATGATGCTGGTGCTCCGCACGGGGCAGCCGATGACGGAGGACGCAGTGGAACGCTCGATCGCCATGCTCAGGGCGAGCGAGAACGGGGAGGGCGACGGTCAGGAAACCCCTGCCGAAGTGCTCACGCAGAACATCCTGTCCTCGCGCGGCCGCACCATCCGACCCAAGACGCTCAACCAGAAGCGGTACGTCGACGCCATCGACAAGCACACCATCGTCTTCGGCATCGGCCCCGCCGGCACCGGCAAGACGTACCTCGCGATGGCGAAGGCCGTACAGGCGCTCCAGTCCAAGCAGGTCAACCGGATCATCCTCACCCGCCCCGCGGTGGAGGCGGGCGAGCGGCTCGGCTTCCTGCCCGGCACGCTCTACGAGAAGATCGACCCCTACCTGCGGCCCCTCTACGACGCGCTGCACGACATGCTCGACCCCGATTCCATCCCGCGGCTCATGGCGGCGGGAACCATCGAGGTCGCGCCGCTCGCCTATATGCGTGGTCGCACCCTCAACGACGCCTTCATCATTCTGGACGAGGCCCAGAACACGAGCGCCGAGCAGATGAAGATGTTCCTCACCCGTCTCGGCTTCGAGTCGAAGATCGTGGTCACGGGCGACGTGACACAGGTCGACCTCCCGAACGGGACGAAGTCGGGCCTGCGCCAGGTCCAGGACATCCTGGAGGGCCTCGACGACGTCCACTTCTCGCGGCTCACGTCCCACGATGTCGTACGGCACAAGCTGGTCGGCCGTATCGTCGACGCGTACGAGAAGTACGACAGCGAGAACGGCACCGAGAACGGCTCCCACAAGAGCCGCGGCAAAGCCGGCCACAAGGGGAAGTAGACAAGCGAGCACCATGTCGATCGACGTCAACAACGAGTCCGGAACCGAGGTCGACGAGCAGGCGATCCTCGACATCGCCCGCTACGCACTCGCGCGGATGCGCATCCACCCGCTCTCCGAACTCTCGGTGATCGTCGTGGACGCCGACGCCATGGAACAGCTCCACATCCAGTGGATGGACCTTCCGGGGCCCACCGACGTGATGTCGTTCCCCATGGACGAGCTGCGGCCGCCGTCCAAGGACGACGACGAGCCCCCGCAGGGACTCCTCGGTGACATCGTGCTCTGTCCGGAGGTCGCCGAGCGGCAGGGCAAGGAAGCTCCCACGCAGCACTCCATGGACGAGGAACTGCACCTCCTCACCGTCCATGGAGTGCTGCACCTGCTCGGCTACGACCACGAGGAGGCGGACGAGAAGGCCGAGATGTTCGGTCTCCAGGCCGCCATCGTGGACGGCTGGCGCGCGGAGAAGGGCATGACGGGCCCCTCGCCGGCCCCGACCGTTTCATGAGTCCTCAGCTCGTCATCGGCGCCATCGCCCTGGTCGTGGTCGCCTGGCTCGCCGCCTGTGCGGAGGCGGGCCTCGCGCGTGTCTCCAGCTTCCGCGCGGAGGAGGCCGTACGGTCCGGGCGGCGCGGCAGTGCCAAGCTCGCCCAGGTCGCCGCCGATCCGACCCGCTATCTGAACGTGGCACTGCTGGTGCGCGTGGCCTGCGAGATGGCCGCCGCCGCGCTCGTCACCTACGCCTGCCTGAAGGAGTTCGAGCAGACCTGGGAGGCGCTCGTCGTCGCCATCGGGGTCATGGTCCTCGTCTCGTACGTCGCCGTGGGCGTCTCGCCGCGCACCATCGGCCGCCAGCACCCGCTGAACACGGCGACGGCGGCCTCGTACGTCCTGCTGCCGCTGGCCAGGATCATGGGCCCGATCCCGCCCCTCCTCATCCTCATCGGCAACGCGCTGACGCCCGGCAAGGGCTTCAGGCGCGGTCCGTTCGCCTCCGAGGCCGAGCTGCGCGCGCTGGTCGACCTCGCCGAGAAGGAGTCGCTGATCGAGGACGAGGAGCGCCGCATGGTGCACTCCGTCTTCGAGCTGGGCGACACCCTCGTACGAGAGGTGATGGTGCCGAGGACCGACCTCGTCGTCATCGAGCGGTACAAGACCATCCGTCAGGCCCTCACCCTGGCGCTGCGGTCCGGCTTCTCGCGCATCCCCGTCACGGGGGAGAGCGAGGACGACGTCGTCGGGATCGTGTACCTGAAGGACCTGGCCCGCAAGACGCACATCAGCCGCGACGCCGAGTCCGAGCTCGTGTCCACGGCCATGCGGCCCGCGACCTTCGTGCCCGACACCAAGAACGCGGGCGACCTGCTGCGCGAGATGCAGCAGGAGCGCATCCACGTCGCCGTCGTCATCGACGAGTACGGCGGTACGGCCGGCATCGTCACCATCGAGGACATCCTCGAGGAGATCGTCGGGGAGATCACCGACGAGTACGACCGGGAACTGCCGCCCGTCCAGGAGCTCGGCGACGACCGCTACCGGGTGACCGCCCGTCTCGACATCGGCGACCTCGGTGAGCTGTACGGCTTCGAGGCGTACGACGACGAGGACGTGGAGACGGTCGGCGGACTGCTGGCGAAGGCACTCGGGCGGGTTCCGATCGCCGGTGCCTCCTCGGTGGTCGAGCTGCCCGACGGGCGCGAGCTGCGGCTGACGGCGGAGGCCGCGGCCGGGCGCCGGAACAAGATCGTCACGGTGCTCGTCGAGCCGGTCGGCCCGGTGGACCCGGAGCCGTCCGAGGAGGAGAAGAAGTCCGAGTGATGCCGTCGGCGAAGGAGATGTGGGAGTGAAACCGCAGCAGTTGCGTGCGTTCTGTCTGTCCTTCAACGCGGCCGTCGAGGACTTCCCCTTCGCCCCGGACATCTCCGTCTTCAAGGTGCTGGGCAAGCTCTTCGCGCTGACATGGCTGGACGCACACCCGCTCACGGTCAACCTCAAGTGCGACCCGGACGACGCGGTCCGGCTGCGCGCCGAGCACCCGGGGCTGATCATCCCGGGCTATCACATGAACAAGCGGCACTGGAACACGGTGACGGTCGACGGCGAACTCCCGGACCGTCTGGTCCGGGAGCTCATCGAGGACTCGTACGATCTCGTCGTCGCCGGTCTACCGAAGGCCGAGCGCCTCCGTCTCGACCGGGCGTGAGCGGTCGCGGCCCAGTCCGGTCGCGACCAGCACCGCCGCCGCCAGGACGATCGCCGCGTCCAGGGCGAGGACCGTGTGGACACCGGCCAGCAGGTCACCCGACGTCGTCGCCAGGACACCCAGCAGCGGGATGCCGATCGTCAGGCCGACCTGCTGGGTGGAGGTCACCAGACCCGTGGCCAGGCCCTGCTCCTCGTCGGGAACGCCCGAGGTCACGGTCAGGCCGTACGAGATGATCGCGCCCAGGTGGCACATGCTGGCCAGCGAGACCGTGGCGGTGGCGAGCCAGACGGACCAGGTGTGGGCGTTCACCAGGACCAGCCCCGCCACGAACAGGCCCTGACCGGTGAGCGAGCCGACCAGCGTACGGCGGGCGCCGAAGCGGCCGATGACCTTCGGGGCGTACACCCCGGCGACGGCGGACATGACGCCCTGGACCCCGAAGACCAGCCCCGTCTCGAACGCGGACAGGCCGAGGGTCTCCTGGAGGTACAGCGTCAGCGCGAAGACGACCGTCGACATCATCGAGAAGGTGACCAGACCGCCCAGGTTGCCCCACGCCACCGTGCGGCGGCGCAGCATGGGGAGGCTGACGAGCGGGGCGTGGGCGCGGGACTCGATGTACACGAAGGCGGCGAGCAGGAGCACGCCCGCGGCGAGGGTCACGATGACGTCGGTGCCGCCGAAGCCGCGCTCGGCGGCCGTCGACAGGGCGTAGATCAGGGCCAGCAGACCGCCGGTGACGGTGACCGCGCCGGGAACGTCCAGGCGCGGGCGGTCGGGAGTGCGGGACTCGGGCAGCAGGCCCGGGGCCAGCGGCAGCACGATCAGCGCGAAGACCGACAGCAGGCCCATCGTCGAACGCCAGCTCAGTACGTCGGTCAGGACGCCGCCGGCCACCATGCCGACCGTGAAGCCGAGCGAGAGGAGCGTGCCGGAGATGCCGAGCGCACGGTCGCGCGCCGGGCCCTCCGGGAACGTCGTCGTCAGCAGCGACATGCCCGTCGGCACGATCGCCGCCGCGGCGAGGCCCTGCAACGCCCGGCCCGTCAGGAACGACGCCGGGTCCCAGGCGAAGGTCGCCAGCAGCGAGGCCGTACCGAAGAGGGCGAGGCCGGTCAGGAAGAGCCTGCGGCGGCCGTACAGGTCACCGATACGGCCGAAGAGGAGCAGGAAGCCGCCGGACGGCAGCGCGAAGGCGGTGACCGCCCACTGCAGCGCGGACTGGCTCATGCCCAGGTCCTTGCCGAGCACGGGCAGTGCCACGTTCAGTACGGAGAAGTCGAGCGCGACCATGAACTGCGCGGCGCACAGCACGAAGAGGACGAGCTTGTCGCGGGTCGACAGCCGGGTGCCGAGCGGGGAGTGGACAGTTGGGGAAGCGGATGTGGTTTCGGTGGTGTCGATCGCCATGGCAAGAGCGTGCGGCCGTCGGAATATCCGTGGGGAGCGGCAACTTATGCTGGTGGTCGCACCACCAGTCACCAACAGGGGGATTCACACGTGACGGAGGACGTGCTCAGGACCCAACGACGGCGTGAGCTGCGGGACTTCCTGATGAGCCGCCGGGCGAGGGTGTCACCGGCCCAGGCCGGACTGCCGGACGGCGGGGCCCGCCGACGCACGCCCGGGCTGCGCCGCGAGGAGGTGGCCGTGCTCGCGGGCGTCGGCGCGTCCTGGTACCAGTGGCTGGAGCAGGGGCGGGACATCTCCGTCTCGCCCCAGGTGCTCGACGCGGTCGCCCGCGTCCTGCGGCTCAGCAACGCCGAACGACGCCATCTGTACCTGCTCGCCGGGCTGAACCCGCCCGCGCCGGAGGTCGCGCCCGAGGTCCGGGACATGTGCGACGGGCTGCGGCGGCTGATCGACACGTGGATGCCGTATCCGGCGCACATCATGGACCCCTACTACAACTGCGTCATGTACAACGACGCCGCCGGGATGGTCCTCGGTATGCGGCCCGACAACACGCAGAACTGCATCATCGACTTCTTCACCGACCCGCTGTACCGGGGGCAGTCCCGGACCTGGGAGAAGAACGCGCGCACGGTCGTCGCCCAGTTCCGCGCGTCGTGCGCGGCGGCGCCGGACGACGAGGGGTACCAGGAGGTACTGGACCAACTCCGGGCCGCCTCACCGGAGTTCGCCGCGCTGTGGGAGGAGCGGGACATCGAGGACGCCGGGCAGATCCGCAAGGAGCTCGACCACCCGCTCGTCGGGCTGCTCGCCGTCGAGTCCACCGCGATGAAGGTGCCGGCGCGGCCCGACCTCACGATCGTGCTGCACACGCCGCTGCCGGAGGCGAACACGGCGGCGAAGCTGGAGTGGCTGGCCTCGCCGGAGGGCCGACGGGGCTCGATGTATCCCGTGGCGGGCTAGGTCTGTGCGTGCGGCTTCCGATCCCTTCGTATGCTCTGAACATGACCGACAGCAGCGCGCTTGACCCCGATGACCGCAAGATCGTCACCCTGGCCCGTTCCGCGCGGGCGCGCAACGGGGTGCCGGAGGGGGCGGCCGTACGTGATGAGACCGGCCGTACGTATGTCGCGGGGACGGTGGATCTTCCCTCCCTGCGGCTGAGCGCGTTGCGTACCGCGGTGGCGATGGCGGTGGCGTCCGGGGCGAAGTCTCTTGAGGCGGCGGCGGTGGTGTCCGAGGCGGGGGAGGTCTCTTCGGAGGACCGGGCGGCGGTCCGGGACCTCGGTGGGCCGGCGACGCCGGTGCTGTTGGCGGGCGCCGACGGCACGGTTCACCTGACGGTGACCGCGGGCTGAGACCGCGCGCAGTTCCCCGCGCCCCCTGAGGTGGGGCTTCGCCCCGGATCCCCGGCCGCCCCTGGTCGTTTGGCTGAGGGTCGGTGGGGGCTGGTCGCGCAGTTCCCCGCGCCCCTAAAAGCCTCGGGTCGGCCGGTGTTTGTGGGGCGAGGCCGGAGGCCGCACCTCGCCCACCCCTACCGGCACCTTCCAGCCCGTCCGGCGTTTGAGGACGAGGTCGTTCAGGCCGAAGGCGTCAGAAGCCGAGTTTGCGGAGTTGGCGGGGGTCCCGTTGCCAGTCCTTCGCGACCTTCACATGGAGGTCGAGGAAGACCGGCGTACCCAGCAGCGCCTCGATCTGCTTGCGGGACTTGATGCCGACCTCCTTCAGGCGCTTGCCCTTGGGGCCGATGATGATGCCCTTCTGGCTGGGGCGCTCGATGTAGACGAAGGCGTGGATGTCGAGGAGGGGCTTGTCGGCGGGGCGGTCCTCGCGGGGGAGCATCTCCTCCACCACCACGGCGATGGAGTGGGGGAGCTCGTCGCGCACGCCCTCCAGCGCCGCCTCGCGGATGAGCTCCGCGATCATGACCTGCTCGGGCTCGTCGGTGAGGTCACCCTCCGGGTAGAGGGCCGGGCCCTCGGGAAGGAGCGGGACGATCAGGTCGGCCAGCAGGTCCACCTGCTTGTCGCCGACCGCGGAGACCGGCACGATCTCCGCCCACTCGAACCCCAGCTCCCGCCCGAGCTGATCGATCGCGATGAGCTGCTCGGCGAGCGTCTTGCTGTCGACGAGGTCGGTCTTCGTGACGATCGCGATCTTCGGCGTCTTCTTGATGGACGCCAGTTCCTTCGCGATGAAACGGTCACCCGGACCGAGCTTCTCGTTCGCGGGGAGGCAGAAACCGATGACGTCGACCTCGGCCCACGTCGTGCGCACGATGTCGTTCAGGCGCTCGCCCAGCAGCGTGCGCGGCTTGTGCAGACCAGGGGTGTCGACCAGGATCAGCTGGGCGTCCGGGCGGTGCACGATGCCCCGTACCGTGTGCCGCGTGGTCTGCGGCTGGTTCGCGGTGATCGCCACCTTCTGGCCGACCAGAGCATTCGTGAGGGTGGACTTGCCCGCGTTGGGGCGGCCCACGAAGCAGGCGAAGCCGGCGCGGTGGGGTGCCTCGGACGGCTCGGATGACTGGGTACGAACGCTCATGGCGCCCATTGTCCCTGATCCACAGGCCCGCGCCGTACGCCCTGTGCCTTTGACCGCTCCCGTGCGGCCCCGTGAGGTTTCGGAAACCCCCACGCAATACGAAACACGCCGGAAACGCACACGTGCACCACCGGAAACGCGAGCCCGTGACTCTCTGACGACGTCCCCGCACCCAGGAGAACCGAGGAGAGCCGTCCGTGGAGTTCGTGCAGACCGTGGAGACCCTGGACACCGTCAACCTGGCCGCCGCACCTCACCTCGACACCGGCGACACCGCCTGGCTGCTCGCCGCCACCGCCCTCGTTCTCCTGATGACGCCGGGCCTGGCCCTCTTCTACGGCGGCATGGTCCGCACGAAGAGCGTCCTCAACATGCTGATGATGAGTTTTGTGTCGATCGCCCTGGTCACCGTCGTATGGCTGGCGGTCGGGTACTCGCTCGCCTTCGGGGACGACGCCTTCGGAGGGCTCGTCGGCGGGCTGAAGCACGTGGGGATGGACGGGATCGGGCCGGACAGTGTGCACGGGACCGTGCCCACCCTGCTCTTCGCCACCTTCCAGCTCACCTTCGCGATCATCACCGCCGCGCTGATCAGCGGGGCGGTCGCCGACCGGGCGAAGTTCGCGGCGTGGCTGGTGTTCGTGCCGGTCTGGGCGCTGCTCGTATACGTTCCCGTCGCGCACTGGGTGTGGGGTCCGGGAGGCTGGGTCCAGGCGAAGCTGGGTGCGCTGGACTTCGCGGGCGGGCTGCCGGTCGAGATCACCTCCGGCGCCTCCGGCCTGGCCCTCTGCCTCGTCCTCGGCCCCCGTCTCGGCTTCAAGAAGGACGCCATGCGGCCGCACAACCTGCCGATGGTGATGCTGGGCGCGGGGTTGTTGTGGTTCGGCTGGTTCGGCTTCAACGCCGGGTCGGCGCTTGGCGCCAACGGACTCGCCGCCGCCGCCTTCCTCAACACCCTCGCCGCCGGCTGCACCGGTCTGCTCGGCTGGCTCTTCGTCGAGCAGAAGCGCGACGGCCACCCCACCACCCTCGGCGCCGCCTCCGGCGCCGTCGCAGGCCTGGTGGCCGTCACCCCGTCCTGCGGATCCGTGTCGCTGCTGGGCGCGCTGGCCGTCGGTCTCGCCGCCGGTGTCGTCTGCTCGTACGCCGTGGGCTGGAAGTTCAGGCTGAACTACGACGACTCGCTGGACGTCGTCGGCGTTCACCTGGTCGGCGGCATCATCGGCACGGTCCTCATCGGGTTCTTCGCCGACGCGACGATGACGGGTGGCGCCGAGGGGCTGCTGTACGGCGGTGGGTTCGGGCAGCTCGGCAAGCAGCTGGTGGCGGTCGTGGCCGTGGGGGCGTACGCCTTCACCGTCACGTACGGCATCGGGAAGGTGCTCGACAAGGTCATGGGGCTGCGGGCGGACGAGGAGCACGAGCACACCGGCCTGGACCTTACGGTGCACGCCGAGACCGCTTACGATCACGGGGTCCTGGGCCACGGCGCCCCGGTCTCGTCATCCCTCCCCACCGCTCAGAAGGCCAAGGCCCAGGCATGAAGCTCATCACCGCCATCGTCAAGCCGTACCGTCTCGACGAGGTCAAGACCGCTCTGCAGGAGCTCGGCGTGCACGGGCTGACCGTCAGCGAGGCCAGTGGGTACGGGCGCCAGCGCGGCCACACGGAGGTCTACCGCGGCGCCGAGTACCAGGTCGACCTGGTCCCCAAGGTCCGTATCGAGGTCGTCGTCGAGGACGCGGACTCGGAGGCGGCGATCGACGCGATCGTCAACGCCGCGCAGACGGGGAAGATCGGCGACGGGAAGGTGTGGGCCGTACCGGTCGAGACGGTCGTACGGGTACGGACGGGCGAGCGCGGCCCCGACGCACTCTGAGCCACCACGGGCGGGTACCGCCCCCGCGCGCTCCGAGCCACCAAGGGCCGCTGCCGCTCCTGCGCGCCCTGATCACCACCACGGCGGCGGCGATCCCCGCGCCCACCACCACCGCCATCAGCCACGGCAGCGCGAAGAACGACGTGCTCGCCGATTCCCGGGTGCCGGGCGCGCTGGCCGTCAACGTCACGTCGCCCCAGTCGAGTTGGGGCGCCCCGTGCCAGGGCTCGGTCAGCCGGACCCGTTGCCCCGGCAGCAGCTCCGAGGGGATCTTCGTGAGCTCCCGGGACAGCAACGTACGCCCGAAAAGGCCCTCGGCCCTGAGCCGCACCTTCGGGTTCAGGGTGACGTTCCCGGCGTTGCGGAGGGTGTACGAGATGGTGGCGCCGCTCTCGCCGAGGCCGGGGACCAGGGGCTGGTGGTGGCTGATCTGGACCTTCTCGACGGCGAGGGCGGGGACGGTGGGCCCGCCGACCCGGAGGTAGATCCGGGCGCCGACCGCCCGTTGCACCGCCACCGCGGACGTCGCCGTGTCCGAGCGGTCGAGGCGCTCGTCGAGTGCGACCAGCGCGCCCGGATGGTCACCGGGTTCGGCCTTCTCGGGCACCCGGAGGGTGAACGGCACGGTCACCGAACCGTGCGCGGGCACCGTCACCCGGGAGCGGGCGGGGTGCGCCCACGCGCCGACCCCGCGCTGCTTCTCCTTCACCGTCCGCACCGCGAACCCGCCGTCACGCGCGGTGTTGTACGCGTCGGCGGCGTACAGCCGGAAGGTCAGCGGGGCGCCGGTCTTGTTGGCGACGGTGACCTTGTCCCGGAGGGTCTGTCCGGGGTCGGCGGAGAGATAGAAGTACGGGCGGGCCGCGGTCTGCGTGGAGACGGGGTAGACGGACCAGCTGCCGTTGTCGGCGGCGTACGAGGCGGGCGTGGTGAGCGCGAGAAGGAACGCGGACAGGATGAGGACGTACAGCTTGCGCATGGGTGCGGACCCCCCGCGGATGTGGGTGGACAGGCCCTGGGCGGACGGGCGGGTGCGCGCCCGGCCACCGGGGTGCGGAGGGGTGGATCAGGTGAGCGTCAGCGTGAGCACGCCGGAGTAGGAACCCGGCGGGGTGAACGCCGGCACGTCCAGTGACAGCCCGGCGTCGACGGTGAACTCACCACCGGTGAGCGCCCCGTTGGGGGTGGACGCCAGCGTCGCTCCCGCACCGCCCACCGTGCCGGACGAACCGGCCTGGCAGGTGCTCGGGCTGCCCGCCTTGGTCGCGCAGGCGGGGGTCCAGCTCAGCTTCCCGGCATCGATCTTGGCGCCGGGACCGGTGAAGTCGGTGACCTTGCCGGTCAGGGACCAGCCCGCGGGTCCGCCGCGGAAGTCCTTGACGGTCACCGTCTGCAGGGCCCCGGTCGAGGCCCCGCCCTTGCCGAAGTCCACCGCCGACAACTGGACGGCGTCCCCGGCCTGGGACATCGACAGGGTTCCCGCCTTCACCGTGGTGGTGAGTTTCTGGGAGCCCGCGGGGATCGGGGTGTCGTCGACGACCACGTACGCCGCCGGCCCCGCTCCCTTGGTGTCGCTCCAGCTCGCGCCCTCGTACGCCACCACGCCGGTCGTCGTCTTGTCGTTGACGGCCAGCGTGCCGTTGATCGAGCCCTGCGCGTCGGCGGTCGTGGTGGCGGTGTCGGCGGTCTGGGTGGCCCCCGACCGTCCGGCGAGGGTCACGCTCGCGCCCGGGGTGAAGTTGCTGCCGGTGACGGTCACGCTGTCACCGGGCTTCCCGGAGGCCGAACCGAGCGAGATGGCACGGTTGTTGGTCTGGGTTCCGTCCGTCGCGGTGATCGTCCCGGAGACCGGGGCGGGCGGGTTGGTGACCGTGCAGGGGGTGTCCAGCTCCAGGATGTAGCTGGTGTGGATGTTGTAGTCGCCGGGCGCCAGGGTGATGGCGCCCGGGCTGGTGACGGTGAAGGTGCCCGTCATGCTGAACCCCGGGAAGGGCGCGTTGCCCGCCACCGGGTCGTTCTTCCTGGGGCCCGCGACCGTGACGTCCCCCGTCTGCGCGCCGCCGAGGGCGACCTTTCCGGTGGGCGTCATGATGTCGGCGGGCAGGGCGAGGGCGGTCGGGTTGTTCGCGGCGGGCGTGACCACCTTGTACGTCACGGTGACGGTGTCACCGACCTTGGGACTGGGGTTGTCCACCGTGATGATCGCGGTGGTGGTGCCGTCGATCGGCGGGATGCCCGCGATCGCCGGCGGGATGCAGTGCGTGGCGAAGTCCACGTTCTGGGAGTCCGCGGCCGCGGCGCCCGCCGGGGCCGCCAGCGCGCCTCCCGCGGTGACCGCCAGCGCGGTCACCCCGAGCAGTGCCGCCCAGCGGCGTCTTCGGGCGTGCGAACCCCTGGTTCCCCTGTGCGTTGCCATGTGCCCCCTCCTGAGGGATGCGGGCGCAGCGGCTCGTCTGCGCCGACAGGGGGCCATTGATGTGCGGGTTGTGTGAGAAGTCAATGGAGGGCCCGGACGGCAACTGATGGGCCATCAGGTCGTGTCAATATCGCCAACTGGGCACCCCCGTAGGCCAGTTGGCTGTGATCAAGCAGTTGTTCAGTTCATTTGTTCAGGCAGTACGAGGACCGGTGCCGCCGCGCGCGCCGGCGACACCGGTCTTCACGTATGTGCTGTGGCGGGGCTCAGCTGAAGACGAACGGGCCCGGTGCCTGCGCCGCGCTCGCGGTGCACGTGATGGTGATGCCGAAGACGACCATCTTCAGCGAGCCCCCGTACGCGTCGAGGCTGTCGCCGGAGGCGACGGTGCCGCTGAGCGGGCCCACCGTGACCCCGCCGCCCAGCGGGATGGCGGGATTCTTCGTGCCGGTGAACGCGACGGTGCCGCCGCCGGTCTTCGCCATGGTCAAGGTGGAGGCGATGGAGTCCTGCGCCAGCGCGATCGGCGCGGTGATCGAGGTGGAGCTGAGGGTGATGGTCGCGGCCGTGCCGTCCTGGGTGGCGGTGAGGGTGGCCGCGCCACCGCCGCCGATCGTGCAGGTCGCGTTGATGGTCGCGGTGAGCGGGGTGACGGCCGCGGCGGTCGGCGCGAGGGCCAGGCCGGTCGCGGCGAGGGTGCCGGCGGCTAACGCCGCGGCGATTCCTAGTTGCTTGCGTCTCATCGGGTTCCCTTCCCTTGTACGGGAATTGCCATGTGGGGATGGAGGGACGGAACCGTCTGCTCAGAGGCCGGGGCCGGGCCGGGCACACGGACGCGTCACCGGTGAACGCCGGTGCGGGTGCGGAGAGATGTGTACGCGGACCGTCCGCGAGCGGGGTGCGGGACGCCAGCGGAGGCGTTTGTGACGGTCCGTCGGAACGTGCGGTTCCATTGATGCGCGAGCGGCTTGGGATTGCAAGGCATGCCGGGTGGTTTCTTCAGGGGTTGTTGAAAGTGGCCGAAGTTCGTCCCTGATGCCCGGCGGGCCCGCTACTCCGCGAGTTCCGCGATCAGCGCCGTCGCCACCGTCCGGAACCCCAGGCGGTCGTACATCCGCGCCACGTCCTCGTCCCCGGCCGACAGGAACAGCGTCTCGACGCCCCGCTCCCGCGCGTCGGTCACGAGGGCCGCGGTCACGGCGTACGCCAGTCCACGGCGCCGTTCGGCGGGCAGGGTGCCGACGCCCGTGATCTCGCTCACGGGGCCGACGGGCAGGTGCATCCCGGAGCAGACCACGACCCCGTTCTCGACCGCCGCGGCCAGTACGGTGCGTCCCGCGCGGATGCGGTCCGCGGCGGCGGGTACCTCGGCGGCGCGGGCGGTGATCTCGGTGGCGAGTTCGCCGTGTCCGGCCTCCCCCACCGCCGTGCCCGGCGCCGCGAACGCCACGTGCGGCACCGCCAACGCGCCCGCCAGGAAGGGGTCTTCGGGGTCCAGGACGCGGACCAGAGGGTGCGGGTCGGGCAGCGGTGCGTCCTCGTCGCGGATCATCAGGGGATGCGCGTGCACCCGTAGCCCCGTCGCCTCGACCGCCTCCCGCAGGCCCGGCGTCACCTCCGCCACCCACTCGAAGGCCTCCGGCACACACAGCTCCCGCTGCCGCGCCCGCACCCGCTCGACGTCCTCGACGGTGGCCGCCGGGCCCGTCCAGCCCAGGGTGGGTCGCGCGTAGTACGGCCAGCCCGTGGCCTCGCGGACGAAGAGGGTCAGCGGGCCGAAGTCCTCGGCCCGCGCCGCGGCGCGCGGCACCGAGTCGTAGTAGCGCTCAAGCCGGTCGAGGGATGCGTTCACAGTCGTCATGGCGCCATCCAAGAGGAACACGGGTGCCGGTGGCACCCGAATTCACTCCACGCCCCTGATCCGCCCCACCAGCAGCGCCCCTGCCAGTCCGATCACCGCCGCCACCAGGTACAGCACCCGGTAGCCGCCCAGGTACGTCACGATCGGTGCCGCCAGGGCGGGGGCGGCGACCTGGGGGAGGGCGTTGGCGACGTTGATGACGCCGAGGTCCTTGCCGCGGTCCAGGGCCTTGGGCAGGACGTCCGTCATCAGGGCGAAGTCGACGGAGGTGAAGACACCGAAGCCGATGCCCAGCACCGCCGCCGCGATGATCGCGCCCGGCCAGGTCTGCCACCCGGAGAGGACCGCCGTCGCCACCGCCATGAGGACGCCCGACCAGATCACGAACGGCTTGCGGCGGCCCACCCGGTCCGACCACACCCCGCCGACCACGACCGTGGCGAGGAGGGTGACGCCGTTGACCGCCGTGAGGATCAGTACGCCGTTCTCGGGGTCGGCGTAGTGGAGCCGGTCGCGGAGGTAGTACAGGAGGTAGAGCAGGACCAGGGCGTTGCTCAGGTTGATCAGGAAGCGGGTCAGCCAGGCCCAGGCCAGGTCCGGGTGGCGGCGCGGACTCAGCCAGAAGGAGGCCGCGAACGTGCGCCAGGACCAGGCGGGCCGGGCCGCGGCCGGCAGCCGCAGATCCTCGTAGCGCAGTACGTACGGCAGTACGCCCACCAGCGCGAACACCGCGCACGCCGCATAGCCGCCGCCCACACCCCCCGCCGCCGTCGCGAGGCCCGTCCCGCCGACCACGCCCAGGATCTGCGCGGCGCCCAGCCAGCCGCCCACGGAGCCTCGTTGGAGCCGTGGCACCCGGTCGGGGACGGCCGCGGTGATGGCGGCGAAGGCGGCGTTCAGGGTGAGCTGGACCAGGCACCAGCCGGCCGCCATCGTCCAGACCCCGCCCGCTCCCGCCAGGAGCAGCAGGGAGAGGGCGCCGCCCGCCGAACCCGCCACGATCCACGGCGTACGGCGGCCCCGGCGCGCCGTCGTCCGGTCGGACAGCGCGCCGAAGAGCGGGTTGGCGACCAGTGACACCACCGCGCCCGCGCCCGTGACCCACGCCAGCATCGTCTCCTTCGACATGCCGGTGCCGGGCGCGAAGTCCTCCGCCTGGGAGGCCAGCAGGATCTGCAGCGGGCCGTACCAGCCCACCCAGATCGCCCCGTTGGCGAGCGAGAGCGCCGAGGTCCAGCCCCGGCCGACCCGCTCGACGGGCTCGGCCAGCGCCCCCACGTTCGCGACGGGGTCCGCCGCCGTCATCCCCGCGCCCGCAGCGCGTCGCGCAGCCAGGTGTACGACGCCTTCGGGGTCCGCTTCAGCGTGTCGTAGTCGACGTGGACCAGGCCGAAGCGCCGCGCGTACCCCTCCGCCCACTCGAAGTTGTCCAGCAACGACCACACGAAGTACCCGCGAACGTCCACGCCCTGTTCCAACGCCCGGTGCAGCGCCCGGACATGGCCGTCGAGGAACGTGATCCGTTCCTGGTCGTCGATGCCCTCGTAACTGCAGCCGTTCTCGGTGATGACGACCGGCGGGAGGCGGTCCCCGTAGCGCTCGCGGAAGCCCACGAGCAGCTCGGTCAGCGCCTCGGGGACCACCGGCCAGCCGAAGTCGGTGACCGGGTAGCCCTCCAGTTCCCGTACGGAGAAGGGGAGTTCGGCGGGCAGGGTCAGTCCGCTGAACTCGATCTCCGCGCCCTGGGGGGCGCCCACCTTGGTCGGCTGGTAGTAGTTGATCCCGTACCAGTCGATCGGCTCGGCGATGACCTTCAGATCCGCCTCGACGTCGCCCGGCATCAACTCCCCGATACCGTCCGGGTATCGGCCCAGCAATAGCGGGTCAGCGAACAGGCGGTTGAGGAGGAGGTCGTAGAAGTCGGCGGCCTCCACGTCCTCGGGCTGCTCGGAGGCCGCCCAGGTCGGGCCGTGCGAGTTGGCGATGCCGATGTCCGTGACGCCGGCCGCGCGCAGGGACCGGACGGCGAGGCCGTGGGCGAGCAGTTGGTGGTGGGCGACCGGCAGCGAGTCGAACAGGAGCTGCTTGCCGGGGGCGTGGGCGCCGAGCGCGTGGCCGAGCAGGGTGTGTTCGGCGGGCTCGTTGAGGGTGATCCACTTCTTGACGCGGTCGCCCAGACGGGCGGCGACGACACCGGCGTACTCGGCGAAGCGCTCCGCGGTGTCCCGGTTCAGCCAGCCGCCGGCCTCTTCGAGCTTCAGCGGGAGGTCCCAGTGGAAGAGGGTCGGTACGGGGCGGATGCCCGCCGCGACCAGCGCGTCCACCAGGCGGTCGTAGAAGTCGAGGCCGCCGGGGGAGTTCACGCGGGGCCAGGAGATCGAGAAGCGGTACGCGTCCACGCCGAGGTCGGCGAGGAGGGCGACGTCCTCGGGATAGCGGTGGTAGTGGTCGCAGGCCACGTCGGCCGTGGAGCCGTCCTTGATGTGGCCGGGCTCGGCCGTGAACGCGTCCCATACCGACGGGTCGCGTTCGGCCGCGGCTCCCTCGATCTGGTGGGCCGAGGTGGACACGCCCCAGAGGAAGCCGGGCGGGAACTGCGGTAGGGGGTCGCGAACTGTTGGGCGTTTGCTGGGGTTTACCGCGTTCTGGTGAGCGGGAGTGAGCGCCATGGCCATGCTCCTGTTCAGGGGTCGGGGCTCGAAGGGGACGGGAACGGAGATTCTTGTGTCGAATGGGTGACCTTTTGCGGGGGTGCTCGTTGGGCTGTTCATCGGATGACCGGAGTGATTGGGGGTGGGCGGGTGGCGGGCGAGGCATTGAGGACGTCGGCTGCTCCGTTCGTGGCTCCGGTTCCGGTGGGGGTGGCGGTGCGAACTCGGTTGAAGGGCCTGTCCGATGCGGATACTCGGGTGCTGGCGGAGGTCGGCCGTCATCTGGGGGCGTTGGCGGGGCGTGACCTGAAGGCGCGTTGCGCGGCCGGGCTGGGGCATGATGCGGCCGGGTGGGCGGTGCGCAAGCGGGAGCTGTCGGGGTTGTCGTCGTCGCGGTGGGCGGGGGCGGTCACCAAGGCGAGCCATGATCAGTGGGCGCTGGCACGGAGGGGTCTGGCCGCACACATCCGGGACCTGGAAGCGGGCATCGCGGCCATGGAACACCGGCTGGCGCTGCCGCTGGGGCAGAAGGGCACCAGGAAGCAGCCGGGCGGCTATCGCTCGCGCCGGGAGTGGCATGCCAAGTCCCGCCGCCTGAAGGTGCTGCAGGAGCGGCTCGCGGCGGCACGGGCGGACTGGGCGGCGGGCCGGGTACGCATCGTGCGCGGCGGCAGGAAACTCGCCAACACGCGCCACCACCTCCAGGCCGCCGGGCTGGATGAGGCGCGGTGGCGGGGACGCTGGGAGGCTGCCCGCATGTTCCTTTCCGCGGACGGAGAGTCGGGCAAGCGGTTCGGCAACGAGACGATCCGCCTCACCCCCGACGGCGAGCTGAGCATCAGACTCCCCGCCCCGCTCGCCCACCTGGCGAACGCCCCGCATGGCCGCTACCGGCTCACCGCGCGGGGCGTCTTCGCCCACCGGAGGCATGAGTGGGCGGGCCGGATCGCGGCGAACCGGGCGGTCGCCTACCGCATCCACCACGACCCGGTCCGGGACCGCTGGTATGTGACCGCCTCCTGGCAACGCGCCCAGCCTGCCACCCCGGAGGTTTCGCTGGAAGCGCTCCTGGCCGCCGGAATCACAGTGGTCGGCGTGGACACCAACGACGACCACTATGCGGCCTGGCACCTCGACGAGCACGGCAACCCGGTCGGGGAACCACAGCGGTTCTTCTACGAGCTGTCCGGCAGCGCCGCGCACCGTGATGCGCAGGTGAGGCACGCCACCAGCCGCCTGCTGCACTTTGCCGGGCGGTGCGGGGCCCGCGCGATCGCGATCGAGGACCTCGACTTCCACACCTCCACGTCCCGCGAGCAGCACGGCCGTAAGAAGCGGTTCCGTAGGCTGATCTCCCGGTTTCCGACCGCGCGGTTGGCGGCCCGACTGGTGTCGATGGCTGCCGCCCAGGACCTCACGATCATCGCGGTCGATCCCGCGTACACCAGCCGGTGGGGTGCCCAGCACTGGCAGCGGCCGATGTGCTCCCCCACCCGCAAGACCACCCGGCACGATGCCGCAAGCATCGTGATCGGACGGCGCGCCCAGGGATTTGGGGCGCGGCGACGGACGGCACCGCCCCCATGCGAGCAGAGTCATCGTGTGGGGCATCGGACCGCCCAGGCCGCCCCCCGAACCCCTGGGCGTGAGGGAAACCGCCCGCCCAGGAATGGACCACCACCAGGAGTGGTGTCGCCACCAGGGATGCGAACGCGGCAACCCAGCCCGCCCAACACCGTTCGGGGCAGGCGTAGTGAACAGGAGTGGATCCACGACTCACTCCCACTCACTACTTAGGAACGGTTCGTCGCCATGCGCGCGATCATCCCTACTTGCAATATCGGAAGTCAACGGGTTGGTGTGAACTGGGAGTTACGGCTTCTTGGGGGCGTCTGGTCGGACGGGTGGTGCGGTGTTTTTGCGGGTGCGGCCCGGTGGGGGCTGGGCGCGCCCACGCGGCGGAGCCGGAGATGTCACAGCCCCGCGCCCCTAAAAGACAGGGACGCGCCCCTTGCTTCGAAAGCTACGCGCCCTCCTTCAGGACCCTCGAAATCAGACTTCGCTGCTCCTCCGTCAGTCTCGGATCGGCGGCGTAGACCGTCTTTCCGTTCACCGTGATCTCGTAGCTGAAGCCGTCGGGGACCCCGGCGGGGCGTGTGCCCTGGCCGGAGGCGATCGCCTGCTCGGCCAGGGCGTGCCACTCGGGGGCGTCGGAGCGCCCCGAGGTGTCCACCTCGGCATGGCGCTCGATGCCCGCGAATCCGCCCGTGCGCCTTACCTGAATACGCATGGGTCCTGTCTAGTACGAGTCGGACGCCGAAGCTACGACGTCGGCACCCCGACCTGTTCCCAGGCCTTCGTGACGGACTGGAGCTCCTCGCCCTCGCCGTACCGGCTCCTGGCCTGGGCGACCGTCAGCTTGGCGAAGTCGGAGAAGCTCGCCTGGGACTGGAGCTCGCCGCCGGTGAGGACGTCGTACCAGATCTGCCCGGCGCGCTCCCAGGCGTGCCCGCCGAGGGCCTGGGCGACCAGGTAGAAGGCGTGGTTGGGGATGCCGGAGTTGATGTGCACACCGCCGTTGTCGCGGCCGGTCTTCACATAGCCGTCCATCGTCGCGGGCTGCGGGTCCTTGCCGAGCACGTCGTCGTCGTACGCCGTGCCGGGCTCCTTCATGGAGCGCAGCGCCTTGCCGGTGACGCGCGGCGCGAGCAGGCCCGCGCCGATCAGCCAGTCGGCGTCGGCGGCGGTCTGGCCGAGCGTGTACTGCTTGATCAGCGAGCCGAAGACGTCCGACATGGACTCGTTCAGGGCACCCGGCTGGCCGAAGTAGGTGAGGTTCGCCGTGTACTGGGTGACGCCGTGGGTCAGCTCGTGGCCGATGACGTCGACCGGGATGGTGAAGTCGAGGAAGATCTCGCCGTCGCCGTCGCCGAACACCATCTGCTCGCCGTTCCAGAAGGCGTTGTTGTAGCCGACGTCGAAGTGGACGCTCGCGTCGAGGGGCAGGCCCTCGCCGTTGATCGAGTTGCGGGCGTAGGCGTTCAGGTAGAGGTCGAAGGTGGCGCCGAGCCCGGCGTAGGCGCGGTTGACCGTGGCGTCCTTGCCGGGCTTGTCGGCCTCGCCGCGGACCTTCTTGCCCGGCAGGTCCTGGTGGTGCTTGGCGTCGTAGATGGTGCGCTGCGGCTTGTCCGCGGGCGCGCCCTGGGGCGGGGCCACGGTGGGCGCGCCGATGACCGTGGTCAGCCGGCGGTGGGTGCGCTCGAAGGCGTCGCGCTCCAGGGTGCGGCGCGCGGGTCCGGCGAGCGTGGGGTCCTCGTGCTGGGCCAGCGTGTCGAGGATGTGGGGCGGCACGATGGTGCAGAAGACAGGCTCGAAGCCTGCCGGGTTCGCGGTCATGCTCGGCACAATTGCACTGAGTCACCCCGCTGTCACTACCGGCGACCAAGATTGTGTGAAATGCGGCGATAAGGAGCCCATCGGTCCGCTCTTCAGTGGTATGAGGGCTCACTCTGAGTGGTATGCCGCACTTTTTGTCTGTTTTCTTCCTTATGTGGTCACGGTCCCGCATACTGATACAGCCCTCCGGAGAGAGTGAGGCTCGGCTAGGCTGCGGAGCATCATGCGTATCGGGCTGCTTCTCCTTAGCTGCCGCGGCGAGGGCCTGTAGTCGAGGCCGACCCCCTCCCCGCGGAGTTCGGCGTTGCGCCGTCGGCCGTCCTTCCGGACACCCTCTGAGGAGCCCACGCATCATGCCGAACTTCCAGCAGTCCACGTCTATGCCGGTCCACAAGTACGGCAAGTACGAGCAGGTGGACATCCCTGACCGCACCTGGCCGGACAAGCGTGTCACCGTCGCCCCCCGCTGGCTGTCCACGGATCTGCGGGACGGCAACCAGGCGCTGATCGACCCGATGTCCCCGGCCCGCAAGCGCGAGATGTTCGACCTGCTCGTGAAGATGGGCTACAAGGAGATCGAGGTCGGTTTCCCGGCCTCAGGACAGACCGACTTCGACTTCGTCCGCTCGATCATCGAGGACGAGACCGCGATCCCGGACGACGTCACGATCTCCGTACTGACCCAGGCCCGCGAGGACCTGATCGAGCGCACGGTGGAGTCCCTGGTCGGCGCCAAGCGCGCCACGGTCCACCTGTACAACGCGACGGCCCCGGTCTTCCGCCGGGTCGTCTTCCGCGGCTCCAAGGACCAGATCAAGCAGATCGCCGTCGACGGCACGCGGCTGGTCATGGAGTACGCCGAGAAGCTGCTCGACGAGCGGACGACGTTCGGCTACCAGTACAGCCCCGAGATCTTCACCGACACCGAGCTGGACTTCGCCCTGGAGGTCTGCGAGGCGGTGATGGACGTCTACCAGCCCGGCCCGGGCCGCGAGATCATCCTCAACCTGCCCGCCACGGTGGAGCGTTCGACGCCGTCCACGCACGCGGACCGCTTCGAGTGGATGTCGCGCCACCTGTCCCGCCGCGAGTACGTCTGCCTGTCCGTCCACCCGCACAACGACCGCGGTACGGCCGTCGCCGCTGCCGAGCTGGCCCTGATGGCCGGCGCCGACCGCATCGAGGGCTGTCTGTTCGGCCAGGGCGAGCGCACCGGCAACGTCGACCTGGTCACCCTGGGCATGAACCTGTTCTCACAGGGCGTCGACCCGCAGATCGACTTCTCGAACATCGACGAGGTCCGCCGCACCGCCGAGTACTGCAACCAGATGGAGGTCCACGCCCGCCACCCCTACGTCGGCGACCTCGTCTACACCTCCTTCTCCGGCTCCCACCAGGACGCCATCAAGAAGGGCTTCGACGCCATGGAGGCGGACGCCGCCGCGAAGGGCGTCACCGTCGACGACATCGAGTGGGCCGTCCCGTACCTGCCGATCGACCCGAAGGACGTCGGCCGTTCGTACGAGGCCGTGATCCGCGTCAACTCGCAGTCCGGCAAGGGCGGTATCGCCTACGTCCTGAAGAACGACCACAAGCTGGACCTGCCGCGCCGGATGCAGATCGAGTTCTCGAAGATCATCCAGGCGAAGACGGACGCCGAGGGCGGCGAGGTCACCCCGAAGGACATCTGGGCGATCTTCCAGGACGAGTACCTGCCGAACCCCGACAACGCGTGGGGCCGTATCCAGGTCAAGGCCGGCCAGACCACGACCGACCGCGACGGGATCGACTCGCTGACCGTCGAGGCCTCGGTGGACGGCGTCGACACGGTCCTGACCGGTACCGGCAACGGTCCGATCTCCGCGTTCTTCGACGCCCTGCAGTCCGTCGGCATCGACGTACGCCTCCTGGACTACCAGGAGCACACGATGAGCGAGGGCGCCTCCGCGCAGGCCGCCTCGTACATCGAGTGCGCGATCGGCGACAAGGTCCTGTGGGGAATCGGCATCGACGCGAATACGACACGCGCGTCGCTGAAGGCCGTGGTCTCCGCGGTCAACCGCGCGTCCCGCTGAGGACTTTGACCGGCACTTTCGGGGCCCCGTCCGCCTTTCGAGGCGGGCGGGGCCCCGTCGTATACCGGCCAATCGCCGTGGAGATCACGGAAAGGTCTCGTCCAAGGTACTGACTCTGCCTCAACAATGTGGCTAACATCACGCCAGCGCGGCGATGTTGCCGCGGCGTTACGGAGGTGTGCGAGCGTGCTGCCAGGATGGGGACGAAACGGTCGTGCAGTGCAGATTTCCCGCATCCTAGGCACCCGTACCGCGTGGACCACCATGGGGGACGGCGAGTTCTTCTGCCCGGGCTGCGGGGGCGACCGCAACTACCAGCGGCTCACCGGCCGGCGCCGCTTCACCCTCCTCGGCGTCCCGGTCCTGCCGCGCGGCGACACGGGACCCGTCGTCGAGTGCGCCGCCTGCGGCCGCCACTACGGCGCGGACGTCCTCGACCATCCGACCACCACCCGCTTCTCCGCGATGCTCCGCGACGCCGTCCACACCGTCGCGCTCGCCGTGCTCGCCGCCGGTGGCGCCTGCTCCCGTACGTCCCTGGCGACCGCGGCGACCGCGGTGCGCTCGGCCGGCTTCGACGACTGCACGGAGGACCAGCTCGGCGCCCTCGTCGAGGCGCTCGCCGCGGACACGGGCCGGATCTTCGGGGAGCCGTGCGGGGCGGGCCTGGCCATAGAGCTGCACGAGGCCCTGGACCCGCTGGCGCCGCACCTCGCCGCGACGGGGCGCGAATCGATCCTGCTCCAGGGCGCCCGGATCGCTCTGGCGGACGGGCCGTACACCCCCGCCGAACGGGACGTCCTCGCCACCGTGGGCGCGGCGCTGACGATCTGTGCGGACGACGTGACGCGACTGCTGGCGGCGGCGCGCACGCCCTCGTAGTGAGGGGACGGGAGTGGCGATAGGTGACTCAGGGTACGGTGTGAGCAACACACCGTAACCGGACCCTCGTGTTGCGCGGGGGAGAGCGGGGACCACCCTGAGCCGCAGCCTCGTCGCCGCCCTGGCCATCGGCCTCCTCGCCGCAGGCGCCGGTGTCGCGTCCGCCGCCGCCCCCGGTCCCCGTACCGAGTGCGCCTCCTCCGTGCCGTACACCGCGGGCGAGGGCGGCTACGACACCTACCGCATCCCGGCGGTCGTCACCACCCGCGCGGGCACGGTGCTCGCCTTCGCCGAGGGGCGGCACGACGGCGCGGGCGACAGCGGCCCCATCGACGTCGTCCTCAGACGCTCCTTCGACGGCGGCTGTACGTGGGGTCCGCTGCGGGTCGTCGCGGCCGGGGACGGGGACACCCGGGGCAACCCGGCGCCGGTCGTGGACCCGCGCACCGGCCGGATCGTCCTGGTCACCTCCTACAACAGCGGCGCGGTGACCGAGGCGCGGATCATGCGGGGCGAGGTCACGGCGCGCCAGGGCCGCCGCGTCTTCGTCCAGACCAGCCGCGACGACGGCGCGCTCTTCTCCGCTCCCCGGGACATCACGGCCCAGGTGAAGCCGCCGGGCTGGCGCTGGTACGCGACGGGCCCCGGCCATGCGATCGCCCTCCGCCACGGCCCGCACGCCGGCCGTCTGGTCGTCCCCGCCAACCACTCCGCCGCCCCGCCCGCGGGCTCGACCGACACCGGCCGGGAAGCCAAGTACTACGGGGCGCACGCGATCTACTCCGACGACGGCGGCCACACCTGGCACCTGGGCTTCACCGACCGCACCCACGACGGCCGGGTCGACGCCAACGAGAGCAGCGCGGCCGAACTCCCCGACGGACGCCTGTACTTCAGCGCCCGCGACCAGGGCGGCACCGCCCCCGGCAACCGCCTCGACACCTACTCCAGCGACGGCGGCGAGACCCTTGACCGCCCCTACGCGATCCAGTCCACCCTGGACGACGTCCCCGTCGTCCAGGGCAGCGTCCTCCAACCCCACGCCCCCCGAGCCCCCTTGCTCTTCTCGGCCCCCTCCGTACCCACCGCCCGCCGCGCGATGACCCTCTGGCGCAGCACGAACGGCGGCGCCACCTTCACCAGGGTGACGACCCTCTCCTCCGCACCGGCCGCCTACTCGGACCTGGTCGACCTCGGGCACGACCGGGTCGGCATCCTGTACGAGACGGGCTCGACGCGACCGTACGACAGGATCGAGTTCCGGCGTCTGCGCCGGACGGGGTAGGTGACGGCGGCGGCGAGTGCGGTGGGGTGGGCGGCCGGGCGATTGAGCACCGTACGACAGGGCCTAGAGCAGGCCCGCCCCCGCCAGGTACTTCCCCACCCGTTCCACCTCCGCCTCCGACAGCGGCACCTGCGGCTCCGCCGTGGCCGGACAGGCGATGACGCCCCGCAGGTGCAGCGCCGCCTTGAACGCCCCGAGCGCCGACGAACCCCCGCCCATCCGGGCCGGATCCCCCACCCCGACCATCCCGAACAGCCCGCACAGCCGCTCCTGTTCGGCCCGCGCCCGCTCCCAGTCGCCCCCTCGGCAGAGCCGGTCGAGCCGTACGTACCCGTGCGGGTCGACGTTGGCGAGACCCGGCACGGCCCCGTCCGCCCCGAGGGCGAGCGCGGAGTCGACGACGAGTTCGGACCCGGTGAGGGCGGTGAAGCCGGTGATGTCGGGGTGGGCGCGGGCGCCCGTGACGACGGCGCGGAAGGCGGCGAGGTCGCCGCTGGAGTCCTTGAGGCCGCTCAGCACGCCCTCCGCGGCGAGGGACAGGACCAGCTCCGCGCCCAGCTTGGTGTGGACGGACACCGGGATGTCGTAGGCGAAGACGGGCACGGACGAACGGGCGGCGACCAGGCGGAAGTGGCGCGCGATCTCCGCCGGATGGGTGCGGGCGTAGAAGGGGGCGGTCGCCACGATCGCGTCCGCGCCCGCCGCCGTCACATACGCCACATGGTCCAGCACCCTCGGCGTGGTCATGTCGATCACCCCGGCCAGCACGGGGAGCCGGCCGCTCACATGGGCGACCACCGTCTCCACCACCAGCCGCCGCTGGGCGTCCGTCAGGAACGCCGCCTCCGAGGACGAGCCAAGGACGAACAGGCCGTCGACGCCCCCTTCCACCAGATGGTCCACGAGCCTGATGAGCGAGGGGACGTCCACCTCGCGGTCCGGTGTCAGAGGCGTGCAGACGGGCGGAACGACACCGGTCAGCGGGGTGGGGATCGGCATGAAGACTCCCTCGGGACGATCAAGGCTGCTGCTGGGCGGGGATGTCGGCCACGGCGGGCGCCGCGGACACGGCCTGGGTCACCAGGTCGCGCGTCGACTGGTCCTCCTCCACAGGATGGTGGCACCGGAAGCGGTGGTCCGGTGTCGACGCGGCCGTGAAGTCCGGCATCGCGCTCGCGCACTCCTCGTCCGCCTTCCAGCAGCGGGTGCGGAACGGGCAGCCGGTGGGTGGGTGCGTGGCCGAGGGCACCGGGCCCACCAGCGGGATCGGGTCGATCGGGTCCAGGAGGCCGGGCGTCGCGGAGAAGAGGGCCCGGGTGTACGGGTGCCGGGCCCGGTCGGTGACCCGGGCGGCCGGGGACTCCTCCACGATCCGGCCGAGGTACATCGTGATCACCCGGTCGCTCATCCTCCGTACCGTCTGGATGTCGTGCGAGACGAAGACCAGGGCCAGGTCCAGGCGCTCCTTCAGGTCCAGCAGGAGGTTGAGGATCTGGGCGCGGACCGAGACGTCCAGCGCGCTCGTCGGCTCGTCGGCCACCACCAGGTCCGGGTCCAGGGCCAGGGCGCGCGCGATGGCCACCCGCTGGCGCTGACCGCCGGACAGCCGGCCGGGCAGGACGTCCGCCAGGGCGTGGGGGAGGCCCACCAGGGACATCAGCTCCCGCACCCGGTCGTCCCGTTCCCGTGCCGTGCCGCGCCGGTGCACGTCGAGGGGGTCCCGCAGGATCCGGCGTACGGGCAGGCGGCGGTTCAGGGCCGTCGACGGGTCCTGGAAGACCATGCCCGTGCTGCCGCCGACGGACGTCCGTCGCTCGGCGGGCCGCATCGACCACAGGTCACGGTCACGGAAGCGCACGGTGCCGGACGTCGGCCGCTGGACGCCCACCAGCACTTTCGCCAGCGTCGACTTCCCGCACCCGGACTCGCCGACGACGCCGACCGTCTCGCCGGGCGCGATGGTGAGGTCGGCGCCGGTCAGGGCGTACACCCGGTCGCGGGTGAACAGGCCGCCGGAGCGGGCCTTGTGGACGACATGGGCGTCGGAGAGGGTGATGAGCGCGTTCACTGGACGGCCTCGCTCTGCGTGGTGATCAGATCGACCGCGGGGTGATGGCACGCGGCCGTGTGTGCCCGGGTGCCCAGCAGGTCGGGCGCCGTCGTCCGGCACACCTCGCTCGCCTGCGGACAGCGGTCGGCGAACCGGCAGCCCGCCGGGAAGTCGGCCGGGGCGGGCACGACCCCCTTGATCTGCGTCATCCGTTCCGCCGCCGACTCCAGGGACAGGACGCTGCCGAGCAGGCCGCGCGTGTAGTGGTGGGCCGGTGCCTCCACCAGGTCCGCCGTCACGCCCGTCTCCACGATCTGACCGCCGTACATCACCACCACTCGGTCCGTGACGTCCGCGACGAGGGCCAGGTCGTGCGAGACGAGGATCAGCGCGAAGCCCAGCTCTTCCCGCAGCTTCAGCAGCAGGGTGATGATCTGCGCCTGGACCGTCACGTCCAGGGCCGTGGTCGGCTCGTCCGCCACGATCAGCTTCGGGCCCCGGGACAGGGCCATCGCGATCAGCACACGCTGGCGCTGGCCGCCGGAGAGCTCGTGGGGGTAGCTGCGCAGGGTGCGTTCGGGGTCGAGACCGACCAGAGCGAGCAGCTCCGCGGGGGTCTGTCTCCCGCCCCGCCGCACCAGCTGCTTCAGCTGCGCCCTGATCGTCATCGCCGGGTTCAGGGACGACAGCGCGTCCTGGTGGACCATCGCCATCTCGTGGCCCAGCAGACGGCGTCGTACGCGCATCGGCTCGCCCACCAACTGGCGCCGGTCGAAGCGGACCTGGCCCCGGACCCGGGCCCCCTTCGGTTCCAGGCCCATCACGGCGAGCGCCGTCAGTGACTTGCCGCAGCCCGACTCGCCGACCAGGCCGAGGACCTCACCGGGGTGCACGTCGAAGCTGATGCCGTCGACGATGTCCACACCGCCGTGCCGGGTGTCGAAGCCGATGGCGAGGTTCTCCACGGAGAGGACCGGCCGGCCGGTGGGCAGGGGGCGGGCCCGGGAGCGCAGGCGGGCGGCGGCCTGTGTCAGACCGGGGAGTTCGAGTACCTCTCCGCTGCCGGGCTCGGGCGCCTCCAGCCGGTCACCGGCGGTCGCCGTCGCCGCCACCTCCCGCGCCGCGGGCGCGGCCCACGCGTCCGAGACGCCCTCGGAGAGGATGTTCAGCGACAGTACGGTGATCAGCATCAGCAGACCCGGGAAGACCGTCGCCCACCAACCGCCGGTCAGCACCATGTTCTTGCCGTCCGCGATGACACTGCCCCAGGACGGGTCGGGCGGCCGGACGCCCGCGCCGATGAAGGACAGCGAGGCTTCGAAGACGATGGCCTCGGCGACCTGGACCGTGCAGAACACCAGCACGGGGGCCGCGCAGTTGACGGCCACATGGCGCAGCACGATGTGCGGGGTGCGGGCGCCGATCACGCGTTCCGCCGTCACGTAGTCCTCGCCGTACTGGTCGAGGACGTTCGCGCGGACCACCCTGGCCACCGACGGGGTGAACAGGAAGGCGATCGCGCAGATCAGCACCGTGATGCCGCCGCCGAAGACGGCGACAAGGACGGCGGCCAGCGCGATGCCGGGGAACGCCATCACGACGTCCAGGCAGCGCATCAGCGTCTCGTCGACGGCCCCCCGCGAGGTCGCGGCGATCGCGCCGAGGAGCGCGCCGACGACGAGGGCGAGCGCGGTGGCGCCCAGGCCGATCGCGAGGGACCAGCGGGCGCCGTACATCAGCCGGCTCAGGATGTCCCGGCCGAGGCTGTCCTGCCCCATCCAGTGACCGCCGGAGGGGGCGCCGGTGCCGCCGGCCTGCGGTTGCTGGTCGAGCGGGTCGTGCGGGGCGAGCAGGGGCGCGAACACGGCCAGCAGGACCACGAGCGTGAGGAAGCCGAGGGCGATCCTGGAGAGGACGGGCAGGCGTCGCAGCCGGATGCCGGGCCGGGCGAGGCCCTCGGTGAGACGTCGGCGGGAGAGCGGGGGGATCATCACGTGGCATCCCTCAGTCGCGGATTGACCAGCAGATACAGGATGTCGATGACGAGGTTCACGACCACGAACCCGGTGGCCGTGGTCAGGACGACGCCCTGGACGACCGCCGGGTCGCCGTTCTTCACGGCGTCGATCATCAGCTTGCCCATCCCGGGAAGCGAGAAGATCGTCTCGATGACGACCGCGCCCCCGAGCAGATAGCCGACGCGCAGGCCGAGCACGGTCAGCGGGTTGATCAGCGCGTTGCGGAGCACATTGCGGCCGACCACGACCACCGGCGGCAGTCCGCTGCCGATCGCCGTCCGGACGTAGTCCTTGTCCAGCTCCTCTACCACGGCCGTGCGCACGATCCGGGTGAGCTGGGCGGCGACCGGGAGGGAGAGCGCGAAGGCGGGGAGCGTCATCGTCTTCAGCCAGCCGATCGGCGAGTCACCGGGGTTGATGTATCCGCCGGTCGGGAACCAGCCCCGGTCCACGGCCAGGTACTGGATCATCAGCAGCGCCAGCCAGAAGCCGGGCGCCGCGACCCCGGTCAGCGACACGACCCGGATGACCTGGTCGGGCAGCCGGTCGCGGTGGATCGCGGCGGTGACCCCGCCGAGCAGCGCGAGCACCACCGCGATGGCGAGGCCCAGGAAGGTGAGCTGGAGGGTGAGCGGCAGCGCGGTGGTGACCTGGTCGACGACCGGCGCCCGGGTCAGCGCGCTGGTGCCCAGGTCGCCGTGGAGCAGATCGCCGATGAAGTGGACGTAACGCACCGGGAGGGGGTCGAGCAGGCCGTTCCGCTGCCGGAAGTCGTGCAGTTGCCGAGGGGTCGGGTTGGCGCCCTGGAAGAACGCGGACGCCGGATCGACGTCCGAGAACCGCATCACCAGGAACACGAACAGCACGATGCCGAGCATCAGCGGCACGAGCAGGGCGACACGGCGGGCCAGGATGCGGACGATGGCCGTCATCTACGTCAGGCCCACTTGGCCTGAAGGAGGTTGACGCCCGGATAGGGCTGGGCCCTGACGCCCGTGAGCTTCCTGGGGTCCCAGGCCGTCATCAGCTCGTTGTGCACGACCGGGTAGAGCACGGCCTGTTCGGCGACGACGTCGATGTAGTCCTGGATCATCGTCTTCTTCTTGTCGGCGTCCGGCTCCCGTGTCGCCAGGTCCATGTCCTTGAAGAGCTGCTTCGCGACCGGGTCGCCCGCCCACCGGGCGTACTGCATCCACAGGTTCTCGGGGCCGTAGTTGTAGTGCATGATCAGGTCGGCGTCGAGGCCGAACTGGTTGGGGTTCGAGGCGGCGGCCACCACCTGGTAGTCCTGCTTCTGGTCCATCTTCGTGAAGACGGCCGTCGTCTCCTGCGGCGAGAGCGTGGTCTCGACGCCGATCGCGTCCCAGGACGCCTTGATGGTCGGCAGGCAGTCGACGATCCAGCTGACGTTCACGGACAGGATCTCGATCTTCAGCCCGGAGACCCCGGCGGCCTTCAGTAGCTGCTCGGCCTTCTGCGGGTCGTAGCCGTACACGGTCTTCGCCGGCCGGTAGGCCGGGTTCCCCTCGTTGAGGAACGAGCTCGACGGCTTGCCGTGTCCGTGCAGGGCGACCTCGACCATCTTGCCGGTGTCGATGGCGTAGTGCAGGGCCTGGCGCACCCGTACGTCGTCGAAGGGCTTGTGCGTGGTGTTGAACATCAGGAAGAGGTTGTTCATCCCCGCGCCGCCCTCGACGGTCATGCCGCCCTTCCTCAGCTGCTCGATGTTGGCGTACGGGATGTTGTCGGCGATCTGGGCCCCGGCACTCGCGCCCGAGATCTTCGCGACGCGCGGGGCCGCGTCCACGATCGTCAGCCAGTTCATCTTCTTGAAGGCCGGTTCGCGCGGGCCGTTGTAGGCGGCGAACGCCTCGAAGGTGGTGTTCGACTTGGGGTGGTGGGCGGTCTGCCGGTACGGCCCCGAGCCCACCGCCTTCCCCTTGATCGCGTCGTCCCAGGCACCGGGCCGGGAGAAGACGTGCTGGGGCATGATCTTGGCGAGGGTGAGCCGCGCGATGCCTTCCGGGAAGGGGAACTTCAGCACCAGTTCGACGTTGGAGGCGTCGATCTTCCGGACCTCCTTCAGCCAGCTCGCGAAGAAGCCCTTGCCGAGGGTCTGCGTCTTCGGGTCGAGGATCCGGTCGAAGACGAAGACCACGTCGTCGGCGGTGACGGGCTTCCCGTCGTGGAAGGTGGCCCCGGCCCGCAGTGTGAACTTCCAGGACGTACCGCTGAGATCGCCCGGCACCTGGGTCGCGAGCGCCGCGTACGGCTCGCGCGAGATGGGGTCCGTGTCCAGCAGGCCTTCGTAGATGTGGTTGTTGGCCGCCATGGCGAAGGCGGACGCGGTCTGTGTCGGGTCCCAACTCCCGTCGTTCCCGTAGCCGATGACGGCGGTGAGCGTCGCGTCCTTGCCGCCCTTCCCGCCGCCGGTGTCATTGGTGGACTGCGGCCCGGACGAGCAGGCCGCCAGCGAGGAGGAGAAGGCCCCGGCCGCGGCGAGGGCGCCGGAGTACTTCAGGAAACGTCGGCGGTGCAGCGCCGAGTGGTCGGTCACGTCGCGCACGGTTCCTCCAGAGAGAGGCGGGAGATACGACGTCCTACGTCATGGTGGGCAGCGTGACCATAAGAGGGCCCGTGAGGACGGTCAAGGCGTCGCACACGAAGGGCGTATCTTCCAGAGGTGCGACCAATGAAGCCCTGAAACAGGGGTAGTTGGTGCTGAATCCGCCCGGAGGTGGGACGTCGGATGTCCAGTGAGCGTACGATGCGGCGCATGTCTGAGGAGACCGGGAACCGGCGCGGGCCCGAGCGCAGGTCCGAGCGCCGGGTGAGCAGTCAGATCCAGCGCGAGGTCATGCAGCTGATCCTCGACCGCAGACTCCAGGCGGGCGCCCCGCTGCCCACCGAGACCGAGCTGATGCAGGACCTCGGCGTCAGCCGCAACTCCGTCCGCGAGGCCCTCAAGGCCCTGCAGGCCCTCGACATAGTCGACATCCGGCACGGTTACGGCACCTACGTCGGCGAGGCCTCGCTGACCCCCTTCGTCGACGGCCTCACCTTCCGCACGCTCGCCCAGCCCGACGACAAGAACGAGACCGGGGCGCTCGCGGAGATCCTCCAGGTACGGGAGGTGCTGGAGGAGGGGCTGATACGCCGGGTCGCGGCCGTGCTCACCGAGCCGGAGCTCGACCGCCTCGAAGCGGTCGTGGCCGAGATGGAGGAGGCGGGCCGCTCAGGCCGCCCCTTCCCCGAACTCGACCGCGAATTCCACGAGTTGCTGTACGCCTCACTCGGCAACGCACTCGTGCCGCAGCTCCTGGGCGCCTTCTGGACCGTCTTCAGCCGGGTCGCCGGCATACGCGGCTGGACCGACGACCCGTCCCCCGAGCTGACCGTCCGCCGCCATCGCGACATCGTCACCGCCCTGCGCGCCCGGGACGTGGAGGCCGCCCAAGGCGCGATGGCCGACCACTTCCGCGGCATCGAGGCGAGGGCGGCCCAGGAGTCCAGGGGAGTGGGCTGACTACTGGGTCCTGTCCGGCCCCAGGTCCTGTCCGGCCCCTAGGCGGTGGCCAGGCGCCACACCTGGAGTTCCTTCGTGTCCTCGGCGACCGTGTACCAGCTGCCGTCGCCCAGGGGGTTGGGCACGCCGGATATCGGGAGCGGGTAGGTGATCTCGCCGAGCAGCCGCATGTCCCGTACGTCGACCAGCCAGTGCCGCCCCGCCCCGTACTCCTCGTCGGCCTCGCTCGTGCCCGCGATGACGGTGTGCTCGTCGAGGAAGCCGCCGTAGTAGTCCCAGCGCACTTCGGGCTCGTCGTTGTCCGGGTGCAGGGCGGGGTGATCCGGAATGACCTCCTCCGCGTCCAGCTCCGACACCACCGAGCCGTCCTCGGCCCGGTGCAGGGACAGGAGCTCCTGATAGTGGGTCACGGTCAGGAAGTGCTCACCCGACGGGCTCACGGCGAGCAGACACCGGTCGTCGTCGATCCGTTCGACGGAGAGCCGCTCGCCGTCCCAGCGGCCCCACAGCAGCGGAGCCCCGTCCTGTCCCTCGCCGACGCTCAGCCCCATCTGTCCGGGGTCCGGGTGCGACACGTGCCCCGAACCGGCGGCCACGGTCTGGGTGTCCGCCTGTCCGAGGACCGTCCCGTCCGTGGCGTCCAGCACCAGCCACTCCTCGATCACGTCCGGATCCTCGTCCCCCGCCGCGAGCGGCCCGCGGACATGGGCCCACACGAGCTTGCCGTCCGCGGAGAAGACCACCGAGCCGCTGTCGGCGTACAAGTGCCCGCGACTGTCGCCGTTTCCACCGTATTCGTCGAACGAGGCGTGCATCTCCTGGCAGCTCCCCTCCCAGCAGCCGTGCCGCACCTCCCACAGGGTGGTGCCCCGCCGGTCCACCGCCCGCACCGCGTGCACGCCCGCGAAGACGGCGACGTCCAGCCCCGGCGACACGGTGCACGTGCCGAAACGCCGCGGCCACGGCCTGGGGAAGCGGGCCACCGACGCCTCACCCGCGAGCGCCGCGGCCAGGTCGTACGCGGCCACCTGGGTGTCATCGCTCTGGAGGATCAGCGTCCGGCCCGGCAGGCACCGCTCTCCTGGGAAGCCGGCCGTGGCCGACTCCAGCGGGCCTGCGAGCGTGGTGACGAGACGGGCGCTCGCGGACATGGTTCCTCCAGTGCGCGTGATGCCGTACGGCGTTGTGTGCGTGGGGTGCACAGTACGGCCGCCCACTGACAAACCCGAACGCGCCTGTCCCGTACGGTCTTTCACACGTCCCGGCGGTCCACCGCCACCACGACGATCACCGCCGACACCACCGCCCACGCCCCCAGCACCATCCAACTGCCCGTCACCGTCGCCCCGTAGCGCGGGAGCCGGGTGAAGGGATCGCGGCCGTAGGCGATGTCGGTCAGCCGCGTCCAGGCGTTGACGGGCATGGCGTGCCGTAGGGCGGCCGTCCAGCGGTAGCGGTCGGTGATGAAGCTGGGGACGAGGAGCAGGACGGCGGTGACGGCGACCATCGTGCTCGCGCTGTGCCGGATCAGGGCTCCCAGGGCCATGCCCGCCAGCGCGCAGACCGGGGCGAGCAGCGCGGAGGCGACGACCACGCGCAGGGCACCGAAGTGGGTGATCGACACCGAGGCGTGACGGGTGGTGAGGATCGCCTGCGTCGAGGCGAAGGAGGCACTCGCGACGAACGCGCCGTACAGCGTCATGACCGTCGTCACCACCACGACCTTCGCCGCCATCACGGCGCGCCGGTCCGGGACGGCCGCGAGGGTCGTGCGGATCAGGCCCGTCGAGTACTCCCCGACGACCGTGATCGCGCCGATGCTCGCCGCCGCGAGGATCAGGATCAGTGCCGTTCCGTCGGTGAAGGCGTCGCGCAAGGCCAACTCCCAGGCGAAGGAGCGCATCTGGGGGTTGAAGCGTGGATAGTCGTGCGCGTGCACCCGTGCCGCGTTGGCGTTGAAGCCGATGACGGCGAAGGCGCCCGCGCCGAGTGCCCAGTAGGTCGAGCGCAGGGACCGGAGTTTGATCCACTCGGCGGCGAGGAGATCGGTGAACCGCGCGGCGGGGTGCGCGGGAGCGGGGGTGAGGGCGAGCGTGGTCATCGGGCGTCTCCGGCGAGGAACTCGGTGCTTTCGGCGGTCAGTTCCATGAAGGCGGCCTCCAGGGACGCGGTCTGCGGGGTCAGTTCCTCGAGCAGGATCCGGTGGTGGAGGGCGAGTTCACCGATGCGGGCCGTGCTCAGGGCGGTCACCTTGAGGGTCCGGTCGTCGTACGGCGCCACCGCCGCGCCCTCCTCGGACAGCACGGCCGTGAGCTTCACGAGGTCCGGCGTCCGCACGGTCACCGTCGGCCGGGTGCCGCGCGCCGCGAACGCGGTCACGCTCTCCGCGGCGATCAGCTCACCCCGGCCGATGACGATCAGCTCGTCAGCGGTGTGCTCCATCTCGGACATCAGATGACTGGAGACGAAGACGGTACGGCCCTCGGCCGCGAGCCTGCGAAAAAGCTCCCGCACCCACAACACACCCTCCGGATCGAGCCCGTTGAGGGGTTCGTCGAAGAGCAGCACCGGAGGTTCGCCGAGCAGCGCGGTGGCGATGCCGAGCCGCTGCCGCATGCCCAGCGAGAACCCGTCGACCCGGCGCCGCGCCGCCGCCCCCGCGAGTCCCACCTCCTCCAGCACCTCGTCGACCCGGCTCCGGGGGATGCGATTGCTGCGCGCCAGCGCCTCCAGATGGGCCCGCGCGCTGCGCCCGCCGTGCACATCGCCCGCGTCGAGCAGCGCGCCCACGTGCCGCAGCCCGCGCGGATGGCGCCGGAACGGCTGTCCGCCGATCATCGCGCTCCCGCCGGTCGGGCCGATCAGGCCGAGCAGCATGCGCAGCGTCGTCGTCTTGCCCGCGCCGTTCGGGCCGAGGAACCCGGTGACGTGCCCCGGGCGTACCTGGAACGTCAGATTCCGTACGGCGGTGGTGTCGCCGTACCGTTTGGTCAGTTCGTTGACTTCGATCACACGGACCACCGTCTCGTCGGCGCCCCGCCGCGCGGTATCGCCCGGTGGCCGACACTCTCCCCGTCCGGTGTCGACCAGGGGTGTACGTCCACGGACCGATGCCCGTCCACGGCCCCCGTGCCTACGATCGCCGCATGCATGCCATGCCGCTCCCGCCCCGCCTCAAGCTCGTGCCGCCCGGTGCCTGGGTGGCCCTGGCCTGGTGCGCGAGCACGGCGTTCACCTTCATCGCCCGCATCCGGCTCCCCGGTGAGATGACGGCCAACGTGCTTGTCGCCGCCCAGTTCTACCGCTGGGACGGCCTGCTGATCCTGACCGTCGCCTGCGCTCTGGCGCTGCTCGGCAGCATGTGGTTGCACCGATGGCCGCTGACCGCCCTGAGCCTGCTCCTGACGGCCGCCGCCTTCCTCACCACCAACCTGGCCGTGGGAGCGATCCAACTGGCCCAGTTCCTCGCCGTCGACCTCGCCCTCTACTTCATCGCGGCCGGCCGCCCCCGCCGTACCGGAGTCACCGCCCTCTCCATGGCGCTCGCCGTCCTGCTGGTCTGGGAGACCGTACGGCTGCTGCGCGGATGGGGCATCGGCACGCTGGAAGAGCTGACCGTGGCGCTGACGGCCGTCGTCGCCTGGCTCCTCGGCGACGCCTCGCACCGCACCCGCGAGTACGGCGAGAAGCTCCGCGCCCAGGCCGCCACCCAGGCGGTCACCGACGAACGCCTGCGCATCGCCCGCGAGATGCACGACATGGTCGCCCACAGCATCGGCATCATCGCCCTCCAGGCCGGGGCGGCGGCCCGCGTCGTCCACACCCAGCCGGATGCCGCGCGCGAGGCGATGACGGCGGTGGAGACGGCCGGGCGGGAGACCCTGGCGGGGCTGCGCCGGATGCTGGTCGCGCTGAGGCAGGCGGACCAGGACCGGGTCTCCGCCCTGGGGGATCCTCAACTGCACCCGGCCGAGGGCCTCGCCGACCTCGACCGGCTGGCCGCCGCGACAACGGCGGCGGGTGTCCAGGTCGACGTCCACTGGAAGGGCGCGCGCCGCCAACTCCCCCCGGACATCGACCTCTCCGTCTTCCGGATCGTCCAGGAGTCGATCACGAACGTCGTACGCCACGCGGAGACGATCGCGTGCCGGGTGACGGTCGACTACCTGGAGGAATGCGTGGCCGTGGAAGTCACCGACGACGGCCGGGGCCGGGGCAGCACCACCGACACCGGCTTCGGCCTGGTCGGGATGCGCGAGCGGGTGGCCCTGCTGCACGGCGAGTTCACGGCGGGACCCCGTCCCGAGGGCGGCTTCCGGGTGACGGCCCGCCTCCCGGTCCCGGCGACGGCGACGGCGACGACGGCGGCGGTGGCCGTCTGATGCCGGTCCGTGTCGTCCTCGCCGACGACCAGCAGCTGATCCGCACGGCCCTGCGGATGGTCATCGCCGACATCGAGGACGTGGAGGTGGTGGGGGAGGCCGCGGACGGCGAGGAGGCGGTGACCCGCGCCGAGGAACTCCGGCCCGACGTCGTGGTGATGGACATCCGCATGCCGGGCGTGGACGGCATAGAGGCGACCCGCCGGATCACGGCGGGTCCGGGCGAGTCGAGGATCGTCGTCCTGACCACCTTCGACGACGACGACTACGTGTACGGGGCGCTGCGTGCCGGCGCGTCGGGGTTCCTGGTCAAGGACATGGCCCTGGACGACATCATCGGTGCCATACGGGTCGTGGCGGCCGGCGACGCCCTCATCGCCCCCAGCGTCACCCGCCGCCTGATCCAGGACTTCACCTCCGCCCGCTCCTCCGAGCCGGCGCGTCCACGCCGCGACCTGACCGCGATCACGGAACGCGAACGCGAGGTCCTCACCCTGGTCGGCACGGGTCTGTCCAACGCCGAGATAGCCGAACGGCTCTTCATCAGCGTCGCCACGGCGAAGACGTACCTGACCCGCCTGCTGTCCAAGCTGGACGCACGGGACCGGGTCCAGCTGGTGATCATCGCCTATGAGGCGGGCCTGGTCTCGGCGAACCGGTGAGGCGCCGGTGAAGCGGTCGGCCGACGGTGTGGGTCACTTCTTGGTCGGGGCCGGCTTCGGTCCGGCCTTGGGGCGGTCGGGGCGTACGGAGAAGGCGGTGTCGCCGGCCACGGCGACGATGGCGTCCTTCACGAGCAGCAGGCTCGGGACCGTGGTCTCCGGCGAGTTCCCGGGATTGTCCAGCTTGTCCGTGTTCCACCGCGCGGCGCCGGTCGCGCGGTCGAGCGCGAGCAGCCGGCCGTAGCGGTTGGCGAAGAAGAGGTCGTGGTACGTCGTCGACAGCGCCGGCTTCGACAGATTCTCGATCTGTGTCTCGCGCTGCCAGAGCCGGGCGCCGTCGGTCACCCTGACCGCGGTGACGGTCCCGTCGGGCCGGACGAAGTACACGACGCCGTCGAGGAGGGTGACCGAGCCGCGCGGGGGGCCCGCCAGGGGGATCCGGACGAGGGCGCCGCTGGTCGGGTTCACCCTCAGCAGGCTTGAGTACGGTGTGTCCGTGTCGTCGGCGAACGCGTCCTCCGCCGCGTTCCGTGGCACCGCGAACAGCGGCTGCCCGCCGACGGTGCCGAGCGGCACCACCCCGCGGGGGAGTGTGGCGAGGTCGTGCGCCGTGCCGTCGGCCGGGTCGAGGCGCACCAGGCCGGTCGAGCCCGTGTCGGTGTTCTCCGGCGTGCACAGGCCATAGGGGACGCCGTCCAGGGCCTGTGGGGTGCAGGAGTTGCCCGCCGACGACTTCGCCGGTGTCCGCCACAGGTCCTTGCCCGTCCTGGCGTCGAAGGCGACGAACTCCGTCCCGTCGTCCCCGTCGTCCGACTTCGCCAGGACGCCGCCGTCGAACAGGACGGCGGGCCGGACTTCGTTGATCGGGCGGTACCAGAGGCGTTTTCCGGTGCCGGCGTCGAGGGCGACCAGCCGCCAGGTCTCGCGCACGTTCAGGCCCGGCTTCTCGTAGGTGTACACGATCCCGTCCCGGACGCCGAGCGGCAGCGTGGTCTGCGGGCTGTGGCCGACCCGCCACTCCACGCGGCCGGAGGCGGCGTCGAGCTTGGCGACCGTGAAGCCGGACCCCGCGCAGTACAGGGAGGAGCCGCCGGATACGCAGCCGGACTCCGAGCCGCTGATGGAGATGTCCGCGTACGCCTTGTCCGGGGCCTGGGTGAGGTTCGCGCGCCAGGGCTTCCAGCCGGCGGGGAGCGCCGCGGCGGGAGAAGCGGCGGCGCGGGACGCGGCGGCCCGCCCGCCGGGCGTGCCCTCGGTGCTCTTCGGGCGCGCCACCATGTAGTACACCGACGCGGACACCGCCGTGACGGCCAGGGCGGCGCCCAGGGCGACGAGGAGGCGCACCCGGCGGCCGCGGCGGCCGGCGCCGGCCGGGGCCGTCGTGTCACCGCGCTTCCGGGCGGGCCTGCGCCCTCCCGCGACGGTCGACGGGCCCGACGCGGCCGGAGCGGTCGTCACGTCCGGCAGATCCCTGAACAGCCTGTGCAGCTCGGTGAGGTCGGGCCGGGCGGTCGCGTCCTTGTCCAGGCAGCGTTCGGCGATGCTCCTGAGAGGCTCCGGTACGCCGTCCAGGACCGGCTGCTCGTGCACCACCTGATAACCCGTCATGTACGGGCTGCCGCCGTCGAAGGGACGGTTGCCGGTGGCCGCGTACACCAGCAGCGAGCCCAGCGAGAACACGTCCGAGGCGGCGGTGACGTCTCGGGGCGAGGCGAACTGCTCCGGGGACATGAAGGGCGGGGTGCCGATCAGCCGTCCCGTCACGGTGAGGGCCTGGTTGTCGGCGGCGCGCGAGATACCGAAGTCGATGACCCGCGGACCGTCCTCGGCCACCAGGACGTTGCTCGGCTTCAGGTCCCGGTGCACCACGCCCGCCTGGTGGATGTCCCGCAGCGCCTCGACGAGCCCCAGCGCCAGCGTGCGCAGCGCGTCCCCGCCCAACGGGCCTTCCTTCGCCACGATTTCGGACAGCGTCCGGCCCGGCACGTACAACGTCGCCATCCACGGCACTTCGGCGTCCGGATCGGCGTCCACCACGGGAGCGGTGAACGCTCCGCTCACCCGGCGGGCCGCGGAGATCTCCTGCCGGAAGCGGACGCGGAACTCCTCGTCCTGCGCGTACTGCGCGTGTACGACCTTGACCGCGACCTGCCGTCCCGAGGCGGAACGTCCCAGGTAGACGACGCCCATACCGCCGCTGCCGAGCCGGTCGACGAGCGTGTAGCCGCCTATCGACCCGATGGACTCCGATTCCCCGGTGCTCAGCGGCATGGCCGGTTACCCTTCCCAAATCCCCTGTGTCGCACGCCTGTTCCGCGGCATCACACTAGTGCGTGCCGCGAGGCCGTGCGTCAGGCTCACTCCGCGACGGTACGGAGGAACGCCGTCCAGGCGAGGGGCCCGATGAGGAGGACGGGGCCGTCCGTGACCTTGCTGTCACGGACGGGGATGATGCCGGGGACTCCGTCGGCGACTTCGAGGCAGCTGCCGCCGTTGTCGTCGCTGTAGGTGCTCTTGCGCCAGCGGGCGGCGCCGGGGAAGTCGTACGCGACCTCGATGCAGCTGCCGCCTTCGCCGTTGCTGTAGCTGCTTTTGCGCCAGTGGGCGTTGCTCAGGTCGTAGTCGCGCATCGTCTGTGGTCCTCCGCCGCCGATTCGACCAGGGCCAGGGTCGCCTCCGGCGACAGCGCGACGGCCCTGAGCAGATCGTATGCGCGCTGTGCGCGCTTCACCACCGCTGGGTCGTCCATCAACGTCCCCGAAAACGAGGTCTCTGTATAGGCAGTTGGCGGTGCGTCCTCGAACTCCATGAGCGCCAGCATCCCGCCCATGGCGGTGTGCGCTCCCGCGTCGTAGGGGACCACCTGCGCGACCGCTTTGTGCTCGCGCACCATCGTCGCGATGTGGCCGAGTTGCTCGGCCATCGCGGCCGGGCCGCCCACCGGGATGCGCAGCGTGTTCTCGTGCAGCACGACCCAATACTCAGGTCTTGTAGCGTCGGCGAGGACGCGGGCTCGCTCCAGTCGGGCAGTCACCTTCTCCTCGACGTACTCCTCCGTGACGAACGGGTTGGTCGCCAGCGTCACCGCACCCGCGTACTCGGCCGTTTGAAGAAGCCCCGGTACGAGTGTTGGCGCGAACTCACAGATCCTCGTCGCCATCCTCTCAAGCTCCACCACCTCCGCGAAGTAATCCGCGTACCGCTTGTCGTCAATCAGTTTTTGCCACGTGCGCTCGAAAAAGCCGTCGGTTTGTAGGAGCTCGTCGATCCGTTGGGCCACATCCAACTGTGGTTTCCGAATGGCCTGTTCGAACTGGCCGATGTAACCCCCGGAGACGAATACCCGCGCCCCCAGCTCCACCTGGGTGAAACCGGCGTCCTCCCGCCGTCGTTTCAGCTCCGCCCCGAAGAACTCCCACGCCGCCTGCCGCGAACCGTTGGCCATGGCCAAACCCCTTACGCTGCGCCGAACTTGTAGAGGACAGACTCCTGCCGAGTGTAGATGCGGAGCGTCACTATGGGGGTGCGAAGAGTGAAACTCGGAAAGTCAGGGGAACAGGGTGAAGGCACAACACTCGGCGCTCTGCGTCGAAGAGGCGGAGGTAACGGTGAAGGAATTGCGGGCGGCACTGAAGAGGGCCGGAATTACGTTGCCGTCGCTCCGGATCGACCCGGCGAGTTTGGCGCGCGAGGCACCTTGTCCGCGCGTCGAATTGGGCGGCTGCTCCATGGAGGTCGCGGCCCGGCTCGTGGCGGCGCTGCGGTGAGGCCGCCGATGAAGCCGCCGATCGGCTCGTACGTCGTCGACACGCGCACGGAGAAGGTGGGCATGGTGATGGGACACGAGGGACCGTACGTACAGCTGAGACCGCTGGGCGGGGGCAAGGAGTGGGACGTCGCCCCGGACGCGGTCCGGCGGGCCACCGCGGCGGAGCGGCTCAGCGCGGCCACGGCGTATGCGAACGCACGCAGCCGTGGTGAGGTCCCGTGAGCGGTGGTTCGGCGGACGTCAACGCATCGGCGTACGTCAGCGCAGCGGAGCGACCTCGGCACGCTTGCCGGAAGGGCCGAGCCGGTCCAGGAGGTGCTGGATGTCTCCGGGGTCCGACGTGACAATCACGGCACCGAGGTCCGCCGCAAGCACCGCGACGGTGCCGTCGACCGGGTCCGACGTGGCGGCCTGTCCCAAGAGCGCCCCCACCCTCCTGGCGAGTGCGTGATCGAGTACGGGGACCTCGCAACCGTTGAGGATCCGGGCCAACTGGGCCTGGCGGGCGTCGTCCCGCCAGGCCTGTGCCACGACCGGTGCGGGTGCCAGGGGCAGGCCGCCCGCGGTGAGGTAGGAGCGGTGGGCTCGCCAGAAAGCGGCGTGGTTCCGTTCCGCGGCGATCAGCGCCCCGGCGTCGTAGACCACGGGCCTGAGCACGTTCACGCGGCACCCTGCGACTGCTCGGCCGTGGGCGTGGGCCGAGTGACGCGGTTCATGAAATCGTCGACCCACGCCTGCTCGTCCGGCGTGGGCGGATCGACGTGTGCCATGGCCTCCTCCGCCGCGGCCAGCCCGGCTTCGATCTTCGCCGCGTGTTCAGCGGCACGCGAAAGCCAGGCGGAGACACTCAGGCCTTCGCGCTCGGCGGCCGACTTGACCGCGTCCAGCGTCTCGCTCGGGATGGTGATGGTGACTCGCTCCAGGCTCATACCGAGAGTCTTACCGACGTGAGCGGTCGGCCGCCAGGCGAGTCGGCCATGTTCACTTGCAAGAAGTACGGCACCCGCCGGTGCATGTCCTCGCGTACGCGAGAATGGCCCCATGAGTCTGTTCCGCGACGACGGCATCGTGCTGCGCACCCAGAAGCTGGGTGAGGCGGACCGGATCATCACGCTGCTCACCCGCGGTCACGGCCGCGTACGGGCCGTGGCCCGTGGCGTGCGGCGGACCAAGTCGAAGTTCGGGGCGCGGCTCGAACCCTTCTCGCACGTGGACGTGCAGTTCTTCGCGCGGGGGAGCGAGCTGATCGGGCGCGGCCTGCCGCTGTGCACACAGAGCGAGACGATCGCTCCGTACGGCGGCGGGATCGTGACGGACTACGCGCGCTACACCGCCGGTACGGCCATGCTCGAAACCGCCGAGCGGTTCACCGATCACGAGGGGGAGCCCGCCGTGCAGCAGTATCTGCTGCTCGTCGGCGGGCTGCGCACCCTCGCCCGGGGCGAGCACGAGCCGCACCTCGTCCTCGACGCCTTCCTGCTGCGCTCCCTCGCCGTGAACGGCTACGCGCCCAGCTTCAGCGCCTGCGCGAAGTGCGGGATGCCGGGACCGAATCGGTTCTTCTCGGTCGCGGCGGGAGGTTCCGTCTGCGTGGACTGCCGGGTGCCCGGCAGCGTCGTACCCTCGGCGGGGGCCCTCGAACTGCTCGGCGCGCTGCTGACGGGAGACTGGGAGACCGCGGACGCGTGCGAGCCGCGGTATGTCCGGGAGGGCAGCGGGCTGGTGTCGGCCTATCTGCACTGGCATCTGGAGCGCGGGCTGCGCTCACTCCGGTACGTGGAAAAGTAGAACTGAGGGAGACGAGAAGCACATGGTCGTACGCGGGATCCTGGGACGCCAGCGCCGCGAGTACAAGACGCCGGAACCCCACCCGTCCGGTGCCGTCGCGCCCAAGCTCCCCGGTGAGCTGATCCCGAACCACGTGGCGATCGTGATGGACGGGAACGGGCGCTGGGCGAAGGAGCGCGGGCTGCCGCGCACCGAGGGGCACAAGGTCGGCGCCGAGCGCGTCCTCGACGTGCTGCAGGGCGCGATCGAGATGGGGGTCGGCGCCATCTCGCTGTACGCCTTCTCCACCGAGAACTGGAAGCGCTCGCCCGACGAGGTGCGCTTCCTGATGAACTTCAACCGCGACTTCATCCGCAAGACCCGCGACCAGCTCGACGAACTCGGCATCCGGGTCCGCTGGGTGGGCCGGATGCCCAAGCTGTGGAAGTCGGTGGCCAAGGAGCTCCAGATCGCCCAGGAGCAGACCAAGGACAACAACCGGCTGACGCTGTACTTCTGCATGAACTACGGCGGTCGCGCCGAAATCACCGACGCCGCGCAGGCTTTGGCTCAGGACATCAAGGCCGGCCGGCTCGACCCGTCGAAGGTCACCGAGAAGACCTTCGCGAAGTACCTCTACTACCCGGACATGCCGGATGTGGACCTGTTCCTGCGGCCGAGCGGCGAGCAGCGCACCTCCAACTACCTGCTGTGGCAGAGCGCCTACGCCGAGATGGTCTTCCAGAACGTGCTGTGGCCGGACTTCGACCGGCGTGACCTGTGGCGGGCGTGCGTCGAGTTCGCCCAACGCGACCGCCGCTTCGGCGGCGCTGTCCCGAACGAGCAACTGCTCGCGATGGAGCAGGGCATGAGGGGCCGCGAGGAATAGGGCCTGATGCGTGAGGGGCGCTCCGTCAGGAGGCGCCCCTTTCAGGGGCGCGAGGAACTGCGCGCCCAGCCCCCACCGAACCGCAGCAAAAAACGAGCCCCCCGTTACCCCTTGGCGGCAGCGCACTCCGCACAGGTACCGAAGATCTCCACCGTGTGCGCGACGTTCACATAGCCGTGCTCCACCGCGATCGCCTCCGCCCACTTCTCGACGGCCGGGCCCTCGACCTCGACCGCCTTGCCGCAGACGCGGCAGACGAGGTGGTGGTGATGCTCGCCGGTGGAGCAGCGGCGGTAGACGGACTCGCCGTCGGAGGTACGCAGTACGTCGACCTCGCCGGCGTCGGCGAGGGACTGCAGCGTGCGGTACACGGTGGTGAGTCCGACGGAGTCACCCTTGTGCTTGAGCATGTCGTGGAGCTCCTGCGCACTGCGGAACTCGGCCACCTCGTCGAGCGCCGCCGCCACGGCGGCACGCTGCCGGGTGGAACGGCCCCGAACGGGCGATCCAGCGGTTGTCACCGTTGCCTCCTCGCGTCTGCCCTTGCCCGGCCATTGTGCCAGCCCGGACTGTGCGTGGTCAGACGCCGACCTTGCGTTCGGGGCCACGGGTGGCCGGAATCGCGCACTCCGCGGGGTCTCCGGCCCCCTGCGCGGCGGCCAGGGCCCGGGCCCGGCGCCGCGCCAGCGGGGTCGCCAGCGCGGTGAGCACGATGAACGCGCCGATGGTCAGCAACACGATCGTCGCACCGGGCGGCACGTCCTGGTAGTACGACGTCACGGTGCCGCCGATCGTCACGCTCACGCCGATGGCCACCGCGATCGCGAAGGTGGCGGCGAAGCTGCGGCTGAGCTGCTGGGCGGCGGCCACCGGGACCACCATCAGCGCGCTGACCAGGAGCAGGCCGACCACCCGCATCGCGACCGTCACGGTGACGGCGGCGGTGACGGCGGTGAGCAGGTTCAGGGCGCGCACCGGCAGACCCGTCACCCGCGCGAACTCCTCGTCCTGGCTGACCGCGAACAGCTGTCGGCGCAGGCCCAGGGTGACCAGGACCACGAAGGCCGCGAGCACGCAGATCGCCGTCACGTCGGACTCGGAGACCGTGGACAGGGAACCGAAGAGGTACGAGGTCAGGTTGGCGTTGGAGCCGCCCGGCGCGAGGTTGATGAACATCACGCCGCCCGCCATGCCGCCGTAGAAGAGCATGGCGAGCGCGATGTCGCCGCGCGTCTTGCCGTACCAGCGGATCAGTTCCATGATCACGGCGCCGAGGACGGAGACGGCCGTCGCCATCCACACCGGGTTGGTGGAGAGCAGGAAGCCGAGGCCGACACCGGTCATCGCCACATGGCCGATGCCGTCGCCCATCAGGGCCTGGCGGCGCTGGACGAGGTAGATGCCGACGGCGGGCGCGGTGATGCCCACCAGGACGGCGGCGAGCAGGGCCCGCTGCATGAAGGCGTAGTTCAGGATGTCCATCAGCTCAGCAGTCCCGTCCGGATCGGTTCGGCGTCGTGAGCCGCGTGCGGGTGTACGTGGTCGTGGCCGGGCAGCGCGTGCTGGCCGACCGCCCGCGGGGGCGGGCCGTCGTGCAGGACGCAGCCGTCACGCAGGACGACCGCGCGGTCGATCAGTGGCTCCAGGGGGCCCAGCTCGTGCAGGACGAGCAGGACGGTGGTGCCCGCCGCGACCTGCTCGCGCAGGGTCTGGGCCAGCACCTCCTGGCTCGCGAGGTCGACGCCCGCCATCGGCTCGTCCATGATCAGCAGCTCGGGTTCGCAGGCGAGGGCGCGGGCGATCAGTACGCGCTGGTGCTGGCCGCCCGACAGGGCGTTCACCGAGTCCTTGGCGCGGTCCGCCATGCCGACGAGCTCCAGGGCGCGCCGTACGGCCTCGTGGTCGGCCTTGCGCAGCACGCCGAAGCGGGCGCGGGAGAGCCGGCCGGAGGCGACGATCTCGGTCACCGTGGCGGGCACGCCGCCCGCGGCGGTCGTGCGCTGCGGCACGTACCCCACCCGCTTCCAGTCGCGGAAGCGGCGCCGCGGGGTGCCGAAGATCTCTATCTCGCCGTCGCTGACCGGGACCTGGCCGATGACGGTGCGTATGGCCGTCGACTTGCCGGAGCCGTTGGCGCCGAGCAGCGCGACGACCTCACCGCGGTGCACGGTGAGGTCGATGCCGCGCAGGACGGGGCGCGAACCCAGCTCGGCGGTCACGCCGCGCAGGGATATGACGGGCTCGCTCACGCTGTCCTCCTGGAACTGGGACGGGGTGTCACTTGGCGCCCAACGCCGTTCGCAGCGCCTTCAGGTTCGACTCCATGACCTGGAAGTAGTCGCTGCCCCTGGACTTGCCGGTGATGCCCTCGATCGGGTCGAGGACGTCCGTCTTCAGGTTCGCGTCGCCGGCGATGGTCTTGGCGGTCTTGTCGCTGACGAGCGTCTCGTAGAACACCGTCGAGACGCCGTCGGCCTTCGCCATCCTCTCAAGGTCCTTCACGCGGTTCGCGCTGGGCTCCGACTCCGGGTCCAGACCGTTGATGGCCTCCTCGGTGAGGCCGTAGCGCTCGGCGAGGTAGCCGAAGGCGGCGTGCGTGGTGATGAAGACCTTGGTCCTGGTGTTCGCCAGCCCGGTCTTGTACTGGGTGTCGAGATCGGCGAACTTCTTCCGCAGCGCCGTCATGTTCTTGTCGTAGTCCGCGGCGTGCTTCGGGTCGGCCTTCTTGAGGGCCTTGGCGACCCCTTCGGCGACCTGGCCGTACTTCACCGGGTCGAGCCAGATGTGCGGGTCGGCGGAGCCGGACTCCTCGCCCTTGGAGCTGTCGTGCGAGGCCGCGTGTCCGCCGACCTCGTTGCCGTGCTTCTCCAGCGTGGTCAGCGACGCGGCGTCGATCTTGGTCTTGACCTCGGACTGCGCCACGGCGTCGTCGACGGCCGGCTGCAGGTTCTTGAGGTAGACGACGGCGTCCGCCGACTGGAGCTGCGCGGTCTGCCGGGCGCTGATCTCCAGGTCGTGCGGCTCCTGACCGGGCTGGGTCAGGCTCGTGACGTGCACGTGCGTCCCGCCGATCTGCTCGGCGAGGTACTGCATGGGGTAGAACGACGCCACGATGTCGAGCTTCCCGTCGCTCTTCCCGTCGACCGCCGTGGTGACCGAGCAGCCGGTGAGGGCGCCGAGGCCGACGGCGGTGGCTGCCAGGGCCGCGGACCCGGCAGTGCTTATTCGAGAAGCGGCGAGGCGCCGTCGTACGTTCATGACAGTCATTTTCAACAAACCTGGAAACGATTGTCAACAAGCCTTCGGTAAGCCCTGGGTAAACGAGGCGGCGAATGAGCCGGTAAGGGGCACGATGAGGCGAGGTGTCCCCGAACCGATTTGATACGAGGGTGGGCGGCGCCGGTAACCTGAATCATTCGCTGCCGTCCGTTCGTAATGAAGAGAGCACCGTGGCCGCCGACAAGATCGACACCATCGTCAGCCTGAGCAAGCGCCGTGGCTTCGTTTTCCCCAGTAGTGAGATCTACGGCGGACAGCGTGCCGCCTGGGACTACGGCCCGCTCGGCGTCGAGCTCAAGGAGAACATCAAGCGCCAGTGGTGGCGCTACATGGTCACCTCCCGCGAGGACGTCGTCGGTATCGACTCGTCGGTGATCCTGGCGACCGAGGTCTGGGTCGCGTCGGGGCATGTCGCCACCTTCACCGACCCGCTCACCGAGTGCACCTCCTGCCACAAGCGCTACCGCGCCGACCACCTGGAGGAGGCCTACGAGGCGAAGCACGGCCGCCTCCCGGAGAACGGCCTCGCCGACCTCAACTGCCCCAACTGCGGCAACAAGGGCACGTTCACCGAGCCCAAGCAGTTCTCGGGCCTGCTCACCACCCACCTCGGCCCCACGCAGGACAGCGGCTCCGTCGCCTACCTGCGCCCCGAGACGGCCCAGGGCATCTTCACCAACTTCGCCCAGGTCCAGCAGACCTCGCGCCGCAAGCCGCCCTTCGGCATCGCGCAGATGGGCAAGTCCTTCCGCAACGAGATCACGCCCGGCAACTTCATCTTCCGCACCCGCGAGTTCGAGCAGATGGAGATGGAGTTCTTCGTCAAGCCGGGCGAGGACGAGAAGTGGCAGGAGTACTGGATGCAGGAGCGCTGGAACTGGTACACCGGCCTCGGTCTGCGCGAAGAGAACATGCGCTGGTTCGAGCACCCCAAGGAGAAGCTCTCCCACTACTCCAAGCGCACCGCCGACATCGAGTACCGCTTCAGCTTCGGCGGCAACGAGTGGGGCGAGCTGGAGGGCGTCGCCAACCGCACCGACTACGACCTCGGCGCGCACTCCAAGGCCTCCGGCCAGGACCTCTCCTACTTCGACCAGGAGGCCGGCGAGCGCTGGACTCCGTACGTCATCGAGCCCGCCGCCGGTGTCGGCCGCGCGATGCTGGCGTTCCTGCTGGACGCCTACGTCGAGGACGAGGCCCCCAACGCCAAGGGCAAGATGGAGAAGCGCACGGTGCTGCGCCTCGACCCGCGCCTCGCGCCGGTCAAGGTCGCCGTCCTGCCGCTCTCCCGCAACCCCGAGCTGTCCCCAAAGGCCAAGGGCCTCGCCACCGCCCTGCGCCAGCACTGGAACATCGACTTCGACGACGCGGGCGCCATCGGCCGCCGCTACCGCCGCCAGGACGAGATCGGCACCCCGTTCTGCGTCACGGTCGACTTCGACACCCTCGACGACAACGCCGTCACGGTGCGCGAGCGCGACTCGATGAAGCAGGAGCGCGTCTCCCTCGACCAGATCGAGGGCTACCTGGCCGCGCGCCTGATCGGCTGCTGACCCGGCTCGTCCGTGAAGAGCCCCCGGTTCCCGTGATGCGGGAGCAGGGGGCTCTTTTGGATCGCCGGGACGATCCGCTGGATCGCCGGGACGATCCGCGCGGCCCCGGGCCGAGCCGAAAGACAGGCGCCGGCAGCGGCCGGCGGCTAGCGGCTAGCGGCTAGCGGCGGGCGCCGGTCGGTGTGCCCATGGCGCGATCGCCGAGGCTGCCGGGGTGGCGGTGGGCACGCTCTACCGGCACTACCCCACGAAGACCGATCTCGTCGGCGCGGCCCTGTCCCGGCATGTCGAGCGGATGACCCCCTTCTACCTCTTGCCGGCCACCGCTCCCCTCGACCAGCCGCGCGAGGTCCGCGATCGCTGGCTCACCCTCATCCTTCCCGGCTTCACTGCGGCGGCTCGCTGAGAACTACGGCGGCGAGCCGGGGGCTGCGGCGGCACGCCGGGGGCTTCGCCGGTACGCCGGGAGCTACGGCGGCACGTTGGAAGTGGACTGCTCCCCGAGCCGTCCTGGTTCTCAACGGCCCTGCAGCGCCTTGACGTTGTCGCCGAAGGTCCAGTTCTTCGAGCCGTCCCAGTTGATCGACCAGGTCATCAGGCCCTTGAGGGCGGTGCCGTAGTGCCGCCACGCCTGGGAGACCAGGCTCGGTGACATGTAGCCGCCGCTGGCGCCCGACTGGGCGGGCAGCCCCGGGACCTGCTTGTCGTAGGGCACCTTGATGGTGGTGCCCTGCACGACAAGTCCCTTGTTCAGGCAGTCGGTCTGCGCGGTGAAGCCCTGAACGGTGCCCGCGGAGTAGGAGTCGCCGGAACATCCGTACATGCTGCCGTTGTAGTACTGCATGTTCAGCCACCACAGGCGCCCGTTGTCGGCGTACTTCTTGACGATCGGCAGATACGCGCCCCAGATCGAGCCGTACGTGATGCTGCCACCCGTGACGTACGCGGTCTCCGGCGCCATGGTCAGCCCGAAGTTGGCCGGCATCTGCGACAGCACGCCGTCGATGATCCGGGTCAGGTTGGCCTGGGACGTGGAGAGCTGACCGATGCTGCCACTGCCGACCAGGCCCGTCTCGATGTCGATGTCGATGCCGTCGAAGTTGTACTTCTTCAAGATGGGCACGATCGTCGCGACGAACCTGTCGGCGACGGCGGAGGAACTGAGGTCGATGCCCGCCGCCGCCCCGCCGATCGACAGCAGGATCGTCTGCCCGGACGCCTTGGCCGCGCACATCTCCGCCGGCGTCGCGACCTTCACACCGGTGTCCATCCCGTCCTCCCACAGCGCCGTGCCGTCGGAGCGGATGACCGGGAACGCCGCGTTGATCACGTTGTAGCCGTGCGCGGCGATACGGGAGTCGGTGATCGGCGTCCATCCGAACGGCGGGTGCACTCCGTTGGAAGAGCCGTCCCAGTTCTCCCAGTAGCCCTGGAGAACCTTTCCGGACGGGCGGGACTTCACGGCGCAGGTGTCGGCGGCGGATGCGGTGGGGGCGGTGGCGACCGACAGTGGGGCGAGGGCGGCCGCGGTCAGTGCGAGGGCGAACAGGCGCAGCTTCCGACGGATCATGCGAGGCCTCCCGGTGGGGGGTGCGGTGAGGTGTCGTAGGCATGACAGTGCCTGCGGTCCAGACCTGTCGTCAATAGGTCTGGACCAAAGTGGGGCCGGGGGTGGCGGGTGGCCGGACAGCGGATAACGGATAGCGGATGACAGGTGACAGATGACAAGTGACAGATAACAGATGACAGATATTGAAATCTGTCATCTGTCATGCCATCGTGAAAAGGCACCAATCCTCCAAGAGACACCAGGGAGTCCTCATGCGAACCCGCCCCCTCGGAACCACCGGCCCCCAGGTCTCCGCCCTCGGCCTCGGCTGCATGGGCATGTCCGCGCTGTACGGCGAGGCGGACCGGGCCGAGTCGGTCGCGACCATCCACGCCGCCCTCGAGGCGGGCGTGACGCTCCTCGACACCGGCGACTTCTACGCCATGGGCCACAACGAGATGCTGATCGGCGAGGCCCTGCGCGCGGCTCCGGCGGCCCTGCGCGAGCAGGCGCTGACCAGCGTCAAGTTCGGCGCCCTGCGCGACCCGGACGGCGGCTGGTCCGGATACGACGGCCGCCCCGCCGCGGTGCGGAACTTCGCCGCGTACTCGCTGCAGCGCCTCGGTGTCGATCACATCGACGTGTACCGGATCGCGCGGCTCGACCCGAGCGTCCCGATCGAGGAGACGGTCGGCGCGATCGCCGAGCTCGTGGAGAAGGGGCACGTCAGGCACATCGGCCTGAGCGAGGTCGGCGCCGACACCATCCGACGGGCCGCCGCCACCGCCCCCATCTCCGACCTCCAGATCGAGTACTCGCTGATCTCGCGCGGCATCGAGGACGAGGTCCTGCCGACCACCCGTGAGCTGGGCATCGGGATCACCGCGTACGGCGTGCTGTCCCGCGGGCTGATCTCCGGCCACTTCACGGCCGACCGGCAGCTGGCTCCGACCGACTTCCGCTCCATGAGTCCCCGCTTCCAGGGCGAGAACCTCCAGCACAACCTCTCCCTCGTCGAGGCGCTGCGGAAGATCGCCGAGCAGAAGGGCGTCAGCGTGGCGCAGATCGCGATCGCGTGGGTGTTGTCGAGGGGCGAGGACATCGTGCCGCTGGTCGGCGCGCGGACCCGGGAGCGGCTGACGGAGGCGCTCGGCGCGCTGGACGTCACGCTCGACGACGCCGACCTCGCCGCGATCGAGCAGGCCGTACCGGCGGACGCCGCCGCGGGCGACCGCTACCCGGCGGCGCAGATGTCGCATCTCGGCACCGACCGCTGACAGTGCCGCCAGGTACGGTTTTCGACATGGCACCGACCACCGAAGCACTGACCGCCGAGCGCATCCTCGAGGCGACCGAGGAGGCGCTGCGCCGCCACGGCCCCGCGAAGGCCACCGTGGTGGACGTGGCGCGCGCGCTCGGCGTCAGCCACGGCAGCGTCTACCGTCATTTCCGTACGAAGGCGGCGCTGCGCGAGGCGGTCACGAAGCGCTGGCTGGACCGTACGTCGCAGATACTCGCGGAGATCGCCAGGCCGTCGTCCTCGCCACCCCCGGAGGCGCTCGAGCACTGGCTGGCTACGCTGTTCACCGCCAAGCGGCACAAGGCGGGCGACGATCCCGAGCTGTTCGCCACCTACTCGGTGCTGCTCGACGAGGCGAGCGCGGTGGTCGAGGAGCATGTCGCCGAGCTGGTCGACCAGCTCTCGGACATCATTCATCGCGGCGTGATGGAGGGCGACTTCATGACCGTGGACGGCGACTCCGTCGCGACGGCCCGCGCCGTCTTCCACGCCACGAACCGTTTCCACGACCCCGCCTACGCCCACGAGTGGGAACAGCCGGGCATCGAGGCCGAGTTCTCGACGGTCGTCACCCTTGTCCTGCGCGGACTGCGCCGCCGCATCGACTGAATCCACGGCCCCGGCGAACCGGTGGACCCGGTGATTCGGCGACCCCGGCGAACCGGTGGACCCGGTGGACCCGGTGGACCCGGTGGAGGACTATCCCTCCGTCGGGTCCACCGTCGCCTGATGCGCCTCGGCGAGGTGTTCCTCCGCCTTCAGCCACGGCAGGAACTGCGCGCCCTTGCGCCAGCCGCAGGTGTCGCATCTGATCGTGCGCTGTACACCGGCGCGCTGGACGTGGACGACGTGCTCGCGGCCGTGCTGGTCCCAGCGGCTGACCTTGCTCGTGTTGATCTGCAGCATGACACCTCCAGGTGTTACCGCTCCGCTCACGCGGCAAGGCGTTGGCGGCAAGGCGGCTTTCGCAGCAAGGAGTGTGCAGCATCGGGAAGATCAACGGGGGTTCTTCGGCCGCGAGTTCACCGCGTGGCCGTACGCGATCACGATCCGTCGCCGCCCGTCCACTCTCCGCGCCGCCGCACCGCCCCGCTCTACACTCCGCTCATGACGACCGGAACTCCCGCCCGCAAGTCGTACGAGGCGATGGCGGAGGGCCGTGCCGACCTGTGCTTCCTGGCCGTCGAGCCCGCACGTGAGGCCGAGGTCGCGTTCACGGCGCCGTACGTCGTGATCGAGGGCGTGTACGCCGTCCCCCGCGACTCGGACCTGACGACCGTCGCCGAGGCCGACCGTCCCGGCGTACGGATCGGTGTGAAGCGCGGGTCCGCCTACGACCTCTTCCTCTCCCGCACGCTTCGGCATGCGAGCGTGGTGCGCGGGGAGGACGGGGTCGAGGCGTTTCGGGCCGAGGGGCTGGAGGTCGCGGCCGGGATCAGGCAGCCGATGACCGGGTTCGTCGCGGCGCACCCCGAACTCCGCCTGATCGAGGACCGGTTCATGCAGATCCCACAGGCGGTCGGCACGACGAAGGCCCGCCAACCCGAGACCGTCCGCTTCCTCCACGACCTCGTCGAGGAACTGAAGGCGAACGGCTTCGTCGCGAACGCCCTGCGGCGCGCCCGGCAGTCGGACACCTTGGTCGCCCCACTCGCCCGCCCTCGCAGCTGACCTAGGATCGGCGCGTGATCGCCGAACTGCAGTGCGTGGTGCTGGACTGCCTCGAGCCGCTCCGACTCGCCGAGTTCTACGAGGCCTTGCTCGGTGGGACCGTCAACCGGCCCGACCCGCGCTGGGCGCTCGGCGAGGCCTGGTCGACGCTGCACACGCCGTCCGGTCTCGTGCTCGCCTTCCAGCGAGTGGCGGACTACTGGCCTCCGCGGTGGCCCGACCCCGCCCAACCCCAGCAGTTCCACCTGGACTTCGGCGTCCCCGACCTGGACCGGGCGCGGGACCAGGTCCTGGCCCTCGGTGCGACTTTGCTGGACGCCTCAGACGGGCGGGGCTGGCACGTCTACGCGGATCCCGCGGGGCACCCTTTCTGCCTGGTCCGCCACTGAGGACATGTGCCTCGCCCCGGGAAGAATTAGAACAAGTTTACTAAAGGCGGCCATGTGTTTTCACTGCCGCTTCATAGGATGCATCCACCGCACGACTCCAACGAGTCACACGAGTGCGGCACGTTTCATGCACACGACGGGGGTTGGGTGGCGTGAACAGTCTGTTCATCGTCGGTATGGGCTTCGGGACCGCAGGGATTCCAGCCATTAGGTCGTGACCGCCATCGGCGGTTCGGCCACCAGCGCCATGACGACACGCACGGCTGCGGCCGAGAGCGCGTGTGTCACGCCGGGCTGGTCCCTGTCGACATCGGCGAGCGACTGCGGCGCACAGGCGCCCCGGCCGCTGATGTCCTCTTCCTACACCGAAGGAGCAACATGAAGCCCTCACGGGCAACTGCAAGCTCTCGTGTCCGGAAAGTCTTAGTCGTCGCAAGCTCGATGGTGGTCGCGGCCGCCGCTTTTGTCGCGACGCCCGCGAACGCCGCACCGGGGGCCGGTTCCGCACCGGCCAAGGGGTGCAGAACTCTCAGCGCCACGCAGACGCGTCTCGTCGGGGCGGACGGGAAGACCGTGTCCGCGTCGGCTGCTCAAGCCGTGCGAGCCGCAGCGGGCAAGGAGCTGACGTACCGTCTGCCGGGCGGCGCGACCATGACGACGATCGTTCCGCCCCAGGGGTTCCGGCCGCAGACAGCGGCGCCCGCGGCGGCGCGGGCCTACGGCTTCGACGCCCCGAACAACGCGAAGGCGCTGGCGGCATGGCGGGCGAAGTACAACGGGTACCGCGAGACCATCCCGTCGGTGCCGTGCCTGGGGCCGTCCGGCAAGTCGTCACTGCGATTCGCCTACAGCGGCAACTGGGGTGGCTATGTCGCCACCGGCCACTCCAACTACAACGAGGTCTACGACGATCAGAACATCCCCACCTACTCAGCGAGTTGTGGCTCCAACAGCACCGCGGTGGCAGCCCCGTGGATCGGCGTCGGTGGCTGGCACTCCGGCAAGCTGATCCAGCAGGGCTTCGTCTCGGGCTCGTCGGGCACGGCCACCCAGGGTGCCTCGCTGTGGTACGAGTACCTCAACCCCGCGCACGGGAACCCGCCCGTCTATATCGGGCACACGACGAAGACCGGGCACGTCATCTCGCAGTACATGACCTACAGCTCCGGAAAGGTCGGGTTCCACTGGTACGACCGGACCGCCGGATCCGGCTGGACACCCGTCACCGTGTCCGGTCTTTCGTCGTACTACGACGGGACGACCGCGGACTACATCACGGAACGGCCGTTCGGTTTCAAACTGCGTAAGTTCAGTCGGCAGACGCTCAGCGTCGCCGGTGCCAGGTACGGCAGCACCTTCAAGAACCTCTTCGCGCTGCCGACCACCGAGATGAAACTGACCACCAACGGCGCCGCGTCCGGTGCCGCCATGTTCACCGACACCCGCTCCAGCTCGACTGCGTTCTACCAGACCTGGAAGCGCTGCTCCTAGCATCGGGCCTGCCGTACCGGGTGTCGCCGGGAGCCACCGTGTGCTCCCGGCGACACCCGCGAGTGGGCGGAACTCGCGCGTGGCCGGCTACTTGGCCGGGCTGAGCCTCACCTTGTGGCCGTCGGCCGTGACCGCGTACCTGACGGGCGAACCTGTCTCGGTGGTCGAGCAGTAGACGGCGACGGTGCCGCCGGGAACATCGGGCAGAACGTCCTCGGGCTTGGCGTCCGTCGCGGCCAGATGCTTCGCGCGGACCCGCTCGACGGTGGTGAAGGTGCCGTCGAAGGTGGACTTGCGTCCGAGTGCCTTCTTGCACACGGCGGCGCCCGACGTCGTCGTGGTGTCCTCGCGCCACAGCGCGATGAGCCGATGGTGGCTGTCCAGGAACCGCAGCGTTCGGGCGGCCGAGTCGCCCGGCTCGTCCACGGCGACGTAAGCGGTACGCGCGAGCGCGTCCAGGAGGTCGGGGGGAGGTGTGGAGAGCATCGGGCAGGACTGGAACTGCGGAGACGGCAACACGGCGGTGAACGAGCCGTCCGCCTTCAGAGTGAAGCTGCCGCCGGCCAGCGGGCCGCAGGCCCTGTTCACCTGCCATCCGTTCGGTGCCCCGTCGGCGCCGATGATGATGTTCGCCGGCATGCCGCCGACGTCGCGCCACGACGAGACGTCGCGATCGTCGATCCGGACGGCGATCCATCGCCCGCCGAGGCCTTCGGCGGTCAGGGCCGCGCTGCGAAAGCGGGGAGCAGCCGTGGTGTTGCTCCTGCCGTGGTCCCCCTGCGTCGCGACGGCCACCGTTCCGGCGACGGCCACGACGCAGGCGAACACGCCGGCGACGGCGAGCCGCCGACGCCAGCGCCGCCTCGTCCCCACGCGGACCACCTCGTCGATGTCGACGCGGTCGGCAGGAGCACTGATGCTGATGGACGCGATACGCGTGGCGAGTTCTTCTGGCGTCTTGTCGGGATTCACGATGCCCCCTCGATCTTGGTCGGTTGCGTCCGGAGCGCGGAGCGCAGAGCCTCCAGGCCGCGACTTGTCTGGCTCTTGACGTTGCCCGGACTCGTCTTGAGCAGGGCCGCGGTCTGCTCGACGGACAGATCCTCGAAGAAGCGCAGGACGAGCACGGTCCGCTGGCCGGCCGGGATCGTCAGCAGGGCGGCGACCAGATCGTCGTCACGCTCGGCCATGCTGGTGGGCGGGGGTGAGTGCAACGTGCTCACATCCGCCTCGCTGATCTCACGTCTGGCCGGTCGACGCCGGTAGTCGGTGTGGAGATTGCACAGGATCCGACGGACGTACGCACGCGGATCACCGGCTGCCACCACCCTGCCCCACCTGGAGTAGAGCCGTCCGAGCGCGTCCTGCACGAGGTCATCGGCGAGGTACCAGTCACCGCAGAGCAGAAACGCCGTCGTACGCAGGCGCGTTCGATGCTCAAGCACCCAGGCACGGAAGTCGGTCTCGCTGGGATGATCGGTCACGCTCTTCCTCGTCTCATGCCCCAGGTGTCGCCTGCGCCGGGTCCGGGCCGACCCAGGTCCGCGTCTCGCTACGCCCTACACGGAACCCGGGGCGCCCAGGGTTGCACGCGTCCGCGAACTCAACGAATGCTCCGACTGGTTCAACCGCACCCACAGGTCAGCTGATCGTGCGCGGCAGTCGCAGGCTCAGGGCCGTCGTCAGGGCCACGCCCGCCAGTTGGACCAGGAGGGTGGTGACGAGGGCGTCCCGCATGCCGTTGCTCGAGGCGAGGGACAGGAAGAGGGTGCCCAGGGTGGCGACGCCGATCGCGAGGGCCGACTGCTGGGTGGTGGCCATGACCCCGCTGCCGACGCCGGCCCGCGCGGACGGCACCTCGGAGAGGATGATCCGGATGAGGACGGGGAGTTGGAGTGCCTGGCCCGCGCCCGCGACCGCCGCGCCCGGCAGCAGTTGCCACACGCCCAGGTCGGGCCAGGACCGCCAGGCGGCCAGCGCGATGAGCGCCACGCCCACCGCCTGGATCAGCCCGCCCGCGGTGACGATCCGGGTGCTGTAGCGGGCGATCAGCCGGGGGCCGCAGAGGGAGACGACGAAGAAGACCGCGGCCATCGGTGCCAGGGCCAGGCCCGCCGGGACCGGGCCGAGGCCCGCACCCCGCTGCAGCGCCACCGCGATCACGAACATGAAGCCGCTGAAGCCGATCGAGAACGGCACGATCATGATCAGGCCCCGGCGGAGCGAGGTCAGCGCGAACAGGCTCGGCGGCACCAGGGGCGTACGGCCCTCGCGGTCCTCCCGGCGCTCGACGAAGTAGAACGCCGCCGCCGCGAGGGGGAACAGCGCCAGCGACAGCCAGGTCCACAGGGGCCAGCCCGCCGCCCTGCCCTCGGTGAGCGGGGCGAGGAGCGCGAGAAGGGACACGGCGAGCAGCACCGTGCCGGGGGTGTCGATCGGCTCCGGGTGCTGCGAGCGCGTCTCGGGGACGGCGCGCGTGGCCAGGATCAGGCCGAGGATCACGACGGGCACGTTCACGAGGAACACCGCGCGCCAGCCGGTGCCCGCGATGTCCGCCGCGACGAGGAGGCCGCCGAGTATCTGCCCGGCCACCATGGACAGACCGGCCGTGGCCCCGTACAGGCCCATGGCCTTGGCGCGGCGCGGGCCCGCCGTCGCCGCCTGGATGGTGGCGAGCACCTGCGGGAGCATCGCCGCGGACGCCGCGCCCTGGGCGACGCGCGCCGCCACCAGCGTCCAGGCGCTGGGCGCGAGCCCGCACGCCAAGGAGGTCAGGCCGAAGGCCGCCATGCCGCCGAGGAAGAACTGGCGTCGCCCGAAGAGGTCGCCGAGGCGGCCGCCGAGGACGAGCAGGACGGCGTACGCGACTCCGTACCCGGCGACGACGAGTTCGAGGACGGCTTCGCTCGCGTTCAGGTCCCGGCCGATAGTCGGGAGGGCTACGTTGACGATGAAGAAGTCGATGAGGGGCAGTGCCGCCCCGAGCAGCACGGTGAAGAGGCCGAGGCCGCTGAGCACGGGTGCTGCGGAGGGCGAGCGGACTGGAGTCCTGAGGGTTCCGGTTTCGGTCACGTCCTCCAGACTTCTCCTGACCTCAGACTGGTACCAGAGTGTCCTTATCCTGGTAGAAGCACTACCTGGCAACAGGTTCCGGCGAACGGCAGGCTGGAGGCATGACGACGATGACGCAGGAGAGCGCCGCTCCCCGGCCGGTGGAGGCCATCGACCCTGCTCAGCGGGCGGTGTCCGTGACTTCTCCTCGGCCGGTGGACCCCGAGCCGCACGGCACCGCCGCCCCCCGCGGCAGCGAGATCCGGCGGCACGAGCTCGCGACCTTCCTGCGCAACCGCCGTGAGCGCATCACGCCGGAGCAGGTCGGACTGCCCCGCGGCCGCCGCCGGCGCACGCCGGGCCTGCGCCGCGAGGAGGTCGCGCAGCTCTCCGCCGTCGGCGTCACCTGGTACACCTGGCTCGAACAGGCCCGTGACATCCAGGTCTCCGAACAGGTCCTCGACGCCCTGGCCCGCACCCTGCTGCTCGACTCCAGCGAGCGCGCCCACCTCTTCCGGCTGGCCGGAGCCGTCGACCCCACGCCCGCCGCGCCGTGCCCGACGCTCACCCCGGCCCTGCTCGAGGTGCTGTCCCAGCTGGAGCCGGTCCCGGCCTGCATCCAGAACAGCCGCTACGACATCCTGGCGTACAACCGCACGTACGCCCGGCTGATGATGCGCGACCTCGACGCCGTACCGCCCGAGGACCGCAACTGCATGATCCTCGCCTACACCCACCCGGAGTGGCGCGAGTCGATCGTGCTCCTCGACGAGACCATGCGCGTGATGGCCGCCAAGCTGCGCGGCGCGATGGCCGGACATCTCGGCGAGCCCGCCTGGAAGCTGCTGGTCAAGCGGCTGCGGTCGGAGTCGGCGGAGTTCCGTGAGATCTGGGAGCGGTACGAGGTGTACGGCGGCTCGCGCAGCAAGACCAAGCAGTTCCTGAACCCGTACGTCGGGCTGCTCACCGTCGACCACACCGACCTGTGGCTCGCCCCCGACATGGGCGCCCGCATGGTGACGTACGCCCCCACGGACGAGCAGAGCCGCGAACGCCTGAGGAAGCTGCACGAGATCGCGCTGACGGCGGAGACCGAAGCCGCCTAGACCGACAAGGCCTGGGGCACGCCTAAGCCCGGACGCTCACCGAGTCCCGAACCTCCGCCGACTCCAGCTGCCGTGCCGTCCGCTCGGCCGTTCCGCGTGCCCAGCGTCCGCTGGTCAGCGCGCCCAGGACGAGCACGGCGAGACCGCAGCCGGCGAGGATCCACCAGCCGGGGCGGGCGGCCGACACGAACGTCTCCCGGTACGCCGAGGTCTGGATGCCGGAGGCGAGGACCGCGCCGACCACGGCGACACCGAGGGTGCCGCCGATCTGTCGGCTGGTGGAGGCGACGGCGGCCGCGACCCCGGCCTGGGTGCGGGGCATGCCGGAGACGGCGGTGTTGGTGATGGGGGCGTTCACGAAGCCGAAGCCGAGGCCGAAGAGGACGTACCCGATGACGAGCGTGACGTTCGACGTCTCACCCTCGAACGCGGCGAAGAGAATCCCGCTCGCGGTCATCGAGACCCCCGCGATCAGCAGGGGCAGTCGTGGCCCGCGGTTGCCGACCAGCCGCCCCGACAGCGGCGCGCACACGAAGCACATGACCGCCATGGGCAGCATCCACAGGCCCGCGTGCAGCGCGTCCAGACCGCGCACGTTCTGCAGATAGAGCGTCGAGAGGAACAGGAACCCGCTGAGCGCGGCGAACGCGCTGATGGCGACGATCGTGGCCCCGCTGAACGGCGCCGAACGGAAGAAGCGCAGGTCGATGAGGGGTTCGGCGCGCCGGGGCTCGTACCACAGCAGGCCGAGCAGCGCGGCGACGGCGATCGCCCCGAAGGCGAGGGTCTTGGGGGCGCCGGAGCTGGGCGCCTCGATGATCGCGTACGTCAGGGAGCCGAGCAGCGCGATGACGAGGAGCTGCCCGACCGGGTCGGGGCGGCGGGCCTTGGGGGCGCGGGACTCGGGGACGTAACGCCAGGTGAGCAGGAGCGCGGCGAGGCCGACCGGGAGGTTGATCCAGAAGATCGACCGCCAGCCGACCGAGTCCACGAGCAGGCCGCCGACGATCGGGCCCGCGGCCATCGATATGCCGACCACGCCACCCCAGACGCCGATCGCGCGGGCGCGCTCGCGCGGGTCCGTGAAGGTGTTGGTGATGATCGACATCGCGACCGGGTTCAGCATCGAGCCGCCGACCGCCTGCACCATGCGGAAGGCGACGAGCGAGTCCAGGTTCGGAGCGACGGAGCACAGGACCGAACCGAGGGTGAAGATCACCAGGCCCGCCTTGAAGACCCGGCGGCGGCCGATGCGGTCGGCGGTCGAGCCCGCGAGCATCAGCAGCGACGCCAGGACCAGCGTGTACGCGTCGATGGTCCACTGGAGGCCCGCCACGCTCGCGTGCAGTTCCTTCTGCATCGAGGGCAGGGCGACGTTCAGGACCGTGTTGTCGAGGCTCACGATCAGCAGGCTCATGCAGCAGATCGCGAGGACGAGAAGCCGGTGGCGGGGACTGAGCTCGGGCATTTCTCCAGCCTACGCCGATGTCGATAGTGCGTCTAACTAATGACCCTCTCCTGACCTTCCTTTGTTGCGCACCGCACTCATTCATGACAGTCACCACAGTCATCGCACCCGTCCGCGTACGCGACAATGGGGGAATGTCCACGACCGCCCTCGCTCCCGCCGCCACCGCTGCTTCCCCGCTGTCGATCGGCCCCCACACGGTCCAGCCGCCCGTCGTCCTCGCCCCCATGGCCGGGATCACGAACGCGCCGTTCCGCACGCTGTGCCGCGAGTTCAGCGGCGGCAAGGGCCTGTTCGTCAGCGAGATGATCACCACGCGAGCGCTGGTCGAGCGCAACGAGAAGACGATGCAGCTGATCCACTTCGACGCGACGGAGAAGCCGCGTTCGATCCAGCTGTACGGCGTGGACCCGGCGACCGTCGGCAAGGCCGTCCGCATGATCGCGGAGGAAGGCCTCGCCGACCACATCGACCTGAACTTCGGCTGCCCGGTCCCGAAGGTCACCCGCAAGGGCGGCGGCTCCGCCCTCCCGTACAAGCGCAACCTCCTGCGGGCGATCCTGCGCGAGGCCGTCAGCGGGGCGGGCGACCTCCCGGTGACGATGAAGATGCGCAAGGGCATCGACGACGACCACATCACGTTCCTCGACGCCGGACGGATCGCCGTCGAGGAGGGCGTCACCGCCATCGCCCTGCACGGCCGCACCGCCGCCCAGCACTACGGCGGCACGGCCGACTGGGACGCCATCGCGCGCCTCAAGGAGCACGTGCCGGAGATCCCCGTCCTCGGCAACGGCGACATCTGGTCGGCGGAGGACGCGCTGCGGATGGTGCGCGAGACCGGCTGCGACGGGGTCGTGGTCGGGCGCGGCTGCCTCGGCAGGCCGTGGCTGTTCGGCGACCTGGTGGCCGCCTTCGAGGGGCGCCAGGACGCCTACGCCCGCCCGACCCTGCGCGAGGTCGCGGCCGTCATGGTCCGCCACGCCACCCTGCTCGGCGAGTGGATCGGCGACGAGGCGCGCGGCGTCATCGACTTCCGCAAGCACGTGGCCTGGTACCTGAAGGGCTTCGCGGTCGGCTCCGAAATGCGCAAGCGGCTCGCGATCACCTCGTCCCTCGCCGAACTCTCCGACGGCCTCGCCGAGTTGGACCTCGACCAGCCCTGGCCGACGGGCGCGGACGGCCCGCGCGGCCGCACGTCCGGCAACAACCGGGTCGTCCTGCCGGACGGCTGGCTCAAGGACCCGTACGACTGCGCGGGCATCAGCGAGGACGCGGAACTGGACACGTCCGGCGGCTGACTTCTCCGGTGGCTCGCTTTCCTGCCGGGGGATCCCTCAAGCGCCCCCGACCGCCGTGAGCAACGCCAACGGTGCCGCCGCCGAGCGGGACTCCCGTACGCACGCATGCGGATACGGCACCGGCTCCCCGTGTGTCTCGCGGCCGTACCCCGCGAGGACCTCCGGCAGACGGTGGCCGGCGGCCGTGGCGGCGTCGACGAGCGCGTGGGCGACCGTCCGGGCCTCGTCGTGCAGGCCGTAGCGGGCCAGCCCCAGCGTGATCAGCGCGTTGTCATGCGGCCAGACCGAACCGCGGTGGTACGACAGCGGGTGGTACGCCGGCTGGCCGGAGGCCAGGGTGCGCACGCCCCAGCCGGAGAAGAAGTCCGGCTCCAGCAGGCGGTGGCCGACCAGTTCGCCGTACTCCTTGTCGAGCAGCCCCGACCACAGCAGATGCCCGGCGTCCGAGGCGAGGGCGTCGACCTGACGGCCGTCACCGTCCAACGCCAGCGCGGGGAAGGCGTGTTCACTCATCCAGAAGTCCCGCTGGAAACGGTCACGGAGGTCGCCCGCCGCCTGTTCGAGCAGAGCGGCGTAGACCTCGTCGCCCCAGACCGTACGGGACAGGTGGGCGGTGCGGCGCAGTGCGTCGTACGCGTATCCCTGCGCGCCCGCGGCCATCACCGGCCCACTGGGACGGCTCCCGTCGGCGGAGCAGATCGCGCCGGGGGAGTCCTTCCAGTTCTGGTTGGCGAGTCCGCCGCCGTCCGCGCGGTAGACGAGATAGCCGACGGAGGTCAGACCGCCGTGGTCCAGCATCCAGCCGATCGCCGCCCGGGCGTTGGCCTCCAGCCGCCGGGCCAGGGTCGGGTCACCCGTCTGCTCGGTGTACGCGCCGAGCAGCACCAGGAACAGCGGTGTCGCGTCCACCGAACCGTAGTACCGCCCGTACGGCACCTGCCCGAAGTGCGCCAGCTCACCGTGCCGCACCTCGTGCACGATCTTGCCGGGCTGGGCCACCGCACCCGCTCCCACCTCGACCGCCTGCGTCGCGGCGAGCGCGGGCAGCGTGGCGGCGGCGAGCTCGGGGCGGTAGGGGAGCGCGAACAGGGAGGTCAGCAGGGCGTCGCGGCCCAGGAGCGTGAGGAACCACGGCACTCCGGCCGCCGGCACCCGCAGCTCCTCGCCGTCCGGGCCCGTCGCCGGGACCTGGAGCACCGCGAGGTCGGACAGCCCGCGCGCACAGGCCGCGGCCAGCTCCGGCCAGCCGGTCGGGAAGGGCACGCCGTCCGCGAACTCGCCTTCCAGCGCGAGGAGTTGTTCATTCGCCGCAGAGGGTGAGGCGGGCACCTCAGGGTCCTTCAGCGCCCCGTGCGGGCGGGCCGCGACGCGCAGCGCCAGCTCCGCCGAGGCGTGCGGTTCGAGGTCCAGGGTCCATACGAGGCGACGGGCGCCGGTGCCGGTCTCCTCGACTCCGTCCGGCGGCGGCTCGGAGGTGACCGTCGTACAGGACCGCCACTCCCCGCGCTGGTAGCTGAACTCCACCCCGTCGTCGAGGACCTGACGCCCTCGTACGGCGCCGATCTTGGCGTACGTACGGTAGTCGGAGCGCAGCTCGAACTGGTCGGTGAAGTCGGCGTCCACGGTGAGCGCGATGCGCACGGTCGTGGGCGACGGGCGGTTGCTGGTGACGCGCAGCGCCTCCACGAACGCGCCGTCGGCGACGGCCTGTTCACGGAAGAGCGTGTAGGCGGGCGGTTCGTTGCGCCCGCCGCGCGGGACGAGCACGCAGCGCGCCGTGTCGCCGTCCGCGACCGGCGTCAGCGCCTCGGGCACCGCGCCGTCGACGGTCAGCTGCCAGCGGCTGAGGTGCCGGGCGTCCCGTACGAATAACCCGTCCGGGGAGCTGCCGCTGCGCACCCCGCTGATGTCCCCGCCGTCGCCCACGGCGGCGAACGTCCCACCGTGCACGAGCAGATGATGCCGGTCCGTCATCCCCGGTCCCCTCCCTTGGCGCCCGTCTCGAATGAACTGTGTGGCGTGTGTGGCGTGTGTGATGCGTGCGATGCGTGTGGCGGCGTGCCGTGTACGTTGTCGAACGCGCGGCGCCCCGGATGGGACACGACTTGCGTCGACTGATCCGTC